>JANQSA010000022.1 GCA_028284285.1 Croceivirga sp.
GATATAACCTTAACGAGTCCCCCTTAGCTGCAAAATGGTTCTCTTCTGTTCTACGCTGTCGTTTTACAATATCCCAATGAACTTATTCTCTCAAAAAAACAAAAAAAGAAAGCCCTAAAGCCCCCGTTTTATCGCTCTTATAACCTCGCCTTAATAGCAAAGCGGGTGCAAATATAGAAAGGATTATTTGATCCTACAAAACTTAGTTACTTATTTTAAAAAGATTTTTGACTGCTTTTTGCAATCCTTTGGTTTACAGCACAGAAGCACAATTAAGAAAAGAAGTTCCAAACCAATCCAAAACGGATAACAAAATCCCGAAACGGATAATTAGGGGCGGAATAGTAATTAAATTCCTGACTCCATACCGTATTCAAATGTTCCGCTTTGAAATAGATACGAGTCTGCCGTACTCTGGCATTGATAAATACATCAATCAACGGAAACGCGCCTAATTCTTCCCTATTCTGAACGTAGAATTCTGACAAAAGCGGGTGGTAGGCATTCATATTATACGCTGAAAAATATTTTAAAGTAACCCCGGTCTGCAGGAACATTGCTTTATCAAAAATATCACTCGAAAAATATAACGTATTTCTGGTCACCAATTGAGGCACATTGAATACTGCAGCATCCTGAGACACCTCCTGGTACATCACCGTATTGTTCAATGCCCATTTTCGCCACTTGAATTCCTTGTTATATTTTACTTTCAAGTAGTTGATTGTGTTAGTCTCCTGAAACGGGCGAACAAAAGCGTTTAAGGTATCATCTATACTATCGCCCCCATCCAAGGCGGCTTCTGCTTCACTTATCGCAGCTTCATCCAATCCAAAGTAGGCATAATTGCTTAATCTGGTGTATTTCGCAGAAATATGCCCCAGCCATTTGGAATCGAAACCAAAACTTAGGGACTGTATCTGTTCTTTTTCGAACATATTGCCATCGCTATCCAGATTAAACCAATTGAAGTTTTCGTAGTCGCTTTGATACAACAAAAAATTAAAGTTGGGCAGCCGCGACGAACTGTACACCCCAACATCTATCCTGTTCTTGTCATTTAAAGCATAACTGCCCGTGGCATCAATCAGACTTCCCGTTAAATCTCCCGAAAGATTGAATCTCACTTTTCCTTTTACGGTAAGTTTCCCAATGCGATTCCAGTAATCTCCTCCTACCGCCAATTCTTCACCTTCCAGTTGGTTAGGGATGGTTTGTTCCGGTGTAATCAAAAGACTCCTGAACGAATAATCATATTGGTAAAGATTAAGACTGCCGGAAAGCCGCCCCAGAGTATTGTTGGAGAAATTAGCCGAAACCTGGTTAAAGGTAGTACGTAATGAAGCCTTATCATCAATAGGGCTTTCAAAGACCCCCTCGCCAAAAACAGCATTTGCACTATTTTGATTGAACTGGTAAAACCGGGTCTCGTAGTTAAATTGATGTCCAATAGAAATTAAGGTGGAACGTGTTTTAAGCGAATCTTTCCTGGGTCGTACCAGGTTAAACTGATGATCCAGGAAATAACGTTTTCCCACAGCACTATTGCGGGCGTCTTCAAACACCAAATCAACCCGACCTCGATCTAAAAACTCCGGATCTCCGGATTCAAATTGTTCCTCCTTATTTAATAATCCCCCGTTTTCTTCTCCATCCAGATCCTGAGCAGCATAATGCCCTCTTATCCAATACCGATTATTTTTGGTCCTGTAGTTAAAGGTGGCTCTGAATCTGGAAGATTCTGTCTGGTCAAATCTAAATTTTCCCAAAGAACGAAAACCAATATAGGCTATTGAAAAATTAAGCCGCTCCGAAGTATTAAAGGTAAGCAAGGCATCTAACAACTGTCCTTGTTCCAGGGTGGTTTTAAAAAAAAGTTCCGTTAACGGGGTGGCTACATTATAATAGGAGACGTCTTCTGTTTCAAAATACCCAAAATGCCTTCCACGTGCTCCAATAATGGGATAGAAATGCGATGTTTCAAAGTTTACTCCTAAGCTATTGTAGGGTTGCCCAATATTAGAAAACGGCATCAATTCAAAATCATCCTTTCGGAGATAATTGTATTTGTACTCTTTTTGAATAGTAAGGGAAGTATCTATAATTGTAGTATCCCGGTCAAAAGAAATCCTTTTGTAATTGGCAATGGTAATTTCTTTTACTTCTCTTTCTGTTGTATTCCTGCTTTTGGCAACCTGCTGGGTAGTATCCTTTTGCTTTGAAGACAAAGAATCTATTTGGGAAGATGCGGCAAAGAGACCCAGAAAAAAAAGGATGAGCAGTGATTTGAAATCCCCCATTTTTTTAAGTTCGAAAGACAAAAGTACCTTTTTCAAAGCATATAGAATACCAAATAATTGGTCCTAAAGACACAACCTTTTCCTAAATAATTTCTCTTTAACGAAAATCCTCTTAAAAAAAGTGAAAAAATGTCTACTTTACTTTCCAAATAGCCCAATGTTCCTATGAGCAAAAAAATACTTCTTGTAGCTATTCTCAACATTGCCTTTGTTAATGCACAATTTAATCCCAATGCTCCATGGATGAAAGAGATGGGAAAAGGCGGGTCTACGCTTACCCAAGTGCAGAAAAACAACGTCAAAAAGGTTTACAAATTT
Source organism: Croceivirga sp. (assembly GCA_028284285.1). Lineage (GTDB taxonomy): Bacteria > Bacteroidota > Bacteroidia > Flavobacteriales > Flavobacteriaceae > Croceivirga. The sequence goes on from JANQSA010000022.1 coordinate 2,619, forward strand.
GATGAGATCACCAATGCCTTTCATGAATACTGGAAGGACAAAGACAGAAATACCAAAGGAAATGGGTACAAACCCTTTATGCGCTGGGAAAACTATTGGAAGCATTTTGTAAAACCAGATGGTTATTTGCCAACTGCCAAAGAGCTTTGGGAAACCTGGGAACGCAAATACAATAGTGCAGGTCCAATAAATCCCACCAGTAACTGGAGTTTGCTGGGGCCCGTAATAAGCGGCGAGACGGCTTTTGGAAAACCCGGAATAGGACGTGTTAATGCGGTGGCAGTGGATCCTAATAACGATCAGGTTTGGTATGCAGGTGCGCCTGCAGGTGGATTTTGGAAATCCACAAATGCCGGAGCAAGCTGGACGAATTTAATTGATCAATTTCTGCAAATAGGAGTATCCGGGATCGCTATAGACCCGAATGATTCCAATATCATATATATTGCTACCGGTGATGATGATGCAAGGGACTCCTACAGTATAGGAGTTTTTAAAAGTATGGACGGCGGAAGTACCTGGAACCCAACCGGACTTGGCCCGGACACACAGGAAAACTTTGATGTACTCAATGAGATCTTTATTGACCCTACCAACTCCGATATTCTCTGGGTGGCAGGCACCCAGGGGATACTAAAATCTCTGGACGCCGGGGATACCTGGGAGGTTCAGTTCACAGGCAACGTCACCGATTTTCGTTTAAAACCCGACGACCCGAACACCATCTACGCGGTGACAGGGCAGACCACCAACACAGGGAATGCTCCCGTGGAATTCCTTAAATCTACAGATGGTGGAACCACTTTTGAAACTATATCGCAGAACCTTCCTACAAACGGCGGAAGGGCTGTCATTGGTGTAACCCCTGCAGATCCCAACGTGGTATACCTCCTCTATTCCGATGTTTTTAATTGCTCCAACTGCTATCAGGGGCTATTTAAATCAACGAATGCCGGGGAAACCTTTACAGAAACCCAGAATATAGTAGATATCATAGAAAGGGATCAATCCTGGTACAATTTGGCTATTGCCGTATCTCCAACGGATGCCAACGAGGTATACACTGGTGCCATTAATATTTGGCGGAGTTTAAACGGAGGGGATTCCTTTGTACGATTAAATGATAATGACAACGTGGTGGGGCCTGCCTATACCCATGTAGACATCCATACCTTAAAATTCTTCAACGATCAATTGTACGCAGGAACCGATGGTGGATTCTTTGTCAGTGCAGATGGCGGCAATTCATTTACGGACTACTCTGATGGGCTGGCCATAACACAGTTTTACCGGATAGGGATCGCCAGGAACAACGCCACCCAACTTGTAGGAGGTACCCAGGACAACTCCGGTTTTTCTTTTAACAACAACGAGTGGAATATTTATTCCCTGGCGGACGGCATGGATTATGAGATTGATCCTTCCAACAGCAATATAGCGTATGGGTTCTCTCAATTTGGGGGCCTGCTTTTTATTACTACTGATCTTGGAGAAACCGTGGGGGTGGTGTTTCCTCCTGAAACCGATTCCGGCGGAGCGGTAGAAGGCAATTGGATCACTCCATTGGCACTGGATAGTGATGGGAATGTTTTTGCTGCCTACGATGCAGTCTATCAACTGGCAGGTAATACATGGGAACGTGTTTCGTCCTTCTTTATCGGTGCTGGCAATATCGATGACCTGGAGATCGATCCCAACAATCCGCAGATCATGTATGCCGCGGATCGGGGCAACCTCTACAGAAGCGAAGATGGGGGAGAGACCTTTGTCCTGATCAACAACCTGGACGAGAATAACCAAATTATCCCTTTTGACAACCAGATCTCGGATATTGCCATTAATAACAATGACAGTAACATTGTTTACCTGACCACATCAGCCCGTCCAGGAGTTTCCCTTGCGGGACAACCCCCCTCCAGAAGCGTATACCGGATAACCTTAAATGGCAGCTCCCTTGTGAATAGCGAAGATATCACCTTTGATCTGCCCCCGGATCAAGCCTATTTTGCTATTGTACATCAGCCAAGAGATCCCAATAACCCCATTTATGTGGGTACCAGTTTGGGAGTCTATCGCCTGGACGATACCCTTACGGAATGGGAGGAATATTCCACCAACTTCCCCAATACCTCAGTTTCAGATTTGGAAATAAGTCCCGATGATGGTGTTATTGTAGCGAGCACCTATGGTAGGGGGGTTTGGCAATCTCCCATACCTATTTCCGTGGCAGACAATGATGTAAAACTAGTATCGGTTTCTGCCATTGCCGGCTCGTACAGTTGTGATGAAATAACCCCGGAAATAACCATTGAGAATACCGGAATTAATCCAATAACCCAGGTAGACCTGACCTATACTTTAAATGATGGTGCAGAAGAGTCATTTACCTTTAATGGTTCTTTAAACAACGGGGAAAGGGAGACTTTTAATTTGCCCGTCATATCTCCTGAATCCAAGATTTTGACATCGTTAAATGTAACCGCAAATACTGCCGGTGATGCCTTTCCCGATAACAACACAAAGCAATCCGTTTTTGTCCAAAATAACAGTGCCAATGATGGTCAGCTGTTCGATTTTGAATCCAATGGGGGTGCTTTAGCTTCTTTCAATACTATAGGTGCTGTACCCCTGGAAGATGGAGGTCTTTGGGAAGTTGGTGTTCCAGGAGGTACTGTGTTAAACACAACAACTTCCGGAACACAGGTCATTGGCACCAATCTAAATGGTAACTACACGGACAATACTACCGCATTTGTACTGTCTGGCTGTTATGACTTGTCTTCAATATTAGCTCCAAAACTGCGTTTCCAAATGGCCTTTGACCTGGAGACTAACTTTGATATCGTTTACGTGGTGTATTCTACGGATGATTTTGAAAGCTTTCAAGTCCTGGGTTCTGTAGATAGTCAACCCAATTGGTACAATAGCGATAGGACCAATGCCTCCTCAGGGGCAATCAATGATTGCCAGAACTGCCCCGGGGCACAATGGACAGGCACCAATGCTACCATGACCGAGTATACCTATGATTTTGTCCTTAATGCCGCTATGGGGGAACCCGATTTAACCGGGGAAACCAATATTCAATTTGCCATAGTCTTTGTTTCGGATCTGTTTATAACCCGGGAAGGGGTTATTATTGATGATTTTATTGTAGAAGGCGTTGAAGATGATGAGGACGATGATGACGATGGTATTTTGGACGTAAATGACAATTGTCCGCTCATTGTTAATATCGGCCAGGAAGATAATGACAATGATGGCGAAGGCGATATTTGCGATTTGGATGATGACAACGATGGGATTGAGGACTCTGCGGATAGCTGCCCGATGATGCCCAACCCCACCCAGGAAGACTTTGATGGCGATGGTATTGGGGATGTTTGCGATGATGATTTGGACAACGACGGTGTCCCCAATACCTTGGACCTTTGTTCAAATACCCCATTAGGCGCAGTGGTCGACGTAGAGGGTTGTGCTGTCTTCTCACTACCCGCCAACAACTTCAGTTTGAAAACAACAGGAGCATCCTGTATTGGCAATAACAACGGTAGTATTGAAGTAACCGCAGAAAGTTCACTAAACTATACCGCTACTCTTACGGATCTTGAAAGTAACGAAACCGTAGTCCAGTTTACAGAGATGAACACTTTTGAAAACTTGGTTACCGGTAATTATACGTTATGTTTAACTGTTGAAGGCGAACCTGATTACGAAGCTTGTTTTGCCGTGGTGGTCACCGAACCGGAACCATTAAATGTAAGCGCCAATATAAGTTCCCTGAGAAGCGAAGTTACCCTTACCCTTTCCGGAGGAGAACAATATTTGATAGAGCTCAATGGTGAAGCCTTTATTACTTCAGAACGTGAAATTACCTTGCCCCTAAGTAAAATAGAGAACACCTTAACCGTAAAAACAAACCTGGATTGTCAAGGTGTGTTTGAGGAGACCATTATACTCACCGATGAAATCCTGATTTATCCCAATCCTGTTTCCAATGGGGAGTTGAACATATATCTGGGCTCAGATGAATTTAATGAAGTAAACGTAGCGCTGTATACTTTGGAAGGTACCTTAGTGGTAAGTAAACCGTTTACCCCTGAGAATGGATTGTTAAAAATGAATATTTCGCAAATTTCTGCAGGGGTATATCTTTTGAATATTAAAACGAACAATTCCTTGTTGAACTACAAAATTCTCAAACGATGAAACTAAACCTATCTCGCTATTTTGTCATTGTGATTCTTGCCATTGTGGGAATGGGCTGCAGTAGTTCAGGGGGGGATGACAGTCCACCTCCAACCGGCGGCAATGACGATGACCCGGTAATTCCGGATCCTTCGGCTGCTACCCTTATTTTCCCCGAAGACAATACGGAATGCACTACCGGGGTGGTAAATCCCAACAATACTGCATTAAGTACGATTACTTTTGAATGGAATGCCTCCGCTAATACCGACAGCTATACTGTAACGCTAACAAATCTCAATACCAACTCTTCCTTTTTTACCAATGCCTCCACCAATGCGGTAGACATTGCTGTAGAACGGGGAACTCCTTTTTCCTGGTTTGTTACCTCAAGGGCGCAAGGTACATCGGTTACAGCGAATAGTGCAACGTTCCGTTTTTACAATGAAGGTCCGGGAATTGAGAACTATGCCCCTTTCCCGGCAGAGGCCGTAAATCCGGCAAGGGGTGCGAACATTAGCGCTGCAGGCACTGTTACCCTGGAGTGGTCCGGTACTGATATTGATGGTGACCTAGCGGATTTTGAAGTGTTTTTTGATGCAGATGTGAGCGATCCAACCACTTCAATTGGTACTACCGTAGAAACAAGTCTTTCTGACGTTCCTATTACCTCTGGCACTACCTATTTTTGGAGAGTTGTATCTACCGATAGCGCCGGAAATTCCTCGACTTCGGAGGTCTTTCAATTCAGGGTAAACTAAGGGTATGGGTATGTTGTTTTCCCATTTTCAGTATCCGGGAGAAGAAGCCGGAACAGACGAAGCAGGCCGTGGTTGCCTTGCCGGTCCGGTAACCGCAGCAGCCATTGTTTTACCAGCATCATTTCATTGTCCCGGCTTGACGGATTCCAAACAACTCACGGAAATACAACGCAATCAGCTGAAACCGGTATTAGAGAAAGAAGCCCTTACGTTTGGGGTTTGTCATGTACCAGAAGCCGAAATTGATACCATAAACATCTTAAATGCCTCTATTTTGGCAATGCATCGTTCCCTGGAAAAATTAGTTACTACCCCACAGCTTATCCTTGTAGATGGCAACCGATTCAAGCCCTTTAAAAAGATTCCTCACCAATGCATTGTAAAAGGAGATGCCAAATTTTTAAGTATTGCAGCCGCCTCAATCCTTGCAAAGACATACCGTGATGCTTTTATGGAAAAAATACATCAGGAATTCCCTATGTACAACTGGGCCAGGAATAAAGGGTATCCAACACGGGAACACCGGGAGGCGATCCGGAAGTACGGCCTTACCAAATATCACAGAAAAAGTTTTAGGCAACTGCCCCAGCAACTGGTTTTTAAGATGTAAGCAAAGACCGTAACTTTGCCGTAAACTGATGGCTATGAAATTTCGAATGCTGCTGTTTTTTTTTGTGTTACTAACCGCCTGCACCCAAAAAAACAGGACATCTGATTCCTATTTGTCTTACTTACCGCAAAATGCCGAAATAATTATTAAGATCAACCATCCGGACCGCTTTACCAGCGATTTGAAGAACAACAGTTTTATCTCCAGCCTTCAAAAAACCAAAGCATACCGGAAAATACAGGAGAAATTACGCCCCATGGATTCCCTGGTGCTTCAGGGGCCTTACCTCCTCGCCTTTTATGAAGTTGGTAAAGCCAATTTTGAATATCTGTTGGTTGTACCGGAAATACCTACAGGGATCAACGGCAACCCGGATACTGTAGGAGCCACTTTTTCCTACGACAATACCACTATAACCCAATACATAGCGAATGAGAACGATTTTTTCCATGCTGTAATAGATAAAAATCATGTAATCAGCTCTGCACAAATACTCCTTGAAAATGCGATTAGATGGGGTAATACCAATAGCGTACCCCCTGCTCTTCAAAAATTGTACGATACCACAGATCCTAATGAAACTGCAGCAATTTTCATCAACCTTGACCGGCAGAATAGTCTGATGTCTTTCCCACTTAAGGACACTACAGCATTTCGTCCGGACGCTTTTGCAGATTGGATTTCTCTGGATATTAATTCAAACAATGATGCCCTTTTGCTTTCCGGAGTGGCGGTAGCCCGGGATTCTGTGACCAACTTTATAAATCTTTTTAAAGGTACCACCCCTTTATCCGACCGCATCTCTGGGATTGCTCCTCAAAATTCAGATGCCGTCCTATCCTATAGTTTTAACGACTCCGAAAAGTTTTTACAAAATCAAAAAAGCTATTTGGATCTGGCCTCCTTTGACAATGAGGAACTTATGACATTTGAAGAGCTTGGTATTATATACTTAAATAACACAAAAGCAATTGCCCTAACCACTTTTTCCAACGAAAATCTTTCGCAATTCCTCACTTCAAACACTGTAGGCAGGGCTAACTACCAGGGTACGGAAATTATTGAGCTATCTTCCCCGAAATTCGTGGTCAACACCTTCCAGCCCCTGATTAGCACGTTTGCTTCCAATTTTTATTGTGTTTTTGATAACACCTATGTTTTTGCCCAGGACGGGGAGACCTTGCAAACCCTGATTGCCAACAAAAAAAATGGCGTCACCTTTGACAAAAACCCGGCCTATACTACCATTAAGTCCAGATTGGCGGATGAAGCTTCCATCTTACTGGTTGCTCAGGGAAAGGGACTTCGCCAGTTTACAGCTAATCAATTTTCGGATGCCTATGCTAAAGATATGGCATCACTTCAGCTGGGAAAAGAAAGTTTTGCTGTTCAACTGATCGCCGATGGCAGTTTTCTCCATTTCAACGTATTGTTAACACAAATTCAAAAGAAACCTAAGGTAAATACGGTGGCACCGCTATTTACATTGGAACTGGATAACGATCTGGCAACCGATCCGGTCTTTGTGGAGAATCACAGAACCCATAAAAAAGAAATAGTAGTACAGGATCAAGACAACATCTTATACCTCATATCTACAGCAGGCAAAGTGCTTTGGAAAAAGCAATTGGAAGGCAGGATCCGTGGAAAAATCCACCAGGTGGATATTTATAAGAATGGCAAACTACAGTTAGCCTTCTGTACCAACAATCAGTTCTTAGTGCTGGACAGAAATGGCGAAGAAGTACCGCCTTTCAATAAAAAATATGAAGGTGGTAATGTAAATCCGTTAGCCGTTTTTGATTATGAAAAAAACAAGGACTACCGCTTTGTCGTTACCCAGGGTAAAAAGGTATTCATGTACAATAACAAAGCTGAAATTGTTACCGGCTTCACGTTTACCGAAGCCAACAATAGCATACTTACCGCTCCGGATCATTTCAGGATTGCTCAAAAAGACTATTTGTTGTTCCGCCTTGAGGATGGTACCTTAAAAATTCTGCATCGCGCTGGAAATGATCGAATCAAGGTAGCTGAGCGCATTGATTTTTCCAATAATGGCATCTTTTTATATAAGAACAAATTTTCCATGACCAATAAAAAAGGAGTGCTCCATCAAATAGACACCAAGGGAAAACTTACGGCAACCAATTTCAATTTAGGTCAGAATCATGGAATGTACGCCACCAGTAAGACCTTAGCGCTTATGGATGAGAATGTTTTAAGCATTAAAGGAAAAAAAGTAGAATTGGAATTGGGAGTCTATACCCCTCCTAAAATCTTTTATATCTACGATAAAATCTATGTGTCTGTTACCGACATTCAGAATCAAAAAATCCACTTGTACGATAGTCAGGGGAAACCTATCCCCAATTTTCCGGTTTACGGGAATTCAATTGTTGATATGGTAGACATGGACAATGACAGGAAGTTGGAATTGGTAGCCAAAGATCAAGAGAACTCGATTATCGTGTACGGCATAAATTAATGGCTTCTTATACATGATTTAACACAAATCATACATCTCCGGGGACAGCTTTACCTCAATTTCACTATTTTGAGACTTGGTATTTTTCCACCTTAACACACACACAATCAAAACACTAAATAATGAAGACTTCTCTTACAGGAAAAATCGTTTTGAGTGTACTACTAGGTCTTGCCTTTGGCACTAGTGGTAACGCTCAACTCCTTAAAAAATTGGGAAAAAGAGCGCAACGTGCTGCGGAACGCACTGTGGAACGCCGTGTAGAGCAAGAAACGGCTGAAAAGACGGATGAGGTTTTGGACAGTATTCTGGAGCCTGGGAAAAAGGGGCAACAAGTCCCTCCTAACACGGAAATTCCTCCCGGTTCACAAGGAGGAGGAACACCCTCGGACAATTCCACCAATGGTGCAAACACCAACACCCCTGAAACAGGGCCTAAAACCTTAACGGTATACAGCAAATTCGATTATGTCCCCGGTGATAAACCCTTGTTTTTCGATGACTTTGCCAATGATTTCCTTGGCGACTTTCCTTCAAAATGGAATACCAATGCCGGTGGTGAAGTGGTAACGCTAGGAGACTCTTCGCAAAAGTGGCTGGGACTGAAATCTGGTTACAGTATTTTCTACATACCAAATGCACCACAACTGCCTGAAGAATATACCATAGAATTTGATATTGCAACAGTAGGATTGGACCGAAACACTTCTTCTACATCACGACTTGTTGTTATGTTAAGTAATGATGAAAAATTTGGGGATGGCAGTAATTTTGCCATGGCTGAATTACCTTTTTGTCAATACTCCCCTATAGGAATTACTGTCCGGAACAGGGTAAATGGAAAACAGGAAATACGCAGTACGGTAAAAGCTGATTTGAGGGATGAAGTTTTGGACTATCCTCATATATCCATAGCTGTCAACAAACAACGTTTCAGACTATGGGTAAATGAGGTCAAGTATATAGATGTTCCTCAATTAGTGACCAGCGGGGCTGTCCTGAATACGATAAAATTTCATGCCAACAATTTCAAAGACGGCAAAGAACAGGTCTTTATTTCCAATCTTAAAATCGCCGAAGGCGGAGTCGACCTCCGACGAAAACTCATTGCAGAAGGAAAGATCTCTACCAACGGTATCTTGTTTGATACGGGATCGGCCAACATTAAACCCGAATCTATGGGGATCATCCGGCAGATCTATCAGGTATTGCAACAAGACGCTAACATCAACCTGAAAATCGTGGGACATACGGATAGTGATGGTAGTGACGAGGCCAATATGTCCTTATCCAAAAATCGCGCGGATGCCGTAAAAAATGCACTTGTTAATGTATATGGCGTTGATAGTGGTCGGCTTACCACAGAAGGCAAAGGTGAATCAGAACCTGTTGGCGATAATACTACCGGGGAAGGTAAGGCACAGAATCGTAGAGTAGAATTTATAAAGCAATAAACCGTGATAAAATATAAAATTGCAAGTCTGATTGCCATTGCCTTGATTTGTTGGAATACCACAGCTCAAAACTGCAGTCAATACTATCCCATGGTAGAAGGTTCTTCTTTTGAATACACCGTTTATAACAAAAAAGGGAAAACCGATGGGGTTATAGCCTACACTGTTACTGATGTTAGAACCAATGGTGATAGTGCCACCGCCACCATGCAAATGAATATGAAGGACGGCAAAGGCAAACAACAATATGCAATGGACTATGACTTTACCTGTGAAAACGGGATAATAAAAATAGATTACGAATCCCTTTTCCCGCAACAAATGATGGAACAGTTTGGAGAAGATGTAGAAATTACAATGTCCGGAACCGATGTAGAGTTGCCAGCTAACTTATCCGTGGGACAGGAATTAAAGGATGCCAATGTTGATGTTGCTATGGATATGGGGATGATGAAAATGGATATCGCCGTAAAGACCATTAATCGGAAAATAGAAAAAAAAGAAACCATAACTACACCGGCGGGCACTTTTGACTGTTTGGTCCTTTATAGTGAAAGCATTACCAAAATGCCCATGGGTGGAGGGAAAAAAGCCTACCCTTCCAGAGTATGGCTGGCAGATGGCGTTGGCATGGTGAAACAAATCTCCTATAACCCAAAAGGAAATGTAGATTCCACTTCTGAACTTACTGCATTCAGTAAATGACTTAACCAGCCTGAAAGTTGGGAAGGGCCCTGATTACAACGGGGCCTTTTCTTTTATCCATTCCGCTTCAAACAAGTTGGAAAAGTGGTGCAATAGTTTTTGTTTTACTTCCTGCATATCCACTTGTACACGCCCCAGTTCAACATTTAGGGAGGTCACTGCCTTATCCTTGATGCCACAGGGAATCATCAGGTCGAAATACCCTAAATCGGCGTTAATATTGAAGGCAAATCCATGCATAGTAACCCATCTGCTTGCACGAACCCCCATAGCACAGATCTTTCGGGCAAAGGGGGTACCTACGTCCAACCACACCCCGGTTTCACCATCAGAGCGTTGCCCTTTTAACCCATACTCCGCCAAAGTACAAATGACCATCTCCTCCAAAAAACGGAGGTACTTGTGAATGTCGGTAAAAAAATTCTCCAGATCCAATATGGGATACCCTACAATCTGGCCCGGACCATGATACGTAATATCGCCACCCCGGTTGATTTTGTAAAAGGTGGCTTGCTTATCCGCCAGTGTTTTTTCGTCCACCAACAGATTAGTTACATCGCCGCTTTTACCTAAAGTAAAGACATGAGGATGTTCTACAAAAAGAAAATAATTGGAAGTGGCTATCTCACTGCCCTCCCTCCGGTTTTTAATCTTAGTGTCAATAATCCCTTTGAACAGGGTCTCCTGATAATCCCAGGTTATCTTGTAATCCTGATATCCCAAATCCTGTAGTTGTACAACTTTATTCTTCCCCATATTCATAAGCAATTTCGTTAACTTAGGTATCGCCAATTTTCTTTCCCCTACCCTAAAAGGCGGAAAATTGGCTGCTATCTTACAAAAACGTCAAAATTCTCCTCGTTACTTTCCTAAAACTGTGATCAATTTCAGAATTATCAAACCGAATAACTTTTAAGCCATAGCTTTCAATGACTTTAGTACGATCATCATCATATTCTATATTAGATCTATGTTGCCTACCATCCAACTCGATTACCAACATAGCACTATGACAATAAAAATCAAGTATATAATCCTTAAAGGGGTGCTGTCTTCTGAACTTGAGACCTTTTGGTCTAGTGCGTAAAAAACTCCACAGTTTTTGTTCTTGTGGGGTCTGAGTCTTACGTAAAATACTGGCGAATGCAAATTTATCTGCTTGTGCCCCAGCATGCATTCCCTCATTCTTTAACAAGTTTTTCCCTTTTTGCATTTAAAGAATTTATTCAAACTGCTCTTACCTGTAAGGTAAAAAAGAAGATAATTGGAAGACTTCTTAAAGTTCAAAAAAACCGCACCCTCCAGGGAAGGGGAAATGGTTTTTTCGGCCTAGGCCAGTGAAGAAGCCGTACTCCACAAATCTTGCAGCAGGACTTTTTTGTTCATGCTACAAAGTTACAAAGCAGCGGTTATTTTTCCAGTTCCACCCGTATCTTAAACGCTTCCGGGTCTTTCATCATCTCAAGAAAATTCACTTCGTAGATCATGGTCTTCCCATCCATTGAAAAAGTTGCCCCTTCCACATTAGTGTTCTTCACCCGTCTGGGAAAATGGTATTTAAAGGTATAGGTAGAACCGGAGAGAAACATTTCTGATCCTTTTAAACTATCCAGTCCCTTTGAGAAAAGGGCCTCATCAATGATCTTGGTGGTTCTTGTAAACGTATTTTCGGAGAACGAATAATTTACCTGGGTAGTAGGTTCCTGCGATGGCATGTCTGCAGATGGTCCACCACCTCCCGGCTTAGGACCCAAAGCGCTGGCTTCCTGAAAGGCGTTGAAGGCATCGTTTACTTCGGACACATTTTTAAACTCGCTGAAAAGGTCAAAACTCAAGGTTTCATTTTTCGAATCCATAGCCATATGTAGGCTGAAAGGTTCCAGTTTTTTTAGTTTTTCCTGCTCTTCTAAAGGGAGCTTGGAAATACTATCCGCTTTTTCCTTGAAAAAATCTTTGAAGACAATAGTGGAATCCATCACCTCCTCTTGCTGTGTGCTATCTTCCATAGAGGCCAAAGCGGCCATCATTTCATTACCGTCAAAATGAATGTTTAGTTTTCCGGAACCGTCTTTGTTAAAATGAATTTCTTCGGTAAAATTACATGCCACGATCAGGCCACAGATGATCACTGCAGCTAATAATTTGAGTTTTCCCATAGGACGCTTAATTCGGATTGTTCAAAATAATCAAGGCGGCTATAACCCCTGGTACCCAGCCACAAAATGTTAAAAGTAGCACAATAAGGAAAGAACCGCAACCTTTTCCGATAACCGCTAAGGGCGGAAATAGTATGGCCAGTAAAACTCTTAAGAAACTCATTGTTGATTGATGTACTCTATTGGTCTAAAAATACGCTAACTTGTTACAGTAAAAAAGAAGTTTCTGATGCGCTTTTCCCTAATGGTCTCTTTCTTCCTTTGTACAACCCTTTTAACCGGGCAGTACCGATTTGAGGGTCAGGTGGGGGATACGTATAAAAACCATACGGTTTACCTGTCTTTGGTAGAAAACTATCGAAAAAGCTCCCGGGTATATCTGGATCAGATCATTCAAAAAACCAGGGCAGATTCCGCAGGGTATTTTTCGTTCTCAGGGAATCAGCTCTCGCCCAAAAACCGGATATATCGTATTCATGTTGATGGTTGCGAGGAGGAATCCCCCACTAAGAATCATTTTTTACGGGAGTGCAGCACTACGGAAAGCTTACTCTTTATTGCCTCCAACGCGGATACATTATCCTTCCCCCTGGAGAACAACAATCAGGCCTTTTGTGAGATTCGTTCCACTAACCCGGCCTCAGCCCTCCTTTTGGAGGTGGAAGCCTTAAAAGAAGACATGATCCTGGATTTTATGGATTATGATTCGGAACTCAGCCAAGTCCTCAATTTTAAAAAATGGTTTGCACAATTTCAGGAATTTGGAGAAGAAAGCAACGAACCCCTGGCAGAGTTATATATCTATGATTTCTTATCCGACAGGACAAATGAAACCTATTCTACCTATTTGGAAGAGCTGCCTTCCAATTCATACTATAAAGCGTTGTTATCCCGAATGCAAAATAAGTATCCCAAGTCCAAAATGGTCACCCAATATGTAAGTGAGCTGCAGTCCGATCTGGCCTTAGCACCAAAAGAAACTACCAGCACTTCCGGTTTTGACCCCCAGTATTTTATATATCCGCTATTTTTTCTGGTATTGCTTTCCCTTGGATATTTTTTTCTTCGCAAAAGAAAGCCCCCTCAGGGGAAAACAGTATTGGAAACCCTCACTTCACAGGAACGAAAAATTATGGATGCCATTCTGGACGGGAAATCAAATAAAGAAATTGCAGCCCATTTTTACATCAGTGTAAGTACTGTAAAATCCCATATCAATAGCATTTATAAAAAGTTAGGTTTGTCTTCCCGGACCGAAATACGGTCTGCCTATAAAGCAAATACATAATTTCCAACAGGTTCTAGTCCTTTTTTCCACCCTATTCTATTTCGGTAACCTCAAGGATTCCACGATTTTCGACAAAAAACTGGAAATCATGAAAAAATTGGCATCACTTATCATCTTTATAGCAGGGTTTTGTATGTTAGCCCAAAACAATCCCAAGGAAATTGAACTGCCTGACGGCAGCACTTTTTTATTAGGGAAGATCACTCGAAAGGAACTTCAAACAGCCCCTTACTCCCAATGGTTTCAGAACAATTATGAAAAATACATGGTGGATAAAAGCCTGGTAACGCTCTTCAAAAAGGAGCTGAATACAACCGAAATTCTTCTATTTCTGGGCACCTGGTGTGGGGATAGCAAACGGGAAGTTCCCAGGATATTCAAGGTACTGGATACCGCTGATTTCCCTGAGGAAAATCTTACTATAATCGCTTTGGATAAACGAGACGAATACTATAAAAAGAGTCCAGGAGGGGAGGAAAAAGGTTGGGATATAAGTTATGTTCCCACGCTAATTCTTATGAACCAAGGCAAGGAGATCAATAGAATTGTGGAACGCCCCATTGGATCATTGGAGGAAGACCTGTTGGCCATTCTTTCCGGTACGACCTACATTCCCAACTATGCGAAGTAAACGGTAAAACGACCACAGGGATTAAAGCGCAAAAGTGTAATTTTGCGCTTTAATTTTTGGTTATGCAACTATCCGAACAGGAGGGTATTCGAAGAGAGAAGTTAACCCAACTCAGAGAAATGGGTATTGACCCCTATCCCGCGGCCTTATATCCCGTAAATGCTACCTCTGCTAGTATAAAAACCGATTTTGAGGAAGGAAAAGAAGTAGTCATTGCCGGCAGGTTAATGTCCCGCCGTATCCAGGGAAAAGCCTCATTCGCGGAATTGCAAGATAGTGACGGTAGAATTCAAGTCTATTTTAACCGGGATGAAATTTGCCCCGGGGAAGATAAGACCCACTACAATGAGGTCTATAAAAAACTATTGGATATCGGCGATATCATCGGTATTGAAGGCACATTGTTCACCACACAAGTAGGAGAAAAAACAGTGATGGTCAAAGGTTTTACCCTGTTAAGCAAAGCCCTGAGGCCTTTACCGCTGCCAAAAACCGATGCGGAAGGCAAAGTGTATGATGAGTTCAATGATCCGGAGCTCCGTTATCGGCAACGCTATGTGGATCTGGTGGTCAACCCAAAAGTAAAAGACACCTTTATCAAACGGACCAAAATTACCAACAGCATCCGGGATTTTTTTAATGCACGGGGGTATTTGGAGGTAGAAACTCCCATTTTGCAGGCCATTCCGGGAGGTGCGGCGGCACGCCCCTTCATTACCCATCACAATGCATTAAATATTCCCCTCTATCTGCGCATTGCTAACGAGCTATATCTGAAACGTCTAATTGTCGGTGGATTTGACGGTGTCTATGAGTTCTCCAAAGATTTCCGGAATGAAGGTATGGACCGCACGCATAACCCGGAATTCACTGTCATGGAGTTGTATGTGGCCTACAAAGATTACGAGTGGATGATGGAAACCACTGAGCAGCTGTTGGAAAAAGTAGCTACAGAAGCCAACGGAAGCACCAAAATCCCGGTGGGGGATACGATTATCGATTTTAAAGCACCTTATCCCAGGGTACCTATTTTGGAGGCGATTGCCACTCACACCGGAATTGATGTAGCCGGAATGGAGGAGGCACAGCTTCGGGAAGTAGCCCGGCAACTGGAGATTGAAGTAGATGACACCATGGGTGTAGGCAAACTGATCGATGAGATCTTTGGAGAAAAATGCGAACATCATTATGTACAACCAACGTTTATCATTGACTATCCCAAAGAAATGAGTCCGCTAACCAAAGCGCATAGAAGTAAACCCGGATTAACCGAGCGTTTTGAACTTATGGTAAACGGAAAAGAAATTGCCAACGCCTATTCCGAGTTGAACGATCCTATTGACCAACGGGAACGTTTTGAAGCGCAGCTACAGCTATCTGAAAAAGGGGACGATGAGGCTATGTTTATTGACCAGGATTTCCTAAGAGCCCTGGAATATGGCATGCCCCCTACCTCCGGTATCGGAATTGGTATTGACCGCCTGGTGATGCTAATGACCGACAACGCTTCCATCCAGGAAGTGCTGTTTTTCCCCCAAATGCGACCTGAAAAAAAGCAGGTAGAATTGACTGAGGAGGAAAAGGTGATCCTCAACATTTTAAAACCGCATGGGAAAATGCCTTTATCCGACCTGAAAACACAAGCCGGATTAAGTGGTAAAAAATGGGATAAAAGCACTAAGAATTTGGTAAAATTGG
This sequence comes from Croceivirga sp., assembly GCA_028284285.1. GTDB lineage: Bacteria > Bacteroidota > Bacteroidia > Flavobacteriales > Flavobacteriaceae > Croceivirga. The sequence continues at coordinate 18,598 of JANQSA010000022.1, forward strand.
GAGTAATGGAAGTGGAGAAAAATGATGTTGGGCTATTCGCCAGGACCAAATGATGAAATACAAATTGTGCTAAGTATTCCCTTTGACTTGATCCATATCATTGTTGGAAATGTAGGTCGGAACTAGTTTTGCGAGGGCAATTTGGTATACCCTCCTCATGAAAAAGACGGTATTTTTATTCCTCATAGTTCAACTATTCCTGGCAGGATGTACCTCCCAACACCAGGAGCCCTATCGCTATCAAATTCCGGAAAAATTAGAAGACGGTCTGGAAGTGGGTTCTCTGGAAAGTGCAAAAATTGATACGCTTCCGATCTTTAAAAGTATCAACCGGATCCGAAAAGGGCGTTTCGGGGAAGTACACTCCCTCTTACTATACAAAAACGGTGCTCTGGTAATGGAAGAATACTTTCCGGGATACCAATACCAATGGGATGCCCCGGGGCATCGGGGAAAATGGGTACAATGGGATAAAACTATGCCGCATTCCATTATGTCCGATACCAAAAGTATTACCTCGGCCTGCATCGGAATTGCTATCGCTCAGGGCTTTATCCAAAGTGAACAGCAGTCTATTTTTGACTATCTTCCGGAACACCGCCATCTTGCCAAAAATGGTAAGGAAAAGATCACCATTGCACATTTGCTCACCATGACCTCAGGCCTGGAATGGGAAGAGTGGAGTACCCCTTACAGCAACCCGGAAAATCCTATTATCGGCATCTGGTTTTCACACAAGGATCCGGTCAGTTTTATTTTGGAAGGGCGTTTGGATCATACTCCAGGCACCCATTATTCCTATTATGGCGGACATCAGATCTTGTTGGGGGAGATCCTAAAAAATGCTAGTGGAATGCGTATTGACAGTTTTTCTGAAAAATACCTGTTTGATCCTTTGGGCATTACCAATGCGAATTGGGGGGTTCGGTTTGATAATGGAGTTATAGAAGCGGCCGGAGGTTTAAAGTTAAAACCTCGCGACATGCTTAAAATAGGGATAACTTTTTTGAATGAAGGGAACTGGAAGGGTGCTGGCATTGTTCCTGCAACATGGATAAGCCTTAGTACCACACCGTACAAAGGAAATACCAATATCCGGGTCCCCGGAACGGATTCCAAAAAATGCGGTTATACCTATTCCTGGTGGACGCAACAAATCCCAACCCAAACGGTAGAGGTCAATGCGTTTTGGGCAGGTGGCTGGGGAGGACAACGTATTTTTGTACTTCCGGAATTAAAAGCCGTTGTGGTCATGACAGGTGGAAATTACACTGGCAGGGACACGTCTTTAAAACTCCTTAAAAAACATATCCTTCCGGCGCTATAATGCGTTAACTTCAGAAAGTCCCCACCCGGCACTACCGAAAGGGCTTGTGATTTGGTTTTGCTTTCTGTAGCACTACATTTTCCTATCTTTAAATGCTGTAAAGCTACCATTCATGCGATCCCTTTTTGCCTTATTGCGCTCTTTACTCTTTGCAAAAACCCACTCCCAGGAAATCTCCCGGGAGCAATTTTTAGACCATTCTTTTCTTAGAGCTCTTAATATTTATTCCCATAAGGGAATCGTTGTCTGGACCGAAAACAAAAAAGGAGTCAGAAATATCTTTTATGACATAGCCTCAAACTACTATCCGGTTCAATTCACCACCCAGGACATGGGTGGAAAATTAAAAGTGCATAATGGAGCTGAGTAAAAAAGTAGGCCTTCTTCTTGGCCCGATCGTTTTTTTGATTTTTATCAATTTACCGGTGGTGTTGGTCTCAGAAAAAGGAGATGCTGTTATTGCCGTTGCCCTTTGGATGCTGTTCTGGTGGATTACGGAAGCCGTTTCCATTTCCGTCACTGCACTATTGCCGTTATTACTTTTCCCCTTATTAAAAGTACTGCCCATAGCCGAAGTAGGCGCAAATTATGGCAGTCCCATCGTCTTTTTATTCTTTGGCGGCTTTGTAATGGCTTTGGCTTTGGAAAAGGTAAATCTTCATAAACGTATAGCGTTGAATATTATTCGATGGACCGGTACTACACCCAACAAGGTAGTTCTCGGATTTATGATAGCTACCGCTGCTTTAAGCATGTGGATCAGTAATACCGCCAGTACTGTGGTCATGTTACCCATAGCGCTTTCCGTAATCCACCTGTTGATCAATGATGAAGACGGATTTACTAAAAAAGATCAGAATTTTGCACTTAGTATAATGTTGGGAATTGCCTTTTCAGCCAATGCCGGGGGGATTGCAACCGTTATTGGAACGCCTCCAAATTCTGTTTTGATAGGTTTATTGGAAAATGAATACAATATCCAGATCTCATTTTTAAAATGGATGACTCTTGGACTCCCCTTTTCCATACTCATGATCGGTATCATATACATGGTATTGGTAAAGTGGATGTTTCCTAATAGTGGCTTACAGTTTACCGCTTCAAAAGAAGTGATCCAAAAAGAACTGCACCAACTGGGGCCAACTTCGGGAAAGGAAAAAATGGTATTGATCATTTTTGGAATTACGATCTTTCTTTGGGTGTTTCGAACCCTTATCAATTCCATTTTTCCAAAGTTGGGGCTTTCGGACACGATGATCAGCATTTTTGCGGCCATTACCCTTTTTGCCCTTCCCTATAATTTAAAAAAAGGGGATTTTATCATTCACTGGAAGGATACTTCTAAGCTGGCCTGGGGTATTCTTATCCTTTTTGGCGGCGGTTTGGCCCTGGCTAAGGGAATGTCTGTAAGTGGTATTGTGGACCTGGTAGCCAACGGTATTGCCCAAAGCAACATCAGTATTTTACTTACCGCGGCGCTGTTGATCCTTTTGATGCTTTTTATGACAGAGTTAATGAGTAACGTGGCCCTGGTAGCGGTGTTGGCTCCGGTTGTAGCAGGAATCGCCATTGGGTTAGGGATTCCGATGCTTTATCTTTTAATTCCGGTAACTATTGCCAGTAGTTGTGCCTTTATGCTTCCTATGGCAACACCACCCAATGCCATTGTGTTTGCCAGCGGTTATGTTAAAGTACCACAAATGGCTAAAGCCGGTATCTTTTTAAACCTTATTGCCGTGGCTTTGCTCATCCTGGTCTTTCAATTTGTGCTTCCTTTGCTTTTCTAAAAAAAAGCCCCGGCAATTTGCCGGGGCTTTACTAAACTAACTAACTCAAATAATTAAGATAAAGAAATTATTTTTGATAGGGATCAAAGTTTTCAGGAAGGTAGCCTGAGGTGTCAAAACCTAATTCCACAGCTTCCTCTTCCACAAAGTTCACAGAGGTAACCGGAATTTCCTCGGCGTACGGATTAAACCCTTCAGGTAAATATTCTGAAGTATCAAATCCCAATGCTTCCTCCTTTTCCAGTTCAATGTAAGGCACAGACCCCAAATCCAACTCTTCTTTAGGAACTTCCACTGTTTTGGCACTTAATAAGGGCAAAAACAATGCTGCTATAAATGCTGTTGTTAAGTATTTTCTGTATTGCATTACTGTCGTTTTTTAATTGTTTAGACAAAGATAAAACTGTTAAAATTCAGGATTAGTATACTTTTGATTTTCGTTAACAATGGCAGAAATCCCTGTCAGAAAAGTATTGTCAACAGAACGATTCCCCCGTTGAGAAGGTAATATCTCCGAGCCATGTTTTTTGCCAACTTTATAGCTTTTGAGCACAAAATTTAACAACTACACTTTATCGATTTTTGTGTTATTTTTTTGTTAAGTGCGGTTTTTTAGGAACGGATAAAGGCCAAAAACAAAAATCCCGGCTGTGCACCGGGATTCCTGACTAACTAACTCAAAAATTTGATAAAATGAAAACATCCTACCTAGTTTGACCGCGTATAGGGGTCAAAACCTTTTGGGAGATACATACCAGTATCAAAACCCAAATCTATTTCATCATTCTCTACATAGTTGATAGCACTTACCACCAACACATCGGAATAGGCATCAAAATTGACTGGTAAGTACGCTTTGGTATCCAGGCACAAGTCCAAATCCAGTTCCTCCATATCCATGTATTCCAAAGTATTCACATTAAAATACATTTCATAAGGTGTAAAGTCGGTTGGCAGGTAATCGGCAGTATCAAAACCTAAATCTACCGCTGTTTCTTCCTCTATATAGTTGATCGAATTGATATCCAGGTCACTGCTATAGGCATCAAACCCCTCTGGGAGATAGTCCGAGGTTTCAAAACCCAGGTCAATTTCAGATTCATCTTCGATATATATAATGGAATTCAAATCAAAAAAGCTTTCATAAGGGTCAAATCCCTCCGGAAGGTAATCGGTAGTGTCAAAACCTAAGTCTACCGTTGTTTCTTCCTCTATGAACTCAATTTCGTTCAAGTCCAACTCAGCAGGCTCTCTATCTGCAACGGAACTACCGTGTAAGGGAGCTTCTTCTACTACGTCAGCAACTATGGAAAGTGCCGTAAAATTGTTCTCAAAGCTACGGTTGGTTGTTTCAAGGGTTTGTACCTGGGGTACAATAACCGTACTTTTTTGTTCTTCTGCTACGGGAGTACTACTCATAAATAAACACCCGTAAATAATTAATAACTTGTTCATTTTTCGATTGATTTGATGATTGATGTTATTTGCTTATAAGACTGGGGAAATTCACAAATGTTACAGTTGCCCCGTTCTTTTAACAAAACTTCAATACTCGCTCACGTCAGGCATACCGGGGGATTTGAGCGGGACCCTCAGTAAAATTCAGGACTCCGAAAGGGTAAGATACTTCGGGGGAAAAAATTTCCTTATTACTATTTTAACACTTTCTCTAGGTTATTTTTTGGTTCTTTAGGCGATTATACCAAACTCAAATTGACTAAAATGATTCGAAAATTCTTTCCCGGAGTACTTATAGCGCTACTCTGCCTGGGCACTTTTCATACTTCCGAAGCCCAACTTTTTAAGAAAAAGAAAAAAAAGACCGAAGCAAAAGCTAAGGAAAAGCCCAAAAAAGGTGCTATCAAACCTTATGATAAAGTAATTACAAAAGAGGCCAAAACCGATGAAGGCTTGTTTGCCGTACATCAAGTAGAGGACAACCATTATTATGAAATCCCGGATTCCTTGTTCAACCGGGAAATGTTAATGGTAAGCCGTATCTCAAAAACCGCTACAGGTATTGGCTTTGGTGGGGGAAAAATCAATACTCAGGTACTGCGGTGGGAAAAAAAGCCCAAAAAAGTACTCCTACGGGTAGTTTCCTATGGCAATTACGCAGCAGATTCTCTTCCTATTCATGAGGCTGTGGTGAACTCTAACTTTGAGCCGGTGCTTTTTGCATTTGACATCAAGGCCTTTAACAAAAAGGACTCTCTACATCCGGCAACGGTAATACAGGTAGATGATCTTTTCACCAAAGACATAAATGCCATTGGTATGCCGGAACGATTCCGCAAGCGGTACAAGGTGAGCCGTTTGGCTGGAGACCGCAGTTATATAGAATCCTTAAAAAGCTATCCCCTTAATGTTGAAGCACGTCATGTAAAAACCTATGCGGCAAAGGAGCCTCCCAGCAATCAGAGTATGGCCTCCATTTCCATAGAGATCAATAATTCCATGATTTTATTACCTAAAGAGCCTATGAAACGCCGTTATTTTGATGAGCGTGTAGGTTGGTTTGCCAGAGGCCAGGTGGATTATGGCCTGGGAGCGCATAAGAGTAAAACGCTGCGCTACCTGGACCGTTGGCGGCTTGAAGTGAAGGAGGATGATATTGAAAAGTTCAAGGCTGGGGAACTGATAGAGCCCAAGAAGCCTATTGTATACTATATAGATCGCGCCACTCCGGAAAAATGGCGTCCTTATATAAAACAAGGGATTGAAGACTGGCAGGTGGCGTTTGAAGCAGCGGGTTTCAAAAATGCCATTATTGCCAAAGATCCTCCAACGCCTGAAGAAGACCCGGAATGGTCCCCGGAAGATGTTCGGTATTCTGTGGTGCGCTATCTGGCCTCACCTATTCCCAATGCCAATGGCCCTCATGTGAGCGATCCCAGAAGTGGAGAGATCCTGGAGTCCGATATTAATTGGTACCACAATGTAATGACCCTGCTTCGCAATTGGTTCTTTGTACAGACCGCTGCCATTAACCCAGAGGCCCGTACTACAGAGTTTAAAAATGAGGTAATGGGAAGATTAATTCGATTTGTATCTGCTCATGAAGTAGGTCATACCCTGGGACTCCCTCATAATATGGGTAGTAGTGCAGCCTATCCTGTGGATTCGCTCCGTTCTGCCTCATTCACACAAAAATATGGTACGGCACCGTCCATAATGGATTATGCCCGGTTCAATTATGTAGCACAACCCGGAGATGAGGGCGTGGCTTTAATGCCGGACATTGGAGTGTATGATAAACATTCGATTCGCTGGGGATATCGCCCCATTTTGAACACTACAGCCAAAGACGAAAAACCAATATTAAATCAATGGATACTGGAATATGCGGATGATCCCATGTATCGTTTTGGCCATCAACAGGTAGGCGATGTACATGATCCCAGCTCACAGACCGAAGACCTGGGAGATGATGCCATCAAAGCAAGTACCTATGGCATTGCCAATTTAAAACGAATTGTTCCCAATTTAACGGAATGGACCACCGAAGCAGGCAAGGACTATGCCGACCTGGGAACCCTGTACAGACAGGTAGTAGGGCAGTTCCGGAGGTATATGGGCCACGTTTCCAACAATATTGGTGGAGTATACGAATTTTACAAAACCGCCGACCAAGAAGGAGCGGTATACATCCATGTTGATAAGGACCATCAGAAAAACTGTATGGTATTTGTACAGAAACAACTTTTTGAAACTCCCGAATGGCTTATTGACCCTGATATCTTTAACAAAGTAGAATATTCCGGTTCGGTGGAGCGGATTCGTGCATTACAGGTGGGTACTTTGAACAACATTTTACATTTGGGTAAAATAGCACGGCTTATAGAAAACGAAACCATGAATGGGAATAGCGCTTACCCTTTATTAGAAATGATGCGTGATATGCGCAGGGGTCTTTGGTCCGAGACCCGAAGCGGAAGAAACATAGACACCTACAGAAGAAATTTGCAAAAGGCGCATATTGATCGACTGGAATATCTTATGACAGCAGAAAATCAGAAAAAGCTACCAGACTTTGGTGGGTACCGTAAATCCACGGCGGTAAACACCAGTCAGTCCGATATTCGCAGCGTGGCCCGTGCCGAATTAAAGAATCTAAAAAGGGATGTTACCAACGGCCTGTCCCGGGTCTCAGATACCATGAGTAGATATCATTTGCAAGATGCCCTGGAGCGAATAGATCAAATCCTAAATCCAAACGGATAGTTCCCGTACGAAAATTCCGGGGCTATTCTTCAAATTACAGGCAAACCAGTGGTTTGCCTTTTTTTGGTCTCTATTTTTTTCAATTCACCACCACTTTTGGCACGTTCACAACATATTCTCAAAGTGTGTGTATCGTTTTCGTAAATTAGAATTCCCAAAATCTTACCTATGAAAACCTACAAAATCAAAAGCCTAATTTACCTTAGTATTTTTGTCGCCTCAGCTGTGGTATACTACCATGTGGAGCAGAGCGAAACGCTTCAGAATACTTTATTAACTTCTTCCGTCGCTGATTTAGAAGTGCAACAACCCAACGAACTGGAAGAAGAAGTTATAAAGGAATAAACTTTCTTTCCTTTTGTTAAAAGCCTCATAAAAGCCTTCATGGTATTAAACCTTTGCTCCTGAAGAGGGTCAAAAAGGTGAAATCATAAAAATAAATATCATGAAACATGTTAAGCCACTTTTGGCCGTGGCCCTATTAATCGGAGTAATGGCCTTTGCACAACGGGACGGGCATCGCGGACCCCGGGGTAATCAATTCAATGACCTTTCCGTGGAACAGTTGGCCACGTTAAAAACCAAAAAAATGACTTTGGCCCTGGATCTTACTGAAAAACAGCAGCAGCAAATCATGGAATTGAATTTGGAAAACGCAGCTTTTCGAAAGGGCAAAATGCAGGAACTTGAAAAAAGAAAGGAGTCCGGCGAATTAAAAAAGCCTACTACTGAGGAACGTTACGTTTTGGAAACCGAGCGGTTAGACAGGATGATTGCCCGGCAGGAAACCATGAAAAAAATATTGAATGAAGATCAATATGAACAGTGGAAAAAAATGCAACTGCACCGACATGCCCACGCTCATGGACACAAGAAAATGAAAAGACAAAGCAGAAGAGGGTAGTGTTTTTTTGTTGATTGGAAAGCCCCTTGCTCCTAACTTCAGGATCCCAAGGGGCTTCTTCTTTTTTCCATAATTTGGTCAGCACTTACACCGTAAAGCTGACCCTGTTGTCTTCGGTTTCCGTATAGCCGGAAGCAGCAATAGTATCTACAAAGCGATAAGAGGCTGTGGCGGAACCTGTGGTAAATTCGACGAGCACATAGCCCCGCTGACTCGCATCAAAATATTGCAATCCGTCTATCAGCAAGGTAAACGCCTGTTCAATACCGGCAATGGTGGCCGGATCTGAACCAAAAATACCTTCAAATCCCGGAGAGGTCACGGAAGGACAGGCAAACTCCTCTCCTATTTTGTTTCCATTGATGTCTGTAAGGATATTATGCCATGCGTTATGGGTATCTCCCGCCAAAACCACAGTATTCTTGCCATTTAAAATAGCATAGAGTTGCTCTCTTTCCGCAAAATAGCCATCCCAGGCATCCAGGTTATAGGGTACCTGAGCTGCAAGTCGAGCCGATTCTTCTTCGGTCAGGGAGGGATCCCCCGCCAAAGCTCTGGCTTTTAATGTGGAGAGATCTACAATTGCAGCCTGTAATGCTCCCAGTGTTTCGGGCGACGTATCCCCTGCGGCCACTTGCCCGATCAGGATCAACAACTCTGCGGGAACGGTCATAGTCCCCATCAACACCTGCTGTCCCAATACTTGCCATTGGGCGTTGCTCCCTCCTACGGCACCAGCAGTCCAGGCTAGTTGTTCCGGCCCCATCAATGCCCTGTTGGGATCTCCCAGGGCAGCTGCAAATCCGTTAAAATCAAAAGCGCCATCATCGCCAAAGAAATCCGTAAAACTCAACTGTCTGTCCCTACCCACAATTCGGGTATCTAACATCACCAGGTTCACAAGGTTGCCGTATTCAAAATTACGATAGATGATCCCTTCGGTATCCGTACGGACCGGAAGATATTCCCCATGAACCTTAATAGCACGCTGCAAACGCTCCTGATAATCCCCTTCGGAAGGATCGTGATTTTCGGCTCCCTCCCTGTAGGCATCATTGGTGATTTCATGATCGTCCCAGACCACAATAAAAGGTTTTTTCTGATGTGCCAGTTGTAAACCTTCATCGGTTCTATATTGCCTGTAACGCAGACGATAATCCTCAAGGGTTAAAATCTCAGTGACGGGATCGTGTTCCCTTCCCAGAGGAGAAGTGTTTTCGTTGGTACCGTAACCCCCTACTTCATATTCGTAAATGTAATCGCCCAGATGTAGAATAATATCCGCATCACTTTTGGCCATAGCATCGTACACATTGAATAACCCGGTTGGGTAATTACTGCAGGAACAAAAGGCTACTTTAAGGCTTGCTACAGCGGCACTTGACTCCGGAAGCGTTATGGTTTCCCCAACCATGGAATATGCTCCCAAATCCTTTTGCATAAAACGGTAATAGTAGTTACCGTTAGATGCCAATCCTGTAACATCCTGTACAATAGTAAAATCGTTCTCAGCGGAGGCATACTGCATTCCTTCCTTCACTACATGATTAAAGTTAGCGTCTGTGGCTACCTGCCAGTCAATTTGAATAAATTCATTTACCTCATCCGCGGTAGGAGTAAATCTGGTCCAGATGATCACCGCCGCGGCAATAGGGTCAAAACTGCCTACGCCATGCAAAAATCTTGGGATACCGTCCCCATCATCGCCATCCCCCAGAAAATCGTCCAGCTTGTTGCAAGCCGCCAATTGCGAGGTAAGTATGACCCCTCCGGAGGCCAGGATTGATTTTGCCAAAAAGGCCCTTCTTGTGTGTATTTTTCGTTCCATTTTTAAATGTTCTCAGGTTTAGCATTAAAGCTACCAAACCCAGGTACCGTTTGGGTTAGGGGAACATTACGGGAAAATTAAGGTTAAGAGGGTCTGTGTTCGTTTTATGTTAAGTTGTCCTACACGTTTTACGAGTGGCGTAACCTATGGGTAATTTTCTTTGTATTGGTATTTATCGTTTGTTTTACCATTATTTTAAAATATCGTTTATTTTGACGATATTTTGTAGTATCTCTTAAAAAGCCGATATCTCACATTATCTATTTTTTTATAGATATTTTTACGTATCTACTTTTTTGCAGATATTTTTTGCATATCTACTTTTTTACAGATACTTTTACACCTACAATTGAATACAATCCTCATGATTGCCGTACTCACAGGTGATGTAAAAAACTCCAGAGCCGATACCTCTTTAACATGGCTTAAGCTGTTAAAAGAAGGGTTAAATCGATATGGAAAAGAACCAAAAGAATGGGAAATCTACAGAGGAGATAGCTTTCAACTGGAAGTTTCACCAGGAGAAGCGCTAGAAGCATCAATATATTTAAAGGCGAATCTTAAACAGATAAAAAACATAGATGTGCGCATAGCCATAGGATTGGGTCAAAAACACCATGATGCAGCTAAAATCACTGAATCCAACGGCACAGCGTTTACCAACTCTGGTAAGTGTTTTGAGCAACTCAAGAAGAAAACACTTGCTATTCAATCATTGGATACCGCTTTTGATACGCAACTAAATTTATTGATCGAATTGGCTTCATTAACCATGAATAACTGGACCCCTACCATCGCTAAAACTATAAAAACAGCCCTGGAAAACCCAGGTCTCACCCAGGTAGCCTTAGCTAAAGAATTAGAGAAATCTCAAGGAAATATCAGTGAGGAGCTAAGTAGATCGGGTTACGATGGGATCAAACAACTCCTGGAGTATTACCAAAATCAAGTAACACTACTATGAGCCTTATCGCCCTTAAATTGATCCTTGCCCATTTTCTAGGGGATTTTGCCTTACAACCTTCCCACTGGGTCGCGCATAAACGCACTAACAGATTTCGCTCCAAATACCTCTACTGGCATATGGGGGTTCATCTGGTACTACTGTTGCTCCTTCTGCAACTGCAGCACTTATGGGCCGTTGCGGTAATTCTTGTTTCCCACTATCTGATCGATCTGGGGAAACTGCTTTTGCGCAATGATCGGAATCACCGATGGCTCTTTGTTATTGATCAGCTCCTGCATTTGGGGGTTATCGCCCTTGTGGTTTATTTCATCACACCTTATCCATTGAATCTGGGATTCCTGAACTCCAAAACTACCCTGCTCCTGGCCACCTGTATCGTTTTTGTCACCTTCGTAGCAGCAATTCTGATGAAACTGTTTTTAACTCCCTATATCAAAGAAATTACGGAAGATGACAAGGACGAAGGTTCCGCCTTAAAAGATGCCGGCAAGTATATTGGTATGCTGGAGCGTTTGTTTGTCTTTGGCTTCATACTAGGCAATCAATGGGCGGCCATCGGCCTGCTAATTGCAGCAAAATCCGTATTCCGATTTGGCGACCTTAACAAGGGAAAAAACCGTAAACTCACCGAATATGTGCTTATTGGCACCCTCCTCAGTTTTGGCCTGGCCATTTTGACGGGATTAGGCTATAACACCCTGTTAAGGATTTTATAAATCCTGTCATTGAACGATAAAACACCCCATTTCATCCGAATGCAGCGCTTTGTACGGTTCTGAGCGCGTAGATAATACAACGTTCATTATAAATTTTAAATCTTAATTCGATGAAAGCAAAACAGATGTCATCCATCCTTACCTTACTAACCATCTGTTTGTTTGCAAATGCCCAGCAAAAACTCCATTGCGGTTATGATGACTGTGGTTTTGAGTCCGGGGAAGTGGTCTATCTTTTTGGGGATCAGGTGCAATTACGCGAAGGTCCTACCACTACGTCCAAAGTGCTGAAAACCCTGAAGATCGGTACACAATTAGTCATTTTGGGTAAACATGAAAATTCCTGGCGCTACAAAGGAAGGGACTCTCATTTTTACAAAGTGGGCTATAAAGGCATGGAAGGCTATGTATTGGGAGGTTTGATCGCCATAGAACGAAAGGTGGTTCGTAAAGCAACCCACCTGTTCGGTCAGGCAAAAACCGGAGACGAGCACTATCTATTGATCCGCACCCTTGCTGAGGACAGTTCCTTTACAGAGAAAGCGACCCGATTAGGCAACACGCAATTTTATTTATCTCACCTGGGCACCAAAGGAGTACCCGAGGTTGAAGGGATATTGTGGGTCGACTATATATCCGAAGGTTGTGGAAGTGAAGGCGGTGGCATTTACTTCTTTCAACAGGAAGGTACACTTCATCAGGTGGCACGACTTTCTCAGGTTTCAGATGCGGGGGTCTGTTATTTTTGGGAGGAATTTGTTTTTCCGGAAGATGACCATGGGGTAGCCGGCAAAATTCGTTACAAAAAAGAAATTGGCGAATATTATGATGAGGCCTCCCAATGGAAAAAAACAAGTGTGGAAACCAGAGAACTGGAATGGTCCGGGGAAAAGCTATTTCCGGATAGCACAGCCGTGGTTAACTATTAAAAAAGGGGGCTACCGTTGTAGCCCTTTGCTTTTTTTGTTTTTGAACAACCAGTACAACAATACGATGAGGGAAACAATATACGATACCGTCATTAATAGCCCGGAAATCATAACCACATACTTCATCCATAAGAGCTCCTTCCAAAGGAAATAGATCCCTCCAAATGTCAGAAATACCGAAACCAAGGGTTCAAAAAGTAACACTTTCCTCAGTACTCCGCCCACAGGGGTAGTAGCCACTAGCAGCGCCAAAATAAAGAATAACATGCCCATGGAGAGCATGTGCGCGTGAACGATGTTCAGAATTTGGCGTTCCTGCATTACAAATTTGAGCTCTGTAGCTTCCAGGTCTTCCTCATTCCCCAAATAGTTTTCCTGGATGCCCTTAGGTGTCCCTTCGGTGGTCACATTGACAAATTGCAAGGCCGATAAAAACCCAATACTGGTAATGATCAAATAGATGAAAATCAGCCATTTGATTTCTCTGGATACTTTTAGAATCTGACCTTTTAGTTCCATCCTATTTATTTTGGGGCAAAGTAAATAAGATATATAAGAAGGGTTAAATATTCTCCAACAAATCGTTGAGTGAAAGTTGAAAAAGAGCACCCTCCACCAACTCTTTAATCGCCTTCAATTCTTTTAAACTCATAGCGAAGCTAACCCTGTTAAACGGGGTTTCCAGTAGCAACGCCCTGCATTCTTCGTCTTCACCACAATGTTCACAAAGCGGAGCACGTGCAATCGTATTTGAAATGGTTTTGGAAAACCGGGTCAATTCTTCAGTAGATAACAACAGTCCTGTATCCCGGAACACCAATTGTACTTTAAACATTTGCTTCGCTGAGCATCGCTTCCATTGAAAGGCCACTCCAAAAGCATTATGGTACAAAGGATTGATGTTGTGCCTATCATTCATTGTACTACTACACCTTCTTGGGTTAACAATGCCATACTCTCCAGGACTTCGTTAATGGCTTTCGTCATAGACTTAGCGGAAATGGTAGCGCCGGAAATCGCATCCACATCCTCCCCATACGCCAGGACATCCCCGGGTTGTTTTCCGATAAACTTTTTTAACCAACGTTGGCTCCCGATCTGTCGCCCATAGTCCTCTCGATAGATGAGCACCTTGGATTTTTTAACCGCCATATCCGGGGTAAAGAGTACCACGTAATCAAAAATGTCTTTCATGCTCGGTGCTTGTCCCAGATAGGCATAGCCTACTAATGCATCTTCCTTTAGAATGCGGAACAGGTTTTCGCCGCCCAACTCCACCGCAGTTTGTTGGTTGAGCGCAGGAGTTACTGCAATCGGCTTTAATTGAAACTCCTCCAATTCAAAGGTAGACTGCACCGCTGCATTCAACTTTTGCTGTAATCGAGGTGAAATTTTATCCTCACCGGAAAATCCAAAAAACAAAAAGGCCGCGCAAAGCACGGCCATTATTAGGATCCTATTCTTACTTTCCTTCAGCACGGCTTTCCATGTTTGGAGTGGCCACGAACTTATCAATGACCGCTTTAATTTGGGAAACATCCGCATTAGCTTTTTCCAGGGGGTAGAAATGCATAAACAATGGCTTTTCTTCAACTTTTTTCAGTAGCGTCAAATCCCCTTCGCGATTGTACACGTCGTCCCAGGCACCGCGTACAGTAGCCCAAAAGTCACCATGATCTTTCCACCAATCTGCTGCTATTTTACATTTTTCCTTTTCAACACGGCTGTAGGTATTCCATCCTTTTTCCTGAACTAACAACACATCTTCCTGTTCGTCTTCCCGGATGACCTTATCATTATCCTGCTCATGTACCCAACCGTAGGAGGTGATTTCCTGACGATTACCGCGCAACATTACATTGTAATCACTTCGCTTGGTATATTCTCTTCGGGGTAGCGGAGAATCTGTTTTATTCTCCCAATAGGATTTTCCATCAAAGTGTACCCAGGTTGCGGAACCGGAATACCGTGGGCTATCGTCTACCTGGTAGACCTTTTGGGTCCACTGCCCTTTAACGGCATCTTTCGGTAGTGTTTTAAACACCCAATTGTTGTCTTTGTTGTAATAAAACACCTTGTCATTTTCATAGAGCCAATCCTGTCTCCAGTGTTTCACCACCATGGTATCATTAACTACCAGTACATGCTGAATGGAAATCTTATCCTCTGTATCTACAATAGGAATAGCCAGTTCCAGTGCCGCCGCTGTATAGTCCAATTTCTTTTCGTAATCAATTTCCGGGGCAAAGGTCTCTGTGTATTTAAAAGTAATATCATAACATCCGCACATATCCAGAATGGCTTTGCGATCCATTTCCTTCTTGGTTTGCGCATTCATTCCAACTGCCATTAGTATACCCAAACCGGCTAAGACAAATTTTTTCATGATGTAGTGTTTTGTACTTGTGGTTAAAAAAGAAATATTTTCTTGTTCTTATTTAGATTGATTTAAAATAAATATATATTTGCCCTCAAATGTAGTCAGGAATGAGTCTAAATAAAAATAATTGTCTAATTATTTTTTCACTTTTTCTATGGGTAGCCCTAAGCGCTCAGAAAAAGCGGGAAAAGGACTCCATCCTTACTGAAAACTTAGGGGAAGTTGTGGTCACCGCTACCCGGACCGTTAGACAACTCTCCTCCCTACCCTTACCGGTTACCCTTATCCCGCAAAAACAAATTACCAACTCCGGGGTAACACGTTTGAATGAGATCTTAAGTGAGCAAACCGGAATTGTAGTAACCCCTGATATCACCACGGGTGGTGGGGAAGGGGTACAGATCCAGGGAATTGCTTCAGATTACATTATGGTACTTATAGATGGTGTGCCTGTAGTAGGGAGGAGTTCGGGAAATCTGGATCTGAGTCGACTTGCTATTGGTAACATCCAGCAGGTAGAGGTGGTCAAGGGACCTTCGTCCGCTCTTTTTGGATCCGAAGCGCTAGGTGGTGTGATCAACATTATCACAGAACGCCCAAAAACCGAAAAGATCAGTGGGCAAATCACCCACCGTGCGGCTTCCTTTAACAACCAAAATACCACGGTAAGTGTGAATCAGCGGAAGGGAAAATTGGGGTACTCCCTTTTTATTGATCGATTAAGCACCGATGGTTTTGACCTGGCAGATGGAGATGAAGGGCAAACCGTTAATCCCTTTTTTAACTACACCTTTAACGGGCGGATGTATTATGATCTCTCGGATAAATTACAACTGTTTGCTTCCGGGCGCTATTTCCTCCAGGATTTTGATATCCCCTCCGGAACCAGCGAGGAACGGGATGGTAATGCGCAATTACGCATAGATCATAAACTTTCCGACAAATCTCAGTTTGAATACGAGTTCTACTACACCAATTATGTGACTAACGAACAAACCGTAGACCCCATTGAGAATGAAATTCTTCTGGACAACGATTTTGACCAGCAACTTTTCCGGCCCGAGGTACGTTTCAACCATTCCTTTACCCCCAATAGTACTTTAACGATGGGAGGGGGGTATAACTTTGAAAGCCTGGACCGTTCCCTTTTTGCAGACCAGGTCACCTTTGATTCCCAGTATGTGTTTGCGCAATATGACTTCAGACCTATAAAAAAGCTCAATATCATAGTGGGTGCGCGTTTTGACAACCACAGTGTATACAACTCCCAATTGAGCCCGAAAATCTCGGCCCGTTACAATATTACCGAGCACTTAGCCGTAAAAGGTTCCGTAGGCAGCGGCTTTAAAGCTCCGGATTTCAGACAATTATTCCTGGATTTTACTAATGCCGCCGGGGGTAACTATTCCGTTTTTGGGAAAGAGGTAGAGGTTCAGGGAATAGAACGGTTAATTGCTAATGATGAAATTATTACAGATTCGGAAGGTAATCAAATATTACCGGTCCCCCTTTCTGAATTGGGCGAACCCCTGAACGCGGAAAGCTCTGTAGGATATAATCTGGGTGTGGGATATGACAAGGGAAAATTTAGGGGCGATATCAATTTCTTTCGAAACGATTTTACCGATCTGATCGACACCCGAATTTTAGCCACCAAAAGAAATGGTGCCAACGTCTTTGGCTATATCAACCGGGAAAGTGTCTACACCCAGGGCATGGAGGTAGACTTGCGTTATAAGATCCTGGACCAACTCACTTTATCGGCAGGCTATCAATTATTGTATGCTTTTGACAAAGACGTAGAAGAAGAGTTGGCGGAAAACGGTGCGTTTGCCCGGGATCCGGAAACATTGGAAACCATACGAATAAGCGAAGACGATTACTTTGGACTGGAAAACCGTTCCCGGCATATCATCAATGCTAAACTGTTTTATGAAATCCCGAAATGGGGAGCCAATGCCAATCTACGTGTGATCTATCGAAGTAGATTTGGACTCACCGATAGAAATGGTAATAGCTTTCTGGATGAATTTGACAATTCCTTTATTGAGGGCTTCACCTTGATCAATCTTTCTTTTGGAAAGACTTTTTTCAAACATTACCAGGTGCAGGTGGGCGCTAACAATCTGTTGGATTTTACCGGCACCAACCCTTTTTCCGCACCGGAGAATCAAATTGCGGTGAATCCCGGGATACAAATTTTTGGACGATTAAACTTTCATTTTTAAACCATAAACAAAGATTCCTATGAAGACAACTCTCAAACTATTTTCTCTGATATTCATACTGTTTGCTTTTGTAGCCTGCAGCGATGACGACGAGGGACCCGTTGAATTTTCGGTAACGGCCATATCGCCTGAGTCCGGAACGGTTGGTACCGAAATCACTATTACCGGAACCGATTTTCCTTCAGATGCTGCTGAAGTAAACCTAACGTTTGGTGGGGTGAGCGCCACCATCACTTCAATATCCAGCACACAAATTGTGACCACGGTTCCTGCAGGCGCTACTTCTGGTGAAGTACGTATTGCGGCGAATGGATTTACCAGCACTACCCCAACCACTTTTACCGTATTATCGGACTTGGTACAGGCAAGGGCCAGCAATATTCCGGCGCCTACCACCGGAGGAGGGCAAGGAGCCCCGGACGAAGGACCTTTTACCAAGTTCAGTTTTGCCACTGGTGCGGTGACCGATAGCGACACGGAATGGGATATTGCGTTTAGGGCAACCACTATTGCCATAAATGGAGGCGTGGCGACGGGTACCAATGATGAGCCGGAACGAAATGGCAATGGGGGCGTTGCACTTGTTAGGGATGTATTGTTTAGCGAAGTGACTACCGCAAATGGCCTTACGTATACCCAGGATGCGGATGGTGCTTTTGCCATTAACCCGGTAAGTGACCAAGGTTGGTACAATTATAATGGGGCACTCTTTCTTGTTTCTCCTATCCCAGGTACGGTATTGGTCTTTCGTACCCACGACGGCAAGTATGCGAAAATAGAGATCCTAAGCTACTACAGGGATGCTCCGGAAGAGCCGAATGCCTTTGTTGATGAAGCGCGTTTGTATACCTTCAACTATATTTATAACCCTAATGAAGGGGAAACCAGTTTGGAGTAGCCATGAACCAGGTGCTTTTGTCATTCCGCACCTGTCTAACGACAGGCGGGCGGGCGCAGGAATGACAAATTAAGGCAAAAGCAATACCCAGATTTGAACACATTATTTAGTATATGAAAGCGATTAACATTTTGTTCATCATTTTGCGCCTTTTTTTAGGAGGGATGATGATATACGGAGGATTCCAAAAATTCCAAAAGCCCATTCCTACGCCCATAGAAGTGGTGGAAAAAGCAGAAAAGTTTAAAGACCCGGGTAAGGAAAGTACCCTGCAAAAGATCCTGTATATCAGCGGGAGCAAGCAGACCGGGTATTTCTGGCAGTTACTGGGGATCGGCGAGATCCTGTTTGGGCTACTGGTGCTACTCCAGTTTACCAGCTTTGTGGGTGCTATTTTTCTGCTGCCCATTACGCTTAATATCTTTTTATTCCATGTGTTCCTGGAAGCGGATGAAATGCCGGAACTGTTACAAACAGGGGCCTTATTCTTTATTAATATCGCCTTGGTGGTAAAAGAACGGGAAAAATGGCAGACGCTGCTTTGGATAAAACCGATTTAGTTTTCAGGTTACGTTTGAGTTAGTGTATTCAAAAACCGGGGGTAACCTCCGGTTTTTTTATGTCAACAAGGTTAACATGACATCTTTGGAGTAATTTCTTAGGTCGTTTTTACAGGAAATCCCCAGTTTTTTTACGGGTTTTCTGTAGTGTTCTTTGGTTGTTGTCCATTATATTGGAAGACTGACTTATCCCCCAAAAAACCTATTTCAGAAAAAGAGATTATGGTTTTATGTTTGAAGTTTCTACATGTTAAACCCTAACACCAAATGACAAAAGCGATAGAAAAGATAGCTTGGGCATTTCTACTGCTTGGTATGGTCATTCTTTCCTATCTGCTTATAAAATCTTCAGTTGATGGATTTAGTATTTCAATAAAAAAAGATACCAATTATGAGGTAACTGGACAATTTGGAGACTTTGTTGGCGGTGTAATTGGAACCTTTTTCGCCCTGGCAGGAACTTTACTCATCTATCTATCTTTTAGAGAACAAAGCAACGAAAACAAACGAAACGCATTCGAGTCTTCTTTTTTTGAAATGATGAAGATTTACAGAGATAACGTTAACGAATTAAGGTACAGAAAATACAAGGACAAAGACCATATTATCTATGAGAACAGACAGGTAATTAGAGAGATTTTTGCAGAATTCATTGAATGCTACAGAGAAGTAAGAAAGTTTTCTAACTCAAAAAAGGTAGAAGATTATCTAACGCCAAGATACGCTGACAAACTAAAAAAAATAAAGGAAAAAATAAACCCTAAGATAAATCTCATCGAGCTAGCAAGAATTGATATAGCATATTCAATAGTTTTCTACGGTATAGGAGTTGAAGGAGAGTCAATAATCCGAAAAAATATTCAAAAAAAGTACAATCGTTACTATTACTACAAACTCTTATACTTTATAAAATTAAAACCAAAAAAATCTAATCAAAGTAGGTATTTTTTGTGGCAACAGGCGCGAAATATGAACCTTGAGGATTTGCATAGATTGGTCGATGAACTTTATGAGAACAGAAAGAATCCAAGAAAGACGGATCATCTTTCTGAGCTGGCTAAAAGTTTTAAAATGCATTTAAAATATGAAAAGTATTACGGTGGTCATCAGTTTAGGCTTGGTCATTATTTCAGACATTTATACCAAAGTTACAAATACTTAAACGATCATAAGGATTTAACTCAGGATGAAAAATATGCATATGGAAAGTTATATCGTGCACAACTATCAACTTATGAACAAGCTATACTCTTCATAAATAGTATATCCACCATTGGAATGAAATGGGAGTTTACACCAGAAAAATTAAACTCACCTTTAATAACTACTTATAACTTAATCAAAAATTTACCGGGAGAGCATCTTTATGGAATACGGTACAAAACTTATTATAAAGGCGTTGACTATGAAACAGATGAATTACTGAAATGAAACTAGTGCTGACAATGATCACGATAAATTGTGGTTTGAACAGAGCTCTTGCCATTACTATGAGTTCTTAGCCGATTTCTAAATGCAATGATTCTTTAGGTAATTATGTAAATATAGCTGAGATTTTAAAAGATAAATTTAAAGTATGGATCAAATCAATATAGAACAACCATTACTATTCAACTTCGATGACGAAACTGAAAATGAGAACATCGATTTCAGATACGTAATAACGAGTTATGGTGCCGATTATCCAGTCGATAGCCTAATGAAAAGAATAAAGGACAAAGTCGTTTTTATCCCTCCATTCCAAAGGCAATTTGTATGGAACATTAACGAAGCATCCAAATTCATTGAATCATTGATCTTGGGGTTGCCTGTGCCGGGAATTTTTTTATCAAAAGAAAAAGACACCAATAGATTACTTGTGGTAGATGGACAACAAAGGCTAATGAGTTTGTACTTTTTTTATACCGGTTATTTCCAAAACACTCCCTTTAAATTACAGAATGTACAAGAGGATTTATTAGGAAGAACTTATAGCACATTAAAATCCCCTGACAGAATACGATTAGATGATTCCATAATACACGCAACTATTGTAAGGCAAGACGAACCTGATAAAGATGAAAGCAGTATATATCAAATTTTTGAGAGGCTAAACTCTGGTGGAAGAGATTTAAAACCTCAAGAGATCAGGGCTTGTATATATTATGGAGAATTTAATGAATTACTAAATGATTTAGTAAAACTCCCCTCTTGGAGAGCTATTTTCGGAAAAAAGTCCGATATAAGACTAAAAGAGCAAGAGTTGATTTTAAGATTCCTCTCTTTACTGTATGGCAGACAGGAATACAAAAAACCTCTAAAAGGGTTTCTGAATTCTTTTATGGCGCAACATCAACACCTAAAAGGTATTGGTGGGGAGGAGTTTGCCGAAACATTCAAAAGTACATTCGATTTCATAGTTAGAACCATCGGCACAAAACCATTTAGGATAAGAAGGAATTTAAATCTTGGAGCATTTGATTCAATATCCATAGCAGTTGCCGAGAGATTAAAGTCGGGAGTAATTCAAAATCGTAAGAAATTTGTTGAAAAGTATAATGATTTAGTTGATAATTCAGAGTTTATTTCTATTGTTCAAGGGGGGACATCTGACGAAAAAAATGTTGAAGCCCGTATTGGCTTGGCAATTGAGGCTTTTAAAGAAGTTGAATAATGGGTCTCTATAAGTTAAAAATTTATGAGAGACAGTTAGATAATCTCTTTGCAGAAGTTTCACATGTACAAGAAGGTGAAATAAACAAAGCTCACCTCACTCGTTATTTATGTGTTAGAACTTCTGGTTACCTTGAAAATGTTACTAGAATTCTCATTGCTAATTTTTGCGATGGTACTTCTCCACAACCTATAAATAACTACATTGTTAAAAGAACAAAATATATGTCGAATTTAGATTACAAAAGATTAAAAGGTCTGCTTTCGGAATTCGATTTAAGATGGAGTTCAGATTTTGAAAATAAGATAACGGATCAGCAAAAAAGCTCTCTTAACTCGGTCATCTCGAATCGAAATAATATTGCACATGGGAATCAAGATAGTATTACTTACCGTGATATGGTAAACTACTATCGCGACATAAAGGACGTTTGTAATATTCTAGTCGATATAATTAAGAAATAAGATTTGGGCACTTCAAATTGAATCCAAATCTCCTCAACCTCGCTGCGCGAAATTGGCAACTTCGCGCTTAACCCGGTAAATGAGATTTCTCCCGCCAGAGGCGGGCAGGCGGTCGTTTCGCTTCCTCGAAATGACTAAGAGTCTCCATAATTAGCTTTTACTATCAAAAGTCATTTCACACCACCAGAGGCAGGTAATTTTACTGGCTGTAGACAGGCCAAACCGTGGTAGGGGATGCGAAAATGATCAAAAGATTACGTTTTAGGTATTGGATGTTGTGTTGTCAAAAACTATCTTAGAAGCAACAGCCAACTTCTCCAAAAATGATCTTTATTCCCAAGTTGGCAATAATTAAAAAAATGACCTTTAAAAGCATCCCATCATTCAATCATTATGTGCATGCACAGCCCCCCAGGCATGATTGGATAGATATAGGTGCCTACCCGGAAGGCTTTCGCTTATCTTCGCCTAAGGTGTACCCCAATTTCTATCGGATCTCTATTAAATACGGTTTTGAAGATGGTAATAGTAAAGGCTTTATGTATTTCTCAAGTCCTAACAATCCTCTGCAATGGGAAACGGAAAAGCCATGGACGGGATATTACATTCAGCTGACGGAAGATGTTATTTCCAAATACCAGCATCTGGCATATTCTTTCCTTACCTATGGGTTACATGAACCTCTCTATTTGGAAAAAGAAGAAGAGGAGGTCATTACCTGCTTATTTAAAGATGCGCTTATGGAGTATACCAGGGACAATTTTTCCATGGATCTTTTGGTGGCGTACTGCAATCTCATGTTTGCCCATATTGCCCGATTCTACGAAAGGCAATTCGGGGAGCGAAAAGAGGAATATAACCAATTAGTGAATGGTTTTTTCCGCTTACTGAATGCCTATTACACGCCAATTCAGGATAAGGGTAATGTTCAACCTACGGTAAAATACTTTGCCAGCAGCTTGAACGTAACGCCCAATTATTTGAGTGATGTTATTAAAGTTCATACCGGCCAGTCTGCGCTGGAACATATCCATCAACATATTGTTGAAGTGGCCAAATCCTCGCTGATCCAAAAAAAATCTTCCATTTCCGAAATTGCCTATCAATTGGGGTTTGAATACCCGAATTACTTTTCCCGCCTGTTTCGAAAAGTCACCGGTGTCTCACCTACCCATTTCCGCAAGCTGTAATTTGTATCCTTTTTGCCTTGATTTGTCTTCATAGGGTCCGGTAAAACTGGACGATATTTACGCTACGGTAAGCAATAAACCCTTTACATCATGGCATTTGAAAAAACACTGGAGTACACCATTGACAATACCTTAAAAAGTAGGATGGGCGAAGCGGCTTTCAACAAAGCCCTGGAGCAGCAGAAAACCATTTCAGAAGAGGAATATGGGACCCTTAAGTACCTGGCGGAATTTGCGGTACGACCCATGTTTCGGACACCGGTGCACAAAACTCCTGCCGATCATGGCATGGACAAATGGGAGGATGTGTTTTTCCCATCAAGCGATGGAACCCCATTGGAAGGATGGTATATCCCTTCTGTCCAGGGACCATCAGATAAACTCATTATTATCAACCACCCCATGCCGATGAGTCGTTCTGGCTTTACAGGGCATTTTGGAGCGCCATTTTCCGGTGTGGACACAATGGAAATTGATTTTGTCGCCCATATGGGGCATCTCTCAAGAGCCGGTTACAACATCCTGGCGTATGATTTGAGAAACCACGGGAATAGCGGAGCAGCCAATGGTGGTATTTGCGGGATTGGCCGATATGAATGGAGAGATTGTGTAGGAGCTAAAATGTATGTGGATGCCCATCCCGAGCTCAGTAAAATGCAGGTTGGGTTATATAGCCGTTGTACCGGTGGCAATGCACAATACGAAGCCCTGTACCGCCGTCCTGAATTGTTCGAAAACATAAAATGTTTCTTTGGACCTATGACGGTTTCTATGACGGCCCTGATGACATCCTTTGCCGGTCTTATGGGATTGGACAAGTATATGGAGCTAATGGATCTGGAACAAATAAAGTTAGGCGGTTTTACCAATGGTGAAATGCACCCTCAGAACTATTCCCACGCAGTAAAAGTCCCTTACTTTATGGCAGAAGTGCTGGATGACATCTGGACCGATAACCCCAGGGATGCCCGGGAGATCTTTGATGCTATCCGTTCAGAAGAAAAAGAATTGTTTTGGATTGAAGGAACTAACAGAAGGTTTGACGGATATAACTATTTTGGGGTTTTTCCGGAAAAAATGATTGCCTTTTTTGACAAGTACATGAAATAGAACGAACCCAGGGCAGCTTGGAATACCAGACAAAAAAGCACTAAACACCATTAGTGACCTGCCCATGGTAAGTCCGTTCGCCAAGGTTTGTCTACCCTGGGAGTTTATATCAACTCCCCTCGAGCAGGGTAGCCTGTTTTTACGATATAGTCCACCGCTTTGACAAAAGAAGGTAAATAGGGCCTACCCCAGGGATTGCTGTTTATTGCCGCGTAGTACACCGTATGGGTGCTATCCACTAAAAACAATCCGGGCTCGCTAAATACCTCAGGTTCGCCTTCCTTCACCCCTTTGCTTAGATACAGGCCCCAGGCCCTGGCGGTGGCTTCGTCCAATCCATAGCCAAGGGTAAGCTGAGGGATTTCCCATTTTTGCCGGGACAATCGTGCCCTTTTTTCGCTATCCCTACTCACCGCAAGGACGTTTACCCCAAGTTGTTGAAATTCCGGTAACAGTTCCTCCAACTGTTGCAGGTATTTTTTGCAAATGGGGCAATGCAGTCCCCGGTAAAAAACGATCAGGGTAAAGGATTCCGGTTGCTGCTCCTTGAGGTTCCATTGCGCCCCTCCCAAGAGGGAAAACCGTAACTCGGGAGCTTGCTGTTGTGGTGTGGGTCGTGTCATATGCTACTTTTTGTAAAATGGGTAGTTAGGTGTTGTTCAAATCGGATAAAATCGTTGGCAACCTCGGGGTTTTTCATCACGTCATAGGCCATAAACGTCGGTAAAGGTTGTAACCCAAACCATTTGAAGTTTAAGTGCATGGGGCGCAAAAGTTCATCCTCGCTCATTCCTCCAAAGAAGGTTTCCTCAGGATTATTAAAGGCCTCTTTGGGGGCATTAGCAGTGACGGACATCATATAATTTCCTTTAAGCCTTCCCCCCAGGCCATAGTTTTGCTTTGGTGCTTCCTTGCTCCGACCGTCCCCATCCGATAGTTCCCCCATCATCCCCATAGAGAATACCTCATCAATGTATTTTTTGAAGGACCAGCTTACCCCCATCCAGTTGATAGGGGTTTGAAAAAACACGATATCCGCCCATTTGAATTTTGCTATTTCTTCATTTACCTCATAATGGTCTTCCATAGTAGTTTTCTTGACCGTATAGCCATGGTGGGTAAAGAAATCAGCAGCTTTTTCCGTTAAGGCAGCATTTAACTTTCCTTCGGAAAAAGGGTATTTCTGATGGCCGTTGAGTATAAAAACATTTGGCATTGCTAAAATTTGATTTAATTTGTTTCGTAAAGGAACTAATAATAGTTTATAAAAGAGACTTTTATCAGAAACTCCTGATGAAATTGTAGTATCTAAAAAGTAACTAATGGCACGGAAATATATTCAGAACCCCAATTCCTGTACCCTTGTACATACCATGAATATTATTGGTAATAAGTGGAAGCCCATTATTATTTACTTATTGTCCAATGGGGCCTTACGTTTTGGGAAACTCAATGCCCTGCTTCCTACTATTTCCCGAAAAGTCTTGACCAATCAACTTAAAGAACTGGAAGGCGATGGGTTGCTCTTACGACAGTCGTTCGCGGAGACACCACCTCGGGTAGAATATTCATTGACAGAAAAAGCAAGTGGACTTTTACCTATTCTAAAGCAACTGAGTGATTGGGCAAACCACACCTATCCGGAAATTGACTTTGAGGAATGTCGGATCCTACTCACCAAAGAACATCAATAAAAGCATGTTTCTACTTTATTTGCTCTCCGCTGTCGTTTGATGGCACTTGTCGGTACCCCCAACCGATGTATCATCTATTCCAAAAGGATTTAAATGGGTGAGATTTCCCGGTCGCTTTGCTTCCTCGAAATAACTATTGTGAATTAATTTGTACCCCCAGAGTCATTTCGAACCCGCTAAAGACGGGCAAGCCGGATATTGCGGTGCAATAAGAGCGTGAGAAATCTCATCTTTTCAACGGCGTAATTATTCTAGAAATAGATTTCTCCCACCGGAGGAGGGCAAGCAGTCGCTTCGCTTCTTCGAAATGACTAAAAGTTTTCGTATTATGATCCTCTCTAAAGTCATTTCGAACCGAATGTAATGAGTGTGAGAAATCTCAATAACCTGAGATGAGATTTCTCCCGCCATAGTCGGACTGGCAATCGTCGTTCCGCTCCGTATGATGAAATGACGTTAGGACTACCTCCAACCTTTTTTTAGAAATTATGTAGTTTAGGGCGTGTTTACGTAGACTTTCAGACTTCTGGTTCTTTGTGTTGCCCATGCCTCCGGAGAAAGGCTTCCACCGAGGTTGAGTTCTACCTCAAATTCTTTCTATGCTTCCGAAGTACGGGTTTATTATTCTTTTTTACCAATTCCCTAAGTAGTAAAAAATTCTAAAGCTCCTTTCCCTAGTCAGGGAAAGGTGGCATCCCAAAGGGATGACGGAAAGGGTGGAAAATAACCAACCCTTCCGTCTTACTTCTTCGAAGTAAGCCACCTTCCCTTGCTAAGGGAAGGAGCTCTTTGGATATTTATTTAACTTCCACAGCCTTGTTCCAAATCCCGGTTTTAACGGTTTCGGCGACGTAGTCCGTGAAATCGATCGGTTTTCTGCCTAACACTTTCTCCACGTCGTGGGTTACCATCTGATTCTTCGGGTTGTCCAGGACGTGGGTAAACAAATACTCGATCAACCATACGTAATCCTCAGGAAGCTGCATTTCCTTCATGGCATTCACATATTCGGGAAGTGTGATCGGAATAAATTGCAATTCCCTGCCAGAAGCTTTGGCAATTTCAGCGATGACCTCCTTAAACGTAAGTAAGCGGGGGCCGGTGAGTTCATAGATCTTTCCGTCATGACCTTCGTTGAGCAGTATCTCCACTACCACATCGGCAATATCATTGGCGTCCACATAGGGCGTCGGGCTGTGTGCATTGGGCAGGGCTACTACTCCTTGCTGAATCGGTTCAAGAAAAAAGCTTTCACTAAAATTCTGATTGAACCAGCTCGCCCGTACAATGGTGGCGGCTATGCCACTATTCAGGACAATTTGTTCACAACGCTGGGCTTCCACCTCGCCTTTCCCTGAAAGTAGCACGAGTTGTTGTACCCCTTGTTGTCTGGCGACTTTGGTGAGCGCCTGAATGGCTTCTTTGGCTCCGGGAACGGCCAGGTCCGGTTGATAGGTGATATACATTTTCCCGATCCCTTCCAGCACTGCAGGCCAGCCCGCAGGTTGATGCCAGTCAAAGGCCGGGGTTTCGCTTCGGGAACCGATACGGACATCGTGTCCCAGGTGGTGTAAACGTTCGGCGATGCGTCGCCCGGTTTTTCCTTTTCCTCCTAATACTAAAATGTTGTTTTTCATGATGATTTCTGTTTATGTTAATGAATTATTCTTATTTGTTAATGGCGGTAATAATGAGTATTGCAAAAGCGATGACCCCCGTAATAATTCGGATCGTATGAAACCGATTCCAGGGCTGTTCAAATCTTTTTCGTAGGGCACTCAGTTGTTCCGCACTGCTTTGGGCCAAATCGGTTTTATCCAGCAATTCGTTCAAAGGGACATTGCCGAAGACCGTCACCAGGATTACTCCAAAGAAGTAGATAAGTACCGCGGTGAATACCATCCAAAAATGGGTGGGAGACACTCCCTTACTCGTGAAGACGGCCACCATACCTACCAAAAGTGATCCCATAAAGACCCCGTAAAAAATGGGGTTTAAAATGCTACGATTCATTTGTTGAAAGGCGTTCAGGTAACTCAGATCGTCCAATTGTCCAATACCAGGGGTAACGGCGTTGCCCCAGGTGAAGCATAGTCCGGCGACCAGCCCAACCAACAGGACAGTCGCGAAAAGCGATAGATTGCTCAGTGTGATTTCCATGTTTCATAATTTGAATTAGTGATTAATTTTTTGTGTGTTACGATAGACTTTCGCGTACCAGTATAGCAAGGCGGTAGCGATAAATACTACCCCAATGATCCAGAAGCCGGGATCGGTAAAGAAGGTATAATAGCTGCCCCCATGGGGAAGTACTAACAGGGGGACGGTGATTAGCGCGTCCAATGCTGCTGCCGTTAAAAAGAAGGTCTGTCCCACCCAATAACCATGGGTATTTTGTTCTCCTTTGTAGTACCAACGGGCTCCAAACCAAACCAGGGGAAATACTACAAGAAACAGCACCATATTGGCCTGTTGTTCCGGATCACTTAGTATAGGGATAGAGAAGGAGAGCGTATAAGCGCTTACGCCCAATGCCCAGATACCGACTCCAATCCCAATTGCTCTAGCTGTTTTCATGACTGTTTGTTTTTGAATTACAGGTCAAAACTAGAGCAGCCCTGTCCGGTTCATTTGTTTGAAAAGGAGGAAGATTTGTTCGAAAAGGAGAAGGTTTTAGTTTTTATTCCTGTACCTGCATAGTAAGCCTATAGGTGTAAATGGAAATTTCACAATTCGGAAAACCATTCCGCAATGGATGCGGAATGACAGTAATCAACATACTTATGGCATTATACCTTCACCTCACTGGGACGAAAGCCAAACTTTTTGGTAAAGGCGTTAGAAAAGGAACTCAAGCTATCGTAGCCCACATGCCAGGCGGCCTCCTGAACGGTAGCCTGCTGACTTCGGATCAATTCATGTGCTTTGGTCATGCGTTCGTTTTGCAGGTACTTAAAGACAGGCACCCCAAACAGTGCTTTGAATTCCTTTTTGAGTGTAAAGGTGTTGAGTCCTATTTGGCGGGAGAGTTCGTTCAGCGAGGGCGGGGTATCCAAATTTTCCGACAGGATATCCTTAACCTGAAGCAATTTTTCCCGTTCTGAATTTTTGATCTCTGTTGTTTTTAGGGTCGACAATTGCCAGAAAAAATGAGACAACAAGGCGGTGATCTGACTGCGGAAAAACATCATTTTAGCTTTCCCTTCATATTGATTGGAAAAGATCTGATCCACAATATGCTGCATCTCGGGCGTCATAAAAAAACGCGGTCCTTCCACATAAGGGGCTTTGGGTTGCACCAATTGTTCAAGGAGGTCTGTGAACAGCTCCCCCTCATTATTCGGCAGCTGTTGCAGGTTTTTGGGTGCGGTGGCAATCACCAGGCATTGTAGCGGCTTATCCGGGGACACTGTGTGCACACAGGCAACAGTTTCGTCGGCATAAAAAGAAAGCGCCAGCCCTTTGGTATGCTCGTATTGCCTTTGGTATTCCTGATAATTCATGGAAAGATGCACATTCCCGGATCCGTAAAAGGCTACGGCAATCATGGGTTCATCAAAATAGCAGGTATCTATTGTCACCTGGTTGGAAGTTGCTTCTTCTACCAGGATGGTAAAATCGTTAATATCGATAATGTCTCTTGTCATAGCTGTAACAAATTAAGGAAATCGTTGATTCTCTCCAAAATAGGGGATACATCAGGTATTACCCTTTTTATAAAATATTCCAATACAGTATACTGACCCAAAACTGTTTTCATGGAGTATGTACTCAATCATTTCTGGCAATGACTATCTTAAAAACAGATAGTGACCTTTCATTGCTTTGCGTTACGAATTGTGGTATTTTTCAAAAATCAAAAGTAACAGGCCTCGCGCAAGTCCGGAAGGCCAATGGTGTCCCAGGGGCTCTAAAAATCTGCCATTATGGTTCCGGATCAGCGAGATCTCCGGTGTAGTATTCCAGTCGGTAATCAAGATGACATTCTGTGTACTATTACTCGAGCAAAACCAACACCATGATTGAAAACCATTTTGTCTTTGCGGACCTCTCTACCTATGATCTCACTGTAGCCAAGCCTTTTTATACCACCGTTTTTGATTGGGATTACCGTACCGAGGACGAACTATATTACCTGGCTCACCACAATAGGAAAGAAATTTCAGGGCTATACGAAACGCCACAAAAGTTTAAGGACATAAACATGCCCTCCTTCTGGATGAGCTATATCCGGGTGGAAAGTGTACAAGAGACCGTATCCAAAGCCAGGGATCTGGGGGGTATTGTTGAACTGGTGGATACCGAAAATCCTGTGGGAAAGATTGCTTTGCTCCGGGATCCTCTAGGAGCCGGATTCACAGTATACGAGGGTAATCAACTGAAGAGTCGCTATGAAAACGTGAAAAATGCCCTGGTATGGAACGAATTGTTTATTTCGGATTTTTCCAAAATACATGGGTTTTATACCGCTCTTTTTCACTGGACCTTCTCGCCTGCCGATACTAACCGCCGCTTTATTCTGGATTCTCAAAAACAGCAAATCGGGGCTATCCAGGAGGTGCATAGCGCGATTAAAGGAAAATACGAGTACTGGGGAGTGTTCTTTGCCGTACAAAATGTTGCAGCCACCAAAAAAAGGGTGCTCGAAAATGGAGGATCCCTGGTCTTGGAAGATGATCGTTTCACTGCCCTGGCCGATCCTTTTGGCGCCTTTTTTCATATACTCCCTTTGGACAAAGCGGGCCTGACTTCTAAAGAAGCCCTATCAGGCACACCGTTTAAATGGCGGGCATTGTTAGGCCTGGTACTTATTGTTTTTAGCTTGATTACCACATGGTATTGGATTTGGGGCATCTTCTTTGCACTGTGGGTGTATATGGACCTGCGTTCCGGGGTTACCTATCTTTTGGAACCCGTTCCAAAAGCGGAACACCCTTTCTTGTATTGGATAGTGGTCGTATTGTGGGCTTTCCTGGGGGTATATAGTGTGTTGTATTATATGAATCCGGAATGGTTTTGGACCTCCTACTTCACTAGACCTTTAGTGCCGGAGATAACATTTGGCGTATACGGTCTTTTCGCCAAAATCACCCTTCCTTGACAAAACCGGCTCCTCATATCCTCCCGAGCATTGTCATCGCACAATTCTGTTGTACCTCGCTCTGGTTTGCCGGCAATGGGGTGATGTCTGACCTGATTGCCAATTTTGCGTTACCCCCCGGTGCCCTGGGACACCTGACCTCAGCGGTACAGCTGGGCTTTATCACCGGAACCTTGTTGTTTGCTTTACTCACCATCACCGACCGCTTTTCCCCCTCCAAAGTGTTTTTGATAAGTGCATTGTTTGGGGCAGGCTGCAATTTTGGGGTCTTATGGGAAAGCAACACCCTCCCCACCATCCTGGCATTTCGTTTTTTAACAGGATGTTTCCTGGCAGGGATCTACCCGGTGGGGATGAAAATTGCGGCCGATCATTTTGACAAAGGCCTGGGGAAATCGTTGAGCTTTTTGGTGGGTGCCTTGGTTTTAGGTACCGCGCTACCGCATTTACTAAAAGGGGTGGCTTTAGCCCTCCCCTGGAAGGGAGTTATTGCCACTACCTCAGGTTTGGCGGTGTTAGGGGGCATTTTGATTGCAGCCGGGGTGCCGGACGGCCCGTACCGCAAACCCAGTACCGGGTTGGACCTTAATGCGACCTTTACCATTTTTAAACAACCGCAATTCCGGGCAGCGGCTTTTGGGTATTTTGGGCACATGTGGGAACTGTATACGGTCTGGGCCTTTGTACCGGTAATGCTGGTAGCCTATAGGGAAGCCCATCCCAATACAGATTTTCCCGTTTCCCTGCTTTCCTTTGCTATCATAGCCATAGGCGGCCTGGCTTGTGTGTTAGGTGGTTTCATTTCCCAAAGGCTAGGCGAAAAACGTACTGCCGGTTGGGCCCTGGGACTCTCGGGTAGTTGTTGCCTATTGTTCCCGTTGGTGTTTGTCTTGCCCTATCCCGGAGTATTTGTGTCCTTTTTATTGTTTTGGGGCATGGTAGTGATCGCCGATTCCCCGCTCTTTTCTACCCTGGTGGCTAAAAATGCCCCTGTACACATCAAAGGCACCGCACTGACCATAGTGAATTGTATCGGTTTTGCCATTACCATTGTCAGTATCCAACTGGTTACCGCCTTACAGACTACCCTATCCCCAAAATGGTTGTTTTTGGTATTGGCGGCAGGGCCGGTGTTGGGAGGTATGGCATTGTTTGGTAAAAAAGGAAATTGATTTTTCTTCCCACCTTACTGTCCAATGATTTCGCTATATTTCCAAAATCCTCCCGGAAAACCGTATAGCCGGTAGTAGGTATTATTCTGACAGTACTATGAAAAGATCGCATTCTATATCACTTCTGAATGAAAAGAATTTCCAACGCAATTTAGACGGCAAAACAGTTCGCCTTTTTACCTTACAAAATCAACAAGGCGCTATCGCTCAGCTCACCAATTATGGTGCTACCTTGGTGGCTTTGTGGATGCCTGATACCCATTCGAAATTTGAGGATGTGGTTTTGGGGTTTGACGATTTGGAAGGTTATTTGGGCGTGGATCATTCCTATCTGGGGGCCACGGTGGGGCGTTATGCCAACCGAATTGCCGGAGGAACATTTGAATTGGAAGGTGAGCGCTATACATTGGTCAAGAATAACGGTCCCAATCACCTCCATGGCGGCACCAAAGGGTTTAATGCAGTGGTTTGGCAAGCGCAACAGCACAACAATAAAACCCTTGAACTGCACTATCTGTCTGAGGATATGGAAGAAGGATTTCCGGGAAATCTTGACGTTAAACTCGTGTATACCCTAACGGATTCCAATGTTTTGAACATTGAATATTGGGCGACCACAGATAAAACTACTATTGTAAACCTGTGCAATCACGCTTATTTTAATTTGAAAGGAGCGGGCAACGGAAGCATTCTAGATCACCAACTACAGCTAAACGCCCATCAATTTACCCCTGCAGATACGGGGCAAATCCCCACAGGGGAAATCCGCGATTTGAAAAACACTCCTTTAGATTTTGGGATAGCCAAGGCCATTGGCCTGCATATTGACAACGACTATGAACAACTGCAACATCCCGGTGGATATGATCACAACTATATACTGAACAAAGAGAACGGGAACTTCAGCCGGGCCGCTGTGGTGATTGAACCGGAAAGTGGACGAGTTATGGACGTATTCACTACGGCGCCCGGTATGCAATTCTATACCGCAAATAACCTGAAAAAGGGCCTTATGGGCAAAAATAAGAAGCGCTATGGCCCGCGTTCCGCCTTCTGCCTTGAGACGCAACACTATCCCGATAGTCCTAACCAACCTCATTTTCCCTCTACCGTTTTAACGCCAGGGGAGCAGTATTATTCACTTAGTAGTTACCAGTTTAGGATCATGGAGGCCTTGTAGAGCTGTTCTTTCTTAATTATTGCTTTATTCCTCATGTAGAAATGCATCAAGTAGGTACTCTAAAGTCCTATCGAACCCACCAGAGTCGGATAAATTTACCTGCCGTAGGCAGAGAACATGAGAAATCTAATGCTATACACTACAATCATTCGGGAATAGATTTCTCCCACCGGAGGACGGCAAGCAGTCGCTTCGCTTCTTCGAAATGACTAATAGATGTTGGTTCGTGCTTTCGCAGTCATTTCGAACCGAATGTAATGAGTGTGAGAAATCTCAATACCCTGAGATGAGATTTCTCAATCGTCTCCCGATAACTATCGGGATTCCTCATGTCGAAATGACTATTAGTTTCTATTATAGCTTTTTTCCGCCAACAGGCATTACGAACTCGCCAGAGGTGGGGAAGGATAGACTCTGACAAAAGGAAGAAGAAAGGGGAAATTTAAAAAAATTTAGACCTGGTCTCAATCCCTCCGATCCCAGTCAAA
Source organism: Croceivirga sp. (assembly GCA_028284285.1). Classification (GTDB taxonomy): domain Bacteria; phylum Bacteroidota; class Bacteroidia; order Flavobacteriales; family Flavobacteriaceae; genus Croceivirga. The sequence goes on from JANQSA010000022.1 coordinate 52,398, forward strand.
CTGAGATCACCTCCCTTTTCCAAAGGGAGGAGCTTTTCTCAGCAATATCGGTTATTCCAGTGTAATCCCAACGGCCTGTCTGATATTCCTGGACGAAGCTCCTGCCTTGATGCTGTAGGTTCCGGATTCCAGGGTCCAGCCATTGTTGTTTTCATCCCAATACCGCAATTCATTCACAGGGATGTGTAGAAAAAGACTATCCACAGCCCCCGGTTCCAACTTCCCGGTTTTAGCAAAGGCTTTGAGTTCCTGCAAAGGACGGTCGATAGCTGAATTTACTTTTTCAGCATAAAGTTGTACCACTTCTTTTCCAGGTAACTGCCCGGTATTTTGGACGGTCAGTGCTACATGTATAGTATCATTTTGAATCATCGCCTCCATAGGACCGTATTCAAAATCCGTATACGACAAGCCATAGCCAAAAGGATAGGACACCTCCAGTCCGGTTTTGTCAAAATGACGGTAGCCCACATACACCCCTTCGTCATAGTGAGTATAGTCCCTATTTCGAATCTTTTCTCCTTCTGGCCGCTCTTTTGGCGGGAAGATGAGATTCCCCAACATGCCGGTAAAGCTCATATGTTCCCCTCCCTCAGGAAAATTGGCATGAGAGGCATGATCTCCAAGATTCACCGGAAAGGTCATCGGCAGCTTGCCGCTGGGATTGACTTTCCCACTTAAAATGTCCGCCACGGAGTTGCCTCCTTCCTGTCCGCCTTGCCAGGCCAGTAGAATGGCATCAGGGATAGCTTTCCAGGAAGCGGTTTCAATTACCCCGCCAATGTTCATCACTACAATCAACTGTTTGCCGGCAGCATGGAACGCTTCGCCAATAGCGGCAATCATTTCCTGCTCGGTCTCGGACAAAAGGAAATCGTCCTTTTCCAAACGATCACCCCCTTCACCGGCATTTCGTCCTATAGTTAATATCCCTATATCGGAACCCGCCACAATTTCCTGCAGTTGTTCCGGAGTATAGGTCATTTCCGGTGGGGAAAAGGGTGTAAAAATAGCCGCCATGCCGTCCGGTTTTTGAAAGCCCTCGGCATTGGCCGCCTTATGGGCTTCAAAGGCGGTTTTACCCGCTGTATTAATAGTGAATCCGGCATTGGTCAACCCTTCCTCCAGGGAAACGGTATAGGCCTCATTTACGTCCCCAGAACCGGTCCCCCCGGCAATAAACATATAAGAGGTAGTCCCCAATAAGGCCACATTTTGACCAGGGGTGAGTGGCAAGGCGCTTTCATTTTTAAGCAAGACCATTCCCTCGGCTGCGGATTGGCGGGTTATTTGTGCATGCGCTTCCAGATCCGGTGCATTGCCGTAGGCATAGTTCTGCATCTTTTTGCTGGTGAAGATAAGCGTGAGGATGCGGGAAGCGGCTCTATTGATATCTGCTTCAGACAATTCCCCGTTTTCAGCGGCTTTGGTCAATGCTTTCCACTGGCGTTTGGTCCCGGGCTCCAGCAGGTCGTTCCCCGCACTGATCTGAGCCGGGGGATTTTTACCGCCAAACCAATCCGTCATCACCAGGCCTTCAAAACCCCAATCATCACGTAACACCTGCGTCAACAGATATTCATTCTCCGAAGCATAAGTGCCATTTACCTTATTATAGGAAGACATAATAGTCCAGGGCTGTGCCTTTTTTACAATATGCTCAAATCCCTTCAGGTAGATCTCACGCAGGGCACGTTCGGAGACTTTTACATCATTCATAAAACGTTCTGTTTCCTGGTTATTGGCCGCATAGTGTTTTACGGAAGTTCCCACCCCATTGGACTCAATCCCGTTGACGATAGCCGCTCCCATCTCGCCGGTGAGGAGCGGGTCTTCAGAAAAATATTCAAAATTCCGGCCACAAAGCGGGTACCTGTGGATATTGGCCCCTGGCCCCAGGATCACATCTATGCCGTATTCTACGGCCTCATTGCCCATAGCACCTCCTACTTCTTCTACCAGTGTAGTATTCCAACTAGAGGCCAAAAGCGTGGCGATAGGAAAGGCCGTGCAGTAGTAGGTGCGGTCCTCTCCCTCCCGGGTGGGTTGTATGCGCAGTCCGGCTGGACCATCCGACAAATACACGGTAGGGAGTCCCAGCCTGGGGGTGGGCACAATGGTCCCAACCGCTCCTGGAATTCCCGTACCGGGTTCTGTCCTCCCCATGGCCGAGGCAATCCCCGAGCCTTTTAACAAATGAATCTTTTCTTCCAGCGTCATTTGGGAAAGTACATCGGCTACCCGGGACGGGATCGGTTGCCGATCATCTTCATAGACGTCCAAAGCCCCGTTCCCATTTCGATCCAAAAAGGTGTAGCCCTCTTCGGACAATTCCGAAAACTCGGTTTGCTCCGTATACTTGTTCTCAAAGTTCAGGAAGGTCCGGTTAAAATAACGCCATCCCAAAAACCCTGTCAGAAGGAGAAGTAGCAGGAGTACTCCTAAAATCTTCAGTGAGAGTCGTAGTATTTTTTTCATGATTTCTTAATTGTGGCAGTTTGACACAAATATAATTCTTTTTTGTGGCTTACCGACACAAAATGGGTACTTTTGTGCTATGGATATGCAAGAATTATTGGATCACGGCACCGAGTATTTTTTGCCGAACCTCTCTATCGACCTTGTAGTCATAGGATACCAGGAAGAAGCGCTTAAATGTCTGCTTCTTCAACTGGACGATAAGTGGGCCTTACCCGGGGGGTATATCAAAAAAGAGGAAGCTGTGGATGCTGCGGTAATCCGTATCCTTAAAGAACGTACCGGTCTGGAGTACCCTCATTTTAAATTCCTGGATGTATTTGGGGATCCCCGGCGTAGTTTTTCCAAAGAGTTCCGGCAGTACTTTGAAAAAAAAGAGTTACCCTGGCAGGACGACTATTGGATCAACAACCGTTTTGTTACCCTGGCGTATTATTCCCTGGTAAATATTGCGACTACCCATCCGGTACCCGGCGTGTTTGACGAAGCCGCGGAATGGTTCCCTTTTGACGCCCTGCCCCCTTTCTGGATGGATCACGGGAGAATTGTGGCGACCGCTCGCAAACGGCTCATAGCGGATGTGCAACGGGAACATTTGACCTATAATCTGCTCCCCCCGGAATTTACTATGCCGGAATTGCATCAACTGCATCAAACCATTTTACAGGAAAATCTGGATCGCAGCCGGTTTCAAAAAAAGATGTTGGCCACGGGATTATTTGAACGATTGCCTAAACTTAAAAAAGAAACCCCTGGAAGTAATCCGTATCAGTATCGTTTAAAGGTAGAGTACAAGGATCCTGAATAGTGGATGCGTTTCTTGTTTCAAAACAAAATCCCGACCCTAATCCATATGATAGTTGGTAATCCCTACCTTTAAATTATGAAGCCGCTTCAGGTAAAGAAAGGTGAGATTCTTCAAAAATCAGGTGAGTTGCGCAGTAAGATATACATGGTACGATCCGGATTGTTGCGAAGTTACCTTATTGATAAAAAGGGAAAGGAACATATCTTTATGTTTGCTCCGGAAGGCTGGGTCATAGCAGATAGCACAGGTCCTGAAATTCCCACAACATTGTTTATCGATGCCCTGGAGGATTCTATTGTCCTGGTTCGGGAAAAGGACATCACCAAAGAACATCAAAATGTGGCTCCTTTGGTCAAACGGCTGTCCGTACTGCAAAAGAGGGTAATTATGTTAATGAGTTCTTCAGCTATAGATCGTTATGAGGACTTCATTAGGACCTATCCCAATATCGTGCAAAGGGTACCGCAGCGTATGATCGCCTCTTATCTGGGGATTACCCCCGAGGCCCTAAGCAAGATCAAATCGGGAAAACTTCGAAATACCTAGCAGCATTTCTTAATCTAGGTTAATGCATAACTTCTCGCCTTGCCGCATATTTGAGGAAAAAGTAGTAGAAATGAAAAAGCTATCGCTGTGGTTAAGAGTTTCAGCCGTTTTGTGGATCATATGGGGGCTGGTACACATTTTTGCAGGTATCATGACCATGAAAGGCATATTGACCGATGACATTTCTGCCTCCGTATCCGGTATTGCCGATAAGGTTGATCCCACGACTTTACAAATGGACTATCCGAAAGCAGCCGGAGCTATTATCGGGCAGCACGGTTTTAACCTGCTATGGATTGGTCTGGTTACTTTTCTAGCGGCTTTTTACATCTGGAAAGGCAATACGCATGCTATCTTTCTTGCCGCCATCACAGGGGGTCTTGCTGATTTAGGGTATTTCTTGTTCCTCGACCTAGGGGGGTATGTGAATTTTGTTCCCGGAACGGTAATGACCCTTTTTTCCTCCCTGGCCATTATCACCAGCTTTTATGCCTACTTTAAGCGGCGCAACACTTAGAAAACTGCCTTGACCGCTTCAATAGTAGCATCCAGATCCTGATAACTGATAGCATCATTTAAAAAATAGCTTTCAAAGGCTGAGGGAGGCAGATATACCCCCTGGTCCAACATCCCATGGAAGTACTTTTTAAAAATAGCATTATTCCCTTTTGCCGAAGAAGCAAAATCTACCACCGGTTCCTCACAAAAGTGTACGGAGAGCATACTGCCAAAACGGTTGATCTGATGGGGCATCCCTTTTTCCGTAAGTACCTGGGCAATTCCTTGATGTAAATGCTCGGTTTTTTGGGCAAGGCTATCAAAGACTTCAGGATTTTGGTCAATTTCCGTTAGCATCGCCAGTCCCGCACTCATAGCCAGAGGGTTCCCGCTTAAGGTTCCTGCCTGGTACACCGGCCCTTCAGGAGCGAGATGGGCCATGATATCGGCCCGGGCAGCAAAAGCGCCTACCGGCAGACCCCCTCCAATCACTTTGCCAAACATCACAATGTCTGCGGTAATACCTAAGGCCTGCTGGGCTCCTCCCTTTGCCAATCGAAAACCCGTCATCACCTCGTCAAACAATAACAAAATATCTTCCTGCGAGCAAAGCTCTCGCAACCCTTGAATAAACTCTGTTTTAGGAATAATACAGCCCATATTCCCGGCGACCGGCTCGAGAATGATTCCTGCAATCTCCCCTTTATTCGCAGCCACCAGGGCTTTTACCCCTTCCAGATCATTGTAGTTGGCCAGCAGGGTATCCTTAGCGGTCCCCTGAGTTACCCCGGGGCTATTGGGGCTACCAAAAGTTACTGCCCCGCTTCCAGCCTGGATCAAAAAGGCATCGGCATGGCCGTGATAGCAACCTGCAAATTTGATGATCTTTTCCCTTCCGGTATATCCCCGGGCCAAACGCACTGCACTCATACAAGCCTCAGTCCCGCTATTTACAAAACGGATCTTGTCTATGTTGGGCACCATTTGCACCGCGAGCTTTGCCAGTTCGGTTTCAATTTCAGTGGGAATGCCAAAAGAAGTCCCCTTTTTGGCTTTTGCAATTACGGCCTGGAGCACCGGTTCGTGGGCATGGCCAAACAGCAAAGGCCCCCAGGAGGAGATATAATCGATATATTGATTGCCATCCTCATCATGGAGGTAGGCCCCTTTCGCTTGTTTTACAAAAATAGGCTCCCCGCCCACTGCTTTAAAGGCCCGTACCGGGGAATTGACCCCTCCGGGGATGTATTTTTTCGCTTCGGCAAAGAGCGCACTGCTCCGTTGGTATCGCATATCCTGTCTTTTATATCACTTACTATTTTGTTATCGGCTTTCTAATATTTAGCTCCTGGCCAATACCAATGTTAGTGCTATCCAGGTTGTTCAGTTTCATGATCTCCTCAACGGAAATGGCATATTTCCTTGAGATCCCATACAGTGTGTCGCCCTGCTCCACTACATGGGTAAACACTTCATACTTTTTGGGTTTTCGCACGGTTTCCAATCCATCATCCACTACTTCTTTGTCGTATTGGTCCAAATCATACCGCTGGATGAGTGCGATCAATTTCTGAGGATATTTTTTATCGGTAGCGTAACCGGCTTTTTTTAAGCCGTAAGCCCATTTTTTATAATCGTCCCTGCGGTAGTTGAACAAAAAACGGTAACGGGAACGCGATGCTAAAAAGATGCTATGGTCCCGAAAGGAAAACATAGGATGATTGTATTTTCGAAAACACTCCCCTTTAGCGTCATCGTCATGAAAATCAAAATCTCCCTGCCATCCGGTATGGCATTTGATCCCAAAATGATTGTTTGTCTTTCGGGTCAGTGCTCCCCGTCCGGAACCACTTTCCAAAATTCCCTGAGCCAGGGTAATGCTTGCCGGAATACCGAAGGCACGCATTTCATATTGTGCAATCTGCGCAAACTCGTCAATGTAATCTTCGGTAGAAGCAATAGGAAACTTTTTGAAGTAGCCAGGGTCCTCCGGTAAAGGATAGAGTTCCGACTTTTTTACCCTGGTCCCTTCCAAACCGGTATCAGGTTGGTAAACGCTTTTCTTTTGAGTCTGGACAGTCCTGGACACCCTTCGCTTTTTGGCGCCACAACCCACCAGAAGCGTAACTATTAACAATGTAGCAAAACAACGTGTAATCATCAATGGATTAACGGTAAATTTTTCTTTTTCAGTACGGCATTCATCCCGGGAATCCCCTGTAATCCTCCTGAATGAATGATCAGGATGGAAGTTCCCGCCTCAAATTTATCCTGTTTTATCATTTCCAATACGCCAAAAAACAGCTTCCCGGTGTAAATGGGATCCAATGGAATTCCGGTCTGCTCTTTAAAAAGATTCATGAACTGAACCAACCCCTTATTGACTTTGGCATACCCTCCAAAATGAAAATCGGGAACTAAATTCCAATTGTTCTTACGAGCAAAGTTACGAATCGAATCCTTTAAAAAACCCCCCTTTAGCACTGGAAACCCTAAAATCCTTTGTCCCGGTCGGGCGGAGTTGGCCAAGCCGGCCAGTGTTCCTCCCGTTCCCACACAGCTGCAAATCACATCAAAATGTGCATCTTCCCCGGTCAAGATCTCTTCACATCCTCTCACAGCGAGGCTATTGGTGCCTCCCTCCGGTAAAAGATAAAAATCCCCGAATTGGGCCCTTAATTTGAAAAGCAGGGTAGCTTCTTCCTTTTTACGGTAGTCCTCCCTGGACAGAAAATGCAATTGCATGCCCTGGGTATGCGCCGCTCGTAATGTGGGGTTATCCTGCCACCGTTGCTGTAGTTCCTCACCCCGGATGACCCCAATAGTACGGAATCCCTTCTCTTTTCCGGCAAAGGCCAAGGCGGCAATATGATTGGAATACGCTCCGCCAAAACTAAGCAAAGTGGTGTATCCTGAACGTTGGGCTTCCAAAAGGTTGTATTTCAGCTTGTGGTATTTATTTCCGGAGATCTTCGGATGGATCAGGTCTTCCCGTTTTACCCAAAGCGAGATCCCCTTTTCTTTCAGGAAGGGAAAGTAAAGTTCTTGATTATGCACCTCCAAAGGTTAAGGTCGGGTAAGGTAATTTAAAAAACTATACGGTTTTCGGCGTTCCGGATAGCCCAAATCCTTTTCATTAGCGAAGGCCTCCCGTTCGAAGCTGATGTTCTGGTAGGCCCGGTAACTGTCAAGATAGAGCAAGGTGCGTACTATCCATTCCCCCACATACCAAATATAAAAGGGAAGCACTAACAATTCCAGTTGCTGTTTTAGATGGATCTTTTCATGATTGATAAGGACTACATCTTCCTTATGAATGTCTTCCTTAACAAAAATGAAGGGCCAAAGGGTGAGTCCCACGTAGTTTTTTCTGAAAAGATGTTTAAAAACCAATATCATTTACAGTCCTTTTACGAACTATTCTATTGTGGGGTACGCAAATATAACCCATTCTTTGAGGTCATTGAAGAATGATCGATTAAACCCTTCAATTATCGGACAAAGGCACTCCAAAAGCGCAAATAATTTTAAAATGAAGGGATTGGGCCGTAATTTTGATGGTATTAGGCTTTTAATTGCATGAAGAAATACATACCTTTAGAAGAAGGGGATTATTACCTATCCCCTGAGGGCTACCGGGTATTCACCGAGCAATATCACCTTAAAAGGGGATATTGTTGCGAAAGCGGCTGCAGGCATTGTCCTTATGGATATAACAAGAATACGAATCGCCAGGAATGATTTGGTTTTCGGCATAATATTTGAGGTAATTTTATAAAATTGCCCTGGTTAAACTCAAAAAAAATTGATATGAAAAAACTACAAATATTGACGCTTCCTGTATTTGCGCTCCTCTTTCTTAGTTCATGTGTATCTGTCCGTGTTATTTCCGATTATGACCGGCAAGCGAGTTTCAATGACTATAAGACCTATGCGTATTACAAAACGGGAATAGATAGAGCTCAGATTTCAGATCTTGACAAAAAAAGGATTTTAAAAGCGATTGACACAGAAATGGCGGCCAAAGGATTTGTAAAATCCCGGCAACCAGATCTACTGGTAAGTATCTTTACTAAAGAACGTGAACAGGTAGATGTATACAACAACAACTTCGGCTGGGGCTGGGGTTGGGGTGGCTTCGGCCCATGGGGCCTGGGCTGGGGTGGTTTCGGCCCATGGGGCTGGGGTCCCGGTTGGGGCTGGGGCGGCGGCTTTGGACCAGATGTATCTACCCGGACAGAAGGTTCCCTCTATATTGACCTCATAGATACCCAAAGTAAGGAACTGGTGTGGCAAGGACGTGGTGTGGGCACCTTAAACAATATTGATAACATTGATAAAAAAGAACAACGTATACGTAAATTTGTTTCCGAAATTTTAGCGGCCTACCCTCCTGAACGCAAAATAGCGTCTAATTAGGGAAAGGCTCCATTTTCCGGAACTGAAGAGTGAAGAATCTACCCATATAGTTTGAGTGTTTATTGTTTGTTAAGTTTGGTAGGTTCTTCACTTCTTTTTTACAACAAGGGGAATCGGTTTTCGTCTTTAACCTCTTTCAGTACAAAAGCGCTTTTTACAGCACCAATATTGGGCAAAGTGGCAATTTTTTGTTTTGCAAAATCGTAATAGGCGTCCAGGTTTTTTACCACTACTTTTAACAGGAAGTCAAACTCTCCACCCACTACAAAGCATTCTACCACCTCCGGAAATTTCCGTACCATACCCACAAAAGCATCCATCATAGGGCCCTTTTGGGCCTCCAGGGAAATAAAACTAAATACCGTAATACTGGGCTCCACTTTTTCCTTGGCCACCAGGGCTACATATTTTTTAATATACCCCTCCTGCTCTAACCTTCTTATCCGTTCATACACCGGAGTCTTGGTCATATTTAATTGTTCCGCGATGGTCTTGGCCACCGTTTTGGCATCATCTTCCAAAATTTTGAGAATCCTGCGGTCAATGGCATCTAACGGGCTAAGCATACAATTTCCTTTTTATAGAATTGAAAATAAGACAATTTAGTACATTTTCCTAAAAACAAACTATTTTACAGCACAAATCGCTGATAAATTTCCAAAATTTCCTTTTTTTATCCATTATTGCTACATTTAAAAGAAACTTATTCGTGCGCTATTATCTTGCCCAAGCCAACATTGCAAGGTTCAAGGCTTCTCTGGACCATCCTATCATGAAAGAGTTTGTGGATTTCCTGGAGCCGGTAAACCGTTTTGCCGAAGAGAGTAAAGGTTTTGTTTGGCGTTTAAAAGATGAGCAGGGACGACCAGCAAGTTACCTCCAATCCCCGTTCAAAGACGAAATGATGGCGGTAAATATAAGCCTTTGGGAAGATCTGGATTCCTTTAGAAATTTTGTGTACGGCAGTGTGCACAGCTATTTTTTGCGTAATAAAAAAAAGTGGTTCGATCTTAAAGGGCCTTCCCAGTTTGTAATGTGGTGGTTGCCGGAAGGCGTTTTACCTACGCTGGAAATGGCTAAAAGCAAATTGGAAGAATTGGAGAAAAATGGCGCTACTCCGGCCGCCTTCACGATGAAGGCGTTTTATGACCCTCAGGGGAACAAAATATTAAATTAGATGGTATGAAGCATCCTGCATATGAGAGCAACCCGGTACTGGACAAACTTCCGGAACATTTAAAACAGTTCATCAAGCCCCAGAATTATGAAGATTACACCGCTATTGATCAGGCGGTATGGCGCTATGTAATGCGCAAAAATGTGGAGTATTTAAGTAAAGTAGCGCACTCCTCTTATCTGGAAGGACTTACAAAGACCGGTATTTCAATTGACCATATCCCCAACATGTATGGGATGAATCGCATTTTAAAAGAAATTGGCTGGGCCGCAGTAGCGGTGGATGGTTTTATTCCTCCCGCGGCTTTTATGGAATTCCAGGCCTATAATGTATTGGTGATTGCTTCGGATATCCGGCAGCTGGAAAATATTGAATATACCCCTGCCCCTGATATTATTCATGAAGGTGCCGGACATGCCCCCATCATAGCTAATCCCGAATATGCGGAATATCTAAGGAGGTTTGGTGAAATTGGGGCGAAGGCCATCTCCAGCGCCAAGGATTATGAATTATACGACGCTGTACGCCATCTTTCCATCATAAAAGAAGCCGAGGGCACTCCCCAGGTGGAAATTGAAAAAGCCGAACAACACATTGCGCATTTGCAGGAAAACATGGGCAAACCCAGTGAAATGGCCCTAATCCGTAACTTGCATTGGTGGACGGTAGAATACGGCCTTATAGGAACACCGGACAACCCAAAGATATATGGCGCAGGCTTACTGTCTTCTATAGGAGAAAGTGCGTGGTGCATGACTGACGAAGTAAAGAAATTGCCGTATACCATAGAAGCGGCATTTACCGGGTTTGATATTACCCAACCTCAACCGCAACTTTTTGTGACCCCCGATTTTGCACATCTCAGTCAGGTTTTAGAGGATTTCGCCAATACCATGGCCCTGCGCACCGGCGGCTTAAAAGGCGTGCAGAAACTGGTAGATTCCAAGGCTCTTGGGACTGTAGAGCTGAGTACGGGACTTCAGATCTCCGGATATTTTGAGGGTGTCATTTCCCACGATGGAAAACCGGTTTATCTCAAGACGACCGGGCCAACAGCCCTGGCCTATCGTGAAAAGGAACTGGTAAGCCATGGGATTGAGAATCATCCTGATGGATTTGGCGCTCCGGTGGGCAAACTAAAAGGTATCAATTTGGCTATTGAAGATATGGGCCCACGGGACCTGAAAGCCTACAATATTTTTGAGGGAGAACGGGTGCGTTTGGAATTTGAAGGCGGAGTCCTGGTGGAAGGGGAAATTATTACCGGAACCCGAAATCTTAAAGGAGAGATTATCCTCATCACCTTTAGGGATTGCAGGGTAAGCCACAACGATACCGTACTCTTTCTTCCGGAATGGGGCTGGTACCATATGCCGGTAGGGGAAAAGATCACTTCTGCTTTTAATGGCCCGGCTGATCTTAAGAGCTTTAACCTTATTTCCCATGAACTGACCGAAACCACGATCAAAAAAACAAGGGACAGCGAAAAAATACAGTTGGAAGCTTATTACCAGAGGGTTCGGGAGTACCGGGAAGGTACCAATACCACCATATCGCGTAGTAAATTGTTCTCTGAGTTCAGGGAGCGCTTCCCCCTGGATTGGTTGTTACCCATTGAGCTCTACGAACTTGCGGTAGCAGGCAACAAAAAAGAACTGGCTAGTGATATCAAGGCACATCTGGAAACCGTAAAACAGCAACGGCCCGAGGTAGGCCATCTTATAGATGATGGTTTAGCACTTGTAAACGATGCTATTGTCAGGGCTTAAATACGATTAGTATTCTCTTTGAGATCCTTATTGGAGCAACCGGTTCTTTTACAGATGAAACGAATGGAATCAAGAGATCAGTGGATCAATTGATTCCAGGTATCGGTAGTGGTAATCGGCTGTTTTTCATAAATCAATGTCCAGCCCATAGCACGGGTAAGCACTAAAAACCGGCCCAATTCGGTAATAAGGCGGTTTTCTGCATTGGCCATTAGGGTAGAGGCCTGCACCTTCCGCATAAGGGAAGCATTAACCCGCTTTTTTATGGCATTATAGTCCGCTGCCTCAAAAGGATTAAAAAAGTCTGCATTCACATCATAGTACTCAAAGTCCGGATGGATCTTAATTTCGGGTTTCGGCAGGTTTCTGATCACCAAAGTTTTGTTTTCCGGATCAGGAACAACATCCATTTTGCTGAGATCGTACACTACCTGTACCTCAGCATTGACCACAACCAAAGCTTTCTTATCCGCCCGGATCAGAGCACCAAAAAGCTCCCGGGAATCGGCATACGTATATACTTCGGCAAAGTGCCCCTCAGTAACGATCAGCTTGGAAACATTTTGGAGTTGCTCTTGAATAAGTGCAGTATTTTCCTCAAGTACCATGCGCTCTTCTTTTTGATCTGTACAAGACCTATAGATCAATACCGAAGCCAAAGCGATTACCGCGCCTGCAAGCACTTTTCGCATTTTATTTTAAATATTCTTTTACCGTATTCAACGCTTCCGGAATACCCCCCGGGTTTTTTCCGCCGGCAGTAGCAAAGAAGGGTTGACCGCCACCGCCTCCCTGGATATGTTTCCCTAATTCCCGCACAATAGTTCCGGCGTTAAGTCCTTTTTCAAAAGCCAGATCTTTGGAGATATAGCAGGCCAGCAAGGCTTTTCCCTCCTTTTCCGCCCCCAAAAGGACAAACATATTGGTAGTGGTATTCCCCATCTCAAAAAGCAGATCCTTCATTCCTCCGGCGTCCAGATCCACTTTCCTTGCCAGAAATTTTATCCCATTGACTTCTGTCAGGCTTTCCAACAATTCTTTTTTTAAGGCCCTGGCCTTTTCCTTCAATAGTCTTTCTACCTGTTTTTTTAGCTGGGCATTTTCGGCCTGTAGGTCAACCACCGTCTTCACGGGATCCTGGGTATTGCTTAAAAGGTTCTTGATCTCGTAAAGCGTTTGGCTATTGGTAAAGTAAAAGTCTTTTACCGCATCCAAGGTTATGGCTTCTATCCTTCTAATTCCCGCCGCCACCGCAGCTTCGGAAACGATCTTAAAATACCAGATATCCGCTGTATTCTGTACATGAGTCCCTCCACAAAGCTCAATGGATTTTCCAAAACGAATGGTGCGTACCGTATCGCCATATTTCTCTCCAAACAGGGCAAGCGCCCCTTGCTCCCGGGCCGCCGACATGGGAACTTTACGTTGTTCCTCCAGGGGTAAATGCCCATCGATCCTGGCATTGACAAAGTTTTCTACTTCTCGTAGTTCTTCAAGTGTCAGCTTCGCAAAATGCGAAAAATCGAAACGCAAATATTTGGAATGCACGGCAGACCCTTTCTGTTCCACATGATCTCCTAATATTTCGCGCAACGCCTGATGCAGGAGATGTGTGGCCGTGTGGTTACTGGCAGTGCGCTGGCGTTGTTTTTGGTCTACAACGGCCTTAAATACTACATTTACATCTTTGGGGAGGGCTGCCGCAAAGTGTACGATCTCGTTGTTTTCTTTTTTTGTATCCACAATGTAGGTAACATCGCCATTAGGCGCCTTCAGATATCCCTTATCCCCTACCTGGCCACCGCCTTCTGCATAAAAAGGTGTAAGGTTAAAAACCAACTGATACCTGTTCCCTTCTTTTTTTGTGGTGATCTTTCGGTACTTCACGATACGTACGTTAGTTTCCAGCGAATCATAGCCGATAAACTCCTGATCCGCATCTTCCAAAAGCACCGTCCAATCTTCCTTCGCTACTTCCGAAGCCTGTTTGGAACGCTGCTTTTGGGCTTGTAACGCTTTTTCAAAGCCTTCCCTGTCCAGGGTATACCCCCGTTCCGCTAAGATCAATTCCGTTAGATCTACGGGAAAGCCAAACGTATCGTACAACTCAAAGGCCTTTTCCCCATCTATAACTTTTCCTTTGGTTGTTTTCAGCACCCCTTCCAGCAATACCAAACCCTGTTCCAGGGTACTCAAGAAAGAGTTTTCCTCTTCCCTGATCACATTTTCTATGAGTTGAAATTGCGCTTCAAGCTCCGGAAAAGCATTGCCCATTTGCTCCGCGAGTACTTTGACCAAACGATAGATAAAGGGGGATGTAGTGTCCAAAAATGTAAAACCGTACCGTACCGCACGTCTTAAAATCCTTCGGATAACATACCCTGCCCCGGTATTACCGGGCAATTGCCCATCGGCAATGGCAAAGGCCACCGCCCTGACATGATCCGCTACCACGCGAATGGCAATATCAATGGCTTCCTCTTTTCCATATGTCTTACGGGTAATGGTTTCAATCTCCCGAATTAAAGGGACAAAAATGTCCGTATCATAATTGGACTGTTTTCCCTGTAGCACCATACAAAGCCGCTCAAAACCCATACCTGTATCAATATGCTTCTCCGGTAAATCTTCCAATACGCCATTGGCTTTCCGGTTGTATTGGATAAAGACCAGGTTCCATATCTCTACTACCTGGGGATGATCTTTATTCACAAGACTGGCCCCGGGAACTGTTGCTTTTTCCCCATCGGAGCGTAGGTCCACGTGGATCTCGGAACATGGCCCGCACGGGCCTTGATCCCCCATTTCCCAAAAATTGTCCTTCTTATCCCCCATTAGAATACGTTCTGCAGGGATAATCGCTTTCCAAAAATCGTAGGCCTCCTGATCCATAGCCAGGTTGTCCTTGTCCTTACTGCCTTCAAATACCGTCACATACAAATTCTCCGGAGCTATTTTGTAGACTTCGGTGAGCAATTCCCAGGCCCAGCTTATCGCTTCCTTCTTAAAATAATCACCAAAGCTCCAGTTGCCTAACATCTCAAACATGGTATGGTGATAGGTATCCTTCCCCACCTCATCCAGATCATTGTGCTTTCCGCTGACCCGAAGGCATTTTTGAGTATCGGCTACCCGCTTCTCCCGGGGTTTGGAAATCCCCAGAAAAAACTCCTTGAATTGGTTCATTCCTGCATTGGTAAACATCAGGGTAGGGTCATTTTTTATGACCATTGGGGCGGAGGGAACTATTTTATGAGACCGGGATGCAAAGAAGTTTAAAAACTGTTCTCTAACCTTTTGGGATGTCATATGGGAGGTTAAGCTTTAATTAATTTTAACAGAAGGAACAAAACAATTTTTATATTTGTCTGTTCCCTATTAATGAACGTTCAAAAATAGGACAATTTACCTTTATGGCTAAAGTTAAGTACTACTACGACCCGGACACGCTTTCCTACCGAAAGATAGAACCCAAAAAGTCGAAAAAGTACCGAAATATTGCCCTTTTTGTTTTAGGTGCCGCCCTTTTTGGTTTCCTGGGCCTATTGTTTTTATTGAACACCAACCTGATCAATACTCCTAAGGAGTTATCGCTGTCCCGGGAGGTTCAAAATTACGAGCTCCAATTCGATATCTTGAATAAAAAAATGGAACAGATAGAACAGGTGCTGGCCAATATTGAGGAGCGGGACAATAATATCTACCGGCTTTATTTTGAAGCCAACCCCATACCCGAAGAACAGCGCAGGGCAGGTTTTGGAGGTGTTAACCGCTACAAATCCCTGGAAGGGTTCAATAATTCCGAAATTATCATCAACGTATCAAGGCGATTGGATATCATACAAAAACAGATGGTCATTCAATCCAAATCCCTGGATGAAATTGCCAAACTGGCGGAGGAAAAAGAAAAACTATTAGCTGCCATTCCGGCTATACAACCGGTTCGCAACGAGGATTTGATCCGAATGGCCTCCGGATTCGGTTGGCGCACGGATCCCTTTACCAAATTCCGGAAAATGCATAAAGGCATGGATTTTACAGCTCCCCGGGGAACTCCCATCTATGCTACCGGAGATGGTACGGTAACTCGTGCGGATAACAAGTCCTCCGGTTATGGAAAACATATTCGTATTGACCATGGATTTGGTTACTTAAGCCTCTATGCTCACCTGAGCAAATACAATGTCAGTCGTGGTCAAAAAGTAAAGCGTGGCGACCTTATAGGGTTTGTTGGCAATACCGGGCGCTCGGAAGCCCCACATTTGCATTATGAAGTGTGGAAAGATGGGGAAAAAATCAATCCGATCAACTTTTACTACGGAAGTTTGACTGCTGAAGAGTTTGAAAACATGCTCAAATTTGCTAACCAGGAAAACCAATCGCTTGACTAAATGCACGTAGACCTTCCTGAAAAACGGTATTATGGCATTGGCGAAGTCGCCAGAGCTTTTGGAGTAAACACTTCGCTTATCCGGTTTTGGGAAAAGGAATTTGATGTATTACAGCCCAAAAAAAATGCGAAGGGCAACCGAAAATTTACCCCCCAGGATATTAAAAACCTACAACTGATCTATCATTTGGTAAAAGAACGCGGATTTACTTTGGAAGGCGCCAAAATACATTTAAAAGAAGAAAAGCATAAGACCCTTTCTAATTTTGAGATCATTGAAAAACTACAAAAGGTAAAGGCGGAACTTCTCAAAATAAAAGAACAACTATAAGGTGTAACAAATACCTTAGTTTTCCTACTAATGATACACCTATTCTCAATAAACACTAAAACACCAGTACATGAAAAAATGGTTAATCCCGGTAATTATTCTTGCCGTGGTAGCTTTTGGGGTCTACCAGTGGGCAGTTGGATTTAATAACAAAGCAGTTGAATTGGAAGCCGATGCCAAAACGGCATGGTCCAACGTGGAAAGTTCGTACCAACGTCGTAACGATCTTATTGGCAACCTGGTAAAAACGGTCCAGGGGGCTGCAGATTTTGAGCGCGAAACGCTTACCAATGTAATAGAAGCCCGGGCAAAAGCTACTGCTACCACTATAGATGTGGACAACATTAATCCGGAAGCCATAGCGCAGTTTCAACAAGCGCAAACCGGCCTGTCCTCTGCTTTATCCCGCCTGTTGGTTACGGTTGAACGCTACCCGGACCTCAAGGCCAATCAAAACTTTTTAGAATTACAATCACAGTTGGAAGGGACTGAAAACAGAATTAACGTTGCCCGCGACCGCTACAATGAGAAGGTAAACCTCTACGATATTCATACCACTAAATTTCCGGGTAAACTTTTGGCGGGATGGTTTGGGTTTGAAGAAATGCCTCGCTATAAAGCAGACCCCGGTTCGGAAAATGCTCCTGAAGTAGATTTTAATTTTGATTAGACATGTCGGAAGTTGAGGGCTTTCTTACCGCCCGGGAGGAACAGGAAATAGTAGCGGCTATCCTTGAAGCGGAAAAGAACACTTCCGGAGAAATCCGGGTGCATATAGAAGCCTCCGCAAAAATGGATCATTTTAGCCGTGCCCAGCAGGTATTTCATTTTTTAAAAATGGACAATACAAAAGATGAAAACGGCGTATTGATTTACGTGGCAGTTCATGATCACAAGTTTGTGATCTATGGGGATCGTGGTATTGACCGTGTGGTTCCCCGAGGTTTTTGGGATACTACCCGGGATATCATACAACAACACTTTAAGCAGGGTGATTTCAAGACTGGTATTATTGAAGGTATCCTGAAAGCCGGCAAGGAACTGGAAGCCCATTTTCCCTGGCATCATGGTGATACTAATGAATTGAGCGATGCGGTTTCCAAAGGTTAGCTTGCTATTCGCATTGCTTTGCGCTACCCTGGCCTGGGGGCAATATGAGATTCCTCCCAAACCTCAGGAGCAAACCAGTGTTTATGACTACATCAATCTGCTCTCCGCCACAGAAAAAAGCCAGCTGGAACAAAAACTGATACGATATGCGGACAGCACTTCCACCCAGATTGTAGTGGCCATTATTGGTTCTACAGAAGGAGAAAACATTAATTACCTGGGGGCGCAGTGGGGGCAACAATGGGGGATTGGTCAGGCAGATGAGGATAATGGCATTTTGGTTCTGCTCGCCAAAAATGATCGTAGGATAGCGATCAATACAGGCTATGGGGTAGAAGAATTTCTGACCGACCTCATGAGCAAACGCATCATAGAACAAGTGATCATCCCGAAGTTCAAACAAGAGGATTATTATGGAGGTTTGGATGCCGGGGCGGATGCCATTTTTCAGGTGTTGACCGGACAGTTTGAAGAAGACCGCAGTTTTGGGGAAAACAGAGGGTTTCCTTTACGGGCATTACTTCCTGTCATTATCTTTTTTATCGTCCTCGCGATACTGATGAGCAGAAAAAACCGCGGAGGTGGAAACCGCCCGGGAGGCCGCAGGGGGTCCGGCCTGGATATTTGGGATATCATTATCCTGAGCAATATGGGCCGAGGTGGTTACAAAGGATCTTCAGGCGGAGGCTTCGGAAGCGGAGGTTTTGGAGGTGGTTTTGGCGGAGGCTTCGGTGGAGGAGGTTTTGGCGGCGGTGGCGCTTCGGGGGGATGGTAATTTTGGACGAAAGATATTAGACCGCTTACTTCGACAGAGCTCAGTACAGGTCGCTGTTAGAAATAAGACCTGACCTGGGTTTTCATCAAATCTTATATAGATTGTCTCAAGAATTCGTGTTACTGCTCAACTACCATTACAGGTTTACGGTAAAAGATCTTATTGACAATTTTCCATTGCCCATCTATCTTTAACAGGTTCATAAAGTCCACAAAAGTAAAGGTGGAATACTCAATTTCCAGTCGGGCATTGGCAGCGTGTCCGGACACCGTAATATTGGCAATACGCGTCTTTCGGTTTTGCTTTGGTTTAGAGGCATCCATCCCGGAAAAAAACTTCAGGGCATTCACTTCCTTGTAGCCCTCCTCCGTAACATACTTCATGGTAGCCGTTTCATGAAAGGCCTTTTTAAGGGTCTCGTAGTCATTATTAGTCCCGCCTTCCAGGTAATAGTTCACTGTTTGGGCCACCAATTGATAATCATCTTCCTGAGCCGTTAACACAAGGCAGGGAAGAACCGTAAAGAGAAGAAAGAGCACTGTTTGTTTCATAAGGATAGGTGTTGCTTGATTTAAAGATAGTAAACGCCTAAGGTATAACGTATTAAAGAATTGATAAAGTTCTCCCCTTAAGGTTCTGATGCGTCCTTTATTTCGATCTTTTTTGCCCAGCTTAGCAAAGCGCCCTCTTTTCCCATTCCCTCCAAATACAGCATTACCCCACTTTGATTATACAAAGGAACGGTGATGGAAACAGGGATTTCCGAGTTTATATCCAGATCTCCTTGCCAATGTATCACTCCAAAATTTTTAAATACAGCAGAATTGTAATCCGGATAGTTCGCGCTAAAATATTCCTGTGGCCGGGCATACCCTTTTTCAATCAGGAATTTCACAAATCTATTCCGGTCCTCAGGGCGTTCGTAAGGAGAAGATCGCAACACCACATTTACAAATTTGTTCTTATCGGCATCAAAATAAATCGCCTGAACCCTGGAAAGCGGCAAATTTAAAGTGGACCCGTTAAAACTAACCGGCTGGTTACTCTTTGGTGAAAGCAGTATGTCAATAAAAAACCCATCACGGTCTACTCCTTGTGATCGGGTATAGCCCAATGTGCCTAAGTAAGCCATCACGCTGTTATATCTTTGGATTTCGGTATCTCCTATTATCCTTCCCTCAGTGATGATCCCTTCGGAAGCACCGGTTACAAACATATTGGTCTTGTTGTCCCGGACAACTCTTCCTTGTAGCACTACCTCTTCTAACGCTATTACCTGGTCTCCCAGGCCAAATGCAGGATCGGTAACCTCTTCTTCAGGTACGCCCTCCCGATAATATCCATCAAATCCCATCTGGTCAAACAGCGCTTTCCCCGGAATGATTTCCTTTCCAATTTTGGCTACCACCTTACGTTTTCTGAGCTTTCCTTTTTCTCCAATAACACTTATCCCCAGGGAATCCCCGTCATATAACACCATAGAATGGGTAAAGGTACTATCGTTGTTGATTTCAGTAAAATCCATAGCACCAGAGGGTTCAGCGATAACATATAATTGGCGTTCTACCGCCAAATTAGCATCCGTTACATTTCCCTTTATTGGGATACCGGTTTCCAATTCAAAGTCCAGTTGGATTTCCTCCATTTTCCTGGAATCCCAATCGTACTTCCCCCAGCCTTCTATCATCAACCGTTTGTCCAATTCATACCGCTTCCGCCTGTCCATCTCCTCAAAATAATACCGGTTATTGCCTATCCCAGTATTTACATAAGGTTCCAGTAAGAAAGAGGATAGTATTGAATTCCATGGGTTATAGGCCCGGCTATTGTAGGGAAGTATAGAGAGACTGCCCCTAACGGTTTGTTTGGCAAATTGCGGTAAAATAATGTCCACCTGCAGGGAATCTTTAAATTCCGTAAGGCAGTGTTCAACCGTTACGGACTGCAGTCGTGTTTCCTCTTCCCGATGATTGAAGAACATACGCCAGCCTACAGGTTCAAGGGCTTCGTTAAAAAGCACCGCCGTATTTATCCCGAAAGGCAACGACGCTCTATCCATGGAGATCACAGCTTCGTTCTCATGAAGCTCAACTTCTTCAAATACCATAAATTCTCCTTGATACACCGCTAAAGAATAAGGTGCCCCGTCCTTTTCATCGAATGTATCTTTAGAAGCGATCAGTTTGAACAGGACTTTGTCTCTGCCGTTATTCTCTACATTCAGGCCTGCTTGATTGGTAATGGCTTTCGGCAATATTTTTTCTGCCACAATAGTATTGGAATATACTACCTGTAGCTGGTAGATTTGGTCGTTTTCTATATGAAAACCGGTTTTTCCAAGGCCCTGGTTATTGGTAGTGATATTGGGACGAATCACTTTTCCCTGCCCATCCACCAATTCCAGATTTTTCAATGCAACTCCTCTTCCCAATCCGTCCACTACCCTGATCCCTATTTGGTTATACGCCCCTTGGATAAAATGGCCTCCTTCCGGATACACCTCTATAAATAAACCACTATCATCTTCTTCCGTTTCCTGAAAACTTTCTTGTATCACATTGATCTTTTGCCTGTAGGGTGCCAGTTCCCGAAAATTGCGCATATAATTGGTCCAGGCCAATACCGTATACTTTTCATCTACAAACATGGAATCAATCGCTATATCCCCATAGGACACGCCATTTTCCACATAAAGTAATTTTCTTACGACTTCCTCCCCATCTTCAGAGTAAATACCTATATGAAGGTTGGCGGTTGCAGCGGCGGGAAGCTGTTGCTGCTGGTCCTGCACATAGGCCGTGAACCATAAATGCTCCCCCTTTAAAAAACGCGTCTTGTTTAGATGAAGATGAATATTCTCCTTAAGTGCTACAGAACCATCCTGCCCAAATACGAAAGAGGCAATGAATAAGAAAAAAAAGAGTTCTTTCCGCACTGTGATTGGTATAGTAGTCAGTGAACTCATTTAGGCTTTTTCAACTGGCTAAAAAGTCTAAACGAGTTCAGTTTTAAAATACAAAAATCGTTCCGAAAGGCCTACTTCTTCCGCATATAAACGGTAACAGGCACCCCGGTAAAATCAAAGTGCTTTCTCAGCTGATTTTCCAAAAACCGTTTGTAGGGTTCCCGTACATATTGTGGGAGATTGCAGAAAAAAGCAAACTGCGGATGGGGTGTGGGCAACTGTGTACAGAATTTGATTTTCACATACTTCCCCTTATAGGCAGGGGGTGGATTTTTTTCAATGATGGGCAACATGAGGTCATTGAGTTGCCGGGTTTTTATTTTCCTGCTTCGGTTCTGATACACCTCAACAGCAGTTTCGATACTTTTAAAAATGCGCTGTTTGTTCAATACCGAGATGAAGATGATGGGTACATCCACAAAAGGTTCTATTCTCTTTTTTATGGATTCCGTATACATTTTTACGGAATTCGTTTCCTTTTCCACCAAATCCCATTTGTTCACCAAAATCACAATCCCTTTGTGATTCCGCTGTGCTAACCAGAAAATGTTTTGTACCTGACCATCAAAACCCCGGGTAGCATCAAAGATCAGGATACATACATCACAATGTTCAATAGCGCGGACGGAACGCATCACCGAATAGAATTCCAGGTCTTCTTTTACTTTGGCTTTCCGCCGAATACCCGCAGTATCTACTAAATTAAATTCGAATCCAAACCTGTTGTATCGGGTATCAATACTATCTCTGGTAGTTCCGGCGATATCGGTCACGATATACCGATCTTCCCCAATCAAAGCGTTGATAAAAGAGGATTTCCCGGCATTGGGTCGCCCAACCACAGCAAAACGGGGTAGTTCATCTTCCACCATTACATCATCCGGTAACACTTTAACCAATGCATCTAAAAGTTCACCGGTACCACTGCCGTTTATACTGGAAATGGTGTAATACTCCCCAAGGCCCAAAGCATAGAATTCCACGGCATCTGTACTGCGTTGAGCATTATCCACTTTGTTTATCGCCAAAAAAACAGGCTTATCTACTCTGCGTAATAGTTTGGCCACATCCTCGTCCATACCGGTTACCCCGGCTTCCACATCCACCATGAAAACTATGGCATCGGCTTCCTCAATGGCCAGTTCCACCTGTTTGTCAATTTCCTGCTCAAAGATGTCATCACTGCCTACCACATAGCCTCCGGTATCGATCACCGAAAATTCTTTTCCGTTCCAATCGCTTTTGCCGTAGTGACGGTCCCGCGTAACGCCACTTACTGCATCCACAATAGCTTCCCGCCGCTGGATCAACCGATTGAAAAAAGTGGATTTTCCCACATTTGGCCTTCCCACAATGGCTACAATGCCGCCCATACCTTTAAATTTTGGCAAAAGTAGCACTATTTATAAAGAAAAGTAGCTACCTTTTCTACACCTAACCCATGAATAATGAGCAACCTAGTCAACGAAATTGTTCTTAGGCCCCGGTTCGATATTCGACTCTATACTGACCCTGAAATCCTGAAAGCAGCTTTTGACATTAAGGCCAAAGACCCCTTTTTACTAAAACGCATAGATGAACATATCTATATCCGATTTAAAAAAGAAGCCACCAACTTTTGGTCACCCCAGCTTCATTTAGAAATCAGTTCGTTTAGTAAAGGGAAAAGTACCATTCATGGGGTTTTTGGTCCTAACCCCACCTTATGGACCTTTTTTATGTTCCTTCATTTTGGTGTGGCCACTTTGTTTATCATCCTGGGGATCTTTGCCTACTCAAAGCATTCATTAGGTCATACTATTACCCCTTTGTTGTTTGGAATGGGATTTTTGGTTGTGGTTTGGTTTTCTTTTTACGCTTTTGGCAGACTGGGCAAAGCCAGGGGAAAACCGCAAATGGAGCAACTCCGAAGATACGCTGACGAACTCTTTATAGCCATACAAAAGGAGCACGGCCAATGACCGTGCTCCAAACTTAACTTAATTGAATTATGAAGTAAAACGTTCTTATTTATTTTCGTAAATGGTTACGGTACCACTCACTTCATTACTTACTATTAACAAGTCCTTGCCTGTTGGACTGTCTTCCGCAGCTACCGGTAAAACCCCTTCCGGGGCAACATCCCCGTCGGAGGACAGAATTTGAAGGAACTCCGGAAAGCTTGGATTGGTAATATCATACACCAATACCTGGCTGTTACGCTCCAGTCCAACAAACAAAATGTATCGCTGATCGATTTGAAGGATACTCACTGCTTCCGGTTCGGCTCCCTTGTCATCGCTACGGCCATCATCTCCATTGAAGGCATCCGGAGTAAGTTCCAGGGTCCTTTGGGCTATCTCATTGCCACTATCATACACCAACTGCCCCATTCCGGACCAAATGGAAAAGGACCGTGCCCCAAAAGTGTACAGTTCATCATAATCGCCATCTCCATCGGTATCCCCGTTTACCAGTGTCAATTTCAACCGGCCCAGATTTTCTTCTGCCTGTAGGGTTTCAAAATCCGGAAAAGCATCAGGATCCAGGACCACATCGGCAATTCTATCTTCTTCCACAAATCCCGGAGTGCCTTCGTACTCCCTGGCATCCCCCTCATTTGCAGATACAATGTAATCCATTCCGTTCACGCTGTAATACGCCAGAGCATCCGGTTGATACATTCCAAAAGCAGGTACACTACGCAATTCTTTTTTTCCATCTTCATCACTTGGGTCTATTTCATTTCCGGGATTAGCATAATTCTTGAATCCCAGAGGCAAAATGTCCGTAATTTGTTTATTGGCGATATCTACCACCGCAACGCCATTATTTTCCTGCAGGGCTACCCATGCCGTTTTAGAATCATCGGATACGGTAACATATTCCGGTTCCACATCTTGCGCCAAGGTAGCATGGGGGCCAAATACCCGTAACCCGCCTTGTTCCAAAGCTTCTTCCATACCGTTGAATCCTTCAAAAGATAAGGTAGTTACTTCTCCCGTACTGACGTTAATGACACTAACGGATCCCTCCGGGTCAATGGTATAATCATCGTTAGGCTCTCCTTCGTTTGCCGTTAGAATATACTCTCCGTTAGGGGTAAAAGTTACCATATCCGGAAGTACTCCCACATGATACACTCCTATGCTATTTTGGGTATCTGTATCAAAAAGTTCTACCACACCATTGGCGTCCACATCCTCACTAGCCAGTGCAACTGCTAGAACACCATCGCTGACCGCCACACTATTGGGATTCCCCGATGTGTTACAAGCAATAGGCGCCAGTCGCTGAGGATTGTGAAGATCCGAGAGGTCAAAAACCGAAATCTCAGGGATAGCACCGTTCGTTACAAAGAGTTTGTAGGTTGCAGGATCAAAAGCAGTGATCTCGGCAGAATCTTCTCCGTCCACCAAAAAGGTAGCACTGAAACTAAAATTAACGGTAGCCGGAGTTGGCCCGTCATCATCATTGTCCCCGTCTCCATCGCCAATAAAATCATCGATATGCTCGCAAGAAAACAGGAAAACTAAAAAAAATACAGAAAGTAGGGGTGTAAAAATTTTTTTCATTTTGATTGGATTATTTAGCTTTGGAAGTTCTTAAATCAAAACGAAACAAATGTTAACCAAATAGCAAATAAACCTTTAGTTATTGTAACCAAGTCTTTTTTAAAGTTCCAGTACTTTGGGAAACCAACGCCTTTGCGATAGATAGCCAGGGAGCATCCGAAACTGGTTTGAAACAGTTCCGCAATTCCCGGAATACCATTAACAATTCCTTGATCGCTTTTGTCCTTAAAATGGCTAACTTTAGGAAAATTTGAAGTATGAAATGAGCATAAACTTTTTTAAGCATACCCTACCGAACATGATTAAAACAAGTTTATGCGAACCTGCCTTGCCGGACAGGCAGGAGCGAAGCGGTTCCATCTGCAATAAATTTTGGAATAGCTTTAACTTCAGTGTATCACAAAA
>JANQSA010000025.1 GCA_028284285.1 Croceivirga sp.
AAAAAAACAATCTTCCTCGGAAGTAGATTTGGTGTATCCCTACCAAGATAAGGTTATTCCCATTGAGATTAAATCGGGAGCAACAGGAACTTTAAAATCTTTGCATCAGTTCATAGACAGGACTGACCATCCGTATGCGATAAGGGTTTATGGTGGGGAGTTCAAAGTAGAAAATTCGACAACCATTGCTGGAACCCCATTTCTATTAATGAACCTGCCCTATTATTTAGGAACTCAATTACCAAAATATGTCGAATATTTTGTAAATAATTTCTCTTTGTCAGAGAAGGAAGAGTAATTATGTTTTCACTTTTAGGGCGTTCTATAAAAAGGTCGTCACTGTATGAAACCGTAAAAAATACGGACAATAGGCCTTATCCAGATAAGAGAAATTTATTATTCAAAAATTGTCTCATAAACCGGCCAGTTTAAGGAATGTCGACCGGCAGTGTATTGATTCATATAAGTAAAGGATATAATTAATGACGATATATTCCTATATTAGTTAGTGACTATATTCCTGTGTTAGCAAACATTTTGCAAATCCAATTTATTTTTGAAATAAAATGTCAAGAGTTCAAACCAATATTAAAATCATAAGTCCTGACGGAGGAGATTTTGCCTATTTCACGGACAAAAAAGACTTGTATTCTAAACTTAGTGGTGTAAAAGACGAGTATGGTGAGAATATGGAGTTCATCGAAATCGGACAACACATCCAATTAAATGAGCACACGCTTAAGGTGATTGATATTAATTTAAAATTTGAGAACATTGATATCAAAACAAAGCATATAGAAAAGACAGAAGAATCGATGCCCGAAAACCTGATTATTGAGGTAGTTATAACAGTTGAGAATGTTCCATTAAGTATTTAGGTAATGAAAAATAAAAAAGCTCTTTTGGTAATTGATATGCAAAAGGGTTCTTTCACGCCCAAAACCCCTCGATTTGACACGAATGGAGTCGTAAACCGCATAAATGGACTGGCGGACTTGTTCCGCAAAATGGACTTTCCAGTATTTTTTATACAACACGATGGAAATGGTACTGGAGAGTTTGAAAAAAACTCTTGGGATTGGGAATTGTTGGACGAACTTGAAATTAAACCGACAGACATTCGACTGGACAAATACGCAAACGATGTTTTTTACAAATCCGGACTTCAAGACAAACTTGCGGAATTAAAGACGCAGGAATTGGTAATTACTGGTTGTGCGACAGATTTTTGCGTAGAATCCACGATTCAATCTGCCCTGACAAAAGATTATGACATAACCGTGGTTGCGGACGGACATACAACAGGAGAGAGGCCTCATTTAAGTGCGGAAAAAGTAATTGGACACTACAATTGGGTGTGGCAAAACATGATTCCAACTAGCGGAAAAATAAAAGTAGAAAACTACGCTGGAATAATAAAAACGTTTGCTAACACGGTGTATAATTAATTGCGGGTGGAATTTCCACACGGAAATTCCCGCAATCAATTATCTTTAAAGTCAGGCGGACATTTTCCGTTGGAAAAGTCCGCAAATATTCATACACATGACCGTTACAAGCAAGCTAAAAAAATGGCAGTCGGAGACAGACAAAGGTTTATAACTAAAATTTTAGAAAAGTCTCTAAACCAAAAAGCAGAAACGGACTGTAGATTCGACTGGTTCATTAACAGGCATACCGAATCTCATTTTGGGAAATATTTCAAGGATATTCAAAAAATTTTTGACGGACTTAAAGGCGACTTGTTTGCCAATCAAAGTAAGCGGACTTCCTTTTTGAGATGCGATGCCTATTTTGGTGGGAAATACAACTTTATATTCGAGTTTGACGAATTTCAACATTTCAGTTCGGCACGACTAAGGACATTGGACTATTACCCAAAACGGACTAAGTTGAATTTTTCAACTTCGGACTGGAAAAAATACTGTTTGGCAAACCGACAAAAAGCTGACCGCTATCGTTACTCAAAAACTACGGTGGATTTTGATTTTGAGGGCGGGAGGACAGCACAAAGAGCCTATTTGGATTGTTTTCGTGACTTTTTGCCGACAGAAAACGGACTAAACCCAACTTTACGGATTAATGAATTTGAAGTTGCCGACATTATTTTGAACAATAAAGAAAGTCAGCGGAAATTGAAAATGCTTGTGGAAGACAAACTAAACGGAAAAGCCAGCTTGTAACATTGTGTATAGCTCATTGTGGTCGGAATTTCCATGCAGAAATTCCAGCCTGATTCGCTAACTTAGGACTACAGTGGAAAAGTCCATTGGACGTTTTCCGCAACGAAGCTATCACGAACCGTTACCAATAATTATTGAATGAAAAAATTCGGAGATAAAATTGAGATTGTTGAAATGAAAAGGACTAGGACTTCCTACAATTTTTTTATGGATTTTAAAAATCTAGAGAATAACGCCGTTGATATGGCTATACTTGATGCAACAGGTAGTTCAGAGGCTCAATTTTTTAAAAATCATCAACCAAATTTTGATACAGTAAACAAATTCCTACATAACAAAGCCGTCCTTTTATCTTCAATAAAATTCAAAGAACCCATTGATGAAGAAAAAAGATTGGAATTAATGAAAAAAGATTTTGATTTAATAGATGGCTTAACACTACCTATTTGGAATACGGAAAACGCTATTAAAAGTTACTATGAATATCAAATTCAAATTGACAATAAAAGAGAGAAAATCATTTTAAAAAAGGTTCTCGAGGAGCATGAACCATTGTAGATAAAAAGAGAACTTTGAAAGGTATTTGCGAACTATACAGATTTGAAACGGAGTTAAAGGAAAGTCATATTTTTCCGAAGTTCGTCGTTAATTATCACAAAAAAACGGGTTCAAAATATTTCAGAAAACCTACCGAATCCAATAAGAGACTACAGGATGCCATAAAAATACCTTTGTTGTCCGAGAGAGCAGAACAAGAATTTGCGGTTGGAGAAAAGTGGTTTGCGGAGAACATTTTTTATCCTTTTCACAAAGGGAAAAAAGAACTCACCTATTCTAAGGAGTTATATTATTTTACCATTTCGTTCTTATGGCGAACATTAGTTTTAAATCAAAGGGCAGAGGACTTAAAACAAAAATGGTACTTTCCTAAGCTTGTTGAAGCGGAATTAGAATGGCGCAATTTCTTGACCAAAGGCATTTTTCCCAAAACATTCAATAACAATTTCCTTTACTTCACCCATTACGTTGGAGAAAACACTACTGGAATTGACCGAGTTTATTCATATTTACTGCGAACATTCGACTCAACAATAGTTTGTTCGCAAAACGATGAGAGCATAGTTTTAGTTTACGCAAAGTTTAATCAATTTATGTTTTGGAGTATCTTAAAAGATAAAAGCGGCAGTTTTCCGCCTATGGACTGTGCTATTTCTCCAATTGGCGGTACTTTTCATATACCTCAAAATCTAGATTATCAAACATTAAATTCCTTTTTAAGAAAAAGGATACAAGGAATAAATAAATTGATAAATCCCAGTGATAAACAACAAGAGAAAATTTTAGCCGAGATTTTGAAAAACCCTAGGGAATGGCTTGAATCTGACACAGGAAAGGCCGTTTTCAAATACGGACAAAAATAACTATTGGTTGGTTATATCAAATAGGGCAAAAAGCGTTAAACTCAACGGCTTGGACATATTTGCCATGACAGACAAATCCTTTGGATATGGCGTTTAAAATGAAAAAGATAAATACAAAACAAAAGGCTTTGGCTCAACGGCCAGTAGGAAAGAAAAATTCTTACCATCTGCCCTACTTGCAATAGCCGCGACCGTTGTACACAAGCTAAAAAAATGCAAAACTGAATGATCAAAAACATTGAAAAAATAAGTAGCACTTCGGATTTCGTTAAATATGTCAGTGATTTCAAACAGAAAAACGAAACTCTTGGAAATAATTCTGAATTATTATTTCGTGGACAGGGAGTTGATAAGCCTCTTCTTCCGAAAATTGCTCGTCTGAATTTGAGAATAACATCGGACAGAATTGCGAAAACCGAAAAGCTGATACTTAAAGAATTTGAACGCGGCATTTTACCACTTTCAGAATTTAGACCGGATAATAATTGGGATTTACTGGCCTTAGCACAGCATCACGGACTTCCAACAAGACTTTTGGACTGGACTTATAACGCTTTAGCTGCTCTTTGGTTTGCAGTTCAAAGTGAACCTGTGAAAGATGAAAATGGAAAACTGATGAATGGAGTTGTTTGGATTTTA
This sequence comes from Croceivirga sp., assembly GCA_028284285.1. GTDB lineage: Bacteria > Bacteroidota > Bacteroidia > Flavobacteriales > Flavobacteriaceae > Croceivirga. The sequence goes on from JANQSA010000025.1 coordinate 4,244, forward strand.
GGTGCTGAAACTGATGATTTCAGAACTAATACAGATAAAACGGACCCACTTTCAAATAAAATCACAAAAATATTTCGTTCAACCGTTGTTTCAAGAAGAATTTCTGCTCAATCGGGAGTATTTACTGTTCACAAAATAAATGACAGTGGAAAAATGTATCGATTTGAGACGGTTTCGAGTTTTAAAGATAAATTGACCAAGCTTGTTGTACCTCATAAAGACTTCGCAAGTATTCGTAGTGAATTGAATATACTTGGAGTAAATCACTTTGCGATATTTCCAGATTTAGACGGATTTTGCCAACATTTGACTTGGAGGTTTGCAAAAAAATATGACGAATAAAACCTGCGTGCAACAAGTTGCACAATTAATTACGATTGGATTTCTCAAAACGGAAATCCTTGCAATTAAATATCATGGGTACGGCCGGACATTTTCCGTTGGATAAGTCCGCAACTAATAATACATATGACTGTTGTTGTACATTTGAATAATGAAAATTCTGACTTACTTATTTTCCCTGATAATTAGCGGATTTATATACTTTTTGTTTGCGGCTTATATGGCGGTTGCCTCTGGACTTTCAAATGGACCTGTGATAAGCATTGGATTTGCGATATTGATTTTTGGATTTTTGAGTTGGTTTCATTTTTATAAGCCGAAGATTGGAGCATGGTTGCTAACCATAGCAGTAGTGGGTATGTATTTTTCATGGCCAGTTCATCTTGGAATAGAATATTTTAGTGAATCCGAATATAATCCCTCGCCAATTGAATTTCTACTCCCACTTGTCTTGGGAATTTTAGTAATAATCTTGGTCTGGAAAAGTAGAAATATGGAACTTCATAAATGGACTAAAGTGATTTTGGCAATACCACCGACTTTTCTTGGAATTTATGTTATCGGATATATGGGGATAAATATGATTAGTTAAAAACGTGCTACAGCACGGTGAATAATTAATGAGGGTCAAATTCCATAATAGTAATCCTTTGTAATCAATTATCTCAGTGTACGGGCGGACAATTTCCTTCAGAAATGCCTGCAACGAGATGATATTCGGGACTGTTGTGACTAATTTTGGAATCAAGACAGTGAGAATAAAATTTGGACTACCTTCTAAACATATATGAATGCGAAAAATCCTGTGAATATCGTGGTGAAATTTACCATGTCAGAGACAATGGCTCAATTTTCAGATGTCAAAAACCAAATAAAAGAAAAAGACCGTTAGACGAAAAATGGACTTTCGGAAAGCCATGTAAACAGAAAGGTTATATGAACTTCTCATCTGAAACAGTGCATAGAATTGTGGCAACTGCTTTTCACGGGAAACAACCTTCCGAAAAACATATTGTCGACCATATTGACACGAATAAGAAAAACAATAGACCTGAAAATCTAAGGTGGATAACTAGATTAGAAAACATCTTACTAAATCCAATTACACTTGCAAGAGTAATTTTTAAATATGGAAATATTGACAATTTCCTTTCAAACCCATCGAAACCCATCGATGGTAAACTTGAACAAAATTTTTATTGGATGCGAACGATTACAAAAGAAGAATCGGATAATACCAGAAAGAACTTATTAAATTGGGCTAAAGAAGGCAAAATTCCTACTGGAGGACAACTTGGAGAATGGATTTTCTCAAATCGTGGACAACAAATAGAAATTGAAGTAAATCCATTTACGGAATCCATAACACAAAATGTAATTCAGAAAAATTGGAAGACTCAAAGCGAATTCCCAAATTGTCCACCAGAATTAACTGATAATTCAATTGAGAATTATAAGGAAAAATTAACCAAAGGAAGTACTTTTTCCCTAAATCATTATGGCGAATCTATTGTCGATGGTTGTGAAATCTCAGAAAACAAAAGTGAGCTCATTGTTTTAACAACAAGTGATGGCATAAAGCCATTTGCACTTGCAAAAGTTTATATAGAAAACGGCAAATTTATTCACGAAAGTCTAGGCACATTTTTTACCTCGATTGGAGCACAAAAGAGATTTAATCTATCTCTTGGGCTAGAATGGACAGGAGAAGATTCTATAGATGATTATTCATGAAATAAATAACTAGACACTACAAAGACTATAATTCATTGCCGCTTTTCATTAACTTGAAACCTTGAAATAAACAAACTGTTTGGAATCATAGCTAAGATTGTTGTACCCACATTTGAGAAAGAATAATGAGCAAAGCAGAAATACAGGCAAAAATAGAGTTTCAGAAAACAATCGGAGAAGCAAATGAAGGTGGATTCCAACCGATTAGATTTACTCGTGTAAAATATAAACAAAGCCCAACCGCTCATATTGATATTAGAAAATTTCAACGCGGATATGACGATGATGGAGAGGACGTTTTTTATCCTACCAAACTCGGATTTAGATTTCCAGAACGTGAATTTAAAAAAGTGTTAGAAAAGTATTCATTACTTCCGACTACATACGTACATCCAAAAATTATTGAAAAAAGCTTCAATCTGTTGGAAAAACAAGAGTATGAAAGTGCTGTGCTGAAGGCGTTCAAAACTATCGAAATCAGTATTCGTGAAAGAATCAATGCAGAACCTGACGAAGTTGGAATAAGACTAATCCGAAAAGCTTTTCATCCTGACAATGGACCTTTAACTGACTTTAATTTACCAAAGTCGGAACGAGAAGCATTTGCTAACTACATTGCAGGAGCATTTGGATATTATAAAAATCCGTGTTCTCATAGAGACGTCGAATTGGATTTTGTGGAAGCGTTTGAAAGAATTGTAGTTGCGAGTGATTTATTGAAAAAAGTAGAACCTGAATGTCCGTTTTAGGAAAAAAACTGGGTACAACCATGCTAACGTTGGTTCTTAAACGTAAATTAAAGCATATTAACCAGCAGCTGCGATTATAATGATCGTTGCCAACTTTTTGAATAACCAAGAATGGGTACTTATCAAACTAGCAAATGCGGACATTGCAAAAAAACTTGGGCATTTATGGAATATGGAGGTGATAGTTCTTGCGGTCCTCCAGTTATCAAATGCATCCATTGCAATGGTCTAAACAGGACTAAAATGAAGTTGTACCGGGATATGACATTTTTTAATAAGTTGACGTTTTGGTTAGGGCGGGGTTTGGTTAAACCAATATTTGGACTATTTATGATTGGCTTTGGAGTAGGGATTTTGTACTGGCAATATTTGACAGTGGAGGATAATGGGGTATCACCAATGTCACATATGCTAGAAATAAATAACTGGTTTGGAATTATATTTTTTCATGCAATGGCAATAGGGGTTGCATGGTTGGGAATAGCCCAAATGCGTGACACTTTTTCGACAAAAAGACAAATAATAGCTATGGAACAATTATTTGACGAAAACGGGGGATTTTTTTGGAGCAATCAGCAATACTAAAAATAGTAAAAACTGATTTTCAACTTTGCAAAGAATAAAAAACCACTGGAATTAATCCAGATGTAGCAAAAGCATTAGATAACATAGGCTATAATCTATAGCCGTAATTCTTTAACCTCAAACTTAGAAATCATCAACAGCTGGATTTGCCACGGTTGGAAACCTAACGATTTTCAATGCCACCACAAATCATAGCCGTGGTCATTGGGCAAGTAATTCTTAGCTCCATAAAAGGAGCGTTTTTGAGACATTACCTTATATTGGAAAAACTGATTATTAAAGTCAAACTACACAATTTAGCATCGATTATATATTTTCTTAGTAATTTCACATTAGAAAAGCACTTAAAAATTACGTTCTTAAGTTACTTCTTGGTTATTAGTGTCCATAAAGGGATTTTATTCAAGATTTCAACACTTAACTAATTGAAAATAAAACACTTGACTGTATCAACTTAGTTCAGTCATCCCGACGAACCACTTTTAAGTGGGTATCAAGGCACTGTCAACTGACTGATTGACAGTGCTTTTCATTTTTATTGCATTCATCTGATATCATCTAAAATCATATAAAAGGTGTAGAGTTCGGTGAATGAATTGGTACGTTCCTTGTGCATAATTTTGATAGCATATAAGGCTATTTAGGGTCGTCTTTGCAAACAACCAATGTTTCATTTAAAAGACCTGTATCATGCGGAACAACAGTACATTAAAGGTTCTCATTTTTACCAGAGACCATACAAACAATCCAGAAAGGCTTACAATTTATGCACGGATAACCGTGGACGGAAGATGAGCGGAAATCAGTTTGAAACGTTACGTTTCGGTGAATGATTGGGACGAAACACGGGGTAGGGTCATTGGCTTCTCACAGAAAGCACGACTCCTGAACAGTTATCTGGACGAGGTCTATGTGCAGATCATGGACTCACATAAACAGTTGTTAGGTGAGGGGAAAGTTATTACAGCACAGGCCATCAAGGCCCGTTTTCTTGGGCAGGACGACCAAAACAAAACTTTAAAGGAACTTATAGAATACCATAACAAGACACAGGTATTGGTGCTTCGACCGGGTACCATGAAGAACTACTATTCAACGGAAAGATATCTGGATAAGTTTTTGGACGAGATATTGAAGCTCCCCGACATCTATTTGAAACAGTTGAGCTATAGGTTTATCTTGGATTTTGAGCAATACCTCAGGACTTATCAACCCAAAAAAGCGAGAAAGACCTGTTCAAACAATGGGGCAATGAAACATCTGGAAAGGCTTATGAAGATGGTAAACCTTGCAGTAAGATTGGAATGGATTGAAAAAGACCCATTTCGGAATTACAAGCTCAACTTTCATAAAACAGAACGAAGCTACCTTTCCGAAAGGGAACTTCGTCTTATTGAGGAAACAACTTTCAGTGGTGCAGGCTATGAAAAGGTAAAAGATGTATTTCTCTTTTCATGTTATACCGGGCTTTCCTATATAGATGTCAAGGAATTGAAATCCCAACAGTTGGTTCTAGGAATCGACGGAAACCTCTGGATACATACCAAAAGGGAAAAAACCAATGAACTGGTAAAGATTCCATTATTGCCAAAGGCAAAAAAGATTATCGAGAAATACGGAAAAGATAGAAGGGCCGATGTTTTGGGAAAACTTCTTCCCGTTTATAGCAATCAAAAGACGAATTCATATCTAAAAGTAATCGCTAAAGCCTGTGGTATCCATAAACATATAACCTTCCATACGGCAAGGCACACTTTTGCCACTACAATAACCTTGTCCAACGGAGTGCCTATCGAAACTGTTTCCAAGATGTTGGGACATACCAAACTGACCACCACCCAGATTTATGCAAGGGTTTTGGAAAGAAAAGTAGGGGAGGACATGCAGCACCATATTGTAAAAATGGAGACCAAAAGCAGTACTGAAGAAATAAGATATCAAGAAAGGTGAAAAGGCAGTTTATGTTTTCTGGATTTGATAGTGAAACGACCAAATTCGGAAAAGCAAGAGAGTAACGCGCTAAAGCGACGTTACGTTATCAAAATTGATTTTAAAATATTGATTTTCAAAACTTTAAAAATAGATTAAAAAGGGAGTTGAAAAATTTAATTGTAACAATTCAACCCAAAACCTTTATAAACAGGGTTCTAGATTGTTACAATGGGATAAGAAAAATAAGAAAATGGATGGATTCGGAACCATAAGGCTGCACCATAGAACCATTAAAAGGTTCAGGCGATTTTCAAGGAAAATGACCAAGTCCTATTCCGAAACTTAGGAAGAGGTCATGGACTTTTTTGAGTGGCATGGAATTTCTTTAACAAGCAGATTCCCAAAACAGATAAATGATGATGGTGAAAAGACGAGGAAGAGGATAAATGCTCTCATTGCCATTGTAAGGGATATTGAAAAGACACAGACCTTGCCTACCAATGAAATGTTATTGGCACTGTTTGGGCAACATGAAATTGTAAAGAAGAGAAGGGAGCCCAAACGAGTTGAAAAGAAATTCCAAAAGCTCACTAAAGAGGAATGGAACAAATTGGAAGGAATGATACCAAGGGAGCAGTTAAACCAGTTAGAGGAAAAACATCAAAAAGAGAAAGTGGAGATTTTAAACTTCCTATTGAAAATAAAATTGGTAAAGCCGAGGTTCGGGAAACCATATTGGAGTATGGAAACGAGTGCCAATGAAATTGGACGCCTTAAGAGGAAGATGAGAAGAGATTACTGAAAAAAATTCTACCTCGCTCAGTAGTATTAGTTTGTGTAAGTATTTGGGGCGCTTGCAGCGCGAAACCTTGTTTCGCTCGCTTTTTTCTTTCAAAATCTTGCCTAAGCTTTATCCAAGGTGAGTTAACCTTTTTATGGTTCTAAGAGTAATTTGATTATGTTATTTCTCAGGTTAAAATTGAAGAGAAAACAGATTATGGTTTTACATCTTTAAAAAATGCGTACTAATCTGATTTTATTTGTTTATTTATAGCATTGGTTTATTTTTGGATCTATAGCTTCAATCCCTTATGCATATAAGAGAGAATATCTTTCTATTTTTAGTATGTATTGCCTACTTCAATGTGTTTTCTCAATGCCCTCCTCCTGGGGAAATACTATTATATAGTCAAAGCGATGTTGAAACTTTTATCCAAAATTATGGCTCCTGTGAGGTGATAAACGGGGATTTATGGATTGGACGGGATGCTACCGACATTTCCGGACTAACTGCAATAAGGAGAATAGAAGGATCATTAAGGCTTAACTACTCAGGGGTTACTAGTGTTTCAAATTTTGGTTCATTGGAGTTTGTGGGAGGAGATTTTGAGATAGATCAAAGTCATTCGCTTACATCTATTGAAGGAATTAACAAGTTGCATACAGTTAATGGAGACTTTTTAATTACTGGAAACTATAACAATTTAAAAGAGATCAAAGGATTTGATTCTTTGGAAAGTGTTGGAGGAAACTTTCAGATTTCAGAAAATTATAATGGACTTGAAGCAATCTCTGAGTTTGAAAACTTGGAAAATATAGGAGGCTGGTTTTTGGTAAGGGCAAATAATGTTTTGGAAGAATTGGTAGGATTTAACGAATTGGTTAAGATAGGAACTCAATTTTCCATAGAATCCTTTAAAGGAAATCTAAGTATTGAGAGTAATAGGTCCCTTATTGAAATTAATGGGTTCAATTCGTTAAAAGAAGTTGTGAGGAACCTTGAGATTCAAGGCAATGGCAGTTTGTCAAAGATTGTTGGATTCTCAAACCTCGAAAGGATAAACCGAATATTAAGTATTGGAGGTAGTCTTTCGCTGGAGGAGATTCCCATGTTTGAAACCCTTATTACTATAGGTAGCGGGATAGATATAGTTAGAACTGGACTTAGTGGTTTGGACGGATTCAATAACGTCCAAGTTATTGGAGATTTAAGTCCATCTTGGGGGAATTTACATATAAGAGAAAATCCTCTGTTAACAGAAATTACAGGTTTTGGCAATCTTAATAAATTGGAAGGTGGGCTAGGTATAACCCAAAATGATTCGCTTATATCACTGATTGGATTCACAAGTTTAATTGAAGCCAGACACATTGGAATAGGGGCCAATCCTGTTCTTCCAAACCTAAATGGATTGGAAAACATTATAAAGGTTGAAATAGTTGGAGGTACTGCCATAAGTATAGGGGGGAATCATTCACTGGTGGATTGTTCAGCATTATGTAATTTACTGACCAATGGAAGTATAGTAGGGTCAGTTTTCATATCCGATAACCCTTCCAAATGTGGTAGTGAATTAAAAGTAAGGGAAGAATGTATTCCAGATTTTGACAATGATGGTGTGTTAAATGATGATGATTTGGACGATGATAATGATGGAATCACTGATTTGGTTGAACAAAATGGGTTACCTGATAGGGATAGTGATGAGGATGGTTTTCCTGACCATAGAGATTTTGATAGTGATGGGGATGGATGTTTTGATGTAATTGAAGCGGGCTTTTTAGATGGAGATGATAATGGTACTTTAGGAAGTGCTCCCGACACTGTTGATGTAAACGGACTTATTATTGGAGAACCTTTAGGATATACCTTACCCAATGATATTAATATAAATGGGGTATTTGATTTTCAGGAAGATAATATTTTAGATCCAGGGGAAGATTCCCAGGCTTCGATATGTGTGAACGGAGGAGCGGTGGACCTGTTTACGTTATTGGGTGGTAACCCAGAGATTGGCGGTGTGTGGAGTCCACTTCTGGCAAGTGGCACGGGGAATTTTGATCCTATGGTCGATCCTTCCGGAACCTACACCTATACAGTTGCCAACGGGGTTTGTGGCAGTAGTTCTGCGACCCTGGTATTAACGGTCGAACAGGAACCAGATGCAGGGGAAGATGGGGTTTTAGCGCTTTGCTCAAACGATTTTGCTATGGACCTGTTCACTGTTCTTGGGGGCACACCCGACAGTGGTGGAAGCTGGAGCCCACCCATGACAAGTGGTACTGGAGTTTTTGACCCTACTATGGATTCTCCTGGAACATATACCTATACCATAGATGGTGCCAGTTGTACGGACGATTCCGCAATCGTGGAGGTCATAGTCAACCAGCCCCCAAACCCAGGGGAAGATTCCCAGGCTTCGATATGTGTGAACGGAGGAGCGGTGGACCTGTTTACGTTATTGGGTGGTAATCCAGAGGTTGGCGGTGTGTGGAGTCCACTTCTGGCAAGTGGCACAGGGAATTTTGATCCTATGGTTGATCCTTCCGGAACCTACACCTATACAGTGGCCAACGGGGTTTGTGGCAGTAATAGTACCACTCTTAGAATAGATGTTCAAGAAGTGTTTCCTATAACCGAGTTTAATTTGGATATCACCTCATGGAGCGGGAATAATACAGTGCAATTGGTGATTGATTCGGATAGAACGTATGAATATTCATTAAACAATATTGACTATCAAAGAAGCAATTCGTTCGATAATCTAGTTGGAGGAATGTATTTTATTTATGCCCGAGAGATAAATGGTTGTGGGAGACTTGAGGAAACATTTACGATTGTTGATTATCCAAGATTTTTCACTCCAAATAATGACGGTTTTAATGATGTATGGGAGCTTATGGGAATGAAAGAAACCGTATATACTTTAGAAATATTTGATAGGTACGGCAGATTTTTGAAACAACTTAATAATAGAGATTCTTATTGGGATGGAACGTATCGAAATAAGCTTCTTCCGGCAAGTGACTATTGGTTTAGAATCAGTTTAGAAAATGGTGAAATTCTAACAGGACACTTTAGTTTGATAAGATAATTTAGATTGAACTCTATTTATAAAAAATGGAAGAAGTTTTAGAGTTGTCCTAAAAAGGGTAAGACTACAGTCAAAGAAAATAGTGTTGATTCCACATATAATGTGTCAGTAACTACCGGCAAAACCTATTATTGGAAAATTGTTGTAAAAGATGGCAATGGAGGTGAAAGTATTGGGGATATCTGGATTTTTAAAAGCTAAAAGACGGCTATGCTAACGAAATACTTTCATATAATTATAAAACGTAGATAACATCATCGAAAAGTTTGGATGACCTTATTCTAATTTATTTCTTATTTTAGTATAGCAAACAACCATAAATTTTGCATCAAAACGTGCTGATTTGAACCTAGTTTAGAGTTTGGTGAATCAGTTTGATTGATTTGTGTAAGATATTGATATTCATCTGATTGTGATGACTTGAAAAATCCGGTCATCCCGACTTCGCCTTCCGCATCTCGAAGAATACCAAGAGCGAAAGAGGGCATTTTTATTGCATTTATATGATATCATCTAAAATCATATAAAAGGTGTAGCGCTCGGGGAATGAATGCGTGCGTTCCTTGCGCGTAATTTTGACAGTAAATAAGACTATTTAGGGTCATCTTCTTTAAAATCATGTAGGAACACCACATCCTTCATCCCACTATTTTCCGGACAACCATTTATAGAGTACGGGCACCACCAAAAGAGTCAGGGCCGTTGAACTGATCATACCGCCAATAAGGGTCCAACCCAGGGGTGACCAAAGCGAGGTACCCTGGAAGGTAAGGGGCATCAAGCCCAGTATTGTTGTAAGCGAGGTCAGTACAATAGGCGTAAAACGTCTTTGGGCAGCCAGTTGGATCGCCTCAATTTTTTCCTTACCCTGAGCGATGAGTTGATTGGTATAATCCACCAAAATAATGGAATTGTTGACCACAATGCCCTGAAGGCTTATGAACCCGACGAAGGCAAAGAAGCTAAAGGACCAACCCGACAGGAACAACGCAACAAACGAACCACTCAAAGCCAGCGGAATCGCGGAAAAAATAATCAGCGGCTGCGTGACGCTTCTAAACTGTAGCACCAATACTGCAAAGATCAGGATCAACGCCGTACCCAAAAGAATGCCCAGATCGCCAAAGCTTTCCGTTTGGGTCTCGTACTCACCGGCTATGTAATAGCGATAACCCGTGGGCCAGTCATATCCGTCCAGTTTGGGGATGATAGCCTCGGTGTACTCCTTGGTCTTATCGGGATCGACAACATTTGCGGTAATGGCGGTGTTCAAATCGGTGTTGTAGTGATTCAATTTGGCATAATTCTGTTCAAAGACAGGAGTGGACAATTGCTTTAACGGAATGTTCGCCCCGGTACGGCTGGTTACATAGACCTTGTTAAAATCATCAATAGCCTGCTGTTTATCAAAAGGCATTCGAATCACCAGTGGATATTTCTCATCATCCCGGTCAATTTGGACATTATCAATGGTCAGGCCATTAAGACTGGCACGGACGGTCTGGTCTATGGTGGCCAGGGACACATCGAACAGGGCCGCTTTGTCCCTATTGATCTTGATGGAGATATCGGTCTTGGCAACGGCCAGGGGATTATCCACATCAATGACGCCAGCTGTGTTTTTCATCATTCGTTCTACATCTCTGGCTATCCGTTTTAAGGTGTCCACTTCTTCGCCTATCAACAGGATTTCGATGGGGGCTTCAAAGGGTGCCCCGTTCTTGAGTTCCCGAAACGCTATCTGGGCGTCCGGGTAATTGTTGAAGCGTTCACGGAACCGTTCCAGGGTAGCGTAGAACTTTTCAGGGTCCCATTCCTTGAAATTAACCAGTACCTCCCCGTGATAGGTCTTGTATTCCTCGGGGATCCGATTGTAATATACCTGGGGATTCCCATGCCCGGCGTTCACGGTATAGTTATCCACAAAATCCGTGGTATCCAGGATAGATTCGATGTATTTCAACGTCCGGTCCGTGTGGTCAATATTGCTGGAATAGGGATGGTTGACATCAATAAGCAACATCGGCTTGTCCGCGGTGGGGAAAAAGCTTACCCCGATACTGGGAAACAAAGCTGCAGAAGCCATTAAAAGCCCAAATCCCGATAGCACCACCAGGGTTCCCCTTTTTAATGCAAAGTCCAAACTGGGTTTATAGTACCTATCGATGAACTTTTCAATTATTTGGGTCACCACAGGTGTTTTTTCCTCTTTGCCCTTTTTTAGAAACCGACTGGCAATGATCGGGGTGAAGGTGAGCGCAAGAATAAGCGACGCTATTAGTACATAGATGACCGTCAGTGGCAATGTCCTTAAGAATTCCCCGGGCCCACTTTGTAGCAGGGCCAGGGGGGCAAAGGACAACAAGGTAGTAATGGTGGAACTCACAATGGCATACCCTACCTCACTGGTCCCCTTAGCGGCGGCTTCCAGGAGGGAGAATCCCTGCCTTTTGAATCGGACAATGTTTTCAATGACCACAATACCGTTGTCTACCAAAAGTCCCAGGGCGATGACCAGGGCCGCGATGGAAATCTGTTGTAGCGCATAGCCTGAAAGGTCAAGTACGGTAATAGCGATAAGAATGGACAAGGGGATGACCACCATAATGACCAATGAGGAACGCCAACCCAGGAAAATCAGGATGATCAGTCCCACCAATAGGATTCCCTGTACAAGGTTGGAGATGAGGTCGTTGATCCTGAAGGCCACGGCAGGAGCCTGCTCAAAAGCGGTCTCCAAACTAACGGTATTGGGCAGGGTGATCTTAAAGGCCTCCGTTACAAGACCGATCTCCTCGGCAAGCTGTATGATGTTCCCCCCACGTTTCTGTGTGACATTGACGTAAATCGCTTTTTTCCCATTGTGCCTGGCAATCCACCTTAGGTCCTCATAGTCATTATTGACCTCTGCAATATCCCTGAGATAGACCAATTGCTCATCCTCGTGGTAGATAACCGTATTCCTTATCTCCTGAAGGGATTCATAATTTCCCGAAGTTTCGATATTGAAACCAATGTTGCCCGATTTTATGTTCCCGCCCGGTATATTCAGATTGTTCGATTGAAGGGTGTTGATAACCGTTCCCAGGCTGATGTCCAGATTTGACATTTTCTGAAAATCCAGGTTGATGCGGATCTCCTCCCTTGGGTTTGCCTCTACCTCCACCTCTTTGACCCCGTCCAGGGTTTCCAGTTCATCTTCAAGATTCTCGGCAATGTCGTTCAATATATTGTAGGGAACCGTCTCTGAGACCAGGGCAAACTGGTGTACCACTACACGGTCCTCGGGTTTGAACTGTTCGATATCCAATTGAATAATCCCCGCTGGCAAGTCATTGCGTATTTTGTTGACCTCAAGGATGATATCATCGTATTTGTCGTCATAATCGATGCCGAATTCGGCCTCAATGTTCAACACGGCCAACCCGTTAGCGATCTCCGTCTTGATCTCTGTGATATCATCAATGGCATCCACAGCTTCCTCGATGGGATCTACAACAAACTCTTCCATGTCCTCAGGACTGGCACCGGGGTAGACTACGATGACCGTATAGTTCGGCAGGCTAAGGAAAGGGTCCTCCGACCTGGGCATCCCGTTGAAACTTCGGAATCCCAGGAAGACTACCAGGACCACTGCCGTAAGTACAAACAGGTAGTTTTTTATGGCTAGTTCTGGAAGTTTCATTGTACTATTTTTATGGTGTCATTGTTCTGCAAATACGGGGCTCCTTCGGTTATGATCATTGCATTGTCCGGGATATCCACCTGGGAGACCGTAAAGAAATCTCCGCTAAAGGCATCTATTTGGACCACGGTTCTTTCTGCCGTTTCCCCATCGGTGGAATAGTAGATGACCGCCTCGTTGTCTGCTCCTTCGACCAGGGCGTTCATAGGGATCTTTAGGCTTTTCGGCCGATTAGATGGAAATATCTCAATGTACCCGATCAGTCCGTTCTTGAGTTCAGGATATGATTCATTCAGTGTGATCTCCACTTCGAACAGTCCTGTGCGGGGGTTTGAGGACTGTCCTATTTCCGAAACTTTGGCCAGGTACCTGTGTTGTGGGAACGCGTCAAACCGTACCCTTGCGGAATCCCCTATCTTGAACATGCCAATCTCCTTGTCCGCAATACCCAACCGCAGTATTTTGGAACCAGTACTGCCCGAACTGCCCACTTCATAAATCGGTTGTCCCGGGCCTACCAATTCCCCGACCTCAACCAGCCTCTTAAAGACCGTCCCCCTGATTGGCGATTTTATCTGGGAATACTCCAGGTTAAAATTGGCGATGTCCAGATTGGCCCTGGCCACTTCCCTGGCGGTCTGTGCATTTTGTTTTTGCTCCAATGTTCCAACAGTATCACGGTACAGGTTGGTGGCCCGTTCAAGGTCCCTTTGTGATTTTTCGTAGGCATTTTTTGCGCTGATGACCTGAGCGTTGATCTCAGAAAGGTCCAATTGAGCAAGCAATTGTCCCCTTTCCACACGGTCTGCTTCTTCGATCAAAAGTCTTTTGACGATTCCACCTGTCTTGAAGGACAAAAGAATTTCCTTCTTTGAGAAAACCTTTCCTGTGGCCAGTATGGGAAGGGAATTTTCTAAAGGTCCGATCGTAGTCGCCCTGACCAATTTTCGTTTGTTGTCCACACCTTGGTAAGAAGGGTTGGAATAGTCTTTTTTGCAGCTGGATATGGCTGCTGCCAGGAGTACGATAATGATATATCTTTTTGAATTCATTTAAAGTGCATTTTGGGTTGTTCTTTTGATGTTTGCTTCGGCAATCTTAATGTTGTACCGCGCAATAGTCTCTTGGAGCTCAGCGGTGGTCAGGGTATTACGGGCTTCGTTGAACTGGATGAGCAGCACCTGGTTCTGGCGGTATTTTGCCTCGATGACCTTAAAGTTTTCTTTGGCATTGGCCAGTTCGGAAATCCTGGCGTTGTAGACTTCCATGGCCTCCTGGTATTCGTAAAAAGCGGTAGCTACCTCCAGCTTGATCTGATTTTGGACGTCAACACGGTCTGCTTGCAGTTGCTCCTTCTTTAAGCTTTCCCTGGAGATATTGGCCGAATTGCGGTTGCCCTGAAGGATGGGGATATTCAGGTTAAAGCTGAGCAGATAGTAATCCTGGTTCCCCTCAAAGGTGTAACCAAAACCCTGGAAACCGAATTCCGCACCTACGTCGATTTCCGGTATCAAAAAGCTTTTTGCCTTCTTTAGTAAAAGGTCCTGTGCCACTATCCCTGCATCCAGTTGTTGTAATTCCGAACGGTTGGCCATGGCATCCTCCTCCAATGTTCTTTTATCAAATAAGGCAGTGACGATCGAGGATGGATCGGTCTCCAGGATGGGACTTCCCAGGTCCCGGTTCAAAAGGAAATTAAAAAAGATGCGTGAGGTATGGATCCCCTTGGTCACCTTGGCCAGTTGTGCATCCAATTGGTCCAACTGTGCCTGTGCATCGTAAATAACCTCTTTGGTGGCCACGTCATACTGCACAAACTTTTTATTAACCCGTACCGATTCCTTGAGTACTAATCGTGTGCTATCCAGCACTTTTTTCTGTTCAAGTACCTTCATATGGTCAAAGTAGGCTTTGGTGATCTGGAATATCAATTGATTCCTATAGGCCTCTTCCTTGGCCTGTGCCACGGAGATGTTGGCCTTACTGGCCTTGACACCGTAATAAATATCGGTGTTCAGGATGGGTTGCAATATCCTGATCTTGGTTTCATGGAAATCGTTGGGCAGGAATTGCTCGCTGACATTGGCAATGTCGGTTGGGAATTGTTGTGTCCCCGTTAGATCGTTGAGTGAGGCATAGGCAGGGTTAAAGAGGTCGCCCAGGGGAAAATCAATGGTTCGCCCACCGCTGGCCAGGAGGTAACTGGCATCAAACGAAATATCCGGTGTAAGGAAACTTTTTGAAATCCTGTTTTCCTCCCGGGCAATACGGGTCTCAAGTTGTTGTTTGATGTACTGTTGATTGTTTTCCAGGCCCTGTTCAATATAGTCTTCCAGGGGCGACTGTGCCCTTATTGCCATGGGCAAGCCAAGCAGATAAACCAATAGACCGACGTATTTTAAGTTTTGATGTATCATTTCCATTGTACCATATAAATTTTAAACAATGTTCTTAATATGAACAACGTTCAATAAATAATAAAAAAATTATAATCTCGCCATGAGGCGCGTAAGTTCTTCATAGCTGTTCCTTACCAGTTGCTCCGGTGATTCCTCCTGGACGCACATAATTCGCCCATTGCTGTTAAAAGAACATATGCCATGGACCGCGCCCCATATCAGATAGGTTAACGGGTTCAGTTGATGTCCCGAAAAATGCCCCTCTTCCAGGCAATCGCCCACGGTCTTCCTCAAGATCTCAAAAGTGGCTTGCCCCTCGTTCCATTCGTCCATCCGGGCCTTTTCCAAATAGGCCATGGGCGCTTTCATGGAGAACATAAGCTCGTACATATCCGGATTATCAAGGGCAAAGTCCACATAAACATGACCAATGGCCTTAAGCCGTTCCATCGGGTCATTGACCCTTAATAGAGGAAGCATAAGTGCCCGTAATTGCTGGAAACCCTGAGAGTGTAGTCCATTGAAAATCTCGTCTTTATCCTTGAAATACACATATACCGTCCCTATACTGTAATCTATTTCGTCGGCAATGTTTCGTATGGTGGTCTTCTCTATCCCTTTTTCAAGGAACAGTTTTTTGGCCCCACTAAGGATGAGGTTCTTTAAATGCTCTTTTTCCCTTAATTTTCGTTCAGCGACGCTCACGAGAGCAAAAGTAATGAACAATGTTCAATAAACTACAATTTTGTTTGGTTTTTTTTGAAATCGTCCTTTGCATTTTGTTCCATCATTTTTTTAAATGACCAGGGGAGACTTTAAAACGCTACCCCCGGTCATCAATCAATTAAATACAACTGTGTAGGCACAGTATTTTTGGCAGTATATAAGAGCTATCGATCAAATCTTTATGTACAATCTGGTTTGAACCTGACCTGGAATTGATAACCCCCGCCATATCATCGGTATCTCGTAGTATTGTGAGGTTCACAATAATGTGATAGCGTTTTCCTTGAAATTTTCCCGTAACGATGTTTGAAAGCTTCTTTTAATAGTTGTCTTTAGTTTTTTAAAGTGTATTGCAGACCTAATCGGATAGAACGATTGTATACATTTCGAAAATCAGCTTGTTCTTCAACATTTAACAGACCTAAGTCGTACCCCAATCGAACACCTATATTTTTGTTGAAGTCGTACCCTAAGCCTACAGTTCCCGAGAGGTCGAATGTTCTGTAGAAATCCTTTACGCTTCTGCTGGATGATTCTCCGTTGACCTCACTTTTCATATTGGCCCCCAATAGCAATGAGGGTTGTAATCCGCCATGTACGGACCACTTTGGCCTGATGCGATATTCCAGTTGTAAGGGAATATCAATATAGCTCAACCGAGTGGTATTGGAAGCAATGGCGTTAATTTCGGTCTTACTTCCCTTTCTGGTAAACCTAACTTCTGGTTTTACCGATAGTTTTGAATGTAAAGGAATGGTTGTTCCGATTCCTGCGAAGTATCCTAAAATGGCCTCTTGTGATTCACCTCCGAATGGGCCGGAGGCAGCGCTAACCGTTGCGTTACCGGACAAGGGACTTTGGTCTTGATAAATTTGTTCGGAAGAGGCTTGCAAGGGAATTATGGTTTCATCATAGGGCGAGTATTCGTTGTCTATGGTTTGATTGGAAACATTGACCCCTGCATTTACGAATAATGCATCGAATAGAGAGGCACAGCCAGTATTTAAGAGTACAAGACCTGCTATTAGGGCTACTTTGATAGCTACATTTTTTAGTTTCATTTTGTTCGTTTTTTGATTTTTGTTGATGATATATTGATGAGTACGGGCATTACAGAGTATTCCGTTTAGTGGCATCTGCCGGTACCGGAGGAAAACGCATAGGTGGTATTGCTGACCTTCCATTTTCCCGCCAATAAATTTTGCATATAAATAGGGTAGTAACTTTTGGCGCCTAAATAATCCGTTATTTCCAGATAATAGGAACTCTGATGTTCCACAACTTTCCAATGCCCCTGGTTTTCTGCTACCCCGGCTCCATAGGCCCTGTTGTTTCGATTGCTGGTATGCTGAGTTCCCTTGACCGTGTAAGAACCGTCATACGAATAGCTGTACCGGCCATTGGGACAGAAGTCAATATAGGTTATGGCACTTGCCGAATGATCACTCAGATATGAAGATTCGGAATACATGACAAGCTGGCTACCATTAATGTAGTTGGTCAATTGTTCCAAATTATCCTGCGCTCTGACCTTAAAGCAGGTCCCACTTAAAAAAGCAAAGAGTAGTATTTTGTACATGTTCATTTTCTCGTTTTTTCAATTTGTCAATGGCCTTTTTTTGAGGAGAATTTTTGGGAACACCAATTTTTAGTAGTTGAACAAAAAGGCACTTTTAAAACTCGACAAAAACATCAGTGTCCCATTCCTTTTGGATAGATTGAATTACCTGTTTTCCAGTTGAACTCATTTTATTTTTCGGGCAAAGTTTGGGTATCAAACCTTCCCGGAAAAACCGGGATTGTTTGGAATACCGTATCCAGGACAAGTTGTTGGAATTGTTCGTATTTCATATTTTGATTGTGATGGTTTACAGGTCTTCAGGTTCTGATTTCATATTCGCAACGAACCTAAGTTGAACCTGGCGGGGAAAAAAGATGAAAGTTGCCAAATGGGGAATCCACGTTGTAAAAGCTATACCCTGCTTTCTGTATAATGATGGCCGTCCCATACACCATAAAATCCAGCAAATTGTATCACCGCAGAATTAGAACTACCCCCAATCTCTCCAATGGTTATTTCAAGGACTTTCCCTTATTCAGATTTTACCGCATAATTGACGGATGAGTTTATCGTTATTATCTGTCAAGCCATTTTTTAAACTCAATTGATCTAACCCTGCTAATAATTAACTCCCTGTCAAAGAGTGGTTTTAAATCAACTTTTAAACGACTATTAAAATATCGATGAACAGAGGCAATAGACTCAATATTGGTGATGCAGTTTCTTGTTATACGAAAAAAACTATCCAGATTTATTTGTTGTTCCAAATCCGAAAGGCTGTGGTCAATTATTTTGCGTTTCCCGTTTTTGAGAACGGCAAAAGTTGCGGTTTCTTCTGAGAAAAAGTAGGCCACCTCGTTGATGTTGATAAAACTAATTTTATCACCTATTTGTACAGAAATCCGCTGCCTAAAACTGTTCTTTTGGAAGTAGGAAACCAATTCTTTCAAATCAATGTTCGCCTTTTCCTGATTGAACAAATTTTTGTATTTGTTCATCGCGTTTTTCAACTTAGTTCTGGAGATAGGTTTTAACAAATACCCGATTGAATTTTCCTGGAATGCCTGAATAGCATATTTGTCATAGGCAGTAGTGAAAATAATGGGAGCCTCAATGGTAACATGTTTAAAAATTTCAAAAGATAACCCGTCTGATAATTGGATGTCCATAAAGATCAGATCAACTTGATTTCTCCTTAGCCATTCAATTGAGGATTTAACCGAGGCAGTTTCACCAATCACAAAAACATCGGGAAAATGTTGGTTTAACTCCGTCTTTAAATGATTCCTTGAAAGTCTCTCATCTTCTATTATTAACACGTTCATATCAGTGGGATTTTTACAATAAATCTGTCCTTTTCATGAGTAACTATAATCTCAGAACTATTTACGATCCTATATCTCTTTCTAATCATGTCCAATCCTATTTTATTTCTTCTTGCGATAGCAATCTTTTTATTGAGGTTGTTGCAGACCACAAGCTCATTTCCTTCTGATTTTATATCGACCACCAAGGGAGATCTTTCATCTACTATATTGTGCTTAACCGCATTTTCAATTAACAATTGAAGCGTCATCGGAATTATTTGTTTGCTCAGTGATGCATCATCAATATTAAAATTGACCTGCAGTCCTTCATCATATCTGGATTGGAGTATTTCAATAAAACTCTTTATGAATTCAAGCTCCTCTTTCAATGGAACCAGATCTTTCTGATCCTGAAAAAGCACATAACGATAGATATCTGAAAGATTCTGAATAAATAACAGGGCGTTATCCTGATTAGATTTGGTTAAAGCGGATAAAATGCTCAAACTGTTAAATAAAAAATGTGGATTAATCTGATTCTTAAGCTGTACGTATTTTAAGCTGAGGTTCTCTTGATTGAGTCGTTCATTCTCAATCTCCTTTTCCTTACTCGCTCTTATTTGAAAGTGTATTTCAAGAATCGTAAGGGTAAACACTCCGATAAGCAATCCCATCACAAAAGTGTCGCCAAAAATGTTGACATGATCCTTTAGTTCAAACTCACTGATATTTTGGGTTAGTAGTATTAGTACACCCATGGCAAAGACCAGTACAACGGTAATGAAAAAAATGGAAACAATTTCCAATACTATCTTTAAGTAAATCTTTGCGGAAAAAAAGTGATTCAATAACCGTACAACCTTGTAGATAATAAAGGTATTGACCAGAAGTACGGGTAAATTGAAGAAGAAGTCATGCACTAGTTTTGAAAATAAACTTCCTTCATGCTCTGTCAGTAACAATCGAAAATATAACAACAGAAGAAAATATAGGACAACCCCAATACTAGAGGTTGCCCATATCATTGTTTTATTGGATTTCATGAAATTCTTCATTTAACTGCATAGAATGTTTAAAATTAAAGTTCCAGAGCAACACCTAGATTAAAACCTATCCAGGCGCTTATCATTCTTTCATCGTTGCTATCTTCAAAAATGGTGTATGGAATATTTAAAGTTCCGAACTTACCGTCAACTTTCTGATCCGTGATATAGGTGTTAAAGGATGGTCCGGCGACTATTTTAAATTTATCATCGAGAGCATACTGAAAATTAAGATCAAGCTTACTTAAAATGTTTAAGCCTTTCCATTTACCATTATAAAGAATGTTATTACCGCTCAACTCTAATGAAATTCCATGTCTTTTGGCAAACGAAAACAAAGATCCGAAGCCCAAACCGGCGCTGTAAACATTTTCATCTCCAAAACGGGAATAGCCTGTTTTGAGAATCGTATAGAACTCTCTTACGCCAAATTTAAAACTTGCATTCGCCAAAAGTGTTTCTCCACCGGAAACTTCTACAGTTTTGTAACCATTTTTTATAATATTGATAAGTCCAATCGGAGTCCCACCAGAAATTGAATCTGCAACATTGATCAGTCCAAACTGTACGCCATTGAGTCTTTTGGTATAATTGAACAGTCCTAGTTGCAGCCCTTTATATTCCCCGCTAACGATATTCGTTAATCCCATCTGAACCCCCCTGGAATCCTGATTGGCTATATTGGTAATTCCGGAAATCTGGATTCCCTGGGTACTTCCGGTGTTCACATTAGCTAATCCTCCGAATTGAAATCCTCTGACATCTCCTTTGTTATAATTCACTAAACCACCAAATTCAAATCCATTCACCCCACCATTGAGCCCCACAAGTAGATTAAATGAAGCATTGTTCGTGTAGTTTACAGCATTTACCCCATGAATGCCCAATGGATAAATAAATGTGATTTGTGTTTTTTTATGTTCAACTTTTTCCTGAGCATACGTTAAGACACTCCATCCTGATAATAAAAGAATAATTATCCTTCCTTTTAATTTCTTTTGCAATCCCATTTTGTTTTATGTTTAAATGATTTTCGCGACAAAAGTCATGGGATAGGTAATGGTTAAAAAGCACCAATTGCCGAACATAAGGATCAGAACTATGAACTTTAAGATTCTTTGAATGAATAAAAACCATTTGGGCAATGGATAGGGTTATCAGCGTATTTGTGGTAATAGTTTGTACTTCTTCAAGCGAATGGAGGCAGGCCATCCCCAGGCTAGGTGGTAGTTCCAACAACAATGAAGCCTTTGTTGCTTGATGTAGGGAAAAACAGTGAAATCACAACAGAAGAGGACATTATTTCCTTATCCCGTCTATTTATTGTCGTACAGGAAGGACATGGCATACTATCCAAAGCGCTCAACAACGCTCAACCCACGGTTAGTCTCCTTAAACATATCCACAATTGTTTTTCCTTTCCCATCGCCACACAGGTTACCTGTTCGGCTACCCAAAGTATTAAATCTTATAGCGGTTAGGTTGTATAGGGGAGGGGGAGGTATAATTTACAACAGCGAATTGCTCTGAAAACCCAGTTATCCCGACTTCGCCCTCTCTAGCTCGAGGAATACCAAGAGCGAAGGAGGACATTTTTATTTCTGCCTGCATAAGGATTAAAGGTATTTTTTGGAGGGCTACGTCGGGCAGGCCCGACCAACTTTTTTCTTAGAACAACCCCCGTGGACTACCCGAGCAGAGTGAGCGTGATCCAAAAAATGGTTTACTTTTTTAAGGAAGCCTTCCTCAAAATTACAACCCCCATTAAAAAACGGCTGATCGGTTGCAATAAAGGATACATCCAGGTTACAATTATCCCGGCCCATGCCTTCTCAAAATAGCCCGAAAGAATGATCAAAAAAGTCAAAGGGGCGGCAAGCCAAAAGAGATAGCTCAACAACTTTTCCAATCCCTTGCCCCTCCATGTGGCCCATCCAAAAAAAATGGTTGCCAGCAAAAACGCGATAAGCAATACAAAGAACATACTGTCCCATTGCGCCATGTAGCTTTCGATATTTGTTCTTAATACCGCCTGTTCCGATGGAGCTGCTTCCGCATATTTTGCCCTCCAATTTCCATTTACGGAAAATATAATTCCGGAAATGCCCATCATTTCCACAACTCCCCAAATCAAAAACCAAATCATCCCAAGACCTACCTTGGGAAGTTCTCTTTTTCTTAAAACATAAGTCAGGCCGAAATAAGCGGTCAATGCCAAAGGAATATGCAATAGGTTAACCCATTGTCGGGCCATATATAGGGGGTTTTTAGCAAGGGCCACAGCCTCATCAAAATCCTGTGGCACAGCATACAGCTTTGGGAGCAACCACAGCAGGGTGGTAGTTACAGCGGTTGTGAAAGCGCATATTGCCGAAATCTTGATAAAAGTTGCTTCATTTTTCATAAACTTATTTCCAAACAGCTGTCTAATTTATCTATGGATTAAGAACTTCCCAATCCAAAAGTGGCAGGTTGAGGAAAATAAAGGGTAAGCGGAGCATTCTGAACGGCTTAGCCTAGGGTGTTTTTATTTTAGTTGGACTTGTTCCTCTTTAAGGCCTTGTTCCTCTAGAAAAACCTATGCATTCCTTCATAGCAGATTTAACATCATCGATTTCAGTTAGAAGAAACCAGTTTGTACTTTTAAGGAAACAGCAATAAGGCTTGAAAAAACCGGTTTCCATTATCACCATTTTCGTACTCTTGAACCTCCTTGTAGGCCGTCTTTTTCAGGAGAGCCTGGGCGTGGTATGTTTTACTGAGTTGGGAATCGTTGCGCTATCCGGATTTGTTTTCTGGCGCGCTATTTCGGGAAAAATAGCCGTATTCGCTAACCGTTGGAACGGAGGATTTAGCACCAAACAATTATGTATTCAAGGCGGAATGGGCCTTTCGTTAGCTACGGCAAATATCCTTATCGGACAGATGTTACTTATCTTTTTAATGACCACCATATATAATTGTACCTCTCCTAGCTTTGGTTTTATTAATGCCAGCTTAACGAACAACATAGCGGTGAACTTGTTTTGCTACTTCGCTTTGTTGTTCTTTTTCGTGAATCACCAAAAAGAGAACAACGGCACCAGGGAAGCGGGAAATATGAAAGAGTCAACGGGTAAAGTAGAAGTTTCCAAAGGTAGCTCCAAATTGTTATTGGACCCCACGGAGATATCACATGTGGAAGCCTCGAACAATTGTGTTGTATTACATACAGCTCAAGGCAAGTTCATCAAATACCAAAGTCTGAAATCCCTTGAGGATGAACTTAAACCCTACAATTTCAAGAGGGTACACCGCTCCTTCCTGGTCAATGCCCATACCATACGAATGATACGAAGGAACAAAAACGGTGACGGCACATTAACCTTAAAATGCGGGGCTTCGGTAAAGTTCAGTCGTACTTACCAAAACCATATTTCATAGCCCATTTCGCAACTTACCCTGTTTTTTCTGCGTTCTACATATCTGTTTTAGATACCGGTAAAATACACGAGTAGTTTTACAGGAAACCACTATTTATGCGTTTGTCTGAAATGGGTATCAGCCTGCTCTTGTTTTTACTTTCTGAAGCCTCATGGGCTCAGACCTATCTGGATACGGTAAAGCGTATCCAAAAAACGGATAAGGCGCTTGTTTTGGATGGATTCCTGGACGAAACCCTTTGGAAGGAAGCGGCTAATTTTGGTTTTATGGAGTGGCGGCCGGACTGGGGGAAAAGGGATTCCCTGACCACATTTTACATCACATTTGACAACCGGTATCTTTATGTTGGTCTGGATGCCAAAGACAGTCAACCTAACAAGATAATAAACAGGAACCTTATCCGGGATGGGTGGTATGGTGATGACTTCTTTGCCTTTCAAATAGATCCGAACCGTACCCAAAAGAATGCTTTTGTCTTCAGTATCTATCCCTCCGGAGCACGATATGACATGGCGATAGCCAACAATAATATACCACTCGGACGGTCGACCAATAACCCAGCTTATGATATGATCTGGGAAGGAAAAACCCGGATGACTGAACAGGGCTGGCAGGCCGAATATCGGATCCCATTGTCTAATCTACGCTTTGAAATCAGAAATGGAGAAGTGACTGCGGCCATCTCGGGCCATCGCACCATCAACCATGAGAACAAATTAATGGTATACCCCAGAATCCCACAAAATATCTCAGGGGCCAATGAGATGCCCTCATTGAAACAACCTGTTGTTTTTGAAGGGCTGCAGCCCAGAAAAGATTTGCAAATCACACCATACATCCTAGGTGCTAACCAGAATAGTTATTTCTTAAATGAACAAGCCTCCACCTATCAAAAAAACACTTTAAATGAATTGGATGCAGGTTTGGATGTGCGTTTGGGAATAACCCCAAGCCTTACATTGGATGCTACCCTGAACACAGACTTCTCTCAGGTTGAAATCGACGATCAATTGATAAACCTTACCCGGGCTTCCCTGTTTTTTCCGGAGCGACGAAAGTTCTTCCAGGAGCAAGCCGGGCTCTTTGATTTTAGTCTGGGGCGGTCATCCCAGTTGTTTTACAGCCGTGTTATTGGCATCAATGAGGGTCAGTTGATTCCAATTATTGGCGGCATACGGTTTACCGGTGAATTGGGAAATTGGGACATCGGCTTGCTTTCTTTACAAACTGAGGGAACCCGAGTTGATGAGGACGCTCTCCCCTCAGAGAATTTCAGTGTGCTTCGATTTCGAAAAAAGATGTTCAACAATCGTTCTTTTCTTGGCCTTATGGCTACGAACCAGCTTAGAAATGATTATGTCAATACTGCTTTGGGAATTGATGCCATGGTTGATTTAGGCAACGATAACTTTTTTATCGGTTCGGTGGTAACCAGCGTTGAGGGTGAAAATTACAGTGAAATAGCTTCTTATGGCTTAGATAACACACGGATGGCCCTGCTCTGGGACAAGCGTAAACAAGATGGCTGGTTCTACAGGATAACCTATGAGTTTTCAGGAGAAGATTTCAATCCGAGTATGGCGTTCTTGCAACGTGAAAGACATCACAATAACAATACCCAATTGAATTGGGGTAAGTTCAATAACAACCCGGAGGAACACGTTTTTCAGTACCAGCGGTGGATACCAGTATGGTCGGACACATATTACACCACCGATTTTTCAGAGCTACTCACCTGGGGCAACAGGAGCCAATGGATCGGAAGATTTTTTTCCGGTGATGAGATTTCTTTGTTTGCCCAACAACAGTATGAGTTTTTGCAGGAACCTTTGGAGTTTTCCAATACCATTACCATTCCCGAAGGAAGTTATTTCTTTGCTCTTTTTGGGGCGTCGTATACTACAGGAACCCGGCGTTCCTTTAAATTTCCCATCGCTGTGGAATATGGGCAGTTTTTTGACGGCGAGAATCTGGAAATTCGAATTTCCCCGGAATGGAATATAAATGAACACTTTACGATGGAAGGATCCTATCGTTTAAATTACCTCAATTTTGATGTCAGGGATGTTAGCGAATGGATACATGTTCCGCAGGTACGTTTGAACTGGGCCTATAATTTGCATCTTTCGGGCAGTCTAACGACGCAGTATAATTCAATTTCCGACCAGGTTTTTGCAGCAGTTCGGCTTCGTTACAATTTCAAGGATGGTCATGACTTCTATTTTGTATACAACCAGGATTTCAATACGGAACGAGCTCAGGAAGTTCCCGGATTGCCCTATTATAACAATCAACTCTTTACAGTGAAATACAGCTATACATTCGTTCGATAACCCTTAACTCCGAGAATCATGAAAAAATGTGTTCTATATATTTCAATCCTCCCTTGTTTTTTATCCTGCATCCAGGAACAAAAAACGACTGGCCGGACAGAACAGGTCCAAGCCATTTCAAGTAAGGACCAAGAAATACTCAAGCATTTAAAGGAGGTGGATTGGCCAAAAGCGTATCGGGAACAGGATACCGTATTACTACATGCTATTCTGGGAGATGATTTTCAGATGATAGATGCCAGCGGGAATTGGACAACCAAAAGGGACGAATTGGACTGGATCAAGACGAATACCACGCAACAGGATTCCTTTTTTTATGAAATCAAACGCCTGGACATCCTGCCTAATGGGACCGCTTTGCTATGTGGAACAGGGCATATTTTTAATGACTCATTAGAAACTACTTATCAATCCAGTAATGTTTTGATAAAACGGGAGGGCACCTGGAAAGCGGTATCATCCCATGTTTCCGGGTTAAAAAAGGTAGATTGAATTTAAATCACCCGTTCCCGGTTTCATTTATACTCCTTTTTTGGACACAGCAAATATGAATTCCCTTTGCTTAAAATCCGATCGCCTCGTTGGGTACATCCGGGGGTACTCTCCGGTTTCCCTCCATATTTTGGTTTTGGATATGGAACCGCCAGAGTGAGTATCGTTTATCCAATCCTTCAATCGATTAGCTGATTCGTAAGGGGTGTTTTCCTTATCAGAGATGATAATACTATCAAAAAACAACTATTTTAACAATGCAATGGCGCAACCGGATCAAACGATACGAATCCTGATACCATATCCCCTAATCAGCCGTTAGTGAGATATATCAACTTACCAATAAACAAGCTATGAATCGTTATTTGTACAGTATCCCCATTTTAACGTTTTTCGTTTTATTACTAGCCTGTGAAAACGAAACGGAGAACTCACCTTTGCCAATAAACGAAGAGTTTGATATGCTATTGGATCCCGTAACCGGAGTCTTTACGTTTGAAGCGGTGACCAAGAGGGATGATGCCCTTTATCACTGGTATATTAACGATTCCCTCGTGAGTGTGACTACCTCCCCTAGTATTACGTACGATTTTTTTTCCGAAATAACGGGCAAACCACCTTTTGGCGAGGAACATACCGTTTGTTTGGACATTGAGCTAGCCAGGGGTACACGAAATCCCGACCGTCATTGCGAGGTGGTTATCATTGCATCTCCTCCTGAAAAGTGCCCTAACCCGGGATTTACCACGGAAGAAACAAGACCAGGTACCTTCAGGTTCAGTGCCCCGCCCGTAGAACAGGGAATTTTCTATTGGTATATTGATGACATCCTGGCAGGGGATGCCGGTAGCCCTACCTTTGAATATGATTTCCTGTTGGACAATTCCGGTAATGTTCCCTATGGACCGGGAGATTACGATATTTGCCTAAGAATCCAGACCCCGGATTGCCCGGAGGGTTCCGAGCTCTTTTGCGATACTATTACTGTTACCTCTACCGCCGGTACATGCCCTGTTGCGGACTTTACGATATTGGAGCCCCAACATTTGAGTTTTGTAATTGGCGCAACAGCTGATGAGATTGGACAGTATTATTGGTTTTTTCAAGGAGAAGTGGCCGCGCTCAACCAGGTGTTCCGCCCATTTGAATATTCCAATGCGCTACAAGTGGACGATCCTTATGGAACAGGTCCCGGGGATTATGAGATATGTTTGCAGATACAGACTACGGATTGCCCTCAAGGCTCGGAAGTAATCTGTAAGACCTTGACAGTAGATCAAATCGCACCCTGCCCTCAATCGGTCTTTACTACAGAGGACAGGGGTAGTGGGGTATTCAGTTTCACCTCCTCCTTTCCAAGAGACGAAGGGCTGCACTATTGGTATATTGACGGACTATTAGCGGGGGATGCCGGCAACAATGCGTTTGTTTATAATTTCCTTTCCGGGAATACCGGAAACATACCCTCAGGGCCCGGTGAGTATGAGATCTGTCTGAGGATTGTTACCCCCGCCTGTGAACAGGGAACCCGATTGTTCTGCGAGACGGTCATCGTACAGTGATCCGGGAAAATAGGATGCTGAGAAACTGTTCCAATTAAATGGAAGGTTTCTTGAGGCCTTAATGTGGATTATTGTCCTTACCCAAGTAAGAATTCCATAATTTGTTGTTTTTAGTCCCGACTAGCCTTCGACCCAAATTTTAAAATGGCACAAGAAAGTTGGATATAACGATTTCAAATTCTTATGCATCTTATATATTGAGGCATCAATACAATTACGAATGACGCTGGAGTTGGTAAACACTATTCATATCATAATTATATGGCAGAGCGTATTGTTCTCAATAGTACTGCTTACCCCCAGGTTTAGCAGAAGAAAAAGCAATACGTTCCTGGTAGCAACGCTTTTAACACTTGGGGTACACTTTTTATATAATATTTTATACACTAACAATTACTTTCTTGAGGTGTTGCCGCCATACAGTTGTGCCTACGGCTATTTATACGGCCCTTTACTTTTTTTCTATATAAGATTTCATTTGAAAAGAGATGCTGTTTTTAAACCGTTGTATTGGCTGCACTTTCTTCCTTTTTTACTGATCATTTTTTCAACCTTAATGGGGTATGCCATATGTTCCATTTTAGGAATTTTGCTTCTTCCCACTATGCTGGCATATTGTATTGCGGCATTGTTTGAAATCTTTGTGTATAAAAAAGCACTTAAAAACGTGTCTTCGCAATTAACACATTCCGAAATAAAATGGTTACTGCTAATGCTTGGGATTACGATGTCCATTGTTATTCTTAACATTATTCAGCAACAGGTGCCTGTGGTGCGTTTTGGAGAGTTCCCTGTTTCTATGGAAGTGGTGGTGCAAATTGTTGTTTTGCTACTGGTCAATCTCATCGTTTTTCAAGGTATAAAAAGACCTCAGTCCTTTCAGCAAATTTCCGATTCGGACATCAAAGCGTTACACGAGTATGGCAAAAACAAAGTGGGGCTGAACAACGAAAAGTTACAGAAAGTGGCCAATACGTTGCAAATCTATATGAAGAGTGAAACCCCTTACTTAAATCCGAGCTTAAACATAACTATGTTAGCAGAGGCAATACATGAACACGAAAAAACAGTTTCACAAACCATTAATACGATCTTCAAAAAAAACTTTGCTGACTTTGTAAATACCTATAGAATTGAAGATGCAAAACGGAAATTGGCAAAAAAACAAAAACCTTCTTTAACCATTAAGGAAGTGATGTATAGTGTAGGCTTTAATTCCCGATCGGTTTTCAATACGGTTTTTAAAAGTAAAACAGGCCTCACCCCCTCGCAATACAGTAAAAAACACCACTAAAAATGTTCTGATTCCTGAATTAGAACACCATTGTATTGTACTTCCACTAACATTGTACGGAATCAAAAAACAAAAGCAAAGTGAAAGATTTAGGGCGGTTTTTTCCGCTGATGTTAATGGTTTGTATTAGTAGCTGTAGTATTTCTCAAAAGCCAAATTCATCTGAAATCAAATGGGATACGTGGGGGGTACCCCATATTAAAGGTACAACCCAAAAAGAAGTGTTTTATGGTTTTGGTTGGGCACAAATGAAAGCTCATGGTAACCTTATTCTAAAAGGTTTTGGAAAAGCCAGGGGGCGTTCAGCTGAATATTGGGAGGGTGACCAAAATACGGCAAACGACCGATTAATTAGGCAACTGGACATTCCTAAAAGAGCCCTTCAATGGTACAATTTACAGGATGAAGAAACAAAACGCAGTCTTTCTGCTTTTGTGGACGGTATGAATGCGTATGCTAACGCCCATCCTGAAAGCATCGATAATGAACTAAAGGTGGTATTACCTATTAAAGTAACCGACCCTTTAGCGAAGCTACAAGTTAGTTACCACCTAATGGTAGGTGCCTTTGCACTACAGCCTCAGGCAGCGGGTTGGAAAAATAGCGGTTCCAATGCCTGGGCCATTGCACCTTCTAAATCTCAAAGCGGCCATTCGCTGTTGCTTATTCAGCCACATCCGCCCTGGTTTGATGATTACCTGTTTTTTGAAGCACATTTACAAAGTGATACCTTCAATGCATATGGTATTACCTTATTGGGAAGCCCTTCTATAGCTATGGGATTTAATGAGCATCTGGGTTGGGGCTTAACCTTTAACCAGGCTGATGCCATGGATTTGGTTGAGCTGCAAATAAAGGACAACCAGTATAGGGTTAATGGTAAATGGAAACCATTACAGCTAGAAACGGATACGTTAAAAATCCGGCAGAAAGATCAGGTCATTAGTCAACCTGTTCAAATTAAACAATCCGATTTTGGATACATCATTGAGGAAAAGGGCAATAAAGCATTGGCATTGCGGCTCTCAGGGTTTGATCGGCCATTTTTTACGAAGCAATTTATCAGGATGGCCACCTCAAAAAACCTGAAGGAATTTGAGAATGCGCTGAAAATGCAACAATTACCGTTACAAAACATTGTGTATGCAGATAGGCACGGAGACATTTTTTATCTGTATAATGGTATCATCCCCAAGCGCCCATCAGGAAACCTAAACGATTGGTCGCAAATAGTACCTTCCACGAAGCCCGGGGCCTTGGTAAAAGACTATGTACTCTATGAAGACCTGCCAAAAATAAAAAATCCGACTTCCGGTTTTGTAGCCAACTCAAACAATGGCCCCTGGTCAAGTACATATCCATTTATCAAAAAACCAGATGGCTATCCTGATTATATTGCGCCTGAACCTTTTCAGAATTTCGACCTTAGAAGCAAACGATCCATAAAAATGCTGCTTTCAAACACCACATTGCGTTTTGATGATGTGGTTCGGATGCAATCTTCAACCTACTCGGAATTGGCCGATCAGACGGTAGATGAGTTGGTTGCATTTGCTAAAAAGTCTGAGGACAGTCATATGCAAAAGGCCGCGAAGGTATTAAGTGATTGGGACAGAAAACTTGATACCAACAGCAAGGGAGCTGTACTGTTTTATACGTGGTATAATCATAGCAAATCATCCAAGCTTTTTATCGAGGAACTTAATGAAAAAGACCCGTTACATACACCAAAACAGCTTACCGAAGAAGCAAAGGGAAAGCTTTTCTCAGCAGTACAGGAGACCAAAGAAAGATATGGAAGCCTGGACGTCCAATGGGGAGACGTTTTTAAAATACATTATGCCGATCAATCTTTTGACGGTGGATTGGGGCTTAATGAACTGGGCAGTTTTAACGCAGGGTTTTATCGCCCAATGTCGGCAACTGCTTTTACGCTTTTAGGTGGTTCTGCCTATACGGGTGTAGTTGAGTTTGGTAAAACCATAAAAGCAAAAGGGATTTTAGGCTATGGCAATGCGTCCCAAAAGGATTCGCCTTTTAGAGGCGATCAAATACAAATGCTTATCGACAGAAAGTTACGGGATATATGGTTTTATGAAGAGGGAATTGATGAAAACCTTTTCTTAAAAGAAGTATTGCAATTCTAATGGAAGTTAGTGGATAAGGCGGTTTTAGAAGTGCATACAGGAAAGGCGTCTGAAAATTTTAAATAGATGAAGCACCTTCTTTTAATAACAATATCTGTGCTTTGCATGTCTTGTGCTTCCGAAAAAACTAAAAAAAGTGCAGAGTTTATAGCTATTGATGATCTGTTAACCCAACTTAATGCGAATGAACAGTTTAATGGAGGGGTATTAGTTGCCAAAAACAATGACGTTATACTCAAGAAATCGTATGGGTATGCCAATTTTGAAACCGCTCAGGGACTAAATGAGCAAACCGTTTTTCACACATCTTCCATATCCAAGACCTTTACTGCAGTGGCTGTTTTGCAGTTAATTGGACAAGGCAAACTTTCTTTTGAAGATAAACTAACTGATTTCTTCCCTAAGCTGCCGTATCCGGACGTTACTATAAAGCATCTGCTGAATCATACCTCAGGCCTGTATCCGTACAATCCACTGTTCAAAAACAAATGGGACCCTACCAAGATCGCTACAAACAGTGATGTTATTGAGATGTATGAAAATGAAAGACCCAAACTTTTTTTTAAGGCCGGCACAGCGTTTTCCTACTGCAATGTCGGTTATGTGTTCCTGGCATCAATTGTAGAAAAAATAAGTGGCCTGAGCTTTTCAGAATACTTAAGGCAACATATTTTCACCCCTTTGGAAATGAATCACACCCAGACCTACACCTTCCTGAATAAGGATAGAATAGAAAACTATGCCAATGAATATATCCTTGACCCTTTTTCCGGAACAAACCAAAAAGTAATCGACTTACCGTCCCAAAAAGAAGAATATTATTTGAACGGAAAGTTGGGAGATGATAGAGTATCCTCCACACTGGAAGATGTCTGGAAATGGAATAGGGCATTGTTCAAAAACAATTTTGTATCCCCTAAGCTTCAGCAACTGGCCGTTACTTCCTCTATTGTAGAAATCCCGAAAGATAAACGACACTCAAAATTTGATGTTGGCTATGGATTTCAATTGGATAGTTTGGATGCTTATGGAAAGGTGATATACCATAATGGCGGATCCCCTGGTCTTAAGGCAAGGTTTCATTATTACCCGGATATTGAATTGACCCTTATCCTGTACTCCAATGCCCATAGTAAGTATACTGAAAAGATAAAGAATGCGATTCTTGCTATCATGACCGCCCAAAGCTATAAATTACCCAAAAAATCAATTGCAGACGAGGTCATAAAGGGTAGCAATCAAAACAATTCGATGATTTCAGAAACCATAAGGCAGTATCGAAAAGATACTGTCAATTATTATTTAAGTGAATCTGAACTCAATAGGATAGCCGGTGTTTTTTGGGATGGGGAAGAGACTGACAAGGGGCTGGAAATATTGAAATTGAACGTTAAGTATTTCCCCAATTCTGTCAATGCTATCTACACCTTGGGCGAGGGCTATATGGAAATGGGTGATACGGAGAAAGCTCTTATCCATTTTAACCAGGCGAAAGAGCTACTGCTCAAAAAGCCGGAAAAGGAGAGAAATGAGCGATTTCTTGAACATGTAAAGCAGATGATTGAGAACAACAGGGTGAAAAAATAACGGAATATGCTGAGCCGATTTATTATTATCTTCTTATGGCTTATTACTGCTTTCGGCAATGACTTAACCCGTTGGCCATATCCTTTTGACAAGAGCAAGCTCTTGATACATGAACTGGAAATCAAACAAATCCCCAGGTATATTCTTTTAGATGCCAAAGGCAAGGTGATACATGAAAACCTCCCCAAACCTTCAAGTGGCCAGTTGGAGGTGCTAATCGATAAATTACTACAACATGAAAAGGATTAAGCTATTTTTAAAAGCTTTCATATTCATATCGCTTTTTTTTACATCTTCCTGTTCTTCGCAACAGCCAGATTTAGCCGTATCCGGAAAAAGCATCGAACGGATTCAGCAAATAGCTGATTCTTACGGAGAAAACCTTGGTTTTAGTGGTAGTATTTTGATTGCTCAGGGAGAACGGATTTTGTTCAACAAAAGTTACGGAAATGCAGATGTTGAAAAAGGAATTGTGAATACCAGTACAACAAAATTCAGGCTGGCGTCCATCTCAAAACAGCTTACTGCTGCCGCCCTATTAGTATTGGAGCAAAAAGGAAAGCTAA
Organism: Croceivirga sp.; assembly: GCA_028284285.1. GTDB lineage: Bacteria > Bacteroidota > Bacteroidia > Flavobacteriales > Flavobacteriaceae > Croceivirga. The sequence continues at coordinate 37,586 of JANQSA010000025.1, forward strand.
GTTTAGACAGGCCTGTAATTGAATATACTTCAAGGCTTAACCCTGATTTAGCTAAAAAAATCACACTACATCAAATTTTATCACACTCAAGTGGATTGGGACGTGATATAGAATCGCTTACCGAAAAGAACCTGGGTCAGTCTTTTATATCTCTGGATGAGGTTATGGCCCTTATTAACCGATCAGAGTTGTTTTTCAAACCGGGCACCCAGTGGTCTTATTCCAACTTGGGTTATGCCGTGGCTGCTGCTATCATTGAGGATGTCACTGGTTTGTCTTTTGGTAAAGCCATGGACGAATTGCTCTTTAGACCTTTAAAAATGCTCAATACTGGTCACGAAACCAGTAAAAGGAAAACAACGCATATGGCCAAGGGTTATGTTGCCCTGCCCGATGAAGTTATTAATGCCGGCTATGAAGATAAATCATATGTTATTGGTGCAGGCTCAATTTATTCTACTGCCGAAGACCTTTTCCTGTGGGCAAGGGCGGTTATGGATGGTGATTTTTTCAATAAGAAAAATCGGGAAAGACTACTTAAAAGACAAGCAGGGCGATATAGTTATGGCTGGTTTGTAGCTACTTACGTGTGGCCTCCGGTCAATAAAAAAACACAAGCTACTAACATTCATCACGATGGTGGAAGCCCGGGTTTTTCAACCAAGATCTCAATTCTTTCAAAGCATGATATTGTGGTTATTATACTCAGCAATAGGCTGCCTGCCCATATAGGCGAATTAACCAACAAGTTGACCAATATTGCGTTGGGATTTGATGATGAGGCCCTGGCCAGGCCGGATGGTACCAAAGAATTCTTTAGCGTACTGTTGAGCCAGCCAGCCGATTCCGTTATTGCCCTGGAAACAAAATGGAAAACGGAGGGTAAGCAATTGTACATCCCCAACAGACAGGACATATTTTTAATTGGAAGAGGATATATCGATTCAAAAAATCATGAAAATGCCATTAAGGTGATGGATTATCTTATTGAAATGTATCCAAAATGGGACTATCCTTATCTTTTTAAAGGCTTTGTCATGGAATCAACAGGGCAAAGATCAGAGGCCATGGAACTGTATCAAAAAGTCCTGGAAATCAACCCTTCACAATCCAATGCTCTGGGTAGGTTAAAACTATTAGAAAAATAATCATACCGCTTGGCTTGAGAGTAAAAACCAGCATTTAAAAACTTTAACCATAAAGAATCTGACTGATGAAGGAAAAATCGATAATTCTATTCGTTTTTACGCTAATATGGAGCTATGCGCTTATTGGCCAGGAAACATCAAAAAAATACTATTGCACACCTTGCAATTCTCCATGTGATGTGAAAGCATATGACAAACCTGGCGTATGTGATGTTTGTAATATGCCAATTATTTCCTTAACTGAGCAAGAATTAAAAGAAAGTATTGCAAATGCCGGTATTCCTCAACCACTGGAGCTGGTGTACGGAGAAATCGAAGAATTAGGCTCAAGTCCATACAGGGCCAGTAGGTTATGGATTGAAGAGTATAGTCGTAAACATATACAAATTAAAAGTGGGGAAATAATGCTAAGTGGGGCGATTTACTATCCAAGAATTGCACCCGGTCAAAAAGTTCCTGCATTCATTTTGGCTCACGGTTCCGGGCCTACCACGCAATACAATTTGGGCTACTATATCTACCTGGGCTTAAAAATGGGTGCAGTGGTCCTGGCCTGTGACAAAAGGGGTGTAGGCAATTCTGAAGGAGAATATGATGCCTCTGTCAAAAACTCAAGACATATCTTTTCGGATTTAGCATCAGATTTAGTAGCGCAGCTTCAGTGGTTAAAAGAACAACCAGAAGTAGATACCGGCAAAATTGGCATGATGGGTCCCAGCCAGGCAGGTTGGATAATGCCTATAGCAGCAAAAATGGATCGTTCGTTTGGTTTTATTGTTTCACTTTCAGGCCCAGCCGTTTCAGTGGGTGCAGAAAATTATTTTAGTGCTTTAACTAATGAAAACAATATGCCAAAAGGGATGTCTATTGAGCAAGCCGACAAGAAGTTAAAAGATTTTAGTGGCGATCCCATTTACGACCCCATTCCTGTAATCAGGGATTTGAACACCAGAATATTATGGCAATTTGGCACCCACGATAGATCGGTACCGGTGGATGAATCTATCCGTAGATTAAAAGAACTCAATAAACCTAATTTTGACATTAAAATAGTAAAAGATGTCGGTCACGGGTCTGCTAATGTTCACACTGGGAAATACGAAGATTTTGTCAGTATTATAAAACCATGGCTCAAAAAGATTGGGGTATTTGAATAGAATCCTATCAGTATCGATCAGCGAGACTAAGGTCAACTAAAGTACTAGGATATAAATCATGAAATTGCTGTATTGATCCAGGCGGGAAAATCATGAATATAGGCTCAGAAAAGGGATAGTGGGTTAACCTCATAAAAACAGTCGGGTATCGAATACTGGTCCTTTTTCTGAGGCTATGGAATTTCTTCATTCGGTCAAATGGCAGGGTGAGTGGAAGAGGAGTACTTTTTTTTAAAAGATCTAAAAAATGAAACATGTTATTTTAAAACTTCAAGACCTATTCTTTTTGGCAATAGTTCTTTCTGTATTTCAAGGCATTGGTCAAAAAGAGCAACTCGACCGGGCCACAGTAACAGCGGCCAATAACTATTTGGATACCCTGCGGGTACACAAAAACACTCCTGGTATCTCTGCTGCAGTAGCAGTTAATGGAAAAACCGTTTGGGAATACGGCTCGGGCTTTTCTGACCTCAATGCGAAAAAGAAAGCATTACCCAATACCATATATAGAATTGCATCGGTTTCCAAGTTAATCACTACCGCAGCAATTGCTAAAATGGCCGAAAACAATACGGTAAACTTTTCTGATGATGTTAATGACTTTTTCCAAGTTTCGAATCAAAAAGTAACCATAAAACAGGTGCTTTCACATACTTCGGGTATACGGCATTATAAATACAATGAAAAGACAGAAAACTATCCATACTATGACAATGTGGTTGATGCTCTGGACATATTTATCAATGATGAACTTGAGTTTAGTCCGGGAGAAAAGCACCAATACTCAAGTTATGGCATTGATTTAATCGGTGCCATTGTTGAAAAGGCCTCGGGACAAGCTTTCGAGAAATATGTGCAGGATACCATTTTGGATCCTTTAGAGATGCGGCATACGTTTTTAAGAAAACCTGAGAACAATCATCCGCAGTTGTCTAAGTTCTATCAGGATAACGAAAATGTAATCCCGGAAATAGATTTGAGTTACAACATTCCGGGTGGTGGCATGTATGCTACGGTACAGGATTTAGTAAACTTCGGGAGCGCTTTTTTATCAGATGATTTTATAAGTGAGGAACTCAAAGAACAGCTGTTTACCAATACTACGCTTACCGATGGTACGGAAACAGCCTATGGCTTAGGCTGGATGATACAAAAGCTCAAAGACGGCTCAGAAATGTACTACCACGATGGCCATATGGATGGAACCCATTCAATACTTGCCATTTACCCTAAATACCATCTAAGCATCGCAATTGTTTCCAATAGGGGCAGCAATTGGGGAATTCGTGAAGCACTGGAATTATCTTGTAAAGTCCTTAAACCGGATACATGCCCTGAAGTGGTTGCGGCGCCCCAAACCGATCCCAAACTTATCAGGCAAACGTTTCAGAACCTAAGCGCAGGCTTTCAAGGTTTTATAGATGCCATCATTAACGGAAAAAGAAAAGAACTGGAAGAAATTGTAGATGACAAGTTTAAAAGTCAAACCTGGCCGGATAAAAAGACATTCATTGATTTTTTGATGACGGTAGGTAACAAACACGAACTATTTGATGTAGATTTTAGTGTAAGGGGAATGACCGAGGGGGATAAATCATTTGTCAAGACCCTAAGATTCCAGGAGCACTATACAGATAAAAGTTGGTATCTCATTTATACATTACAACAAGAGAAATGGGCATTGACATCAATAGACGTTTTTGATTGAAAATCAGTATTTACTTGTCCATAAGCAGGTCTTAAGGAGTAAAAAAGATTAGGATCATTATGCAGGTCTTGTGTTTGACTTCATCTCAAGGGCAAAGTCCTCATTGGTTATAAGCTGGCCCAATCCGAAAAAAGTCGCAAATAAATATAAGCCAAAAGCGGGGTCTTGCTGATTCCCATCGATATAACGTTTAAAGAGGTTTGGCCGATGAGGTCTTATCAATAAAAAAGATACCATCAAACTGAAAAGGGATGGAATAGCGGGTCCAATAGCCATAATCGATATTCACGTGATTGGCAAAGCGCATAGGTAAGGGCTGAATCAGCCATTCAATCTGTCTCGCTTCACTAAGGTTCAGAAACATTCCTGGAGATTGAGGGTGGGCTGTGGTAATTTGGTGAAGTGCTTCATCCAGACTGCCCTCCGGGCTTGGAAAAAGTGGACAAGCCACTTGCTCGTAGTTGGTGTAACTTTTCATTGCCCAATAATTACCCTGGTAGGTTGAAAGCGCAAAGGCTTTATAGTTGTTGCCAAATACTTTTGATAAATGATGTCCCATTGAAAGACCAGAATAAATATTGTAATTGAGGTTTGGGTGTTTCCCTTTACTGATATGATAATCATGCGCCCATATAAGTATTTTGGTATCACGACCCTTTCGGTTTAACGACCATGAAATATTATTGGCCATAGCCTGGTCCCGGTAGAACGATAGATGACCCCGGTACACATTTTCTGTATACTGCTTTACGAGATTTGCATATTGCAGTCCCCACAAGATTTCATCCTTTTCTTTGGTTGTTGTAGAATTAACCAACCATTCCACACTCTGGTTTTTAACCTTGTTATAAACCGTGGTCGCCACTTTAAACCAATTGCGCTTAGTACTGTCTGAGATCACAAAAGGGTTGGTGCCCCGCTTCTCTAAATCGGATAGTCGTTTTTTCGAGCTGTAGTAGAGGGGTAAGGATCTTTGTTTCAAAAAGCCATAAAGGCTATCCAGAGGCGGTTTCAGTTCCTGAACGTCAAAACCTACAAATTCTATTTGATCCTTAGGGTGGATGGTATTGTAGGCTCTAACCCATTCAATTAAGTCCCGTACCTCCTCAGTGTACCAAACCATAAAAATACCGGCCATACTCCCCAGGGCGGTACCTTCTCCCGTTTTTACGTAAGTATTGATTTTTTCTGTGGTAACCATGTTAGCCTCCAAGGCAAAAAGTCTCACCCCAAGCGCTTGAACTGCATATTGAAGAATTCTGTGTTTCAGTTTAAAGAACTCACTAGTTCCATGGGTAGACTCGCCCAGGGCAATGATTTTTGCAGACCCAACCAGGTCCTTAAAAGGTGTCAGGTCTTTGAAATCCTGTAGATCTTCTTCCGTTAGGGGTTCGAAACTTGTGATTGGGGTCGACATTTTTCTTAAGTATGATAGCTGATTTTTATTAAAACCAGAGGCAACGGGCAGGGAAGTATACTCTTTCCCCTCTACGGAAAGTTTAAAGTCATCGAACCAAGATGTCCCTTCCCCGGCATGATACAGATTAAGATTAACCAAGCGGGAGGTGTCTGTGACTTTAAATGCAACAGCAACCGGCTGCCAGTCGGTACTACCGGATAACTTTTCAGAGGTTACTTCATTTTCAAAACCGTCGCTTATTGAAAACCAGGCAAATCCTTTTAAGGATCTTGCCTTAACTCTACCAGAGACAACAATAGTCTTCGATTTCAATACATGAGGTTCCAATCCATGACGTATGATTTGTGGAGTATCCGGGGTGGAAATAGAATCCCCAACAAGTTTTAGGCTGAATCTGCCGTTGTAAGTGACGCCACTATCCAACTGAGTGGTCACCGAAGCGTAGTTGGTTTTGTTCCATCCCCAGGGTCGTACAGGGTGTTCAACGCTCAAGCGTTCAAAATCCAGGTTTAGGTGCTGCTGAGGACGGACAACAACACAGAGTCCCATAAAAAATGTAACAAAAAAGACCTGTTTGCTTTGCATTGGTCGTATTTAAACCTCCTCAAAAATATTTGCTAAATCTCAGGTTTAAAGGGTTTCAGATGCGAAGGATGTCCTAAGAAGTTAAATCCGGACATCTGAATCTTTGCGTTTACTATATTCTGATGGCGTCATACCGGTAGCCCTCTTAAAGGTAGTATAGAATATGGATTTTGAACCGAAGCCCGCTTCTTCCGCCAAAGCCACCATGGTATATTTTTGCTGCGGTTCTTGCAGTAACTCCTTTACTTTTTTGATGCGGTATTGGTTAATGTAATCCTTGAATTTCATTTTGTGTTTTTCCTTGATATGCTCGGATAATCTGTTGGCGGGCACTTGTAGTTCTTTTGCCAATGACTTCAGGGTCAAATCACTTTTTTTATAGCGTTCATCTACCATCAAGATTTTTCCAAGTTTCTTCTCCATTTCAGATTCAAACGCTTTGTCCGGGTGCTGTTTTAAGGTTGATTTGGCAATCAAAGCCTTGGGATTAAGGAACCCCTTGAAACCAATCCAGTAAATAAATAGTGAATTGATGATAAGGTGCGGATAATTGAAAAGCATGGTATCATCCCCTTTGTGTACAATCAAATCCACAGTGCTCAAGATTAAGTTTAATATAACAAGCGCTAAAAAAGTGTTCAATAAGACATGATGTGTTTTAAAAGAGATACCAAGCGTAATGTATTTCGGTAGTTGCTTCAACCGTTGTTTCAGGTAGACTATGATGCCCAAGATGAAAAGGAGGTATAGGTATTCATTCACCCTAAAAACACCCATTTTTACGAGTTCGCCAACAATGCGATAACTATTTTCGCTTACGGCAGTACTAAACCAATACAGTAACAAGAACCCATAAAAAAGTGCGGGAACAAATAAAAAGTAAAGCTTTCTAAGCTCTTTTTTATCGGAAACCAATCCAAAATTAAACAAGCTGTAGAAGAGAAAACACGGTCCCAGCAAGTATTTGTCTGGAAAAGGAATGACGTATAAGGGCTTGTAAAGATGTAAGACACCGCTATCCATCAGGCCAAAAAACAGGTTCAAAAAGCTCAAAGAGAACAAGAAAAGTATGAAAAAGATGGACGCTTCAACATTTCGCATTCTTTTTTTATATAGCAATGGACAAAGTAAAAAACCTTGTATGGCACCAAAGAGAATGATACTGTTAATTGGATCAATATCAAATTCCAAGGGCGGATAATTTTATTAAATGACACATAGCAACGCAAAGATAATTACCGATAATGAATGAGACCTAACCATTTTTCATGCGGTTTTACCCTTGTATTTGACGAAGTCATGGCGTAGTATTTTCTGGTTTGACAACCATTTAAAACTTATGTTTTAGAGATACTTCTTGGCCATTGGTATTCAAAAGAAGCCGTGTTTGCCATCCCGGATAGCGGAAAAGTTTAGCTAACATAGCCTACCTCACCTTGGCAAGGCAATACTATATACCACTCTAAAGCTGGCAATAAGGCCACTGTGAATAGAGGCGGTTTTTGCCGTGCGGTTGTCCCCAATGCTTATAAGGGGTAGCGTAAAATCCACTTTTTGATCCGCTGCATATTGATGATAGCTTCTGCCAAAAGAATATCCGAATCTACCTTCCAGGAAGAAATCACCGAAGAGTTGATATCTGGCATAAAGCGTCTCATCTATACTGCGCCGGTCAATATAGTCTCCCGGGTGGTCGGGATCCCCTAGTCTGTAGGTAGTAACCAGCCCAAAATGGCTCCAGCCCAGGTCCAGGCGTTTATTGAACCGATAGGTGATCTTACCATATATGGGGAATAATCCGTTGACGCTCCACTTTTCATTTAATCTCCAATTCAGGTTTACCAGGGGCACAAGATTGGGTCCAAAGGATTCCTGATTAAACAAAGCACCAAAACCCAGCTTGAAATCGTCATTGTATTTCTTATCATAAATAGCGATACCTCCCAATTGAAAATGATCTGAGGTTATGTTCATAAAATCTGTCATTAAACGTGGCGCAAACAACAGCTGGAGAGAGGTCCCATTTTTTAATTGTTGAACAAGGCCGGTTCGTAGTAAAAAGCCATGGATGCGAATAGGATCCATCACATCATCCGGCAGAACTTCATCATTATCTACTCCCCAAAAAAAGTAGTTGATGCCAGAATACCAAATGCTCTTTTTTGATAATTCCACAGGGGCTACGAAAGCAGCTGCAATAGCCTTTTCGGTTCCTTTTCCCTGATAGATGGAATCATAGGCGGATGGAAATCCATAACCACCGGAAAGGGTAAAAAGGTCTATCCTGTCTTGCCCAAATAGTAGGGACGATACCAGGAGGGCTGCCAAGACCAATAGGCTAGATTTCATTTTTACTTTTTACAGATCCGGTTCAACACCGTTGGAGGGTTATACGCCTACAAGATAACCGTTTAATAGAACTATTAAGCTTCAAATCCTTTAGAATCCGTAGGGTTTAAAATATTTTCTTTGGCCTTTATAATCTTGACTACTTCTGGTCAATTTCTATTACATCAGGTATAGTACATACGTTTTTTACACCTTAGGGAGGCCTAAAATTAGTGGGTGGGGCTGTAGGGTTCCACCCTTAACACAAATCTGTTGTCGTATCCGAGCCTTTGGTGCAACGTAAAAGATCGAATTCAATGAAATCAAAAAAGCACGGTTTTTAAACCGTGCTTCCAATAACAATCAAGCTTTTATACTTACCTTCTTTGTATTGTTTAAAGTAAGCTTCCGTAAGGTGTTTAAAGTTCCTTGATTTTTATGTTTCTGAACCAGACATCGTCCCCATGGTCCTGCAAGCCTACATAGCCTTCCGTAGCAACATCGGCCCAGGTTTCGTTAAGTTGAGGGAATTTGCTTCCGGCTACCATTTCGTTCCATTCAGGAGTCCATAAGTGATACTCTACCACTTTTTCTCCATTCATTTTATGCCAAACAGAGCCCTTAAAGACCATGATCTCAACCTGGTTCCACTCCCCAACGGGTTTTGCATTTTGAGGCTGAGCGGGAATAAGATCGTATAACGAACCGGCCTGCCGATTCCCGTCTTTACCCATTTTTGCATCCGGATGTTTTTCATTATCCAAAACCTGCATTTCAGGGGCGGTTTTCCAGATATAATCAAACTCATCAGATTCCTGACCCAAATAGAATATGCCGGAATTTCCACCTTCGGAGATTTTCCACTCTAATTTCAAATGAAAATTTGAAAAAGGAGCTTCTCCGTAAATAATATCGCCTCTGTCTTTTCCTCCGGCTTCTCCTCTTCCTGATCCGGGACAGTGGATCATCCCATCAGCAATTACCCATCCTTCCGGGAAAGTCTCCTTGCCATAACTACGCCAGCCGGAAGCAGTTTCCCCATCAAACAACAATTTCCAGCCTTCAGCTTTTTCCGCTTCCGTAAGTGTATTTGGCGCCATGGCGGTCTCTGTTTTTGCAATTGTCTCTTCTTCCTGCTGTTCTTCTGTCTTTTCCTGTTCTTTTTTCGCAGGTTTACAGGAAAAAACCAATCCTGCTAAAAGCAGTACTAGTATAGTTGCGTTTTTCATTGGTGTGAATTTTAGTTTCATAATTAATAATTCCAACCTTCTCTATAGGTCTTCTTAATATAACTTTCCGCGGCTTCTTTCGCGTTTAGATTAGCGAACTGGGTGTCAAATCGCGGATCGCCGTCAACTACCGTAAAACTATCCGATGTTACCACTCTTATCTCATCATTATCACTAATATTGGTGATTTTCATATTTTCGGCATCCCATTCCAATCGTCGGCGTAAATCCTGCAAACGAACAGCCAGATTACCTGCAACCACTGTCTCGTTTAAAGGCCCGGCATAGTCAAAGTTGGAACTGCATTCTACCCGGTTTTCCTTACTTTCCTTACAGGCTCTTACCCAATCCATTTCATGTCCGCCTTCCATGGCTTTAGGAATCCTACGTAATTCATTGGTTACGGCAGGCGGATTGTCTTTGCGACCAATGATGTATGGATTTGCGGCATATGTACTACAAATAAGGGTGCCCTTGCTGCCATGAAAAATTGCCCCGCCTCCCCAGTCTCCAAGGGGTTCACCAGGTTCAATTCCTTCAGGACGTTGGGGCATTAGACCGCCATCGTACCAGTTAAACTCCACCGCGGGCATTTTTACTTTTCCTTTTTTGGGTCGCTCAGCAAAATAATAGCTCACTTTTTCCGAAATGGGCGCACTTTCCGTATTCAACTGAGAAGAGGATGCTTCAAAGGCATATGGGAATCCTAATTCAAGCGCCTTATATACCGGATCCATAATATGGCAGGCCATATCGCCTAAAGCTCCGGTTCCAAAATCCCACCAGGCCCTCCAGTTCCATGGGGTATAGGAAGGATGGTAAGGTCGCCATTCGGCGGGTCCTATAAACAAATCCCAATCCAGGGTGGGTGGGAGGGAAGGGGTTTCTGCCGGTCTTTCGAGCCCTTGAGGCCATATGGGCCTGTTGGTCCAGGCATCCACCTTGGTCACTTCGCCAATTTCACCTTTCCAGATCCATTCACATACTTTCCGCATGTCATCACTCGAGTTCCCCTGGTTACCCATTTGGGTGGCCACACCAGTTTCATTGGCAATTTCCCTGAGTTTTCTTGATTCATAGACTGAATGTGTCAAAGGCTTTTGAACATAAACATGCTTTCCGGCCCGCATAGAGTCTGCTGCCGAGACATAATGCGTGTGATCTGGTGTTGAGATCATTACGGCATCTATTTCCGTATCCATCTCCTCCAGCATTTTGCGATAATCCTTATATCTTTTTGCCTTTGGGTAATCCTTAAAGCACCTTTCCGCATATTTCCAATCCACATCGGTCAGGGCCACAATGTTTTGGGAGTTCATGTTTCTCAGATTTCTTCTGCCCATACCCCCAACACCAATACCGGCGATATTGAGCTTATCGCTCGGAGCTGGATAACCAAATCCGGAAATCACATGACTGGGCACAATGGTAACAGCGGCAAGGGCTGAACCTGACTTTTTTAAAAAGTCCCTTCGATCATTTTTTGTTTGTTTCTGACTCATACATTCTATTTTGTTACTAGCTAAATTGATTTTGAATCCTATAAAAATACAGAACCTTTTGAATTTTTTGCAATACAGTCTATTCCAGTTTGGGATATTGTTAAAAACCAAACCCCAATTGTGCCCCAAACGTGGGTATTATCCTATCTCCATTCTCCACTTTTCCCCCGAATCGAAAAGGTAGAAAGGCGGCCAGAACCAAAAAGAGATTCTTTCGTTTTACTTTGTCCAGGGGAAAGAAGACAAGCTTATTCATCCCAATATTAAAACCATACGCCTGTCTGTCCATAAGTTCTACTGCCGGACGGAAATCCGCCCAAAAGTTGCTTCCAATATCGTAAAATATGCCATGTAATATGACAAAATTAGTCATATCCCCACGGTCAATTATGGGGGTAATCTGAACATCGTATAACAGGTTTTTTCCGATAGGAAGATTTGCTCCAACAGGGAGGGCAAATGCACTGGTTCCCAGTAGATCATTGACTCCTTCTTCATACCAAATCAAAGAGGAAGCGATCCCAATATGATAACTGATGCGTTTTTCTTGCGCAAGTGCCAAATTGGAAAAGGCTAAAAAACAAAAACCAAACAAGGTAGTATGCATTAACATAGTGGGCTCACAATTGGAGTAGACAGTTTTTACTTTCTTATTTGATTGTGTTTCACTTGTTCAATTTCACTAATCAGGAGGATCGGTCGAACATTAGTGTAATTTTTGAAATCACCGATGATAGCATCCCGGTTTTGTGCTATGGCTTTGTTGTATTCGGCAATATCACTAACATAAAAATAACCTACGGCCAAAAAAGGCACTTTTTCATTTGGCGTTCTACCGGCGATACCTTTGTTTATCTCATAAAATTTTAGATTTTCCCCTAAAAAACCGGCAACCATGGGCATGTGCTTTGTTTTGTAATAATCCATGTCAAAAGTTGAATTTTCGGCGTTGGGATAGAGTATGGCTACCTTTATGGTACCCGTTTCTAGTCCGGATGAATCGTTTAGCCGGCCGGTTTTGCAACTCATAATGGCTGTAAAAGCGAAGAGCAGCATTAACGATTTCATTTTGGTAGTCAAATTAATCAAGTTCATAATTACCGTTTTGTAGTTATACCGTTAGTTTAAAATGGCTTAGGTACTTTTTACCTAAAAAGGACTATTCCGGAAACCATAGGCTGGGTTTACGCCAATTCCGAAAGCTTTTTGGTAATTGGAAGTTTCCGTATCCGTTTTCCTGTAGTGGCAAAGATAGCATTGCACACTGCGGCATAGGTAGGTGGCCCTGCAATTTCCCCTACGCCCCATGGTTGGGTTTCGTCATTTTCACAAATATGTACCTCAATTTCAGGGATTTCATGTATCCGAAATACCGGATTATCATGAAAGTTGCTGCGTTGTACAACACCATTGACATATTCCGTCCCTCCGTAAAATATAGCGGATAGGGCCCAAATTACACCACCTTCCATCTGTTGCCGTACCTGATCCGGGTTAATCACCAGGCCACAATCAATAGCTGTTGTTATTTTAGTGACTTTTATTTCATCATTTGCAGTGGAAACTTCGGCCACCACAGCGCCATAGCCGTTGCCATGCATATAGGGGTAGACTGCTATACCCTGGCCGGTATTTTCGGGCATTGGTTTTCCCCATTGTGCTTTTTGAGCTACCAGTTCCAATGCCCCCCGTAGTCTGTTGATGTTGCATTGATAGCTGTGTTTAAAATCCACCATTTTGTTTCGGGGGAGGAGACTGAGCCTGAATTCCAGGGGGTCCCTATTCAATTCAGAAGCTACTTCATCAATAAAGCATTCTGTGGAAAAACCCTCGGCATTGGCCATAACGGACCGCCATGCCCCGGTCTGTGTAAAAGCCTCTGCCTTAACCTGGGTTCCGGAACAGTTGGGAATATCATAGTACATCCATCCCAGTAATCCGCCCCAATTGGCCATCACATTTTTGAAATCCCATGATATGGGCTTCCCTTCTTTAATACCTATGGTATGTTTATTGAGTTCGAAAGGGTTCAGATAATCGAATTTGATGTCATCTTCCCTGGTATAGCACATTTTAACCAAATCTCCCCCTGCCGCTTTGGATACCAAAAGGGACTCCACCGCATACTCTGAAGAATAACGTAACCCAAACCCTCCGCCGCTGGGATGACAGTTTATCCTGATGTTTTCCCTGGGCATCCCAAGATGTTTTTCAATGTTGGCGATTATTTTATCTGCGGATTGTGTGCCTACCCACATCTCACAGGAATCTCCCCTAAAATGCGATGTGGCATTCAGGGGTTCCATACAGGCATGATGCTGATAAGGAAACTCGTAGGTGTAGGAAATGATGTTGTCCAGTTCATCTTCCGCGATCTTCTTTCCAATTCTCAAGATCTCGGTTCCCTTGGCGTTCGCCAATTGTTCATGGCAGTCCGCAACAAACTTTTCATGTTCTATTTTGGCGTTTTCTCCCAAATCCCATTCGGCAGTGACGGCTTGTTTTCCCTGGAAGGCCGCCCAGGTTGAATTGGCAATTACTGCTACGCCATCCCTGATATGAGTGGCTTCATCCAATAGGACTCCCTCGATTTGCACCACTTTTTCAACCCCGGATATTTTTAACGCTTCGGAAGCATCAAAACGAAGTAGTTTTCCTTTGAATACGGGACACCGCAGCACGGCAGCGTATTTCATCCCGGGTAATTGCACATCAATGCTAAAGGGATGCCGTCCGGTAACCATATCGGGTATGATCTTACTTTTCAGGCTTTTGCCGATAAGCTTAAATTTAGAACGGTATTTTAGCGGCACTTGTTCAAACAAACTGCGGTAATCATCAGGGACAATGACCTTTTCCACCAATTGGCCGTATTCCAATTGGACATCGCTACCGCGCAGATAAACATGGTTGTTTTCCGCATAACATTCATCCTTGTACACCGACCATTCTTTGGCAGCGGCTTCTATCAACAGGTATTTTGCAAAAGCACCGGCTTTTCGCAACAGGTCCCAGTGTAACAAAGTACTTGTACTGCCCCCGGTAATATCGGATTCACTTACGGACGATTTAATATACCTTATGTTGATTTTTTCCCAGTCCGCTTCCAGTTCCTCAGCCAGGATAGAAGACAATCCCGTACTTACGCCCTGACCCATTTCATATTTGGTAAGGCTAACGAAAACGTTTCCATCCGGTTTGATTTGCAGAAAATCCGTAAGATCAAGTGCGCCCTTAGCTTCAAAACCGTTTTCCAGCGTTATCATAGGGCTTGCGGTTACAGGAATATTTACCACTTCCTTCACACAACTCTCCAGGAAATTAAGACCAATGACCAACCCGCCACCGGCCAGTCCGGTCCGTTTTAAAAAATCTCTTCTAGAGCTAATGGTTTTCATACACTATCGTTTTTTGGAACTTTTTCAACAGCTGATCGTATGGCCTTCAGTATTCGTGGATAGGTCCCACATCTACAGATATTACCGGACATGGCATTTAGGATCTCCTCATCTGTAGGACTGGGATTGTTTTTTAAAAGTCCTATGGCGCTCATAATTTGTCCGCTTTGACAATACCCACATTGTGGCACCTGTTCTTCAATCCAGGCTTCCTGTAAGAAGCGATAGCTACTTTTTTCCACTCCTTCAATGGTTTGAATATCCTTGTCAATACAGGATTGAACGGGAATACTACAAGACCGCACAGCACTTCCTTCCAAAAGCACAGTACATGCCCCACATTGTGCAATGCCACACCCAAACTTGGTACCTGTTAATCCCAATAGGTCCCGTAAAGCCCATAACAAAGGCATGTTGGGATCCACTTCGCTATCATAGTGCTTACCGTTGATGGTTAATCGTATCATGACCCTATCTCGTTTTCTGAAACTCTTTCGAAGATGACGGCATCGGGTTGCGGCATTGTATCGATGTATAAAAGCTCAATGATAATGCCAGCCGTAGGTAATTGGAAATATCCGAACTCGAAAGCTTCCCTGGTCTTTCCATATTGAACGGGTTTGAATCCCTTGTTCATCAGGTTGTCTTTAGCGTTCATAAAGGAATTGTAATCATGGAAAGTGATCCCTGAATGATGATAACCTTCGCCTTTCTTTTCCAAATGCTCTTTTAGGACACTATTCCCCTTTAAGGGCGCAATGATCTCAATATTACTCGTACCTATCGGAGCAATAGCCACCTTAAAAGAATAGGGTTCCATTTGTCCATGAACCAGACAGATTTCCGGCGATATGCTCCAAACTTTAAAGGTTACTCCAAGCGTGTTCGAAAGTCTGGTGGCTTCAGCATCCAAATCCTTTACCAAAAAAGATTGATGGTCAAGATGTGCAGCATTGAGTAGTGACATAAGCGTTCTAATTATTTAATCCCTGACGAAATTTCTTCAGTTATTTCCTGCGATATGAGTTAAAATGCCCAAATAGGGTTTAATTGGTACCGAAACCCTTTTTTAAGCAATGAGTAACCGGTGGCAATCTCCTTTTGAAGCATCCCGAAACTGAAAAAGTACTATCGAAAGGAGGGGAGGGTGATCCTAAAAATCCTGTATTGCGGGTCTTAGGGCTATTTCATTTATATCTACCTCCGATGGTTGTTCAATAGCAAAAGCAATCGCTTTTGCCACCGACTCCGCCGGGATAGCAATTTTATAGAACTCATCCAGCTGGTCTGCACTTGCCTGGTGCGATGTGCCGTACTGCAGTTCGGATGCTACCGCTCCGGGTGCTATGGTTGTTGTTCGTATTTTTTCACCTACTTCATGTCGCAGACCATCGGATATGGCCCGTACCGCAAACTTGGTTCCGCTGTAGACAGTGCCTCCCGGGCTAAATACCTTTAATCCTGCCACGGAGGAGATATTGATAAAGTGTCCGGATCCCTGTTTTTCAAATACGGGCAAAGCGGCCGCTACTCCATAGAGAACGCCTTTGATATTGATATCAATCATCCTATCCCATTCCGCTACTTTTAAAGCTTGAAGGGGAGCTATAGACATAAGACCTGCATTGTTGATCAATACATCCAACCTTCCAAAGACTTCAACCGCTCTGTCTACAAAGGCTTTTACCTGATCCTTATCGGTGACATCCATCTTCATGAAGATGGCCGCATCGGTTTCCGCATTGATTTCATCTGCTATGGCTTCCAACTTTTCCTCACGCCTCGCCCCCAGGATCACTTTTGCTCCCTTTGCTGCCAGGTAGCGTGCTGTGGCTTCTCCCAAACCACTACTTGCTCCGGTTATTGCGATGACTTTTCCTTTAATTTCACTCATTTTATAATTGTTTTTAGGTTCCTTATTGTGGTAAACGAATTACCAATGCCTCCCATGGCTTTAAAACACCCTTATTAGCCTCCTCATCTCGGGAATAATTGGACATTAAGATTTCTCACTCCTTCAATAGTTTGAATTTCTTTGACCTTAATTTTCAATTCAAATTCTTCCCTGGTTAATTAACAGGGATTAGATAGTTCTCATTCCGTAAGCCGTTATCATCCGGTAGGGATATAATTCGGGAAGTTCACTTATGTTGTCCAGTTCTTGTACATCCTCCGGTGACAGTATTATTTTGGCGGATGCCATGGTTTCCACTAACTGTTGGGGTATTCTGGCACCCAAAATGACCGAAGCCACTGTGCCCTTACTCAAAATCCACGCAATAGCCAGTTGGGCGACAGTACAGGAATATTTTTCACTTAAATCCTTAAGCACCTCTAAAACTGCCCAATTTTGTGCTGTATTCCTTCTATCCCAGAATTCTTCATGGCTATCGGCGGAAGTTGCAATTCGGCCTTCTTTTGGCATCTCCTTGCGCCTGTACTTTCCGGTTAAAAAGCCTCCTCCTAAGGGGCCCCATACCATAAGGCCCAAACCTTCACTTTCAAAAAGATCAAAGAATTCGTACTCGATATCTCTATTGACCAAACTGTACTGATATTGTGCGGCAACAAAGCGACTGGCTCCTATGGCGTCGCAGATGCCCAAACCCTTCATCACCTGCCAGGATTTGAAATTGGAAACTCCCAGATATCGTACTTTGCCCTGGGAGATTAGGTTTTTCAGGGTACTAATCGTTTCTTCCAAAGGGGTGATAGGATCAACGCAATGGACATAAAGCAGGTCTATATAATCCGTTTTTAACCGTGTAAGGCTGTCTTCAACCGCTTTTAGGATGTGGGTGCGGGACAGACCTTGTGCATTTGGGTTTTGAGCCGTTGAAAATCTAACTTTTGTAGAAATAACAATGTCATGTCGTTTACCGGAAATGGCCTTTGAAATGATTTCTTCCGACCTTCCCTGGGCATAGATATCTGCTGTATCGATATGATTGCCGCCATTTCCCAGGTAGCGATCTACCAATTCAATCGCTTCCCGCTCAGAAGTACCTCTCGGCGAGTTTTCGCCAAACAACATTGTACCCAAAGTGAGGTTAGAGGTCACCAGTCCACTGTTGCCAATTCTGTTATTCTTCATTTTTTAAATGGGATTTACTATCTGACAGGAAAGGTATTTTATACTTTCAAACGCTTTTATTTTAAATGCCTAACCGGCGTATTAGCACTACGTAACCCCGGTTTTTTACAACCAATACTGCTTAGTGTATTACTTCCGTTATGCGATGGAAGTATATCCCGTAATGTATGGCGAACCACCAGGCCGAAATGACGGGCGATGGAGGCTTTTTTATTTAGAATATGTGAGGGGTACAATAGCTTGCCAGTTGGTCAAACCCTGTTCTTATCCAATGTTGTCAGGACCTTTTCCTTGTAGTTATTCCCAATGGGAAAGGATTTCCGGTTTATCACGATATAGCTATTGGTATAGTTTTGAATGGCGTTGAGATTCACAATAAATGAGCGGTGGATCCTAAGGAAAAGATCCCCTTGAATCCTGGTTTCCATATCGCCAATACTGACCATGGTCAGATAGGTCCTCTTCTCGGTTACGATCTTAATGTGGTTTTTTATGCTTTCGATATATAGAATGTCCTCTAGCTCAACCCTAACGTTTTCTCTGTTCTCCTTGATGTATATATGATGTTTTACGCCATTACCCTCCGGTAAGTGTATTCTGCCTTGCTTGTTTTCCTTGGAATCAAACAGGCGTTGGGCTTTTGAAATAGCCTGCATGAATCGTTCCAGCGCGATAGGCTTCAGCAAGTAATCCACAACATCCATTTCATAGCCATCCAGGGCAAAATCACGGTGAGCCGTAGTGAAGATAACCAATGGGGGATTATTAAGCGCTCTTAAAAAGGTGAGTCCGTCCAACTTGGGCATTTCAATATCCAGGAACAACAGGTCCACTTTTGTTTTTTCCAGAATGCCGAAGGCTTGCAAGGCACTCCTGCTTTTTCCAACGATTTCAAAACCTTCAAATTCTTTTAGGTGATTTTCAATGACTTTTATCGCCAGGGGTTCGTCATCCACTATCAAACATTTCATCTGTTTAAATTTTTTAACTATTTGATACTAGTATACTTAAAAACCCGCCTGCGGCAGGCAGGTATAAGAACCGATGTGACCCTGCCTGCGGCAGGCAGGCACTCGTTGCACTCGTTCTCCCATGAATTTATTTTAATCATCTCACTGTGTGAATTTTTGATTAAAAAAATTCATGTTTGTTTCATGATAAACGGTTCTTTACATTTTAATTGTTAGAGCAACATAATACGTGTCTTTTTGCGACAGTTGGAGTTCATATCTCGGCCCATAAATGAGCTCTAATCGTTTTCGGACGTTCGAGAGGCCAATCCCGCTATTAACCCTATTATTTTTTTGTTTTTCAACTGCTTTTTCCGGAATACTGTTTTCGCATTTAAACAAAAACGCATCATGCTGAATATCTACTTCAATACGTATCCAGCTCTTTTCCATACTATCTCCCGTACCATGTTTAAACGCATTTTCCGCGAAAGAAACCAGGATGAACGGGGGAATCATGACCGTACCGGTATCCCCCTTAACCTGATAGCTGATCTCAAGTTCGTCACCGTATCTCAATTTTTCCAGCTCAATAAAATTGTTCAGTTGTTCCAGTTCCTTTTTTAGCGGTACCGTCCTGTCATTGGAATCGTACAGCATATAATCCATCATCTCCGAAAACCGCAGCACTACTTCGCCGGCTTTGTGGTCTTTGGTCAAGATTAGACTGTACAGATTGTTCAGGGTATTAAAAAGAAAGTGAGGCTGAAGCTGATGTTTTAAAAACTTGAGCTCGGTCTCCAGTTTTTGCCGTATCAGCGCCTTGGTCTCCCGTTCATATTTGAATTGCTGCTGGACGAACTTGATAACGCCTACCAGGGATACCACAAAAAGCAGGTCCAACACCTTGTAAGCAATGGTAAAACTCAAGTAGTTTTGATATTTTAACTTTTTTATAAACGCCTCTGAATGAATAAGGTATCTGCTTATGTAGTAATAGTCCACAGCACGAAAAAGAAAGCCTCCTGCAATAATCAGGCAAAGGGCAATAACAGCCAGCTTGGTGTATTGCTTTTTTGGGGCGTATTTAGGGACTAAAAAGTAAATAATAAAGTAGGTCAGGAACAGTTTTATAGGCAGTATACATAGTTCAAAGATGACCCAGACACCGTAATTCCCTTCATCGTAAGAGTTACCATTGACCACTGCGTAAAACACTAACCAACCCAACCAATAGGCCAAGTGCCTGCTGATGCGCTCCAGGTTCCATGTATCATAGGTCTTTGAAAACAGCCTCATGCGCTAAATATATACATCTCTGCGGATTAATAAGGGATATCAAAGGACTAAACCAGAGTTAGTTGGTACTAAACGCCTGTTTGTTTGTACCGCTGGATTTTTAATGAGATAGACCGATTTGCGTTCTCTGCACCGGGTGTGTAAAACAACGGTTTCAAATCTGATCATTTTTCAGTGCTAATGCCTGGAAATCAATGGCTGGGATTACCTACACCTGCCCGTATAGGGTGTACTATGGATGTGATGTGTTATGGGGTTTTAATGATGTAATGAAACATCGTTTTTGCATTATCCTTTGTTGGTACTACTATTCTTTGTGTTAGGCATTTAAAAGAAAAAGAAGGGGATATCTGTACTTACCTTCGTTTCAAAATAAGTAGTGTTAATCTAAATCTATTAGTTATGAAGGGTATTAGTAAAAACTTCGTTTTAACAGCATTAGCGGTACTGCTATCGTTTGTTGCAGTACAGGCAGGGACTCCAAAAAAGGGCAATGATCCGCGTATCCAAAATCGAGACAATACGCTTACGGTGGCATTTTTAAACCTGAATCAGGATAAATACGAGATCAGAATTTATTCTAGTAATAATGCACTTGTTCATGAAGCGGTGTTGGTAAACACCCCATATCTTAGCGGAAAAGTGTTCGACTTTAAAGATTCTGTCAAGGACTATTATCGGATAGCTGTTGTATCAGAAGGTAAGACGGTTATTGAGGAACGGTTGTTTTTGGGAAATCTATAAAAGACAACAAACCTTTTATGTCCCCAAAATATGGACTTAAAAGAAGGGAAGCGATTTATTGTTTTAAACTGTTTTTTCAGATGGTTTCCTAAAATGGTAAATAACATAATGGTCTGAAGGCCCACCTTTATCATTGTATTGACAAATCAAACCCTGATAATGGATAATAGATTATCAGGGTTTTTTGTTTTCGGGTAAAACTAAAGGAAAAAAGCATGGCTTTCATTCCATAGCGATAGCAATCAGCACAAGGAATGACAAGAGGATAGCGTGCCTCTTTTTTCTTAGAATTTCAGTTTTTCATCTTTGTCCCAAAGCCCCCAATACGCTCCTACGTCTCCTTCGTCCCCCACTTTCCAGGATTCATCAAAAGACGAAAAATAAAAGATATCAATATCTTCTTCCCGGGACCATTTTTGAGTATTCATAAAATACTTTAAATAGTTTTCCATGGAAGGATAGGCTCCTTCCAAATTGGTTCCCTGACTGGGCCAGCCGGTTTCTGAAATAATTACCTTTTTGCCACCACCGGCACGAACTGCCCTGTTGTACATATCCTTCATATAAAGCAAGGCGTAGTCCTGATCACAGCCTTCCCAGAAAGGGTAGCAGTTCGCTAAAATAATATCACAGGCTTCGGTAATATTGGGACGTTCGCTAAACTCATAGTACGCGTCAACATAGCCTACCGGAACATCGGTGATACTATCTTTAACGGTATAAATAAAATCCAAAAGCTGGTCTTCGGATAAATCACCGCGATACATGACCTCATTACCAACAGCAGCAATATCTACATATCCGGCATTGGCCAGTTTGATAAGGCCCGCAATTTCCCGTTCATTGGTTTCCGGATCATCACCTAACCAGGCGCCCACCAAGGTCTTGATTCCATTTTCCCTGGCTATTCTGGGAATGGCTTCATTACCGTCCGTACACGAAAAGGAACGTATCCATTTCGTATAAGGCTTTATAATTTCCATCCGTCTGCGTATTTGTTCTTCGGAAATGTGATCTCCGGGCTTTTGTCCCTCCATATAGGGACTAAAGCATAGGCCATGCATCCCTTCCTCCAGCATTTCCCGACATAAACTTTTCAGTTTTTTTTCTGTTTTTCCGGCATACTCCAAGGCAGCCAGCGCTAAAAACCGCTCAGATTTGAAAGACATTGGTTTAGTATATTAGTATTAGTCAGATCGTCATATGTATTGCCAAATTTAAGCGGATATGGCCTTCCTTGCTTCAAGAACAGCTCGTATTTCATTAGCGCGGTCTTCCGTAACATCGTAATTTTTCATAATTAACATAGCAAAAAGGGTCCCTACCATTGGAAAAAAGCAAAAGAATGCGTGGAGTCCATCAACTGCTCCCTGCTGTTCAGTTGTTACCAAATCAGGGTTGAAACCAACAATTCCGATAATTACCCCGCTAAGGGCTCCGGCTATGGCAAAGCCTACTTTAACCATCCACCAATATATTGCTCCAAAAATACCTTCCCTTCGTTTATCTGAATTCAATTCATCAATATCTATCACATCTGCCGTCATGGACATCATTATGGTAAACAAACTCCCAATCCCAAAAGAGAAAAAGGGCAAAGCAATTATATACAGCCAGGGTTTTCCGGGTATAAAGAGAAAATACATCATGATGTAGCCAACAATAGAGATGGCCTGAGCCCACATAAATGCCCTCTTTTTCCCCATTTTTTTTGACATCCAGGTAACTGCCGGAATTACAATAAAAGTCGTTCCCAGGGCCCCAATACAACCGAATAAGGCTACCCAAATACCTGTGGCAGCTGCATCTCCGTTAAATAATCTATACACTATTACAAAATAGGTTAGCGCCGCAACCGTATTAAAGGCATTAAAGATCAAAAATGTGGCACCGCATATCCTTCTAAACTCCGCTAATTTAAAAGCGGCTTTAAAGCTATCTATTATTTTCTTTAAACTGCCTCCGATATTAGCGGCATTCAGGGGCTCATAATTTTCCTCGAGGGTCGATTTACTTTTAATAAATATGGCGGGTACCATAGCAGCAATTGCACAAGGTATGGCTACCCAAACTGCTAGTTCACGAACTGCGACATCCTGGGAAGGAAACCATTCAGGATCATCCATAATTACCCAAAACCAAGGCGCGATGACCCAGGCCCACTGTCCTATCCATTGTGCAACGGCCATGATATTGGTACGCTCGTGAAAATCATCACTCATTTCGTAGCCCATGGCTACATAGGGTACACTAAAAAAGGTAAGCCCCAAATAAAATACAATAGACCAGAGAAAGAAATACCAGAAATTATACTGTAATGAATTATCCGTGTATAATTGCCACATAAACGTAAACGCCACTCCCATTAAAAGGCCCCCAATCAAAACATACTGTTTACGCCTTCCCCATTTCGATTTCGTATTATCCGAAATAAAGCCCATAATAGGATCTGTAATAGAATCAAAAATCCTTGGGAAAAAATAGACAAGAGACCACAACCATCCATTAAATCCAAATGATTGTACAAGGACAACCATAAAAATTCCAAGAATGGCAGGGAACATTTGGTTGGCAAACATTCCCACTCCAAAAGCTACTTTTTGACCGAAGGGTACTTTTGTTGGATTACTTATTGCTTTACTCATAATTAGTGGGTTTGATGGGGTTGGTTATTCACGATTATAGTTTGCAGAGCTTTTGCACTAATAGTAATTTCCTTTGAGGACCTGCCTAAGACCAATTCATAGTTCTTTGGTGCTTCATCCATGTTCAAAACTACGACTGCAAAGGATCCATTAGGATTTTGAGCGGCAGTAACCCATAATGCATCATCTGAATTTTCAAAACCTATTCTTGTGGCACCCGGCCTAATGAATTTGCTAAAATGAGCGAGCGTATAATACAAGGGCGTAAAATATACTTCGTCTTTTTCCGGGTCTACAATTACCGGGGCAACACACCAGTTTTTAAACCAGTTAGGACCACCCTGTTTGTCCAATACCATATTCCAGTCCACCCAACCGTCTACCCAGTTGTTCAAACATCCAATGATGTCCCTGGCATAACGGTATACCGGCACATATTTGGGATGGTATTTTTTATCTTCTTCAGGCGCCCAATCCCAACCCCAATCCGTAGCTTCTTTACTCCAATACCATTGGTCATCTTTCCATTTGGGTACTTCGGCATCCACGCAAGCTTCCGATTGTATCAGGTGTTTGTCCGGGGCCTTGGCATGGGCATATTGCAATGCTTCCGGAAAAACATCATAAGTACTGGCATACCAGTGAATTGCGGTCCCGGAGTAATACTTAGAGGTTTCTCCGTTTTTAAACATGGCATCCACCCATTCCTTCAAATGCTCCCTGTTCTGGTCATACCCCAATATTTTAATATGGTGCTTATCCTCAGCTTCCAGGATAGGACCCAGGTGGTTTTGAACAAATAGCGTCATTTCTTCAGGGGAATAGTGCATACTTTCCCAGTTATTCCCGTTTCCAAGGGGTTCGTTTTCTACGGTGACGCCCCAAATGTCGATTCCCTCGGTTTTGTAGGCATCAATATATTTTGAAAAAAAGAGCGCCCAGGTATCATAGTATTTTGGCAACAATTTTCCCCCTACATAATCATTGTTATCTTTCATCCAGGGGGGTGCGGTCCAGGGAGAGGAAATTATTTTGAACCCCTCCTCAGAGACTGCCATGGCTTCTTTGATAAAAGGGATAATATCGTCCTTATCTTCTTCAATGGTAAAGTGTTGCAATTCCATATCACCTGGTTTAGGAGCATAGGAGTAATTGCTCAGGGAAAAATCGCAGGAATTGATATGGGTTCGGGTCAGGGAGTACTTGGCGCCATCCGGGCCGAAATACGCGTCGATGATTTTTTTTCGATTTTCCTCACCCAATTGGTTGAGTAAAAAAGCGGAAGCCTCGGTAAAGGAACCTCCAAAACCGGTTATGGATTGAAATGTATTATCTGGGTACAACACAATAGTTGAAGGGTTTTCCCCCTTTGCAGATGCTTTTACAAGCTGTAATTTATTCCCTGCCGCCGAGGTTTCGTAGACTTCAACAGGCAATGCTTCCTCTTTCTTACATGAGACCAATACCATGACAAATAGCAGGGTAAAAACGATTATTAAACCTTTTGTTTTCATTCAAATCAGTGATTCGCCACGGATTCTTCTTTAAACGGGGGTGTCAAAACCTCGGCCATCAAGTCTTCTTTCACACCATTATAGGTTTTGGTTATTTCATTTCCCCCGCGGGTCAAACCTTTAAAAATACCTTGGTCCACCAAATCCCAAATGGGGTACTTAGCCTTTCCGTCTACCGTAAAAAGTCCAAAATGATTTTCGGAGCCTCCCGGATTTTTTGCATCTTTCCACGGCTCGTCAAAGGCTTCAAAGTAAAAACAGGAAATACCGGCTGTATTCGTCCACTCCCGCATAGCGTGATAATACAGCCCTTCCTTAAATTCATCGGTTGCCTTGGAGCCTTTGCTCCCATAGTACCCATTGGAATAACTGGCCCAACCGGTCTCGCCAATATGTATGGGTTTCTTTATACCCAGCCCCTTCATATAATCAACTACGCTGCCGTACTGGTCCTGGGCATAGGCTTTGGCTCTTAGCATAGCCGCTTCAATTTTCGCTATTTCAGGTAAGTTGGATTCTTCTTCAAGAACTCCCCAAAAATCCGGATTATAATGGGTGTCGTGCATGGGGTAGGTGTGCACCGAAAGAAAATCGACCGCTTCAATGAGTCGATTTAAATCATCCACATGATATTCTGCATCCCCTCCTCCCCAGGAGGCAAAATTGTCGGAACTGGTGATCCACAGCTCTTTTGAGAGCTCACCGGATGCTTTTAAACCTTGCAAGTGATTAACCCATTTTAGGATTACGCCGGGTTGTACGTAATAACTTGTGGCCCATTTTACCATAGCTTCATTACCTACTGCTATAATCTTTACTATGTCAGGATATTTTTTTGTCAATCGTACCGCCTCCTCAATTTCAATGGCATTGCGTTCGCTTTCCTGATTATGGTCCGGTTCTTCGCCGGTCCAGGCGTTTTTGCAATCAATCCAGGCACCTAACATCACGTACATTTCAAAACCGGGATCTTCTTTTTTCAACTCGCTAATCGCTTGAAGGACATTTCCCGCATGAGGTAAATGTACTTTATAGGTGCGAAGGACTTTCACCCCCATAGCGGCCAAAATCTTCATGTCTTCCTTCAGTTCCTCTAGTGTGGGTTCAATATCGTGATCCTTATGCCGATAACCCCCATAGGAAATAGCCTGGTAATCGGGATTTCCTAATAGTTCTAAAGCTGTTATTGCTGTTTGTTTATCCATATCATTACAACCTGAGAAGGTAACCAAAGAAATTAAGAATGTTATTGCTATAACTGATTTTTTCATGGTAGACTATTTAACAATGGAGACGTTAAGCTGTACCAATTCCCCTTTTCTTTGAAATAGGCTTTCACTGAAATTTTTGCTTAGGGTGTTGCCTGTAATTATGGCCCTGGAGCCATCCTTGCGGAACACCTCAATCATGTTCTCATCGGCCAACTTGTACACTATTGGAACCTGGCAATAGGTAAAGCTCAGGGAGCCGGGTTCCAGAGACAGTTCTTTATGTATTGCATCTACATCTACGTACCGGAAGACCTTTTTCTCGTTAAGAAATTCTTCCTCGCGGAGTAAACCCGGGATAAAACTGATCTGCCCATTGTTTACGCGGACTCCCAATTCACCAAATCTGCATAGGATATCTTCTTTTACCTGCCCGGTCATTCCAGGTTGTTGTGCCCCCTTTCCTGCCGGGGTATGGGAATACGGATCTGTGGGAAAAGCACCGTATAGTTCCGGCGATTTGTGTACCCCAATTCCTTCATTGATCTCATAGTAGTGTTCCATGAGCCTTCCAATTATTTCCTGATTTTCTCCCCGTTCCATGGCGCTAATGCAACATTCTTGTACGGCCAACAAAAGCTTGGAAACCATATGCCAGTAAATAGAGCCCAATCCTTCATATCCAAAAAAAGTTCCGGACCTGCCGGTAAATGATTTGTGGTCAAACACCTCCTCAAAAACAGCAAGGACTTCTTCCACTTCTTTATCACTCATCAACTGGCCATTCTGGCGCAGTTGCTCTAAAGCGGCGGTAACATCATTCTCATTTTTAAAATTGCCATTGAAGTGAAAATTACCGTTTACATCCTTTTCCACAATCTGCATATTGCCCTTTTCGATCAGGGTGGAAAGCAAATTGGATGCTTTTACCGCAGTTTTGGGAATTGTATTTTTCTCCAAAAATCCGGGTAGATCCTTGTTTGGATAAAGAATATAACTGTACTGATCTTCCCTGAACAATGCACTGGCCTTCAATCCATCCAATACCCCCAATGCCTGCTGTGCGGTCAAAAATCCGGAGCTTAAAACCGCTACCTGACCTTCCAGCATTTCACTGAGATGTGAAATGGAAACCCCACCGTCCTTTTCCAGAGTCATTAAGTTATAAGCGTGATAGAGATGGTCTTGTCTTTTGTTGGCAACTATGGAATGTTCAAGAAACCTCAAAGTAAGTTTTACGAACGTTTTTAGGTTCTGAAGGGATAATTGCCGTTTTTTCCCGGAAAAAGAACGCTTGTACACTTTTGAACGATACGCACTAGCTGCATTGCCTAATCCATCCAAAACCGCTCTCCGATCATGATCAGAAATAGTAGCTTGCAATAGTTTCTTCTTGTCCACAAGTGTTTGGTAAACGCCCTGGTAAAACTCCAATAGTTCCCCGGATAGGGCAATCGTTCTTTCTTCTAAAGCCTCCAATAGTTCATCAAAAAAGTGGAGATACCTTCTTAAATAGTACAAAGTGACCATTGACACTCCATTACCCACAAGAGCGTTATTGGCATCGTTCCACTCCGGTCGCTGGGTATTCATCCAAATCCCTCCTTCCGGAATAAAATTGGCGATCTTGGCCAAAACGGATGCCAGTATTTTCTCAATGAAGTTAACCCGGTGGATGTCCCCTTCCTTATCTTTTACTAATGCAGCATCTGCACCATGGGAATTGCGTTCTTCCCTAATAGTATGATCCAGTGCTAAATCAAAATCGATGGTATCCTTAGGGTTTACTACTATTTCCTGATAGCTTTTGATTTTGTAGGGTACGTTGGCATAAACAAATATTTCCCTGTCAAAATACTTTTCCAGCTTTTTGGGATAGTGCTTTTGAATGAATTCTAAAAATTTCAGCGCGTAAATGATTTGATGATCCCCCCAGTATCCAATGTAGGACCACGGATCATCCGGTTCAATGATCTCCCAATCAAACCCATCCTTGGTTACACGATAGGGATTGTAACCATCAAAAGTAGAAGCATTGAAGAACTTTAGGATCATACCGTCAATGAACTCCGGATAGGCATGTGCCAAAGCCTCCCAATTTTGGAAAATATCCCTCCAGTTACCTTCATAGTCTAAAATCTTTGAACCATCAATTTCACTATGGGTATTGATGGAAAAAATATTCCAGGGGCGACTCGGATCACCGTGACGCCTACTAAACTTAAGGGGCAAATACTCAATGCTAAGTCGCTCAAAATCATTATCTGATATTGAATCAACCATTTGACCTAGCTGCTGAAGGGAAAAGGTTTCGGACAATTCTGCCAGGGCCTTTTTTTGAGCTTGATATACTTTTTTATTGGCCTTTAACAGGTATTTTTCAAAATCCTTCCGCTCAATCCGGTAGTTATCATCAAAAATCCCCCCTCTCATAATATTGAAAAGGGTATTGGAAAAATGTCGGGTATCCCTTAGGGCGTCAGAAGTACATTGCAATGCATCGGATGATGCGTTCAACGCTATTAATTTTTGAGTTCCCAATGCTATATCCTCATATAGCCTGTCCCAAATGGTGCTGGGATCCTTTAAGGCTTCAACAAGGGCTACAATATCCGAATGATCCTGGTTTACATTAGTTACCATAACCCATTGTTGCTCTCCGTTGGCGGCAATGGTGCTATTATTACACAAAAAATAAGCTCCTTTTTCCCCTTTTATATCGGTTTCCTGGTGTATCAGTTTCCCATTTCTAAAATCGTCTAGCTGAAGCGAAGACAACAATCGGGTTGCATTCGGCATTCCCAAAGACCAGATCACATTGGCCTTTAATGCCTCGCTAGGTTCGGCCTTGTCCACGATAATGGCGCTAAGGGCGTAAACGCCCAGACCGACTTCCGGGACCAATTCGGTTCTTTTGTAGGCATCTACCAGATTACTTGCTCTGTTCTGGGTATCGCTTGCCACGCCATGAGGAACAATATTTTGAATTCCATCCAGCACCCGAACTTCTACGGAAGAATCCGCATCGTTTACAAGGGTTGCTTCCCGTACAAAACCAAATATATTACTGGAACACCATTGGTACCTAAAGGTTAATTTTAGGTCATGGTTAACCTCTTCAAACAAGACCTTATTCCCGGTGTGATTCTTATAAAGGTTCCGCGTAGTGCTGTATCTGCCTTCATTTCGGTGAGAAAAGGGTTCCCAAATGGTAGATATGCCTTCGACTTTAACGGATACTATGGTCTTACTTCCTGTAATTTCTGAAGACTCCGTGATCTTATCATCAGTATAGTATGGGAAAATAGCGTGCTGCGCATTTTTTCTTCCGGCAGAAAGCCCACCATTGCTGGAAACAAACATCCAATGATTGGAGTTACTTACGATACTCATGAAAAAAGGACGTAGCACATCGCTATTTGATATTTGAAGATAGTGTTCCCCGTTTATTTTGATATGATTAAGGGCGGCTTTGTTGGTGTCATTGCCCATTTGTTTAAATATCAATTGGTTGTCCATTTTGGTTTCTTCGCTTTTAAGATCTTACTAATGATTCTATAACTTTTTCACTGTTTTTCCTTTTTGCTCGTAAGCTACATTGATAAACCGATACAACAACCATAAGAAAAAGAATATAATGACTTTGTTGCAAAAATCTGGGTTTGCCTTAAGTTTGATGACGCTCTAAGGAATATCTTAGTTGCCCAAGGGTTTACCCAAGAATTTGAAAATCCCTTTTGGGTACCTGTAACGCTAAGATGAGTGGAGTAAAATCTGTTCATTTTTTTGTTTGAATCCTCTTTTTACCAAGCTCATAAGTAATTTTAATCTACTTTCAGTTGAAGACGTATGAGATTGTCAAAATACGTTTTAATGGATGCTGTGGTAACTTCTTTGCCGTAGGGATTGAGCTTATGCGCTTCTTTTAAAGCATAATAGGCTACCCTGGGGTACAGATCATAGAGTCCGCTGTTGTTGGTTGGTCCTTTGGCACAAATACCAAACCACTCTTCATTCATATTGTCCTCCCCTTTTTTAAAATCAAGATAATAGCCCCCGTTGGACCATGAAGCATCTCTGTCATGGACATCCAAGTTTTTGGTTTGTCCAAATTTCCACCAACCATCGCTGAATTGGAACGTAAAACCTCCAATAGCGTTGCCTGCTTTCCCCAGTCCTGCTGCATTCCCATAAATTTCCTCCCAATTTTTCAGCAAAAAAAATGCCTGCATTTTTTGATCCTCAGAATTTGTAACGGTATTGAAGGCATCGGCGCCGAACTCAGTAAACATGATGGGCATGTTGAGTTCGTTTTTTACCCGTTCAAAAGCATCACCAAACGATTTTCCGCGATACATATTTACCCCAAAAACATCTATATCCTTACATTCCTCCACAATAATCTCCAAAAACAATACATCTCCATTGCATATCGCCACCGGATGGGACGGATCCAGCACCTTCATTTTAAGTGCAGCTTCATTCATCAATGCATACATGGGTCTTCCCCTAGATTCCCCGATGAATTTCTTTTCTTCCTCGTCATCCGGGAAATCCTCAGTTTCAGCCCCTGCCCAGAAAAGGCCATAGTTGTTTTCGTTACCCAGCAGAAACAACAATACACCCGGTGTATTTTTATAGTCCTCTGCCATTTTGGTGACTTCATATATCAGCAGTTCCTGTGTTTCCGGGTCCTTGTAATTCGTCTCAGGTACCCAGGTCCCATTAATAGTCAAACCATACCGTCCAAAGGAATGGTTGAGCATAGTATATATTCCATAATTCTCGTAGATATATTGGATCCATTGGGGTGGCACGCCAGTATACTGTCTAATAGCATTTACTCCCATACTTTTTAAAAGGTCCATTTCAGCATGAAGTGCCGCCCTGATCACATCATCGGACTGTTCCCATAAACTATAGTCATAGTTGGTCCCGATAGGAAAGTAATCCCAGTTCATACCATTGATCATAAAATCCTCACCATTGACCAACAACTTCATTCCATCCGGATTTTTACTGACAGTAACTACATCAGTCTGGGCGAACACGGCCGATGCGATCAATACGCATAGCATTCCTGATAAACCGTTTCTTTTCATATTGTGCAATTCTAACATGAGGAACCATTGATTATCTGAATTCCTTGCTGCGGATGACAAAAAAGACCAGTATAAATAACCGGCCTTTTTCGAATTTAAAATTTGCTAAACCAAAATTATTCTTGATAAAATCTAATATAATCCACTTCCATAGTTGATTCCGTAAACGTTGGGTCAACATCTCCACCAAATGTACCGCCCATGGCTACATTTAAGATAAAGAAGAAATCCTTGTTGAAAGGTAAGGTAGCATCATTGGAAACGGTATGGTACACAATGCCATCCACCGCAAATTTAATTTCAGAATCAGTCCATTCCATTTCATATACATGAAACTCTGTTGATACACCCGGGATCAAAGTAGACCCGGTTCTTGCATTGCCACCAAAATTGTTGGGATCGTGCGTGGAGCCAAAAATAATGTCCTGATTATTGCCCACATGTTCCATAATATCCATTTCGCCAGCCGCAGGCCACGGATTGGTGAGGTAATCTCCTCCCAACATCCAGATGGCGGGCCATGTGCCACCTCCTATGGGAAGTTTTGCCCTCGCTTCGACGCGACCATAAGTAAACTCCTGCAGCCCCTCAGTTTTTATGCGCGCAGACGTGAACCCTGCTCCGATAGGACCGGGCTCCCCAAAGTCAAAGAAAATAACAATTCTATCATAATTGAAAATAGGTGCTGTACTTAAATCATAACTCAACACTTCCCATTCATTTGATACGGATGTAGACGCGTCTACTTCTACAAATTGAGAAGTGTCCGCAGAGTTTTCCAATTTGATACGTACCACTGCTCCAGCCTTAGGCGACCAGGTTTTTACCAGGAAGTTTTTGTTTACGGATGTATCCAAAGGGCTATCCAGGTCAAAGAAGGTACCGGCAAAAGTAGCTGCCCCGGCATTTTTAGTGAATTCGGCTACATTAGCAGAAGTATTGACCCCTGAAGCATCCGGATTATTAATTACCTGAGATGAGGAGCCTTCAAAACCGGTAAAACTTGGTGCGGTTCCCTCAAAGTCCTCTAAAGTCTGGACTGGGGTTCCCCCTGCATCCGCGAGTTGGAAATCATCATAATAATAAATGTCGTTAGTTACGCTACCGGTAGCCCTTGCCGTGATCTTCAACAAATCATCTTCCACAATTACATTGCCGGGATCACTTGTATAGCTCTGTAGTTCCTGATTGCCCCATCCGTTATCTCCGGTGCCTAAGTCATAGGCCCAATTTGCCGGGTTGGGAGCTCCGGATACGTCAAACTCATCAGACCAGACCAAGGTATTAAAAATGCTTTCCAATTGCTCTCCGCCACCTCCATTAGCTTGATCTTCAGGCACAAAAACGCTATACCAGGCCAGGGGATCATCGCCATTAAAGGGTTGACTTATTCCCCTCAGAGCCAATCTGTTCTCGGATAATTCCAGAATTTGATATTGTCCGCTGATCACCGCCCAATAACTCATGAAACTGCTGCTAACATCCAGGGTTTGCGTATCATCTTCATTATTGATGATTACAAAATTGGTTTCAAAAGCAACTTGATCCGTGATATCCCTGCACTCATCCGCAAATTGTTGGGGGGTGGCATTCGGGAAAAACCGGTTCACCTCGGTCCAGTTCATAAATATCTCATTGGTATCACCTGGCTCCAAAGCGTAGGAATAGTTGTTATTGCCGTCATGGCTAAAGACCAACACATCATCATACAAACAAGGGTTTAATTCGTTGGGACCTGCGCTAAAAAACTCAGGGAAGTCGTTGGTTAAAGGCCCTACACCAAAATGTCCCCCTACGGTTTGGTCCCAGACCCATCGCTTGGAACTGGCCGTGGTCCCATCTCCCCCGGCAATAAGCCGTAAGATATCTGCATTGATAAACAGGCGAACATCAAGATCTACCATAACGGTAGTACTGGAGCTTACACCTCCTCTACCAAAGGCCACTACGGTAATGGGTTGGCTATATTGACCGGATTGGGTATATCTAAATGAGGCCGTTTCCCCATTAGCAATGACTACAGGATCTGCTCCCGGATTAAAAATCACATGAAAATTCAAGACGTTATCCGCGGAGGGGGTAACCGTTATATTCCCGGATTGATCATCCGCCACTACCGTATTGATGGTTAGGTTGGATGGTACCAAAATGGTATCCAATTCCGGTTCGTCCTCCTGACATGATATCACGAAAGATATCAAAATCAACATTTTGGATAGCGTAAAAAGTCCCTTTTTCATTGCTTATAGTTATTAAAGGATTGGCTTACAAACGGGTCAATCCCAATATTTCTTACTAATTTAATTTTGAAACCAAATGTTCTCAAAATAATCCTGATGTATTCTAATTATTAAAGTTAATCCGAATCACATCAAGCAAAAACCAATTAATTTGCCATTACGGTATTACTGCCATTGCCCCCTTCTACCAATGAGACATTGTCTATGTTTACCAAGCCAACCTCCCCTCCAATATCAAACAGTACACGACTATTGTCATCACCAAAGGGGTTGTCATCAGCGGTTGTTGCACTTAACATGAGTGTAAAGGTCTGCATGCTTGTGCTAAGATTTACAGGTAAGGCCCTGTTACTAAAATCCCCGCCACTTAATCCAATACCGGCCAGAATGGAACGGTCCTGGTCTGACCATGCATCAAAGGTCAGGATATAGTTGGTACCCGGGACAATAGTAAGGCCTGTTTGGCTCAAATTGACACTGAAGACCTCCCCGGCAGTTTGAACATTGAACGAATAGAGGGAATTACCACCGTCCATGACAACG
>JANQSA010000063.1 GCA_028284285.1 Croceivirga sp.
ATCCATGGTTGCGGCCCAAATAATGGCATTGACCAGAAGATCCTCGCCGGCCGCATTGAAACCCCCATTGCTGTTGGAATGCGGAACAATAGCCCTTCGTCCCGGTGCCGTTCCCACATCCATGGCATCGCCGGGTTCCCATACGGCTATGGCTACCTGACCATTGGGATGTAGGCCTAAAACCGTCCCTGAGACCAGTCCGTTGGCATGAAAAGACCCATCGCCAATATCATAATTCCCCAAGGAAAGGCCTGAAGTAATCGGATGGGTGTTGTTGGTAATGTTCACCAGATTAGTATTGTTGGTAACCCCCTGGTTAGCCCCAAGAAGCTCATCATGTAAATAGGTCTCACTGGTGATCACCCCCCTTGCTGTAGTAGTCAAATTGGCCACATTGTCAAAAGCGGTGCCGCTAAGAGCATCTTCGTAGACAAAAGTGACCGCATAATTATTGGCGTTCCCGCCAACACCGTCATCAACAACGGTTACGGAATATCCTAAAGCGGTGAGCTTATCGATTGCATTTTGCTCTTCTGTACTGGCCGTTCCATCGGTAACCCATAAAACAGTCCCACCATTGGGACATTCTACCGAATCCAAAATACCATCATTGTCATCGTCCAAATCCGTATTATCAAAAACTCCATCACCATCGGAATCAGGTTGCGCAGACACGGTCACGAAAACGGTGGCTGTATCCTGGCCGGAGGCAAAGGAGCATATTGGATTATCTCCAATCGTATACGTAAAGGAAGTACTTCCCACAAATGATCCCGGATCATAGGTGATAGTACCATCCCCGTTCAAAGTGGCTGTCCCGTTGGCAGGCTGCGTAATGGAGATCACTTCTACAGTACCGCCGTCCTGATCGGCGTCCACTCCATTGCCATTATCTACCAACGCATCAAAAGTAGTCGCTACGTTTTGGGATGTGCTAATATTGTCATCTTGGGCAATGGGGTCAAGATTGGTTACATCCGGGAGAATATCCACCAAATTAATACTCCCATTATTAAAATCAGAGGGTGTAATCTGAGATCGTACGATTACCCGTCCAGTAGTGGTTCTAGGGTAACCGATTTCTAACACAATTGGCGTATTGGGACCTCCCGGCAGTCCAAAATGGATGACACCGGGTTCCATGGTACCATGGCCAAATCCCCCATTTACTTCACGTGTACCGGAAATTACGTTGCCATTGCAGTCCAATATTTTTGCGGTTGCCCCAATTCCAAAGCGTTCTTCCGTACCTGTTAACCCAAAACTATCTCTGTCCTCTTTTACATCGATAAATAGGTGATTAGCTCTTGCTGTCGCTCCCAAATTGTTAATGTAAAGGGAATTGGTTCCGCTCCTATTTTGGTAAAGATCCAGATCGCCATCATTATCAATATCTAAAAATGTACATCCCTCTCCTGCATTGTTGAAAGAAAGTCCAGAGGCAGTAAAACTAAGCCCTCCTCCCCCGTTATTTAAGTACAGCTCACTGACATTATTTCCCGTTAGAAATATATCGAGGTCGCCATCATTGTCTACATCTCCGAACGCCAGACCTTCAATTTGTCCGCTGAAATTGATTGGAATACCGGTAGCTGCACCCATTGCGGTCCAGGTTCCATCCCCATTATTTCTGTGGATCTGATTATCCCCGTTTTCTGTCCAAAAGAGATCGAAGTCGCCATCGTTATCGAGGTCCCCAAAAGCTACCGCCCCTTTATTCCCGTTGTTTGCATCATCGATATCCGTTCCATCCTGAAAAGTTCCTCCGATATTCGTAAACAAATCCACCTGATTCCGTTTTCGAACTACGATATCTACCCATCCATCGTCGTTAAAATCAGTGGCTGAACCGTAATCTCCATCGGTAGCATCCTGCACCAACCCTAAAGGCCAGGTGGTAGGATCCCCTACATTATAGGGAGGATTGGGACTATCTGCCTTTCGCGTAACATGAGTAAAGAAACCCGATCCATCATTCCGGAGAATATCAATACCGTAGTTATGATTATCTATGAATATATCGAGATCACCATCGCCGTCGTAATCCAAAGCACCCGCCCCCTCGGTGTTCATCCCATCCGTTAAGGTAGTGAAACGCTGATTTGGGGCCGTGCCCCCTGTTCCATCACCAAATCTATGGGTAATAGGATCCTGGAGGTAAATCCGAACATCATTATGTCGGTTTCTAAAAACGTCCGGATAACCATCATTGTTAAAATCCACAAAAAGTGCCGTGCGTTCAAGACTTCCTCCGCTAAAGTCAGGAGCTAGCGTTGAAGTGACATCCGTAAATGAACTGCCATCATTCCGTAGAAGATAGCCACTACCGTTCGTGTTAATAACCAGATCAAAGTCTCCATCCAGATCATAATCGGCCCAGGCATGACCCCCATCTTTGTTTCCGCCGATATTAAGATTGTAGGCCGCAGCACTTTCGGTAAAGGTAGTCTGGGCCTTTAAGGAACCTCCAAATAAAAGCAATAGAAAAAAAAGTGGTATTGTAGTCCAAAAATACCTTCTCACCCGAATCTGTTAAGAAATTAAAGCAAGTTCAGTGGATTCTATGGGAATGACTAAATTTTGTTGTGAAAGGGGTATTACTCATTGTAAAAGAACACTTTACATACTAAAGAGTACGTTATGCTCTAAGAGTTTTTGTTTGTAATCAAGTTAATTCTTACGAACTCTATATGTAATCCTCCTATTGGTGATTATGGTATTTACCTGAACTGTTAACGTTGCAGTATCTGAGGTCACAATACCACAGACAAAGGACGGATTGGATAGTATCACCCGATACTGATTGCCATTATCCGAGGGCCGTGCCCCGGTTATTATTAATGTTGCCGAAGTCGTTCCACTATAAATACCGCTGTCTGACAGATCTGTCCAGCTGGATCCATTATAAAGTTGCCATTGAAAAACTCCTCCATCGGATGTCACCGAAAATGAAGTATTGCAACC
>JANQSA010000061.1 GCA_028284285.1 Croceivirga sp.
TTTTGAATGTGAAATGACCAAGGGCTGTCTGTTCGAGTGATTTTGAGTGGTTACTGAGCTTGTCGAAGTAATACGAAAAATCGTATCGAGAACCAATCTGAAAGATAAAACTCTTGCCTGTCTGCATACCAAAGGCATGTAAACCGACGGGTAGATTTTCGATACAAATTTCATTCATTTTAATCGTAAAATTCACTCAAACTGACGAGTTTATCTCAAAATACACAACGAGTTATTTTTTTATACCCATTTCAATAGCTAAGCGTCCGGCTATCCAAAAATCAAATGATCTAATAGGACTCATCCTCATTAGGGAAGTCCTTGCTTTTAACGTCAGCAACGTATTGCGAAATGGCTTCGCCCATCTCTTCATAGAGATTCATATAGCGTCGTAGAAACCTGGGATTGAACTCATGGGTCATCCCCAAAAGGTCGTGCACCACCAACACCTGTCCGTCCACACCACCACCTGCTCCTATGCCGATAAGGGGAATAGTAAGGCTTTCGGCTACCTCCTGCGCGAGTTGGGCAGGGATCTTTTCCAATACAATACCAAAACAACCTAATTTTTCAAGCATTTTGGCGTCTTTTTTTAGTTTTTCCGCTTCCGCGTCTTCCTTGGCACGTACCGTGTACGTCCCAAACTTGTAAATGGATTGAGGAGTTAATCCCAAATGTCCCATTACCGGTATCCCGGCTTGAATAATTCGTTTTACCGAATCCTTTATTTCTTCACCCCCTTCCACCTTAACGGCGTGGGCACCACTTTCTTTCATGATACGTATGGCAGAGCGAAGGGCTTCCTTTGAATCACTCTGGTACCTTCCAAAAGGAATATCTACTACCACTAAGGCACGTTTGGCGGCTTTAATAACGGACGTGGCGTGATAGATCATTTGATCCAGGGTAATCGGTAAAGTGGTCTCATGCCCCGCCATGACATTACTGGCAGAATCGCCCACCAGAATAACATCAACGCTGGCAGCATCAACAATTTTGGCCATGCTGTAATCATAGGCCGTAAGCATAGAGATCTTTTCTCCATTCTGCTTCATTTCTACCAAAGATTTTACGGTAACGCGCTTGTATTCCTTCTTGGCTGTAGACATAGAGCTTGTGTTTTGCCCTAAATGTAAACAGTTTTGGTTAATTTGTGCAGTATGTTCAAAATATGCCTTATGCCCGGTAAATTCTTTTTTCTCATCCTATTCGGTTTAAATGTGGTGTCCTTATGCGCTCAGGAATCCGAAAAAGCAGCGGTTAAAAAAACGGTTGAAAGTTTTTTTGAAGCCTTTCACAACCAGGATTCTGTGGCGATGAAACGTTTTGTGGCGGATGGGGTACTCTTACAAACTACGGGACGAAATAAAGAAGGAAAAACGCAATTCAGGACTCAGAAAATTGAAAAATTTTATGCGTCTATCGTTAGTATTCCAGACAGTATAACTTTTCAGGAAAAGTTGACCTCCTGGAATATTCTGGTAGACCGGACAATGGCGAATGCCTGGATAGGCTATGAGTTTTGGCTGAACGGTAACTTTTCCCACTGCGGTATTAATTCCTTTCAGTTGGTCAATTTTGACGGGGAGTGGAAGATCGTGTATTTGATTGACACCAGGGGTCGGGTAGGGTGTCTGCAAGATTAGTCAGCTAAAGTACTACGTTAACTCAATTTCCCGAATTCCAGTTCTAAGATTTCGCCTACGGCAAGCGTTTGCCATTGTTGCAGGAGTTTTAGAAACAACTCCCAGATTTCTGTCATTTTTTGTTCGTTCAATGTCGTTGGAAACGGAATAGCATTGTCTTTAAGTATCTTTTGGAGGGAGGGCAGCAACCGTATAGCTTCCGGTTGTTGCGCTTTTACCATGAGCAGATTGACCAAATGCTCCGAGATCAAGGCCTCCGCAGAAAGGTTGTCAGGTACTACCTCTGTAGGCCGCTCTTCCCTGGGTAGCTCAAAATCTTCAATGTTACTGCCTTTAGCCACTAACCCATAGAATGCGTTTTGAAATTTCATTGTCGTTTCCACGGCATAATGGCCCAAATCATGAGCCTCGATCCCCGGATACATTGATGTCCAGGTAAGGGAGCCATCCGCTCTGATACAGGACAAGGTATTGGCTTTGGAACGGTGCTTTTTAAATTGAATGATCATCTCTTAGCAATCGCTTAAATTCACTCCCACCGCCAGTCCGCCTTCGGAGGTTTCCTTGTATTTACTGTTCATGTCCTTAGCGGTCTCCCACATGGTGTTCACCACTTTGTCAAACGGTACCTTGGCCTCTGACGGATCGGTATCCAAAGCCAGTTCTGAGGCATTGATGGCTTTGATAGCCCCCATACAGTTGCGTTCTATACAGGGTACCTGTACCAGCCCTGCGATGGGATCACAGGTCAGCCCCAAATGGTGCTCCATAGCAATTTCGGCGGCCATCAACACCTGCTCCGGAGAACCACCCAGAAGTTCCGTAAGTCCGGCTGCGGCCATTGCGGAGGATACCCCTATTTCTGCCTGGCAACCCCCCATTGCTGCGGAAATGGTAGCTCCCTTTTTAAAAATACTCCCTATTTCGCTGGCGGTCATTAAAAACCGTTTGATGTCATCAAAATCACCATCGTGGTTTTCAATTACCAGGTAATACATCAAGACTGCAGGAATTACCCCGGCACTCCCGTTAGTGGGTGCGGTTACCACTCTTCCCAGGGCGGCATTTACCTCATTAACTGCGAGGGCAAAACAGCTCACCCATTTAAGGATTTGCCGGAATTTTACCTCGGTTTCCCGAATGCTTTCCAGCCATTCCAGTGGGTTGGAGTAGGGGAAGGTACCAATCAGTTTTTGATGTAGCTCAAAAGCGCGACGTTTTACGTTAAGTCCACCGGGTAATTTTCCTTCGGTATGACAACCCAGGTACATGCATTCCAGCATGGTATCCCAAATTCTACGAATTCCCGCATCAATTTTTCCGGGGGCAAGCAAGGACAATTCGTTTTCCCATACTACTTCGGATATGGTTTTGCCTTCTTTGTGGCAATAATATAAGAGTTCATCACCGGTTTGGATAGGGTAAGGGAACGTTTTAAAGAGGGCTTTGTTTTCTTTGGTGTGTTGCAGGGCTTCTTTAACTACAAATCCCCCACCGATGGAATAATAGGTCTCCGAAATGGCATCCCCGTTGGAGCGTAAGGCCTCAAATTTAAGGGCATTGGCGTGAAAAGGCAAGAACTCTTTTAAGAAGACAATGTCGTTATCAAAGTCGAAAACGATTTGGTGTTCCCCTCCCAATAGCAGTGTTTTGGTTTTTTTTAAGGTGGTGATCTTAGCTTCAATACTATCACAATCCACTTGCTCCGGGTCTTCGCCCATTAGTCCCAGGGCAACAGCAGTATCCGTAGCATGACCTTTTCCAGTTAAGGACAAAGAGCCGTAAAGTTGCACCTTTACTTTGTCAACAGTATGCAGTTCATAGTTTGCTGTGAACTCGGAAAGCCATCGTTCCGCCGCCCGCCAGGGGCCCAGGGTATGCGAACTGGAGGGGCCCACCCCAATTTTAAGCATATCAAAAACGCTAATGCATTCCATAGTAATTTATTTCGCGCTAAAGATAAACCCTATGGTGGAGTCTATTGAAATTTGTGATTTGATTTTTGTTTTTTCCTTCAGACTGTCAGCTTGTCATATTTTTTTTGCGTGGCATAGTCATTGACATATGAAGGGGAAACGAATTGAAAACGATTTAACTATAAAAGATGAGTAAAATTATAGGTATTGATTTGGGTACAACCAACTCCTGTGTCTCCGTAATGGAAGGTAATGAGCCGGTAGTTATCCCAAATGCAGAAGGAAAGCGCACTACACCTTCGGTAATTGCATTTGTTGAAGGCGGTGAAATAAAAGTTGGTGATCCTGCCAAACGCCAGGCAGTGACCAATCCTCACAAGACCATTTATTCCATAAAGCGATTCATGGGGAACAAATACTCAGAATCCCAAAAGGAGGCGGATCGGGTACCCTACAAAGTAGTAAAAGGGGACAATAATACCCCTCGGGTAGATATTGACGGACGCTTGTATACTCCACAGGAACTTTCGGCCATGATCCTTCAGAAGATGAAGAAAACCGCTGAAGACTATCTGGGTCAGGACGTAACACGTGCTGTAGTTACGGTCCCTGCCTATTTTAACGATTCGCAACGTCAGGCTACCAAAGAAGCCGGTGAGATAGCAGGTTTGACCGTAGAGCGAATTATAAATGAGCCTACTGCCGCCTCTTTGGCGTATGGCCTGGACAAAAAAGATACCGATCAGAAAATTGTGGTATTCGATTTTGGTGGGGGTACCCATGACGTGTCTATTTTAGAACTGGGAGATGGCGTTTTTGAAGTACTGGCTACAGATGGAGATACCCACCTGGGAGGTGATGATGTAGATCAAAAAGTGATCGACTGGTTGGCAGAAGAGTTTAAGAAAGATGAAAGCATAGACCTTAGAGAAGATCCCATGGCGTTGCAACGATTAAAAGAGGCGGCCGAGAAAGCGAAGATAGAATTGTCTTCCTCATCTCAAACAGAGATCAACCTGCCCTATGTCACCGCAACGGCATCCGGACCCAAGCACCTGGTGCGCAGCCTTACACGATCCAAGTTTGAGCAATTGATCGCGGATTTAGTGAAACGCACCATTGAGCCTTGCGCAAGTGCATTAAAATCTGCCGGATTGTCAAAAAGTGATATCGATGAAATTATTTTGGTAGGAGGTTCTACCCGAATCCCTGCAGTTCAGGAAGCAGTAGAAAAGTTCTTTGGCAAAAAACCTTCTAAAGGGGTAAACCCGGACGAGGTAGTAGCCGTAGGTGCAGCCATTCAGGGAGGGGTATTGACCGGAGATGTAAAGGATGTATTGTTGTTAGATGTTACGCCACTTTCTTTAGGTATTGAAACCATGGGGAGTGTCAACAC
Organism: Croceivirga sp.; assembly: GCA_028284285.1. Classification (GTDB taxonomy): domain Bacteria; phylum Bacteroidota; class Bacteroidia; order Flavobacteriales; family Flavobacteriaceae; genus Croceivirga. The sequence goes on from JANQSA010000061.1 coordinate 4,959, forward strand.
GAAATTGATTGAGGCAAACACTACTATCCCGACCAAGAAATCACAGATTTTCTCTACTGCAGCGGACAATCAACCCTCAGTGGAAATCCATGTGTTGCAAGGGGAGCGCCCTATGGCGGCAGATAATAAAACCATTGGCCGGTTCCATTTGGATGGGATCCCACCCGCACCAAGGGGGACACCTCAAATTGAGGTAACCTTTGATATTGATGCCAATGGTATCATTAAGGTTTCTGCTACGGATAAGGCCACAGGGAAATCTCAAGATATCCGCATAGAGGCTTCTTCAGGGTTGACTGAGGAGGAAATCAACAAGATGAAGGCGGAAGCTGAAGCCAATGCCGAGGCTGATAAAAAAGCCAAGGAAACAGCGGATAAATTGAATGAGGCAGATAGCATGATCTTCCAAACAGAGAAGCAGTTAAAGGAATTTGGCGACAAACTCTCTGAGGATAAGAAAAAGCCTATTGAAGCCGCGTTAGAAGAGTTGAAGAAAGCCTATGAATCCAAAGATGTTGCGGTGATTGAGCCGGCTTTGACTAAAATCAATGAAGCGTGGAAAACGGCTTCTGAAGAAATGTACAAAGCACAAGCTGAGGCGCAAGGCGCCGCAGGAGACGCATCTCCAAATGGCCAGGACTCCGCTTCCGGAGGAGATGGCAAGGAAGGTGATAATGTAGAAGATGTGGATTTTGAGGAAGTGAAATAATCCATCTTCCAGGGATATACAAAAACCGCAAAATGACTTTGCGGTTTTTTTATGCCCGATTTTTAAGCGGTTACACGTTTTCCCGGCTCCAGGAACGCTGGTTTGCCTTTAAGAGTTACCGTTATCCCTTTTTCATTGGAAGGATCGCTTGAAACAGTGATATTGTTTTTAGTTATGGAAATTTCCAACAGACACTGTTTTACCATTAGGGTAAACGAAAGGCCTTCCCAGGTTTTGGGTAATGCAGGGGAAAAAGCTACCCCTTCCCGGGTCACCTTAAATCCTCCGAACCCTTCTACAAGTATTCGCCAAACCCCTCCTGCTGCCGCGGTGTGAATTCCACCAAGAAAGGACCCGCCGCTCATCACTTTTTTACTCGCATTGTAGAGATCAATAGTAGAAGATTCCATAAAATAGCGGTAGGCTTCTTCGTAATGTTGGGCCTTGCAGGCTACCAGGGCATGTACGCTGGGACTCAGGGAGGAACCATGTTCAGTGCGCGGTTCGTAGTACTCATAGTTGGCAGTGAGTACCTCATTGGAAAAACCATCCAAAAGCGCAAGTAGTTGCACCACATCGGCTTGTTTTAACACCTGAGTATTAACGGCTATGCCGTTGGGCCAACCCCAATATTCCCCCGGATCGATCAACCTTTTTCGGAGTTCCCCGGGTGCAATGTCTTCCAGTTGAAAATAGCCGTCAAACTGTTCCATCACCTTGGTGTGTTCATCAGGTTTCGGTAAATAGATATCTTGTGCAATTTCGTTCCAATGGTCCCGTGCCTCATCCTGAATACCTACCGTATGCATGATCCGGACCAGTTTTTCCGGGTCTTGTTCCTTTAGTGTGTCAAATACCCAACACGCTTTTTCCATAGCGAATTGGGTTAAATAATTGGTGTAGGCATTGTTGTCAACATTTTCGTGATATTCATCCGGCCCCAGTAGGCGTATCAGCTCAAAACGGTTTTTATCTTTTTTGAAATGCACCCTTGATACCAGGAATTGGGCCACCTCAAAGAGCACTTCCGCACCGTGATCCCTCATAAAATCCCAGTCCAAAGAAGCTTCGTAATACAACCAGATGCCGTAGACCACATCCGGGGAAATATGGATTTGCCAACAATTAAAGTGATTCCGGATTTTTCGCCCGGTAAGTACATCGGTAAAGAAGTAATCCGGGAAAAGCTCATCCCCGGTTTTTCCACTGGTCCAGGCGTAGAAGGCACCATAATAGCCCAGTCGTTTGGCTTTCCTTTTCGCGCCCGCTAAGGTTTCATGGCGATAGGTCACCAGGTTTTTGGCGATGTCCGGATGGGTATAGCAATACATAGGGAGGTTAAAGGTTTCCTGATCCCAGAAAGCCGCACCTTGATACACCTGACAGGACAGGCCTCTGGCTCCAATAGGAAGGTTATCATGGACCGGGGTGGCAATGTAGGCCTGGTATATATTGAAACGAGCGAGTACCTGCGCTTCCACATTGCCTTTGATCCGGATATCGGAACGCTCCCAGAAATCCTTCCATTTTTTTTGATGCTCTTCCTTTAAGCGTTCATATCCCTGGGCTAAGCCTGAAATTACTTCTTGTTTGCTCAGGGCCAAAGGATGGTCCACTTCATTGCTATGGGTAATGGATACCACTTTCTGAAAAGACACTTTTTCTCCTTCCTTAAGGCTAAAGGTCAGCTCATGAAGACAACGTTTGTTTTCTTTTAACACACCAACAGTATCCGGCGCTTTTCCGGAAAGGGTAATGCCCTCTGTTATCACAATATGCGTACTGTTTTCAGAAGTATGCAATGATAACCCCAACATCCCATCCTCCTCAAAAGAGGTATACGATCTAAAATGCTCTCCGTTAATACTCCACATTTCCCCATCAATACCGGTGATCAGGCGGTATTCCCCGTTTTGTAGCGCAGTAAAACCGTAGCGCATGACCAAAAGATGATGATTGGCTTTACTGGCAAACTTTTCCACATCCAATTGTATCGATTTTCCTCCCGGAGACCTCCAGGAGATGCTTCGTTGATTTATTCCATGGCGCAGGTCCAGTGCGCGATAGTAGTCTGTAGTTTCTCCGGCAAAGGCGGAAACCATTTCCCCATCCACAAACAATTGTGTAAATAAGCCATTGGGGACATTACAGAGTTCGCTCCATCGGCTTCCCGGGGCTTTATCCCAGGTATCGGTAACAATGCAGGCTACGTATTCTTTGGCTTTCCATTCTTCAAAGGTCCCGCGATATCCCATATATCCGTTACCGATCATAAAGTTGCTTCCGGTTGTGATCAATTGATCCGGATCAAAAGTGTTTTCAATGATTTCCCATTCGGTAGAAGTGCGAAGGTTATTTTTCAAGTCCATAGTTGGCTTTCTGGAATTAGCACTGCAATTTGCGTCAATGCAAAAAGTCACCAAAATAGGAATTAATGCGAAGCGCTCAAAACAATTTTGGTCTGCTATCAAGCCATAAAAGTTTGTGTTGCGCTTACCTTTCCAGGCTAAGGAATGACCACGAAAAAGTATCTTCTACTTGAGAAGTAGGAGAAATAAAAAAGCCTGACCCTAAGGTCAGGCTCTTGCATCAGGCAGCAAGGATCTCTCCTTGTTTGAGTTTAGTCAATGCTTCGGATTTAGAATTCACATTCAACTTAAGATAGATGTTTTGAATATGGAAGTTTACCGTACTTGGAGTAATAAATAGTTTTCTTGCGATGTCCTTGTACGTAGCTCCCTGCTCCAGAAGTGCAATGATCTCGTTTTCCCTTTGCGAAAGCTGTTCGTATTTTTTCTGCCGAAATACGGAAACGATTTTTCGGGAAACGTCATTGCTTAGTGGTGTTCCTTCCTCCCGGATAGTTTTCAAAGCTATCGCTAAGCGTTCCTGGGTCAAGGGTTTTGTCAAATAGCCATTAACGCCAATTTTGAACGCTTGTTTTATACGATCAAAATCGTTTTCGGTACTAACGATGAGTACTTTTGGTGCAGGTACTTTTTGCAAAAACAAATCTACGGTTCGTAATCCGGAGGCCCCCTGGACCAAAGTCTCTGAGATAATTAGATCCGGATTGTACCGGGCAAAACTACGAAGTGCATCTCTGGAGGAGTGGCAAACTGCAGCCAGCTGATATTCCGGGTTGAGCGAAAAAACCGCCCTGCATAGTTTTTCGGTGTGGGGATCGTAATCCACTAACATCACCGTAATAGGAGTTGTTGTCATAATATGTCTGATTTGGGGTTAATTCTGTAGAAACCAACAACAATGGCAGCCATCAGAAGGACAGCATGCAATGGTATGGCTATTGCGAATAGCCAATACTGCACATAACTATCCTAAGCGAAATACATTTCGCCTTTCAAGGTGTCGCTATTATTGTTGGAATGTTAAGGACGTGTTACTTAAGAAAAACCAGTATTCAGGTCATCGGGAAAGTGTTCCGGGACCTTTATTTGAGGTAACAATACCTTGTTTTTTGTGTTGGGCCAAAGCCCGTTCAATTGAGTGTAGTAGTAGGTTATCATATAATGGAATTTTCGGGGTTTCTTCTATTATATGATGGTAATATACCCCTTTTTTAGATTTTGGGGACAGCCATGTAGGTTTTTTCGTCCAAATGCATGTTTTGTTTCCGGTTTTTTCGACACGGAAAGATCTAGATCCGAAGGACTGTTCTTCTTTTTTAATAAGCACAAAGTTGTGTTTAGGATACCAGGATAGGCCTTTTTAGTAAGATCCTATCCGGTATCCAAAAACCACTACTCAGCACAATTACATTTTAATGAGTATTCGGATATTCAACACATGGAGCTATTCCATCTCATAACTAATATCCGCAGTTTGGTGTGTGTTGTATACTTGCATAATCCACTTGTCTTCCTGGTAGGCACCATCAAGATTGGACACGATAGCGGAGTCCGCATCGTTTTTTGATTTAAAATCGGCCAGATAGACATAATGTAACCCGTTTTCCTTGTTGTAAAATTGCCTTGCCTCTAAACCTTTTTTGCTTAAGTCCTCCATAAATGACTTTAGATAGGATTTGTTCTTAAAGACATTGGCAATTAAGTAGAAACCAGAATCAACCCCGATTGCTTCTGACCGATTTTTAGCTCTTATAGGAATCTCATTGAATTGTTCATATTGTTTTTCCTTTTTAGTGGTGTTGTTTTTAGAGGTATTTTGCGCTACCCCGGTACCGTAGTTAAATAATTTTCGTTTTGCCTTAGGTTGTTCTTCCCTTTTTTCTTGCTTCAGCTCCTGCCGAATTAACCGTACCATGGTCTCAAATCGCCTTTCAAAAAGTTGGCTTCGCATTTGCTCAATAGAATCCTGGCGAAGAATAAGCTCATCGATGAGCATCCTGTTCTGATAGGCCAGAGAGGTTTCGTCTATTGTTGTGGGCGTCGTATTACTATCCATCTGCTGGCGTAGATCGTGTAGTTGTTCTTCATAATTCCGGACAATTTCATCAATGCGTTCCTCCTCCTCGTTGGCGGCAATATTCACATTGATACCCATACCCCTGAGTTCATCGTTTATGGTGTAGGCCAAGGACAGTTCATGGTTCCATCCAAGGTTTTCTCCTTCCTGGGTTACCCCTTTTTCCATGAGGTAGCCTAGGGATAGTTTTTTATTCAGGTTAAAACCCAGCCCTCCCGATATACCATATTCCTGGTCATAACTGGCCTGTAGCCAACCCATTTTTGGCAAGTCCATAAGCATGGAACCGGTTAAGGACCATTCTCCATTTTGATCCATGCCTACCTGGGCTAAGGGAAGCAATCTTGCCTCTTTGAAAATACCGGTGCCGTTTTTGAAAGTATGCGTGTACTGCACAGTAGATAGCAGGTGTTCCAACCCCAGATTAGTGGAAATGAGGTCCTGCGTTTGATTGTATTGTACCAAATTGGTGAAATACACCCCAAAATCCCACCTTCCTAATGACAAATTCATACCAGGTTCTATGGCTAGAGAATTGACCTTTTCTACTTCATCAAGTGTAGGATCCGCTTCATTTACCACAACCCTGTTTCTGTCAAGGCCTTCGCTCCGGTAGGAAACATTAGCACCAAAGGTTAGCGCGCTGCGTTCGCCAAGTCGTACTCCGGTAGCATAGTTAGCATTAAAACCAAATTCTTGCATTACGCCCGACCACTGCCCGTAAATTCCCAGGCCTAAGGCCGTGTTTTCATCCAATTTATTACTAAAGCCCAGAAAATAGTTTTGATTGTTGTCTTCAAAAGCAGCGTACTGATTGCGTAAGAGGACATTGAGATAGGACTTGTTTTCCCGTACCAGGGAAAATGTCGGGTTGATCAAAAATCTATTGAAAAACAATTGATTGTGAAACGGATTACGTGCTCTGGTACTTTGATCCGCTTCCTGAGCAAATGTTGGGACGCTTACTACCGCCAATACGATCAGCAGCAAGAGTTTATGTTGTAAGGTTTGAGTAAAACAGTTCATCTTTTCGGGGTTAAAGTGAAACGTTATAAAATTGTCTAACTACGATCAGCGTATCGTGTTTAAGGTCATAAAGCTATCGCTGCTATTTCAGCCCTGCTTTTTGTTTTCTGTTGGTAATGGACTACTGGTCTTCATATAGGGTAGAAGATACCTCTATCTGCTTATCATTATTTAAGGTGCGCAACAGTTCTTCCTCATCTTTCTCCACCAGCAAGGGTTCTGATGTTTTTGGATTGGAAATGGCATATTGGCTCACGGTGTGCTTATTTCCACGGTTAGACAACACAAAACCCATTCCTTTACTTGGTGATACCGAGATGGCAAAATCATCGTACCTACTATTTACACCACTTCCCAGATTTTTGGAAGTAGACAATCGGTTTCCTTTCACTTTTACAGCAAAAAGGTCCAGGCCTCCGTGTCCTTTTCTTCCCTCGGAAGCAAACAAGAGTGTTGTGCCACCCATTACGCTGGGGTACAATTCGTTTTTCTTGGTATTTACCTTTGGCCCAAGATTTTTAGCTATGCCTAAATTTCCATTGGCTTCAATCTCTGCAACATAGATATCATATTTACCATAAGACCCCGGCATATTAGAGGCAAAGAACAGACGTTTTCCATCAGCCGCCACAGTAGGGTGAATGGCAGAGTAATATTTTGGGCACACCTCAACTTTCCGGATATTTTTCCATTCTCCATTGCTATTTTCTGCCCGGTAGAGTTCGTAAATAACTTCCTTCTTTGAAAAAATACCGTACTCCGGTTTTTGTGCGACCGCCCTGCTGAAAAAGGCTGTCTTTCCGTCTGGAGTAATGGCTAATTTAGGGGCATAAGCGCTCTCTAAAGTGTGTTGGGCTGCGGTTTTAGTGGACTTTAGTGCGTCTTTGCCTTCTATGGCAACGGCAGCAACCTCGGTGTACTGATAAGACTTTCCTACATGGTGATAATCTTGCATTACCACGCTAGTCCAATCCTTATCTACTTCATTTACCTTGCTCCCATTGGCACGCATTAGGGCATACTCATACCGATCCAAATACCGTTCTTTTTCTTTGGGATCAGGGGTTTTGGCAATTAGTTTTTCGAACCAAAACGCGGCAGTTTCATAATTTTTACTCAACAGGTTGACATTCCCCAAGTCCTGGAAAATTTCCAATTCAGAATACCCTTCCTGGAGTAATCGCAGATAATCATCTATTCTTTTAGTAGCTTCTTCATCACCGAATAAAGCACTTGGGCTGGCATTGCCTTGGGCTACAACTTTTGCAACCCCACCGCAAATCAAGAATGCCCATAGCATAAAAATTGTAGCAGTTCGTATCATAATGTAAGATTTTGGACGTTTTACACATACAAATTTGCATAATCTCCTTTTTCATGCACCTATGAAAAATTCACAGGTTTTGCTACTTATCGATGAAATACGTCCGTTCAGCGAGAATTTCAAGGCTACTTAACGTATTGATAAACAGAAGAAAACCATTAATAAGATGCTTGTTTATCGGGATGTAAAAGAATGGGGTTTCTCAGGCTTTGTGATCGAAAGAAATAGAGGTATCCTTTTCTTTCCTACGGATTTTCCCCACTGCTATTCGTATATATACGGCCTGAAAAAAACAAAAACTTCACAGGATTGAAATTTTTAATTGAGGAAGAAAGATCCACTTTGGGCTCCCTTGGCCGTTGATATGATACCGATACGATCGAAAATAACATCCCAGACACCGGTATCCCTTCGTCACATCTTAAAAAACAATATATCAATACTACTTCTTTTTGGTTTTACCTATCTCAAAAGATAATTTTTAGACTAGATAAAACATCAATGAAATAGGGCTTTTTCAGCCGGTTATTCGTATTGATGTAGTTTTAATGTAGTATTATACCTACAAATTATAGAGCTGTTTTTCTACTTTTAAGAGATTCAATTACGCAGCTGGTACCAGCGATTTTCGAAACACAGAAATGGTTAATATTAGCAAGGATGGACAATGCCCTACCAATCTTTCAGTACTTAAAAGCCAAACAGATTGCCATTGACCAAGAAGAATTTAGTTTTCAATTTAAATCACATCCGGATTACCCTTCCTTATTGGCCATAAGTGATACTTTACATTTTTTTAATGTTGCCAGCCTGGCAGTCAAGGTAGCTTCATCGGACCTCGAATTATTGCCAGACGCTTTTGTAGCCCATTTGAAAAGAGACAATAAGAGTTTCCTATCTTTTCTTAAAAGGAAAGGAGATTCCTATCGCTTTTTGGATGAAGCGACCCAAAAGGTAGTTTCGGTATCAAAAGAAAAAATTACGCCAATATGGGGGGAAGTGGTCTTGTTGTTAGAAAACGAAGGTGACGTTATCACTGACAAAACGAAAAAAGGCCCTAATTTTTTTCTTACGGCCCTCTTTATCTCCCTGCTTGCCATGCTGTTGTATGGCACCTTTTCTAACTTTTGGATACTTTCATTTTACGTTTTTCCGATTATCGGGTTCCTGCTTTCAATCGCAGCCTTAAAGGATTTGTTCAATACAAAAAATGAGCTATTAAAGAAGTTATGCCATGCCACACTATCTTCCGGTTGTGAGACCCTTGCCCATTCTTCAAAATGGAAAATATTGGAAAAGGTTAGTTTCAGCGACCTGAGCATAACTTTTTTTGCTACCCAAATCGTTTCCCTAGTTCTTATGGGGCTCACCAGGAGCTATTCAGAATATTTTACGGTCCAGGCAGTACTATTGCTTTTGTCGGTTCCCGTAATTGCGCTTTCCCTGTACTATCAAAAGTTTGTAGAAAAAAAATGGTGCCCCATTTGCCTGTCAATAATCGCAGTAGTGCTCCTTGAGTTGCTTTATGTTTTTGCGTTCAGCACTTTTTTGATCGCAGAAATAAGGGGGTTTCCCATACTACTGTATCTTTTTGTTTATGTAGCTATACTAATGTTTTGGTATCCGCTACGAACCCTCTTTGAAAGGATCAATCACTTAAAAAAAGAGCAGCTTAAAGCAAATCGTTTTAAAAGAAACTATGCGCTTTTCAAGAATACTTTAATTTCAAAACAAAAATATAGCATACCTCAAAACCCCATTGTACTGGGGAACAAAAGTGCCCCCATAAGGATTGACATTATTACAAGTCCTTATTGCAGCCATTGTACCGAACCTTACTATCTCCTAAAAAGACTTCTAAAAAAATACGAGGAACACCTGGCTGTGGCTGTCATGTACAATGTGAATATGAGACAAGGCAAAGGGGAGAATCTAAAGTCTTTGCTTAGAAATCTGTTACATACAAAACTGAAAAAAGGGGACGATGCTTTTAACACGGCAATGGAAGACTGGCTCCAACATAAGAATCATGAAAAATGGCTGGCAAAACACAATGGAGTAACCCATTCCGGAGAAATAGATTTGATCCTGGACACCCAATACAAATGGTGCAACGACAATAGCTTTCATTTCACCCCTTGTGTATTTATTAATGGATTTCAATATCCCGATACTTACGAAATCTCCGATTTACCATTTTTTATAGATGAATTAATAGAAGACCCCAGCCTTCAAAATAGATAGCGGAAGTCGAAAAGCTAAAATAGAGTAGACATAACGTAATCAATGTTTTATCATGAAAAAAATCAGTTTTAAGCAGTTAAAGGAATCCTTGACCAGAAGTGAAATGCGAATGATTGTCGGTGGCGGCAGTACGGGAAGGGATTACTATGAAATGAGATGTGCCGATGGATTCAACTGGCGGGGTTTGAACGATTGTGGTCCGTCCTATGACCACCTATGTAGCGGTCGCGGGGGTGTAGTATGCTGCGCCGTTGAGGACACCGGTTGTTAATAGTAGTTCTGGGTATTTCAAATGTAAACTGCACTGCCATATTAAAGCCTCATCTACTTTAAAGAAACTACCTCCAAATAGATGAATTACTAGCAAACCGCAGTATTTAAGATGAATAGCGGAAGCCGAAAAGCTAGAATAGAGTAGGCATAATGTAATCAATGTTTTATCATGAGAAAGATCAGTTTTAAGCTGTTAAAGGAATCCTTAACCCGAAATGAAATGAGATCCATTGCCGGTGGTGGCAGTACCGGTATGGATGTTTATGAGATCAGATGTGCCGATGGAACGCTCTCGCGGGGTTTATCCAGCTGTAGCCCATCCTTTTACCATATCTGTGATGGTCGTGGGGGAGTAGTATGCTGTGCCCTGGAGGACACTATTTGTTAGGGATAGTATAGGGCACTTTACTTTTAAAGCGCCCTATTTACGCCTGATTCATTCTAATAAAACAATTAACAAATCATTTATTGAATACTAAAGGCAACACTACTTTGTTATGCAAAAAATACTTTTAATAACATGTTACTTCGGTAAATTTCCCTGGTATTTTGGCTTGTTCTTAAAATCATGCCGCTACAACCCAACCGTAGATTTTATCATTTTTTCGGATTGTGCGGTACCCGATCATCTCCCCGAAAATGTCAAAATAGTTCCGTTTACCCTGAAGGAATTCAACCTTCTGGCCACAGAAAAACTCGGCTTTGAGGTAAACATTAGCAGTGCCTATAAGCTATGCGATTTTAAGCCGGCGTACGGCGTAATTTTTTCGGAGCAAATAGAGGCCTACGCTTTTTGGGGCATGACCGATATTGATATTGTATTTGGAAGGATACGGGAGTTTATGACCGATGATCTACTCACTACCTATGATGTTATCTCGGTTAGAAATGATTATCCTACGGGATCTTTTATGTTGTTCAAAAATAACAGCAAGAACAATACGCTTTTTATGAAAAGTAAAGACTATAAAAAAGTATTTATGACGGACACACATTATTGTTTTGATGAGTGCAATTTCCGTCATCGTCTTCTACAGGAAGGGGAAGATATTTTTGCTGTTGATTGTGAAATAGAAAGTATGCACCATGTGATTAAGAAAGAGGAAAAGAAAAACAATTTGAAAGCCCATTTCGATTTTTTGGTCATTGAGGGGTTACCCGGTCAGATGAAGTGGGATAAGGGCATACTCTCATTTAAAAACGAGTTTGAAGTTTTGTTGTATCACTTAATTCTTTACAAGGCGAACAGGTATACCAGAAAAAAGGAATGGGAATGTATTCCCGATACATTTTATATTGATAGTTATCTGATCAGGCGAAACAAGCCCAATCGACTAACAGGGTATTTTTTGAATACCTGGTACAATCGCATAGGCCCCCGTTTAAAGAAATCGCTCTTTAAATGGGATCATTACTTCTCTAAGAAGCTGAATATTAAAGCAAAAGGAATAAAAACCGGTACCTATGAATTAAGTAGATTTAGTATCGAAATTTGCGAAAACTCAGTACATGAAAATCAGGTGTACTACAAAAATTCGGAATTTTTAGAGATGGTCAAATCCATAGTATTCCGAAACAGTTTTTTTATTCAATCGTTCCCTACCCGAAGATATCGGTTCAATGAAAAGAAAAACCGCCTGGCTGAGTATTGTGTGAGTGGGGATATTCGCATTTTAAGTAAGGCCTGAAAACGTTTCCAACACGTCACCACCTTTGAACATCTTTACAACATATCATGACCCTTGATATCAGGTGTATTTGTTAAAATTGGAATGGCCGCAAGTCTGGTGATCTTGAACCCCTCGGTTATGTTCTATTTGCGGTACTACAACTTCAGAACTATGATCAAACTCTTTTTGAATTAATAAAACAAGAATCGATTAATCCGCCCTATTTAAAAGTAACAGGTGATATGTTTCGCAATAACTTTTTTCCTTTTTACAAACAGACAGAAAGCAAAGATTGCGGACCTACTTGTATAAAAATAGTGGCCAAGCACTATAACCGGAATATTCCTATCCAGGAACTACGAGGGTTAAGTGAAACTACACGGCAAGGCAGTAATTTATTAGGGTTGAGTGATGCTGCAGAAAAAATAGGTTTTCGCACCCTGGGCGTGAAAATCACTTTGAAGAAGTTATGGGAGACGCCTTTACCCTGTATTTTACACTGGAACAAAAACCATTATGTTGTTCTATATAAAATAGGCAAGGACACCCTTTTCACTTCGGATCCGGCACACGGGCTGCTAAAATTTACCAAAGAGGAATTTCTTAAATCCTGGATTGGTAATAATGCAAACGAACACACAAAAGAGGGTGTAGCCCTAATTATGGAGCCCACCCCAAAATTTTATGATACAGATTTTGATACTGGGAAAACCAAAAATCTAGGGTTTTCCTATTTGTCAAAATATGTGTTACGCTATAAGTCCTTTCTATGGCAATTGGTCATTGGTCTTAGTACCGCAAGTCTATTGCAGCTCATTTTTCCATTTTTAACCCAAAATATTGTTGACGTTGGCATAAAGAATCAGGACATCCATTTTATTTATTTGATTCTTTTCGCCCAATTGGCACTTTTTATAGGAAGAACCGCCATTGAGGTATTGCGAAGCTGGATTCTGCTGCATTTGAGCATGCGAATTAGTATTTCTTTGGTTTCTGATTTTTTTATAAAGCTGATGAATCTTCCTATCTCGTTTTTTGATGTGCGGTTGACCGGAGATATTTTACAACGCATTAACGATCACGGGCGTATAGAGAGCATTCTGACGACCTCGTCATTGAACGTGTTATTTTCTATGGTAAACCTAATTGTTTTTAGCATTGTCCTAATATATTACAGCGTTCAGATTTTCGGAATATTCCTTATCGGGAGTGTATTGTATCTCCTTTGGATTGTCATTTTCTTAAAGAAACGCAGGGATTTGGATTATAAACGTTTCTCGCAAGTAAGTCAGGAACAAAGTAAGGTTATAGAACTTATTAACGGGATGCAGGAAATAAAACTGCACAATGCGGAAAAACAAAAACGATGGAACTGGGAATTTTTACAAGCAAGATTGTTTAAAATCTCTATTGAAGGCCTGGCCCTGGAACAGTATCAAAGCGTGGGCTCAGGATTTATCAATGAGTTTAAGAATATTCTTATTACGGTCCTGTCTGCCAAATTGGTGATTGATGGCGAGATAACACTGGGTATGATGCTGGCTATCTCCTACATCGTGGGGCAATTAAACTCTCCCATCGCGCAACTTATAGGTTTCGTTCGGCAATTGCAGGACGCAAAAATTTCACTGGACCGGCTTTCGGAAATACACAACAAAGAAGATGAAGAACGGGTAGGGGACGAAAAGATCACGGAATTACCTAAGAATTCAGACATTACACTTCGTAACCTATCCTACAGATATCCCGGATCCGATCAATTGGTTTTAAAAGATGTCAACCTACATATTCCCGCCAATAAGGTTACCGCCGTGGTTGGTGTAAGCGGAAGCGGTAAGACTACTTTGATGAAGCTATTATTGCGGTTTTACGACGCTTTTACAGGAGAGATTAAAATTGGGAGCAATACATTGACCAATGTATCTCAAAAGAAATGGAGGAGTGTCTGTGGCGTGGTAATGCAGGAGGGGTATGTTTTTAATGATACCATTGCCAATAACATTGCCGTTGGAGTGGATCATGTGGATAAAAAGAAAATGGCCCATGCCGTGGATATTGCCAATATCCGGGAGTTTATTGAATCCTTGCCGCTATCGTATAACACAAAAATAGGGATGGAAGGTGTTGGATTAAGCACCGGTCAAAAACAACGTTTGTTGATTGCAAGGGCGGTATATAAAAATCCGGACTTTTTATTTTTTGATGAAGCAACAAGCGCATTGGATGCTAACAATGAAAGAGAGATTATGGAAAAACTGGACTTTTTTTTCAGAAACAAGACCGTTGTTGTTATTGCGCACCGCTTGAGTACTGTTAGAAATGCGCACCAAATAGTAGTGTTGGATGAAGGAAAAATAGTAGAAGTTGGCCACCATTGTCAGTTGGTTGAACAAAAAGGGGCTTACTTCGATTTGGTTAAAAATCAATTGGAACTTGGGAAATAAATTAAAAGATATTGAATTGCGAAGTGAAGAAGTTCAGGAGATCTTGACCAATGTTCCCCATTGGATGATACGCTGGGGCAATCTGCTGTTTCTTTCACTGGTGATACTGCTGCTCGCTATTTCATGGTTTGTTAAATATCCCGATGTTATTCAGTCAGAGGCACTGATCACCACTCAAACTCCTCCGCAAAGGGAATACGCCAAGATCACCGGAAAAATAGATGCTATACTCGTTGAGAACAATGAGCAAGTAGGTGTCAATCAGCCTCTGGCGATAATTGAAAACACGGCAAATCATCATGATGTGTTTACATTAAAAGCCATCGTGGATACCATTAGGATAAACAACAAATACTTCAGTTTTCCAATGGATAGTTTGCCTGTTCTGTTTTTAGGGGATATTGAATCGCATTATGCTCTATTTGAGAACAGTTATATTCAATATCAACTTAACAGAGAATTAGAACCTTTTTCCAATGAAGTATCGGCCAATACATATGCTATCTCGGAGTTGCATAGAAGACTAAAAAGCCTTCAATCCCAAAAGGAGATCTATACAACGGAATTGGATTTTATAAACAAAGATTTAGCCCGTAATCAAACGCTGTATGAAAAGGGAATAATATCTGCCCAGGAATATGAGAACAAACAATTAGCGTATGCTCAGGCCAAGCGGAATTTTGAAGATTTTGAGGCTTCCATTTCTCAAATTCGGGAGGCCATAAGTAATGCCCAAAAAACAGCAAGAGGAACCGAAATTGATAGAGTGAAGGAGGAGATGACACTACTTAAAAATGTTATTCAATCCTTCAATCAGCTCAAAAAAGCCATTAGGGATTGGGAAAACCAGTATGTGCTGCAATCCAGGGTAAACGGAAGGGTATCCTTCCTGAATTACTGGAATGTGAACCAAACCGTAAATCAGGGAGATTTGGTATTTACCATTGTATCATACGATAATTCCTCTTTTATGGCCAGATTAAAAACGCCTCCGGAGAATTCGGGTAAAATAAAAATAGGGCAGAAGGTGAATATCAAACTGGAAAATTACCCGGATGCTGAATTTGGGGTATTAACAGGAAGCATAAAAAGCATCTCTTTAATTCCGGATAATGAAGGATTCTATCATATCGATGTAAAATTGCCCGTGGAACTTGTTACCTCCTACGATAAGAAGCTCGATTTCAGACAGGAAATGACCGGTGTTGCAGAAATCATTACAGAGGATCTACGGCTTATTGAACGTTTCTTCTATCAACTTAGCCAAGTGTTACAACGATAGGTAAGCGGGTGTTAAACTCATTTGGACTTTTCCACAACAAGGGGGGTGGGAATGATATTTGGCTTATTTCAGAAACAATTTGTTCCTGATGTAAAAAAGACCCGTCCCCAAAAAATAGCATAGTACATCAATCCAATCCGCAGTGTAACGAGGATTGACCTTGGGCAAATACCATTCAAAATAATAACAAAACAAAAGGGTTAAACATAATTGAAGCGGTAAAGGAAGGATAATACTTGGATCGGACCTTAGGTAACGTACACCTAGTTGAGCGATACCGAGCACAATGGGCATACAGAGCAGGTCATTGAGATGATTGTTTATAACATTGGGCAATTCCACATTAAATCTTTGCAAAAGATAAACAGTTGTGGCGACCAGAACTAGCCATAAAATGTATCGCCTGCCCAAATGATATAATAGATATTTAATGTCCATTGGAGTTTTCCTATGCCGCTACATAACCGAATAAAAAGGCTAGAAAAGAACCTATGGCAATCACTACCACCCAAATGGAGTAAAAGAGTCCGGCAAAAAGCCGGATAAGGAAGTTCGGATGCTGCTGTGCATTTTCAAAGAAGGTGGTAATCCTAATTTTACCGCTCTCCTTTGCCAGACGCCTTTTTTGATCTTCCTGCTGTCTTCGCTCCAGCTTCCTTTTTAAATATACATTGATAATTGTACCACAATGTTCACAATAATCACGGTTAATGTTGGCTTTTTTACAGTTTGGGCATATTTTATAAGTGGAGTCCGTCATGTCATCATATCAATAGTAGCTGCTCGGTATAAAGCTAATTCTAAAATCGGAGAATCAGGGGATCGATTAAGAACTCTGTTTAGATGAAGAGATCCAAAGTGCGTATCTAAATACTATTTCCAGTTTGCAATAAAAGCAACTACTACTCCTTTGCACACAGTCGTATCGGGTTTTTCTACTGTTAATATTATGATAAACAAAAATGATACGTTTAATCTTTTTTTAAATTCGTTAAACATTAATGCAGACATTCATGAAATCCTTTCTCCTCAAGTTAAGTTGCCTTGCTTTCATTTTTTTGATGTCCTTTACATCAAATGCCCCGGAATTTCAAGGTCAGGCTATCTACTTTTCAAAATCTACACTTGAATTAGGCAGATGGGGCGCACGAATGAGTGAAGCACAGAAAAAACAGGTGAAAGAGCGATTAAAGAACCGTCTGGAAAAGACCTATATCCTTAATTTTAATAAAGAAGCTTCCGTCTTCAATGAAGAAGAAAAACTAGATGCGATGTCCGGTGCTACCGACTCATGGGGTAAGAATTTCGCGCGTGGGGAACAATATAAGAATGTCAAAGAAGACGCTTTGGTTCAAACCCAGGAATTTTATGGAAAACGATTTTTGGTGAAGGATAGGTTACAAACATTTAACTGGAATATGGGTTCGGAGACCAAGCAAATTGGTACGTATACCTGCTTCAAGGCATCTGCTTTGGTGCCCACTGATGAGCTAAGCTGGTTTGATTTTTCATGGGGTAAGTTGAGAAGGCAACAAGCGCAACAAACAGATACTACAACTACCGGGGAACCACAGTTTGATATGACCCAGGTGGTGGCCTGGTACACCCCGCAAATACCTGTGGCCCATGGCCCGGCTGAATTTTGGGGTTTACCCGGACTCATTTTGGAGGTGAATACCGAAACCACCACAATTCTTTGTTCCAAAATTATCATGAACCCTGACAAAGTCCTTAAAATTGAAGCTCCGGACAAAGGGAAAATAGTGTCAAAGGCGGAGTACCAGACTACGGTTATGGGGAAGATGAAGGAAATGCTCGAAAACCGTGGCCGGCGAAGAAGCCGATAGATCTACCTTGAGTTCTGATCTCCACTAAGCACATACGACTTTTTTTAGGTGCCTGCACCTTCTTTTTAACTGTATTGGGTTATGGCCAAATCAAATTGGAAGGGGTGGTTCGCGACAGCCTTAACAATCCCCTGGAACTGGCCAATATTATTGCCATTAATCAGGCCACTAATGCCATGACCTCTTATGGCATTACCAATGATTCCGGTACCTTTCAAATTCAATTAGAGAACAACGGTACCTTTCAAATTCAAGTGAGTTACGTGGGCATGAAGACCTTAAAGGAGGTGATAACCACTACAACGGAAGACATTTACAAAGAGTTTACGTTGTCCCCGGAAAATGCTCTTGAGGGAGTAGAATTAGTATATGACATGCCTGTCCAAATCAAGGGAGATACCTTGATATACAATGCTGATTCTTTCCAGGACGGCACAGAGCGAAAACTGGAAGATGTACTGGAAAAACTCCCCGGTGTTGAAATTAATGAAGACGGTCAAATTGAAGTAGAAGGGAAGGTGGTGAATAAATTAATGGTCAACGGCAAGGATTTTTTTGACGGCGATACCAAATTGGCCTCAAAGAACATTCCGTCAAAAGCAGTGGATAAAATTCAGGTGTTACGCAATTATGCCGAAGTAGGGCAGTTGCGAAATGTGCGAAACAACCAGGATAATGTAGCGTTGAATATAAAGCTAAAGGAAGGGAAGGAAAATTTCTGGTTCGGAGATATCACTGCCGGGGCGGGGGCCTCTCCGGACGACGCGCTCTATGTCTTGCAACCGAAGCTTTTTTATTACAGTCCTAAATACACCATAAATTTCATCGGAGATTTTAACAATACAGGAGAAGTTGCCTTGAATAGGAGGGATATCCGGAATTTTAGCGGGGGATTTCGTGTACCAAGCAGCAATAGCGGAACAGACCTAAGCCTTGGAAACAATGATCTGAATTTCCTTACCGATCAAAACAACACCCTGGAAATTGAAAGCAAACTGGCTACGGCAAACTTTAGTTATTCACCCACTGCTGCTTTAGATATCAGTGGCTTTCTCATTTACAGTAGCAGCAGGATATTATCACGGGAAACCAGTTTTATCCAGTATACCGATCCCGATTTGGGTATACCTGACGAGGCCACCGAGCAATTGGGCCGCGAACGTTCTGAGGAAGGTTTACTGAAACTTAGCGCATCCTTTCAGCCCAATTTTAATAATCAATTGGATTATGATGTGCTGGCCAGGTTATCTGATGACAGGCAGACGCAATTGGTAGCCTCATCGGTACTGGGAAATACCAGTCGCAGGGACGATTTTACCCCGGTAAGTATCCGTCAAAACCTGAATTATTACTACACTCTAAACGAAAACAACATTTTTGCTTTGGAGGCACAACATCTTGTAAAGGATGAGGATCCTTTTTACAATGCTATTGTAATCAACACTCCTGATACTACTGATGCTTTTGATGCTACTGCGGAAGCCTTGGGATTTGATAGCACACAGGCAGAATACAATTACGACCAGAACAGAAGGGTAAGATCTAACCAACTGGATGCAAAATTGGACTACTACAATATCCTTAATAAAAAGAGCAATTTAAACGTGACCTTAGGGGTAATTTTAAGCAGGCAAGAATTCAACTCCTCTATTTTTCAGTTTTTGGATGACGACGGTGTCCTGGCACCCACTCCAACGATTAATGAAGGAAGGGCGGAAAATGATACGGAATATAATTTCAGTGATTTTTATCTGGGGGTGCGCTATCGCGTAAAGATGGGAAAGTTTACGCTCACTCCTGGGCTGTCTGCGCATGTATACGGGAATCAAAACACCCAGTTTGGGGTGACTTTTGAAGATAACTTTTTCAGACTACTGCCGGAATTCGAATCGCGAATTGATTTAAAGAAAAGCGAATCACTGACCTTACGATATACTATGCGGAACACCTTCACTGATGTTACCAGAATTGCCGAAGGATTGGTATTGAACAATTTTAACAATATCCAGTTTGGAGAGTCCGAATTGGAAAATGCGCTCTCACACAACATTAGCCTTTTGTACAACAGCTTTAATCTATTCAATTATACCAATGTCTTTGCCCGGGCGGCGTATTCCAACAATATTGATCAAATCCGGAGTTTGACAGATTTTGAAAATGTGATCCGTACCGGTACGTTTTTTAATTCCAGCTTTGCAGATGAAACACTAAGCTTCTTTGGAAGGGTGCAGCGTACTTTTGGTAAAATTCAAGGCACCTTAAATGCAAGTTTTAACTACAGTAAGATCAATCAATTCATTCAAGGACAGCGGTCGTTAAACGAAGGATTTACGCAAACCTATACACCAGGCATACGCACTAATTTTAAAGTGGCTCCCAATGTTACCTTCAGGTATCGTTACAGCATCACCAACAACAATCAGGGCGGTGGGGAAACCCGGTTCGTGACCAATGCACCATCCGTAGATTTTGACGCCTATATCTGGAAATCAGTAACGCTGCGTTCAAACTACACCTTCACTAACCAGGACCTGGGCGATGGCAATTCACAATCTTTCCAAAACTGGGACGCTTCTTTGGCTTATAGAAAAGACCGGGATGCCAAATGGGAATATGAGATCAGGGCCACCAATATTTTGGATATTGATGCTCAGGTGAGGAACAGCGCCAACGACATATCCGTATTCACCTCGGAAACTTTTATCCAACCCAGGTTTCTGACGTTTAGAATCATCTACACGCTATAAATAACAGATTCAAATGTCATACATCTTACCTGGCAATTCGCAAAGCCTCGGCATAGGCGTTGGGCAATAGGCTTTCCTCAACAGCTTTAGCGGCCTTTTCAACATCATATTCAAAACGGATAAAGTCTACGGAGATACTGTTCTTCTTGCTTCTTGCCAAATTCTCATCGACATGTATAAGGACATAACACCCTCTTGGGTCGCCATCCTTTGGTTTACCAATAGAACCTATGTTAACCGCATGACGATAAATGGAATGCTCGTTAGCATAGTCCAGCAATGTTTTATGGTAGGGCTTGTGGGTATGCCCAAAACACATAATATCGGCATTGGCATCCTTCATAATGCGCAGCATGCTCTTGTCCGCCCTGTCTTCAAAAAGATACTCGTTGATACGTCTGGGGCTGCCGTGTACCAACAGGATATTGATCTTTTCTTCGTCCGATTGAAACTCCAGGTTGATATGTGCCGGCAGTGTTCTTAAATAGTCTCTTTCCTTGTCCTTGACTATTTGGTTAGTGAAAGAAATGGAAACGGCCCCATTAGCCTTTTCTTCATCGCTTTTGTAAGCACATCCACAGTCGTCGCTTCTCCTGCCAATACCAAAATCATAGTTGCCCGCAATCGTAGGGATCTGGCGTTCACGGATGGCGTTGATTACTTCGTTAGGCCAAATGTTATATCCCACCAGGTCCCCCAGACAGTAGGTGGCATCCGGTTGATGTTTTTTTAAATCTTCAAAAAAAGCGTCCAACGCGGGGAGATTGGCATGAATATCAGAGAATAGTGCAATTTTCATATTGGTTGTTTTTCAGGGCGATGATTTTCCATATACAAATGTTCGAAATAGCTTCCCAAAAGGGAACAACAGTATACCTCCACAGAGGATTCAAATTCCCTTCATTTCTAATTTGGGTATGTACTTTACAATATAAATTGTCTTTCACCGGTAGGATGCGTTGATCAACAGCAACCGGAACCGGGTTCACAGCCATTGGTCTTGGCCATAGAAAGCTGGGACAGCCTTATCCTGGGTTTCTCCTGGGGGATACCACATTTGTCCCTAGCGAGACAATCTGTCTGCTTGGACATGAGCAAGAAATGCTTCCCGTCGAAGTCCAGACCAAACTTGCCAATGGTGTCGCCCTGGTACTCCACTTCGATTTCTGCATCGGGCAACCCAAGGACTTTTTCCGAAAGTTCGATGATATCTACCAATTTTTCAGGATGTAGCCTGTGGTCATAATCATTCGCTTCCCATAACTGGAAACTGACCACCACCTCGTTTCTTACAGTGCCACCACAATCAATAAATGACTTGTTTATTTTACCTACCTCCGTTACATGAAAGTGTCGGGGTACCATTTGACCATTGGGAAGTTCGAATCCTATGGTGTCAAGATTTGAAAGTTGCGCTTTGATTTCTGATAATCGCATCGGTCGTTTATTTATGTCTTTAAAAGATTACTGATTTTGCCGGCAACATACACCATTTGCCCGGGAATCACCGCTCTGTTTTGGAATAAAATTTCCATCTTGTTTTCACCATCGCTTTCCAATAGCCCTTCCTGTACAAAAACCTGCAAGGTCTTTCCAATATCAAGCGTAAGGGATTCCAATTCTTTTCTATAAACCTTCCAACTGTCAGAACCATATCTGACATTGTAGTTGAATAGTTTTTTGTCTCCGGTTTGGCTCACATTAAAGCCATATTTTCTCAATCTGCTAAGCCCACTTAGGTTTTTGTTATTTGTTTTAATGCCTGCAGATTCCACCCTTATCTTATCGGCAATCCCATAGTGGATAAGACCTGTTCGCAACCAAATCATAGCAGATTGGCTGATGTCATCATTTGCATGGTCTATGAATACCAGGTTAAAATCGGATTTATGGGCATGTTCCGAAATTTTGGCGGCCAGTTTGTCCAATAGTAGCACCTTTTCTTGAGGAATCTGTTTAGAAACACCCTTTAATTCCAAAACTGATTTTTTGATACTGTTTTTGAGGTCCTGTGAATGAACAAATGAAAGTATGCCCCAAAAAGCCAGAGCCAGCGGAATTATTCGCGTTGTTTTCATTTTTAGTGGTTTAAGATTAATATTATATTATCGCAATAAAACGATTAATTGGTTTAAATTTTTTTAGCAGCATTCTTCATCCTGGGGAAGATCCTGGTCAAGAAAATCTCCCATTACTTCCTTCATGGCCGTCCAATTTTCCTTATCAATGCAGTAGCACACACTTGTTCCCTCAACATTTCCTTTTATCAGGCCTAAATTCCGAAGCTCTTTTAAGTGTTGCGATATGGTAGGTTGTGCCAGGCCAATTTCATCCACCAGGTTACCGCAGTAACAGCTATCCATTTTGAACAACTGTTGCAAAATAGCCACCCGGGCAGGATGCCCGAAAGCCTTGGCAAAAACCGCTACCTGGTTTTGGAGGTCGGTGAATATTTCTGTCTTTGCCAGTCCCATATTAATTATTTAATTGCAATATTACGATTAATATTTCATTCGGACAAGGACGGATTTTAAAAAGCCACTAAATAGTTCCATTTGGGCTAACTTCGTCTGTGAAAAACTAAAGAAAATGGATTCCCCTTCTCAGGAAGATCATATACGCTCGTATCTAAGTCAATTGCATACTTTGACTTCGGCGGAGATCGCATTTTTTAAAACCGACCTGAAAGTTACTTCATATTCCAAGAAAGAGTTTTTTTTGAAAGAAGGAGAGGTCCAGAAGGCGATGGGGTTTATATCAGAAGGTTTAATTCGCAGGTATTATGTCAACCAAAAGGGCAATGAAATCACTACAGGCTTTAACAAAGAGAATGAGTATATCACGGATTATCCTGCGTTCATAAGACAAAAGCCAACAAAATATTTTATGCAATGCCTAGAGCCTTCCACAGTGGTTAATCTGCCTTATAAAGTGATTCACGAGGCGTATGAAAAATTTGATAAAGGGCAGCTATATGGTAGATTAATGGCCGAACAGACCCTCACTACTTTGAACGATAGGATAGAGGGATTTTTATTCCATACTGCCGAAGAACGATATCTTAAATTCGTTGAGGAAAATTCCGATTTGATCAACCGAATCAGTCTTACTCACTTGTCTTCCTTCCTTGGAATTGAACGGCAGTCCTTAAGCAGGATCAGAAAAAGAATTGCCGGCAAATGAATTTTGTCGCAAATGTGTCAGATATACATTGGATAGGGACATCATCTTTGCATAGTATACTTAAAACAATCGGGATATGAACCGGAAGAAATTACTTAAGTTAATATTACTTCTGATTACCGTATTGATTATTGTTGCCTGGGTAGTATCGGAACGCGAAATAACCAAGATATTCGGAGGGCTTACCAAAGAAGTTACCCATGAAAAATTTCTTTCTGTTGCCGAACCAATATTTCTTGAAAACATCAACGTTTTAGTTCAGGATGGGACTAAATTCAGGCCAAATCAATCGGTGCTCATCCAAGACGGTTTGATCACACGAATTGATTCTTTGGCGAAACCTACCAAAGACGCAAAATTGGTGAATGGGGAAGGTAAGTTTTTAATCCCGGGTCTGATAGACTCCCATGTCCATTTATTCAAAAGTCCTAATGATTTGCTATTGTATTTGGCTAATGGGGTAACCGAAATACGTGAGATGGACGGGCGCAAAGAGCATTTGACCTGGCGCAGAGAGATCGATGAAGGGGTTAGAGTGGGACCGGAGATGTACATTACTTCACCAAGGACAGGTAGTTATGGAAAACCGCAAGGGTGGTTCTTGAATTGGACTCAGGGCCTTCGATCTATCAATGATCAAGAGGACGCTCAGAAATTTATTGATGAGATGGCGGAAAAGGGCTATGATGCCATCAAAGTATACAGTGACTTAAATGTAGAGGCGTATAATGCAATTAGCAGACTAGCCCCTAATAAGGGATTAGATGTGGTAGGACATATCCCCTTTACTATAAGCGATAAAGCGTTTTTAGCCTCCAACCAGAAAGAAGTCGCACATTTAGAAGAGTTGATGAAGCGTACTTTATGGGATACGGACGGATATGCAGGTATCCGAAACCAGGAAGAGGCTGATCGGTTTTTGGGGCTTTTGGATACCCGAATGAAAGTGCTGGCACCGAAATTGGCAGAGAAGGATGTAGTGGTAACCACTACGCTATGGCTCATGGAAACATTTGTTGCTCAAAAGTTTGATTTGGATACGATACTTGGTAAAGTAGAGCTGGCTTACGAAAACCCCGGCATCAGTGAATGGAACGAAAATATTCCCGGTCTTGGTTGGCTTCCCAAAGTGAATCGGTATCAGAACCGGGTGGACCCGGATAAAACCCCGGAGGAGTTGGAAGAACTACGTGCCTTTTGGAAGGCCTATGCGGAAGGTTGTAAAGTGGTTTTGAGAAACTTAAAGGCCAGTGGCGTTAAAATACTGGCCGGAACAGATGCCAATGTACCCGTTGCGGTACCGGGCTTTTCATTGCATGACGAACTAATAAGTCTGCAAGATGCCGGAATGACTCCAATCGAAGCGCTACGATCCGCCACCCGAATCCCCGGGGAATGGCTTGGGAACAATACAGGTAGTATCAAGGAGGGGGCAAAAGCGAATCTGGTAGTGCTGGATAAAAATCCACTTGAAGTCATTAGCAACACGAAAAGCATTCATGCGGTGATATCAAATGGCCGGTTTTACCATCGTGATCTATTGGATGCCATGTTAGACGCCGTTAAAAAAGCCAATGATCAGAGCCGGACGGTTCCCATTGATCAGTACACAGGAATAACGAACTAAGAAGAGGCTATAGGTTACCGACAGAAATTCAAAACTCCGGAAATTCTACCGGGGTTTCTTTTGCAGAGGAAGCGGGTCTTTTTCAAATGAAACCAACTGTCCATTTTCTGGACAGAATCCGTCAATTTTTTTTACATTATACACGTTTGTCAAGAGTAGAATAAAGCCTAACAAAATGATTATTAAAAGATTATAAGTATGGCACGATTTCGGTGCAATTTTTTGTACCATCACTTTTTCAGTAAGAGTTAAGCTTGTCGGGTAGTGGGCCTCTACCCTAGAGCATTCCAAAAACAAACGCCATGTTGCGGCACTACTTCCTATTGTCCTTCAGGAACATCAAAAGACATAAAATAACGTTGATGATAAACATTATCGGGATGTCCTCCGGATTGGCCTGTGCATTATTGATAACATTATGGGTCCGGGACGAACTCAGTGTTGATCAATTCTATGAAAACAAAGCCCAACTTTATCAAATACTGTACAATATCCCGACCGGAAATGGCATAAGTACAGATGTACATACTCCGGGGGGATTGGCAAATGCCTTAAAAGATGAAATTCCGGAGGTAGTTCGTTCCACAGCGGTCATCCCTCCCACATGGTTTGATAGTGGTAAAGGCATTATCTCCTCGAAAAAAGCCAACATAAAAGCGAATGGACAATTTGTAGACGAAAATTATTTTGATGTTTTTCCGTGGAAAATCTTAGAAGGTAGCCAACCTTATACTATGAGGGACAAATCCGGCATACTTATTTCGGACGAACTGGCCAATAAATTGTTCCAGGGAACTGAAAACAGTTTGGGAAAAACTGTAAGTTGGGCACACGAGGAGTTTAGTGGAAAATATGTGGTTTCAGGTGTTTTTGAGAAACCGCCCTTACAATCCAGTATCCAATTCGATATTTTATTCGACTATCGATTGTTCACAGAAGCGTATGCCAGGAATTTATCGAATTGGGGCAATAGCAATCCCAGCACTTTTGTGCTGTTAAGAGAAGATACAGACCCTAAAGCGTTTAGAGATAAGATAAAGAACGTGGTTATTGATAAGTACAAAAGCATAACCGGGACCGAGCATCCTGAATATATTGGCACCCTATCGGCACAAAGGGTCTCAGATAGTTACTTATATGGCAATTTCGAGAACGGCGTACAATCAGGCGGCCGAATAACATATGTAAGATTGTTCATCTTAATTGCCATCTTTATTTTAATACTAGCCGCCGTCAATTTTATGAACCTCTCAACGGCAATGGCTTCAAAAAGGTGGAAGGAAATCGGTATAAAAAAAGCTATCGGTGCGAAGCGAAAAAGTCTCATATTGCAATTTTTCAACGAATCGCTCTTAATCACTATCATTTCGCTCATTTTGGCCATAGTTCTGGTTGTATTGGTGCTTCCGGAATTCAATAGTATAACCAGCAAACAACTTCATTTGGAAGTAACTCCTGAACTCATTTTGTACATATTGGGGATAACAGTGGCTACAGGCTTACTCTCCGGGAGTTACCCTGCGTTCTATCTATCGAATTTTCAAGCGATAAAAGTTCTTAAAGGAACTCCGATATCCTCAAAGAAAACCGTTTTTATAAGAAAAGGACTGGTAATCTTTCAGTTTGTCATATCTATTTTACTAATAATGGCGGTCTTAGTAATATCCGAACAGATCGCGTACATCCACCATAAAAATTTAGGATACTCTAAAGACAATATCATCACCTTTAAAAAAGAAGGAAAGTTAAACACGTCAATGTCATCTTTTATAGAAGAGTTAAAAGCTATTCCCGGAGTTGTCAACGTATCGGGTTTTGCGCACGATCTTGTAGGGGAACATGGGTCTACAGGTGGTTTATGGTGGAAAGGGAAAAATCCGGAAACGCGTATCGATTTCGTTAACCTGGAAGGAGGTTACGATCTTATAGAGATGCTGGAAATCAAATTACTACAGGGTAGAACATTTTCAACAGCATATGGATCTGATAAGGAGGACGAGAACATCATCTTTAACAGGGCGGCCATCGAAACTATGGGGCTTGAAGATCCTATTGGTAAAACTGTTCGGCTTTGGGGAAAAGAGAGGCGTATTGTTGGCGTAGTAGAAAACTTTCATTTTGAATCGCTTTACGAGAAAGTACAGCCCTGTTTTCTGAGATATTATGGAGAAGGACAGAATATTTTGGTGAAAGTCAGCGCTGGGGAAGAAAAGAATACCATTAACAGGATAAAGGAGACTTACGAGGTTTTTACGGATGGTCTAACATTTGATTTCGAATTTTTGGACGATGCTTATCAGAGACTTTATGTAGCTGAGAAACGGATAGCCACTTTGTCAAATTATTTTGCTGTTCTGGCAATTATTATTTCTTGTTTGGGCTTGTTTGGGTTGGCCACTTTTACTGCAGAGCGAAGAAAGAAAGAAGTCAGTATTCGAAAGGTATTGGGACAGAGTGTAGTAGAAGTAACCGTGATGCTTTCTGGCGAGTTCGCAAAATTGGTTGTAACAGCTGCCGTGATAGCATTGCCTACAGCCTATCTTTTGGCCAACAATTGGCTATCGGGTTTTGCCTATCGTGTCCCGTTACGGGTTGGGTATTTTTTGTTTGCCGGGTTTGCTGCCTTGGGCATTGCGCTATTGACCGTAGGTGGACAAGCGCTTCGGGCAGCGAATAGGAATCCGGTGGAAGCCTTGAAACAGGAATAGCTATCTATTCAATGGCTTCATAAAACGGCGAATTAACGGGGCAAATGAAGGATTGAGAAGGAATTCCCAAGAAATGTCGGTGGCTGTTGCAATTTCATCCATGGCAGAATTCAGGGCTCAAATGCAAGCGGTATCATCAGGAGCAGCAATACCTGTCGTAGTGGATAGCGTCACTGAAACATATTCCGAAGGTTCTAAAAACACAAATGTTGAAACTTTGAACCTTACAATTTCCACTGAAGCCCTTTTACCAGACTTAACGTCAAGTGGTCAAGAATTTTTGGAAGCTATATGGCATGAAAGAAGGGTGAAATTGGCCATGGAACAACATCGCCTTTTTGATATCAGGAGACAAGGTCGTGTTGGTGATCTTCTTCGTGCCCAAAGAAAAGATTTTGTGGATGGAAAACATGAACTTTTTCCCATTCCAAGGATTGAGCTTAACCGTAATTCTTTGCTTGAACAAAATCCGGGTTATAACCAGTAGAAGAGTTAGATGAAATTACGCATGGCGCAAATAGATTAACAAATAAGAAGAAATACCGATCAAAAAGATAAGACCTCCATAAGTGAGGTTTTGTCTATATTAGGGTGTAAAATCTTGATTAGTTGAAATTGTTTACCATGGGATATGATTTAAAACAGGAAATATCGAAGATTGGCAGCTGCATTTTAGCAACCCTTTCATTGACCATATCAGGTTGTTCTGACAATGCCGGTTCGTATAGGGAAGGGAAAACCGGAATGCGGTTATTGTCTGGGAAAACTACGGGTATAACTTTCAACAATAAGATCATGGAAACCCCCCAAAAAAACCACTTATACTACAGCCAAATCTACAACGGGGCCGGTGTGGCAATAGGGGATATCAATAATGATGGATTGGCTGATGTGTTTTTTTGCGGCAATATGGTCAATGATAGGCTCTATCTTAATAAAGGTGATTTCAAATTTGAGGACATAAGCCAAACATCTGGAATAGGGAAGAAAAAAGGATGGTCTTGGGGGGTTGCTATGGCAGATGTTAACGCAGACGGTTATCTTGATATTTATGTAAGCAGAAATGGCGATTCCATGGATCCAAATGAAAGAGTCAATCTGTTATACATTAACAATCAGGATCTCACATTTACCGAATCTGCCCAAAAATACGGGCTGGCAGACAAAGGGTTTTCTACCCAGGCCGTTTTTTTTGATATGGATAATGACGGGGATATTGACATGTATCAAGTCAATCAACCGCCCGATCCCAGACTGTTCATGCGATATAAAATTCCCCGGGAAAGAGCAGTATACCACAGGGATAAACTGTACAAAAACGAAGGTGGAGTCTATCATGATGTTTCCGCAGCATCTGCGATCTCCAGATCATTGGCCCATGGCCTTGGGGTTAGTGCCAGTGATTTTAACAATGATGGATGGATGGATCTGTACGTGAGCAATGATTATGACGAACCCGATTTTCTATATTACAACAATGGAAACGGAACTTTCAAGAACGTAATCGATCAGAAATTGAAACACATCTCCCGATTTAGCATGGGCGTGGATGCAGGTGACGTGAATAATGACGGTTATACCGATATTATAACCTTGGACATGGCGGCTGAAGACCATTATCGTTCCAAGACCAATATGGGCTCCATGAACACAGAGGAGTTTTATCAACTGGTGAATTGGGGGAAACACCACCAGTATATGTTCAATACCTTACAAATAAATTCAGGCCTGGGCACTTTCTATGATGTAGGCCATCTTGCAGGAATGGCTAAGACCGATTGGAGTTGGGCGGGTTTACTTGTAGACCTGGACAACAATGGCCGCAGGGATATGGTGGTGACCAATGGTATAAAAAGAGACATTCGCAACAATGATTTTCTGATCCAGGTAAATAAGAAAATTCAAAAAGGACCTATTGACTTTTTAGCGTTTAGCAAGCAAGCTCCTTCAGTAGCGTTACCTAACTATATTTTTAAGAATGAGGGGGATTTTGAGTTTAAAAAAGTTTCGAAAGATTGGGGATTCGATACCCCCGGGTTTTCTACGGGAATTGCTTATGGAGATTTGGACAATGATGGTGATCTGGACGTAATAACAAACAATATAGACGCCCCGGCATTTGTGTACGAAAATAGAACGGGGGGTAATTTTCTGAAGATCAAGTTGGAAGGCCCTGAAAAAAACCCCTTTGGTTATGGGGCACGTGCCATAATCACTTACAAAGACGGAAAGCAAATAGCTGAAAACTTGGTGACACGGGGCTATCTTTCCTCTATTGAACCCGGACTTTTTTTCGGGTTAGGAAAAGAAAACACTATAGATCGCCTGGAGGTTTTATGGCCTGGCGGAAAGCGCAATGTATTCAAAAATTTGGGCGCTAATACAACCGTAGTTGCAAAATATGAGGATGCCCAAAAGATTGAACCAAAAGATAAAATAGCACGGGGATTGCTCTCCGAAGTTAGTGCATCAACGATAGGCATCACTTTTAAGCACAAAGAAAATGAGTACAATGATTTTTTAGTGGAAACGCTTTTACCACATAAATTATCGGAAAACGGTCCCTTCTCAGCTGTTGCCGATGTAAATGGTGATGGATTGGAAGATTTTTTTATTGGCGGGGCCAGCGGTCAATCAGGGGTGTTGTACCTGCAAGAACAAGACGGGTCGTTTACAAAAAATGCCTCCCAACCATGGGAGAAAGATAAACATTCAGAAGATTTGGGATGTGTTTTTCTCGATGTGGACGGAGACAATGATAAAGATCTTTTTGTGGCAAGTGGTGGCAATGCGTTTGTTAAAGGATCCAAACTGCTTGAAGATAGGATCTACCTAAATGACGGCAAAGGTGATTTTATAAAAGACCATACTGTTTTACCTTCCATCTACGAGAGTTCACAATGTGTGATATCTGCTGATATTGACAATGACGGAGACCTCGATTTGTTTGTAGGAGGGCGGATGCTATCTGGCAAGTACCCTTATCCGGCAAGCAGCTATTTTCTAATCAATACAAATGGAAAATACATCGACAAAACATCGGATATCGCGTCTGCACTATCAAATATTGGATTGGTAACCGATGCCGTATTTACTGATATTGATGGTGATAGGGACAAGGATTTGATCATTGTGGGCGAATGGATGGATATAATATTGATGATCAACGAGAATGGAAAATACACCAATGCTTTCAAAAAGTGGGGGCTTGAAAATACTAAAGGGTTGTGGTGGTCCATCACTGCGGGCGATTTAGACAATGATGGGGATGAAGATTACGTAATTGGCAATCTGGGTAAAAACAATAAGTTCAAGCCCAGTAAAGAGAGCCCGTTTAAAATATATGCGAATGATTTTGATGATAATGGTACCAATGACATTGTTTTGGCCAAATCGTACAAAGAGGCTTACGTACCATTGAGGGGAAGGGAGTGCATGAGTCTGCAGATGCCCTATGTCGGAGAAAAATATAAAGACTACCATAGTTACGCCTCTTCAGAATTGCTCGATATATTGCCCGAAGAAAAAATTGAAAACGCAGTTCTGCACGAAATCAGTAGCTTGGAAAGCATCCTTTTAATCAATGATGACGGCAAGTTCACTATTAAAAAACTACCCATAGAAGCCCAGGTTTTTCCAATCAAATCATCTGTTATCAAGGATTTCAACGGAGATGGTCATGTTGACATACTCATGGCAGGGAACCACTACGGGGTAGAAGTAGAAACGGTTCGTTACGATTCAGGAGTGGGTTGCCTGTTTCTTGGGGACGGTTCAGGAAATTTTAGGGCCATACCACCTACTGAGTCCGGATGGCACGTACCCTTTGACAGCAGGGATATCCAAGTCCTCAAAAGGAGTGAAGATGAACTTATTTTGGTTACCAACAACAATACAGGGCCTTCCTTCTTTAAATCGTGAGTTCAGATTTCGGATCATGCTGTCACAGGGTAACCATCGATTTAGAAACTATAAAATACAATCGTGAAGTTGATCTAAAAATTAAACCTATTCATCATAGCGGGAACTTTATTGTTTTCATTCGTCATTGCAGGATGTTCGACGGAGGATGCA
Source organism: Croceivirga sp. (assembly GCA_028284285.1). Classification (GTDB taxonomy): domain Bacteria; phylum Bacteroidota; class Bacteroidia; order Flavobacteriales; family Flavobacteriaceae; genus Croceivirga. The sequence goes on from JANQSA010000061.1 coordinate 36,563, forward strand.
TCTGAAAGCGGACAGGAAACCGTAACCAACATCCCTTCCATAAAAGTGACAAAGGATACGGTGTATAGCGGATAGGACAAACGTTTCTCCGTGGATGTACAGTTTCAACATTTTGACCAACTGGGAAAATTATTAGTCACTAAGATATCGGGAAATACAACCGATGTTGTTTCGGAGCTGACGATAAGTGAACTTACCAACCCTTATTCTTTTTCTTATGAAGTTGACACAGATGACCATGAAACCTTTATCATGTCATTTGAAGTATCCGACACAAAGGGGGATTCTGGTATATCGGACAACTTGTATGTGGATACAAGGGTCGGTCTATTGACCACTTTCACGAAACGGTTAGCCCGGATGACTGGTGCGTCCATGAGCGGAGAGTTGTTTCCCAATCCCAATCAAACCCATACCAACTATAACGTTGGTGGCACGGATTTGGGTATTTTTTGGGAAATGGCCAATGGCAGCACAGGCAGCTTTTATGGTGATACTTATGTCGCTTGGAAGAAACTGCTGTCCTTCACCGCTTAAATCAACTGTATATGTTGGAGATCTTCACCTTTTTGGGTTCTAAAATATTCTTCCCATAGGCGGTAAAATAGCTGTGATCCTGCAAAAACGTATTGTTGTTTGTTATCCATTCCTCATCCGTAAAGGTCCATCCGAGCTCCATTTCCCATTCAGAGCGCAGCATTTCCCGATATATAGGATAGCTCTCAAAAGATAAATGAATAAGGTCTGCATCGCAGATAACCTCCTCCAAAATATGTTTGGGACGCTGAGGTATTCTTGTTGCCCCGATGCAGTCCAAAATGATAGTGATCTTATCTTCGGGATACTCTTGTTCCGACAACCATTTTTTAGCCAAACGCATACTTACTTCTTCATGACCGCTATAGCATTCTATATGTCCCAAATCATGAAAAGCTGCCCCAAGCAAAACCATTTCCAATTCACCTTCGGCTAAATTCTCAGCTCTACCGATTCTTCCTGCACCTTCCAATACCGTTAAGGTATGATGTAGGTTGTGAAATACTCTGTTTTTTGGCTGTTCTGCTATGATTCGCTGCGCTACATAGACAGCAGCGCGAAGTACGATATGTTGATTGCTCATTTTGTTTGTTTTTATCTTGTTAATCCTTTCAGATTGTTTACTATCCATACCCAACCAGAAATCCCATTTTAAGGTAATGGGTATCCAATAGTTTACCCCCCTGCGTTAGGTTACCATTCCCACCCAATTCCGGTTCTTACAATATAATCTGTTTCACTTGCATTCTCTGCCGGTCGGTTATCATAATTAAGCGAAACGCCAAGTCTTACGAAAAGGTCCAAAGGGAGTTCATACTTTGTGTCAAAATTAATATCTGTCCGGTATCGCCCGGTCTCGGTCAGACCGGAGTATCCCATAAAATTCAATACCAACTCCAGATCCCCCGTATCATAAAGATTCAATTCGCTGCCCAAATATCCTTCCCAGGTGTTGCGGTTTGATGTTTCGTTGGCGAACCGCTCCAGGTTGTTGTTAAAGCCCACTTTCACCCCCCAGTACGCCTTGTTGGAACTAATAATGAATTTACCCATTCCCACCTGGGAGTTGGCGCGCAGGTCAATGAGTTGTTCGGTGTTCGAAAGTGCAGCAATAGTACCGATCAAATACCAGTTTTTGGTTAAAATACGACGGTAGTTAAAAAGACCGTCTGTTCGGCTTACGGGCTCTACATCATTTTGACTGGATCGTATGATGTTATAGGAGAGATCTGCCTCCCATTTATCGGTTTTGTAGCCCATTGAACTGCGCAAGGAAAATTGACGTAAGTTCTGGGCCTTTGTCAAATTGAAACCTACTTCTATGGCTGCACTGAAACGGTTAGCAAACCCTTCCTTAAACGGTACCAAATAGACGATCTCATTCTTAAAACAGCTAATATAAACAGAGTCACGATCAAAGACCTTTATCCTTTGATCGGGAAGGGAAGCAATTCGCCCGTGATACAGGGCTTCCTCAATGCTTACTACAAATTTTGACTCCGTAAAGATCTCTTTGATGTCTAACCACTTCACCCTAAAGTTTTCGTCGCCATAGGGAGCATCAATCTCGAGCACCCCTTTGTCCATTTTTTTTATTTCACCAATGATGGTATTTCCCGAATCAAAAACAAGCGTATCGGACTGCCCCCATGTTTCACAACAACAAAGAAATAGTAGTAACAGCGCTAAATGACTTCTTTGTAAACCTATTTCCTCAACTTTTTAATGTTCCTACCGGATTCTTATTTGAACAGACTTAATATAAAAACTCAAAATTATTTATCCAAAGTTCACTGCCAACGGCCCCTGTGAAAAAATCGCCCAAGGCACTGGAAGAAAATACCACGGTAACATGGGTGGGTGTTTCTGTTGCATCTCCCCATGACTCTCCTTCACGAATATTGGCGTACTCAAATTCCGGTTCAGAGGCCGATAGCTCCCCATATTTTATCTCAACTTCAAGATTACTCCAGTCGGCTACTTCCGTTCCACTTCTAAACCATCCCGTTCCTATTCGCTCTATAGCGTCCCCATCCCTTTTTTCCAATAATACATAGACATCACATTGGTCCCCGCCAGGAAGCACATTACCGTCAGCATCTTCATAAGACGTTCCCGGGAAATATCTAAAATCAACACGAAATGCCCTGGGTCGTCCATTAAATGGGGTGCCGAAATCTATGTTTGACCTGGGGTCGGTCGGATTGGGAAATCCTTCCGTGAACTTCCCTGTAAAAAGCGTAGCTGCGGCCATTCGGACTAATAAGGGTGCTGCTACACTGGTCAGGCGTGCCGCCAGATCCCCACCTCCCAGATCCTCCGAATTAGTGTTGGCATCCCCTGCTATGGCTACCGCTCTGTTAGCCGTGCCCCAAACCGTACTTTCCGCATTTTCTCCCGGTTGTTGATAATTACCCACAGCATACCAAAGATCAAAATCGCTATTCGGAAGTTGTGGATTAGGCAAAGCAGGAACAGCATTCACCGACCAGACGGCTATTGAGCCGTCTTCTGCAGTTACCGTGTATTGCACCGGAACCAGGAAGTCCTGCGGTTCCTCTCCGGAAGGAGAAATCTCTGCCAGGGGGATATTTGAATATCTGAGGGAACCAGGCCGGTAAGGTCAGCGCCTTCACTCATGGGGATCAATATGCTAAGTTCTTCATTATTTATAGTGGTTACCCCTGCCTGACCTGGCAATTGAAAGGTTCTGATCTCTTTAAACCAGGAAAGACCAAATGTATCTTCCTCTATACACGATTCCAGCCCGATAAGGCAGAATGCCAAAATAATAAGTAGCAGTCTATTCCGCTCTGTTCTTTTTAGATTAAAGTTCTCTTTTTTCGTGATCATAACATGACTTTACGAATTAATGGGTTTAGAAATAGTAGGCTACACCTAGGTTGAGCTGAAGCAGGTTAAGTCTCAAATCTATATCGGATTCCACAACCCGTTGACGGTTCTCTTCATCGTCATTTACCACCTCTTCTTCAATACGGGTGGAAAAACCCGCAATATCAACCGTGGTTTCAAATGCCCAATGCCGGTCAAAGAACAAAATGAGTCCCGGACTTACCCCAAGGTCAATATCAATGAAATCACCTTCTGTTTTGTTTATTTCATTCTCCAGGAATTCCCGTTGCAATGACTCGCCCAGGGTCAATCCCAATTCTGTTTGGATCAATATTTGTAATTGTCCTTTTCCGACGGGAATATAGTTACGCATATTGGGGGCAAATGATATGCCCTGTTCCAAACGCTTAGACGTAACATTTTCCCCATTTTCATCCAGAAAGGTTATTTCTTCTCGCTCCCTGCCGTAAGCGACTGACATACCGATAGTCATGTTATCTTTTAATGCATAACCTCCGTTCCCAATTACTCTGTAATTATATCTATCCTGGTCAAGGACCTGCCTAAAGAGTTGGTCTTCATTTTCGGCATTACGTGAACTGAATGCAAAGGTGAGGGAGCTGTAAAACCGACCTTTAGTTATCCTGAAATTATCGGTATTATCCTCTAATGTGGCTTGTGAATACCCAAAGGTGGTATGGAGTAGCACAATTAGTACAGCGAATCGTATCGTATAGTTTTTCATGGATACAAGAAATTATTTGGAAATTAGGTATTTAGCTATGGCGTGATAGGCTGGTAATGATGTAGGGTCAATCCTGGCGTTTTTTGCTTGCGGATGTGAGGCAAACCGAACGAGTACCATCTCGGCCAAAGGATCAATGTAGATGGTTTGTCCGTGTACACCCCTTGCGGCAAAAGCACCGTGTTCGTTATGGGTAATCCACCACATGTTCCGGTAACTCCAATTCTTTAATGATGTACCATAAATGGATTGATTGAATGCTTCTCGATTTCCTCCATTTCTAATGTCCGCTACAACACGGGAAGGCAATATTTGTTGTTTGTTGAACTTCCCGTTCTTGCGGATCATTTCGCCAAACAGCGCCATATCTCTCATGTTTGCACTAAATCCACCCCCGGCGAAAGCAATTCCAGCGCCGTCCACCTGGAAATAGCCATCCACATGGGTGCCAAGTGGTTTCCAAATGCGCTCCGACAATAATTCGGAAAGGCTCTTTCCGGTCGTCCGGGAAATGATCCAGCCCATTACATCCGTATTGATCGTTTTATAGCCAAAGACTTCCCCATGCTCCCCTTCTTTTTGGACTGTTACCAAATAATCGTAGTAGTTTGTAGGGCCATCATAAGAGGAGGGTTTCGGAAAGGGATTGCCAGCCGCAGAAAATGCCCAGATTTCAGCATTGGGGTCGGAATAGTCCTCGCTGTATTTTAGACCTGTGGTCATATCCAGGATCTGTCGGATTGTAGCATCACCGAATGCGGAATTCTTTAATTCAGGGATATAGTTCGTTCCTGTTTTGTTTTCATCCAACAAACCTTCTTCGATAAGCAAAGCCCCAAGGGTTCCGGTAAATGTTTTGCTGACCGACATCGCAGCATGAACACCATCAGGTTTTAACTCACCAAAATACTTTTCGTAGATGATTTTTCCTTTGTGTAAAATCAAGATACCATCGGTATAGTTCCTTAAAAGGGATTCCTTCCAGGTCATGGTTTTTTCACTATTCCATGGAAGGAACGTTATTGCATCAATGTTCGGGTCAAGCTTTACTTGAAGTTCATATTGATTGGTGGCTGCTGCATTCACCACTGTCGTCGGCAGAAATTGTCGCATATGACAAACACTGTAGCGCAAGGCCGGAAACCTAAAGAAACTTCCGTCAATGGCCGATATTACCTTATCCTTTGGGGGTGGGAACCCCTGCATCCATCCCATTTCAACAGGATTTGACTGCTCCGCTGTCACTATTTCCTGGGCGTTGGTCTTAACGCAAATCAATGTCAAAAACATCAGTCCAATACCAATTTTCATATTCATAGCTTCTTTTTTAATTACAAATGCCTGTATTTGGCAATAGGGACATTTTCAGGTTTTGAATACCATTGCCAAAACCGACAACCGACGTTGTTACTAAATTGACCAATTCATCATATTGCCGCCTACGGGGACCACATTTCCAAGGTCTTGCTGTATTTTGTGGGCGTGCTTTCCCAATGCCGTTTCCTCTACCTGTGCTATTGCAGATTGTTACTACAATCAAAAAGTGTATCATGATGCATCGGTCTTAATTTTGCCTATTAAAAGATAAGAAAAATCACACGGAACACTGTGATATATGTATTACTTCTGACACCTGACCTGAATTTGAAAAAGCAGTATGGGTCGAGACAAAAAGGGGAGACGTTCAGGAATCCTAAAATACCATTATATATAACTAACAAGAAGTACTGATTTTTAGGGGAATACATTACAACTATGCCTTGGTTAACAAGCTGTAATAGAGACCAAAGACCGGATTATTAAAACCCCGAAAGTAGTAATCCAGGTTGATCTTAAATGGATTTTGCCTAACACACCCGCATAAACTTCCCTGAAAGCCTGAAATGCCGGCTTGAATATGAAAAGGACGCCTTATTGACCATAGTCGTTTAGGGTGAACTAATGGAATGCGACACGTTGAACTGCTTCAAATACAAATGGAATTATTAAATTGACAAGCATTATTCAGTACAGTAATTGGAATAGTTCCAAGCTTTTTTGCATCAGGTATGGCCAGAAAAATTGCAATACTCTATTCTTCGGTAGACGGGCAAACATTAAAAATTTGCAAGGCGCTTAGCGACCAACTGCAACAAAACGACCAAAGTGTTGAAGTATTTTCCGTGAATGATTTTAACGGAGAGGTGGCGGCTTATGACGTATTTGTCATTGGCGCAAGTATTCGATATGGGGTCCACAACGACAAAATAATTGACTTTATTGCTACCCAAAAAGCGCAACTGGATTCCGTAAAAACAGCCTTCTTTTCTGTAAATCTTGTGGCCAGAAAGCCTGAAAAGAATGCTCCTGATACAAATCCTTACGTTATAAAGTTCTTTAAGTCCATACATTGGAAACCCACCCTGGTTGAAGTATTTGCCGGGAAACTTGACTACAAAAAATACCCTTTTTTCGATAGGATCATGATTCAATTCATTATGTGGATGACCAAGGGCCCCACAAATGCAAATGCGGAAATTGAATATACGGATTGGAGTAAAGTAAAGGAGTTCGGAAAGCAATTGAGTGCGCTTTGAAAAAACGATTAAACCCACCGATATCCCCATTGTACTTATTACCACTATGCATGACTTTAAAATACAAGTAGGGTTACCCAAGGGCAAACGAAATTCCCTGCCCCTTTTTCTTTACATAATGGTTTTATACCTGGATTGTGTTCATAGGGTACTATCCCGTATGAGGTAGCCATGACAATTATCATTATAATTCAATTGACTTTTGACTAGCTTACCACTTAGTTTTTGCGCATATGAAACGAACATGAATTTTTTTAATCAAAAACTTCAAACGGAGCAATGATTAAAACAAATTCATGAGAGAACGAGTGCAACGAGTGGTCGCATCGGTTCTTAAATTTTTAAGTATGCTATTTTCAAATAGTTAAAAATTTTAAACAGATGAAAAAAGTATTTGATACAATTACAAGGTCTTTGTATCCCTTTTTCAACACAAAGGCCGCAGCAGTTTATTTATTGGTATTTGCAGCGTCCATAGGAGTAGCCACCTTCATTGAAAATGATTACGGAACAAGCGCTGCCCAAAAAATGGTCTACCAGGCCTGGTGGTTTGAATTACTACTTCTCCTTTTTGGGATAACCGTAATCACAAATATCCGGACTTTCAGAATGATCAAACAGAAAAAATGGGCATTGCTTGTTATCCATATTGCGATCATCGTGATTTTAATCGGTGCTGCCTTGACCCGTTATCTCGGATACGAAGGAATGATGCATATCCGGGAAAACAGTTCATCTAACAGTTTTTTATCATCCAACAACTACTTGAAGTTCCATGTAAAGAAGAATGGGCGGGACTATTATTTTGACGAACCGGTACTGTTCGCTTCTTTGGGGAGCAACAAGTGGGAAGAATCCTATCTGATTGATGAAAGCCTCATAACCGCAAGGGTGACACACTTTATCCCCAACCCAAAGCGCGTGTTGAGTGAAGCAAGTGATGGGAAGCCTACATTGCAAATGGCAGTGGGAGGCCTTGAGGGTCGTGAAAATCACTTTATAATGGAAGGGGAAACCCAACGTTTTGGGAATGTGTTGTTCAATTTTAAGGATAGCCCGTTGTCCAGGGCAATAAACATTCGCTATCAGAATGAATCCTTAGAAATCAAACCTGTTATAGCCCTGACCCAAACCAATATGACCACCCAGCAGAGGGATACGCTGCTTCCTGACCGTTATAGTCCTTTACTACTAAATGTTTTGTACTCCGATGGGTTAACTACTTTTGTTTTTACCGATTTTAAGAAAAAAGGACAATTCCAAATACAGTCGGAAGACCCCAAGGTCAAAAATGAAAGCATTGTTGGCCTGGCCCTTGATATCTCTGTAAACGATGAGAACAAAAAGACCTATATATTCGGCAGGAAAGGTAGCCCGGGAAATCCCCAGGCCCTGAAGATGAATGATATGGTACTGTCAGTTTCATACGGTGCCAAAGAAATGACCGTGCCCTTTTCCATACGATTAAATGATTTTATCATGGATAAATATCCGGGTACCAACAGTGCCTCTTCTTATGCCAGTGAGGTGACCTTGATAGATAGCGAAAACAACGTAAACCTGGAGTATAGGATTTATATGAACAACATCCTAAATTATGGCGGCCATCGGTTTTTTCAGTCTTCTTTTGATACCGATGAAAAAGGAACCTATCTAAGTGTGAATAGTGATTTTTGGGGCACACTGGTCTCTTACATAGGCTATGGGTTATTAACCTTGGGGATGCTCATGACGCTTTTCAGTAAAAAGACACGATTCTATCAGGTTTCCCAAAAAATCAAAAAAATAAGGACTAACAGGCCGGCGCTTGCCCTTTTGGTTTTTCTGGTTACTCTCCCCGGCTATACGCAACCGGCAGAAAACATAGACTATACTGCCCATGCAGTACAATTGTCCCACGCCGAGAAATTTAGCAGCTTGGTAGTACAGGATTTCAAGGGAAGGATGAAACCGGTCCATACCTTGTCCAGGGAAATCTTTCGAAAAGTGGCCCGTAAAGAAAGTTTATTTGGATTGACGGCCGATCAACTCTTGTTGAGCCTTTTTGCAGATAAGGAAACCTGGCAGACCGTTCCCCTGGTCAAATTAGGCAAACACGAGGACTTGAAGGAAAAGCTAGGGCTCCAAGGTGAATTTGCAGCCTATAGGGACTTTTTTGATGAAAATGGAAAATACAGATTGCTGGATGAGGTTCGTAAGGCGTATGCTATGGAACCTGCGGACAGGGGTGTGTATGAAAAGGAACTGCTTAAAATAGATGAACGGGTAAATGTACTTAGAATGGCCTTCTCGGGTCGTTTGCTGAAGCTGGTTCCCGCTCCCGATGATCCCAATGATACCTGGGTTCCTATTACCGCTAATGTCCCCGGCTCCAATGCCACACACGGTTCTTCCGATCCTCTAACAGATGGGTTTACCTCCTATGAAAATATCCTTAAGAAGGCTATGACTACGGGAGACTATACGGAGGCCAATGGTGTTTTGGACAAACTCCACGAGTATCAACAGGAATATGGGCGTGAGATCATTCCGTCGGAATCAAGGATCAAGGCGGAAATAACGCTTAACCAATCCAAAGTATTCACCCGTTTGGCTGTATTTTACATTTTGCTTGGTATGGTGCTTTTGGGGTTGCTATTTCTTTCGGTCTTTAAACCCAAGTGGAATCTTAAAGGCGTGTATAGACTTCTCTTAGTATTGATTTTCCTTGGTTTTATTGTACATACTGTAGGTCTTGGGTTACGTTGGTATGTTTCGGAGAGAGCCCCTTGGAGCAATGGATACGAATCCATGATCTACATTGCATGGACCGCAACCCTGGCCGGACTGATTTTTACCCGAAAGTCTTTGGGCGGCCTTGCGGCCACTACGGTATTGGCAGCTATCATCCTTTTTGTGGCCACATTGAGTTTTCTTGATCCGGAAATAACCCCTTTAGTCCCCGTTTTAAAATCGTATTGGCTTACCATTCATGTGTCTCTTGTGGCAGGCAGCTATGGTTTTTTGATGCTTGGTGCCATCATTGGGCTGATCAATCTGACCCTAATGATCTTTATACGGAAATCCAATAGGGACAGGGTGAAAAGAATCGTCAAAGAAATGTCATATATCAGTGAGCTCACTCTGGTGGGAGGTTTGTTTATGTTAAGTGTGGGCACCTATCTTGGAGGCATCTGGGCCAATGAATCCTGGGGAAGGTATTGGGGCTGGGATGCCAAGGAAACCTGGGCTCTGGTGACGATACTGATTTATGCTTTTATCTTGCATATGAGGTTGATTCCCAAATTCAGGGGACTCTTTGCCTATAATCTGGCCAGTCTTTTTGGTCTGGCTTCCGTAATTATGACCTATTATGGGGTAAACTACTACTTATCCGGGCTACACTCTTATGCCTCCGGGGACCCTGTCCCCATTCCTAATTGGGTCTATATTGTTGTCATTTCCATTATTACCCTTAGTAGCCTGGCCTATTTTAAGAATAGAAAATATCCAATAGTATACTAGGATTACCCACCTTGTGCATCATAAGTCCCTGTGTATACATAACCGGGGGCTAGGTAGGGTATTTTCCCTGATTGTTAGTATTTACGTTAAATTTCAAATAGCGTCATAACTTTTTATAGATATTATCGTAATTTCAAGGAATAGCTAATAAATTCAACTGTAGTCGTATGGAAAAAAAAGACCAGGACCCGAAATCCAAATCGGCAAAAACGATAAGTAGGCGGGGCTTTATCCGAGGCGCAGGATTGTCTACTGCTGGCAGTGTATTGCTTACTTCAAATGTGCTTGCCTTGGATTACAAGGAACAACCTGCAGTAGGGGCAGCATTTGGCCCGGGAACCATGACCATAAAAATGAAGGTCAACGGTACAACAAAATCGCTTCGAGTGGAACCCAGAACAACATTGGCTTCTGCCTTGCGGGACCATTTGGAGCTTACGGGAACCAAGGTCGTTTGTGATCGGGGTGCTTGCTCGGCATGTACGGTCTATTTGGACGGTAAACCTGTGAACGCCTGTATGATGTCTGCCCTTGATGTTGGTGACAAAGAGGTTACCACGATAGAAGGCATTGCAAAGAACGGTGAACTACATCCGGTACAAGCAGCTTTTATCGAGCATGATGCTTCCCAATGCGGGTATTGTACCCCGGGGATGGTCATGTCGTGTGTACACCTTCTGGAACATAATCCCAACCCTAACTTGGAAGATGTGAAAGACGCTACTCGAGGAAATCTTTGCCGTTGTGGCACCTATCCTCATGTATTTAAGGCCACTTTGGCTGCAGCCAAAAAAACAATTTAGGATGGATACTAGAAAAGAAAAATTCCCATACGGTATTCCCGGGCATAATTTAGGCGAAGTAGAACGGGAAATCCCTGTTGAAGAGCCACCGGTATGGCCCATCAACGATAAACTAAAAGTAATTGGAAAGCGAGTGGCAAGAATTGATGCCCTCGAAAAAGTGACCGGCAAGGCAATTTACACTTCGGACATTAAATTGCCGGGAATGCTATACGCGAAGATGCTGCGTTCAAATGTGCCGCATGCCACCATTTCATCCATAGATATATCCAAAGCAAAAAGCCTGCCTGGTGTACACGCTATCCACCTTATAGAGAATACTCCAAAGGAGGGAGAAGAAAATAGCTCCAATAAGTACCCTATGGTGAAATATGTGGGTCAACCCTTGGGAGGTGTCGCAGCCGAAAGCCTGGAAATTGCCAAAGATGCCATCTCCTTGATTACCGTGAATTACGAGGAAAAACCTTTTGTCGTAGACATGGAAAGGGCTATGGAAATCAATGCACCTATCGTATTTGATACCCCAATTACGCAACGACAAGATGGGGGAGACGTAGGCGAAACACATGATGGCAGCAAAGGAGAAGGTAATGTAAGGGGACCCTCTACCAGCAGTTTTTTTGGTGGGCCTAGAGGCAATCTGGAAGAAGGTTTCAATGAAGCGGATGTTATCGTGGAAAGAACGTATCGCACTCAGGTGCATACACATATGCCTTTGGAAACCCATGGGGTGGTGGTCGATTGGAATGCCGATGCTATGACGGTATACGCCTCCACACAAAATACGGCCGCGGTCAGGAATGAAATGGCCAGTATCTTCAATTTGCCAAAAAGCAAGGTACGGGTCATCTGCGATTTTATGGGTGGTGGATTTGGTGCCAAGCACAGTGCCGGAAGTTTTGGACCTATGGCAGGAAATTTGGCCAAAAAAACAGGGAGGCCCGTTTGGCTGATGTTGGATAGACAGGAAGAGCATTTGGCAGAGGGAAATCGTCCCAACTCAATGCAATACCTAAAGATTGGGGCCAAGAAAGATGGGACCTTAACCGGTATACAGCAACGCTCCCATGGAACGGCAGGGGTAGGGCTTGGTGCCGGGGTAGGGCGCATAGCCCAAATCCTTTACCCATGTCCCAATTTTGCCACTGAACAGTACGATGTATTGACCAATGCCGGGCCCGGAGCCGCATGGCGCGCACCCGGTAACGTGCAAGGTGCTTTTGGGCTGGAACAGGCCATTGATGAAATGGCGGAAAAACTAAATGTAGACCCCCTAAGCTATAGAGATCGGATTGATCCGAGTGAGGTAAGAAAGGTAGAGCGCCAAAGGGGAGCGGAACTTTTTGGCTGGTCTCGTCGTCAAGCTCCGGGAAGTAGTAAAGGCTTGGTTAAGAAAGGACTTGGAGTAGGCCAATCTACATGGCCAAGATTTGTAACCCTGGATTCTTCCGTAGAAGTTAAAATCCATAAAGGCGGAGGCGTAGAGATACGATCCAGTGTTCAGGATATAGGAACGGGAACAAAGACCATTCTTGCCCAGGTAGTTGCCGAAGAATTGGGCTTACAGGTCAATGATATCAAAGTAAATATTGGGGATACGTTTTTTCCGGTCGGACCAGGTTCGGGCGGGAGTGTGGTCACAGGTTCCATTACCCCACCCACACGCAATGCAACCTTTGAAGCAAAAACAGTTTTGCTGAAGCTTGTTGCCAAAAAATGGGAAACGGATTCCTCTGAGTTGTTTATGGCCGATGGTCAGGTGAGCCATAAAACGAATGCGAGCCTTAAAATGTCCTTTAAGGAGGCTACCCAATTAATGCGAACCAGTCAAATCAGTAAAATAGCCAGCCGATCGGATGATTATGGTGGTTTTCAACAACCCTGGGGTCTGGCCTATGGTGATTTGGGATCGGTACAATTTGCGGAGGTCAGTGTCAATACCGATACGGGATTTGTAAAGGTAGATCGCATAGTAGCGGCTCACAGTTGTGGCAGACCACTTAATATCGGGCAATTGGAAAGTCAGATCAATGGAGGGGTCATCCAGGGAGTATCCTACGCACTCTATGAGAACAGGGTGATGGACATTGGCACCGGCCACATGATGAATGCCAATGTACATCAGTACAAAGTACCCTTATCCATGGAGATCCCCGAGATTGAAACTATAATTGTGGAAGAATATTCCGGGCGTTCCTCTACGGATGCGTACGGTATAGGAGAGCCTGCAAATATTGCCACGGCTGCAGCGATTGCTAACGCCGTTTACAACGCCATTGGAGTACGGCTTTATGAAATACCCATTACGCCCTCCAGCATTCTTAAAGCATTAGGTAAAGTCTCTTAAACACGAAGCCATGAATAAATTTAGTTGGTACGAAGCAAAATCTGTTGAGGATGCCCTTGAGCAAGTTAATTCGACGGTATCCGATGAACTATATCAATCTTCCGAAAATGCCACGATCTTTAAATCCGGTGGTGTTGATGTATTCGACTGGGTAAAGGAAGGTTTGCTTAAGCCGCAAATGATTGTCAATATCCGGAACATTCCCGGCCTTGACAAGATCAGTTATGACCCTAAGAAGGGGTTGCGAATTGGGAGCAACGTTACCTTAGCGGAAATTGGGTCAGATCCGGAGATTAAGAATCAGTATTTGGCGCTCCATCAAGCGGTAAACCATGCTGCTACTCCCCAACTTCGCAACGTATCCACCTTGGGAGGGAATATCGCTCAGCGCAACCGCTGCTGGTATTTTCGTTCTGCCGATCACAATTGCTACCGTAAAGGGGGTGACCGCTGTTTTGCACGCCATTCCAAAACCGGCGAAAATGAAAACCACGCCATACTGGATAATGGTTCTTGTGTAAGTGTTCATGCTTCCTCCATAGCTACCGCACTTATGGCCTTTAACGCCAATGTGGTTATTGTGAATGCCGAAGGAAAGCAGAAAACCGTTCCAATGGATGATTTTTTTGTGTCTGCAGGCGAGGATATGGCTATGGAAAATATCCTTCAGGCGAAGGAAATCATTACGGAAATTGTTCTCCCCCCACCTTCAAAAAATACCAAAAGCTCCTATATTAAACAGGTAGCCCGGGAATCTTATGATTGGTCCCTGGCAGATGTGGCGGTAGTTATGGAAGTTTCTGGAAATACCTGCAAATCGGCAAGTATTGTCCTTGGGGCTGCCGCTCCGGTACCTTACCGCTCCGTTGAAGCTCAGCAGGCTATTGAAAATAAGACCATAAATAGTGAAAATGCCACGGCTGCGGCAAAAGCCGCAATGGCAAAGGCACGTCCACTTTCTAAAAATGATTATAAAGTACCGCTATTTGTATCCACTATTACGCAAACCATTTTAGACATTTCTTAGATATGGAAAATAGTAGTCCGAACAAAAAAAACATTTGCAAGTTCCTTAGGGCCAGAAATCCATATGGCATGATGGAAGGAGGGGACAATCCCTGGCTCTTACTGGATGATGCCAATACTATTTGTTGGTGCATTACTTCTGCCGGAGCCGTCGGGCCTGATAATGGTTTGGTTTCCCCCATGCATTGCGTGGAAGGTAGGAGTTGTTTCGTTCCCGAAACCATTGATGATGGAATGGACGGGGAAGCTCCCGTAGTATAGGGAAAATACCAGAGACGTTGATTATGTAATCGGAATGCTTTCTTTAGGGATGGGAAACTGGAATGGCAAATAGGCCTATTCCATGATAACCAATGGTTTACTCTATTAAAGTGCCATTTTCCAGTATAAGATCATAGGAATACCCCGCGCCGAAATCCCGATTCAGAGCTACAATGGCGCGCATGGTAATATTTGAACCTTCGGAGACCAATGTATTGGAGGTTACCACAAGGTCAAAATCGTCTTGAGTGCCATCCTGAACATGTATCCAGTTTCGATCCATGATGTTAGGGTTTACTTTTACGCAGGTACCGCTGATCTCCACGGAATGTCCTTCGTACTTTCCAGGATCTTTCAACAATTCGGCTATTGTAATAGCTCCTTTATGTAGAATCTCCTTTTCGGTATGCGTAGGGATATTCTCTTTTTGTGTTATCCTCTTATCGGCGACCGAATTGCTCTTGGGTTCGGTCTTTGCCAAGTTGGTGTGATCTCCCTTGGAAATTAGATTGGAAACCAGGTAAATCTTTTCAAATACCCTATTGTGCTCCTCGCTTCTAAAGTTGGTCTTCAACAATCCACCGCTATACAAATAGGTCTCCCCTTTTTTTACCTCCTTTTTTCCAGTGGCAATCCAAAACTCCTCTCTCCCTTCCCTGACTTTAAGATATATATATTTTGTTGTAGGAAGTATTTCGGTTACTACCACGGAATGGAATTTGGTGTTAGACGATATATCTGTAGGAGTAGATGGATCCTGGGAACTTTCCGTTGTAGTAGTGGGCGCAATAGACTTTGGGCGGTTATGGCAAGCTGTCATAAGCATCAAAATCCCTATAAAATATAGCGTGTATTTAAACCTTGAGATCATTATTTTACTTTTTGAAAAGCACTTACTCATCCTAAACATAATGGTATAACCGAAAGATCTTTATAAAAAAGAAACCTGTTCGGCAATTGCGGCCTCCATTTCCTCAAGGGACATCGCCGGACTCGTCTGTCTTTTTACCTTTCGTATAACACGATCCGTAACCGTTTTGATCATTTGAAGGTCATATTCCTCAGAATCCGTTTCCAGATAGTCTATTACCTTTTGATTTACGAGAATCTTATACTCCGCCAAAAAAGCCCTCAACGGAGCGCTTTGAAGCCATTGGGTATACACTAAAAGTTCCTCTACGATAATTTCTTTTACCTTTCCGATAGCCGCCATTCTTTTTTCTCTGGTGTCCTCCAAATCCATGGAAATGGTATCCAAATCATAAAGTAAGACGTTTTCATTGCGGGATAGATCTTTATTGATGTTACACGGTACGGCTAAATCTATCAGGAGCACCGGATCTATTTTCGAAGCGGGTAGGGTTTTTACAAGGTCGGTACAGTTGCTGGCCGCACCAATAATAACATCAAAATCCATAAAATCATTGGCCAACACTTTCTTCCAACTATATACCTTAGCCCGGTATTTTTTTGCCAGGGTTATTGCCTTTTTCTCCGTTCTGTTGCCGACGTAAATATTGGTAAAATTGAATTTTGAATTATACTTAAACAGTTGTTTCACAATATCCCCGGCACCTATAAACAGTATCTTTTTTTCTTTAGCCGAAGATGTATCGTAGGTATGAGAAATCATTTTTAGGGCTTTATAGGCTACGGATGTAGTGCCATCCCTAAAAAGCGTTTCATTGCTTATACGTTTATGACTTTTGAATACGGTCTGCATGGCCCGTTCCAACAGGGAACCCTGTAAATTACAACCAATGGAAAACTGATAGGCCTTTTTTATTTGATGTATGATTTCCACATCACCTAAGACCGATGAATCCAGTCCCGAGGCAACTTTTAACAGATGCTTTACGGTCTTTTCGGTAGTATCGCCACAACTGAACAATTGCTCAGATGTCTCGCCTTTCCCCACTGTTTTTGATATCAGAAAATTACGTAGGGAACCGGAGGTAGTGTGCACAGATTCAAAATAAATTTCCGTCCTATTGCAGGTAACCAAAAGAAGTAGCCCTGTAATGTCCGAAAAGGTAGCACGAATCATGGAAACCAAATTTTCCTTTTCTTCCTCAGGAATATGGTAAACCTCTCTTTGGACAACCGAAGCGGTTTTGTGCGAAATGCTAATATAACGAAGTAATTTGTCCATAATACATCATATTATATTACAATCCAGGCCTTGCTAATACCCATTCTAGGCCCTTTTTAGTACTTCCCCATAGGGGATGAGGTCAACGGTGTTATTCCTCCAGCATGGTCTTCATATAGTTGATGACCAACCACATGTCTTCCTCATCAGGAATCTTTTTCTCATAGTTTGGCATATCATTCCTGCCAATGTAACTCTTGTAAAAAATGACGCCATCTGATTGGGCGTGAAATTCCGCCGTGGAAAAGTCCCCTAAAAATCCCTCTACCTCATCAGCCTTTGGGCCATCCCCATAGCCTTCTTTGCCGTGGCAAGACTTACAATGCTTATTATAAAGGGATTTTCCAATATCCAGGTCCACTGTGGGATCGGTAGGATTTTTCATGTCCAGGTACTCCTGAGGAATGTCCCACTCTTCCTGATAATCTTCATAAGTGAAGGAATGGAATACGAACGATGCCAATCCGATAATTGCCAATAATCTAACTGTTTTCATTTTTGATACTATTGTTTTAATTCCAACTTTTTATACATAGGGCCGATCTGTCAGTTGTTGATAGGCTATATCTTCAATCTACAAACTCTGTTCCAGTTTTTGTCCTTCTTTTTTTATTTTGAACAGGTTGCTAATCGTATAGGCGAAGTTGGCCCAGATACCCGCCAATAAAATGGTCAACACCACATACATCCAAATGGGGGCCACTTCTGACCATAAATGGTTTTTGTTTTCCTGGTTCGATATATTGGTAACTTCCCATTTCACCGTTTTTTTCTGGACCACATCCCCGTAATCCTCATGGTCTTCAATGGTGGCAAATACCGTCATATTTCCGTCCATATCTCCCGGAAGGTCAATGGGCATCTTATATTCATACATTCCGTCCTCAAGAGTGCCTTCGTCCATAACCATCCTTGATAGCATTCCCTGTACGGAAATAATTACATCGGCTTCTTCCAATGGGATTGCCACTCCCAGGCTATCTAAAGTATGTGCGTTGACCTGTACGGTCTGTACACTGTCCTTTTCTGATAATTCCACCGATAGTTGTACATCTTTTACAGTGATTTCCCTCTCCTCCATATCCATTTCGTCAGTACCTTCAAAGACCGCTTTTAAGGTAACCTTGCCTTCTTCGTCTCTCAAATAGGACTGATCTTTGGGCAGGAGGATCCGGGCAATGCCTTCTTTGGAAGTTTTGGTTGTACCCAACGCTACCTTTTCTTCTTCCAATATATTGAAAAAGCTTATCTCGGCACCATATACGGGTAACCTGTCCTTTCTGTCTTTCTTATTTGCGGCTATAAAGCTGGCTTCCAGCATTCGGGACTGATCGGGTTGTTTTACGGTTTTAAAACGGAAGCGCATCCGGTAATCACGAAGATTCATTTCCTGTGCCATGACATTTGGTGCCAAAAACAGGCCGAATAGCAAGATGTATGCGATATATGTGAACAAATTGAACTTCATGGCTGCTGTTGTTGAGTTAATCCCTTACGTCGTGCCTTTCCTTTCTTTTCATAATCGATGATTCCGGACATGGGAATTATGGGCACCAATCGCATCAAAAGCATAAAGAACAGTACAAATGCCGCGACCCCGGCAAAACTTAAGGCCCATTCCACCCAGGTAGCAGAGTAGTGCACAAATTCAGGTCGGGTATCTTGTATAGGTAAATAAGGGGTTTCTTGAGTGGGTACGACAATCAGATAACGATTAAACCACAACCCTACAACGGCGATGACTGCTGCAAAAGTGATGGTCTTTATGGTTCTAAGTTTTTTAAAGAACACGATAGCGATAGGCACTAATATGCCGATATAATTGGCAAGGATAAACATCCAGAAATAGTCGTTGAACAAAGTATCCAACAAATTAGCGTCATGTGTTTTATGGCTGAACCATCGTGCAAAATATTCGCTAAACGTAAAGTAACCGTAAAGCAATGCGGTAATCAGTAAGATCACGCCCGCACTCAGGAAATGGGCTTTTCGGATATAGTGGTCCAGTTTAAAATATTTGCGAATAAGATACATGGCAATAATGATGACCCCTACACCGGAATACAGGCCGGCCACAATAAAGTAGGGGGCAAAGATAGTACTGTTCCAACCAGGTTGTAGCGTAAGGCTAAATATCCAGGCCAGGACGGAATAGGTAATTATGGCCAGGGCAATAACCATAGCAGACATGATCTTGGTAATTTTATGAAGCCTCCTGCGTTGCGAAGGGGTATCACGATATCCAATGGCCAGGGAGGTGTAGAGCTTTTTTCTCCATTTTGGTAATCCTTCACTATTGTCCCTGAGGATAGCAAAATCCGGAATAAAGGTGAGGTACAGATAGAGAAGACAACCTATTAAATCAGTGGTTATGGCTATTACATCCCAGGTAATCGGAGACTGGATCCTTGGGTATATAAACAGATAGTGAAGCCTATCCAATCGCGCCATGCACAGTATAATGAATATAGGTCCAACGATCAAGGATACCACGGTAATGATTTCTACTATCCTGGAGACCGCATTTTTCCATGGCGTATTAAAGAAATGCAAAACACCGGAAGCAAATGCCCCCGAATAACTCAGACATAGAAAGAAAATGAAGTTAATGGTGTAAATACCCCATACCACATTATCCCGCATTCCGGTAACCTCTTGTCCCTGGGTTACCTGTACTACAAACGCCACCAGTCCACCTAGAATGAGCGCCAACAAAATAGCGATCCATATTTTGGACCATTTACCAGGTTTTAGCATCATTGGCGAGAACTCCTTTACCAATTCTTTTTTTCGTAGGGCGATGTCCATAGTTTTGCGTTAGATCTTTCCTTTTTCTTTCATATCCTGTACATAGGGTACGTCCTTGTATCGCTCAATGATCTCTTCATCCACATCAAAGCCACGTTCCAATGGAAACTGTCTGTCCACCGGGGGCAGATAATACACGTTGGGTTTGGTGCCCAGATGTTCAAGATAGCGATATCCCCCACGGTCGTTGATCAATTCGGAGAATCGTACGGTTTCTTCCCCATTCGTGACCATATCCTCGTTTTTGTCCCCAAAATAAATGACACCCATTGGACAACCGGATACGCAATGTGGCAATTTCCCTTGCCGGAGCATATCCGGACAAAAATCACACTTCATTACCGTACCTACTTCTCCGGGAACACCGGTTTCCGGAGAATACGGTTGACTTGTATCGTCGAACTTAGGTTTGTGGCTCCAGTGGAACTGGCGAACGGAATAGGGGCAACTGGTGACGCAAAATTTACAGCCGATACAACGCTCATTATCAATCAGAACAATACCGTCCTCCCGCTTAAATGTCGCCCCGGTGGGACATACCGTTACACAAGGGGGCTCATCACAGTGATAACATGGTTTTGGAAACCAGTAGGGATCAGCTTCCTCATGGTCTTGAAGCAAAAGGATCTTCATGTACTCCTCATTATAGTCCAGATGATGTGCTTTTTGGCAGTTCTCCACACAGGTCCGCGCATTTTTGCATTTGGATAGATCAATTACCATGACAAACTTACGGCCCGGTATACCCTTTCTGGATTCTTCAGGAGTAATATGCGCTTCGGGATAATTATTAATGCTCTCGGCATCCACTTCTACCATTTTTCCTTCAGGGGTAAGTACCCTTATCTTCTCACCAGATGCCTTAAGTTCTTCCTCTGACGCCAAGTTGGCCAGTAAACTGGCTCCGGCTACAGTGGTTGCCCCAGACAGTAACCCCATTTTCAGGAATTTGCGTCTATTGGTAGCGCTTGGTGTTGTTTTGTCGTCTTTCATACATTGACCCTTTTAAGGAAACTATGGTTTACGTTGTCCATTGATCGGGATTAAAAATTATAGTTTCTCGTAATGTTGAATCCGAACAGAATATCACCCGCAAAGAAATCGTTCGTGTTTTTCATATAGTTCTGCTGTGGCACAATACCATTGGCATTGGAGATGAACAGTTGAAAGGCGTGTGCCGAGGTCGCGATTTCAAATCCCAAACTGAACACAGGCTCCGGATCAAAATCCAATCGTACCCCATCCAAATGATGAGTAAAAGGCTGGCTATAATCCCATAGGATTGAAGTCTGATCGCTTATTTTATAGCGACCGCCAAAGGAAACGGCAATGACATCGTTTCGTTGCCGCTCTTCAACCAGATTAAAATGGGATACACTGGGAGCCACTTGCATGGAAAGCTTGCGATTAAATCTACGGGCAATGATCACCTGGTTAAAGTAAGAGTATCTGTGTTGGTCCAGTCTAAAGTTTTCCCTTCTTCTGGCGTCAATGGCAAAATTCCCGTAATAGGAAACGCTTACCGGCATCCTGTCCGATCGTGTTTGGTTAAGGATACCCACCTTCCAGTTAAAGTCTTGAAGACGATCGAATTTAGTAGTCCCAAAACCGAGGGTAACACGATCATGGACCGCATAGGTAATTCCCATGCGGATGTTGGAGGGACCCCAAAATCCCAACATGTCATTGGTGCCTCCGTTGATCAGCCCAAATCTATGCGACATTTGTACTTCCATGGTATTTTTTGGAAAAAGTACATTATTGGGATTATCAATAATGAAGGAACTTTCAAACGCAGGGCGTGCCGGTTTATCCTCAATGGAATCCTTTGCTTTTTTTTGAGAAAAGAGACAGAGATGGAAAATCAAAAGGGCAAAACAGAGTATTCTAGAACTTTTCATATTCGATTGTCTTATTAGTTATTCTCAGCACCGCGGTCTATCCAGCCTTTTATTAGGGCAATTTCTTCTATCGTTAGGGAAAATCCAGCTCCAACAGGGTGGTCGTTTCCCGGTAAAGCTTGAAAGAAAGCACTGTTTTCCGCATCCCCTGGGACCAGGGATCCGATAATGGCATCATATGAATTCCCCTCCGTCAAATCAGGATTGGCGACGGTACCGTTATGACAAGTGATACAATTTCTACCTTCCAGCATAAACAAGGGTTGAATATCATCCTGGAAAGAAATGGTAACGTCTACGGGAATGTCCGGAATCTCTTCTTCTATCTCCTGATCGTAGTAACAGGAAAAGCATAATAATAACCCAAGAACGCCTACTAAGAGTGTTTTATGTGGTTTTTTCATTGTATTCATATAAATGATCTTACTCCAATATTTCAGGGAAAGAAATCCCAATCATCTGTTGGTTACCTGTTATGGGCAATCCATATAGGTCAAGACACATCGCAACAATACACAGGCTCCATTCCCTGTGGGGTTCGGTAGCCTATGTTTTGTTAATTCTGTAAGGCTTCAATGGAATTGGTCAACAAAGCCCTGGAATAAGCCGGATTATGGGTTCCGTTACTCTGATCCTCCAATAAGGTCATATAATTCCATGCGGCCTGGGCCTCTGCAGTGGTAAAAATACCTTTTCTGGATCGGTTCGTATCACCTGGGTTTGGAAAGTCATCCACTATAAGACCTACAACGGGTACTCCTGTTCCTACCGGATTCCCATCCATATCAAAAACAGGATTGCCTTCGGAATCCTCTTCAAATTCTTCACCTACTACCTCGCCCAACAATTGTTTTAAGGTGGCCATGTCTTCTGTAAATCCAGCCAATTCTGAAGGTATGCCATTGGTATGGCATTCCACACAGGAAGCTTCCGTTACATTCCAGGAGTGAAGGCCTTCATTGATATCGGTAGATTCTCCCATATGGCAACTCACGCAGGAAGCCCCGGTTCTATGTACTGCCGAGGCAACTCCGGGATACCCTACAGAACCTGCTATATTGGCGCCCATGATACCTTCCAGCATAGTGGATTGTGGCCCGTGGTGAGGGCCAAAGCGATCGGTGGCAACCACATATGTACCGGTTCCATCCTCGGCGGGTATCACATAACTATCCCTGGGCTGGTGGCAAATGGTACAATTATTACTGGTACCGCCAAAATCAATGACCGTATTGGGATCCAGTTCCAGAGCAACTGGCTCAATACTCCTTAAGGCATAATCTATACCATCATTTTCAAAATCGAACGTGTCATGACTGTCGTGACAGGTAGCACAGGTAATCGGGGAATTGTTGGTTAAACTGCCCGGATCTACTTCTCCAAAAGCCAGGAAATCCAAATGGCCTAATGTAGAATGGCATGAAGCACAGTCGTCTCTGGGGCCGGTAAAAGTAAAAACAAAGCCAGCGCCGTGGGAGGACACATCAAAAGAAGCTTCTACCACATCCATAGTGGCGTTGGAGTGACAACTTACACAGGAGGCAGTTCCATCAGCGCCGTCAACCCCATCCACACCATCAATTCCATCCATTCCATCTGCTCCTGGTGGTCCGGGAACGGGATCGCTGGTACAATGAACAAATAGCAGGCTGGATACAACTACTATCAGCAATCGAATTAGCATTAAATTTTTCATATGATTGATAGTTTTACTATTAAAAAAGATTGTTTTAGTGTTGGTTCAGAAAGGGAAACATACAAACTGCGGGTAAAAATATGTAAACACCACTCTATGAAATATGATATTTATCAGGGATCCCCCTTTAAAATGAGAAATCGTTAAAAAAAGAGGTAATTAAGAATGATTCTAAAAAAAAAGAGCGAAATCGTTTAAAAAATGATAATCTTAAACAAAATACAAGCACAGGTTAGCGTGCGTAAAGGAGTGCGGAATGGCTATGGTAGTTAGCCTACTTTATGAACTCCCCATGGACCGATCGCCCTTACGAATGATCTTCTTGCTTTCTTTCCCTTTAATGGCCATACCACTGTCATCCAACCAAACAATGGCTCCGGTAGGGCATCGCTGAATGGGTACCTGAGTAGTATGATTTTCAGCGTAATTGATTACCGGCAAATTGTTCTTTATGGTAATCAATTCCCCCGGGGCGTCCATAGCACATTTACCACAGGCGGTGCAGGCGACCTGGCAATCTTCCAGAATGGCATCGCCGTGTTCCAGATTTTTGCAGGCTACCCACAAGCGGTGACTTATGGGTTGTAAGGAAAACAGATCTTTGGGGCAGGCTTCCACACAATCCCCACAGGCGGTACATTTATCCACATCTACTACGGGTAAGCCATACTCGTTCATGGTAATGGCATCAAAATCACATACCACTTCGCAATCGCCATGCCCGAGGCAGCCCCAAAAACAGCCTTTACCTCCTCCCGATATTAGAGCAGCCGCCTGGCAACTTTGGATACCCACATACTGCGCCCGATTAATAGCCACATTTGTCCCGCCGGCACAAGCGAGACGAGCGACTTGCTTTTCTTCGGCGCCAAGGGCAACACCCAGAAATTCGGCTATAGCCTGCCGGCCTTCATCCGAACTCACGGTACACTTCCCCGGTAAGGCCTTTTGTTGGACAAGGGCCTCGGCAAAGGGCCGGCAACCGGGATATCCGCAAGCCCCGCAATTGGCGTGGGGTAACATGTCTTCCACCGTATCTATTCGCGGATCTTCATAGACATAAAGCTTCCGGTTCGCAATAATCAGCATTACGGCAAGCAGTAGGGTTAACCCTCCCAAAGCAGCTATGGCGACAAGGATAGACATCTTATTTTGCAAATTTAGTTGAAGGCATGCGTTGCTCTTTTATTTCTCAATACGGCTAATAAATGATCTCAGCCCACTTTCTTCCGGCAATCAATTCCGCTTTGCGAAGCCGCCATTTTTCTTCTGACCCCAGGATATTGGAAAACGCTTTGTTGAGTTTGCTGTGGATGGTTTCATACCCGGCAACATAGACATAGGTATTAGCACTTCCCAGCAACTCCTTTAGTTCTTTGGTTTGTCCTTCCAACGCTTTATCCAGTGCAATGGGATCGGCCCAATGCGGCCTGGGGCTCAGCGCGTGAAAAGCTTCAAAAGTGGCTTCGTCATAATAATTGGTAAGATCGCCATCCTTGTCATTTAAGTACAGCAGTTCCAAACCGCTTCGGGCGCCATAAAACAAGCGGATTTTCCCTTCCCAATCTTTGACATTTTTATAAATATGTTTAATAAACGCCCGGAAAGGGGCAATACCTGTGCCCATACCAATGAGTATTAAATTGGCCGTCTTGTCTTCCGGAACGGTAAAGGGCAGCTTAAAGGGTCCGGTAAGCGTGATCTCATCGCCTTTTTTCCGATCGCATAAATAGTTGGAAGCGATGCCCGGATATTTTTCCCCACTGAAATCATCCACATAGAAGCAGCGTTTCACCAATAGCGTAAGCTGTGGGTTCCCTTTGATGCGCTTTGGTAAATCGGCCACACTGTAGAGCCTGTGATGGAGGGTGTTTCCAAAATCACCCGTGGCCTTGGTCAATACGCCGAAGCTTTGGTCCACCTCGCATTCAAATTCCGGATCTTTTACTTGAAGCACGATCTCGCGTACCTCTTCGGTGTCCGGTGGCGTTAGCCGCGATGTATTTTTAACGACTGCCGTATACCGTTTTTCAATATCAAAATCTGATAAATGTGCCATGGTTACTATTTTATTCTTTTTGTTAGGTGTTGTATAATCGATGTTTATGCATTAGCTGTTTGCCCGGCTTTTCTTTCCCTCGCAAAAGGTGGTACAACCACAATTTGAGCAGCTTCTTCGGCCGGCCAAAACATCCTCCTCTATATATTCCTCCCGAAACACGTTTTTCCATAAGGCCTGTACTACCGTCCACAGTAGTACCAAACCTACCGTCAAACCTATTCCGATGAGAAGTGATTGCAACATATCTTTTTTTTGTATTAGCCGCCCAGGCCCGCAAACCCCATAAAGCAGAGTGACAAGATCCCTGCAATAAACAAGGTCAATGCCGTTCCTTTGGAAATTCCGGGGACCTCAGCAAAATTTAATTGTTCCCGTAGCCCGGCGATCAATAGCAAGGCTATTGTAAAACCGGCTCCGGCTCCCAGGGCATAGACCACACTTTCCAGAAATCCATACCCTTTATTCGTCTGAAATAATGCCACCCCAAGTATGGCACAATTCGTTGTAATCAGCGGAAGAAAAATCCCCAAAGACCGAAATAATGCCGGACTCATTTTCTTGATGAACATTTCCACCAGCTGTACCGTAGAGGCAATCACCACAATGTAACTGATCAGTTGAAGGTAGGGGGCATTAATGGCCACCAATCCGGCATGAATCCCATACGCGCACATGGAACTGATCAACATCACGAACATCACAGCACCCCCCATCTTGGAGGCAGTTTCTACTTTCCCCGACACTCCCAAAAAAGGGCAAATACCCAGGAAGTAGGCCAGGACAAAGTTGTTGACCAGGCAGGCATTGAGAAAAATAGCGCCTAAAGACTCCGTATTCATGTTTTTACTTTTCTGGTTTGTATTGCGTTAATGATAAGCAACCAGGCGGCGAGGGTGAAAAAACCGCCGGCCGGTAATATCATGACTATCCAATTTTGAAAACCTTCGGGAAAAATGGCCAGATTGAAAATTGACCCATTTCCCAGTATTTCCCGTACCGCCCCCAGGCAAAAAAGGGCGAATGTAAATCCTACCCCCATCCCCAGGGCATCCAGAATCGATTTCCAGAGGGTATTTTTAGATGCAAAGGCTTCTGCACGACTTAAGATCAAGCAGTTTACCACTATGAGCGAGATGAACGCCCCCAAACTTTTGTATAGTTCAACACTGATGGCCTGGATGGCATAATCCGTTACGGTAACAAAGGTGGCGATGATGAGGATATAGGAGGCGATCCGCACCTGTTTGGGAACAAAGTTGCGAAGTAGGGAGACCAGGATATTTGACATTAAGAGGACAAAGGCGGTAGCCAAACCCATAGCGAGTGCATTTTCTGCCGTATTTGAGACCGCCAGTACCGGACACATCCCCAGTACCTGCACAAACACGGGATTGTCCCGCCACAGTCCTTTGATAAATTCATCCGTGGTGGCCGCCTTCTGACCCAATCCGGAATTCTCTTTACTCATTGCTTTCCATTGTTTTTTGGTTGAGTGTATTCTCCACCTTCTCGTAATTTTCGAACAGTTTAGGAACTACTTCCATTGTGCTTGTCCCTATGATGTTGCCGATCGCCCTGGAGGTGATCGTAGCTCCTGTAATTCCATCTATCTCCCAGGGGTGTTGTTTCTCCCCTTGCTTTACTGTAATTACCTGGTTCTTGATTTTTCCGTCATTGTCCAGGCCTACATCCAGTGCTATAAAATTGTCGAGAAATCGCTGCTCCTTTTCAATTTTATCCCCAAGTCCCGGAGTTTCTTTACTTTCCAGTACCTGAAATCCAATCAGTACTTGTGCATTAGGGTTGTAGCCATATAATATTCTGATAATGTCAGCATATCCCTGACCTGCCGCTTCCACGGCATATCCCACGAGCTTTTCGTTTTTATCATAGCCTGCATAACAGGTCAATTCAGGGGTAGCGTCGTTTTCTATTTCAATCAACGCTCCATCAGCGTTTATTCCGAACGCCTGCGTGCGAACGGTCCCCGGCAACACAGTAAAAATGGCCTTTTCCAAGGCCTCAGCCTTTAACCGCTGTACGCGAGGCAAGGTCAATTCAAAAGCCAACACAATGAGCAAGGCACTGATGATACCAATCACCAGCATAGCCTGTAGCATCTTCATGCTACTGGAAGGTTTTTTCATTGCTATATTGGCAGCTTCACTCATACCATTTTCGTTTTCTTGTTTGTTCCGTACACCCGATGCTTAACCAGGACATCAATATGAGGCGAAATAGCATTGGCCAACAAAATGGAATACATGACCCCTTCCGGCAGACCACTCCAAATGCGAATTACAATTGTCAAAATACCAATAATGCCTCCGTAGATCCACAAACCGATAGGCGTAATAGGGGAGGAGACCATGTCAGTAGCCATAAACACTGCCCCGAGCATCAACCCTCCGGAAAACAACATAAAAAATGGAGAAGGATACCCCTCGCTATTGATCAGATAAAGGATACCACTTAAAACAAATGCGCTCAATAGTACAGCGACCGGAATTCTCCAACTCATCATATTTCGCGCAATCAAATACAGCCCTCCCAAAGCAATGATGACGGCGCAGGTTTCGCCGGTTGAGCCACTGATCTGGCCGAAAGCCAACTCTGCCGTTGACGCGGTAACGCCATCAAATTTAAACGCTGAGAGTGGGGTTGCCCCGGAAATAGCGTCAAATTGCGGTTGCATAAAAGGCCCTGTAAATATCGACCCGGAAATTGTAAAAAATCGGTCCGGCAGAAAAGCGGGATGCCAGGTGGTAATTGCCACGGGGAAGGCCGCCTGTAAAACAGCACGGGCCACAAGTGCCGGATTGAAGACATTATAGCCCAGTCCGCCAAAAATATGTTTCCCGAGGGCAATACTAATAACCCCACCAACAAAGGCCATCCACAAGGGAAAACTTGGGGGTAAGGTAAGACCCAACAATAGGCCGGTGATTACAGCCGAATAGTCATTTACCGTGGTTTCTTTTTTGGAAAGTTTACACAAGAAGTGCTCGGTCATCACCGCGGCCAGCGTAGCGGTGAGAATAACCAGTAACGCATTTAGACCAAAAGAGTAAATAGAAAAAAATGCCACAGGCAACAGTGCCCAAACCACATTTTTCATGATGTCGTCGGTACTTCGCCCTTTATAGATGTGTGGCGACGAGCTGATATCCAAAGTCTTTTTAAGCATGCACCTCCTCTTTTTTTTGGGCCTCCCGCTTTCGAACTACTCGTTTTGCCAGGCGGAAATACTGAACCAACGGAATATGTGAGGGGCACACGTAAGTGCAGGATCCACATTCAAAACAGTCCATCAGGTTGAAATCCGAAGCCATTTCATCATAAGCTTCAAATTTGGCCAGGATCCCCAGTTTTGACGGATTTAATAGAATAGGGCAGGCATCCACGCAGGCGCCACATTTGATACAGGGATATATTTTGGACGATCGATTCACATCTTTCCGCGTAAACACCAAAATGCCGGAAGTGCCTTTTACAATTGATATATCAAGGTTTGAAACTGCAACACCCATCATGGGCCCACCCATATACACTTCGCTGATCTCTTCGTCCACCCCTACTTGTTCGAGTACAAAACGCAATGGTGTGCCCACCGGAATCAGGTAATTTCCCTTCTTTTTAACCCCTGGCCCCGTAATGGTGATGACGCGTTCCTGTATGCCACGACCATGGGGGAGTAATCGCCCAATTTCTGCTGCAGTGGCAATATTCACTACCACCACACCCACTTCTATAGGGAAGCTTTTTGAGGGAACTTCCTTATCAATGAGGGCGGTGATCAGCATTTTCTCGGCACCCTGGGGATATTTAACCGGAAGCACTTTTACGGAAACCGGCAGATCCTTAGGAAGATGTTTTGTTAGGTGATCAGCAGCATCTTGTTTGTTAGCTTCAATACCGATGATCGCATTTTTGGCACCGGTAGCTTTCAATAAATAGGTAATTCCCGTAAAAATATCACCCTCCTGTTCCAACATCACACGGTGGTCCGTAGTTAGATACGGTTCACATTCTATGCCGTTCAGGATTAAGGTATCACATTTCTTTCCTTCCGGTATTTTCAACTTCACATGGGTCGGAAATGCGGCGCCACCCAGCCCCACAATCCCGGCATCCTGAATTCCCTGCAGGATCTCTTCCGGGGTGGCGGTGTTGGGATCGATCGGTTTTCCTTCGAGCACTTCCTGGGTTGAAGCGGGAAATGCCTCAAGATAAATGCCGGGAGACATTTTTCCGGAGATGGTAGGGACATTTCCTATTTTTCGAACAATACCGGAAACCGGGGCATGCATAGGTACGGATACATAACCGCCGGCTTTGGCCAATAGTTCCCCTCTATGCACTTCCTGTCCTTCGCGTACCACAATTTCCGAAGGCGCTCCAATGTGTTGTGCCATGGGCAAAATAATGACCGGAGCAAAGGGAAATTGCCTAATGGGAAGACCCTTGGTTTCGTCTTTACTTTCCGGAGGGTGAATACCGTGTTTAAACGTATTCTTATGAAAATTGAAAAGCGCCATTATGCCTTGTGTACATTAATTATACTTTTCACCTCGGCTGATCCATTTTTCAATGTCCTTGGCAGATCGTTCAGCGGGTAATCCGGGGTGAATTACTCCGGCGGTACATTTTTCTGCTGCTTTAACCAGGTCTTCATAAGGTCCGGCCTTCGCATTTTTGATGTAGGCCTTGTTGTCTTCGTTGTAAGCAAAAATATTCGGGTTGAGTTTTATACACTCGTCACATGAGGTGCATTCGTCCGTTTCCAACCAGGGAGCCAAATAGTCACTGGTTGACGGCTTTTCTTCCTCCACCACATCGGTTACCGTAGGTTGCCCCATAGCCATTTGAACAATGGGGTCGCCATTACCACCGGCAAGTTGCATAAGTCCCTGCGCAATATTTCCTACTACCTCGCTTCGTATTCGCTCCTCCAGATTGTCCTCTTGCGGTTGTTCTATTTCTACTCCCGCAAGGTCGCGTAACATCAACCAGAAGTCGCGCCGTTCTTCACAAGACTCCACAATTGGTTTGGCTACCAAAACACGATTAAGCTTTTGATTTCTATCCACCGCCCAGATATACGGGAATTTACCTTCACGCTCGCTTTCTTCCAGTTCCAGGAAGTCTGACAACAGCGTCATATTCTCATTCCAGGCATTACGGGGAACTTTTCTGAAGTGCTTTCTAAATCGCGCTTCGGTCAGGGCAAAGTCGGCAAAAGTCATTGGCAATTCCATAGTACGTTCCTGTCCGTACTCCAGATATTTCAAGCCGTAGGTAGGCCATACCTCGTCCATGGCCGGATTGCCGGATAAGTCAAAAGCTTCCCTGGCTTTAATCCCATGATCCGGATTGTATTTAAATATGGGGTATGCTCTTGACTCAACAGCAAGTTTTGCCTGATGTGCGCCAAGATCATCTCCTACACCATGTTCCGGTTGGCAGGTAGTATAGAGATTAAAAAGAGCCGGTCGTTTGGTCATCAAACCATCAATAAAGCCTTCAATCATC
>JANQSA010000067.1 GCA_028284285.1 Croceivirga sp.
CAAAGAAACTAGACCAACCGGTACGATCTGTTCTGTCAATGCGCGCTTGTTATAATACTGATAAGTGGAAAAATAATTTAAATTAAAGGATACCGACAATAGCATTCTTGCCCAGGAAATGATCTGATGTTGATTGATGACATTGTAATGTCCGGGTAACTGTCGGTTTAACCCAGTTGATATTATGCAAATCAATCAGGAAAAGAAAAGCGCCGCTCGTCGTTTGCCGCTCGATCGCATGCTCTTTCAAATTACCTTCTCGCAGGCTAGGAAAAGAAAGAGACTGCTTGCAGTCTGGGTTAAAGTCTCTCGGCTCGTAATACCATGCCCTGTTTAGGACAGGCTCTGACCCTCTTTAGGACAGAGCCAAGTCAAATTGTACACCCTGTTTAGGACAGCGAGGCCAAAAAAACCATACCCTGTCCAGCGGCACGTCCCCATATAGCCCAAATAAGGGAGTACCCTCCCCTCCCCCCTCCCGGGGGTCTCTTTGTCTTGCGTACGTTGCGTGTTGGTGCGTATTGAAACAAATAACATGGTATTTCCGCGTGTGCTTTGGCAAAAAAAGCTTTAAAAAAACACCCAGTCGTAGATATATAACCAGATTTTAAGAAGCGCTGAAATAATCCATTTTTGGACAATTTACAAAGGCTATCGTAAGGCAAAATGGTAAATAATGGCCGATTTCGGGGGTGAACTTAAAAGTGCCAAAACCGAAGCCAAAACAACTTGGAACATGGCCTAAATAGTATTTACGGAATCAAACACCATCTTAGACCTCATCTCTGGCAAAAGGGGCATGAAAAATGCCTTATAAAAGGGAAATGATATTTTGAAAAGTGCGGGAAATTGGGCACTTTTGGATAATTTACAATGGCTAATACGTAGTCGTCAAAAATGGTCGATTTGCGGGGTAAACTTCAAAGTGCGCAATTCATAGGTAAAACATTTTGGAACATGGCTTAGTAGTTGCGGAATCAATAACCATCTTACTTTATCTCTTGCAAAAATGGCTTTAAAAGCGCCCAATGGAAGAGAAATGACCAGATTTTGAAAAGTACCGAGATGGGCCCTTTGCAGGTAAGTGATCACGTGGTACAAAAACCGCCATATTGGAACGCAAATTGCCCACTGGGACATCTAAAACAAAGA
>JANQSA010000068.1 GCA_028284285.1 Croceivirga sp.
CCCCGTACCCGATCGGTGCGCTTCCCTTTAACCGTGCGTGGTAAACTGCTAGAGGTGATGATAGAAAGGGATAAGGTGACCTATGTGCTAACACAAGGCGAGGCTCTGACTATCTATCACGGAGAGGAGGAAATAAAACTTACCAAAAACCAGCCATCCTGCATCAAGGAGTTGGGTGATGATAATTGAAAGTGGAAATTTGATAATGTCGTTGCGAAGCAAATCTGCCATCGGCTTCCTTAGCCCCCGCCAAATTTCCGGCATTTTCCGTCTTTAGACAATGTATTGATTACGGATCATTGCCCCCTAAATAGAGCTGCGCACTGCTACTGTGCGCTTCCCTCTTTCTCCAAATCCTGGCAAAGTTCCACCAATACGCCATTGGTGCCTTTGGGGTGTAAAAAAGCCACCTTTTTATTGTCCGCCCCTTGTTTGGGAAAACCAGGCAGTACGACAAAATCTTCACTTTCCAATCGTTTCATTTCCGTTTCTATATTGTCCACGGCAAAAGCAATATGATGGATACCTTCTCCCTTTTTTTCCAAATACTTCGCAATAGCACTATCCGGGTTGGTAGCCTCTAACAGCTCAATTTTATTAGGTCCCGATTTAAAGAAAGAGGTTCGTACTCCTTCAGATTCCACTGCCTCAATCTTGTAGTGAGGCACCCCAAAAAGCCTGGCAAATAAGGCATTTGAGTCATCTAAATTCTTTACCGCGATTCCAATATGTTCTATTTTATTCATGAGTAATACCGTTAATAGCGTTGCAATTTACAGGGACTAAAAATAGGAAATGCTGAGATTGGTCATGAAATCGATATTTTTGACCTATGGAAACACAACGACAACGGAAAATTGCCGGTATCATTCAGCAAGACATTGCAGAAATATTACAACGTGCGGCAACTGACGGCGGGCTTCAGGGCACCTTAATCTCCGTCTCCAAAGTGGTGGTCACCACGGATCTCTCCATTGCCAAGGTGTATATTTCCATATTCCCCTCCAAAAAAGCCCAGGAGCTTTTGGAAGGCATTAAATCCAATGAACCCCTGATCCGGCATCAACTGGCACAACGCACAAAACACCAAATGCGACGGGTCCCTCATCTGAACTTTTATCAGGACGATTCCCTGGATTATATTGAAGACATTGAAGAATCCCTGAAGGGAAAAGAGAATCCCATAGAAAACCGGGATCTGTTGGACAAACGCAAGAAATCGTAAGCTTTGAATTTTTCGGCCTACATTGCTAAACGGTATTTGCTTTCCAAGAGCGGCCAAAATGCCGTTAACATAATCAATTTCATTACCTTTTTAGTCATTGTTATCGGCTCTGCGGCGCTTTTCGTAGTACTTTCTGCATTTTCGGGCCTTAAAACCTTTAGCCTCCAATTCACGAATACCTTTGATCCGGACATTAAGGCGATCCCCGCAACCGGGAAATTCTTTTCCATCACCCCTGAAACAGAGCAAATACTCCGGGAAAATCCTGACATTACCTCCTTTTCCAAGGAAATTGAAGAACGGGTGTATCTCAGTTTTCGGGACAAAAATCATATTGCTTACATAAAGGGTGTGGATGATACCTATCTGCGGGTAACAGGGATGGATAGTACACTTTACTTCGGGAATTGGGGCGTCTCCGGCGCCAGCGCGGTGATAGGGATCGGTATTTTTAATCTGCTGGGAGGGCCACTGAACAATTTCAATACTCCTTTGAACGTCATTACCTTAAAACCGGGAGAACAATCTATTACCACACAAGCCTTAAGCTCAAAATCCTTTTACAATCAAATGCCGCTTGTAGTCAATGGCATTTACGCTGTGGAAGACCAACTGGACAGAAAATACGTTTTTGCGTCCTTACCTGTAGTACAGGCGTTTTTGGAAAAAGACGGCAACATGGTTTCCGGTATTAATTTCAAAGTATCAGAAGACGTTACGGAAGAAAAAGCCCGGAATACCCTCAAGGAAATATTGGGAGACCATCTGCTGATCCTCACCCGACGGGAGTTGAATAGTACCCTTTACCGTATGCTGAACACGGAGAACCTCGCTACCTACCTTATTTTTACCCTGGTACTCATTATCGCTTTGTTCAATGTGGTAGGCGCCATTATTATGATCATCCTGGATAAGCAACAGAATTCCAAAACCTTATATGCGCTGGGAGCCACCCTACCACAGTTACGGCAGATTTACTTTTTACAGGGTATCATAGTCACCACTTTTGGAGGCATTATTGGCGTGGCCATCGGTTCTCTTTTAGTGATTTCCCAGTTGGCTTTTGCCTGGTTAAAAATTACGCCTTCGCTGGCGTATCCTGTAGAATATAAAATAGGAAATGTAGCCCTAGTCATTGCAACCATAATTATACTGGGTTTCTTTTCGGCTAAGATTGCCAGCAGCAGAATTTCCAGGGAAATGTTGGCGTAGCAATACGCTCTTTCAGGCAAATTGATAATCCCCGAATTTCTCCAGAACCTCATCAAAGGCGGCAAACACATCTTCAGCAGCATCACTGGTTACCATTTTCATCCGGTATTCTTTAAAGTGGGGTATGCCTTTAAAGTAATTGGTGTAATGCCTTCGGGTTTCAAAAACCCCTAATTTTTCGCCTTTCCAATCGATGGCCATTTGTAAATGGCGCCTTGCGGCCTCTACCCGTTCCTCCATGGTGGGAGAAGGTAAGTGTTCACCTGTCTTAAAATAGTGCTTTACCTGGTTAAAAAACCATGGATTGCCAATACTGGCCCTTCCGATCATAGCGCCATCCAGGCCAAATTCATCCCGCATCCGTTTAGCAGCCTCAGGACTGTCCACGTCCCCATTGCCAAAAACGGGAATATGCATCCTTGGATTGTTTTTTACCGCTGCTATGGGGTTCCAATCTGCTTCCCCTTTGTACATTTGGACCCGGGTCCTTCCATGGATGGAGATAGCCTGTATACCCACATCCTGTAAGCGTTCTGCTACCTCAACGATCTTGATGGTGTTGTGGTCCCAGCCTAATCGTGTTTTTACCGTAACGGGAAGTTGAGTACGCTTTACCATGGCTTCGGTCAATTTTACCATGAGAGGGATATCCCGTAAAATTCCGGCTCCGGCATTTTTACACACTACCTTTTTCACCGGACACCCAAAGTTGATGTCAATGATATCGGGCTTTGTTTGCTCCACAATATCGATAGCCTGCAACATGGACTCCATTTCCGCTCCAAAGATCTGTATCCCTACCGGACGTTCTTTTTCGTAAATGTCCAGTTTCATAACGCTTTTGGCGGCATCCCGGATCAATCCCTCGGAGGAAATAAACTCCGTGTAGACCACATCGGCACCGTTTTCTTTGCACAATGCCCGGAAGGGTGGGTCGCTTACATCCTCCATAGGGGCTAAAAGCAATGGGAAATCCGGTAATTGTATGTCCGCTATTTCAGGCACGTCATGGATTTTAGAAATGCAAAAATACTTTAAAAATCAAATTTCCTCAAAATGAGTCTGTTGTAGGTTTGAGAATTAGATCCAGAGTAAAACCATACGCCCTTTCTCTCGTTTGTTTGATTGTTGTTGATGGAGGGTATCTCATTGTAACCCAATAGCAATACAACAAATACATGGAATATCAACCCATGCAGTACGGAACGAGTGTACTAGTTAGTGCTGTTTCCTAGCCTGTCCCGCTCGTCCTTATCTATTTGGCGTTGATTCTCCTGTAACCTGAAGTTACCGAAATTATAGGTAAACCCCAACCGGACGAATTGTGTTTCCGGCACGGAAAAGAAAAAATTATCCTGGTTTAAATAGCGGGAGGTATAGGTGCCATTCGCTTTACCAAGCAGGTCTTCCGCACTTACAGAGATAATCGCCCGGTTATCCCAAAGGCTTTTTCGTAACCCCAACGTCAGATTGGTAATAGGGGATTGTACATAAGAGCCAAACAGAAACCTGGAAAGGTGGCTAAATGTAAGTTCCCCTGTTAAGCTGCCATCCCCTGAAAGAGTAAGGTAATTTGCCAGATATACATAAAATCCTTCTATGGAATTGGTAAATTCCTGATTCCCGCTTTCCACAGCCAAAAAGGTTTCATCTTCATGAAAAACAGAGGTGTACGCGTAAAGAAACCAGGGATCCATTACGCTCTTGCTTACGGTAAAATCCAATCCGTAAGAGGTACTCTCCAAAACATTTTGTTTTAGCTCCCTTAAGGTCAGCGCCTGGTTGTCCTGAAAAACCAAATCACTGATATAATTCCCGTTATCGCGATAATAAATATCAAAGAAAAACTCACTGTTCAGGGTATAGTTCAGGTTAAAATTATTGCTAAAGTTGGGCTGCAAAGCCGGATTCCCTTCCTCAAAATCGTTCTCATTAAAAAAATAACGGAAAGGGTTTAAATCATTATATCGGGGACGCTGCACATTTCTTCCATAATCAAAGGAAAAGCTGTGTTTGTCATTTGGGGAATACAATAGATAGATGGAAGGAAAAGGCTCAAAAAAATCCTGGTTATTCACCTCATCCAGCGTTAGCGAAACGCCTTCAGCATCCGTCAGCTCTCCTCTGACCCCCAATTTCATGGACCATTTTTCCCAGTTTTTTACAAAGCTTACGTAAGCCGCATATACCTTTTCATCATAAAGAAAGTCGTCGGACAGGGATTCGTCTACACTATCATCCGAACCAATGAAATTTGAAAAGTTAATACTACTCTCAGAATCTACAACGGAAATTTTAGCCCCTGCTTCCAACGAGGCGCTCCCTATGGGCGTCTGATAATCCAATTGTCCGGTAAAAATGTCAATGTTCTGATCTGCATCGGTTTGAAAACCGAAATCCCTTAGGAAAAGGCCGTTGCTATCAAAATAACTGGATAGAATTTGTTGAATATATGAATCATCATACTGTGTATAATGCCCATTAACCGTGAGTTTTGCCCCTGGTTTTTTTAGCTTGTGTACATAGGAAAGGTCAAACGCCAGATTATGCTCATCTTCAAATCCTCTGTTGTTGGTCGTAAAGGTAGAATCCAACTGATTTTGGTTGTTCCGGATCTCTGCAAATAGATTTCGTTCCCAATCCTGATTGGGTTGCAAAAGGACATTGGTAGTAATACTCAGGGTATTGCTGTCATCAAAGTCATAATCCACAGCCAGGTTTAAGCTGTGGGAATCCACATTTTTAACCTGATCATCGTCATATTGCCACCTGGAAAAAATGGAATTATCCGTGTCAAAAAAATCGATTCCCTTTTCTAACTGAAGGTTGGTCTTCTTCCTATTGAAGTTATAATTGGCAAACACATTCAACCGCTCCGATTTAAAATAATGACTGGTCCCAAGACTGTATTTAGGAAAAATAGCTTGGGTAAAACTGCCGTCAACACTGCCTTTGTAACCAGGTGCTACATTCTTATTGGTGATAATATTGATAACGGCCCCTTCTTCGGCATCAAAATTGGCCGGAGGATTAGCATAGAGTTCTACAGATTTTATGATGGTTCCCGAAAGTCCTTCCAAAAAATCTTTTTGCTCTTCGGAAGAGAGTTGAATTCTCCGTCCATTCATATAAATGTTAGCGGTCTTTCCCCGTATTTGAAGTTGTTCCCGGGTAGCAATTAATCCAGGTGTATTTCTTAAGATATCCCAGGTGGTTCCCTGGGAAACCACTGTATTCTCTACTTGAAAGACCAGTCTGTCTGGTAAGCGCTGTACTGTTGGTCTCCGGGCAGTGACCACCACCTCTTCAAGACGTTCCGCCTCAGTAACGATTACCAGCGCCCCAAGTCGTACATCATTTTGAATATCCAAAGCCAGGGGTTTGGAGCCTTTCCCCACATAGCTGGCTTGTAACAGATATAAATTAGGTGATACCTGCTGAAGTGAAAACAACCCGTTTTCATCTGCAGAGGTACCTTGTATAAATGTGGAATCCGCGGCATTCAGCAGCAGAATGTTGGCAAATGGGATTACCTCTCCTTTGTTGCTGATAACCTTTCCAGAAATCTCAAATGTCTGAGAAAAGGTGGTTCCTATGATACAGAACACCAAATATAAGGTGAGCCGTAAGCTATTCATTTGGGGTTTGGGTTGAACCTCAAATCTACTAAATACTTTTTAGAAGGGTTTAGGCTACAAATTCGTGTTATAAGCACTATCCGGCGGCGTGGTGCGCGCCAAAATCTTTTTTGTGGTCACCTCATTAAGGTAAAAGCTATCTTTGCGCTTAAAATCATGCTCTGAATGAAGAACATAAGAAACTTTTGCATCATCGCCCATATAGATCATGGCAAAAGCACCCTGGCAGATCGCCTCCTGGATTTCACGGGTTCCGTAACCGAACGTGAAAAACAAGACCAACTTTTAGACAATATGGATCTTGAACGCGAACGTGGTATCACCATTAAGAGCCATGCTGTCCAAATGGAATATACCTTCCAGGGGGAAAACTATATCCTCAACTTGATTGATACCCCAGGTCATGTAGATTTTTCTTATGAAGTCTCCCGTTCTATTGCCGCCTGTGAAGGTGCACTTTTAGTGGTGGATGCGGCACAAAGCATTCAGGCGCAAACCATCAGCAATTTGTACCTGGCGTTGGAAAATGATCTGGAAATTATTCCTGTTCTGAACAAGGTAGACCTTCCCAGTGCCAATCCCGAAGAAGTGACCGATGATATAGTTGATTTATTGGGTTGTACTCCCGAGGAAGTTATTCCCGCCAGCGCCAAAACGGGAACAGGGATCGAAACCCTATTGTCCGCTATAATTGAAAGAGTGCCCGCCCCTACCGGTGATCCCAATACGCCTTTGCAAGCGCTGGTTTTCGATTCGGTCTACAATCCGTTCCGGGGAGTGGAAACCTACTTTAGAGTAGTGAATGGCGAGCTAAGCAAAGGTCAAAAAATCAAATTTATGGCCACGGAAAAAAGCTATTTTGCTGATGAAATTGGCACCTTGAAGTTAACCCAGGTTCCTAAATTGAAAATTTCAACCGGGGATGTAGGGTACCTTATTACCGGCATCAAGGATGCCAGAGAAGTAAAAGTCGGGGATACCATCACCTTAACAGAAAATCCTTCCCAAACGGCTATTGCCGGTTTTGAAGACGTAAAACCTATGGTGTTTGCGGGCATCTATCCCGTGGACACGGAAGATTTTGAAGAGTTGCGCTCTTCCATGGAAAAATTGCAACTCAACGACGCCTCTTTGGTGTTTACCCCGGAAAGTAGCGCTGCTTTAGGTTTTGGTTTTCGTTGTGGCTTTCTGGGCATGTTACATATGGAAATTATCCAGGAGCGTCTGGAGCGGGAATTTGACATGACGGTCATTACAACAGTTCCCAACGTGAGCTATCATGCCTATACCAAAAAAGATCCCGAGGCGGTAGTAATTGTAAACAATCCTTCGGATCTTCCGGATCCTTCTACTTTGGACAGGGTGGAAGAACCTTACATCAAGGCGACTATAATTACCAAATCCGATTTTGTGGGAAATGTGATGTCCTTGTGTATTGATAAGCGTGGACAAATCACCAATCAAACGTATTTGACCACGGAACGTGTGGAATTGACTTTTGACATGCCCCTGGCCGAAATAGTATTTGATTTCTACGATCGTCTGAAAACCGTTTCCAAAGGGTATGCTTCTTTTGATTACGCTCCTATCGGGATGCGTACTTCAAAATTAGTACGAGTGGACATCCTTTTAAACGGAAACCCCGTGGATGCTCTTTCCGCTTTGGTACATTTTGACAATGCCCACACCATAGGGAAGAAGATGTGCGAGAAACTGAAGGAATTAATTCCAAGACAGCAATTTGATATTCCCATCCAGGCCGCCATAGGATCCAAAATAATCTCCAGGGAAACCATCAAAGCCTTGCGAAAAGATGTTACCGCAAAATGTTACGGCGGTGATATTTCCCGTAAACGAAAACTGTTGGAAAAACAAAAGAAGGGAAAAAAACGTATGCGGCAGGTAGGCAATGTAGAAATTCCGCAACAGGCATTTATGGCCGTTTTAAAGCTAAACGACTAGAGCGCCCTTTTTTGTTGGTTACCATAACACTGATTGCACACCGCTAACCACCCTTTTGGAGAACATCCTGGAATTACTGGGCCAGGTTTTCCTCAAAATCCAACACTTTGCCCAGGTATACCAGTTTGCTGCCTTCTGAAACTCCATTTAGCTCCTTGCTAAAGGAGGGGATTATTTCTAAAGTGCCATTGGGTCTCTTGATAAAAATCGGGATAATATCCCTATCCGTTTCCGTCATTTCAATAAGCGTATCATAGTGCTCTTTATTCCTAAGGTCCACTTCATTAATAGCCGGAAATTTTCTGGCGGTTTCGGTGAGTTGAATAAAATCGTCTGTGTTTGAAAACAGGCCGTCTTTGGGATTATTATCCGGATTTACCATCTCATCACTGTCTACCAACCGAAACGCTCCGTTTTCGCCAAACTGTCCTCTAAACCTTTTAATTACGTATTTGTTGATGTCCGAGTTTCCGGTAAGGGCCATCAAGTAGCCTACATCGTTTAATTCTATGTTGTCCGTTAATGTGTCAGAATATATATCGGCAACAAAGGCTTCTAAACCCAGTCGTTTGGATTTCTCCACATTGGTTTGGTTGTTGTCTATAAGAACAACATGTCGGTTGTTTTTTTTCAGATAATTGGCAATTAGTCTTGAAATTCTAGAGGCCCCAACAATTAATATGCCTTCGGATTTCGTGAGGAAAACCCCAACAAGTTTAGCAAACAACCTTGCCGTGGTGGCATTGAATAATACCGTACCCAAAACAATCATAAACACCAGGGGTGTAATGTATTCCGCACCAGGCTCTCCTTTGGCCAATAACTTGGAACCAAAAAGAGACGCTATCCCGGCAGCAACTATCCCCCTGGGGCCTACCCAACCAATAAACAGTTTTTCATTGAATTTAAGTCCCGAACCCTGCGCGCTGACAAACACTCCCAAAGGACGAATTAAAAATACCACCACCAAAAATAACCAGGCCGTATTCCAGGTTTCCAGTAGTTCAAAATCACTTATGTTAATGTTGGCTGCTAAAAGAATGAACAGGATGGAAATGAGTAAAACACTTAGGGATTCTTTAAAATAGAGTAGTTCTTTTAAGTTGGGCAAGTTCATATTGCCTAATACCATCCCCATCACTACCACTGCCAATAAACCGGATTCATGGGCAAAGACCTCGGACTCTACAAAAACCAGCAACACCACGGAGAGGGAGACTACGTTCATCAAATAATGTGGTATCAAATCTTTTTTGATAGCAAAAGCCAGTGCATGGGCAAAGGTGAAGCCAAAAGTAGTGCCAAAAAGTAAGATCTTGCCAAACTCTATCATTGCGGTTTGCGTATATTCACTACCCTGGCCTACACTAATAAACTCAAATACCAAAACGGCCACCAGGGCGCCAATGGGATCGATTAAAATTCCTTCCCATTTCAATACGGTGGAAACATCTTTTTTTAGGGGAATATTTCTCAAAATTGGGGTTATCACCGTTGGTCCTGTAACAATGATTAAAGCCGAAAAAAGAAAGGACAACTGCCAGGACAGCTCAAAAATGTAGTGGGCAGCCACTCCGGCTCCAAAAAATGTAACGAGGGCTCCTACGGTAATTAGTTTGGTAATTACCGGGCCTACATTGGCAATTTCCGAACGTTTTAATGTAAGGCCCCCTTCAAACAAGATGATGCTTATGGCCAGGGAGACAAAGTAGTACAATCCTTCCCCCGGAAACAGGCCATTTTTGCCATTCCAAATAGGCTCAATAAGCTTGGTGCCGTCTTCAGTATACAACGTGGCTATGGGCCCTACCAACAATCCTATCAATATAAGAGGAAGTATAGCAGGAAGTTTTAAGCGCCAGGCCACCCACTGCGCTATTATTCCCAAAATAATTATCCCTGCCAGCTCGAGCATCTTCTTTTTTTTGGTAAAATAGGGCTTTTATTTTAATATGAAGAATACCCGTTTTCTCCCTTTGGCACAAAGCCAGGGATACCAGGCCCATTGACCGATATTTTGTTAAAAATCGGCCAATAATTCTGCTATTTTGAGGTTGTTCCCTTACGGTTTCTTATTTTTCGCGGCATTTTGCTTTTTTCCATGAACTTATATCCTATTGAGACCGGGAACTTTAAACTGGACGGTGGCGCCATGTTTGGGGTAGTACCCAAATCCTTATGGACCAAAACGAACCCCTCGGATGCCAATAATATGATAGATTTGGCGGCACGGTGCTTGTTGATCGAAGATGGAAATCGATTGATTCTCATCGATACAGGTTTAGGAACAAAACAGTCCGATAAATTCTTTGGGTATTATTACCTGTGGGGTGATTACACCCTTGAAAATTCCCTAAAGCAATTTGGCTTTCATAAAGAGGATATTACCGATGTTTTTATGACCCATTTGCACTTTGATCATTGCGGCGGCAGCGTTCAATGGAATACGGAAAGGACCGGGTATGAACCCGCTTTTAAAAATGCAAAATTCTGGACCAACAAAGCCCACTGGGACTGGGCAACACAACCCAATGCAAGGGAAAAGGCCTCATTCCTGAAGGAAAA
The DNA here is from genome assembly GCA_028284285.1 of Croceivirga sp. Lineage (GTDB taxonomy): Bacteria > Bacteroidota > Bacteroidia > Flavobacteriales > Flavobacteriaceae > Croceivirga. The sequence continues at coordinate 10,603 of JANQSA010000068.1, forward strand.
CCTCTTACCTATGGAAGAAAGTGGTCAGTTGCATTTTGTAGCCCCTGCCGATCAAGATTTCCTTTCTACCTCGGAGCTGGGTTTTGGCATTTTGTTTGTTAATGGACATACAGACAAGCAAATGCTTCCGCATATTGAATACAAGGGAAAAACCATAGTCTTTGCCGCAGATTTAATTCCAACAGCAGGCCATATCCCACTACCCTATGTTATGGGGTATGATACCAGACCACTGTTAACATTGCAAGAAAAAGCGGCTTTTTTGAACACTGCAGTGGAAAAAGAATACCTCTTATTTTTTGAGCATGACCCTTATCACCAACTGTGTACCTTAAAAGCAACAGAAAAAGGTGTGCGTCTTGCTGAATTGTATTCCTTTAAAGAAGTATTCGATCTCTAAAAAAACACGAAATAAATGAATGTAAGTATGAATTTCTATCTAAAAACACTAACTACAATATTATCCGGAAGTTTGCTGGTAGGTTGTGGTGCAACCAATTTGGTTTCCACACCACTTCAAAATATAGATACTATCCCTTTAAAAATTACTGAACTCACTGAGACTGAAAAGAAAAATTGGGGCCATGCCGATTTGTTGGCTGATACCATCCCAGGGATAAGTCTGGAAAAAGCCTATCAAGAAATCATAGGAAAGAAAAAAGGGAAAACGGTTATTGTTGCGGTTGTCGATTCTGGAATGGACCTGGAGCATGAAGATCTGGACGATGTACTTTGGATCAATAAGGGAGAGCGGCCAGGGAATGGAAAAGACGACGATGGAAATGGTTACGTAGATGATATTCATGGTTACAACTTTTTAGGCGAATCTTACCATGAGCAACTGGAATACGCTCGTATACTCCGTTTGAATATGGGAGATGCGGCCACACGTGCCAAGGCACAACTTAAGCTGGATGAAGAATATCCCAAGGCACTACAGAACAAACAACAGTATGAACAGATTTTGCAGGTGGTAAACAATGCTGACGATGCGATAAAAAAAGCATTGGGCAAAGATGCCTATAGCAAGGAGGACGTGATGGCCTTACAACCGGAAAGTGAAGAAATGCAACAAAATGTAGCGGTTATCAAACAGATGTACCAGTATGCAGATAGCATAGAAGAGGTGAAAGAAGAACTGAACGGGGGGATCACGTATTTTACGGAACGGGTAAATTACAATTTGAATAAAGAGTTCGACGGGCGTAAGAAAGTGGGTGACAACCCTTATGATCTTAATGACCGGCGTTATGGCAATGGGAATCCCAAAAACCGGGTAAAAGATGAAAGTCATGGCACGCATGTAGCTGGAATTATAGCGGCGGAACGCAATAACGGAAAAGGAATTAATGGTGTGGCCAACAATGTGAAACTCATGAGTATTAGAGCCGTACCCAACGGAGACGAATACGATAAGGATATTTCCCTGGCTATTCGGTATGCAGTGGACAACGGCGCTAAAATCATTAATTGCAGTTTTGGAAAATCCTTTTCACCAAATGCCGAATGGGTGTATGAAGCCATTCAATATGCCGCTTCCAAAGATGTACTAATTGTACATGCCGCAGGAAATGACGGCAATGATATTGATGATGCCAACAATCCTAATTTTCCAAATGACCATGGCTTCTCGGACTCCGAAATTTCGGATAATCTTATTAGTGTGGGAGCATTGGCTTCATCGTACGGTTCAAATATGGTAGCTTCCTTTTCCAATTACGGTAAAAAAAATGTTGACGTTTTTGCTCCGGGGGATAAAATCTATTCTACGATGCCCGATAACGAATATGATTTCCAGGGGGGTACTTCCATGGCGGCTCCCGCAGTAGCAGGAGTGGCCGCCTTGATACGTTCGCAGTATCCCAACCTTAGCGCTGCACAGACTAAAAAGGTATTGATACAATCCGGGCTTGCTTCCAAAGCCACTGTTGTACTTGGCGGAGATCCGGCAAAGACCCAACCATTTTCCGAAATTTCAAAATCCGGTAAAATGGTAAATGCCTATAATGCGCTAATTTTAGCACAAAGCCTTTCTAAAGGAAAACCATCATTGGATTATAACGCAGAGTAATTATGTTGAAAAGGGTTAGGCCATTGAGCTTTACTTTGCTGCTAGTTGGAGGTGCTCTTTTGAGCCAGCAGAACCCCCATTATTGGCAGCAGCACGCAGACTACACCATGGAGGTCTTTATGGATGTGGAAACGTACAAATACAATGGAACGCAAGAACTGGTGTATACCAATAATTCTCCTGACTCTTTAAACCGCGTTTTTTACCATCTCTATTTTAACGCTTTCCAGCCCGGAAGTGAAATGGATATTCGGTTGCAAACCATTCAGGATGGCGACGGCAGAATGATGGCAAATGGAAAAAGCAGAATAGCTTCCTTAAAACCAGATGAAGCGGGGTATTTACATGCCCAGTCATTAATGCAGGATGGAGAAAGGGTCAACTTTGAAGAAGAAGAAACTATTCTTGTCGTAGACCTGGTCAAACCAATTCCTCCCGGAGGGAACACTACTTTAACCATGGAATTTGAAGGCCAGGTACCTCTTCAAATCAGACGTTCCGGTAGAAATAACAAGGAGGACATAGCCTTGTCTATGAGTCAGTGGTATCCCAAACTTGCAGAGTACGATAGTCAAGGATGGCATCCCAATCCTTACATTGCGAGAGAGTTTCATGGAGTATGGGGAGATTTTGATGTAAAAATTACCATAGACAAGGCCTATACTTTAGGAGGCACGGGGTATTTACAAAACCCACAAGAAATTGGTCATGGCTATGAGGCGCCCGGGACAAAAGTAAAAACGAGAGGAAAAACCCTTACCTGGCATTTTAAAGCCCCTAAGGTACATGATTTTATGTGGGCTGCCGATCCGGACTATGTGCATGATGTAGTGGAAATGGAAGATGGTCCGACATTGCATTTTTTTTATAAGGATAAAGAAGAGTTGTCGGAAAACTGGAAAAACCTTCAGCCCAAAACCGCTGCGGCAATGGAGTTCTTCAGCAAAAATATCGGGCCTTACCCGTACCGGCAATATTCTGTTGTGCAGGGTGGAGATGGGGGAATGGAATATGCTATGAGCACCTTAATTACCGGAGAGCGGCAATTTTCCAGTTTGGTCGGTGTGATGGTACATGAAATGGCACATTCCTGGTTTCAACATGTTCTCGCTACCAATGAATCTAAATATGAATGGATGGACGAAGGTTTCACTACCTTCATCAGCAGCCTGTGTATGAATCAAATCATGGAGCAAGGGAAAGAAAACCCTTTCGAAAATTCTTACAAAGGTTATTATGCTTTGGTCAATTCCGGAAAGGAACAACCGCAAACCACTCATGCGGATAGGTATGACCTTAACTTTGCCTACGGGATATCTGCCTACAGTAAAGGTTCCATTTTTTTATCCCAATTGGGTTATATCATCGGTCAGGACAAGTTAATGCAAACCTTAAGAAAGTACTATCGGGATTTTAAGTTTACCCATCCGGTGCCTAACGACATTAAAAGAACCGCAGAGAAGGTTTCCGGTATGCAGTTGGATTGGTATTTGACCGATTGGACCCAAACCACCAATACCATAGATTATGGTGTAAGCTCGGTGACGGCAGAGGGAGAAAAAACAAAAGTTGTCCTCCAAAGGGTGGGTTTAATGCCCATGCCCCTGGATGTTCTTTTGGTGGATAGCCAGGGCAATCAGGAAACCTATTATGTTCCCTTGAGAATGATGAGAGGAGAAAAAGAGAATCCCTACCCCAGCATAGCGCGAACTGTTTTGAAAGACTGGGCCTGGGCCTACCCAACCTATGAATTCACCATTAATAAGCCTTTGGAAGAAATTGAGGGAATTGTAATAGACCCGTCCCTTTTGATGGCTGATGTAAATAGGGAAAATAATACCTGGCAAAAAGAATAAATCGCTTTCTTGGTATAGCAAATAACCCGTTCAGGGCTTTCTTATCGGATTTTTAGTTTTATAAATGGATTTTTCTTTTCCAAAAAAAGAACGGCTCAAAAGCAAAAAGGGGTTACAACAACTTTTCGAAGAAGGAAAAAGTATATCATCTTACCCTTTACGACTGCAATATCTTCCCGTTGTTTATGAAGATGGTTCCAAAATTAAAGTCGCTTTTGCTGTACCGAAGAAAAACTTTAAAAGTGCCGTAAAACGAAACAGGATAAAACGGCTGCTCCGTGAGGGGTATCGCTTAAACAAACCCTTTATTTTTAACAATACCAAAGGACAATATGCGTTGGTGATTTTATATCTTGGAAAAGATATGCCTGCATTTTCCATGATTATGGACAAAATAAACGTGTTGTTTAAAAAATTTCTAAAAGCAAATTCTCATGAAAACACGATTTAAAAAGCATTGGGTTATCCCCGTTATTGCCGTACTCTTTCTCGTAGTTGGAAGTAGCTTTAAGCGTGACTTTTTTGAGATTGCCAAACAGATTGAGATTTTTACTACCCTTTTCAAAGAGTTGAACATGAATTACGTGGATGAGACCAATCCCGGAGAATTAATGGATTCAGCTATAAAGAATATGCTGGACGAACTAGATCCCTATACCAAGTTTTTGAACGAGCAAGATGTTGAAGAATACAAAATAAATAACGCCGGGGAATATTCGGGCATAGGTGCTTTGGTGCGTTCGTATAATGACAAACTCTTAATAGTAGAACCCTATGAAGGATATCCTGCAGACAAGGCAGGACTTAAAGCGGGAGATGAAATTATTAAAATCGGGGATATTTTAGTTTCGGATTTTGATGACAACGCCAGTGAACTCCTTAAAGGATCAAACGGGACCACTGTTGAAGTTTCCTTTAGACGCCAGGGTAAACTGGCGACTGCTACTATTTCCAGAGAGGCCGTGGAAGTGGATGCAGTCCCCTACTATGGAATGGTAGATGATAAAACCGGGTATATAGTACTTAACAGATTTAACAGAAAAGCATCCGGTCAAACCAAAGCAGCTATCATTGATCTCAAAGGACAGGGTGCAGAACAGTTAATCCTGGATTTACGAGGCAATCCGGGAGGGTTATTATCTGAAGCAGTGAATGTCACCAACCTGTTTGTCCCTAAAGGAGAACGTATTGTGACCACAAAATCCAAGGTGAAAAAATTTAATCAGGAATACAAAACAAAAAACCAGCCGACAGATCTTGAAATTCCTTTAGCCGTGCTGATTGACGGTCGTAGTGCATCCGCCAGTGAAATTGTATCCGGCGGCTTGCAGGATTTGGATCGCGCAGTAATTGTCGGTGCCCGAAGCTTCGGAAAGGGTCTGGTACAACGTCCCTTAAAGCTTACGTATGGGACACAACTTAAGGTAACCATATCCCGGTATTACACGCCCTCCGGTAGGTGTATCCAGGCTTTGGACTATTGGAATCGCGATCAGGAAGGCAACGCAATAAGAAATACCAATTTCAACCAATTCAAAACACGTAACGGGAGAACCGTGCAGGATGGGGGAGGTGTAATGCCGGATATAGAAATCACTTCCCTAAAGACCAATACCCTAATAGAAGCCTTAGATAGAAACCATATTATCTTTGATTTTTCCACTGACTTTTACTATCAAAACCGTTTTGATTCGGTTCCGCTATTTGAATTCAGTAACAGCGATTATAATCAATTTATAGACTTCGCCAAGAAAGCAGATTTCACCTTTCAAACGGACACGGAAAAAATCCTTGAAGAACAACTAAATGCAGATGATAGTTTGCTTGGAATGAAGGTACAAAACAAATATCGGGAACTTCTTTTAGCCGTAAATCAAGGAAAGATAACCGCATTGGAAACTTATAGTCCTATTATTCGGAAAAAAATTACCGATGAGTTGGTAAAGCGATATTTTTACAGAAAAGGATTGTATGATTACAGCGTATTACATGACGAAGCTATTGTGACAGCTACCCAACTTTTGCGTGATAAAAAAAGGTATATCTCTATTCTGCAATAGTTTCAATAAATGACAGTGCTACAAGAGTATTCTGCTCAGGAAAGATATCTAACATGATTTGTTGATATGACGGCTACGTACTGGATTCCATCTTCACATGCGGTATGCCGTCTTCCAAATATTCTTCTCCAACTTCCGAAAATCCCAACTCTTGATAAAAACGTTTTAAGTAGGTCTGCGCAGAGAGTTCTATTCCCGATACCTGCCAAACACTTTTGATATATTTTAGGGAAGCAAGCATAATCATTTTTCCATAGCCCGCTTTCCTGCAGGAGGATTTTACCGCCACCCTACCGATAACGGCGTTTTGAAAAGGGTCACCGGGAGGGAACATTCGGGTATATGCTACCAACTCTTTTTTTGCCAGACCTAATACATGATATGCCTTTTTATCCCGGCCGTCTATATCTTCATAAACGCAATTCTGCTCTACCACAAATACAGCACTGCGTAATTGTAGTATTTCATAGAGCTCATCCAATGATAATTGCTCAAAAGACTTGATTTCAACTTGCATACGCTTCTAATCCTGGACAATCACGCTTTTACTATCACATTTACCGTATTCCGGCTGGATATTGACATGATTGATCCCATATAAATGATTCATTTTTTCTTCAATAGTCCCTAAAACTGTTTCAAACTCCGATAATTTGATATCCTTCTCAAAGTCGATATGTGCCTCCAAATGCACTTCGTCCTCATTTAACTGCCAAATATGTACATGATGTACGTTTTTAACCGTTTCCAGTTCCATGATCGTTGCCACTATTTCTTTGACCACAATTGATTTTGGGGTAAATAACATCAACACCTTAGTCGATTCCTTCAAAAGGTCAAAACCCACATAGATAAGATAAATCGCAATAATCAAAGTTAACAATGGATCAATCCAAAAAAGCTGAAAAAACTTCATCAGAATTCCACCTAAAAGCACAGCCACAGAGGCCATCATGTCTGTTAAAAGATGCAAATAGGCCGATTTCATGTTCATATTCACAGCTGCATCTCTTTTCAAAAGTACTACGCTCAATCCGTTTGCCAATATTCCAAAAAGCGAAAGCCAGATCACCAGCTCTGAGGCTACTTCCTGAAGTTTAAAAAAGCGTTCTATTGCCTCCGTAATTAAAAAGACGGATACTACCATTAAGGTAGCGGCGTTTATAAAGGCAGCAATAATTTCAGCTCTTTTATATCCAAATGTGCTCTTGGTGGATGCCTTTCTTTTTGAGAGGAGATGGGCAAAATAACTGATTAACAAAGAAAGGACATCACTAAAATTGTGAAGTGCATCCGAGAGCAAGGAAAGACTTCCTGATACAATACCTCCAACACCTTGAGCTATGGTAATGATGGTATTTAAAACTATTGAAATCCCTAAGTTTTTCCTGCTAACCGCATGCCCCTTTTGATGGTGATTATGGTGATGACCCATTTAGCATGCGCCTTTACTGAAAAGGAATTTTCTCAATTCGCCGTTCATGTCGACCTCCTTCAAATTTGGTATTCAGAAAAGTTTCAACCATTTCCAGTGCCTGCGGCAGTGCTATAAATCTGGCGGGAAGACTTAAAATGTTGGCATCATTATGCTCTCTGGCTAAGGTTGTTATTTCTTTATTCCAACATAGGGCACCTCGTATACCCTGGTATTTGTTTATTGTCATGCTGGCCCCGTTCCCACTTCCGCAAACAACAATACCGATATCCGCTTTACCTTGCTCTACATCCGAAGCTACAGGATGTGCAAAATCAGGATAATCCACACTGTCTGTTCCATCGGTCCCGTAATTTATCACTGCTATTCCTTTTGATTTTAACATTCCTACAATAGCCAGTTTATATTCTGTTCCGGCATGATCGTTTCCAATTGCGATAGTCATAACAGAAAGGTTGAGAATTGATCCATATAAAGGTACAATTCTTTTTAGTTGGCATAGTTTATAAATCTTGACAAAATAGTATAGAAGCTTTACTTTCAACTATTTATACAGCCAATCATTTTGTTCATATCTCAAATAAAAGTTTTAGATAATTTTATTGGATAAATGCACTTGAAATGACATTAGTAATTTTTTGGTAAACTTTAATTGATTTTCTATTAAAAATTACTCAACATTTGTTCAATACTAAGTGCATAGAATTAACAATAAAGACACATTTAGTTATCGATAAATTCATGTTGATACTGGATATCAAAAATCGTTAACAAATCAAACAAATCATTGGTTCTTAATTTATTGAATGATTGATAAATTGTCAATAATATTTAATTCCTGTTTAATGCAAGCTTTTAGGATAAAATTTATTCCACATATTCACAGGCTATCATAACCATTAAAAATTTAAATTTTCAAAAACAAAGTTTATTTATATACTATAGTTTGTTAATAAAAATCTTTTCTAAGAAATAAGGAATACCACTGGATTTTACCAAATCCATAATTCGTATTTTCCGTCTAAATTTTCAGTGAATGTCCAAAAAAAGAAAGCGTGCCCGAAGTCAACGCAAAAACGAGATTACTAAAGGCATATTCGCTGTTCTTGAAAAAGAACCTAAAAAGAGTTTTAATTACAAGCAAATAGCCGCACAGCTGGATATTAACGATACTCAGGGAAGAAATGAACTGATCCGAAGATTGGGACAACTAAAACAGAAGGAAAGGATCATTGAAACGACCCGTGGAAAATATCAAACAAAACCCTCGGTAGATATAGTAGTAAAAGGAAAAGTGGATTTGGCACAAAATGGGAATGCCTACATCCTAGTAGCCGGGGAAGACGACGACATTTTTGTACCTAATACCTTTTTAAATAAAGCTTTTCACGGGGATATCGTTGAGGTAATGGTCAAGAGAAAACGAAAAGGAAAAAGACCTGAGGGAAAGATCGTGAAAATCATAGAACGAGCGAAAACCACTTATGTGGGGATCGTTGATATGCATAAAACATTTGCTTTTGTACGACCTACAGATCCGAGGATGTATACCGATATTTTTGTACCTCAGGGAAAAATAAACAATGCCGGCGATGGCGATAAAGTAGTGGTTGCCTTGGCAGATTGGCCGGAAGGAGCGGATTCACCCTATGGAAGTATCCAAAAGATATTAGGTATACCCGGAGAACACGGAACCGAGATCCACGGCATTTTAGCGGAATATGGGCTTCCTCATGAATTCCCTTACGAGGTAGAACAGTATGCCAATTCTTTAGATACAACCATCAAAGCGGAAGAAATTGCCAAACGCAAGGATATGCGTGAGCATCTTACTTTTACCATTGATCCAAAAGATGCTAAAGATTTTGATGATGCCCTATCTTTTACAGTACTGGAAAGTGGTAATTACGAGATTGGGATACATATTGCAGATGTTTCACATTATGTACTTCCGGGTACAGTACTGGACGATGAGGCTTATAATAGGGCAACGTCCATTTATTTGGTAGATCGGGTAATACCAATGTTACCGGAGATGCTCTCCAATAAGGTATGTTCCCTTAGGCCGAAAGAAGACAAGTATACTTTTTCAGCGCTCTTTGAATTAGATAGTGAGGCTACAGTAAAAAAGCAATGGTTTGGCAGAACAGTAATTAATTCCAATGAGCGTTTTGCTTACGAGGAAGCCCAGCATATTATTGAAACGAAGAATAGTGTGGTCCCAAAAGAAATTTCAATCCGTGAAAAGGAATATAGGATTGCCGATGATGTGGTAGAGGCCATTCTTGTTTTAAATCAACTGGCCGTAAAGATGCGCGAAAGAAGGATGAAGGCCGGAGCTATTTCTTTTGATAAGATAGAAGTAAAGTTCAACCTGGATGCGGACAAAAATCCGGAAGGTGTGTTTTTTAAAGAAGCCAGGGAAGCCAATAAATTGATAGAAGAATTTATGTTGCTGGCCAATAGAAGGGTTGCAGAATTTATTGGGAAACAAAAACCGAAGAAAACCTTTGTATACCGCGTTCATGACGAACCCGATGAGGAAAAACTAATGGCGCTCAACGGGGTAATTTCCAGGTTTGGACATAGTATAGACTTAAGGGACAGAAAATCCATAAACCATTCCTTAAACCAGCTATTGGAGAATGTAAAGGGACAAAAGGAACAGAATTTAGTGGATACTTTGGCGATCAGGAGTATGAGTAAAGCGATTTATACCACGGAAAATATTGGGCATTATGGTTTGGCTTTCGAATACTATACCCATTTTACCTCTCCCATCAGAAGATATCCGGATGTAATGGTACATCGTTTATTACAGCATTATTTGTTAAACGGAAAAGCAATTAAAGAAAATGTTTATGAAGAAATGTGCAAGCACTCATCAGACATGGAGTTGCTCGCTGCAAATGCTGAACGGGATTCCGTGAAGTATATGCAAATAAAATATATGGAAAATCATGCCGATAAAGAGTTTATTGGCGTGATATCCGGAGTTACAGAATGGGGGATTTACGTTGAAATCGTGGAAAACAAATGTGAAGGAATGGTACGTATCAGGGATATTAAGGATGATTACTATGTTTTTGACCCGCAGCAATATGCTATTATCGGGGAGCGATTTAAGGAGATGTACCAGCTTGGGGATGAGGTGATAGTGATGGTGAAAAACACGGATTTAGTAAAAAGACACCTGGATTTTATCTTAATTGGAAGAAAGAAGTAATACTTTTTTTACAAGAAAACAGTTTATGAGGTAAAAGGTCATTCATTTTGTTAAAATCATGGGAAACAAATTGCTTTCTATTATATTCTTGATGTTTGCCGTGCCGCTTTGGGCTCAGGAAGGGGAAATTGTAAGAAAACTTGAAAAGTTTAATGAACTGAAGGTCTTTGATGGTATAGCGGTTAATTTGGTAAAATCAAATGAAAACAAAGCCGTTATCACCGGAGCTAACACGCATAAAGTGGCTATTGTAAACAAGGGGGGAGTACTTAAGATTAGGATGGAGATTGATAAGTTATTTAGCGGATACCGTACATTTATTGATCTGCACTACACGGAAGAATTCACCATTATTGACGTAAATGAAGACGCCAGAATTTCGTCTGAGGAAATTATCAGTAAGGATATCCTGGATGTCCGCGCTCAGGAAGGAGGAGAGCTGGAACTGAATTGTCAAACGGAACAATTGTTGGTCAAAGCAGTTACAGGAGGCGATGTTGTTATTAAGGGCTTCACTCACAATCAAGATATCATTATAAATACCGGAGGAACATATCAGGGAAAAGCGTTCAAGAGTAAGTTTACTACCGTTTCGGTGAATGCTGGTGGCAATGCCGAAGTCTATGCTACCAAATATGTGAAAGCTGATGTGAAAGCCGGCGGTGTGGTGAAAGTTTATGGTGATCCTGAAAAAATGGATGAAAAAACGGTATTTGGCGGGAGAGTGGAACGGGTAGAATAGTATTATGATTGAAGACATACAAGCTGCAATTCCTCTTGGATTTTTATTGAGCTTCATGATAGGCCCTGTTTTCTTTGTGCTCTTGGAAACCGGGGCTACAAAAGGGTTCAGAGCTGCAGTTTGTGTGGATCTAGGTGTTATCCTTGCAGATATCTTGTTTATTCTCATAGCGTATTTCAGTAGTTTCCAGTTACTGGAAAATCTGAGCAATCAGCCAGGGCTTTATGTTTTTGGAGGAATGATCCTTCTGGTGTATGGCATTGTGGTTTTTGCTCAAAAGCAAGCCAAAAATCAAAAACAGAAAAAATTGAAAGGCACTTATTTCGGATTGATCGTAAAAGGGTTTTTGCTCAACTTTATTAATGTAGGGGTTTTGGTATTTTGGTTGGGCGTACTTATTGTGGTAGGTCCGAGTTTGAATAATGACCCCAATAGAATTCTCACTTTTTTCTCAGCATTGATCCTTACCTATTTTGCTGTGGATATGGTTAAGATAGTTTTGGCGAAGCAGTTAAAAAGAAAACTAACCCAAAGCAGGATACTTCAAGTAAAAAAAGGGCTGGGTATCATTCTAATAATTTGCGGGATAGTGTTAATTACCAAAGGTTTTTTACCAAAAGACAGGTTTAATGTTCAGGATGGAATAGAAAGGATCAAAAAGTAAAAAGCCTCCCTAAAGGAGGCTTTTAAAGAGGCATCGAGCGGATTCGAACCGCTGTACAAGCTTTTGCAGAGCTGTGCCTAGCCACTCGGCCACGATGCCCTGGAACGGCAAAGTTACTACTCTATTCCATCCTTTCCAAAATAGGAACTAGCGGGATTCTCTAAAAAGTGTCACGGAAACGCTTTCTACATCACCTCCGATAGGTGGATTTATCTTAGATACCGTGACTTCTGCGGTTTTTATAACAGGGATTTCCCCGAATATACGATCTAAAATACGTTGGGCAACGTGTTCCAGCAATTTGGATTTTATTCCCATTTCTTCTTTCACAATATTGTGCAATAAGACGTAATCTACTGTATCCTTTAACCTGTCCGTATGCGAGGGTGTTGTCAGATCAGCATTCACCTCTAAATCCACTCGGTAATCACTACCTATGATGCTTTCTTCGGGTAAACATCCATGCCAGGCATGTACCCGGATATTGTTGATTTTAATCTTGCCCATTTCGTCTAAAAAATAGACAAAATTAAGTGAAAGCTGCCAAAGTTTAATGAACTCAAGACGGGTTCAATATGTACAACGGCAATTACTGATTCCCTGGAACAAGTCCATACCTACCGTTAACACATGTGTCCCCAGATTAAAACCAGCTATTTCGTTGGTAAGGATCTGGTAGGAATATCCAAAATAGAAATTACTTTTTTTCAAACCTGCCATGGGAGAGAGAAAAAGAGGCGTGAAAGGCTGGGCGGTATCATTTAAAAAACGATACGTCAGCCCCAGGTAATAGTAGTCTTCAAAATCGTGAAATCGGAATTTGGCATTTAAGTCGGTAACAGAACGACCATCACTTTCAAACCATTGAAAGAAAACGGAAGGCTCTATTTCAAGTTTGCTATTGTTGTTCTTGGCAAACGTATACCCGGTGTACATGTAGTAATTTCTTAGGGTGTTGGGCTCAAAAGTTGGATTAAAACTTTCCAAATTTTTGGGTAGGATATTGGCTGCATTCAGGCTGATAAAAAATTTATCGTAGCGATACAGGATGCCAACATCAAAATTATGGTTGGTAGTAGCCCTGTCATCGGTAGGGAGTTCACCATTTTGCATGGTAAAGTTTTCGGTGTCAATTCTAAACTGATTAAAATTGTAAGAGATCCCAAAGGAAAGGAATTCATCGTCGTAACGATCTATCGTTAAATGATGCGCAAAAGATACCCTTGAACCCCGTTGACGTGTAAAACCGTTACTATCGTTATAAAGGAACATTCCCAAACCGGACCTGTTCCCTATTCGTGCATCAGCCGCCAGGGTTTGCGTATCAGGGGCGTCCTCTATTCCAACCCATTGGGTTAAACCATTCAATCGCACCTTGATATGGTCTCCAATACCGGCATATACCGGAGAAATTAAAAATGGATTATCCGCATTGTATTGTGAATGCTGGGGTAAGGTTAGCTCCTGGGCTTTTGCCATTAGGCAAAAGAGCATGAACAGGGTTAAGATTTGGGGCTTCTTCATGGGGCAACAGGTTAATTCTTTTGTCATCTATACAAGGTAAAATGTCCAACCAACTCACGGTCATCATTTTCTCCCTGCAACTTTATGATATACCAGTAATCTCCGGTTGGAAGATCTGCATTATTGTATATTCCACTCCATCCCTGGTCCCCGTAGCCCATTCTATAGAGCTCTCTACCATAACGGTCAAATATGATCATTAGTACATTGGGGAATGCTTCCAGGTTATCAGGAAGCCAATAATCATTCATCCCGTCTCCATCCGGAGTAAAGAAGTTAGGAACTTCAATATCAATGAATTCCATTTCAATCTCTGCCGAGACCTCACATCCCAGATTATCGGTAACAGTTACCAGGTAAACATCAGTTCTATTGATGATGTAGGTGTTGTCACTGCCATTATCATTTCCGTCAAAAACAATAGCGTAATCCGGGGACCCTCCATTGACCACTGCCGTGATCTCATTGATGTTATTGTTCTCCAGGGTTAAGGTTAAGGGTTCAAAATTTTCAACTTCAAAATCAATGGTATTCATACAACCGTTAGCATGAACTATGGTTAAATAATGCGGACCAGGAGTGATATTGCTAAAATCGGAGGTAAGCTGCAAATCATTAGGGTCTGTGGAATCCAGTGCATAGAGTACATCTGCACTCACTGAAGCGTCTTCCAGGGTCACTTCCAAAGCATTTTCCGGAATCACACCGTTACAGGTATACCTAGGAGTAACCATGGCATTTAGGTTTACACCCGGGTTGATTTCTACAATAACATTAGCCTCGCATTCTTGAGCATCTTTGATGAAAACCACGTGAGTTCCTGCTGGCAGGCTGTTAAAGGATATCTGATCCGGAACATAATCGGCGTCATTGTTAGAATTCAGACTTGTACGATATGGAGCCGTTCCTCCTGTGATTTCCAGATCAAATGCGCCATCAGCATCACCTACACATACCTCATGCTGAATGTTGATAGCATTTGCGGTAAGCACTTCAGGTTCGACAATAGGAAATTGGAACATAATAAAACAGCCATTCCTATCCTGGGCGATAACATCATACACCCCTGGCGCCAATCCTGTGAAAACATTTTCAGTGTCAAATTGGTTGAGATTAGGGGTAATGGCATAGAAAATTTCTCCTGTACCTCCGGATACTTCCACGGTAATGGTACCATCTTCCAGTCCGGAACAGGTAACATCGGTAAACTCTTCCCGATCCACCTGGAGGGGTACGGGATCCATAATTGGGATAGGGTTAAGCGTGGTGGTTTCACAATCCTGGCTGATCACGCGTATGTAGTAATTACCGGCTGTTAAACCGCTAAAGGTATTGCTGGCAACGGGCCCTGCTATCGGAGCCGAAGTAGCGGGGTCTGCATCATACAGTTCGTAAAAATAATTTCCCAAACCACCGCTGGCATTGGCCACAATGGTAGCAGATGCTTCTCCGGTACAATTGATAAAGGCGGCGCTATCGTCAATATCGAGCTCTAAAGGAGGCACCGGATCCACTGTTATCTCATTGGAGATCATGGCCTCACAACTGTTCGCATCCCGAATGGTATATTGATATGACGTTGGAGGCACACCAGTAAACGTATGGGTATTTCCACCATTAAAATCAATCCAGGTAGATGTAGCAGTATCAAAGTATTGATACGTACCGCCGGTATCACCACCCGTTGCGGTGAGTAACAAGTTAGCATCAGTGGTACAGGTCATTTGGGCGGTCTGTATCAAATTGGCCATTACTTCGGCTGGCTGATCAATGAGCACCTGACCCGTAGTTACATCACAATTCCAGCCGTCAGCTACTGTGATACTATACACCCCGGCACCCAGATTATTAAAGGTATTACTGGATTGGAATCCGGAACTAAATAATGGTGTGGTATCCCCAAGGTTTGCAAATACATTGAGCTGGAATTGATAGGTCCCACTTCCTCCGGTAGGCAGGTCTGCCCACACCACAGCGTCAGTATCTCCGTAGCAAGTTAAGAACGATGTTGAGGCATTGATATCGGTAATTATTGGATTGGGTAAGGATAAGGTCCAGATATTATGCCGGCTTATTGTACAACCCCCGTCATCTGTGATTTGAACATCATAATCGCCTGCGGATAAACCTGTGAACACAAAGTCTACCACATCGTTTTCCGTATAGCTTTGACCGGTTGTAGTATTGGTCAATAGTATATCATAAGGGGCATAACCTCCTGATGGGGTTACTCTAATCTCTCCTTGATCGTTGGTACAGGTAACATTAGCCACCTCATCTACGGTAACATCCAGTTGCATATCCGGAGAAATAATGGTCACGGTATTTGAGGTATCATCGCAACCCGTACCGGGATCCTCCGTGACCTCAACATAGTAATTTCCTCCTACCAACAATGATGTCGGATCAGGGATGGTGAACGGATTGGTACTGGTATTTCCGTTGCCAGTTAGCACGGTCGTTCCATCCGTTCTATATACGATATAAGAGTAAGGCCCGCTATATCCGGTCACATCAATTTCAATGGTTCCTGCATCGTTAAAACAGATGGCTGGCGCTGTTGCTGTTGCCTCCACATGAATTAGATCGTAAGGTGCAATGGTATAAGGAGCGGTATCCACATAACATCCGGTTACGGTATCGGTTATCCTAAATGTGTAGGTGCCTACGGCTGTTAATTCAAATATTGCACTTGTGCCGGAAGGATTGGATATAAAACTTCCTGCTGTATTTCCAACCGGTAGTAGTTCGAAATCATAGAGATTTCCCGGGTGGCCATTGTCTGTTATGGTAAGCAGCACCTCTTCAGGGTTCACACAGGTAATGGCCGCATTTTGGGTGGCAGCAACGGTAAACGTATTGATTGGAGCTATCGGCGGTACGATCGCAGTGGTTGTACAGCCATTAGCATCAACAATATATACCGTGATATTTTGAACACTGCCAGTATCAATAACAGGGAAGGTGTTGAGCGATTGGAAATTAATATTGTCCAAACTGTAGCGATACGGTGCGGTGCCTTGTGTAGCGGTAACCGTAATTGTTGAGGTGTTTACGGTATTATCCGGGTTACAGGCAAAAGGTGTAGCGGTTGCCGAAGCTAGTAAGGCGGTAGGTTGTGTTATCGTTTCGCTTTTGATGTCTTCACATCCTCGGGAAGAAACTACCCTCACCTGATAATTTCCTTCAGGAAGACCGGTAAATAACGGATCGCTCTGTAAGGGTCTGCTAGGCGCTCCGGCCAATCCGATCAATTCGTATTGATACGGAGGATTATCGTCGGTAGTGCTATCCAGAATCGCAAGGATGCTGCCATCAGCACCCCCAAAACAGCTAACATTTACTATTGTGGCGTCCAGTAATACCGGTGTCACAAAGTCATCAAGGGTTGCCGTGATGGTTTTAACACAACTATGCCCTGTGGCCGTATCCGAAATGGTAAAGGTATAGGTGCCATGCTGGGTTAAATCCGTAAACGTAGCGGTGTTGGCCCCCAAAACATCCGGAAGCGGTGTGGAGCTATCCGGGAAGGTTACCGAGTAGTCAAAAGTACCGGAACCTCCGGTCTGTGTAATGGTAATATGCCCTCCGGGATCCAGAACAGTACAGTCGATAAGTTTGTCAATAGTGACCGCAGGCACAATTTCATCATAAAGTGTTACGGCGTTGGTGACCAGTGAGCATCCCCACTGATCAAGAACTTCAACGGTATAGATGCCCTCTCCAAGATTACCAAAGGTTCTTGTAGTCTGAGGAGAACCTACGTTGGTCCCATTTCGGATCAATTGGAAAGTGTAATTACTTCCCTGCCCACCGGTAGGCGCACTAACTTCCAGGCTTCCCTCAATATTGGTACAATTCGGATTGGTAACCGCAAGCGATGCCACAATGGGGTTAGGCGCGTCCAATGTCTCATCAGGTAGTTGCAGTGGACATCCTCCTGCATCGATAACCCATATTTCGTAAGTATCTGCCGGAAGGCCTTCAAACCTTGGAGTAGCAACATAGTTGGCGGGATCAAATTCGTCGGGTATAGGGGTTTCACTTACATAATACCGGTAATTACCCCATCCCCCTTGAACGTCTGTAATCTCAATTACTCCGTCTGCGCCGGGCACACAGGTAATTTCCTCACGAATTACCAAAGCAGAAAGTGCTGCTGCGGGCCCTCCGATGGTAAACGCCTCTTGGTAGGTACAATCGGAACCTGGAGGGTTGGTATCTACCACTTCTATGACATAACTACCGGCGGCTAGCCCACTAATGGTGAAATTACCATCGGTATCAGCACCGCCCGAAGTTACATCATCCGCCAAATTTGTTGGGGTATTATTAACATCCTGGTATAGGGTATACGTAATTGCCCCGGTATAGGTAGTATTGGTAGCGTCTTGTAGATCTAAACTCACCGTACCATCGGTATCACCAAAACAGGTAATTGCTGTGGTTCCTGTGACATCAAGGTGTAACACTTCAGGATCTGCTACGGTATGGGTAGCCGTGATCACACATCCTGTAGTGAGGTTCATAACTTCAAAATTATGGGTGCCTACTGCCAAAGTAAAACTTCCCGAAGCCTGGAAGCTACCTGAAGGCAACTCACGGAACTCATAATTTGC
>JANQSA010000036.1 GCA_028284285.1 Croceivirga sp.
TCCATAAACGCTAAATTTAATAACCGATGTTTTCATCTATTTAAAAATTTTGTAATACACTGAAATTAAAGCTATTCCAAAATTTATTACAGATGGAACTGCTTCGCTCCTGCCTGTCCGGCGAGGCAGGTTCACATAAACTTGTTTTAATCATGTTCGGTAGGGGATGCTTAAAAAAGTTTATGCTCATTTCATATTATGTGTTTTAAATTCAGGTCTAAGCTAGGGGATATCATTGTTTGCGGCTTCATACTAAAGTACTAAAATGGTGGTACTTTGGACTGAAAATACCATTACCCCATTAGTATTTGGAGCTCTTTAGCTTTTTGTATGGCCTGGGTTCGCCGTTTGGCGTCTAACTTCACCAGTAGATTGGAAACATGTGTTTTAATAGTGCTTTCCGAGATGTAGAGCTTCTCTCCGATTTCTTTATTGGAAAGCCCATTTGAAATTTCAATCAATACTTCATACTCGCGGTTACTGATTCCCAGTTCTTCGATTTTCCTGGAATCTACACCCTGGGGCGTATTGGGTCTGGCCGCTTCCCTTCTGGCATTGATGTAAAGGCCCAGACCCAAAAAGACAATCGCTACAATTGCAATGATGAGTTCAATAGATGTATCGCCCATTAAAAAGGCATATTCACTTATCCTGAATAGTACTAACAGGGATAGTATAAGCGTAGAAAAGGCAAAAATGGTTTTCTTCACACTTAAATTTAAAAAAATTCCGCCTGTATTTTGTCCACAATGGTCCGGGCCAACTTTTCTTTACTTTCCACCGTCCATCCTGCGACATGAGGGGTCAGAATAACATTTGAAGCCTTTCTTAGGTACTTAAAAGGCTTGGGTTTGCTGGTAAACCAATCCTCAAAAGATTTCTTTTCATATTCCAATACATCCAAACCGGCGCCTAGCACTTTTCCGGATTTTAAGGCTTCTACAAGGTCTTTGGTTACCACACATTTTCCCCGGGCGGTATTTAAGAACCAGAACGGCTTATGGAAGGCATTAATGAATTCCGTATTGATCATGCCCAGGGTTAATGGGGTTTGAGGAACATGCAGGCTTA
>JANQSA010000040.1 GCA_028284285.1 Croceivirga sp.
ATTTCTATCGAGCCAACGACGGGAATTGAACCCGTGACCTCTTCCTTACCAAGGAAACGCTCTACCCCTGAGCTACGTCGGCGTAAAGTGTTCAATCTACAACCCTTCTCAGAAAGGAGGAGATTACTGTTCAAATGGAACAGCTTCGTCACTCTTAGAGCGGGAGACCGGGTTCGAACCGGCGACATTCAGCTTGGAAGGCTGACGCTCTACCAACTGAGCTACTCCCGCGTTTTATTAAATCAATATTTCAAAATCCAACTACAATTTTTTGTGTAATTGAAGTTAGGACACCAATTTTTTTTACAACTCTGTGGGGAGAGCAGGATTCGAACCTGCGAAGGTAAAAACCAACAGATTTACAGTCTGTCCTCGTTGGCCGCTTGAGTATCTCCCCGCCTTATTTTTAGCACCTTGCGAGCCGGTAGAGGGACTCGAACCCACGACCTGCTGATTACAAATCAGCTGCTCTAGCCAGCTGAGCTATACCGGCTTAACAGCCCCTTTTAAACACAAAAAAAGCCCGTTATTTCTAACGGACTGCAAATGTATAGATTTATTTTTTTATTCAAAACAAACTCACTAAAAATTTTAATCAGGCGTGAGCCCTTGTTTTCTCCTTCTTTTTCACTAGTTGTCGCTCCAAAGAATTGCATGCTGTATCTACCGCTTCTTCAAAGGTCTTACATTGTTTTTTTACAATGAATTTGTTTCTTGGCACATGAACTTTGATCTCCACAATTTTGTTTTCTTTCGCGCTGGTATTGTCCACTTTTAGATAGACATCAGAACTTATTACTTTGTCATAAAAGACTTCCAGTTTATCCATTCGGTTTTGAATAAACCCCAGTAATTTGCTATCAGCCACAAAATTTACAGATTGTGCATTTACTTTCATAGAGCAAGTATTTAGGTCTGCTAGAAACAGACAGGTTAAACATTACAAAGACTACTGTTCTTTGTTTCTTGGATGGGCGGTTAAGTGTACTTCCTTAAGTTTGGCTATGCTGTTGTGGGTGTAAACTTGAGTAGACGCCAAACTGGAATGACCAAGTAACTCTTTCACCGCATTTAAATCCGCCCCCCGATTTAATAAATGTGTCGCAAAAGTATGTCGTAAAATATGCGGACTCTTTTTGACCTTAGGGGATACCTTACTAAGGTACTTATTTATAACCCTATACACAAGGGTTTCGTATATTTTGGTTCCTGATTTTGTCAACAAAAGATATTCGGGATCCACAATGGTTGTTAACTTTTCACGGGCTATAATGTAATCCCTGACAGCCATACTAACGTTAGAAATCAGGGGGAGAATTCGCTCTTTATTTCGTTTACCCAGAACCTTTAAAGTGTGATTAATCGCATCATATTCTGCCAGTTTCAGATGGGTTAATTCCGCTCTTCGAATTCCGGTAGCATACAGTAGTTCGACGATCAATTTATCCCGAATTCCCTCAAAATCATTTGAATATTCAATTTTATCCAAAACGGCTAACATTTCTTTTTCTGAGAAGGGTACCTGGAGATTTTTTTCCACCTTAAGTGCCTGGTGATTGGAAAAGGGCATACTAGCGACACTACCAATTTTTTGTTGAAATCTATAGAAAGCTTTTAATGCGGAGATTTTTCTGTTCACCGATCGATTGGAAATCCCTTTTTGTACTAAATGCACGATCCAGTTCCGAACTATTGGATAATTGACCTCCTTAAAGTCCTGAAGTTCCAAAACTGTTTCACAAAACTGTAGGAATTCACAGATATCCCGCTGATAGGCATTAACGGTATGGGTGGAATATTTTTTTTCTAACCTAAGATAGGAAACGAAAGCTTCTAGGCTCATGCTTTAAAGGTATAAAAACCTTGGTATTAACTGCCTAAAAATAAAAAATCCCGTCGAACAGACAGGATTGTATTGTATACTATAGGCCTAAAGGGTTACAGCTCTTCATTGTCCTTGAGGCTCTGGATATATTGCGCTTTTTGGATAACCGCCCTTCGCTTCACGGAGGGCTTTGTGTACTGCTGCCGTGCTCTTAGCTGTCGCATGGTACCGGTTCTATCAAACTTTCGTTTGAAACGCTTTAGCGCTCTATCTATATTTTCTCCTTCTTTAACGGGTATTATTAACATAGGCTACAACCTCCTTTCTTTTCGTTTGGGGTGCAAATATACAAATGTATTCCTAACCAAAGCCTGTTTTAGAAAATTTCTTCGTTAGTCCTGACTTTCACAGAAGCGGGTCGATATTCCTTTTTGTCAATGATGATTTTAGCAATGATCTCCTTTAATATCTCCGAAGTACCCCCTCCGATGGGACCCAGACGGCTATCCCTGAACATCCGTGCCATAGGATAATCTTCTATATATCCGTAACCTCCCAAAAACTGGAGGCAATGATAGATTACCTCATCAGCTATTTTGGTGGATTTCAGTTTAGAGATGGTCGCTTCCCTCACCACGTATTCTCCCCGGTCCATTTTGTGAACCACCGCATAATTGTATTGCTTACACATATCTATGTCGGCATGTAGGTCCACTACCCTGTGACGTAAGGCCTGAAACTGATTAATGGCTTTTCCAAACGCTTCCCGTTCGGACATGTATTGCATTGCATATTCCAACGCAAATTCGGCTCTGGCGTGTGCATTGATCCCCATAACCAACCGTTCCAGGGCAAAAGCTTCCATTATAAATCCAAACCCCATTCCCTCTTCGCCCATCAATTGGGTTGCAGGCACCACTACATTGTCAAAAGCAAGCTCTGCCGTGTCTGAGGCCCGCCATCCCAATTTATTGAGTTTGTTAGCCGTAACCCCCGGAAGGTTCAAATCCACAATGAATATGCTTATTCCCTTATTCCCGGCAGCAGGATCGGTTTTTGCTGCGAGTATTACATAGTCACCATACACCCCATTGGTAATAAAGGTTTTAGAGCCATTTATGATATAATTGTCCCCCTGTCTAACCGCGGTGGTTCGCATTCCGGCAACATCGCTTCCACCAAAAGGTTCGGTTATCCCAAGACAACCTATCTTTTCGCCGCTAACACTTGGGGTTAAATACGTCCTTTTTTGAAGCTCATTGGCATTCTTATTCAGATGGGTCATGGCAAGATATACATGAGCCCAAATGGCTGCTGCAAAACCACCCGAGTTGATTCTTTGAAGTTCCTCAAGCAGGATTACCGTATAAAACAAGTCCAAATCCAAGCCTCGGTATTCTTCGGAAGTAGCCAAACCAAAATACCCCATCTCTCCGAATTTCTTCCAGATAAAACGGTCTATCGTACCTGTTTCCTCCCACTTCTCAATATGGGGAACCACTTCCTTGTGTAAAAAATCTCTCAGACTTTCTCTAAACAAATGATGTTCTTCACTGAAATACATAAATCCTGCATTTAATAGGACAAATATAGCGCTATTCTTTCTATTTTGTTTACCGGAAATTCAGAAACGTTAAACAATTCATCTAATGATTTGAATTTTCCATTCTTTTGTCTGTAGGCAACAATATTTTTAGCTGCGCTATATTTTATATAGATCAAAGATGCGATTTCCTCTGCACTTGCAGTGTTAATATTTATTTTTTTCACTGCCGGTGGTTGCACAACCTGAAATCGGGCTAAGGCTCTTTCAGCAACAAGTGGTTCCAATCCATATACATCGTAGAGCTGCTCATTGACTAAAAATCCTCCCAACCGGTCCCTGAATTTGATAATACGTTGGGAAAGCACCTCGCCAATTCCACTTACCGTTTGCAAATCTTCTGCAGATACCGCATTTAGATCGCGGATACTCCTTTTTCCCGAAATATTACCTTCTGTTTTAAAAGAAGTTACTTTCTGCAATGCATCCTTAGGTTTACCCACCCACTCCGGGAATTTGAACCATGGGGATAATGCGTTTAGTAAAGAATCCGAAATCCCGGTAACTTTTTGGAATTCAGCTGCCGAATTGACGTATTTGTCCTTCTTTCTGAAAACTGATAATCTGTCAATCTCCTCGGGAGACATTCCCAGGAGATAGCCCTTATAATCCGTAATAAAATTGGGGTTGAAGGGATACTGCTTTTCCCTGGGTGTTGTGGAAACCGCCATTTTTAGACTATCCATCTTGTTTTGGCTTTCTTCATCCAACTTGAAAGAAGAACCATTTGATGGCGTACTCCACAACAGGAAGAAAAATATTCCCTGAACCAAAACAATGAGTAGCAATAAAAAGAAAATCCCACTTCGTTGCTGTTTGCTGTATCTGAAGTGGGATTTCATCTTATAGATTGAATATTTACTGGCGTAACGCCCTGATCGCCCCTAAATATTTCTTTAATTCTTTTCTTACCTGAGGGAACAAAATCAACAACCCGATCATATTGGGAAAAACCAGGGCCAAGATCATTGCGTCTGAAAAAGCAAAAACGGCTCCCAAAGAAGCTGAGGCTCCAATTACGGTGAATACGACAAACAAAACTTTGTATGTCAGGTCTATGGCCTTACTCCGGCCAAACAGGTATTTCCAGGATTGCAATCCGTAATACGACCAGGATACCATTGTGGAGATCGCAAAAAGAAAAACGGCTAAGGTCAATACATAAGGGAACCAGGGAATAACGGATTGAAAGGCCATGGAAGTAAGGTTAACCCCACCAACCGGTGCGCCATTTACCAAAACGTTACCCGCGCCATCCCCGCCGTATTCGAAAATACCTCCGGTATTATAGAAGATGATCACTAAAGCAGTCATTGTACAAATGAGTACCGTATCTATAAAAGGTTCCAGTAAAGCTACAATACCTTCGGAGGCCGGGTATTTGGTTTTTACAGCGGAGTGTGCTATTGCTGCGGACCCCGCACCCGCCTCATTGGAAAATACCGCTCTTCTAAATCCTACGATCAAAACGCCAAATAAGCCCCCTAAGCCCGCTTCGGGGGTAAAGGCCCCTTCGAAAATTAGGACGAATGCGTCATCGATATACGAAAAATTAGCAAAAATGACCACAAAACAAGCGAGGGCATAAATAACCGCCATAAAGGGCACTACTTTTTCAGTAACCGAGGCAATGCGTTTTATGCCTCCAATGATTATTACTCCCACAATAGCAGCAAAGATCAACCCCAAAATAAATCCGGTGGATCCGCCCTGGAGGTCCAACATTGCCGCCATTTGCTCTGCTGCCTGATTCGCCTGAAAAGCGTTACCTCCTCCGAAGGAGGCGCCTACGCATAGTATAGCGAAAACTACGGCCAAAACTTTTCCAAGTCCCACGAATCCCTTTTCCTTTAATCCTCTGGAGAGATAGTACATAGGCCCTCCATACACTGTTCCATCCGGTCCTACATCCCTGTATTTAACCCCCAACGTACACTCTACAAACTTGGTAGACATACTTAACAGACCACAAATGATCATCCAAAACGTCGCCCCCGGACCGCCAATAGCAATAGCCAGGGCCACCCCGGCAATATTACCCAAACCAACTGTACCGGAAACTGCAGTGGCGAGTGCCTGAAAATGGCTCACCTCCCCTTCCTTGCTCTCATCCCTGATGGTGTCCGGCAAATCTCCCTCCACAATATGCACTTCCGCCTTTTCCACACCGTGCCCCTCAGGGCCTTCAACCGCATCATATTTCCCGCGGACGGTATTAATAGCCAGAGGGAACCTTCTGATATTCACAAAACCAAAATACAGGGTAAAAAAAGTAGCGCCTAAAACCAATACAATTACCACCAAAGGAATGCCGGTGCCAGGAACTTGCCAGAAAACTATACTCTCCCAAACCACAGTTATAGGCTGAAACCATTCATTAATTCGGTCATCAAGCCCCATTTCAGTATTGTCTTGTGCTGTAGAAACCAAAGGGAGTAAAAAGGAAAAAAGCATTGAAAGCTTGTACTTCATAATGGTTTATTTGGAATGTTAAGTTATCGTTAGCGGACAATATCCTAAAAAATTTCAACCCAATCAAATTTTGCAGTTGTTAAACTATCCAATGTGGAACATTTGATTGAGTTTTTGAATTTGTTCCGGCCTACCTAAAACAATTACCTTTCCTTTGGGTTCCAATTGCAGATCCGCTTCAGGATTTATAATGTACTTACCCTCCGGATCAACATAGCCAATGATAGTACATCCTGTTTTTCGCCTTAAATCCAAATCTTTAATGGACTGACAGTTGGCCGCTCCATGAAAATCAGCTATTTCAACTTCCTCCAGATTAGTGGTGTGCCCTCCTTCCATGGAGAGTTGATCCATAAAGGTGATCAAGTCCGGCATGACCACAAGAGAGGCCATGTGATCTCCTCCAATCTTATCCGGCATGATGACTTTGTTAGCCCCGGCAAATTCCAATTTTTTAATAGAAGTTACCTGAGAAGCTCTGCTGATAATAAAAAGATCTTTGTTCAATTGCCTTGCAGAAAGTACTACAAAAAGATTTAACGCATCATCAGGTAACGCGGTTACCAAATATTGCGCTTTTTGAATTCCGGCATCAAGCAAAACATCGTCATCATTAACATCCCCTTCCACAAATAATATTTGATGTTCGTAGTTACTGATCACTTCCTTATCCCGCTCTATGATCACAAATGGCTTGTCGTATGCCCTAAGTCTTTCGGCAGCCTGCTGTCCGTTTCTCCCAAAGCCGCAAACTATTACATGATTTTCCAAACTTTTAATTGTATTTCTCACCCTTTTCTTTTTTAGCTTTTGTAGTGTATTCCTACTCAAAATATATTCGGATACCACGGAGATAGCAAAACCAAAAATAAAAACACTGCTAACAATTAAGACTATTGTAAATACTTTTGCATTGGCATCCAGCGGTCTTACTTCCGAAAAACCTACTGTGGTTATCGTAATAATGGTCATATACACCGCCTCTACCCATGAATAATCCGCGATAAAACGATAGCCCAACACCCCAAAAAAGAATACCACTACCATTAGTGATAAGGCCCAGGCTATTTTGGATCGAAAAAGCTTTATCATGTACTAGAGATCAAATACGGAATTTCGTTTGGTGTACACCATATCTTTAATTCTTAACCAAAACGCAATGAACAAATAGAGCGCAAAACCAAACCCCAGGGTTACAAAAGTCAAATAGATAAAGGTAGTACGGACCACCCTTGTACGGATGCCTAAACGTTCCGCAATGCGCCTGCACACTTCAAATCCTCTTTTTTGTAGATAATACAGTAAGGTATAAAACCAACGCATGGCTAAATTTAGAGATTTCCGCTCAATAAGTGGGTACCCACTGCACATTCTAAACACCGATTCTTAATGCAGTAATGGGTATGCAAATGTAACTTGGCCTGACTTTGAAGGGCATTTTTTGTATCCCATCCAACTTCACGAAATCTTTGGATAATGGTGTTGTTCTCTGATCCGGTTTTCATCATAAGGGCGATGATATCCTCATCCATGACCCTCCCTGTTTTTTTGCCATAACAGAATTGTAAAGGGACTATGGTGTTAATAACAAGGAGATCTATGAATTTTTTGCTGAGCTTCTTTTTACTTCCCTTTGATTCCTTACCAAAAACGTAATGGTTATCCCAATAGTTTCCTGCCGATACTTGAAACAGCTTGTAATAAGCGTCTACCGTATTGGTTTCAATGATTTTCTGAAAAAGGTTTTGATTCTCCGCATAAAGTTGCGCTATTTGAGCCAATCGGATCGTGGGGAAGTTGCGAGGTCGTAACCCATGAAACTTGGGCTTTTCCATTATCCTCGTTTGATCCAGGTCGAATTTTTGGCTCAAAAACTGAAATTCTGTCTTTAGTTTGGAGAAGTAGGCATCGTAGTTCTTGCCTTGAAGCAACCCCACCATTCCGAATAACAGTGCCTCCAAATGGAGTGGGTTTTGCTGAATTTTTCGAACCACCGAAAAATCCACTGCTAAGGCTACTCTAAGAAAAAATGCCCCATTGGTATTCAACCCAAAATTTTTCATTAAGAGGCAGAACAGTACTTTTTCCCAATCGTTCCTGGAAGCTTCTAACAACTCAAAAATCAATCTCGATTTTTCCTGTAAGCGTTCAAAAAAAAGTCGTTCCAACCAATTGTCCAAAAGAAACGCATCTACTACCTCCAAGTCCTTTTCGCAATTGATAAATTTTTTACCGGCATATCCAAATAACGATCTATAGTCTTCCAAGAGTTGTTGGGGTATTAAATGCTGTAATTCCAGCGTAGGAACCTCCGATCCATCTTTGCGGAAAACGGCAACATTGTCTTCCCACACCGCATGTAAAATAACGTTGTCATAGTTTGGGTCACGTTCGTGGCCATGCGCATACCAATCGGAGGATTTAAGGTGCATCTCTACATTACCGGCCCATTTTTGCCCTCCAATTTCCAAAACTGCATTAAAAAAGTCCGGACCGGCATTTTTGTTGTGCGTTCCGGGACTAATGATAACAATAGGTTCTCCTGTAGTGGTAGTAATGGGTTGAGATGGTATCTTATTGGTTTTCCAGATGAAATGAAGAAAATTTTCTCGAATATAGCGAAAATAATCATTTTATCACCATCTGCCAGCATACGTTAAGTCGTCCCCGCTGCTATACTTTAAAAAGGCATGGTTAATTCGGTTGATCTGTCTGATATGATGATAATCATGTGCAAGCCAATTTATCAGGAACTTTTGGGCACTTCTTGGTCCCACATCGGGATGATCCACGGTTTGGCTCCATCTTGGGTGTTCCAGGGATAGCAGCCAGGTTACGGATTTTTGGCGTTCGTTTAAAAAATCCTGTACGACTATTTCAAAATCCTGCTGCAAATAGTCGCGTTCCAATGGCCAGGTTTCGGGAGTAATCGGTTGTAAAGGGAGGTCCGGAGTAGTCAATACATGCTTTACCCTGGTGCGAAAATCTTCTCGTTCTTCGTCCAGTAGATGGCAAATCACTTCAAGCAAACACCAAGAATCATCCAACGGTTTAAATAAGTAGTGTTCCCGGGAACAACCCTCCAACAAGTGTTGAAAAACAAAGCGATTGCTTTTTAGCTTTGTAATAATGGCATTAGGCTGCATATTATTCTGCAACTTCCCCTTCCCAATTCATAAACCCTCCTTCCAGGTTATAGGCATTTGCGAACCCTGTATTGTTCATTAGAGCGCAGGCCTGGCCACTTCTATTGCCGGAACGACAATACACGTAGTAGTTTTTGGACTTATCCAATTTTTCAATTTCATCTAAAAAACCTTGTCCCAGATAAATATCAATATTAGCAGCTCCCGGGATAAACCCTTCTTCTAATTCTTCCGGAGTGCGAACGTCCAGTATAAACGCGTTATCATCTTGTTCTAGTTGTGCTGCCCATTCCTCTTGGCTCAAATCCATATGTTTGCTTCGTTTAGGTTTAGTTAAAATAAAAGTCCGAAGCACAGCTCCGGACTTAAAACTATATAATTTTTATCTGTTTAAAATTTTGTAATACACTGAAATTAAAGCTATTCCAAAATTTATTACAGATGGAACCGCTTCGCTCCTGCCTGTCCGGCGAGGCAGGTTCGCATAAACT
>JANQSA010000045.1 GCA_028284285.1 Croceivirga sp.
CAAGAAGCTGTCATCCCCTATTGAAATTTGATTTGAAGATGAAACTGAGTACGTTGTTCATTTTTCTGGCCATTTTAACCACTTATGCAAATCCCACTTTTGCCCAGCGTACAAAGGTAACTCTGGATCTGAAGAACGTCTCCGTTTTACAATTCATTGATGAAGTAGAAAACAGCACGCAATTCAGATTCATTTATAAGGTCAATGAAGTGGATCTAAGCCGTTTGATATCGGTCAGTGCGAAAAATAAAAATATTGAGAAGATCTTACAGCATATTTTTAAAAATACCGAGACTGCGTTCAATATCAATAATCGGCTTATTTACCTGGTGAAGCGTACGAATGAAAGCAAAGCATCGCAATCTGCGGCATCCACTATTACAAAGCCCTTACAACAAATCATAACGGGTCAGGTAACCGATGAGGAGGGCAGACCGCTACTGGGAGCAAGTATTCTTGAAAAAGGAACTTCTAATGGAACTACCTCAGATATGGACGGTAATTTTTCCATTGAGGTCTCGGGGGTACCTACGCTGTTGGAATTTACTTATGTAGGTTTTAAGAATCAAACCATTACGGTAGACAACTACCAACCCTTACAGATCACCATGATGGGTGCCTTCTCCGAATTGGATGAGATTATTGTAACAGGCCAGGGGGCGGGTGTCAATAAAAAAAGGATATCAAGTAAGGTGGAGGTGATAAAAGCTGAGGATTTGGAGGATATACCCTCACAACGTATTGATCAACTCCTGTCCGCTCAACTTCCCAATGCACAGATCAATTTAACGGGTGGCCAGGCCGGGGCTTCTTCCATAATCCGGGTTCGCGGGGTAAACTCTGCTTTCATAAATTCCACACCTATCTTTTATATCGATGGTGTGCGAATGGATAATCTAAATACCAGGAGTACACTGGGAGGTGGGTTTTCCACCAGGGCTGCCATTAGTTCTATTGCCGATATTCCAATGGACAATATTGAACGCATAGAATACATTAATGGTGGAGCGGCCACGACATTGTACGGGGCGGATGCGGCAAACGGCGTAATTCAAATCTTTACAAAAAAGGGAAGTGGCTCCGGTAGAACCAGGGTAACGGTAGAAGTGCAGTCCGGTATTGAAACGCCGACTACAGACTTCCTTTTTTTTGACCGTAGCAAGGACCTGTTGTTTCAAACCGGGGTGTACCAGCAATATCATCTGGGTATTGATGGCGGCAATGAGAACTTTGGATTCAGTTTTTCCGGAAACTATTTGGATAACCAAGGATCACAATTTGCGGATAACAATGCCAACCGCAAGATCGATTTTAGTACAGGCTTTAGAGCAAAGCTCAGCGAAAAAGTGGTGTACAGCAGTTCATTCATTTTTGTGAATAACAAGTTCTCAAGAAACCGAAATGGGAACCAGGGCGGATATACAGGTCTTTGGTTTGCAGAAAGTGGTTCTTCCACCTTGTTTGGCTTCAATAACAGATTGGATGAATT
>JANQSA010000052.1 GCA_028284285.1 Croceivirga sp.
CCTCTCACAGGTAGGGTCGAGTACTGGCGCACGCACTCTATGAGCCATGTTTCCAGTACCCGCCACGTCAAACGCAGCATGCGGTTTTCCCGCACTACGCTTTCCTATTCACTTCACCTAAAAGCTTATAGAACCAGGGGCTTGAAAGATACTTTCAAACTCGTACCACTTTATAGTCACTGTATAAACCTAACTGCTTATACAGCCAAGTCCTACTCCATTTCTTCCAGCCAAACCCTTTTCGCTTCCTTGCGCGCATCATAAACCTTCGTAGCTTCTTGGCTACCCAATCCTTTACATAACCAAAACATCGACTGGAATGACCTATCCGAAAATAGTTCACCCAACCCCGTAATATAGGATTGATCAAATGAATTACGCGTCCTATTGGCTGGGAGATGTGACCCTTGATAAGGGCTTTCAATTTCCTAAGCAGTTCGGTGCGCTTCGCCATTTGGGGTTGGTAATGCGGCCATCCCTTACCGGCTGCGTTCACATTCTTGCGAAAATCAAAGCCTAAAAAGCTAAACCTCTCCCCTTGCCTCAAATCTACCACCTTGGTCTTCTCCTCGTGGATAGCTACACCCAGTTGGGCGAGTTCTTCCCCAACACGTCGCTGCACCCCTTCAAAGAGCCAGTCCCATCTCCTGTGGAAATCCACCAAGATGACTAGGTCATCCGCAAAACGCGCATAGGCAATGTGGGTATACTTCCCCTCACGGGTAGTTTCAATCGCTTTTTCCAGCATCTTGTCCACTTCGTTTAAGTAGATGTTACTTAGCAGCGGTGAAATTACCCCGCCTTGGGGAACCCCTTGCTTACCATTCACTTTCAGGATCAGTTTGAGGAGATGCATCACTTTAGCATCATCGATGCGGGAAGCTATCTTCCCCAGTAGTAGGGCATGACCTATGGTATCAAAATAGGAACGTAGGTCTAAATCTATGACCCGCGTCTTTTCCGTTACAATGGCTTGCGCTACACGCTCAACCGCCTGGTGAGCTGTACGTTTGGGTCGATAGCCATACGACCCCGGCTGAAAATCTGCCTCAAAAACAGGCTCTAGGATGAGCTTTACTGCCCCTTGAACCACCCTGTCTTTAATGGTCGGTATCCCTAGCTGTCGCGTACCCTTTTTCCCATTCCCCTTGGAAATGTGCCGGATACGATTCCGGTCCGGAAAGTAAGTTCCCGCTTGCAGTTCTTGTTGGATCTGCCTGAGAAACTCCTCCGCTCCTTGCTGGTCAACCTGATCAAAAGTTACGCCATCAATGCCTGCACTCCCGTGATTGCTTTTACACAACTGGTAGGACGCCCGAAGCGTTTCCATTTTACAGAGGTGTACATACAAGCCCCAGAAGCGATGGGACGGTTCAGACTTCGCTTTTAGGTATATTTTTCGCCGCAGTTCCTGTAAATTAATTGTTGCCTTTATCATCTCAACATTACCTCACATGTTGGTGAAAAATTTATGAATAGCAGGGCGCCTTCGCTCCTCGAACGTTACTTCGATTCACTGCTACTACGCACCCATCCGCCACCTCATGGCCTTCAGCACATTTCCCGCTTTATACGGTTATAGTGCCTACCTTACTCCTGTAAATTGCTTTACAGGGGCCATAAGGCTTCTCCAGTTGCTTAGTGTATCCTTGTCACCATGCCATCGCTACCACTCCGTCAAGGGGTACAGCCGCTACGGTTAGCTTTTCAACTGTACCTGCTGTCTTCACCCTACGGCTGAAGGTTCGACCACTTGAATTCTCACTTTCGGAGCCACCTATGCGTTCATTTGCATTACGGCCTGGCAACTCGCTCATCCTGCTCAACAGGACTTTGTCGGTAGGCTTCAACAGCTTCATTACTTCCACTGCTGCTACCCTAGCTAAAGGGACGCTAACTTTTACCCTTGGGGGCCTAAATCCCCCTGGATACACCAGCCTTCGCTGGACACACAACCGTACGTGACAGTCTCCCGTCATACGGCTCTTGTTATACAAATCATAGGTTCAAATACCCTTGCTCCCAATGGTAAAACAACCCGGGATTACCTCTCTGTAATTGTTTCAGATAGGTATAAGCACGCTTAATACTACCCTTCAGGCTCGTGTACCGATTGAGTACCCATTTTACCAAACGTTGATGAAATACCCTAAAAACCCTTTGTAATTCGCTCTTGCCAAACTTACCAAAATAGTTTACCCACCCTCGTAGTTTCGGGTTAAGCAAATTCGAAAGGTCATCCAAGTTGGCTGTACTCCACCTATGGAAGTTGGTTGACCTAATTTCAGTCAATATCCGCTTCTTTGATGAAATACTAATCGCACAACTGAAGCCAAGAAACATTCCACCTCCTTCCCTTTTTGATTGAATAGGCCTCGGCTGAAAGCTAAATCCCAAAAAATCAAACCTCCTTTTGTAATGCTTCTTCTCCCTTCGATAATCCTGGCAATGGACGATTTGGGTCTTCCCATCGTGAAGTTTCAGCTTACAGTCTTTCAGTCTTTCTCTGACTGACTTTAACACTGATTTGGCCTGTTCTTCGCTCTTGCAATGGATGATCACATCATCCGCATATCTTACAAATGATACTTCTGGATGATACGTACTCAACCACTGATCTAATACATAGTGAAGAAATAAATTGGCCAACAGTGGACTAATTACGCCGCCTTGAGGTGTACCTGAACCTTCTTTTACACGTAAGTGGCCACTACACTCCAACACTGGGGCTTCCAGCCATCGTTTTACGTAAAGTAAGACCCAGTGCTCATCCACATGACGCTCCAGGCCTTTCATGAGTAAGTAGTGGTCTACTTCATCAAAAAAGCCTTTGATGTCCATGTCTATGACCCAGGCATAGCGGTGAACATTCTGTTTCACTGCTTTCACGGCGTCATGGGCACTCCTTAGAGGACGATAACCATACGAGTCCTTGTGAAAAACAGCCTCAAGTTTAGGTTCAAGGTAGGTTTTGACTACTTGTTGAGCAATCCTATCCCCTACCGTGGGAATACCTAGTTTCCTTTTGCTGCCATCTTTCTTGGGGATCTCAACTTCTCTTACCGAAGGAGGAAAGTAGCTACCCGAGCTAAGCCTATTCCAGATCTTGTACAGGTTCTTTTCAAGGCACTCATCAAAGTCTGACAAGCTTACTTGATCCACCCCTGCACTGCCTCGGTTAGACTTAACCTTCTTGTACGCTTTCCATACCATCGATTGGGTAATAGGTAATGATTTTGTCATCTCTTCATTTAGTCTTCCCCCGAAAAAAAAATCCCGGGGTTGTTAAAATCGATTAAACATGTATAACTGAACCCCTTCGCTCCACTTTCATTACAAAAGCTTCGTCACTACTACGAGTTCATCCGCCATCCTCTTGTGCATTGGGGTAATCCCCTTTGTTGTTCCCCACTCCACCGGAGGAAGGTTCTCAAACAACTCGCATCACAATAGGACTTCCCGAGTTCCGCATATAAGCCTGTATAAAAGTCACGCCTCCTTCATGACGACAGCCACATAGCCAGTAAACAGGTTCCCGCTATGCTTATTCCCTCGGCCACAAGATGCCTCGGTTTTGACTGTAAGTACTTTTTCGACACTTCTAAAGAGGTTCACTCACGTTCGTCTCTTTTATACTCACCTGATGCCTTTTCCGGCACCTTTTCCCTGGCCGCTCAATACCAGGAAATTACTCTCCCAGCACCGCAGGGCGGTTTGATGGCTACTCCTGTAAGTCGCCACCGGTGGGCCTGCCACCATCTTATACACAGCATGTGAAAGAACTTATTCCCGAGCTTTCACTTCTCGGCACACCTTAAGCCAGAAAGGGGCTCAGAGATGCCAAAACCAGACAGGCCTATGCCTCTTGATATGACACATCATTTAACGTTTAGTAAAAAGTTTTCCCGTACCGAAACAATCATATTCGTTTTGGGCTACACAATCTATTATTAAACTGTCTCCTGATATAAATTGTCCTCTCAATTTCAATTCTGTATTATCAAAACCAGCACTTTTCAGTGTATCAAGACCTCCCAGGCTTTCGAAAGTAATAGAGTCTGGATAAAGTAGCCCTTTAACTAATATTGCCTTAAAACTCAAAGAGTCTATTTGCTCAAATTCTTTTACATCCGATTTGAAAAAATACATACCATGTTCACCTTCTGGTGAAGGACCAAAAAAATTAATGGTGTACGTTCCTTTTGCAAAAATAAGCTCCAGTCCATAGATGTCACTAAACCCTTCAAACTCTTCTATGAAATGATATCGTCCAGTACTTACTAATTTGGGCATGTAAAGCTTGACTATAGTATCATTTTGATGATTCTCTCTTCGACTCTCAGATGAAGAATTATCGCCTTTTTCTTCTTTTTTGGCATCGCTTTGGCATTGGCTGAAGAAGATTAAAACAGCCAACAAAAAAAATAACCTTACCATACTAATATTTTTTCTGTCCAGGTTGCTTTACTTCAACGTGAACCCCAGGATCATCAGGTGGAGTCACAACCTTTCTTACGTCCTTATTTTTACGCAACGTATTAGCGAAAGTACCTTGATCAGATAATGAAGAAGGTGCCACATCAATTGTATTTAAAACATTCGGATCTTCGGCATGTTTTGACACATTTCCAGGGCCTACTTGTCTAATAATCAACTCCATCGCATCTAAACATTCTTGACTACTACAATTGGGATCACTATTGAAAACATCAAAAATATTAACCACATCAACTCCTCGCCCATTTCTGTATAATCTCCTCTGACTTGCGACACCTTTGAGTAAGATATTGTTGCGCATAACTCTGGCTTGGTTTTTCGGGTCTCTAAAAGTACTACTAACTACAATATCAAAATCTCCTGACGCTCTCGCTGCATCTGCCAATACCTCAGCACTGAAATCAGTAACATCCCCCTCTGGCTTAAGTTTGTAACTTGAGCCTTTCAATACCAGACCCGTTCGGGTAGTAATCGGATCTTATCACTTTTGGATATACCCAAAACGTATCCAATCATATCCAAAAAATTAATAATGATAACGACATTGAAGTACTCTTATCTGACCATCAAGAACCCGGTAGACAAGTCTATGTTCCAACGTGATCCTTCTCGACCAATAGCCTGATAAATCATGTTTCAATGGCTCTGGAGAACCTATTCCGTTGAATGGATCTCGACTAATATCTTTTAATAGGCTGTTTATCTTTTTTAGAACTTTTTTATCTTGACCTTGCCAATAGAGATAATCATCCCAACCTTGATCTAAAAATAGAACCTCCACCTAATCAAGAAGTTCGCGAACTTTCCCTTCGCCTGCTTTATCTGATTTGATCGCCCCTAATAAACGTTCTGCATTTTTAGGACTTCTCAATAGATGGAAAGTCTCCTGCATACTATTGTATTCATCTTTACTTAGCAAAACCATATCATGCCCTTTTGGACGGGAGATAAACAGGGGTTTACCCATAGCAAATACCTTCTCAAAATAGGATCGCATATTTCGCCTAAAATCTGTAAATGTCGTCACCTCCATCATAAAAATATTTTTTATAAAGATACAAAAAGTACAGGATAATGTACGTAATTTTCACTCAAAGAGGATGATACTTTTCTAAATCTGCCTGTAAATCCCCCCTGGCTTAAGTTTGCAACTTAAGCCTATTAATACCAGGAAGTTTGTAACTTCCGATCACCCCAATAGCTCAATCTCTAATAGTCCTTTACCCCCGGAATAATCCAAAGCACTGCTGTAAATGTAGTGTTCCGGTTCGTATACCAATCCTTCTTTTACAGGATTATCATGTATGTAATCCAAACGTTGATCCATCATTTCATTGGTAGA
>JANQSA010000078.1 GCA_028284285.1 Croceivirga sp.
ATTTCCTTTGCCCATCCAAAGGGGGATTAGCTCAGTTGGCTAGAGCGCTTGCATGGCATGCAAGAGGCCACCGGTTCGAATCCGGTATTCTCCACTAGATAGGCCGTTCAAAAAAGAATGGCCGTTTTTGTTTCATCATGGTAATACAAGGAAAAGTAGCATATATCACCGGAGGCTCTAAAGGCATTGGGTTGGGTGTAGCCCGATCAATGCTGGATGCGGGAATGAAAGTGGCCATCAGCGGAAGGTCGATGGAATCTTTGAAGATTGCTGGCGATCAACTAGGCCACTCAAAGGATGTTTTACTCCTCAAATCCGATGTCACATTGCTAGAGGATGAAGAAAAGGCGGTGAATACCGTTTTGGAGCATTGGGGTAAGCTGGATGTAGTTGTGGCAAATGCTGGTGTAGGACATTTTGCTCCCATTGACGAAATGAAGAAGGAAGATTGGGATCAAATGATAGCGACTAATCTTGATGGTGTTTTTCACACTTTAAAAGCGGCAGTTGAAGCCTTAAAGCTTTCAAAAGGCTATTATATAACCATGGCAAGTTTGGCCGGAACGAATTTCTTTCCTCAGGGTGCAGGATACAATGCTACAAAATTTGGTTTGGTCGGGTTTACACAGGCCGCCATGCTGGACCTTAGAAAATACGATGTGAAGGTAACCACCATAATGCCGGGATCCGTTGCAACTTATTTTAATAATAATTCTCCCTCGGAAAAGGATGCCTGGAAAATACAACCTGGAGATATTGGTAAACTGGTAGTAGACCTGCTTACCATGCATCCAAGAACCTTACCCAGTAAAATTGAAGTGAGGCCCACCCGACCGGATTTAAAGTAAATCGGTAGAGGTGTCTTCAAAAGGGATGGCTACATCAAAAATTTCTTGTAATACTTGGGTTAGTACCGTTTCAAACTGTTGAATAAGTGCGCTATCAATATGAGGGTTTTTGTTGCGAGATCTGGAACCGGGCTTTTTGCTGAAAAATAAGATCCCCTGATTTATGTTCTTAATAGGTACTATTCCCGCATAGATAGGGGCAACATGAATTTTTTCTCTAAATAGCAAGGCATAACACAACAATTGGAATGCTTTGGAAAGCTTTTCTGTAGTAAGATTTTCCGGATCAATAATTTCTAATTCAGAGGTTGACACACGGCCGGTTTTATAATCTAATATTTGAAGTTGACCATCAACTTCTTCAATCCTGTCAATTTTTCCTGTTACTGCTACCGGAATATCCGACCCTAACACTTTTAGATGTATCGTTTTTTTCTTCTCAACCGCAAGTAATTTGATGGAATGGGTTTCCGCTCTTTTACTGTCAAAATCCAGAAAGGATTCGAGGTATCTTTGCATCACGTGAAAGGCAATGCGGTTTTTTCCATACTGTATTTCTTTTTCAGTGTAGAATTGCTTAAAATGCTTGTTGATGAGATCGGGCAATTCCGTTTTAAGTTGGTTTAGTTCATGGGAGAAGAGCATTTTCCCAACAAATGGAGTGTACATTTCTTCCAAAGCGTCATGAATGATAGTTCCAAATGTATTATGGGCTATAGTTTCTTCCACGTTCTCTACATCTTCAAGCTTTAAAACATTTCGCTTATAAAACAGATAAGGATTTTTGATATAATTGGACAAAGCAGTGGGCGAAAATCCTTTCTGCGCTATTTCTCGGAGTTGGTCCAGGAGAAGAGTGGTTTTTACAATTTGTTTTGGGGATTCAAGAGCAATTGAAAGCTCAGGGGTAGCTATTTTATGATGAATATATGGAGTAACATTTTGATCGGTCAGTAATTGTGCTATAAACCTACTCCTTTCATTGCCTAATAGAACATCAGGTTCAGTGTTGTAGGTAATATGAATGGTTTTAGTACGCTGTAACAGGCGGTAAAAGTGATAGGCGTATATGGCATCTTTTTCCTTATAAGAAGGGAGTCCATATTCTTTCTTGATGTCGTGTGGGATATGGGAGTTGTATGTCTTGCCTGAGGGTAATATCCCTTCGTTAACCGAGGCAATGATCACAGTATCAAAATCAAGATTCCTGCTTTCCAACATCCCCATAACTTGCAATCCTCCTAACGGTTCTCCCCTCAAATCTATTTTTTCACTTTTTACCAATTCGTGATAAATGATTTTTAGGGATTTGATACTTTTTAAATATGCTTTTTGCTCTAAATAGGTCTTAAGCTGCTCAAAGACTTGATAATAACCCAATAGGGCATGAATTTCAATGGCAGTGTCCCCTGCTTTTGGAAGGACAGGTTTCATTTTATGGATAAGCAGAAGTGATCGCTCCACAAATTGTAGTGGGGTAGATGTACTTTTTGGAAATAGTAAATCCAGGATTTCATGTGGGATATTAGGGATTTTATCTATTTCAGATTTGGTGATGTGGATCAGATTGCTGCCTTTTACATATTTCCTAAGTATATTGGCACCGTTACCATTGCCACTTTGTAGAAGAAAGGAAGTAAATGGATTGGATAGCAGGAGCAAAACAGCTTTATAGTGCCAGCCCTTATTTGATTTATGCAGGTCAAGTTCCAGCAATGTGTCGAAAAAGCTGTATAAACCTGAAGCTTTTAACGGTAACCCCATGGTAATGTTGACTT
Organism: Croceivirga sp.; assembly: GCA_028284285.1. Classification (GTDB taxonomy): domain Bacteria; phylum Bacteroidota; class Bacteroidia; order Flavobacteriales; family Flavobacteriaceae; genus Croceivirga. Next base: position 2,627 of record JANQSA010000078.1, read on the forward strand.
GGTCAATTCCGGCAGGCAAGGAATGTAGAATGGCTGGCAATAAGGTCTCATCTGGGAGAACTAACGCTACATTTTTATGCTTGTCATTTTTGTAAATAGTGTTTAAAAGATGCCCAATGTATTTCGCTTGAGCTATCTGTTTTGGAATTCCAACAATCTCTATCCTTTTCTTTTTCAGAAAATTATTAGAAATCCCTTTTGGAGGAACTTTGTTAAAGTAAGACCACTCTTTAAAATAGCGTTTCATGAAATACGCGGCTTCATGTACGGGGTCTTGAAGGAAGTAATTATCAATATCCCAATAAACACTGCTATTGGTATTGTCCAGAAAGTACCGGATAATGTTCTCTTCTGCAGATGTCAACGCATTGAAACCAATAAAAATGAAGTTATGATTTGAATTGGTTTTACAGTAGTTTTCAATGTTTTGGAAAGCTTTTTTATAACTAAGCCCCTGATAACCTATCCCCTTTTCGGTTAAGCTGGAATATAGATTAAGATAGGTTTGTTCCAGCTTCTCCCAAAACCTAAGGTTTTCAGAAATAAGCGAAGTGGGGGGTTCATTTTCCAGGGTCCAGTGTTTAATGCGTTTTGTTGCCGTTAGATAGTCAAAAAGGGAATGATGGTCCACCAGATAACCATCTATTTCACTAAAGTCTGATAATAAAGCACTTGCCCAGTAAGAAAAGGTTTCAAAAGCGTTTTCCTTGGATTTGGATTGTAAAGTTTGTGCCTCGTATAAATGAAAAAGAAGCACAAGATGCGATGCTTTTTGTATGCCGGAGATAGTAGTGACAAATTCCTCAATACTGTGGATCTGAGGAGTGAAGATAGGGCTATCAATATGTTGAGCCAGGTATCTTTTTAGGAAAATACCGGATCTCTTGTTGGGAAGAACAAACACCACTTTCTCAAAATTATCATGGTGTTGGGCGATATCATTTATGGTCTCCGCTAAAAAGCTATTCATAACAAAAAGCCCCGACGTTTTGCCGGGGCTTGAAAAGATATGGTTGCTTAAACTTATTTGATAAGGTTAATTTCTACCCTTCTGTTCTGAGCTCTTCCAGCTCTTGTATTGTTAGTAGCGATAGGCTTACTTTCTCCGAATCCTTCTGCTTCCAATCTGTCTGCGGCAATTCCTTTTCCGATTAAGAAATCACGAACGGAATTTGCTCTTTCATCGGAAAGCCTTTGATTAGTTGATTCTCTACCCACGCTGTCAGTATGACCTTCAACTCTAAACTTGGCTGTTGGATACTCATTCAAAATTTGAATAATATCTACCATAACGGAAGTAGATTCAGCTTTTATATCAGCCCGTCCTGTGTCAAACAAGATGGTTCTGGCATAATCATTCAATTGCTTTTGAACTTCTTCGGTAACTTCAGGACAACCATTGTTAGCAACGGTACCTGCAACATCCGGACATTGATCATCCTTATCAAGTACACTATCCCCGTCAGAATCTGGCCATGGGCAACCATTGTTCTCAGCTGGTCCAGCTTCATTAGGACATTGATCCTGATTGTCTGCTACACCATCACCGTCAGCATCAGGGCATCCGGCTAATGCGGCAATACCGGCTTCATTAGGACATGCGTCATCTTTATCTGCTATGCCATCACCATCAGAATCAGGACAACCGTTCATCTCTTTAGAACCTGGTTGATCAGGACAACTATCTTTTCCATCCTCAATACCATCACCATCAGAATCAGGACAACCGTTGAAGGCTTCTAGACCGGCAACTTCCGGACAGGCATCGTCTTTGTCATAAATCCCATCACCATCTGTATCCGTGCCACCAAATCTAATATTAATACCCCCTAGGTGTTGGAAGTGTTTAACACCATAATCTTCAAACGCATGCTTATACTGTGTTTGAAGTACTACACCAACATTGTCGGTAAACCAGTAATTTAATCCGACACCACCATTGACAGTACCTGCTCCAATTTCATCCACCCAGGTGTATCCACCACCTACTTCTACAAAAGGATCCAGTTTAGTATTTTTCAGAATATTGTATTTGATAGTTCCATCAATTGCATAATGGGCTACATCATCAACCGAAACATCACCGAGGTTTTCTATTCTGTTCAAAGAACCTCTTGCTCCAATAGAGAATCCATCCCCGATGTAACGTGATACAGATACATACGAAATAGAAGGAAGGATGTTCCAGTGGTCGCTAGCATTAAAATATTGGTCAAACAATGAACCCGTTTCATAAGCGGGCAAGTTAGGACTAGTGGAATTGTCATTTGTAGGATAAACGTCAATTGCGTTTACACCAAAGCTAACCTGCCAGGGATTATTTTCGTCTTGAGCGTGTAGATTGTTCAAGCCTAAAACAACTACGGCAGCAATAAATACTTTGCTAAGATGTTTCATGTTCAAAATTTTAAGTTTAAGTGTTTATCAGCTGCAAATGTAAGTTGTTAAGAACTATTAACAAAATCAATTGTTTATTTTTTTTTAACTCCTTTCATGGAGGAATTGATACCGTTAAACGATTTTTAAAGCCTTTCCTACTTTGATAAATGCGCTTATGGCCTTGTCCAAATGTTGCTTCTTGTGAGCCGCTGAGAGTTGCACACGAATCCTCGCTTTTCCTTTGGGAACAACGGGATAGAAAAAGCCTATTACATAGATACCCTCTTTAAGAAGCAGGTCTGCCATTTGCTGGGATAATTTTGCATCGTAGAGCATTACAGGCACAATAGCGGAATCTCCATCAATGATATCAAAACCCGCCTCTTGCATACCTTTTTTAAAGTAGGCCATATTGCTGAGAAGCTTATCTATTAAAGAGGTATCCTCCGATAGCATTTCGAATACTTTTATAGAAGCTCCAACAATGGCAGGTGCCAGGGAATTGGAAAAAAGATAAGGCCTTGAACGCTGACGTAACATCTCAATTATTTCCTTTTTTCCGGTAGTGTATCCACCCATAGCACCTCCCAATGCTTTTCCAAGCGTCCCGGTAATGATATCTACCCTGCTCATAACGCTTTTAGCTTCCAAAGTGCCTCTTCCGGTGGCGCCAATGAATCCCGCAGCGTGGCATTCGTCTATCATGACCAGGGCGTCATACCTGTCTGCCAAATCACAGATTTTATCTAATGGGGCCAGCATTCCATCCATGCTAAACACGCCATCAGTAACTATTATTTTAAATCGTGCCCCATCTGTATTGGCTTGTTGCAATTTTTCTTCCAGATCCACCATATCGTTGTTAGCATAGCGGTATCGTTTCGCTTTGCAGAGGCGAACGCCGTCTATTATGGAAGCGTGGTTCAAAGCATCTGAGATTATAGCATCCTCATGGGTAAACAGTGGCTCAAAAAGCCCTCCGTTGGCATCAAATGCCGCAGCGTAGAGAATGGTGTCTTCCGTTTGATAAAAATCCGCAATTTTTTGCTCCAGAATTTTATGGATATCCTGTGTGCCGCAAATGAAGCGTACTGAAGACATTCCAAAACCATGCGAATCCAGGGTCTCTTTGGCGGCCTGGATAACATCGGGATGCGAGGAAAGCCCCAAATAGTTGTTAGCACAGAAATTGATCACTTCTTCGCCGGTTGCAATTGTAATCACCGCATCCTGAGGAGAGGTAATAATTCGCTCATTTTTGTAGAGGCCTTCTTGTTTAATCGTTTCAAGCTCTTCACTCAAATAGTCCTTGATTTTTCCGTACATACGCTATATAAATGTAGGTTTAATGTTTTCTCCAATGTAGATTAAAATTTTTTCTAAAACAACAAATCCCATTTTTTGTAGAACAAAGGCGTAGCTTTCCAGTTGCTTTCTGTGTGAAGCTGAAAATTCTCCAGTTTTGTAATCAATGATGGTTAGACCTTCCTTTCTGAATATCAGGCGATCCGGGCGTAGTAAGGTTCCGTCCGTATCCAAAAGCTCTGCTTCATTTTTAGCGTCTAATGGTCCTTTGTAATATTTCTTTAATAATGAATGGCGTACTATTTTCAGGGCAATGTCTCTATAGTAGTGTTGATCTTGTATGTTAACAGGTAATATTGCCGTTATTTCACGTACAGCATTCTCTATGTCATCTTCGGAATGTATCTGTGCCAGAAAGGCATGCAGAATATTTCCTCGCGCTATGGCATCTTTTCTCTTCGAATTCCAGGGCAGAGTAGAGGAAACAGCTATTTTTGAAAGTATATGCCTCATCTCTGAGTAGCCATAGGGGATGGTTTCATGGATTACCCCGCAAGATACTGTAGTATCTTTCTTTGGGAAACTTCCAAAGGTGTAGTTAGACCTGGAGTCATTCCATAGTGCTAATTGTTGTAGATAGTCCCGTAACAGTGCTCCGTAGGATTCCCCCTTCTTATCAGCGGTTAAAATGAATAGTCCAAAAACAGCCCGGGTCAAAGCAACATACAAAAGGTTAAAATGATCAAGTTCAGATTCCTGAATCTCTTTCAGGTAGCGGTTTTTGGAAGCCTCGGAGAAGAACTCAATTTCATATGAGGCATTAACATGGAGATGACGAAACCCTAAAAAATCATGGTGATCTACCGGGGCCCAGAGACTCTTGTTTTGGTGTGAATCGTTTACTTTGGAATCTGCGAAAGGGAAAACTACAAAATTGAACTCCAGCCCCTTTGATTTATGGATGGTCATTACAGTGACCGCATCCAAATCATCCGGTGTAGAGATCGCTAAAGCGGCTTTCTTTAGTTCCCAAAATTCAATAAAATCATGAATGCTCATGCCATATTTTTGATCCATCTCAAGCACCTTATCCATAAAGTAGGTGACATAAGCATTTGAATCCGCTGCCAAATCAAAAATTGCAATGGCCTTCTCCAAAATGTCAAGCACACTTAGTGAGGCTACTACGTTAACATGGAAGCTAAAGTGCATTGTTAAAAACTCCGGTAAGGCCCCAAGATGTTCTGAAATACGGTCGTGTGTGTTGGGTAGATCTTTTAACAAATACTCCAACACTTCATATTGTAGCGTTTTTTCTTCCGGTTGGTCTATAAATCGTAATAATGCTACCAAAAAAGCTACTTCGGCATTGTTTTTTAACAGAAGAGCTTCAGAGGAAATAACAGGTATATTGTTGGTGGTTAAGTAGTTGGCCAAGTGTATGCCTTGTTCGTTTTTTCTGACCAACAGGGTGATATCCCTGAAGTTAAAACCATTGTCCGTGATTTTTTGAATCGTTTGTAAAGTGCCTTCCAGATAAAACACCTCTTCCGAACTTTCTGCTTCTTTTAAAAACGAAATTTCAACGAATCCCCCCTTTCTATGGTTTACTTTTTGGGTGCTATAGTTCTGGTAAAGTGTTTTGTATTCCGGTTTGGTTAGTTTTGAAGCGATAGCCTTGAAGAAACCATTGTTAAAATGGATAATGACATCATAGCTTCTCCAATTGGTGTCCAGGTGATGCACGGTGGGCGCTATTGAAAAGGGATTACCATCTTCTTTATTACAAAGACGTACTAACTGCTCAGGATTCCCTCCCCGCCATCTGTAAATGGATTGTTTTGCATCTCCTACCAGGAACAGTGAACCCCGCTCACCTTTTAAGTTTTCACTCTCGAGGGCATTACCAATTAGTGGGATAAGATTTCTCCATTGTAATGTGGAAGTGTCCTGAAATTCATCAATAAAATAATGCCGATACCTTTCTCCCAAACGTTCGTAAATATAGGGTGCAGGCTGGTTTCTGATTTCCTTGGAAATGAGTTTGTTGAATTCCGAAATATGCAGAAGTTCCCTATCCTCCTGCACTTTTTTAACCTCTTTGGCAATTTCATTTAGTACGGTTAGCGGGACTATGTTTCTGTATGCATTTTTGAAAAATTTGTGTTGGTAAAGCTTTTCTTTTATGTTCCAATAAAATGACAAAAGTTGAGAACTTAGGACAGTGGTTGACTGTTGCACGCTTTTTTTCACGACATTGCCGCTAATAAGATTTTCCTCAATTTGATTTTTGTAGAGCTTACCGGGATCAGTTTCTCCGGTTTGGATCTTAAGGAAATGATTGGGTAAGGTTTGTCTGGGGAAATCTTCATGCAAAAATCCCAGATGCGCTATTAATTGTAAGGCATCGTTAGCCTGTTCCACCACTTCGGACTGGATCAAAGTGACCTTTTGGCTCAATAAAGATTTTAATGCTAAGAACTGAGCTATTTCTATGCTCTCCAGTGCTTTCAAATGAGTGTAATGGTTTTCTTCAAAAAGCAGTTTTCCAATTTTTTTAAGGTCATGTACAATGTCCCAGTTTTTTGCAGCATCCACTTTCTCCAAAGAGAAATCCACAAGAATTTTGGTCATTTGATCATTATTCCCAACCTGGAAAAGAAGTTGTGTTATGGCCTCGTCCAACAAGAGTTCTGTATCCAGGGCCACCTCAAAATGCTGGGAGATCTTAAGTTCCTTTGAAAAGGTCCTTATGATTTTGTGCGTGAATTTATCAATAGTAAGAATTTCAAAGAAGGTATAGTTGTGTAAAATAAGGCGTAAGGTTTCGGAAGCTCTCTGCCTAAGAAGAGTGGGATCAAGTTTAAGCTCTTTTGAAATTTCATTGAACATGGTGCGGTTGCCTTCCGGGACCTCTAACTTTGAAAAGGCATACAAAGTATCTAAAATGCGGCTTTTCATTTCCGCTACAGCTTTGTTCGTAAAAGTGATGGCAAGAAGTTTTCCATACGTTTGTACGGAAGCAGAAAGCACTAATTTCAAATAGGCCTTAGTGAGTTGATACGTCTTTCCGGAACCAGCGGATGCATTGAATATGTTAAACCCAGGCGTAACCAATACGTTTTCTAATATAAAGTGTACAATATTACCATCTAGTTAACACTCAATAATAGTAATTTGTATGGAAGAAACAGTATTTTTGATGAACAAAAGAATTAACTTAAAAATCTAAAAAATATGGCTTTTGAACTACCTAATTTGCCTTATGCCTATGATGCGTTAGAACCGCATATAGATGCCCGTACCATGGAGATTCATCATACAAAACACCATAATGGTTATACTACAAAACTTAATGGGGCTGTGTCCGGTACGGAATTGGAAAATAAAAGCATAGAAGATATCCTCACCGGTTTGGATATGGGGAATACAGCTGTTAGAAATAATGGAGGCGGATTTTACAATCACAATCTATTCTGGGAGGTAATGGCACCTGGTGGAGGTGGTGAACCTACAGGAGAACTTGCAGAAGCAATTAATGAAGCATTTGGTTCCTTTGAGGGATTTAAAGAAGAATTCAGTGCCGCCGCCGCCAGTAGATTTGGCTCAGGATGGGCCTGGTTATGCGTTCATAAAGGAGGCAAATTAGAAGTTTGTTCTACACCTAACCAGGATAATCCGTTAATGCCCGGTATAGGATGCGAAGGATGGCCAATTTTGGGATTGGATGTATGGGAGCATGCCTACTATCTCAACTACCAGAACAGAAGGCCAGATTATATATCTGCTTTTTTTAACGTAATACATTGGGACAAAGTTGCGGAGGACTACACCGCTAGGATGTAATTCGGTTTAGAAATAAAATATTGGAAAGTATAAAGCGCGGATGCATCCGCGCTTTTTTTGTTTTTAATACCCTGGGCATTACTAATAGAAAAGGGCAGGAAAGCTCCTGCCCTTTTCGTCCCAAATCTTACCATAAACTTAACCTACTTATGCTATGGCAAAACTAAATTACTGGTATTGT
>JANQSA010000009.1 GCA_028284285.1 Croceivirga sp.
AAAATTTTGTAATACACTGAAATTAAAGCTATTCCAAAATTTATTACAGATGGAACCGCTTCGCTCCTGCCTGTCCGGCGAGGCAGGTTCGCATAAACTTGTTTTAATCATGTTCGATAGGGTATGCTTAAAAAAGTTTATGCTCATTTCGTATTACACTTTTATGGAACATCCGATTGCGCGGGTAGTGGTTACCTCAATTTCCTCTCCCGCTAACATAGCATCCACAGCATTTTCCACATACTTATCTTCTACCTGGGAAGCATCCTGGTAATTATCGTCAATAGCTCCAATGTATCTCACTTTGTTCCCTTTGTCCGTCTTTTCCAGAATAAAAACATGAGGGGTCCGGGTAGCTCCGTATTGTGGAAAAACCTTTTGGCCTTCATCAAACAAATAGGGGAAGGTAAATCCCTTTTCTTCGGCGCGTTCTTTCATGGCCTCAAAACTGTCCCCTGGTTTTACGGCGGGATTATTTGGGTTTATTGCAATAACCGGAACCCCTTTGGACTGATATGTATTATGAAGGGCAATGATTCTATCTTCATAGGCAACCGCATAGGGACAGGTGTTACAGGTAAAAATCACCACATATCCTTTGGCATCTTTAAAATTGGCAAGAGAAACCATTTTTCCATCAATATTTTTCAGCGAAAAATCCGCTGCATAATCTCCTACAGCATACCCCTCATCATAGGAGATCATAGTACTGGAAGCACTTAAGGCCAACACTATGGTCAAAAGCCCTAAAAGTCTTAGTGTTTTCATAGTTATAAATTGAGAAATTTATTGAGTTCTTGATTGAGTTCTTCATAGGTAAATCCCCCTTCATAGAAGAATCTTTGATTGCTGTTATAAATTAAGGTTGCCGGGATACCCCCTTGCCAGTCTTTATCTACTTTTGGAATCCACTCGTTCATTTTTGGATCATTTAAAATAACCACTTTTCCCTGCAAATTGTTTTTTGCTACAAAAGGGACCAAACGCTTTTCCCACATAGAAGGCATATCCAAACTCACCAAAATAAGTTCCACGTTGTTGTTCTTCTGCTCCGCATAGATCCTTTCAAAATACGGTAGCTCTTCAATACAGGGTTTACACCAGGTGGCCCAGAAATTGACTATGTAGATTTTGTCATCTTCGGCGTTCAGCAGGGGAGCCAGGCCTTCATAATCATATATTTCAAAATCAACATCCCCGGATGCGTTAACCGCAGTGGCGTTGGCTAATATAGGTGCTTCTTCTTTTTTTGCCGTTGTCTTATCGGTATTCCCGCATCTAATGAATATAAAAGAAAGAATACCAACCGTAAACAATAACCCTCTCATTACAAACATTTTGTCAGGTTAAAATTAGGTAATGGCATCACTATCTTTTAAGTTTTAACAAAAATTTATAGCCCCTTTGGCAAAAGATTAAAGTTCTTTTGAAATACATTTGTATATACAATTGTTGTAAATACATGAATGTTGAGGAAATCATAAAAACGAATAAGGAAATCCCTTTGGGGAGACGAACCCTCATCCATGTGCAATTGGTAAGTAACAAGGTATCTGAAATATTGGCCAACGCCTTAAAACCCTTTGAAGTATCCTTACAACAGTTCAATGTATTGAGAATATTGCGCGGACAGCAGGGAAATCCAGCCAATCTTTCCACTTTAAACGAGCGAATGGTCTCCAAAATGAGTAATACTACAAGATTGGTGGATAAGCTTTTAGCCAAGGGTTACGTAAGACGTGAGGTTTGTGCCTCTAATAGAAGAAAGGTGGAAATTTACCTTACTCCAAGTGGAACGGCAGCATTGGAAAAAATGGATGAAGCAGTGGGCAATGCCGAAGAAGCGATTTTACAACATTTTACGAATACCGAGTTAAAACAATTAAACACACTTTTAGATAAATTTTGAAATGAACACACTTCTGGAAACAAGACAGTGGCGCTATGCCACGAAAAAGTTTGACCCAAACAAAAAAGTAAGCGAAAAAGATTTGCAATTATTACTGGAAGCTACCCGATTAAGCGCTTCCTCTTACGGATTGCAACCCTATCATATCTATGTAATCTCAGATCAGGAACTAAAAAAGAAGCTGCGTCCTGCCTCATGGAACCAGAAACAGGTAGAAGATGCTTCGCATATCATCGTTTTTGCCAACAATGCAGATTTCGGTAAGGAGTTGGTAGATGAATACCTGGACAACGTATCGGAAACCCGGAACATTCCGGCGGACGGTTTAAAAAGCTATGGTGATTTTATGAAATCCAAATTGTTGGACTTACCCCTGCAAAGTAAGAGTGAATGGACAGCCAAACAGGCTTACATCGCTTTTAGCAACTTAATGCAGGCAGCCGCCGAGCTCAAGATAGATACCTGTCCGATGGAAGGTTTTGAGCCTGAAGAATACAATCGGATTTTGGGGCTTAGCGAGAAAAAACAAAACGCTTCGGTGGTCCTCGCTATCGGCTATAGATCCGAAGCGGATGAAACCCAGCACTACGCCAAAGTGCGTAAATCAAAAGAGGAACTATTCACATTACTATAAATCTAAAAACAGAAATTAATTTTAAAAATCATGAAAACAACCCTTTTAAGTTTAGCATTGACCTTGGCCTTTGGTGCTTTTGCCACTGCAAATCCTATTGATGATGAGAAAAAAGTAGTAAACGCCGAAAAAAGTACGGTTACCTGGAAAGCTTACAAAGTAACAGGTTCGCACACCGGAACAGTAACCCTTAAGTCCGGTGCACTACTATTTGATGGGGAAAAATTAACCGGTGGCGAATTCACTGTTGATATGACCTCCATTAATACTACCGATTTATCCGGAAAATCAAAGAATGACCTGGATGGACACTTAAAATCCCCGGATTTCTTTGGCGTGGAAAGTCATCCTACCGCTACTTTGGTTTTCACCAAAGTGAAAGCTACAGGGAAAAACTCTTATAAAGTATCCGGTGATTTGACCATCAAAGGGATCACGAAACCGGTAACCTTTGATGTTTCCGTTTACGGAAGCAAAGCTACAGCTACGGTTAAGGTAGATAGGGCCGAGTATGATGTACGGTACGGGTCCGGTAGCTTCTTTGACAACTTAGGCGACAAGACGATTTATGACGAATTTGACCTGGTGGTTGATTTAGAATTCTAAATTAAACCGTGGTTTAGTGTTTATTAAGATCCCATCCGATATGCGGATGGGATTTTTTTGTTGGTATTCCTAATTTTGATTTCTATATTTGAACCAATGAATTACAATACAACAAATTCTTGGTGGTGGAAAAACTTACGTCAACTGTCGTGAGCTAGTCCCTGCTATAATCATATTTGAGGCTTGTCATCACGACAAGCCTTAATTTTTTGAACCCATTTGAAATGAAATTCGAACTTAATACGGAATACAAACGGATCCTTGCAGATACGATTACCCCGGTGAGCGTCTACCTCAAGATTCGGGATAGATTTCCCAATAGTTTATTGCTGGAGAGTAGTGACTACCACGCCAATGACAATAGTTTCTCCTACATCTGTTGTAATCCCATCGCATTTATAAAAGTAGAAAACGAATCTATTCTGAAGTCGTACCCCGATGGGAGCCAAACCCTTGAAAAAATTGAGGAGGCAACCGACCTCCCCATCGTATTGGATCAATTTGCCAAAACTTTTGAGGTTCAGGACATGCCGTTCAAGTTTGCCACCAATGGCCTGTTTGGATACATGGCCTATGACGCTGTACGTTATTTTGAGGCGATACAGATTTCAAGGAAAGAGAATTCCGTTGCCATCCCTGATGTTTTTTATGCGGTATATCAAAATATAATCGCCATTAACCATTTCAAGAACGAGGCCTATATTTTCTCTCATTCACTAAATGGCGAGCATAATATAGAAGAAATAACACAGCTATTGCAAGTGCGGAATTTTGCTACCTATGACTTCAGCAGAAATGGTGAACTCGCCTCCAACCTTGAAGACCAAGAGTATCGGGAACAGGTAGCTTTAGCCAAAAAGCATTGTAAACGTGGGGATGTTTTTCAGCTGGTGCTTTCCAGAAGGTTTTCGCAAACCTTTAGGGGGGATGAGTTTAATGTCTACCGGGCGCTCCGCTCCATTAACCCCTCTCCTTACCTTTTCTTCTTTGATTATGGCAATTTTAAAATATTTGGAAGTTCTCCGGAGGCCCAATTGGTAGTGAACAACGGAAAGGCAGAAATCCATCCTATTGCGGGTACGTATAAAAGGACCGGAAATGATGAACAGGACGCCGAACTGGCCAAAAAACTGGCGGAAGATGATAAGGAAAACAGTGAACATGTGATGTTGGTGGACTTAGCCAGGAATGATTTGAGTCGGAATGGTAATGCTGTAAATGTGGAAACCTATCGGGAGGTACAATATTTCTCACACGTTATCCACCTGGTTTCCAAAGTCACCGGAGTAAAAAAACCAGATACCCCCACCTTAAAAATTGTTGCCGACACCTTTCCGGCGGGAACGCTAAGCGGGGCACCAAAACACAGAGCGATGCAACTCATAGAACAGTACGAAAAAACCAATAGGGGCTACTATGGCGGAGCTATAGGTTTTATGGATTTTACCGGGAATTTCAATCATGCCATTATGATCCGGACCTTTCTGAGTGAGAACCATACCCTTCATTTTCAGGCAGGGGCCGGGCTGGTGGCCGCTTCCGATCCGGAAACCGAATTGCAGGAAACGTATAATAAACTGGGGGCATTGAATAAAGCCCTGGAAATTGCTGAAACCATATAGGTATGAAACAGGTGTTGATGATTGACAATTACGATAGTTTCACCTACAACCTGGTGCACTATCTGGAGGAATTGGGTTGTGAAGTTGTTGTGAAACGCAATGATCAGCTTACCCTGAAGGAGGTAGAACCTTTTACCTACATCGTCTTATCTCCGGGACCGGGTATCCCTGATGAGGCAGGACTATTGAAGGCCATTATATCCGAATACGGTGCCACCAAGCGGATCTTTGGAGTGTGTTTGGGTGCACAGGCCATTGGAGAGGTGTACGGCGGCAGTTTGATCAATTTGGACCAGGTGTATCATGGCATTGCCACACCGGTTAAAATTACTGAAAAGGACTATATCTTTAATGATATCCCCCAGGAGATACAAGTAGGACGCTACCATTCCTGGGTTGTCCATCCTGATCTACCCAATCATCTAGAAGCCACCGCTTTTGATGAAAACGGGCAAATCATGGCCTTGCGACATAAAGACTATGATGTCCGTGGGGTTCAGTTTCATCCGGAGTCGATATTAACCCCTTATGGGAAGAAGATGTTGGAAAACTGGTTGAATAAATCCTAGATGTGAGTGGTGAGACGTGAGATATGAGAAATGAATTAAGATGAATAATTACAAAGAATTAATAGTTTGGCAAAAATCCATGCTTTTGGTTGAAATAGTCTACCAATTGACTAATTCATTTCCAGATGGAGAAAAATTCGGAGGTACCAACCAAATTCGAAGAAGTGCTGTTTCTGTTCCATCAAATATTTCTGAAGGTGCAGGAAGAAACTCCAAAAAAGAGTTTCGAAATTTCCTTGGAATAGCCAACGGCTCTCTGAACGAGTTAATTACACAATTGGAACTTTCTAGTAGATTAGGATTCGCAAGCGAACATAAACTGAAAGATGCTTTAAGTTTAGGGGATGAAATTCAAAAAATGCTTTATAGCCTAATTCGTAAATTTTCTAAAATCTAATATCTCAAATCTCATATCAACATAGTTTATGAAAGAAATATTAACCCGATTGATCAACCATGAGATACTTTCCAAGGAGGATGCCAAAGAGATATTGGTAAACATTGCCAAAGGGGAATACAATACCAGCCAGATCGCCGCCTTCTTAACCGTTTATATGATGCGGAGCATTACTATTGCGGAATTGGAAGGCTTTCGCGATGCGTTGTTAGAACTCTGCCTGGCAGTGGACTTAAGTGAGTACGATCCCGTTGATCTGTGTGGCACCGGGGGGGATGGCAAGGACACTTTTAACATTTCTACCCTGGCCTCTTTTGTAACCGCAGGTGCAGGGATTAAAGTAACCAAACACGGTAACTACGGAGTTTCCTCAAAATGCGGCAGCAGCAATGTGATGGAGTTTTTGGGTATTAAATTCAGTAACGAAGCCGATTTTCTAAGAAAATCCATAGACAAAGCCGGAATCTGTGTACTTCACGCCCCTCTATTTCATCCGGCCATGAAAAATGTGGCACCCATTCGCCGGGAGTTAGCGGTAAAGACCTTTTTTAATATGTTGGGGCCCATGGTGAATCCCGCTTTTCCCAGGAACCAGATGGTAGGGGTATTCAATCTGGAATTGGCCCGAATGTACGGGTATCTCTATCAAAATACGGATAAGAATTTCACCATACTTCATGCTTTGGATGGTTATGATGAAATAAGCCTGACCGGTGCAACTAAAACCATTTCCAATACCTCGGAAGGTATGTTGATACCTACTGATTTTGGAGTGGAAACCATATCACCCAACGCTATTACAGGTGGGGATGATGTAGCAGATTCCGCTCAGATTTTCTTACATATCCTACAGGGCAAGGGCACCGAGGCGCAGAATAATGTGGTCGCTGCCAATGCGGGGGTGGCCATCGCCACGGTTAAAGGGATACCTCCAAAAGAAGGTTTTGAAATAGCACGCGAATCCCTTCTGAGCGGGAAGGGATTACTGGCATTAAAAAAATTACAAGAACTCTCTGCAACATGAATATTCTGGACCAAATAATAGCGGATAAACGCAGTGAGGTACTCCTTAAAAAGTCAATTATCCCTATAACACAATGGGAACAATCCGTACTGTTTGGACGGGAATGTACCTCCCTGGCTACAGCCTTGCGAACCAGTGACACCGGAATTATCGCCGAACATAAACGGCGGTCACCTTCTAAGGGTACCATACACCAAGGCACCAATGTAGCCCAGGTGGCCAAGGGATATGAAGATGCAGGAGCATGCGGTATCAGCGTTCTTACTGACCTCAAGTATTTTGGAGGTGCTCTGGAGGATTTGCTTTTAGCCAGGGCTGCGGCGGCCCTGCCGCTACTTAGAAAAGAATTCATTATTGATGAATACCAGGTGGTAGAAGCCAAAGCACATGGTGCTGATGTTATTTTACTCATAGCCGCAGTATTGACAAGGAACGACATTAAAACCTTATCCGAATTGGCTAAAAGTTTGGGTATGGAGGTATTGCTGGAAGTACACAATCAGGAAGAATTGGAAAACGCCATTATGCCCGGTCTGGATATGCTGGGCGTAAACAACAGGGACCTGAAAACTTTTGAAGTACGCCTGGATACCAGCACAACTTTGTCGGAACAGATCCCCGATGATTTTGTCAAGGTGTCGGAAAGCGGCATAAGTTCCATTGCCGCCATTAATGAATTAAAGGCTTTTGGGTTTCAGGGATTTTTAATTGGGGAAAACTTTATGAAAACAGCGCATCCCGGAAAAAGTGCAGCGGAATTTATACAGAAACTAAGGGTATGAAACTAAAGATCTGTGGTCAGAAACATAATGTCAAAGCGGTAGCGGCATTGCAGCCGGACTACCTTGGCTTTATATTTTGGAAGCCCTCGCCCCGTTATTTCGAAGGAGAAATGCCTTTTTTGGGGAATGACATCAACAAGGTAGGGGTATTTGTAGATGCTGAACGGGAAGAAGTGATTGCGAAAGTAAGGCGATATGATCTGGATGCCGTGCAATTACATGGGCAGGAAAGTTCAGCATATTGCCAGGCATTACAGGATGATTTTCAAATCCTCTCAAATGAAAAAGCACCATCCAAAGATCTCAGTAAGAACGGGAAAGTAGAGATCATTAAGGTATTTTCCATTCGGGATACCTTTGACTTTTCCGTTTTGGAACCCTATGAAAAGGTTTGTGATTACTATCTCTTTGATACCAAGGGAAAACTACCTGGAGGGAATGGGTATGCTTTTAACTGGGAGATACTAAAAGACTATCCTTCCGTGAAACCGTATTTTCTAAGTGGTGGAATCGGTTTGGAAAATGTGGACTCCCTCCTGTCTTTCCTGGATCGGCCGGAGTCCAAGTACTGCTATGCTATTGACATAAACAGTAAGTTTGAAATTCAACCGGGCTTAAAAGATATTCATCAAATTAAAGAATTTAAAAAATTGCTAGAACATGAGTTATCACGCTGACGAAAAAGGCTATTACGGGGAATTTGGGGGGGCTTATATCCCCGAAATGCTGTATCCCAACTGTGAAGAGTTACGGCAAAATTATATCCGGATTATGGAAGAACCTTCCTTTCGAGAGGAGTTTCAACAATTGCTCCGGGACTATGTAGGGCGTCCTACCCCACTCTATTTTGCAGAACGGTTATCAGAAAAATATAATACCAGGATCTATCTGAAACGTGAAGATCTTTGTCATACCGGCGCACACAAGGTAAATAATACCATCGGGCAGATTTTGATGGCCAAGAAATTGGGGAAAGATCGGATCATTGCGGAAACCGGAGCCGGTCAACACGGAGTAGCTACCGCTACCGTATGTGCCTTGATGGGTATTGAATGTGTGGTGTATATGGGAGAAATTGACATTACCCGTCAGGCCCCTAATGTGGCCCGGATGAAGATGTTAGGCGCTGAGGTACGCCCGGCCAGATCCGGTAGCCGTACCTTAAAAGATGCCACCAATGAGGCGATCCGGGACTGGATCAACAATCCGGTGAATACCCATTATATCATTGGATCTGTTGTAGGCCCACATCCCTATCCCGACATGGTAGCCCGGTTTCAATCTATAATCTCTGAGGAAGTAAAAGGGCAGTTGCGCGAAAAAGAAGGACGGGAAAATCCCGATTATGTAGTGGCTTGTGTAGGGGGAGGCAGTAATGCGGCAGGTATTTACTACCACTATTTAGATGTTCCGGAAGTAGGTATAATAGCTGTAGAAGCTGCAGGTAAAGGCATCCATTCAGGGGAAAGCGCCGCCACCTCTGCCCTGGGAAAAGTGGGTATTATTCATGGTAGCAAAACCTTGCTAATGCAAACCGGAGACGGGCAGATCACGGAACCCTATTCCATCTCCGCCGGGCTGGACTATCCCGGGGTAGGCCCTATGCATGCGCATTTGTTTAAAAGCGGGCGGGGAGAATTCATCTCTATTACCGATGATGAAGCCATGACGGCCGGACTGGAGCTTTCGCAATTGGAAGGTATTATCCCTGCCATAGAAACCAGCCACGCCTTTGCCATTTTTGATTATAAGAAATTTGAAAAAGATGATGTTGTGGTGTTTAACCTGTCAGGAAGAGGGGACAAGGATTTACAAACCTATATTGACTATTTTAAGTTGTAAAACTGGTCATGCTGAACTCGTTTCAGCATCTCAAAGTATAACGGATGCGAACATGTTATGTATACATAGTGACAAATAAGAATCGTAGTACATTCTATATAGGGGTAACATCTAATTTAAGGAATTGAATCCCAAATTATCAACTTTGGAATTTTAAAAATAAGAACCTGAAACCTGCCTTTGCCGTCAGGCAGGCAAGTTCAGGTTGACTATACTACAATGAATAGAATCAATCAAAAACTAAACGAGGATCAAAAACTCCTCTCCATATATTTTACAGCAGGCTATCCTAATTTAGAGGACACCGTTCCCATTATCCAAGGGTTGGAAAAAGCCGGGGTGGATATGATCGAAATTGGATTGCCTTTTAGCGATCCACTGGCAGATGGCCCCACCATACAGGAAAGTTCAACCGCAGCCCTAAAAAATGGTATGACCACCGAGCTATTGTTCGATCAATTAAAAGATGTCCGAAAGTCCGTCACCCTACCCCTGATCATCATGGGGTATTTTAACCCGGTATTGCAATACGGGGTGGAGGCTTTTTGCAAAAAGTGCCAGGAAATTGGGATAGACGGGCTCATCCTGCCCGATCTTCCTTTTGACGTATACCAGGAGAAATATGAACCTGTTTTTAAAACCTATGGCCTAAGCAATACTTTTTTAATAACTCCCCAGACCAGTGATGAACGCATTCGGAAAATCGACTCGGCTTCCGACGGGTTCATTTATATGGTGAGTTCGGCCAGTACCACAGGGGCCAAAAGCGGCTTTGGTGATGAGCAACAGGCCTATTTTGATCGTGTAGCTGCTTTGGAATTAAAGAACCCACAGATCGTTGGCTTTGGTATCAGTAACTCTGCCACCTTTCAAGCCGCCACTGCCAAAGCGAAAGGGGCAATAATTGGTTCGGCCTTTATTAAACACCTTACCCAAAATGGAGTAGACACCATTGTCGATTTTATTCAGGGAATTCGCTAAATTGGCAGTAATCGGTTTAAACCAAATTCATGAAAAAACTACTATTGCTCAGCCTCGTCTTTAATGTCTGTTTTTCGTTTTCCCAGGATTCCACCGCCATCAAATCCCAGGTAGCCAAGGCTATTCAGGATTTAAGGGAATTGGTGGCTCTTCCTAATGATGCGCTTAACCCTGATGATATTGACGACAATATTATTTGGCTTAAAAAACAGTTCAATGCCAAAGGGTTTAATACTACTGAATTGGAAACGGATAACCTTCCGCTTTTTTTTGCGGCCCTCCCCATGGATGATGCCAAACCTACCGTCTTGTTCTATATGCACTTTGACGGGCAATCGGTGGATCCCGGCCAATGGGACCAACCTAATCCGTACCAGACGGTGTTAAAAAAGCCCGTCGGCGACACTTTTGAAACCGTGGATTTTGAAGAACTGGGGAAAGATATCAATTATGATTGGCGGTTATTTGGCCGTTCTACATCCGATGATAAGGGACCCATTGTCATGTTCCTGAACGCCATTGATTTATTAAAAAAAGAAGGCCAGACGCTTCCTTTTAATGTCAAGGTGATATTAGACGGGGAAGAGGAAAAGGGCAGTAAGCCCTTACCTAAAGCCGTAAAGCAGTATCGGGAGTTGCTGGAGGCCGATTTTCTCGTAATAGCGGACGGCCCCGTACATGCCTCGAGCCTCCCCACCGTGGTATACGGCTGTCGCGGTATCACCACCCTTACGTTAACCACCTATGGACCGGTAAAACCCCAACACAGCGGGCATTACGGTAACTTTGCGCCCAATCCGGCTTTTCAATTGGCCCAATTGTTAGCTTCCATGAAAGACGATCAGGGAAAAGTAACCATTCCAGGGTATTACGACGGGATTGCTTTGGGGGAAGATGTTAAAACGGTTATTCAAAAAGTACCGGATGACGAGAAGCGCATAGCAGAACAACTTCAATTTAAGACGGCAGAAAAAGTAGGTGGGTTTTACCAGGAAGCGCTACAGTTCCCCAGCCTGAATGTCCGTGGATTACGTTCGGGATGGACAGGCGAAAAAGTACGGACCATAGTGCCGGCTAGTGCTACGGCAGAATTGGACCTGCGTTTGGTTCCGGAAAGCGACGGTACCCGGCTTAAAAAATTGGTTAAGGATCATATCGCTAAACAGGGTTTTCATATTCTGGATCATGTGCCCGGCAAGGAAGAACGATTGGCCCATGACAAAATTGTTACCATAACAGAAGGTACCGTAACTGATGCTTTCCGTACAGATCTTTCCAATGCCTATGGCCAGTTCTTAGTGAAGACCCTGGCGGATACCTTTGGTGAGGAGGTGGTACAAATACGGATCATGGGGGGTACCGTACCTATTGCGCCTTTTATTAATGAATTACAGCTTCCGGCGTTTATTGTCCCTATGGTCAATCCGGACAACAATCAACATAGTCCTAATGAAAACATTAAGATTGGGCAGTTAGCTTATGGAATTCGAGCATTTTATGCACTACTGAGTACTGGTTTTACCAACTAAGCGGAATCCCTGCCGGAATTGATGTTCCCGCATAACAAACAGATATTATCGTATGCCCTGGGGAAATCGGTATAACGCATTCTGCTGAATTACGAAAAGGAGGGCATTTTCCCCTTATCTTAATTGATTTCCGGGATACCGCTTCGTCTGCCAATAGGTATTTATACCCGAATGCCTGAAGTACTTTTTTTTGGAAAACGGTACTTTAACGAGAATTATCTGTCTTTAACCACGATTTTGCGATTAAAACGGAGATGGTGTTACCTTTCCTTCACCAAATCGTATTACACATGACCTATAAAACCGTTATCATCGACGACTCGTCCGTTCAACGCCTGGCGACTACTTTTTTAGTAAAAAACCATCCCCGGTTAGAATTTATTGGCGCTTATGCTAATCCCTACGAGGGTATTCAGGCTATTTATGAAAAAAAGGCAGATATCCTTTTGTTAGATGTACTTATTGACGATATCAACGCCTTTGAGCTTTTGGATAGTATAGAAATACCATCTACCATATTGATCAATTCCACATGGGAAAAATATGCGTCTCTGGCATCATCTTATGGTATCAATGACTTTTTACTTAAGCCTATCCCCAAAAAGGAATTTGATACTAAAATCAATGAAATTACAGATCGCTTACAGCAATTGAAAGCATATTACGAGATCCCTTAAGCAGAGTTTCTACTGGCGTTGATATTCCCGTATAGTGAACGGGTAACGATCTTTTCATAGAGTTCTCTGTGTTCGGATGCCCTGGAAATATGGTACAACGCATTCTGCTGAATTACCAATAGGGGTAATACTATTTTCTCCCTTATCTTAACCGATTCACGGGACACCGCTTCATCCTCCATTAGGAATTTGTGCCCGGAAATCTGAAGTAACATTTTTTTGGAAAGCTGGTATTCCTCGTGTAGGATACTCCAAAATTCTCCAAACTCGGGATCATCCTTCATATAGCTCGTTAGGTTGAAATTGGTTTTGGCCAACGACATCATACTATTGCTCATTAATGCTCTGAAAAAAGGAACATCTTTGTACAAATCCCGAACCTCTTTTATTCTTCCTTCGGCTTTGAGTTTTTGGATCGCGGTACCCAACCCAAAATATCCCGGAACATTCTGCTTTAACTGGCTCCAGGACCCTACAAAAGAAATGGCACGAAGATCCGATAGGGTCAACTGTTTTTTACTACCTCGTTTTCCCGGTCGACTTCCAATGTTGGCCCGGGTATAATATTTTAAGGTACTTCGTTGTTCCAAATAGGGAATAAACTTTTCATGCTGTTTTAAAGCCTCGTACTTCTCATAACTCAATTCGGACAATTCCTCAATGAGCTTGCGTTCTGCAGAAGAGATCAGGTGTTCCTTACCAAACAGATTATTAGTCAATCCGGCGGTCAACAATTGTTCCGCATTGTGAATAAACTGTTGTTTTGTGCCATAGGTACTGGTTATGGTTTGGCCCTGAATAGTCAGTTGAATTTCATGATTGGCCACATCTTTGGTCTGTGCAGCGTAGAATTTATGTGTTTTACCGCCTCCCCGGGCCGGTGGACCTCCCCGCCCATCAAAGAAAATTGCCCTGATCCCGTTTTTCTTGCACATTTTGCTCAGGGTTTCCTTGGTTTTTAGAATACTCCAATTGGCCTTTACATAGCCGCCATCCTTGGTGCCATCCGAAAAACCCAACATTATGGTATGGGTGTCATTTCTTCGTTTCAGGTGTTGGCGATAGCCCGGAGTATCAAACAGGAATTGCATCACCCTTTCCGAAGCTTGCATTCCTTTCATGGTTTCAAACAAGGGAACAATGTCAAATGTAATTTCCTCATCTTTCCATCCGCTCCATCGGAACAATCCAAAAACAAACAATACCGAAAAGATATCTTCGGAATTACTTATAATATAGCGGTTGCAACCTTCCTCTCCGTTTTTTTCCTGTATTGCTCTTAACTGCGCAATATTTACCAAAGTATCCTTAACGATGTCTTCTTTGTAATGCTCCGGATCCAGGGAAATGGTCTCTTCCAATAACCATCGGATTAAGTCCTCTTCTTGAAGTTCATCCAATTCCTCCTTTATAACCCCTTGTTGCTTGAGGATAGTTTCCACGACCAATTTATGCTTGCTATGATCCTGGCGAATATCCAATGTAGCAAAATGCGTTTTGAAGATATGTACCCGGTCCAATAACTCGTTCAACTCCTCCAGATAGAGCGAATGATATTGTTCCACCAGAATCTCCCGAATCTCCGTTAACCTGGTAACAATTTCTTCATAGGACAGGACAATGTCCTCCTGAAACATGGCCCGATACAATTTTTGATTTAAATCCAACAAGGGTTCTTGCAACTTTTTGAAGGTGAGCTTTTTTCGTAACGTTTTTAAATCATTATAATAACATTTCATCAAGGTAAGCCTGAGTTCATTCGCGACTTGTCTTGTGATTTCTGCCGTTACAAAAGGATTGCCATCCCTGTCGCCTCCGGGCCAAAAACCCAGTTTTATGAGATTGTAGTTGTCAAAATTTTCTGTCCGTAAATTTCGCTTTACATATTGAAAGAGCTCCCCAATGGCATCATAATAGGTATATCGTAAAATATGAATAATATTTTTGGCCTCATCCAGAGGGGTAGGTTTCCTGGTATTAATCAATGAGGTTAGTCCTAATTGTTGCAGTGTAATATCAATATCGTCAATTCTGTTTTCATTGATTAAGTCCTGCAACTCTTTAATAATATTCAACACAGAGGGTGTATAGAACTGGGTAGGATGGGCCGTCAGTACAATACGAGCGCTAAAGGTGGAGAGCTTCTTGGCGATTTTATCCCAATTTTTGTTTTGATCCACTAATTCAAAATAATCTTTGATAGAAAGGGAGCCGGTGTATTCCTGTAGTTTTGGGAATGCGGCGTCTTCCACACTATCGTAAAGTACTACCTGGCGCTCCACATACTGAATGATGCGGAACATAAAATCTATTCGGGCCTGCTCATCTTCAAGTACCGCGAAGTTGGCAAAAAAAGATTCCAGAATATCCTGAGGTTTCTTTCCAGCCCTAAGTCCTTTGTCACACTGTTCAAAGAGTAAGGGTACCAACATACCTACATTTTCCATGTCTGCATATGGAAGACTCAGAAACAAACTGTTATAGATATTGAACCTGTTAGTAACTGATTTTTTGAATTCTTCCAGCCGTTTGGCTTGTTGCATTTCGTTCATTGCCAGATGCTATTACGATTGATGATGTGGTAAAGGTCGTTATTAATTGGTTGTAACCGGAAATGTTACGTTTTCACCACAATTTAAGCAAGTGATCCCTACAAACCTAACAAAGCGAGCAGGGTTTGTTAAAAAAATGGTTCATATTGGAGCACCCGGAAATCCAGTGTAGTAAACTCCGGATTTTTATCCTTTGCTAATTTATAGGCCGGTATACTCCCTACCGCCCTGTTGGCCGAACCCGATGGTGCGGTTAAAGATACAGTGGTAATGGTTTTATGAGTGGCGGGATGTACAAACTCATGAATTCGTGGAACGGTAGTATTCACTAACGTCAAGCCCGTACCATGATGCTTCAGATGTTTTCGAAAAAAATACTCGGGACCATTTTTACTGTTCCCTCCCGTGAACAATATCGTGTGGACCGTAGGATAGGCTTCAAGATGATTAAGCACCTCCCGTAACCTTACATTCTCCATGCCAAGGTCAGAAGCGTCTATCTTTTTTCGTTCCGCCCGTTCAACAATGTCACAAATCCCAATTTTCCGACCTAGAAGAAATCGTTTACGCTGCGCTATGGCTTCATTTGTAGTTTCATAGGTAAGTTGCAAGGAAAAGATACGATCCAGAATGGGCCATAGTTGTCCGTCTCTGCTGCCATAGCAAAAATCAACATCCCCTTTTTTGAGCATCCCCGTACTAAAACGAGGGGGTGGTAACGTCCCTACTACCAGTTTTTCCATACCGGAAAACAAAAAAGGCGGATAAGGATGTTGATGTACAAACATGAAAAACAAAGATAAAGCAATCCCATTTTTGAAGGTTTGATCCCTTTTCTTTATTTTAAAGGATTACTAAAGTGAATACCATGGGAAAAGGGGACATTAAGACCAAGAGGGGAAAGATTGCGAATAAATCATATGGTGCGCGGCGAAAACGAAAGATCAGGAAAAAAACCTCCGTTGAGGAAAAAGTACAACCCGAAAAGGCAAAATAGCTTAATCTATACTGAATTGCAATAGCACTACGCCCTCATCGGTAATAGAAATTTCATAGGTGTACAACCCAATGGGAAGCGGATCAGAGGGTAATTCCGGAGGAACATAGTTAAAAACGGCGGAATCCGTAGTTACCGAAAATGGCATGGCTTCAAAAGCGGTGATGTATTCCTTATATTCTGAAAAACTATCGGAAGAAACGTTTTCGTATACAATGGAATCATTAATAACGCCAACACTACTGAAGTTAACATTGCTGGTATTTTTAATACGGATATTGGCAGTTACCAAATTATCGTCTCTATCATCGCAGGAATTCGTTGCTATTACAAGCAACACCATCATCATTAGGGAAATCACGATCCTCATTCCAAATCACTTTACTTGTAAAACGCCAAATCCCCTAAAATATTCTAACGAATGAATACAGGCTGGTTCGCTTTAACCGTATGTTCCTCGCTAAACAGATAGTCATCGTAATTGAACCCTTTAATTTCGTCCAAAGTCTGCGCATCGGTATCTATTATATAACGCACCATGGCCCCCCTGGCTTTTTTGGCAAAAAAACTGATCACTTTGAGCCTGTCGTTTTTCCAATCCTTAAAAACGGGGGTTATCACGGGTACCTTAAGCGATTTTTCATCCACAGCACCAAAGTATTCGTTACTGGCCAGATTGATAAAGAGCTCACTTTCCCCCAATTCGTCATTTAAATGAGCCGTTACCTTCTTTTGCCAGAACTCATAAAGATTTTTTTGTCGGCCTATTTTTAAGGCGGTACCCATTTCCAGTCGATAGGGTTGTATTAGATCCAGGGGTTTAAGCAGTCCGTATAAACCGGAAAGAATCCGTAAAACGTCTTGTAATCTATCCAGTTTTTCCTCGGGAAGGGTATATGCATCCAGCCCCTGGTAAACATCTCCATCAAACGCATAAACGGCCGGTCTGGCATTTTCGGGGGTGAAAGGAGTGGAAAATTGTTGATTGCGTTCCCAATTCAACTGTGCCAGACTATCCGAAATGGACATTAATTTGGATAGCGCTTTCGGCTTCTTTTTCAATAAAACTTTATTCAGTCTTTGAGCCTGCTCCAAAAATTGAGGTTGTGTATAGCTACCGGTAGGTAATGGATCATCAAAATTTAACGACTTTGCCGGAGAAATAACAATTTTCATCTCTTTAAAATTTTTAACTATTTGATAATAGGATACTTAAAAACCCGCCTGCGTCGGTCAGGTTTAAGAACCGATGCGACCCTGCCTGCGGCAGGCAGGCACTCGTTGCACTCGTTCTCTCATGAATTTGTTTTAATCATCCCACCGTGTGAATTTTTTGATTAAAAAAATTCATGTTTGTTTCATCTATTTAAAAATTTTGTAATACACTGAAATTAAAGCTACTCCAAAATTTATTATAGATGGAACCGCTTTGCTTTCGCATAAACTTGTTTTAATCATGTACGATAAGGTATGCTTAAAAAAGTTTATGCTCATTTCATAATATCCTTACAATTTCTTCAAAAGTAAGGAGTGTTTTTATCTTTACAACAGGCGTTGCTTATTCAATCTCAATACGGTTATTGAGAGTTCTTATGCTATTGACTATGCTTTGAATAATTCTGCCATTTTTCAATACATACCGTCATATCCAAGGGAAGGTCAGCAACAAATTTCAGGAACTCCCCGGTAGTGGGATGGACAACTCCCAGGCTTTTGGCATGAAGACCCTGCCTGGGTAATATTTTGAAGCAATTTTCAACAAACTGCTTGTATTTGGTAAATGTGGTTCCCTTTAAAATTTTATCTCCTCCATACCGCGCATCATTGAATAACGTATGTCCGATATGTTTCATATGTACACGGATCTGATGCGTACGCCCTGTCTCAAGCTTACAGGATATTAAGCTCACATAACCGAAACGTTCCAACACCTTGTAATGGGTTATCGCCTCTTTTCCGGATTCCCCGTCGGGGAAAACCATCATTTGCAAGCGGTTTTTAGGATTACGCCCAATGTGCCCCTCAATGGTACCCTGGTCTTCCTTTACGTTGCCCCATACCAGTGCTATGTACTCCCTTTCCGTACTTTTCTCAAAAAACTGTTGGGCTAAATGGCTCATTGCCTCATCGGTTTTTGCAACCACCAGTAGTCCGGAAGTATCCTTGTCTATCCTATGCACCAATCCCGGCCTTCCCGAACTGTTATTGGGCAAG
This sequence comes from Croceivirga sp., assembly GCA_028284285.1. Lineage (GTDB taxonomy): Bacteria > Bacteroidota > Bacteroidia > Flavobacteriales > Flavobacteriaceae > Croceivirga. The sequence goes on from JANQSA010000009.1 coordinate 18,336, forward strand.
CTCTCAAAATGATACAACAATGCATTGATCAGGGTCCCGGCATAGTTGCCATGCCCGGGATGCACCACCATACCCGCAGGTTTATTCACCACAACCAGTTGACTATCTTCAAAAACAATATCCAGTGGAATATTCTCGGGTGACAGTAAAAATTCATACGGGGGATGCTCAAAGAGTACTTTGACCTCGTCCTCCGCTTTCACCCTGTAATTCTGTTTTACCGGTAATCCATTGACCCATATATGTCCTTGTTTGGCAGCCTGTTGAATTTTGTTACGGGTAGCATTCTCAATGAAATTCATCAAAAACTTGTCTACCCGAAGCGGTTCCTGCCCCTTGGCCGCTTTAAATGTATAGTGCTCAAATAAGTCGTCTTGAGAGACTTCAGACAGATCGGAAGTAGCCATCAGTCCCCGGATTCTGCCTTGATCACAGCATTCCCCGGAATGGTTCCGTTGCCACAAATCAGTTCTACCTTGGAGGTCTTGGGAAGTTTATCCCCCGGGTTCACTTCTTTTCCCTTGTATTTTATATAATACACCATGTCCTTGCCCAATTCATCAATATAGGTTACCCTTTGTACATCAAGGCCTACAGCCCTCAGCATGGAAGTAGCATTCCGGCGGGTTACCTGGATAATCCTGGGGATAGTGACTTTCTTATAGCCCGAGGGGTTTACGGTAAAATAAATTTTTCGGTTTTCCTTTACCTTCGTGCCCGCCGGTGGATTTTGTTCCAGAATAGAAAATCTGGGATATTCGGGATTGTAGTTGGTGCTGTCTAATACTTCGTAACGCAATCCGGCCTTTTCTGCCGTTTCTCGCATTTCCATTACAGCCATTTTAGAAAAATCCGGCACCACCACAAAATCTCCGTGATTGGTAGTACTTTTTAACCACCTCAAAACCAAAAAACAGAGGAGGATTAACGCTAAAAACGCCAAACCCAGATGTATTAAAAAGGTTTTACTTTTAAGAAAATCTAAGAAGGTCCTCATGTATTCCGGTTTTTGGGCAAATATAGAAAAACAGCCTTTTTTAATTACTTTGGCAACCTATAAACGCTAAAATGAAGAAGAACATTGCCATAATCATGGGCGGGTATTCCAGCGAGCATGGGATATCCTTAAAAAGTGGAGCTGTGGTGGAAAAACACCTCGATAAAAGTAGGTTTACCTCCTACCCTGTTATTATAGAACATACCTCCTGGTATCATATCCATGAAAATGGGAATAGATACGAAGTAGACAGAGGGGATTTCAGTCTACTGTTACCGGAAGGAAAGATTCACTTTGATTGCGTTTTTAATGCTATTCATGGCACTCCGGGTGAAGACGGTTTACTACAGGCCTATTTTGAACTACTCGGTATACCCCAAACCTCATGTGGACACTATCAGGCGGCATTGACCTTTAATAAAAGAGACCTGTTGAGTGCTATAAAACCGTATGGCATTCAATGTGCAGCGTCCTACTTTTTAAATGAAGGCGATCCGGTTGCAGCAGATGAGATTGTGAATGCGGTTGGATTACCTTGTTTCGTGAAAGCAAACCGGGCGGGAAGCAGTTTTGGGATCTCCAAAGTATACGAAAAATCGGAACTCGAAAATGCTGTAAAGAAGGCGTTTTTAGAGGATGATCAGGTAATTATTGAATCCTTTTTAGAGGGAACGGAAGTTTCGGTTGGCGTAATTACCTATAAAGGGAAAGTCCTGGTGCTCCCTATGACAGAAATAGTAAGTGAAAATGACTTCTTTGACTATGAGGCCAAATACCTGGGAAAATCCCAGGAAATTACCCCGGCAAGAATCAATGAGCAACATCGAAAAGAAATTGCACGGCTGGCCCGGGAAATGTACAGGGTTTTAAAGATGAAAGGGTACACCAGAAGTGAATTCATTCTGGTTGGAGACATCCCCTTTTTATTGGAAATGAACACTACCCCGGGATTGACGGAAGAAAGCATTTTACCACAACAGGCCAAAGCTGCAGGAATATCCCTGGAAGAACTTTTTGGAAGTGCTATAGAGGAGGCATTGAAATAGTAATTTATATGTATTTTTAACCAAATACCAACACTACCCCGCATGAGGCGTGCAATTTTTCCCGGTTCCTTTGACCCCTTAACCCTGGGACACTACGATATTATTCAAAGGGGAATTACCCTATTTGATGAACTGGTTATCGCCATAGGGATCAATGCGGAAAAAAGGTATATGTTCACCCTGGAAGAAAGAAAACGTTTTATTGAGGAAGCCTTTGCAAACGAGCCTAAGATAAAAGTGCTAACCTATGAGGGGCTCACCGTGCATTTCTGCAAAGAAATAAATGCCAACTTCATCCTCCGGGGTTTGCGCAACCCTGGTGATTTTGAATTTGAAAAAGCCATTGCACATACCAACCGAAAGCTTTCAGAAATTGAAACGGTTTTTCTGTTAACCTCGTCCGGAAAATCATATATCAGCTCTTCTATTGTTCGCGATGTTATCCGGAATGGGGGGGATTATACAGGACTGGTTCCGGAAACCGTAGTGGCTACCCACCAGGGAAATAATCGGTAATTAAGCGTTTTTCCCGGTTGGGTTCACCTCATTTTTCCTACATATCCGAATACTTACCACATCTTTTTGACCGTACACAACATTAAACAGGCTTTCCAGTTATAGATATATATTTTTGTAGGAAAATACTTGAGTTTTATCCCATATCTTAAAAATCCCCCGTTTGAAAGCTATTGGAACACATGTCTATGACTACCTGGTACAACAACTACCACAACCCATTGCACTTATAAATACCAATTTTGAACTGGTCACTGCTTCCCGGGCATGGAAAGACTATTTTGAGAAGGCAAATCAGAGTGTAATAGGAAACACTATTTTAAAATTATGGGATACTACCGGGAGTACACTTTGGGAAAAACAGTTAAGGAAGTCTTTTAACGGACATATAGAATCTGGTATCCAATACTGGACATCTGAAGAAGGTCGGGAACGTTGGTGTAAATGGACCACTACCCCCTGGAGAGATGCAAATGAAAACATTCTAGGGGCCATTCTAAAGGTTGAGGATGTAAGCGATCAAATGGAACAAGAAGCTAAGTATGAAAAGTTAGAAAGTCTTTTAAGGGATCAATCCGAAATAACCAAAGTGGGTATTTGGGAATATCATATCGATACGGATCAGCTTAGCTGGTCGGAAATGACCAAAAAGATCCACGAGGTTCCCTTAGATTTTGTTCCTAGTGTTGAAACAGGAATAAACTTTTATAAACAGGGACATTCCAGGAATACTATTGCCATGTTAATACATAATGGGATCCACCGTGGAATTGCCTGGAATGAAAAACTGCAGGTGGTTACGGCAAAAGGCAATGAAAGATGGGTAATTGCTGCGGGGAAACCCCTTTACCAAAACAACAAAATTACCCGTCTTGTCGGAACCTTTCAGGATGTTACCCAACAGGTAGCACAAGAAATTAAAACCAGGGAAAGTGAACAGCTTTTACGAACCCTGGTGGACAACCTCCCCTTAAATGTTTTCATTAAGGATCTGGAGTCAAGAAAAGTCCTGGTGAACAAGGCAGAATGCGATTACCTGGGAGTAGATGATCCCAATGCGGTATTAGGAAAGTCAGATTTTGACCTTTATGAAAATGATATAGCGCAAATCTCCAGGGATGAAGATTTACAGGTGATAAAAACCCAACAACCCATTTTGGGGAAAAGAACTATCGGTGTAAAGAAAAATGGAAATTCCACCCCTTTTCTTACCTCAAAAATCCCATGGCTTAACCTCAAGGGAGAGAGTAAAGGTATTATAGGGATTAGTGTAGATATTTCAGAAATTGTTCAAAAAGAAAATCAACTTAAGGACTTGATCAACGTTACCGCAATACAGAATAAAAAACTTATCAATTTTGCACATATTGTATCGCACAATTTACGTTCGCATACCGCCAACTTTGCCATGCTTTTAGATATTCTGGTCAAAGAAAAGGAGGATGTCGAAAAAGAACGGATACTGGAAATGTTAGGAGAAGCCTCGGACAACCTGATGGGTACTTTAGAGAACTTAAATGAAGTAATTGATATAAGCACCAATGTTAACCTGGAGAGAAAATCTTTGAATCTTAACGAACAGATTACCAAAGTTATGCAGAACCTGTCTGCAATTCTTCAGCAGAACCATGGGAAGGTGGTCAACGAGATCTCAGATCAAGTCCATGTAAAAGCGGTACCGGCATATCTGGAGAGTATTCTTTTTAATCTTTTGACCAATGCCGTGAGGTACAGACACCCCGATCGGACGCCGGAAATAACCCTTACCAGCCGTTGGGAAAAAGAACATACTATTTTTAGTATCAAGGACAACGGGCTGGGAATTGATCTGAGCAGATATGGAAACAAGCTATTTGGAATGTATAAGACATTCCACAACAACAAAGACGCACGGGGCATAGGGCTCTACATTACGAAAAACCAAATAGAGGCTATGGGTGGAACAATAATGGCCTGCAGTGAGGTAAATGTTGGATCTGTCTTCAGTGTATACTTTAAGAATGAAGCATAAATCTGTTTACATAATAGACGACGATAGCATTACCATCTTTGGGCTTAGAAAACTATTGGCCAAAGTATCGGAAGACCTCTTGATACAGGAATTTAACAATGGTAAATCTGCATTGGATGCCATCTTACTGCTAAGGGAGAACAAGCAGGCACTGCCTGAGGTAATTTTCCTGGATATAAATATGCCCATAATGGATGGGTGGACGTTTTTGGAAGAGTTCCTTAAACTGTCCGGAATCCCCAGCACAACCATCAAAATAGTCACATCTTCCATAGATATCAGGGATAGAAAAAAATGGGAATCCTACGCGAATACCAGCAAGCATCAAATAGATTTTATCACCAAGCCCATTTACGAATTGGACCTGGCCGACATGACGAATTTGCATAAGGTTTCTTAAAAGGAGTTTTTCTACTTTTGAAAAGCCATCATTCAAGGTATCAGGAACCATGCGTATTCAGTTGTTTTCCTTACTCTTATTGGGTTTCTTTGTTCAGCTGAGCTGTAAAGAGTATATAGCGGAAGATCCTACCAGTTTTGCAATACCATTCGAAAATTCCCAAGGCACTCAAACCGCCACCTACCAGGAGGTGATAGACTTTTATCTGCTTTTGGCAAAAGAATTTCCTGAAATCAACGTGCAAACGATTGGAAAAACAGATAGTGGTCATGCATTACATCTGGTAACCTATAATCCGGACGGGGACTTTAATTTTCAAAAAATACAGGAGGAAAAGGCCATAATTTTAATTAATAATGGCATCCATCCGGGGGAGAGTGATGGTATTGATGCTACTATGCTTTTGTTTCGGGATTTAGCCCAACAAACTTTTTCCATACCCGAAAATGTAGTGATCGCCACCCTGCCCGTATACAATATTGGGGGAATGCTCAACCGAAATACCACTACACGGGTAAATCAAAATGGGCCTGTGGCCTATGGTTTCCGAGGCAATGCCAGAAATTATGACCTTAACAGGGACTTTGTTAAAATGGATACGGAAAACACTAAGACTTTTGCCTCCATTTTTCACTTGGTCCAACCCCATGTTTTTATCGATAACCACGTGAGCAACGGGGCCAATTATCAGTACACCTTAACGCACTTATTCACGCAACATAACAAACTTGGCGGTGGCATGGGAGCATATCTGCACAAAAGTCTAATGCCAAATTTGGAAAGGCGTCTAAGCGATTCGGGTTGGGACATTACACCCTATGTCAATGTGTTTAACCGTCCTCCGGAAACAGGATTTTCTCAATTTATGGATCACCCAAGGTTTTCAACCGGCTACACTACCCTTTGGAATACCTTAGGATTAATGGTGGAAACTCATATGCTAAAACCCTATAAGCAACGTGTCCGGGGAACATATCAGCTCATGCGTGAAATGATTGCCATAGTGGACCGTGATTTCGAAAAAATCAAACAACTTAGGACCAAAGCTTTTGATACCAATGCTTTGTTAAAGACGTACCCCATTCAGTGGGCTGTAGATACCACCGCTTCATCTATCCTAAATTTTAAGGGGTATACCGCCGATACTGTAATGAGTGCTGTTACGGGACTCCCAAGATTACGATACGACGAAACAAAACCCTTTGAGAAGCACATTGTCTATCAAAATTATTATTGCCCTTCGGATTCTATCATAGTACCTGCTGGGTATATCATCAAACGGGGTTGGAAAAATATCATGGAGCGATTGACCGCTAATGAGATAGATTTTTTTGAATTGGATAGGGATACGGTTCTGGAAGTAGAAATGTATCGTATTACGGATTATCAAACGTACAAAAGGCCTTACGAAGGACATTATCTCCATTACGGGACAGAAGTCACCTCTTCCACGGGAAAGATTGGGTTCCAGAAAGGGGATTTTATTGTCCGCACCCAACAGGATGGGATTCGATATCTTTTGGAAACATTGGAACCTGAAGCGGTAGACTCTTTCTTTAATTGGAATTTTTTTGATGCCATTTTACAACGAAAAGAAGGATTTTCACCCTATGTTTTTGAAGATGTAGCAGCGCAAATCTTACGAGAAAACCCGGGATTAAAGGATAGTTTTGATCTGAAAAGGAATGCAGAAGAAAGCTTTGCCCAAAACGGGTACGAGCAATTGGATTGGATATACAAACGTTCCCGGCATTATGAAAAAGCCCACTTGCGCTATCCGGTATATCGTATTTTAAAGAACAGCCGGACGGAAGAACTATTAAAAAACTAGATTTTCCTCAAAAAGAATTCTGATATTTTGGTAGGAATTGCTAAGTGCTTTTTCCACTTTTTTTGGCCCTTTCCATTTTACCGCGGTAATCCCCTCCTCCTCTTGCGCTATCAAAGTCCCCGAATAGTCCGTAAACATCTCAAACCAATATACTTTTTTAAGTCGGTAAACCCCACTTCGCCTAAAAATATGATACGTGGTTTGCAGGTACTTTTTCACTTGAAGGTTCTTCACTCCAGTCTCCTCTTCAACTTCCCTAACCGCTGCAGCCTCAATAGACTCTCCCTTGTCTAATTTCCCCTTGGGTAAATCCCACTTGCCTTCTCTGAAAATAAACAAAACTTTGCCTTTTTTATTCTTAACCAGCCCGCCACCGGCCACAATCATTGGGATCTTGCTGGTAAACTTTTCTAAAATGTCCTCCCCCGGCTCATAGATGTACGCTTCTTTTAAAATCTTTTTGGACAAGGAGGTTATGGCATAATCAATGGAATAGCTATCCAAAGTAAACACATTGCCTTTATGGTTACCTGGTAGGGTACTGGTGAGTATTAGTACGGACTCATTAACAAAAACTTTATACATTTGCGCAATGATTTTGAACAAGGACAGCGCTAAAAAAACAGCGGAGCTGTTGCTACAAATTAATGCAATTAAGTTGAGTCCTGAAAGTCCCTTTACCTGGGCTTCCGGTTGGAAATCCCCAATCTATTGCGACAACAGGATTATCCTCTCTTTTCCTGAAATAAGAAACTACGTCAGGACAGAAATGGTGAAACAGATTAAACAGTTGTACGCAGCCCCTGAGGTAATTGCAGGAGTAGCCACAGGAGCCATTGGTATGGGGGTTTTGGTAGCGGCTGCCATGGAATTGCCTTTTGTTTATGTGCGTCCCGAACCTAAATCCCACGGTCGAAAAAACCAGATTGAAGGCTATTTAGCACCTGGAAAAAAAGTAGTGGTAATTGAAGATCTGATTAGTACGGGAAAGAGCAGTCTCAATGCAGTTGACGCGCTTAGATCCTCCCAAGCCGATGTAATGGGGATGGTGGCTATTTTTTCTTACGGATTCGATGTTGCCGTAAATAATTTTGAAAAAAATGAGGTTAACTTGCATACTTTAAGTAATTATTCCCATTTAATTGAGCTGGCCATAGCCAACGACCATCTTAAAGAAGAGCAGTTACAGACTTTATTGGAATGGAGAAAAGCTCCGGACCAATGGAAACCATGAACAAATGCACATTGAAACAGCTAAAAAGACCGTTAATCGTAGTAGAAAAGAAGTTTTTGAGTTTTTGACAGACATCAAAAATTTTGAGCGACTTATGCCAGAAAACCTGAACAAATTTGAGGTATTGGATGAAGAAACCTTCAAATTTGCTTTAAGTGGTATGCCCGAAATAGTGCTTCGGACCAAAGAAAAACATCCGTTTAATAAAATAGTGCTTGGAGCCGCAAGCGACAAATTGCCTTTTACGTTGACTGCGACCCTTGAAGAAATCAATTCCTCTTCCTGCGAAGTGCAATTGAGCTTCCAGGGGGAGTTTAATGCTATGATGGCCATGATGGTGAAAGGACCCATAACCAGTTTTATGGATACGCTATCCAATAATATGGAGGTAATTGCTCAATAGATCAGTTGCACTTCTTTATTGTCAAAGCTTGTTAGCACGCCATCCTGCTTGACCACCATAAGTCGGCCTGCCTCCGAAACACCAAGGATCCTTCCCTGAAAACGTTCTCCAACCGTAGGCGAAAAAAGTGAAAGGGCATCTTTTTGAAAAAGGGCGCTTTCGTATTCTTTTCGAAGTTGCTGTTGGCCGCCGGAAGCGGTGGTAAACTTAAGATATTGTTCCAGTTGATCTAAAATTTGATCCAGCAAAGGCTCCAAATCGTAATACTGTCCCGTAATGTTTTTCATTGATGATGCTTTTTCCAGAACACCAAATTCAGTTTGGTTTACATTAAGTCCAAATCCTATTATACAGGATCTTAAGCGATTCGCCTTGAGCAATGTCTCTATTAAAATCCCACAAATTTTTTGATTTCCTGACATTATGTCGTTTGGCCATTTCACCTTTACTCCGGGAATTGCCAGGTTACGTAACACCTTGAGGATAGCCAATGATACTGCCTGATTCAAATAGAATACTTTGGAAACGTCAAGGTCAGAAAAATGTTTTAACACACTCACTGTTAGATTTTTACCTTTCTCAGAAGTCCAGGTATTCCCCATTTGCCCCCTCCCCTTTTGCTGATGTGTGCAACTCACTACGGTGAAATCTTCAAGTTGTTTTTTCATTGCCATCTCCTTCAAATATTGATTTGTGGATTCCGTGGCATCAAGTTTGATAATTCTCATAGTCATACGTGCGTTTTGAACCCTTCAAGGTTATGTTAAAAACACCGTAAGGCAAAACAAAAAAGTAATAACTTTGTAAAAACTAAAATTTTTGAATGCAGAAAACCAAAGTTAGCGCAGATGATCTAATAGCTTTAGTAATTGCAGGAATAGAAGAGGTAAAAGGAATAGACATCAATCTTCTGGATCTTAGAGAAATAGAAAACACAGTCTGCGACTATTTTGTGATATGCAATGGAACCTCCAACACTCACGTTAACGCCATAGTCTCTTCCATTCAAAAGACGGTAAGCAAATCTCTTAAAGACAAACCATGGCACATAGAAGGTGCAGATAACGCCGAATGGGTTTTAATGGACTATGTTAATGTTGTGGTACATGTGTTCCAAAAACATGCGAGAGAATTTTACGACATAGAAGGACTTTGGGGAGATGCTAAAGTCACTATGGTGGAGAGTGATTACAATCATTAAAAAATGGCTAAAGAAAATTCAAATACACCCAAAAAACCACGGTTTAGTTCGTGGTGGATCTACGGAGTGATCATTGCTCTAATTTTGGGATTCCAATTTTTTGGTAGTGCTACGTTTTCCAATACGGAAAAAACAACCACATCAGAACTTCAGGAGTTTTTGAGAAACGGTGATATTTCTAAAATTATTATTATTACCAATACCAGAAGGGCAAAAGTCTTTTTAACAGAAGAAGCGTTAAAAAAAGATGTCCATAAAGGGGTTGCCGATAAGCCTATGCTTCCAACATCCGGCTTGGTGCCCCAGTATATTCTGGACTATGGGGATTTACAGATTTTTCAGAATGAGATCACGGAAATAAAGAAAGAAAACAATCTGGATACCATAGTGGAGTTTGACACGGAGTCCAATGTACTGGGAGATCTGTTACTATCTTTACTCCCTTTTATTCTTCTAATCGGTATCTGGATCTATCTGATGCGTAGAATGTCCGGAGGAGCTGGTGGAGGCGCCGGAGGGCAGATCTTTAATATTGGAAAGTCCAAGGCCAAATTGTTTGACGAAAAAACGGATACGCGTACCTCTTTTAAAGATGTTGCCGGTTTGGAAGGTGCCAAGGAAGAGGTACAGGAGATTGTAGAGTTTTTGAAAAATCCGGATAAGTATACCTCTTTGGGTGGAAAAATTCCTAAAGGTGCCCTATTGGTGGGACCTCCCGGAACCGGAAAAACACTTTTGGCAAAGGCTGTTGCCGGGGAAGCCAAAGTCCCCTTCTTTTCCCTTTCAGGTTCAGATTTTGTGGAAATGTTTGTTGGAGTAGGTGCCTCAAGAGTGCGGGATCTTTTCAAACAAGCCAAGGACAAATCACCCTCCATCATATTTATTGATGAAATTGATGCTATTGGTAGAGCTCGTGGTAAGAATAATTTTACCGGCTCCAATGACGAACGTGAGAACACCTTAAACCAATTACTCACGGAGATGGATGGTTTTGGGACCAATACTAATGTTATTGTCCTGGCCGCCACCAACCGTGCAGACGTTCTGGATAAAGCACTTATGCGGGCAGGCCGGTTTGACCGCCAGATCTATGTTGACCTTCCGGATATTCGGGAACGAAAAGAAATTTTTGAGGTCCATTTAAGACCTATCAAAACGGCGGAAACGCTGGATCTGGACTTTCTTGCCAGACAGACCCCCGGGTTTTCGGGAGCAGACATCGCCAACGTGTGTAATGAAGCTGCCCTAATCGCTGCCCGTAAAGAAAAAAAGGCAGTAACCAAACAGGATTTCCTGGATGCTGTGGATCGGATCATTGGAGGTTTGGAGAAAAAGAACAAAATCATCACTCCGGAAGAAAAGAAAACCATTGCCTTCCATGAGGCAGGTCATGCCACCGTAAGCTGGATGCTGGAACATGCAGCTCCTTTGGTGAAAGTGACCATTGTACCACGGGGGCAATCCTTAGGCGCCGCCTGGTATTTACCTGAAGAACGTCTGATCGTTAGACCGGAACAGATGTTGGATGAAATGTGCGCCACGATGGGCGGTAGAGCGGCAGAAAAAGTGATCTTTAATAAGATTTCCACCGGTGCCTTGAGCGATTTGGAAAAAGTGACGAAACAAGCCAGAGCTATGGTCACCATCTACGGATTAAACGATGAGCTAGGTAATATTACCTATTATGATTCCAGTGGTCAGACGGAATATGGATTTACCAAACCCTATAGCGAGGAAACAGCACAGAAAATTGATGAGGAAATCTCAAAAATAATTGAAAAACAATATCAGCGGGCCATAGAAATACTTGAGGAAAGTAAAGATAAATTAACACAGCTTGCAGAGCGGTTATTGGAAAAAGAGGTCATTTTTAAAGATGATTTGGAAAAAATATTCGGAAAACGTCCTTTTGAAAAAGCAGATGGGTTAGAAGATACCGCTGTAGAAGATACACCTCAAGAAGAAGTGAAATAACAGGCGATAGATAATCGCTCTGTTTCACTTGTATTTTGCCGTAACCTGAATATGGGATTGTTAGACAAACTTTTTGGAGGCGGAAAAAAAGTCCCAAAGGAAACTTTAGAGACCAGGGGAGATCACATGCCTGATCTGAAGATCCCACTGGATGAAAAATTTACAATCTATTTCAAAAAAAACGGTGGCAAATTCATTTATTGCGAAGACTTTTCCGAGGTGCGGCTTGGGTTAAACAACATCATTTCCGAAAATGATTGGCAAAGCCATTCCTTCTATACCCTGGACAAAAGAATTAACGAAAGGTTTGCCACAGAAAAGATTTCTTTTACGGACAAAACAAAGGAAAGTGACATTTTCTTTACTACCTGTGAGCACCTCATTGCCCACAATGGTTCCATTTTGGTGTGCTCTAATCAAATCAAAGAAAAAAAGCTAAATGAACTGCCCGGCAATCTCATTGTATTTGCCACTACCAGCCAATTGGTGGATTCCATCAGCGAAGCCTTAAAAATTATCAAAAAGAGGTATCAAAAAAACATCCCGGATAATATTACTACCCTAAAACATTTTTTACCTACTCCGGAAAATAAGAATGATTTCCTGTCTTACGGAAGTACCTCAAAAAATGTCTATCTTTTACTCCTGGAAGATTACTGATCACATGAAGGAGCTTCTCCGACGATCCATCACCGGGATAGTATATGTCTTTTTATTGTTAGCCTCGGTTTTTTTGAGTTCCGATGCCTTCGACTTTCTATTCATGGTGTTTGGCCTCGGGTGCTTGTACGAGTTTAAAAGATTAGTTAAAATAAGAGGGTATTACGTGTTCCTGGCCTACCTGGCACTGTGGTGGGCATTTATCTACATTGTTCAAAATTTCACAATTATCAGACTGTTGATGGTGATAACCTTAACGGTAAACTTAGCGCTGTTGAGTTATCTTTTTTCAAAAAAACAAACCAGATTTTCCGATATCCAAAAAGTGCTTATCGCGGTGTTTTACATTGGCGGAGGTTGCATCTTCTTAACCATGATTCCTTACAAGGACGATGAGTTTGCCAAGTTCTTGATCATGGGCATTTTTATTTTGATATGGGTAAACGATACTTTCGCTTATCTGGTTGGCAAAACGATTGGCAAAAACAAATTGTTTCCTTCAATTTCTCCTAAAAAGACAATTGAAGGTTCATTTGGAGGTCTTATTTTTGCCTTGGTTGCGGCTTTTTTTATTGCCAAATATGAACCCATACTAAATTTGAGTCAATGGATGATTTTAGCTGTAGTATTGGTAATTATGGGAAATTTTGGCGATTTATTGGAGTCCAAATTTAAACGCGTAGCCGGGGTTAAGGATAGCGGGGCAATTTTACCGGGACATGGAGGAATCCTGGACCGTTTGGATAGTTTAATCTTTGCCGCACCCTTCGCGTATTTGACATTAATCGTATTCAGCTATGTTTCATAAAGAGGGTAAAAACATCATTCTAATCACCTTTTTCCTATGTGTGATTGTTATTGTAGGAGCACACTATTTTATTTCCATGGTCGTATTACGATGGGCCTTACAACTTGCTGCGCTGATAATTCTTGTACTCATCCTTCAGTTTTTCAGGAATCCCAAAAGACCGGTCACCCCCAACTTTGATGAAATACTTGCCCCGGTCGATGGCAAAGTAGTAGCCATAGAGGAGGTAGAGGAAACGGAATATTTTAAGGAGCCTAGGAGACAAGTATCCATCTTTATGTCACCTGTAAATGTTCATGTAACACGATATCCCGCCAGCGGCACCGTTACCTATTCAAAATATCATCCCGGTAAATATTTGGTTGCGTGGCATCCCAAATCCAGTACTGAAAACGAACGAACCACAGTAGTGATACATACCCCAAAATTCGGGGAGATCCTTTACCGACAAATCGCAGGTGCCGTGGCCCGAAGAATAGTGAACTACGCAGAAGAAGGGGAACAAGTGGTACAGGGCCAGGATGCAGGTTTTATTAAATTTGGTTCCCGTGTAGACTTGCTTTTACCATTAAACTGCAAGATTTGCGTTGGATTAAATCAAAAGGTAGTTGGGGCAAGAACGTGCATAGCTATGTTAGGGGACCAGGATGATTGATGAACAATTAAAAAAAGCATTTGACCAAGCAGTGGATTTTGTAAATCGCTATACACATCCTCTGCCAGCAGACACTTTGCTAAAATTATATGCCTATTATAAAATAGCGACTAAAAACGACAGAAATCCCGGCAGTAAGACGCCTTTGATTAATGCATTTAAAGCAAACGCCCTTATTCAGGCACAGAATATCAGTGTAGAGGAAGCTATGAAAAGCTATATTGCTTTAGTTGACAATGAGATAAAAGGAGTCTAAAGCGTGGCATTGGGGGATTGTGCTACCAATGACCGCTCCAAAAAGGTGAAATAAAAGCCGCAAAATATAGTAACCAAAAAATAGCACCCTACTACGGCACTACCCCATTCCAGATAGGCGTTTATTCCAAACCAGTCCCCGGAAATCAAAATGACCGCTAATCCTGCGATCCCTCTTATGAGTTCCACCCAAAAGGCATATCGTTTTCTATCCATAAGGGTGGTATATCCAAAAATCCCAACAAACACAAAACCGCCAAAAATTAGCAAATTGTTAAATCCAATCGCGGTGTAATTGTAAAACATGAACAGCATTAAGCCTGTGCTAAACAAAAGTTGAAAAATGGAGTACCCTTTTAGTAGGTTGCTGGCTCCGGAGCTATATTTTGAAAAGTTATAGACATCTTCAATCTTTGAAACAGGGTATCTTTTGACCACGTCAGCAGGTCGCCATCCGGTAGGCATAAACCAAATTCGCAATTTGTCTACCCATTTTTTCGTCCGCCAGGCATCCAGGCACAATCTCCAAAAATGCTGGAAGTTAATGAGTATAGGGTTCCAGGTGGCCGCGGGTTTCAATACCCCATATTGTGGAGGAATATGATCCAATTCCTTCTGAAAGGTCCCGAACATTCTATCCCATATGCAAAGTATTTGCCCCAGGTTTTTGTCGATGTATTCCGGGTTAATAGCGTGGTGAACCCTATGTTGCGAAGGGGTAACGATCACATATTCTAACCAACCCATTTTTCCAATATGTTGGGTATGATACCAAAACTGCGCAAATAAATGAACGGGTGCCAGAATGGCAATGACCTCGTTGGGTACGCCTAAAAGCGCTGCAGGAATCAGTAAAAGCGCAAAGTAACCCACCACATTGGAAATAGATTGTCTCAACGCACAAGCCAAATTGAACTCCTCACTACTATGGTGGATTACATGCTGGTTCCAAAAAATATTGACATGATGACTTAATCGATGATTCCAATATCCGGCAAAATCAATAGCCAAAAAGGCTACCAGCCAAACTAACCAGTTGGCTTTAATTTCCAAAAGTGCTAAATGATCTACCAAAAAAGGATAACTGACCAAAACCACCGCAAGACCTAAAGAATCCTTAATAATATTGGTAAGGCCGGAGCTCAGGCTGCTCACCGTGTCCATAACATTGTGTTTTTGATCCTTCACCAGGGAGCCGTAAAGGACCTCCAGTACCACTAATCCTACAAAAAAGGGGATAGCATACAATAAGGCCGTCGCATAGGTTTCCACAGGCTAAAATTAAGAATTTATGGGCATTTCCACCATTTGTCAATTATCCTGTAGGCTAAGTATGAATCCTTTCCCATGTACATTTTCTATACGAATCTTGCGATCCTTTTTCAAATAGGTCCTTAATCGGGTAATGAATACATTAAGGCTCTTGCGGTTAAAATAATCGTTCTCTCCCCAAAGCTGTATGAGAATATCCCGGTGACTGCAAAGATTATTTTTGTTGTCCGCTAATAATTGTAATAACTCGCTCTCCCGACTGGTAAGGCCGGTTTCCTCCCCTTCGAAAACCAATTTTTGGTTAACGGCATCAAAAATGTAGCTGCCCAACAAATAACGTTTCGGCTCTTTGTCAGGAGGAATGACTTGTATCCTGGATAAGATGGCAGTAATTCGTGCAACAAGTTCCTCTTCATCAATAGGCTTTTTCAAATAATCCACTGCACCTAATGAAAATCCTTTTAGCACATCAACTTTTAAAGAACGCGCCGTAAGAAAAAGAAATGGTAATTCCGGATACTTCTCTTTTATGCGTTTAGCCAAAGTAAATCCATCTACTACCGGCATAGTAACATCCAATAGCACAAGGTCAAATTCTCTTCTCTCCAAAAGGCCAATGGCCTCATTCCCATTCTTAGCCCAGTGCACAGTAAACGATTTCATACCCAGGTATTCACTCAACAGATAGCCTAAAGCTTCCTCATCTTCTACCAGTAATATTCTGCTATTTTTATCCATGAGCAATCAATGGTATTTGAACGGTTACGGTTGTTCCCTGCCCAATTTTGCTTTCCAAAGAGATCTTACCCCCATGTTTTTTGACAATGGTCTTCACGTAATTTAACCCTAATCCAAATCCTTTTACCTTTTGGTTTTCCTCATCTTTAACGCGGTAGTATTTCTGAAAAACTTTGTCTTTTTCCGCATCCGTAATGCCTTTCCCGGTGTCCTGTACGGAAATAAAAAGCCAGTCCTTCTTTAAAAAGCTGGATAGGTGGATTGTAGGATGATCACCATATTTTTTTGCATTGTCCAACAAATTGTTTATTACATTTTCCAAATGGAACGCTTCTGCCCGTATGAAATAACCGGACCCCTCCATGGAATAGGTAAACTCCATCTTTTCTAAACTACCCAATGTTTTAAACGCTTCACAGACCTTCTTTAAATTAGGATAAAAATCGATCGGTTCTAAATGCAAAACGGCTTTTTTGCGTTCTACGGTAGCCAATTCCAGGACTTTTTCAATATGTCCGGTTAAACGTTCTCCTTGTTGCCTAATAATATTCAAAAAGGTCCTGTCTTTTTCCAGGACCTTATCCTCCAACAGCTTTGAGGCCAGATTTATGGAAAAAACCGGGGTTTTTAACTCATGAGTAAGGTTATTAATAAACTCGTCTGTTGTAGTGATCACGCTTTTTTGCCAATAATAGGTTCGCAATGCCCAAAGCACTACTAAAACAATTCCAATTAAAAACAATAGACTTGGTAAGGTAAGACCGTTCAACTGTGATAAAAAATAACCATTTAGATTATTGAATTTTAGGTTGAGGATAAAACGCTGATCAAAAAGTTTTGGCAAATACCCTTCCAAAAGTAAAGGATACGTAACAATGTTCTTATCGCTTTTGAATGTGTTGGGAGAATATAAGTAGTACGCAGAATCTCTTGCCATTAAGCTGTACGAAAAATCCGCCTCAACTCCGTGTTTCGTCAGATTTTCGACCAAATAATCATTTAAAAAGTAACTGGAAGCATCAATTACACTGTCCGGGCTGGTCCTAAAAAAAGACGTATCCCTTTTCATAGCACTTGCCATTAAATAGGTAAGCTGATTTCTATTTCGAAGGCCCACTCCAATATCCGATATGGCTTTTTCCACCTTCTCATTAAATTGAACCTTAGCCAGGTTCAACCCTATTTGAAGATAGCGGTATTGTACAAAGGCCAGTCCAAAAATGGAAATAATGAATACAGCGATAAAAATTTTTCGTTTGTTCAACGCTGAACCTTTTTCAAAAGTGATTTCAAGATAAGAAGCCTCAATAGATTTTGAAGCATATTAATCTTTCATTAATTCTTATTCATTTTTTGTTGATCTAAAGACATATTGTCCTTTAGTAGTTTTACATCAAGTTTAGGTTAATTTATACGTACAGGTCAGTTAGGCAGCTGGCCTGTAGATATTTAAAGGACCATCTAATTCCATTTTCTTCTTTGTGAAAGCGCCAAGGGAAAAGACCAACATTTCTCAAAAATGTGCATCCACAATTTTATGAACAATGTCCCAATAATGCCTATCCCCATCCTTCTTTAAGCCGATATAGTTAAAAAGTCCCAGTTTGGTTTTGTGGGCAATAACCATATTCAACTTTGGGAAAACGGTAATGTATTGTCCCCCATATCCAATGGCCGAAAATGCATCCTCATATTCCGGCTTAGCCTGAAAATTATCCAACAACCACCACATATATCCATACGACATATGTATGCCATCAGGATCCGCCGGACCATAACGTTCCACAAGGGTTTCAAATGGGGTTACAGTGGTGGTGGTTTTCGTAATCCACTCTTTTGAAATCAACCGGTTTCCCTTCCATTCTCCTTTATTGAGCATTAATTGTCCCAATTTGGCCATATCCCGGGTGGACAGATATATGTGATAAGCGGGATACTGAGATTTACTTCGTTTTCCGGATTTTCTCTGATTTTTTATATTCCAATCCTGGAAACCCAGGGGTCTGGCAAATTGTTCTTCCAATTCCTGATAGATGGTTTTTTCCGCATATAGTTCAAAAATATGTCCCGCCACATTAAAGTCCCAGTTGTTATAAACAAAATACTCTCCCGGCTTCACCGAACCCCTCGGTAAAAAATTCTTTTTATCATACCCGCCGTTGGAAGCAACATGATGTACCCCTGAACGCGAGTTGATGACATTGTCAATAGTTGCTGTCAGCTCTATGGGTAAAAGACCATCCTTTTCATTAATCCCGAGTTCGCCAAGGGTTGTGGTCAAATCAATAGTGCCATCTTCTACGTACTTTCCGTACAACATGCTTAATACGCTTTTTCTACAAGAAGCGATATAGCTAACCTTTTCCAAATCACCATATGAATAAGCTACTCTACCATCTTTAATAACAATCAAACCTGTAGTATTAGAATTCTTATCTATAAAGTGGGTTAGCCTATTTAACTCTTGTGCATCAAAGCCTGAAGAAGAAGGAGATGAATGATTTTCCCATGCAACCCCCTGAAAAGAAGGTTGTTGAGTAGCACAGCCCAAACATCCCAAAATAGTGGCCAGAAATAAAAACCTAATTGTTTTCATATTTACCATTTAGGGTAAAAGATAACCCGAAACCAAAATTGTTACCGCCATACTTACCTCAAATGCTTTTTAAAGAAATCCATTGTCCTTGACCAGGCTAATTCAGCAGCTGGTTTATCATAACGAGGTGTAGACGTATTATGAAAACCGTGGTTTACCTCAGGATACATGAAAGCCTGATAATTTTTACCGTGTTTTTTTAACGCCTTTTCGTATTCCGGCCATCCGGCATTTACCCTTTTGTCCAGCCCGGCAAACTGCAATAGCAGCGGCGCTTTTATCTTATCAATATCTTCCTTGGGCTGACCTCCGTAAAACGGTACCGCTGCTGCTAAATCCGCTACCCTTACCGCCATCATATTAGATATCCATCCACCAAAACAGAAGCCTACCACGCCTACTTTTCCCGAGCAGTCTTTGTGGTTTTTCAAATAGTCAAAAGCAGCTATAAAATCTTCCAACATTTCATACCGATCCCTCTGGCGCTGCATTGCCCTGCCTTCATCATCATTTCCCGGATATCCACCCAGAGGAGAGAGCGCATCCGGCGCCAGGGTGATAAATCCCTCCAAAGCCGCCCGGCGTGCAGTATCTTCAATATAGGGATTGAGTCCTCTGTTTTCGTGAACCACAACGATACCGCCTAGTTTCCCTTCAAATTGCTTTGGTTTGGAAAGCAATCCCCTTATTTCGCCTCCTCCTTTAACTGAATTATAGGTAATAAAGTTGGAATCCAGTTCAGGATCATTCGGGTTAACCAGAAGCGTATCCCTATAATTTGGCATTACAAAACTAAGTAAGGAAGCTACCGTAATACCACCAACGGCATAAACAGAAAGCTTTTCAATGAATTCCCGCCGTTGTAGTTTATTGTGCGCGTAAGCATCGTAAAGATCAAATACTTCTTGCCGGATATCTGTTTTTTGTAATTTTTTCATTTTTAAGGACATCATCAATTTCCTTAAAAATACCATTTATTTGTGTTCAGAATTGCACAAAGGAATCAATATCATACCCAAAAGAATAGGCCATAAGTTAGAATCTGGCACAGACTTATTCTAAATCTGATTCTTCAATCACAAACAGAATAGCAGAATCCCATTCTCCCGTACTTCGCAATTGCCAGTCATTAACGGTATCAAAAATATTTTTTGGTTCGGATTCCGGTCTCCAGGTTTTTAGAACTTCATTTTGCAGGGAGAGTACCGCAATCGAATCGAATATATCGTAGTCCAATTGAGTGGGTTTTCCGGCAACCTCACAGTACGAGTCTTCTTCAATTAATAGTTTCTCTCCTTGGGTGATCGTTTTTGACTTTCTAAAAATCACTGTACTTGAATACCAATTTATGATCAAATCCTGGCTTGTATTATTCCGAATTTCCACATCCAGGCAACCCACGGGATCACATCCTGTAAGTACACAATGGATCAACAGTAGTACCAGTTTAAGTATCCTTATTTTCCAGGTTCTCACGGTTTTTTATCCTATTACCACCTAAAATTAGTGTTACCCTAAGAGCTTTCCTATTTCTTTTACGAAAAAAATAAATTTTAGTACTCCTTCAACAGGCTTGCTAAATGTAACCTAAAACCAAACGGACAAGATTCCTAGTGGGAAGTCAAAAGCACCACTAATTCTTTCCATGTGGGCTTTGTATGCAAGGCGAGTAGATCCGTATCGGACAACATTTCTTCTACTACATCCGAATGCCTGTAAATAAGCACTTTGAGAATTCTAAAGCTCATATTCAATGCCTTTTCGGAACCGGTTTTTGACAATAAGACTGCTGCGGTATATAGTTGGGTATCCGTTAGATCACCATAAAAATCTATCGCTTTCTTTAACTGCGACATACCGTCATCCACGGATCCTTTTTGTAGTAAATCCTTAAATACGGTAAAACATTTCTGTGCCAGGCGGTGATTAGCCTTTGCCATTTTTATCGATTCCTCCGGCTGAGGTGGGGTATAATCCACACCGTGGTAAATGGCATAAACCTCAATGGGTTCTGCTAGTCCCAACTCCTTTCTCCTGGTATTCACTAAATGCGGGGAGGCAATAGGGTAAGCAAAACCATTTCCGAAACTTGTCCCATATTGCTGTTTACGCCAGGTGTCCCGGGAGATCCTATCGCTTAGCTCAGCGAAATGATTGATATCGGTATCCCCAATTTTGGCAGCTTCCCCAATTAACGCCAGACACTTTTCTTTGAAAAAGATGTCAGGATGATGCTGTGCTATGGCCCAGGCTATTTTTGTCCCTTCTTTACCAACAAGCCGAAACCCCGGCCAACCGTAGAGGTCCACAATGCTATCCAGGTACTTCTTATTGCTATTCCAGCGCTCCTTTACAGGTAAAAAGAGGATCGCAGCCTGCTGCTCCGTGGCAGCAGAATCCAACTGTTGTAACTGCTGATTGTATTCAGACAATGCGCTTTGATCCTTTTCCCATAGATCCTTTAAGAGATGTAATACTTCCGGATTTTCTATCCGGTTCTGTTCCTCCGCTATCAATCCTTCAATTTTTTGTAGTAACCGCCCCCATTCTTCGGTGTCGTGTAATTGCTTCAATGCGGGTAACGATTTTAGTAGGTTTTCATCCCTTAAGCCACTCTCAATAGCCTTATCTACCCCTTGTAACGCCTGTTCTCGCATAGTATTTGGGGCATAAATAGTAGCACTAAGAAGGTACATTTCCCAGTTCTTTTTAGGCATGGCCTCCGCAGCAGCAAATAGCATATCTGCCGTGGCAATATCCGGTCCTTCCATTAGTCCTTTGTAGGCATTCAACACTTGTTTGACCCAAACGGGATTGAAATTTTCCCGGTTGTGTTCCATCTCCTGTGCGCAAAGGGCAGGGTGAAGTACTACTGTAGCAAGTATGCCATAGAGGAAATTTTTCATTTCAAGTGAGATCAAAAGGTTGCTGCTACAAAACAACTTCTAATCCCTGTATAAAAATAGAATGAAATTAGCCTTGTTAAAGCTTGCAGTATTCTTTGGGTAAATACCCTGTAAAGGTCTTAAAGGCACGGGTAAAATGGCTTTGATCGGAAAAGCCACACTCCAAAGCGGTCTGTCCTATGGATTGATCGGAGTTCCTAAGTAATTCCAGTGCCTTCAGTACTTTTAGTTTTCGCTGATATTCCCCCAAAGTACAGCACAAGTGTTTTCGGAATCCTTTGGATATTGTCACAGGGTGCACTTGCACCGAAGTGGCCAAATCTCCCAACAAAAGGGTTTCATTCCATCGATCATGTATCACTTCCAGCAGTTTTCGCAACCAAAAAGGGCGTTCGTTTTCACAGGTATTGCCTTTCAATCGGTAAAAAAAGTCCAGGAGTAACATGGTAATCGCATCTTCGCTATACTCATCTTCCCAGTACGATTCCTTTAAAATCTGCAAAAAAACCAAATGTGCATCCATATTTTTCTGTGCCACACTTTCAATAGTACTTTCTTCATAGCCGTACTCCTCTAAAAAATTAGCGTCAAATTCAAGCCCGATATGCATAGAAGGAACAGGATGGTAATCGTTCCTGTGAAGTTCAAACCGCCTATAAAAATTCAGCATTCCCGTTTTTCGCTCATAGACACGGTGCTCCCTGAATTCCCTATTACCGCCGAAGAGTACATAGCTCAGCATTGGGTTGGAGTGGCAATGCCATTTGGGCACATTCTCCTTACCATCGCGTTTAGACAAACTCACCGTAAAACGTCCGGAGTGTGACAGGCGGCAATCTGGCGCAAGATTTTCACCTCGTTCTAATATAATTACCTCTTTTGTAACCATAGTTTGCTGGAAAAATAAAACTATTTTACCAAAGGGAGGGTTTTCCGGTTCTCCAAACCTTATAGTATTCGTTGGGCTACAGCACAATTGAGGCTTTTATTCGAGGTTGGCCAAACTTTTCTCTAACGTTTCAATTTTAGCCTCCGCATCAACGGCTTTTTTGCGTTCCAAGGCCACCACTTCGGAAGGGGCATTGTTCACAAAACGCTCATTGGATAACTTCTTTTGGACGGAAGCTAAAAAGCCGCGAGTGTACTTTAGCTCTTCGTTGAGCTTTTGGATCTCCGCTTCAACATCAATAGCTCCTGTCACCGGAACAAAATATTCATTGCTTTTAACCCTAAAACTAAGCGCTCCATCTACAGGGGCCTCCACCGTTTCAATTTCCGTGATATTCCCCAGTTTTTTAATGATAGCATCCATAGGAGCTACCGATTCTTCACCGCTTAGCTCCATAAGTTGGAGGGCATCCCTGTTAGGGATATTTTTTTCTTTTCGTATCGTTCGTATACCCGAAATCACTTCTGAGGCAAACTCAAATTCCAAAATCACTTTACCGTTGAAATCAGCTGTTTTCGGCCAGTTTGCAATACACAACGCCTGCTCTTTAGTGCGTTCATCAATATGTTGCCAGACCTCTTCCGTTAAGAACGGCATAAAAGGGTGTAAAATCTTTAGGTTTTGCTCAAACCAAAAAATAACTGTCTCAAAAGTCTTTTGGTCAATAGGTTGTTGGTATTCTGGTTTTACAATCTCAAGCAGCCAGGAACAAAAGTCGTCCCAGACCAACTTATATATAGCCATAAGTGCATCTGATATGCGATACTTTTCAAAATATCCCTCAATTTCCCTTAATACCTGGTTGAAACGGGATGTATACCAATCCAGCCCAATTTTTGCTGCGCGGGGCTGATCCAAATCGGCCACTTCCCAACCTTTCACCAATCGGAAGGCATTCCATATTTTATTAGCAAAATTGGCGCCTTGCTGGCAAAGGACTTCATCAAACAACAGATCATTCCCCGCCGCAGAGCTCAACAACAAACCAACGCGTACGCCGTCTGCCCCAAAATTTTCTATAAGTTGCAGGGCATCAGGAGAATTCCCCAACGATTTGGACATTTTCCGTCGTTGCTTGTCACGGACCAATCCGGTGAAATATACATTTTGAAAGGGCCGTTCATTACGAAATTCATACCCCGCCACAATCATGCGGGCCACCCAGAAAAAGAGAATATCCGGAGCAGTAACCAGATCGTTGGTAGGATAATAATATTTGATCTCTGGATTATCAGGTGCTAATATCCCCCCAAAAACACTAATGGGCCAAAGCCAGGAGGAGAACCAGGTATCCAAAACATCCGGATCCTGGTTGAGATCATTGGCAGTTAGCGCATCGTTTTGAGTACGTGCTTTAGCCAGTTCCAGTGCCTCTTCAATGTTCCTGGCCACAACAAAGTCATCTTTCCCCTCTCCAAAATAATAGGCTGGGATCTGTTGTCCCCACCATAATTGCCGGGAAACATTCCAGTCCCGAATGTTTTCCATCCAATGCCGATAGGTATTTTCGAACTTCTTGGGAAAAAGCCTTACCTCCCCCTTTTCCATCACAGCCTCCAGGGCGGGCTTTGCCAAATCCTCCATTTTGAGGAACCATTGGTCCAAAAGCCGCGGTTCAATAACTGCCTTAGTCCGTTCGGAAGTGCCTACTTTATTGAGATAGGGTTCGGTTTTTCCCAAAAAGCCTTTTTCTTCAAGTTCTTTGGCAATTTCCTTCCGGACAACAAAACGATCCTTCCCCTCGTAGTGTAGTCCATTAGCATTTAAGGTGGCGTCATCATTAAAAATATCAACAACCTCCAGATCATGTTTGTCACCCAGATTTTTATCATTCTCATCATGAGCCGGCGTTACTTTTAGGCAGCCGGTCCCAAATTCTATATCTACATAGTTATCTTCAATAATTGGGATTACCCGATTGCATATGGGTACAATGGCCTTTTTACCTTTCAGATGCCGGTATCTTTCATCATTAGGGTTGATGCAAATTGCAGTATCGCCCAAAATGGTCTCCGGACGTGTAGTTGCTATGGTCACTATCTCATCAGAGCCTTCAACGGGATACGCCAGGTAATACAATAATCCCTGCCGCTCTTCATACACTACTTCTTCATCGGAAAGCGTGGTTTTGGCCTGAGGGTCCCAGTTTACCATGCGATATCCCCTGTAAATGAGTCCTTTATGGTACAAGTCCACAAAAACCTTGATCACCGAGGCTGACATATCGTCATCCATAGTAAACTTAGTCCGTTTCCAGTCGCAGGAGCATCCCAGTTTTCGTAATTGTTTAAGAATTACCCCGCCATATGCATTAGTCCAGTCCCAGGCCTGCTTTAAAAACGCTTCCCGGGTCAACTCTGATTTGGAAATTCCCTCCTCCTTTAATTTTGCTACTACCTTAGCTTCTGTGGCAATAGAGGCGTGATCCATTCCCGGGACCCAACAGGCGTTCTTTCCCTCCAGCCTCGCTTTCCGTATCAATACGTCCTGCAGGGTATTATTAAGCATATGTCCCATATGTAACACCCCGGTAACATTAGGTGGCGGAATTACAATAGTGTAAGGCTCTCTATCATCCGGTATGGAGGTAAAATAATCGTTCTCTTCCCAGTATGCATACCAGCGCTCCTCTACCTTTTGGGGTTCATATTTGGAAGGAATTTGCATATTCGGTATAATTTTTGTCAAAATAAGAAAAGGACTGGTCTTTTTTGGAAAGCATGGAATTAACAATGTTAAGCTTTCATGAATAACCAATCCACTGAATACGAAACAAAAATAAACATCGTTATAACATAACGAAAGAATTTTGGAGGAAGGTTGAAAACGCCTACTTTTGAATTCACCCAAAACTAAAAAAATGAAAAGAGGAATATTTTTATTGTTTATAGGGCTTTTGGCCCTTACCGTGAAGGCTCAGGAAAAAAGCGCTAAGATCGAGTTCAAGAGCGAAACCATTGACTATGGGGAAATTGAAAAAGGCAGCGACGGAATCCGCGTCTTCGAATTTACCAATACCGGGGATGTCCCTTTGGTGATTAGTGATGTGAAGTCCAGCTGTGGTTGTACAATTCCCAAGAAGCCTGAGGCACCAGTATTGCCGGGAAAAACAGGAGAAATCCAGGTGAAATATGATACCAATCGTGTAGGACCTATCAGAAAAGCGATAACGGTTACTTCCAATGCAGATACTCCCACCAAAGTACTTAAAATCAAAGGTACAGTCCTGGCCGAGGATTCAAAATAAAAAGAATAAATTACAGTGCATTAAGGCCTCAATTATTATTGGGGCCTTTTTATTTCAAAAAGATCTTTTAAAACAAAAGAAAAAAGCAAGTCTTTATTATATCGCTCAATAAGGACTTTTACGCGCTTACCTTCCCGCGCATTGAGCATTTGAAGCACTTCTTGCAGTTTATACTTGTGGATCTTTTTTCCATTTACCGCCAATATGACATCTCCTTCCTTTAGTCCTGCTTCTGCAGCCGGACTTCCCGCTCGTATACCGGAGACCACAATTTCAGGAACCAAACTCAGCCGGGTCCTACTACCCATTAGGATCTGTACATTACCAAAAGACTTTTTATGCTCGGATATCACTACTCCCCGGGAATCTGTAATCCTTTCAGAAATGTAGCGCACCCCATTGTGTTGCAGGTCCAATCCTGCAAGATTATATTGAAAAGGGATATTAAAATTGGCATTCTTTCTTAGTGTAATTTTGCTGTCCGGGTAGTCAAAAACCACATTAAAACGTTTTAACACCTCTCCCCCAACACTACCGTTTCTATTTCCCAAATCCTTGATAGCGCCAAAGGAATCGCGGTCAGGGAATGCCACTTTTGCTTCATCAAATCGGAAGCTACCAATCCGCATTCCCTTGAGTTTGGTACGCTTTCCAAAAATACTTCCATTCAAGCCCGTCCCCAAAAAGTCTTCATAGCTCTTGTTCGGTATTTCAAGACCTTTTTCCGGATCCCGGAAAAGCCAAAGTGCATCACTACTTCCCGTGTCAACCAACAATTTAACCGGGGCCTCGGTATTATCGTTTTTGGTTACTGCACCCTCCACATAGGCTTTCTTATTAATAATGCTTAACGGCAGGGTTTCTGCCCTTTTTCCTTGTTTGTACCGATAGTCTTCCGGACGATATAATTTCAAAAATCGCTTGCTATAATTCGCCTCAACTACAAAGTCTTTAAATACATCATAGCCAATAATACCGTGAACCGGCATTCCCAAAGAGGTAGAAAAATTCAAATCCTTATCCAAAACAACATATAAGGATTGATTAAAACAGACTGCCTGACCCACTTTAAAAGTGTTGTGTTCAGATTTCAGTGCCTCAATGGGATCACCTTCGCCAAGACCCCTTAGGAAAATCGTTGATACATCATTGATTTGGATCGAATCCTGGTTGGTAAGGTTGAAAAGAATAGGATTACCTACTCCGGTATCCAGTATAAATTTGAGCTTTGCCCCGTTCAATTCTACCGGAACCACCATAAGATTGTTCACCAGTTCAAATCGAATCTTTTCAAACTTTTTCTTGTTGGAAATGTGAAAATGCTGCCCGAAGCCCGATAGGGAAAAGGCAAAAAATAAGAGCAGCAAATATGTTTTTTTATAGGCCAGATACACTGTAAACGGTTTCTTATCTTTTAAAATAACAAATTTTTTGTTTTGAAAACGTTATTTTAACATTACATTGATTTCAGGTGGGTAATTGCAAAGGTTGTTTTCTACGCTAGGTTTCACCATTTTTGCTTAAAGATTAGAGCATGCCAAAAATTTCTTCCAGAGGGGCTACCATGCCCCCCTCCCCTATACGAAAACTGGTCCCTTATGCGGAGGCGGCCAAAGAAAGAGGAGTTAAGGTTATCCACTTAAATATTGGTCAGCCCGACATCAAAACCCCGAAAATAGCATTGGATGCCATAAAAAATGCCCGGATAGATGTACTGGCCTACAGCAGAACGGAGGGCTCCGAAGAATATCGCAAAAAAATTGCCGCCTACTATGGCAAACATGGCATGGCCATTTCTTCATCGAACATAATTGTTACTACAGGAGGTTCGGAGGCATTGTCCTTTACTATGGGAGCTATTCTTGATCCTGAGGATGAAGTTATGATCCCGGAACCTTTTTATGCAAATTACAATGGTTTTGCCACTGCCAACAATGTCAATGTGATCCCTATTGTTTCTTCTATTGATACCAATTTTGCGCTTCCTCCTATTACAGCGTTTGAAAAACGAATTACTTCTAAGACCAAAGCCATATTGATTTGTAATCCGGGAAATCCTACCGGCTATTTATACACTAAGGAGGAGATTCAACAACTGGCTGAATTGGCTAAAAAATACGATCTCTTTTTAGTGGCCGATGAAGTATATCGTGAATTTAGCTATGATGGCAAAATGCATCATTCCGTTTTACGAGAAACCGGTATTGAACAGCATGCTATTGTAATAGATTCCGTTTCCAAACGCTACAGCATGTGTGGGGCACGGATTGGATGTGTGGTAACCCGAAATGAAGCGGTACTTCAGGCGGTATTGAAGTTTGCCCAGGCAAGACTCTCCCCCCCCACTATGGCTCAAATTGCCAGTGAGGCTGCCCTGGAAACCCCACAAAGCTATTTTGATGAGGTAATTGAAGAATACGTTTCCAGGCGAGATCTTTTATTATCGGAACTGGAAAAAATTGATGGGGTAAAGATTGCCCGTCCCAGCGGGGCATTTTATTGTTTAGCAGAACTTCCTATACAGGATGCTGATCATTTTGCCCAATGGCTTTTGGAGCATTTTGAGGTGAATGGAGAAACTGTCATGGTAGCTCCGGCTGCAGGGTTTTATGCCACTCCAGGACTTGGAAAACAGCAAATCAGAATTGCCTACGTGTTGGAAAAGGAATCCTTAAAAAGAGCCGTTAATATCCTAAAAGCAGGATTGCTGCAGTATCCGGGTTAGTGGAAATTCTAGAGAACATATCCCTCAAGGCGTACAATACCTTTGGTATAGACGTAAAAGCCAGGCACTTTATTGAGGTTACCAGTGTATTACAATTGCAAAAACTGCTTCAACTATCTGCCTTTCCTACCCGATTTGTATTAAGTGGAGGCAGTAATATCCTGTTAACCCAGGACCTGGAGGATCTTGTGCTTTACATTAACTTAAAGGGAATTACGGTAGTAGATGAGGACGAAGCATCGGTTACCCTAAAGGTCATGGCCGGCGAAAATTGGCACAAGTTAGTGCTATGGACTTTAGAAAGAGATTACGGTGGCCTTGAAAACCTCTCATTAATCCCCGGAAATACGGGAACAGCACCCATACAAAACATAGGAGCATATGGAGTGGAGCTAAAAGATGTATTTGTTGGGTGCGAGGCTATGAATATCCAAAGTCAGGAGCTGAAGGATTTTTCCAAAGAAGACTGTCAATTTGGATATAGGGATTCTATTTTTAAAAATAAGGCAAAAGGAAAATACATCATTAGCTCGGTAAGATTGAAACTTACCAAAAGAAACCATAAGCTCCATACTTTCTATGGTGCCATTGAAAATGAATTAAGGGAAATGGGGATAGTAACCCCTAAAATCCAAGATGTTGCCAATGCCGTAATTGCAATTCGTCAAAGAAAGTTGCCCGACCCAACTTTTCTTGGCAATAGCGGGAGCTTTTTCAAGAATCCCACAGTATCCGGGAAAGTGTTTGAATCCTTGTACAAACGTTATCCTGAAATGCCATTTTATAAACTGGAGGAGAATCGCTTCAAGATACCTGCCGGCTGGCTTATAGAACAATGTGGTTTTAGGGGAAAACGTATAGGTGACGCGGGGGTTCATCAAAAGCAAGCTTTGGTTTTGGTAAACTACGGGAATGCCAGCGGAATGGAAATTTTGAACCTTGCGATAGCTATTCAAAAAGCGGTAAAAGCCAAGTTTGGAATTGAATTATATCCAGAAGTGAATATCATAAAATAACCCCGGATGCTAGAACGCGATCCAGGGTTATACCAAACCAAACTAACCAAACTTTTGTGGTGCAAATCTTCTTATCTTTTACGCTTAATCCTCTGCTGTAATAATCAATTTCATACTTTAGCGTTATTGGATATACGGTGAAATATCCGATTTGGATCATTGCCCTGAATTTTATCCTTTTTTCACCTCTTATGAGCACTTTACTTGAAAAACACATTGTTGAGTTATTGCAAGAACGAGACGAAAAAGCGATCTCGCTACTGTATGATCATTACTCAGACACCCTATACGGGGTGGCCTACAAAGTGGTAAAAGACGAGGATATGGCTCAGGACGTGGTACAAGAGAGTTTTATAAAAATCTGGAAAAAATCGGATTCTTATGATCCCACCAAAGCCAAATTGTTTACCTGGTTGTTCCGAATTACCAGAAATACGGCTATAGACAAACTTAGGAGTGTAAACACCAAAACAGACAAGGAAATCCAAATAGACGTTTCGGACGTATATAATCTTGGCGAACAGTCCATAAAGCCTGAGTTTCTTGATATCAAAGAAAACCTTGAAAAAATAGAATCCAAATATAGAAT
This sequence comes from Croceivirga sp., assembly GCA_028284285.1. Taxonomy (GTDB): domain Bacteria; phylum Bacteroidota; class Bacteroidia; order Flavobacteriales; family Flavobacteriaceae; genus Croceivirga. Next base: position 48,365 of record JANQSA010000009.1, read on the forward strand.
AGTGCTTGAGGCACTTTTTTTCGAGGGAATGACACAACAAGAGGCTAGTGAAGAACTGGATATCCCTCTGGGTACCATAAAATCCAGGCTAAAGATAGGACTCCGGGAAATGCGGAAAATTTATGGGATGATCGCCGTACTATTACTTCTAAATATAGCAATATGAAGGAAAAAATACGCATATTCTTAGATAGTGACCTTCTGGAGAAATATCTTATAGGAGATACTTCTACCGAAGAAGCCTTAAGGGTGGAACGCTATATAGCTATGTATCCCGAAGTACGTGAAGCCTATAACGAACTTCAGGAAAATCTGGAGGCGTTTGCCAAACTTCATGCCCTTAAAGCACCGGAAGGCTTAAAGGAAAGGATCCTTCTTAAAATTCGCATGGAGCGGAAACAAAACAATAAGTTTTACAAATACGCGGTAGCAGCAAGTATAGCCGCAATGATTTTTGCCGGATCCGCCTATTTCTTCTATGACCAAAATAAGAGTCTCCAGGAAGAAAATGTTATTGTAAACAACAAGATCAAGAACCTGGAGATGGATATGAAGGTGCAGTTAGAGGATTTGAGGAACCAGTATATTGTGTTGAATAATCCCAATACCAAAAGATACGCAGTAAAAGGTAACAGAAAAGCAAAAGAATTGAAAGCGGTGGCCTACATTAACCCGGTAAAAAAATTGTCTTATATCAATGTAAGCCACTTACCACAATTACCTGAAGATCAATGTTATCAAATGTGGGCAGAAGTTAATGGAGAATTGGTCAACCTGGGAGTGATCAAGCAATTTGAGGACAAGGAAAAGTTGCTGGCTTTACCGTATGGCGATAATGCCATTGGCTACATTACCATTGAGCCCAGTGGGGGGAATGAAACCCCTTCCGTCCAAAATATTGTGGCCAACATTAACTACTGATTTCGCTAAATATGTTTTAAAACCCGCAGATTTCCTCTATGGTTTTGTAATTTTGTACAAAGGGACAGTATGAAGCTAGTATTGCTTACAGTAGGAATTTTGGCAGTGGCCATTGCAGGTATTACAATTAAATTATGGGCTAAAAAAGATGGTAAGTTTGCTGGAACCTGTGCCAGCCAAAGCCCTTTCCTAAACAAAAACGGAGAAGCCTGTGGCTATTGCGGAAAACTTCCTACAGAGCAAGATTGCAAAAGAGATGCCGTAGCCTAAAATGCGGTAATCTGGTCTCTAAAATCCGCCTTTTTGAAGAACGTTCAAATACAGCTACAGGACATTATTGCCAGTGCAAAACAGGGCAATCAAATTGCTTTTAGTCAGCTTTTGGATAGATTTTGGACGGATGTTTATGGTTTTCAGCTAGCACGCACAAAGAATGAGAACGACGCCGAAGATATCACCATACAGACTTTTGCCAGGGCTTTTGACAAAATTGACACCTATGATCCTTCTTATAGTTTTGGAACATGGTTGTTGACTATTTCCAAAAATCTTCATGTGGACCTTCTCCGAAAACGAAAGAAGAATGTTCTTGACGAAAGCGATACAGGTAAGTCGGAAGAAGTGAACAAGGTTTTGGATGACAGTCCAACCGCGGAAGATGCCCTGATCACAGAACAAAATTTAGCCTCATTGCTTTCCGATATCAAAAAATTAAAACCCCATTATCAAAAAGTCCTGAACCTGAGATATTTCAATGAAATGAGTTATGCTGAAATAGCCAACCAACTCAACGAACCGGTTAACAACATCAAAGTTAAACTCCTGCGGGCAAAAAAATTGTTGGCTACTATTATTACCAATAAATAGCCCCATTGGATACTACCGGTCTTCCGATTACCATTTCTTATATTTGTAGTTTAAAAAATTGATATGTCCGAAGCTGTTGCAGAACATGTTATTCCACCCACCAAAAGCAAACCAAAATGGTTAAGGGTCAAATTACCAACAGGTAAAAAATATACCCAGCTCCGAGGATTGGTGGATAAATACAATTTACACACCATCTGTACTTCAGGAAGTTGCCCCAATATGGGAGAATGTTGGGGAGAAGGTACGGCTACGTTTATGATTCTGGGAAACATTTGTACACGTTCCTGTGGTTTCTGCGGGGTAAAGACGGGAAGGCCTGAAAGTGTGGATTGGGAGGAACCGGAAAAAGTGGCACGTTCCATAAAAATAATGCAAATAAAGCATGCCGTGTTAACCTCTGTGGATCGGGACGATTTAAAGGACATGGGATCAATTATTTGGTCTGAAACAGTGAAAGCGGTACGAAGGATGAATCCGGATACCACTCTCGAAACGCTTATCCCTGATTTCCAGGGAATTGAAACCCATTTAGACCGAATTTTATCGGTGTCTCCCGAGGTGATCTCCCATAATATGGAGACGGTAAAGCGATTGACCCGTGAAGTCCGTATTCAAGCCAAGTATGAGCGCAGCCTTGGGGTACTGAAATATTTAAAAGATAATGGTGCAAGGCGCACCAAATCAGGCATTATGCTCGGTTTGGGCGAAAAAGAAGAAGAAGTAGTACAGACCATGGAGGATTTGAGAAAGGTAAATGTAGATGTGATCACTATTGGACAATATCTTCAACCTTCCAAAAAACATTTACCGGTAAAAGCGTTCATTTTGCCCGAACAATTTAAAAAGTATGAGGAATTTGGATTACAAATGGGCTTCCGCCATGTGGAGAGTGGTGCATTGGTACGATCCTCCTATAAAGCGCACAAGCATATTGATTGAAGCACCTTCATGGCTGCTGTCTAAATTCTCATAATCCCATGAGAAACGTAAAGATAGGCATCAATGGTTTTGGTAGAATTGGCCGTACTTTTTTTCGTCTGCTGGCCAACTATCCTGAACTACAGATTGCAGCAATAAATGACCTGGCTGGGGCAAAGACATTAGCACATCTATTAAAATACGACAGTATTCATGGAATTTTTAACCAGGAGATTACCGCAGCGCCTGGCTATATTCGATACAAGGATAGACAAATCCCGGTGATGAATGCACAACACCCCTCCGAAATTCCCTGGTCAGCGCATGGGGTAGATATCGTACTGGAAGCCACAGGAAGATTTAAAAAACGTAGTGATCTGGAAGCGCATATTACGCAAGGTGCCAAAAAAGTAATCCTGGCCGTACCCCCGGAGGATGACACTATAAAAATGGTAGTTTTTGGAGTAAATGAGGCTATTTTAGACCCAAAAGACGATATTATTTCCAACGCCTCCTGTACCACCAACAATGCAGCGCCCATGATAAAAGTGGTCCATGAGTTATGCGGTATTGAACAAGCCTATATCACCACAGTGCACTCCTATACCTCTGATCAAAGCCTACATGACCGGCCACACGCGGATTTGAGAAGGTCACGCGCAGCAGCTTTATCCATTATCCCCACTACAACCGGGGCGGCCAAAGCCCTTACTAAAATATTCCCAGATCTTGCTAGTGTCATTGGAGGATGCGGAATTCGTGTACCTGTACCTAATGGTTCCCTTACCGATATTACGTTTAATGTAAAGCAAGAAACCTCTATTGAAGAGATAAATAGCACTTTTAAAGCAATTTCGGAAAGTGGATTAAAAAATGTACTTTACTATACTGATGCCCCGATAGTATCGATGGATATAAACAATAGTTGTTATTCTTGTACGTTTGATTCCCAGATGACTTCGGTAATTGGAAAAATGGTAAAAGTCATCGGTTGGTATGATAACGAGACAGGGTACTGTTCAAGAATAATTGATATTATAGCGCTACTTTTAAACAAAAAATACCTTTGAGGTCACCGCGTTCATATACGGTCCGCTGGAATTTAGTTCTTGCTTTCTCATTGCTGTTCATAGCTTTTATGGGCAATGCTCAGGAAACTACTGCCAAAATTCTGGACACCACCTTGCAATATCATTATGACCAGGCACGTGCCTATAGACATCAAAACAAAATGGGAGCTGCTTTGGAAGAGTTGGAAAAAGCAGCCACGCTGGCCGAAGAACAAGAAGACCTGAAGGGCTTGTTAAACACCTATCATAAATTTGCCCTGGCGCATTTGGAATTGGAAGATAGGGAAACCACCCTGTTTTATTCAGACAGGGCCAAATTGCTCTTAAAAAACATTCAATATCCCTATGGGGAAGCGGTTAATAAATTGATAGAAGCTTCTTTACTGTACGGTTCAGGCAATAACTTTCAAGCCCTGAATATTTTGGACGAGGCGAAAAAATTAACCAACGATAAAAATCTCCTCAACAATATCCTTTTAGCGGAAGCCAATATCTTTCTGAATATAGAGCGTTTTGAGGATGCTTCTACCAACCTGAATGCGCTTTTGGTAAACTCGGATGAATATGAACGGGCGTATCTGGCCACAAAAGCTAATTTAGGACTTGCACGGCTGTACCAAAAACAAGATCAACTGGAAGAGAGTGCCAAACACGGTGAAGCCGCACTACAGCTTGCCCAAAAAAACTACTTCTTCAAAGAAATCCTGAATGCCAATCTCTTTTTAGCTTCCATTTATGAAGGATTAAGTGATTATCAAAGTGCACTGAACTCTAACAAAAATCTTGTTCAATTAAAGGACTCGCTGTTTACCATTGAAAAAGTAAAAGAAGACTCCAAGACAGCCGATAAAATCAGATTCAACCAGGTAAATAAAGCACTAATTGAAGAACGGACCAAGAACGAGGAACTAAGTGCATCTGCCAACCGATCGGAAATTACCGCAATCCTTACCTCTGCTTTTCTCACCATCATTTCCATTTTGGCAGTGTCCTTATACAGGAACAATCAAATAAAGCTTAAAACCAACGACCTGCTGCAGACCAAAAACAAGGAACTTGAAACAGCCAGGGATGCCGCCGTATCTGCGATGGAGGCGAAAAGCAACTTCTTGTCTACAGTTACTCATGAGTTACGGACCCCCTTATACGCTGTAACAGGGCTTACACATTTACTTTTGGAAGAGGACCCGGCAGAGCACCAAAAAGAGCACTTAAAATCACTTAAATTTTCAGGGGATTATCTGCTCAACTTCATAAACGATATTTTACAGATCAACAAAATTGATGCGGATAAATTAGAACCCCTGAACATTGAGTTTAAGCTTAAAAAAATACTAACGGATGTTATTGATTCACTTCAGCAAAATGCCAAGGAAAATGATACCAGGGTGGTTTTGGATTACGACAACAATATTCCGCTAAACCTGTTGGGAGATCCTTTGAAGTTGTCTCAAATCTTTATGAATTTGGTGGGTAATGCACTAAAATTCACGAAAAACGGACAGGTCAATGTTGTAGCCAAACTGAAAGAGAGAAAAGAGGATACCATTACTGTCCATTTTGAGGTAACCGATACAGGTATCGGAATATCCGAACAGCAACAACAGAACATTTTTGACAGTTTTGAACAAGGATCTATTCAGATCAACAGGGAATATGGAGGAACCGGTTTGGGACTCACCATAGTGAAAAGCCTCTTAGGGCTTTTTGATAGTAAAATACACCTAAAAAGTGAGCTTGGAGTGGGAAGTACTTTCTTCTTTGAGATCGATTTGAATGTGGAGGAAACCTCCATTTCTGATATTCCGTTTGAAATGACCGTGGACGATTTCGAATTTGAGGGCTTACACGTTTTAGTGGTTGAGGATAACAAGATTAATCAGGTGATCACAAAAAAAATGTTGGCCAAAAAAGGAATCACCTGTGATATTGCCAATAACGGTAACGAGGCTATAGATGCTGCTAAAAACAATAAATACGCCGCAATCCTGATGGATATTCACATGCCGGGAATCAGTGGTACTGAGGCTACCCGGCAAATACGAAAATTCAATAAGGATATTCCCATTATTGCGCTTACCGCCATATCCATGGAAGATAGCATGGACGAGTTTTATGAAGCCGGATGCAATGCGGTAGTAACCAAACCTTTTAAACCGGAAGTCTTTTATCAAAAAATAGGTGAAAACGTTTTTAAGGCGAACGTAGAGAATAAAGTGTAAGGCGTTCACGGATCTGCTGCATCAACTGCTCTCCACCTTCATCCATAAACCGATGGGAAATTCGTATATAATAGAGAGGATCCACTTTGCCTTGAAGACGAACATAGTCTTTTTCCGTAGTTACTACTAATTTTCGGTTATTGATTTTTTCCAGCTCTTTTTTGGTAAAAAAATGATGATCTGAAAACTCAAGATGATGAAACCGCAAGCCTTTGTCCTTAAGGTGATCCACCAAAGGTTTCGGATTGGCAATACCTGTGATCAGGGTGAACTCTTTGTGCTGGAGTTGTGTTATGGACATCTCACCTCCATCGGAATGCAAAACCTCCTCATAGGATAAGAAAGAAAAATAGACAGGTTGTTGTTCATCTTTCCGCAATGCAAGTTCCAGGCTTGTTTTTTGTTCCTCGGATAGCGGCGGACATTTGGTGACAACAATTGCCGAAGCTCTTTTCGCCTCATGTTTTGCATCCCTGAGATTTCCCGTTGGGAGGTACCAATCCCTGTGATAGGGACAAGAATATGTAGTGAGCAACAACGAAAATGTGGGTAAAACCTTTCTATGTTGAAAAGCGTCATCTAACAATATTATCTGTGGCCCCACTATTTTTTCCAAAATTGTAATACCGCGGCTTCTGTTGGCATCAACTGCCACGGCAACGTCTTTAAACTTTCGTTTGATCTGAAAAGGTTCGTCCCCTAGCTCCTGCACGGAGGTGCTTTCATCAGCCAGTAGAAATCCCCTGGATTTGCGTTTGTAGCCACGACTAAGCACGGCAATCCGGTATTCACTGCTTAGATTCCGGATCAAAAATTCAATCATTGGTGTCTTTCCCGTACCGCCCACACTTAAGTTGCCCACACTAATGATTGGGGTATCGAAGGTGTTAACGGGCAACCACCCTATGGTAAAGAAGTAATTGCGCAGATGAACAATTACTCCGTATACCAACGATATTGGAAACGCTAATTTGCGAAGCAACCACATCCGGCGAATTTATAATATTTTGAACTTATTTAGACTTTTTGAATTAAAGCGAAAATCAGTCATTTTTTGTCCGATTGAAGGCTTTTTTGAGTTTCATAGCAGGGCTACGGAAGGAAAAAAAGTCGAAGAGCGGGTGAAAAAGGGCGATTCTTTTAGCCAATTGAAAAAGTCTAAATGAGTTCTTTATCTTAGGGAATTAAAACAGCACAAGAATGACTATTCGTGAAGTAGGCGCTATTCTGGAGGAACTGGCACCATTACATTACGCCGAGGATTTTGACAATGTGGGTTTGCTAATCGGGGACGCAAATATGGAAGTTCAGGGTATCCTTATCACCCTGGATACGCTGGAAAATGTAGTAGATGAAGCTATTGCCAAAAATTGTAATCTTATCATAAGTTTTCACCCTATTATTTTCAGGGGGCTTAAGAGGTTAACCGGCAGTACCTATGTGGAACGCGTCGCTATGAAGGCTATAGCTAATACTATTGCGATTTACAGCATACATACCGCTCTGGACAACAGTTTTCTGGGTGTAAATGCCAAGATTTGTGACATTTTAGGATTGAAAAAACGAAAAATCCTAATCCCCAAAAACTCCACGATAAAAAAATTGGTTACCTATATTCCAAAGAAAGGGGCAACAGCTTTAAGGGAAAAGCTTTTTGAAACCGGAGCGGGGGCTATTGGCAACTACAGCAATTGCAGTTTTAATGTGGAAGGAACGGGAAGTTTTAAGGCCGGCGATCAAGCCAACCCGACACTGGGAGAAAAGGGGACCACCCATTTTGAAGCAGAGACGCAGATCCACATTACTTTTGAAGCCGCTTTGGAAGACAAAGTCCTGGATGCGTTGTTCACCCATCATCCCTATGAAGAAATTGCCTACGAAATCACCACTTTAGAGAATACCAACCAAAGGATTGGAATGGGAATGGTGGGAGAGCTGGAACAAGAGATGGAAGAAAAGGCTTTTCTGAGGTATCTCAAAGAAAAAATGAAAACACCTATGGTACGGCACTCAGAATTACTGGGAAAGCCAGTCAAAAGAGTAGCCGTTTTAGGAGGAAGCGGGGCATTTGCCATAAAAAATGCTAAAGCCTGCGGTGCGGATTTTTATGTTACTGCTGATGTGAAATACCACCAGTTCTTTGAAGCGGAGGGTAAACTGGTAATTGCAGATATAGGACACTTTGAAACCGAGCAGTTTACAAAACAGCTCTTAGTCGATTTTCTTACGGAAAAAATTCCTAATTTTGCCGTCAATTTATCGGAAAGCAGTACTAATCCTATCAATTATTTTTGATATATGGCTAAAAAAAACGAAACTACCGTGGAGGAAAAACTAAGAGCACTTTATGATTTGCAATTAATTGACTCCAGGGTGGACGAAATACGAAATGTTCGCGGCGAACTTCCCCTGGAGGTAGAGGATCTTGAAGATGAGGTGCTGGGACTAAAAACCCGTATTGACAAACTGAAATCCGATGTAGAAACTATAAATTTTGAAATCACTGCTAAAAAGAACCTTATTGAAGAGTCCAAGGCAATGATCAAAAAATACAACGAGCAGCAAAAAAATGTTCGTAACAGCAGGGAATTCAATTCTTTGAGCAAGGAAATTGAATTTCAGGAACTGGAGATTCAGCTGGCAGAAAAAAATATTAAAGAATTTAAAGCCCAGATAGAACAAAAAAAGGAGGTTATTACGGAAACCAAAACTGTTCTCTCCGAACGTGAAAACCACTTAAAGCATAAAAAAGGGGAATTGGATGCCATTATGGCTGAAACGGAGAAGGAAGAATCCGCCCTACTCAAAAAATCGGAGGAATTTGAAGAAAAAATTGAGGAGAGACTGATAAAAGCGTATAAACGTATTCGCGGTAGCGTAAAAAACGGTCTTGCCGTAGTTCCGGTAGAACGCGGTGCTTCAGGGGGGTCCTTTTTTACGATACCACCTCAGGTACAGGTAGAAATTGCATCACGAAAAAAAATTATAACAGACGAACACAGTGGTAGGATTTTGGTAGATCCTGTTTTAGCCGAGGAAGAACAGGAAAAAATGCAGAAGCTGTTTACCAAATTGAATTAACTGCGTTGCACGTAGTGCAAAAAGTAGTAAGGCCATCTGAGAAGATGGCCTTTTTTGTATCTTTTTACTATGAAAATCGTTACGCTCCTACTTGTTTTTCTGCCGTTCCTGGTAAACGCCCAAGACATGAAAAAGTATTTATGGCAAAACCGTGTGGTTATACTAGTGCATAACGATCAAGAATCCAAACCCTTTAAACAGCAATTGCGTTCTTTTTCTTCCGAGAAAACGGCTATGGAAGATCGGGATATGGTGGTGTTAACCCCCAAAGCCCAATATAAACACAAGATACTGGATGAATTGAGAGTCGCTAAAGACTTTCAAGGGGTATTGCTCGTTGGAAAAGACGGAGGTATTAAACTCAAAAAAGATTTCCCGGTACTCCCCGAGACACTATTTGCACTGGTAGATACCATGCCGATGCGACAAGCGGAAATGAAAAGAAAAAAAGAAAACCATAATTAGGATTCCAGTAGTTCCAATATGCGCTTTTCAACCACTTCCGTATCCCATATGGACACAATGTCCGGTATTTCCATCACCTTTTGCATAATAGCTTCCTGATGATCCCCTATAGCCAGTGCCTCTGCATAGGGTCTTTCTGAAAAAGTTACCCGGCTATACACGGGCACCCATTTGTCCGGGTATTTTTCGGCAAAACGTTTTTCGATCTTTTTTTGAAGCAAAAATTTGGGGTCCGCCGTTTTGCTGCTCATCTCCTTAAAGTTTCGGTAACTCAATTCGGCGATGGCATCCGCATTGGGCTTACGCTTTTCCTGATACTGCTTAAAAATAGCTTCCCAATCGTCCCCTAGGGCGTGTATCAACTCATTTAGCACAAAGATATCCTCAAATCCTGCATTCATTCCCTGACCGTAAAAAGGTACAACAGCATGGGCAGAATCGCCTACCAAGGCTACTTTGTCCCAATACGTCCAGGGATAGCACTTCATGGTCACCATGGCGCTGGTAGGGTTTTTCATAAAGCTTTTCGTAAGGTCCTCTATTTCCTTTCTCACGTTGGGGAAGTACTCTTTAAAGAAAGCCTTGGCTTCCTTTTTCTTTGTGATACTGTCAAAAGAAACTTCTCCTTCAAACGGTAAAAAGAGCGTGCAGGTGAAACTGCCATCGGTATTGGGCATGGCAATAAGCATGAACTTCCCCCTGGGCCAAATATGAAAAGAATGCTTATCCAATCTGTGGGTTCCGTCTTCATTAGGGGGGATAGTCAGCTCTTTATAGCCCACGTCAATGAAATCCTGGGAATAATCAAAACGACTTCTGCGTTGCATACGGTGCCGCACCCGGGAAAAAGCCCCATCACAACCAAATATAATATCATAGCGGTACTCCTTCCATTTACTTTTTTCGGACTTCCCCGTATATAGAGTGGCCTCAGGAAGATTAATGTCCCATACTTTCTCGTTAAATCTAAACTGGGCACCGGCTTCCTCTGCCAAATCTATCATTCTCTTGTTGAGATTTCCCCTGGAGATAGACCAAATAGCCTCTCCTTCTTTCCCGTATTTCTGAAAATATACCGGTTGCTCATTAATATGCATAGCCCTTTGATACAAGGGAATCGCTATCTTTTTCACTTCGGCTTCAAGCCCTACTTCACGCAAAGCGCGCCATCCCCTGTTGCTCATAGCGAGGTTGATGGAACGTCCGGAAAATTGAATGGTACGGATATCGGGTCTGCGGTCAAAAATGGTTACCTGATGTCCCAGTCGTCGTAGATAAATGGAAAGTAAGGAACCTACCAGACCAGAACCGATAACCGCAATATTCTTTGGTGTTTGTATCATAAAATCCGCATGTGCGGTGATCTATAAGGGCTACAAAAGTAAGAACATTACGGAATATGATATTTTATTTGGAAAGAAACTGTATTTTTGTTTCACCATTTTTAATTTTTGTTAAACAAAATTTTGCATCAAAAAACCCATCTCCCGGTAAAAGTATGCCCGGTTTGTAACCGGCCGTTCAGTTGGCGTAAAAAATGGGAGCGGAATTGGACGGATGTAAAATATTGCAGTGAGCGTTGCAGGCGCCATAAAAACCATGAGTAGTCTAATTTGGTTTGGAAATAACCTTAGAATCCGTGATAACCTTTCATTACACAAGGCTTGCAAACATGAAAAGGTAGTTGGGGTATTTTGCTTTGACCCCAGATGGTATCAAACCGGGGATTTTGGGTTTGTGAAAACGGGTAAATTTCGGGCAAAATTTCTTTGGCAAACCGTAAAAGAACTCAAAACCAACCTCAAGGCCTTAAACATTCCACTCCTAGTATTCCATGAAATGCCGGAAGCTGTACTACCGGATCTTATTGCGGAATATGCTATTTCAACGGTGTATATGCAACAAGAGTGGACACGGGATGAACGAGAGGTACTTCAGACTGTGAAATCCAAGGTAAATGCATCGGTAAGGTTTGAAGCGGATTACGATCAGTTTCTCTTTCATCCGGAAGACCTTCCCTACCCTTCTTTGGAGACCCTCCCGAATGTATTCACGGCTTTTCGAAAAAAATGCGAGAAATATAGTCTGGTAAGGCCTGCACTACCTATTCCCAAGCCCAAACACCGGGAAAACCTACGGGACACGGATAAGGACATGCCTACACTAACCGAACTGGGAATCCCGGAATTCAACACAGATACAAGAAGCGCTTTCCCTTTTAGTGGAGGAGAAAATCAGGCCAAAAAACGATTGGATCATTACTTTTGGGAAACCCAAAAACTAGCCTATTATAAGCGTACCCGCAATGGAATGGTGGGAACGGATTACAGCTCTAAATTTTCTGCCTGGTTAGCCAACGGGGCCATCTCTCCAAGAACCATTTATTGGGAGATCCAACGTTTTGAAAAGGAAATCCGGAAAAACCAGGATACGTATTGGTTGATTTTTGAACTCATTTGGCGGGATTATTTCAAATACATTAGTTTAAAATACCAGGACCGGATCTTTAGTTTGGACGGTATTCTACAAAAAAAATACCCATGGAAAAGGGATGAACAGGTGAAGAACGACTGGATCCAAGGAACTACCCCGATGCCTTTTGTGAATGCCAACATGATAGAATTGGCAGATACCGGATGGATGAGCAATAGAGGGCGACAAAATGTAGCCAGCTACTGGGCTAAGGAATTAGAACAGGATTGGCGTATCGGTGCAGCTTATTTTGAAAGTATGCTCATCGATTATGACGTACACAGCAATTGGGGCAACTGGATGTACAACAGCGGTGTGGGTAATGACCCCAGGGATAGAAGATTTAACATCACACGGCAAGCGGAAATGTATGATCCCAAAGGAACATTCCAAAAATTGTGGTTACAACAACCCCTATTCTAAATGAAACGACTCCGACTCCTACTTGGCGATCAATTAAACAGTCAGCACAGCTGGTTCAGGGAAACCTCCGAGGATGTTGTGTATCTCATGGCGGAAATGCGTCAGGAAACCGATTATGTAAAGCACCATATCCAAAAGGTCGTCGCCTTCTTTCTGGCCATGCGAAATTTTGCTAATGCATTGGAAACCCATAACCATAAGATCATTTATGTAAAAATTAGTGATGAAAACAACCCTCAGGACCTTGGAAAAATCATAAAAAAATATGTGCAGCAGACCAAAGCGGAAAAATTTGAGTATCTGCTTCCGGACGAATACCGACTGGATCAACAACTAAAGTGGATTTGTCAGAATTTGGAAATTCCCTCGGAAGCTTTTGATACAGAGCACTTCTATACCTCCAGGGAAGCCTTGGGCCAATTCTTTGAAGGCAAAAAACAGTTGATCATGGAAAGCTTCTACCGCATGATGCGTAAAAAGCACGATATCATGATGATGAACGGCCAACCTGAGGGGGGAAAATGGAACTTTGACCAAAGTAATCGTAAAAAATGGACAGGTGAACCAGCCATTTCCGGGGAATTGAATTTAAAAAAAGACGTTTCCGGAATACTGGAAGAAATCCAAATCTCCGGCATCCAAACCTTTGGAAACATCGTCTCCAAAAACTTTCAATGGCCCACTACCCGAAAGGAATGTCTTGAGTTACTGGACTATTTCTGTGAACATTTGTTGGTACATTTCGGGGATTATCAGGATGCCTTACATACGCAAGAAAAATTTCTGTTCCATTCCCGGTTGTCATTCGCGATGAATAGCAAGCTGCTTTCCCCAAAAGAGGTAATAGAAAAGGTCTTGTCGTACTATTATGATCATGGTCAAAACATTCACATTTCACAGGTAGAAGGGTTTGTACGCCAAATTCTGGGATGGCGGGAATACATGCGGGGGATCTATTGGAAAGAAATGCCGGGGTATCAGAAAAAGAATGCCTTGGATAACTACAATCCCCTCCCTGGATTTTTCTGGACCGGACAAACCAAAATGAACTGTCTTAAACATGCTATTGGACAAAGCCTGGAAGAAGCGTATGCCCATCATATACAGCGATTGATGATCATTGGCAATTACGCCTTACTAACCCAGGTACACCCGGATGAGGTGGATCAATGGTATCTGGGGGTGTATATCGATGCTATAGAATGGGTAGAGATCACCAATACCAGAGGTATGAGTCAGTTTGCTGATGGTGGTATAGTGGCTACCAAGCCTTATGTAAGCAGCGCCAATTACATCAATAAAATGGGGGATTATTGTAAAAGCTGCCAATACAGTCATGCCAAGAAGTTAGGAGACAATGCCTGTCCTTTTAATGCGCTCTATTGGAATTTTTTAGACGAGAAAAAACACTACTTTAAGCATAACCAACGTATGGCAATGATGCTTAATCTCCTGGAAAAAAAGGACAAGAAAGAACTTCAGGAATTGAAGCAAAAAGCGTCTGAGATCATTTCTAATCCCGATAAATTTTAGGATTTAACATTCCTTAACGTCTGTGTCAAAAAAACCATTCGTATATCTTAAGGAAACAATCCCGCGAAAGCGTCGCTATATAAAAAGGCCTTCATTCAATAAATGAAGGCCTTTTCATTGGATAGTATAGAAGGATAACAATTACTTCAATATGCCGTCTACAATACCATATTCAACAGATTCAGAAGCATCCATCCAGTAATCACGGTCAAAATCCTTCATTACTTTTTCATACTCCTGATCACAATTTTCAGCAAGAATCTTTGCTCCCAGTTCTTTGGTTTTGATAATCTCCCGGGCCTGGATCTCAATATTAGAAGCCTGACCCTGGGCGCCACCGCTAGGTTGGTGAATCATTACTTTGGCATGGGGCTGGATAAACCGCCTTCCTTTTTCCCCTGCGGACAACAAAATAGACCCCATTGAAGCTGCCAGACCTGAACAGACCGTGGAAACCGGGCTCTTGATCTGCTTTAAAGTATCGTAAATGGCAAAACCAGAGGTTACATATCCACCTGGACTGTTGATCACCAATTGTATTTCCTTATTGTTTATTAAATCAAGATAAAGCAATCTATCAATGACATGTTTTGCAGAATCATCATTTACCATTCCCCATAAAAATACTTTTCGTTCTTCCAGTAACTTCTCTTGGATTTGCTCCTGTACCTTTCCTTTTTTTGTACTCATTATAGCCGATTTTGGAGTTTCAAAAATAACCAATTTATTGTTCATCAAAGGGAGTTGTAGCTTTTCAAAAAAGAATTGGAAATACTTTTATATATCTCCTCCTAATCGTGCTATCTGTTGTGAGAATACCCGACCAACTACCCACCCAAGTACGACAGATATCGATGAATACCTACCGTTTATAGTACAAAAAGTTCTTAATCGATTTATAATATCCTAACAACGTGAATTTTATACAGTAGCCTAAATGGGATGTACTTTTACCCCGAATTTGATCCCAAATCAGTTCAAAATACCTAAAACTTAGCCTATTGAATACTTCTACGCTAAAAACAGAACCACAGTATTTCATTCTATTAGGAGGGTTAAGTTTTAGGAATCCAAAAATTCAAAAGCCCTAACCATGAAAGCACGGACCATCCAAAGTTTACGTATTAAAAGCACGCTGTTTTTCGCGTTTCTTCTGTTGTCAGGTTATAGTATTGCACAAACTACATTTACGGAAAGTGCAGCCCTTTACGGCCTAAACATTGGTGATGGTAAAGACGGGGGACATGCCTGGGCGGATTATGACCTCGATGGTGATTTGGATTTACTCGTCAACAGGTGGACTTCTTCCGTATTACTTAGAAACCAATTGGTGGAAACGGGAACAAGCTCCTTTGTAGATGTAACTGCCCTGCTTACCGATGGAATGACCTTTGAAATGGAACGATCTGCAATTTTTGCGGATTTCAACAATGATGGGTATCCGGATTTTGCCAGAAATTCAGGATCATCGAATGGGGATATTATTGAAATACGATTACAACATCCCCCAACCCACCGTTTCGGAGATGGTTTAGGTGGTACAGCCCCCTTCATTTTTGGTGGTGTGTCTACTACCAGGCCTGGTTATATTTTGATAGAAGACGGTGCAAATTCGGAAGGAATGGTTGCATTTGATTTCGATCAGGATGGGGATTTGGATATCGCCTTTGATAATCACAATTTTGGTATCGATCTCCTAATTAATGACGGAAACGGCAATTTCTCACATGGAACACCCAGAGGACCAGGTTACGACGAAAATAATTCCTCAACATGGCCTTTTGGACTGGCACAACATGCAACCGACGGGGATTATAGTTCGGGAACCGATTATGACAATGATGGTCTTGTTGATATTATTTCACGAAAACGGGATGAGGTAGATTTTTTCAGAAATATTGGCGGAGCCTTTTCCACCACCAGTATAGACATAGATCAGGCCAACAATAACAATAAAGGAGGGATCTCCTTTTATGATTTTGATAATGACGGGGATTTTGACCTGTTTTGGACAGAGAACGGAGATAACCAAATTCATGAGAACCGAAATGGAACCTATGTCCCCCTGGGATCTTCCACGGGAATTCCCATGCAGTTCTCCGGAGATACTATCGAGGGGCTGGCTTGTGGTGATGTGGACAACGATGGCGATATTGATATCTTCCTTGCTGGAAAAGATGGTTATCTCTACATCAACCAGATCAATTCTTCTGCCGGAGCCAATACGGGGAGCCCTATGACATTTATTAGAGATACCGCTACCAACTTTTTTAACGGTACCGGGAATGGAGAAGGGTGTACTTTTGTCGATATCGATAGAGATGGGGATCTGGATTTATATGCCAATAAGTCCAATGGCGTCAATGAGCTATATATCAACAATTTAAGTAACGCAAATTCAGACAAATATCTCTATGTCGATATTATAGAGAATAGGGATTTATACGATCTTACGGGTATTGAACAACGGTATGCGGTTGGTGCAACTGCTAGGATTGTAGATTGTAATGGAGTGGTGATCTCGGGACTTCGAGAGGTAAATGGAGGTAATGGCCATGGGACCCAAGATCCGCAGCGAATCCATTTCGGTTTGCCATATGGCGCGGACCAGGAATTTATTGTTGAAGTATTTTTCCCTACAGGACCCGATGGACGTAAAGTAATCAGGTATTCATTTGTTCCCAATGCATTGGGAACCGGTTGGGAACGTGTAGCAGTTTTTACACCAGATATGGAGACTCCTAATGGAGCTCCAGTTGCTGTAGATGATGATTATCAATATCCGAACGATACAGATACTGTCATTATTAACCCGGTTGAAAATGATACCGACCCTGAGAGTGAGCCTATCCAAATTATCAGTATAGAACAACCCGACCATGGTACTGCGGTGCTAAACGGCGATGGAACAATTTCTTTCACCCCTGAAGTGGGGTATTGCGGCCCTTCTGTAATGAACTATACCGCAGAAGATATTGCTGCTTGTAGGATTTTTTCAAAAACCGATACTGCAACAATTACCTTAACCATAGACACTACCCCAGCAGCAAATGATGATTCTTTCGTAGTAGAAGAAGATATCCCCAATAATAGCTTTAACGTCTTAGATAATGATGATTTTAAATGCGACGGTCTACAAGCGAACACCGCAATAACCAATGTAGGAACACCCGCCAATGGTGTAGTTAGTATTAATGATAATGGTACGCCCGCCAATCCGCTTGACGATTACTTGCTGTACACTCCTAACCCCTATTTTAATGGTAGTGATAGCTTTACCTATGAGATCACAGACGGCAATGGGACGGTGGACGCAGCAACGGTAAATATCACGGTGAATCCGGATACCAGCAAAAACCTAGAGATTCTAACGAATAATATTGTGGTGGATGAGGCCGTTGGGTTGGCGACCATAACGGTTCGGATTACAGGAAACTACCAGGTAGGACCTACCATCAATTTTGTTACTGCAGACAATTCCGCAACTGCAGGTATAGATTATACCGCTGTTTCTGCTTCTCATACGTTTGTAGGGAATGACGGCGAGGTTTTTGACATAGAGGTGCCTATTATCGATGATAGCATCATCGAAAATACTGAACTTATCGATATCGAGGTGAATTCAACTTCCTATAGTGCGCCCATTAATTTAGCTACTGATATTACCATTACCGACAATGACCGCGATCCATCTTTAGGCGTACAGTTCGACCTGACCAGTGTGGATGTCGACGAAGATGCCGGTACCGTGGCACTGGATGTGGTCCTTAATACAAACGTCCAGGATGAATTTACCGTAGAATACTATACCGTTGAGGGTACGGCCATAAGCCCGGAAGACTATACCGGGGTAGCTGTAGATACACAGACCCTGACCTTTGGCGGGGCCAACCCCAATACACAAACCATCACTATCACCATCATTGATGATACCATCATTGAAAGCAACGAGGATTTCCAGGTAGTGTTGACCGATATCTCCACTACCCTGGTGGATATCCTCGCCGATGATACCGCAACCGTTACTATCATCGATAATGACCGCGATCCATCTTTAGGCGTACAGTTCGACCTGACCAGTGTGGATGTCGACGAAGATGCCGGGACCGTGGCACTGGATGTGGTCCTTAATACAAACGTCCAGGATGAATTTACCGTAGAATACTATACCGTTGAGGGTACGGCCATAAGCCCGGAGGACTATACCGGGGTGCCTGTAGATACACAGACCCTGACCTTTGGTGGGGCCAACCCCAATACGCAAACCATCACCATCACCATCATTGATGATACCATCATTGAAAGCAACGAGGATTTCCAGGTAGTGTTGACCGATATCTCCACTACCCTGGTGGATATCCTCGCCAATGATACCGCAACCGTTACTATCATCGATAATGATGGTAATGAAGGATGGCCGGTGGACATCACCCTGGAGGCTTGTGATACTATTCCAACTGCATTTGATATCACTACCGATAGCGCATGTGCTATTACAGTAGATTTCAATGAGGATATTGTAGGACAAGATGATGGCTGTTCGTTGGACTACACCATCACAAGAACATGGACGATCACAGATTGCGTTGGCAATATTCGTGTCCATACACAGACAATTACCATTGAGGATACCAATGCCCCAACATTTGTAGAAGCACTGCCCGGAGATAGGGTGGTTTCCTGCGATGCTGTTCCTGATGCCGATGTTATCACCGCAGTGGATAGTTGCGACCCAAACATCACAGTAATCTTAGATGAACAAATCAGTGATGAAAGTACATGCGGTACCGCATATACCCTTACCCGGACCTGGACCGCTGCCGATTGTGCGGGTAACAGTATTACACATGTTCAGGTAATTACCGTTCAGGATACCACTGCGCCTACTTTTGTAGAAGCACTTCCGCAGGACAGTGTGGTGATGTGTAATGAAGTACCGGATGCTATCACCTTAACAGCGATAGACAACTGTGATACAGAGGTTTCCGTTGCCTTCCAAGAAACGATCAGTAACAATGCTAACTGTGTCAATGGGTATACCGTAACCAGAATATGGACAACTACAGACTGTTCCGGAAATACCAATTCCCATACACAACAGATTACAATCCAACCCGCAGGCCCCATCACGGCCAGTCCATATGATGAAGAAGTAACCCTGATGTGTGGAGAGGAACTACCGGAAGTACCGGAATTAACATTCATGGGAGGCTGCGGCAATTACGATGTAGAATTCACAGAAGACACTACCTTCCTGGAAGAAACTGACGATTATATGATCGTACGGACCTGGGAGGTTACCGATTCCTGTGGAAATACTGCCACTTTCGAACAAACGATTTTTATCATGCAATATCAACCGGAAGAAATAACAATAACTATCTGCGTTGAAGATTCTCCTATCGATTTGCGTGACTACCTACCGGAACCGTTTGACAAAGAAGGAACCTTTGTGATACAACAAGGTAATGCGGTACTAGAGGGAAGCGTATTTAATCCTGCTAATCTGGAAGTAGGTGAATATTTGATCTCCTACAGTGCTCAAAACGGAACCTGTTCCTATTTTGCTGAGTTCTTTATCAATGTAAATAGTGATTGCGTGCCCTGTGGACGAGATGAAATTATCGTTTCCAGCGCTGTAACCGCCAATGGCGATGGTATCAATGATATGTTTGAAATTACAGGCGTTGAATATTGTAATTACACTTTTGATGTAATGATATTCAATCGATGGGGCGACAAGGTTTTTGAAGCCAAAACGTATGAGAACGACTGGGGAGGTTTCGCCCCAAATAACGCCTTTGGTACTTCAGGCTTGTTACCGGCAGGTACGTATTTCTATATCATTAAAGTGAATGAAAGACCAGAATTTGAACCCTTCAACGGGTACATTTACCTGGGCTCTAACTAAAAGATGGATGGTATTGAAAGGTAAAGGGCGCGTTGAATTACTTCCACCCTTTACCTTTTGCTGAATTACGCAACACCCAATTACGGTGGTCGCCAGTTTAAAACACTTTAACGAAGCTTTTTCCGCACAACGAATAATAAGGGGGTTTAAACGGCTAAATTACTGGTTGTCAACAAGTTTTTATTGCTTTGTATACGTATTAAAACCCAAATCTGTAACGCATTCATTGCGTTCAACTTAACCTAAACCATCATGAAAACTTTGCGTTGTCTTATCATGGGGCTCTTTGTGCTATTCGCAGTAAAATCCGGCGCTCAGCAATTACCACAGTTTACCCAATACATGTTCAACACCATTTCTGTTAACCCGGCTTACGCGGGAAGCAGGGAAGGTTTGAGCCTGACTGCTTTACATCGTAACCAATGGGCAGGACTAGAGGGGAATCCCACCACCAGCACGTTCTCATTTCACACCCCAATGAATAACGAAAGGGTGGGTCTTGGCCTATCCTATATTACGGATAAATTAGGTTTTGAAAGTACAAACTATGTTTACGGGGATTTTTCATACTCCATTCCGGTTTCTTTTAGCGCCAGGCTTTCTTTTGGTCTTAAAGCAGGGTTTACCAACTATAGATTGCAAAACCCGGATTTGAACGATCCCTTTTTCAATGCCAATTTTAACAGCTGGAAGCCCAATTTTGGTGCGGGCTTATATCTAAGCACCGACCGCTGGTACGCGGGAATCTCTTCACCCCGTATTCTCAATACAGATTTGAATGAAGGTGAATTTCAAGCTTTGGAAAGGAACAGTTATTACGCTATAGGAGGGTTGGTACTGGATCTTTCCCTGGATATCAAATTCCGGCCATCGGTAATTACAAAATTTACCAATGGTGCTCCGGCGACCTATGATATTACTTCCAGCTTTTTGTTTTATGAAAAATTCTGGGTAGGGGCTTCCTACCGATTTAATGATGCTTCCAACTTTGGAGCTTTTATGGACTATCAAATTTCGAGAGATATCCGTATCGGCTATGCCTATGACCTACCCACAGCTACCATACGGCCGTACTCCGGAGGAACACATGAAGTCATTTTGATTTTTGAACCGAAACTGATCCGAAAGAATAATCTCTACAAATCGCCAAGATATTTCTAAAAGAACCACCCCATGAAATCAAAACCAATTATTTTTTTGTGGATTATTCTACTGCTAACTACTACAGGGGCAGTGGCACAATCGACACAGTTAAAAAAAGCCGATGAGCTTTTTAACAAGTTTGCCTATGCCAAGGCTATTCCGGAATATGAACTATTAGTTGTAAAAGGGCGACATGTGGAACACGCCTACCAAAGATTGGCGGAGTGCTATTTACTACTCCGGGATTTTGAAAAGGCACTCCCTTACTTTGAACGATTTATCAATAATGCCGAAACCCCTTCACATTACTATTTTAAGTATGGGATGGCCTTACAAAGTGTAAACCGGGACAAGGAGGCAGTTAAGTGGCTAAAACGCTACAAACGGCTAAACAAAAACGATAAGAAACTAAGACAGTTTCTGAAAGATGGAGATTTGGCTTCCGTAGTGTTCAACAGTCGTGAAAGTTATGAGGTGGAGCCCGTAAACTTTAATTCTGAATACAATGACTTTGGGGCCATTATTAATAACGGTCGTGTTTATTTTAGCTCCAGCAGGCTTTCCGAAGGAAAGGAAAAGCGATACGCCTGGGATAACCAACCCTGGTTAGATATCTATTATCTGGAAGAAGATAACCCTTACTTTGATCGAATGAGCCTTTTACGACCTCAGAAAATTGAGGGAGATATAAATTCGAAGTATCATGAAAGCTCCTTGGTCTTCTCTACGGATTATAAAAATGATACGGTCATCTACTTTACTCGAAATAATTTTTTCGAAAACAAGGTGCGCTACCATGAGGTGAAGCACAAAGAAGAAAAATTGGTCGAAAAAACCAATAATCTAAAAATTTACAAAGCTGAGAAAGTCGACGGTAAATGGAAGGTGGTTCGAAACATGAAGATGAATGCGGATCATTATTCCAGCGGTCACCCTACTGTAAACGAAAACAGAACCAAGCTTTATTTCGCCTCGGACCGTCCCGGAGGATATGGAGGCACTGATATTTATTACTGTGATATACATCCCAGAGGGGGCGTCGGTAGGCCCGTTAATGCTGGGCCTGTTGTTAATACGGCGGGTAACGAAATGTTTCCTTTTGTGAACAATGAAGGAAAACTATTCTTTGCCTCTGACGGGCATATGGGATTTGGCCAACTGGATATTTTTGCGACAATTTCAGACCCCTCGGGAGAGGTGATGGATGTGATCAATTTGGGGCAACCGATAAATAGCGATAAAGATGATTTTGCTTTCTTTACTAATGAGGACGGCACCCAGGGCTTTATAAGTTCCAATCGCAAAGGAGGAAAAGGGGGAGATGACATCTACAGCTTCAATTTTACACCCTCATTATACGTTGAAGGCATTGTGTACGACGCGGTAAACGCGAAAACCCTGGATTCTGTTACCATAGCGCTAACAGACAAAAACACCGGTAATTTTATAAAGGAAGTGACCACCGATAAAAGGGGATATTATCGTATGTTCATCAACAGAAGTATGGAGTACACATTAGTGCTAAACAGAAGGACGCACCCTGAGAAAAAGGTGAGGCTCAGCACCCACAACCTACCGCAAACCCAAAAGAAAATAGAAAAGAATGTGTATATGGAGCCCGTCATGGATGTGAAGGTGCTGGCAGATCTTAACAAGATCTATTTTGACTTTGATAAAAGTAACATCCGCCCGGACGCTGCCCGGGAGTTGGATAAGGTGGTTCAACTGATGTTGGAAACCTACCCGTACATGACCATCAGACTGGAATCTCATACCGATCCTGTTGGGAGTCATGAATATAACGACGTGCTTTCTGAAAAACGGGCAAGATCAACTTACCAGTATCTGATTTCCAAAGGAGTCCCCCAGGAAAGAATACTATCTTATAAAGGTTTTGGAAAGAGGAAACCCGTAAATGATTGTAAAACCAAATGGGATTGCCCGCCAGAAGTCCTGGAACTGAACAGAAGGACGGAGTTCCCCATAGAGAACATATGGGAACCAAAGGGCAAAACAGAGGTGTTGGCCGCCAAATCAAAATAGTTAATAGGCTTCTCTACCTGAGAAGCGTATTACTTTAAGATTTTAAGGTAACCCTTTGCGAAACCACATCTTTGATAGGAACAACTACTTTTCCTTTTTTGGTGGTTAGCGTAATACTGATATTGTCTATACTTTCAATGGTACCTTCCAAATCGCCAATGGCGATCGTATCCCCTACCATATAGGTCTTACGGGCATAAAACATTTTCAATACATCGGAAAAAACCTCTCTTGACCCCAGACCAAAACCCAGAGCCGCAGCAAATAGAAAGGCGCCCAGGATTACCGTGAAATTATTGGTGATGATCTGAGTATCAATGCCTGCCTGGTTCAATGCCGTAATGGAAACAAAAAAAGCGATTAAGTAAAAAAGCGTGCTACTAATGAATTTTGAACCTCCTACCCCCATAGTATCCAATAACTTCAGGGTAGCTTTTTTTACCATAGCCGCCAGGTAAAACCCTCCCGCCAGGATGAACACAGCACTTAATAATGTGGGCAAATAGCCAAAAATAGAAACAATGCCATCAGAGATCGCTTGAAGTCCCAGTATTTCCGAAATAATAACGGTAAATAGAAGCACCAACAACAGTTTTGTTGCTCCCAGGATAATCTTACTCAGATCCACCTTTATTTCTTTGTCTCCCAAGAGCCTGGTTTCGGTAATCTTTTGGGATAGCTTATCCACTTTGGCCGCTTTAAGCAATCGCTTCAAGACAAACAGTATGATTTTAATCAATAACCAGGCGACCAGCAGGCCTAAAACGCCCAGTACGATTTTAGGGAGCAACTGCACGGTACTTGTAAAGATTTCTCCCAGGCTTTCCTCCAATACTTGTTTATATTTTTCCATGATTACGTTGATTTCTTTTGCTTTGGTTATTTCCTCTTGTTTGTTCTCAATAAACCTTTTACGATTGAAGAGTAATTGGATGTGACCAAAACAGCCATATCCAGTATTAATTTAGCGATGGCCACGTCATTCATTACCCGCTTCCGAAGTTCTGGTGGCACCTCCCTAAGGTCAGTGTTCAGTTGCCTGAAAGGATTGTCAAATTCGTTTGCCATCTATCTTATGGTATTATACGTTTCCAATAGTTTTGCTTTGGCGCGTTTTAAACGCATTTTCACAGCACTCTCGCCCAATTCCAATAAATCCGCCAACTCCTTTATGGAAGCCCCGTCCTGATATTTTAATAATAGAATTGACTTATCCTCAACGCTTATTTGCTCCAGGGCCTTTTCTAATCGATCGGTTTTCATCTCATAGATGCTCTCATCCGAAACCTCCTGCGCTAGTTTATATTCCGTATGTTCCAGCGGAACGGACTGATCACTTAATTTCCGTTGTTTATTCCGGTTCACATAGTTTATACAGAAATTATAGGTGAAGGAATACAACCAAGTCGAAAATTTGGATTTACCCTTAAAGCTCCCGAGCTTCAGGAACAGCATTAGGAAAACATCCTGGGTTAAATCCTCCGCTTCATCCTGAGACTTCGCAAAACCGTAACATTTATTATACACCCTCTGCGCATAGCGGTCGTATAGTATTCCGAATAACAGCGTATCATTTTTGGCAACAATCTTTTCTACCAGTTCCTCGTCCGACACATTGTCATAGAGACTATCCTTTTTCCCCAATGGTGTTCCTGCTTGGTTTATAAGGATTAGAAACAGTCGTTTAAGGAAAGTCACCATGCAGAATTTGAAGCTAGCGGAAAGATAGAACAAAAGAAGGTATCTTTATCACATGAAACGAACATGAATTTTTTTAATTAAAAACTTCACATGGAGTAATGATTAAAACAACCCCGATAGCTATCGGGGCATGAGAGAACGAGTGCAGCAAGTGCCTGCCTGCCGCAGGCGGGTTTTTAAGTATGTTGTTTTGAAATAGTTAAAAATTTTAAACAGATGAAACCAAATCGGATCTTTTTTTTGCTGGTCCTTGTAGCAGTGGCTTGTAAAACGGATAAAAAAGAAGAAAAAGCAGTGGTGCCTACTGCACAGGAAATTGCAGAAAAAGTAGCGGATGCGCACGGCTATCCCCATTGGAAAAAGGTAAAAGAGATCCGGTTTACGTTTAATGTGGATCGGGATTCCACCCATTTTGAGCGCAGCTGGATCTGGCAAACCAAAAACAATACGGTTACTTATATTTCCGGAAGGGATTCATTGACCTACAACCGAAAAGACATGGACAGTTTAGCCTATAAAACAAATGCTGGTTTCATCAATGATCGCTACTGGCTGCTAGCGCCTTTCAATTTAATGTGGGACAAGGAAAACTATACTGTGGAGCATGCATTGGAACAAGAAGCGCCTATCAGTAAAAGTAACTTACAAAAACTCAGCGTGGTGTATGGAAATGAAGGGGGTTATACTCCCGGTGATGCCTATGATTTTTACTTTGGAGACGATTTTTTAATCCGGGAATGGGTATTCAGAAAAGGGAATCAGCCGGAACCTTCTATGGCTACCACCTGGGAAAATTACATAGATACTTTGGGGCTTACCCTGGCCAGGGACCATAAAAAAGGGGATGAAGTTTTCAACCTGTATTTTGATGGTCTTGCCTTTGAAATTGAATAAATAGCATACATGAAACGACTGTTGCCGTTTTTAGTAGTGTTTAATTTCTGTTTCGCTCAAAACCAAAAGCTAGGTGTGGTTGTAGATGCTGTTTCTCAAACCCCGGTTCCCTTTGTGGATGTCTTTAATCAATATGACAATACCTTAACCAATACAGAAGGAAGGTATTTCATATTCACCGTAGCCGATTCGCTCACGTTTCGGAAGATAGGGTACAAGAAAACCACCGTCCACTTTTCAGATTTGAAAGATACCTTACGGTTAGCACCAAGTCCGTTGGAACTGGAAGAGGTAATATTGACCAACACAAAGAGTCTATGGGATAAAGTAAGGGACTCCCTGGCATCCAACTATAAGTTATCCCCCTTTAAGGAGCGATTTTTCCTGAGGTGTATTTTACGAAAAAACGGAGCAATAGTACGCTTGCAGGATATTGCCGGAAAAATACGGCGCGAAACCATGCTCTACAAAAAGGGTATGCCCCACCATAAATCCGATTTTCAATTTGAGGTCTCTCATATGCGTAAAATTGGGGTTGAAAAGGATGAAAATGATGTCTATTTTACTTTTTTTTCCTTGTCCGAGTTGCTCTTTGAAACAATTCGGCTAAATGCTACCGGGCCAGGATTTTTACTGAAAGAACAGTTGTTTGAGGATGAAAACAAGGCAAAAATAACGTTCCAGACGGATTCTACAGCAAAGTATTCGGAAACATCCGGACATTATATCATTAATACGCGGAATAATGCCATTGAATCCGTTGTACTGAAGAGCAAGATAGATGGTGAGAAGTACTTCAAGAATGGCCCTATACGGTCAAGGACGATCGGGCGAGATCAAAGGGCTTTTTTTTCAAAATCCCCGGAGGACGATCATTACTTTCAAAGCTTGTCTACCATCACGTATTCCGTTGAGATTACCAGTGTTAAAAAGAGTTTTCGGGACATCTATTCCAGCGAATATATCCTAAAGACCTACGATCACGATGGTGCATTTGACTTTTCAAAAAACACCAACGCCAAAAGAGATATTTTTAAGTTAAAACATCCGTATGACCCCCGGTTTTGGCAGGATCAAAATTATTTACTACTCACTTCGGAAATGGAAACATTCATCCGTACAATCGGAAAAGGGGACGGGGAATTCAAGATCAGGACGAACCTTAACAACTGATCAGGATCTTTTTTGAAGATATTGCGTGGCACCCAATACCATAAGCGCACAGCCCAAAAGTACCCAAAAGCTCGTTCGCAGGGAAAATTCTTCCGCTAAAAAACCGAGGATCACAGGGCCAATTAAAAAGCCTGAGTACCCCGTACCGGCTATAAACGCTACCCCTTGAGAAGATTCCACGCCTTCTACCTTTCCACCAATACGGAACAGCTCCGGAACCATCACGGAGAATCCCAGTCCGTTTAAGGCAAACCCCAATATGGCCATTACGGTAAAACCGGTTAGAACACAGCAAAACCCCAATATAGCAATGATAGCTCCCAGTGCTACTATTCGTATAGAACCTATACGTTCGCTTATACCGTCGCCTAAAAATCTTCCCAGGGTCATGGTTGCCGAAAATGCCAAAAAACCCGCCCCAATAAAGGTCTCGGGAGCCAATGTGATCTCTTTTAAAAACAGTGCACTCCAGTCCACAATAGCCCCTTCACTGCCCATGCTTACAAATCCGATGAAACCCAAAATAAACAAGGGTTTAAACAACTTCAGGCTAAAAGGCTCCTTCGCTACAGGTGCTGCTTTCAACCTAACATATTGGCTTTTAAAATAAAGACTTACCAATAACACTAAAATTACCGTGATCCCCATGTGCAATAAAGGATTGCCGAGTACCGGGATCAAAAAACTACTTATGCCTGCCACTACTCCACCCAGGCTAAAAAAACCATGTGCGGCAGACATGAACTGTACCTTATCTTTTTTTTCCAGTTCGGTAACCAGTGTGTTCATAGCAATATCCGTCAGCCCGTTGGAGGCCCCAAATAAAAAAAGGCCTGCACAAAGCAAATAGTAGTTGGGAGCTGCTAAAGGAAGTAAAGCAAAAACACTGCTGAATAGCACACCTGACCAGGTAGCTTTCCCCACCCCCAAACGATTAATGATCCCTGAGGCTAATGGAAATATGGTAAATACGCCTAAAGACAAAAAGAAAATAGCAATTCCCAAATCTGATTTGTCTATTCCCAATTTCTCCTTTACATGGGGAATATATACCGCCCAGGTACCAAACCATATATTCAGGCTGGCAAAAACGAAGGCCGGGGCAAAATACCGGGGATTAGAAAGAATAAGTCGTAATGACTTCAAGGCAGATCAAATTTTAACCACAAAGAAAATAAGGTTCGCGAATATCGGATACATCAAAATATTCCAATTACATAACATTTTATTCAATTATGAAACAAAAAATATACTTTTTTGATAGTTTTATGTCATAAAATAGAAACCGGAAGTTATGGATAGACACAGCAGTTTTGTGCTCAATAATGGGGTAAAAATGCCTAAAATAGGTTTGGGAGTTCTTTTTGCAAAGAACAATGGGGAGGTTGAAAATGCAGTTATAGCTGCTTTACAGACCGGTTATCGTAAAATTGATACGGCTTCCGCTTATCAAAACGAACAAGGTGTGGGGAGCGCAATACGGCAAAGTGAAATTCCCAGGGAAAGCATTTTTATAGCTACTAAAGTATGGAACACAGAGCAGGGCTATGATCAGACCTTGTTTGCTTTTGATCAAAGCCTGAGGCAACTTCAAACCGATTATGTTGATTTGTATCTAATACATTGGCCGGTATCCTCCAAATACAAAGAGACCTATAGGGCTATGGAGAGTATTTACAAAAGCGGTAGGGTCAAGGCTATAGGCGTTTGTAATTTTACTATTGCGCAGTTGGAGGATCTGATGGAACACTCGGGAGTTGTACCAGCACTGAATCAGGTAGAAATGCATCCACATCTCAGTCAAAACCCATTGGTGGATTTTGCCGATAAGCATGCTGTACAATTGGAAGCATGGCGGCCTATAATGATGGGTGAAGCCATGACCATCCCGGAATTGATAGCGATAGGGAAGGCGCACGGTAAATCGGCAATACAAGTCGCACTCAGATGGTTGGTCCAAAGAGGGGTTTCGGTGATACCGAAGTCCGTAAACCCCAAAAGAATACGAGAAAATTTTGAAATATTTGATTTTGAATTATCCGATGAGGAAATGGGTAACATTGAACAGTTAAACCAAGATAGAAGGCTTGGAGAAGATTTGTCCCATGTGGTATGAAGTTGCTTCAGTACAACAAGTAAATAAGACCTGATAAAAAAATTATGAAACCCATTTATGAGTCCATACTACCCGGTGCAAATGCTTCATTTAAAGTCCAAAGCTACAATGCAGAGGACGGCTGCGAGGCTGCTGGGTGGCACATTCACCCGGAGTATGAAATTGTTTATGTAAAGAATGGCTCCGGAGTGCTTAAGATTGGAAACAAAACCCATTTTTATAAAAATGGCGTCTTGGTTTTTTTGGGCGGCAACATACCGCATTCGGATCTGGGCAACCATGAAAAAAACAACAGCCTTGAAGTGGTTGTTCAGTTTTCAAAGGAATTTGTACATGAAAAGTTGAGCAATTTTCCGGAACTAACGGATATGGTAAAGCTAATTGAACTGTCCAAACATGTCCTGATCTTTGATAACAGCGTTAAAACGTTTCTTAGCCAGCGCTTTGAACGTTTTAGCCAATTGGATAACCAAGAAAAATTCATCAACCTGCTTTCCATTCTTAGTCACTTATCCGCCAATCAAAACCATTGCAAACTATTGAGCTTGGGGATATCCAATGAATTCCGGGAAAAAGAGACCTACCGGCTGAAAAAAATTTTTGAGCACGTCAATAACCACTATCATGAACCCATTGCGATTCATGATATTGCCATGAAAGTAGGATTAACGCCAAATTCCTTCTCTCGATTCTTTAAGAAGGTGACCAAGAGAAGATTTGTTGATTTTGTAAACGAATTCAAAATCAGGAAAGCTATTGAAGCCATGAACCAGGGAAGTATGACCATCACAGAAATTATGTATGTTTCCGGGTTCAATAGCCCTTCTTATTTCGCGAAACAATTCATGAAATACCAACAAACCACGCCTTCTGGGTATTTTAAAAAAATGAAATCACTTTGATCGTATCCCGGCCTTTAAAATTTGACCAAAATGATACATATCTTCAAAAGAACAATAAAAAGGTACCGGAGCCAGGCGGATAACATTGGGTTCCCGCCAATCTACAATTACACCTTCTTTCATTAAATATTCAAACAATTCCCGCCCCTCCCCGTGTAAGAATACAGAAAGCTGGCATCCCCGGTCTTCCGGGGTAATGATTTCAAAAGTGCTTTCTACTTCCTTATCGATTTCCTGTAAGACAAACTCCAAATAACCGGTTAATAGTTTTTGCTTGGAGACCAAGGCCGGCATTCCCGCTTCTTCAAACAACTGTAAAGCCGCCAGATAAGGGGCTACTGCCAGGACAGGGGGATTACTGAGTTGCCAGGCATCCGCAGTGGGAATGGGATCAAAATCAGGCTGCATTAAAAACCGGGTTTCTTTTTTGGTCCCCCACCAGCCCTCAAAACGGGGGATATCTTTTAGCCCGTGGTATTTTTTGTTGATAAACACTCCGGAAGCGCTTCCCGGGCCGCTGTTCATGTATTTATAGCTACACCAGGCGGCAAAATCTACTTCCCAATCGCTGAGTTTTAAGATGACATTCCCCACGGCATGCGCCAGGTCCCAACCTACAAAGGCGCCTACGGATTTTGCTTTTTGGGTAATGGCGGCCATGTTCAACACCTGACCATTGTAATAGTTGACCCCTCCCATCATAACCAGGGCCAATTCCTCTCCTATTTCTTCAATTTTAGAAATCACATCAGCGGTCCGCCAAAAATGCTCTCCCTCCCTTTTCTTTAACTCAATAATAGCCTCTTTGGGGTCTAATCCGTGGTATCTCACCTGACTTTGCAGCATATATTGATCAGAGGGAAAGGCTTTCTCCTCACATAAGATCTTAAAGCGTTTTTGGGTAGGGCGATAGAAAGAAACCATTAGTAAGTGTAGGTTTACCGTAAGGGTATTCATAACGGTGATTTCTTCCGGAGCAGCTCCTACCACTCTGGATAAGGGGTCCGCCAAACGTTCGTGATAGTCCCACCAGGGTTTCTCTGCGTAAAAATGTCCTTCCACCGCCAAATTGGCCCAATCCTTCATAATTTCATCTACATAGTCCCGGGCAATTTTTGGCTGTAAACCCAATGAATTTCCGGTAAAATAAATGACTTCCCTGTCATTTACTCTGGGATAATTGAACCGTTCTCGTAAGCCTTTTAGAGGATCCTCTCTATCCATTTCCCGGGCAAATGCCCTGGTATTTTTAAATTGTACCATCTTCACTTTTTCAATCTAATACGCATTTCATTGATATGGCTTTTAAACCCGGATTTTTCATAGGCCTTAATTGCCGGAATATTATCGTGATATACCGTTAATCTCATTTCATTAAGGCCTTGTTCACGGGCCCAGTCTTTGAGGCTTTCAACGATCCGTTGATTGATCCCCTTACCTCGAAATTCAGGGGGAACATACATAAATCCCAGGTAGGCGTACATCTCATGATCCAGGTAATGCCTGGCCTTTTTTCGCATGGCGTACCCCGAGCCCACTACCCTGTTGCGTTGTTGCGCCACAACTACTTTTATGGTGTCATCGGAAATATAATCGGATAGATTGTAATATGAAATCGGATCGGGTAAAATGGTAGGATCAAAGGGCCTCTCCGCCTTTATAAGTTCTTGTTCAAATTCCAGCAGCACCGGTAAATCATCTAATACGGCATCGCGGACAACAATTTTTTCCATATACCGAAAATACCCTTATTTGGCTAATTTTGCTAAAACAACACCATGCATTTTTTAGCGCCGATCCTGGAAACCTATATCGCTGAGAATTCTCAGCAAGAGCCCGTTTTGTTAACAGCGCTCACCCGGGAAACACATCTCAAAGTAGTTCACCCCAGGATGATCACTGGGCATCACCAGGGGAGGGTGTTAAGCCTGCTCTCCAAGATAATTGCGCCTAAGCGCATTTTGGAAATCGGGACTTATACCGGATACTCGGCCATATGCCTGGCGGAAGGCCTCCGAAAGAATGGAAAACTGCATACCATTGACATCAATGAAGAACTATACGACCTACAACGCCGCTACTTTAACAAGAGTTCATTTGGACAACAGATTATCCAACATACCGGAGATGCTATTCAAATCATCCCGGATCTCAATGAGGTTTTTGACCTGGTTTTTATCGATGCCGAGAAAACGCAATATGACGATTATTTCGAAGCCGCCATTAAGAAGTGTGTATCCGGTAGTATCATTTTGTCAGATAACGTATTGTGGTCCGGAAAAGTGGTAGAACCGGTAAAGAAAAATGACAAGGCTACAGCGGCTTTATTGGCATATAACAAGAAACTCAACACGGATGCAAGAGTAGAAACTGTAGTATTACCCGTCAGGGATGGCTTAACACTGAGCCGGGTTTTATAAACCGGGTATACAAGGCATAGAAGAGCAAACCGCTAGCTACCCCAACCAAAGCTCCAACTATGATATCCGTTGGGTAATGCACCCCCACAAAAATTCGGCTTAACGAAAAGAGCACAGGCCAGATAAAGAAGAGTACCATCCATTTCCGATGTTTCCGCAAAAAAAGATAGGTCAATACAGTGATGGCAAATGAACTGGAAGCATGTCCTGAAAAAAAGCTAAAGTCCGAAGGTGATTTCAAAATACGAATAGTGGTATTCACCATAGCATCGTTATTGGGTCGCAACCTGGAAACCCCTAACTTCACCCATTGGGTCAAAAAAGTGATAAAAACTACTAAGAGCAACAGGGTAATTAGTCTGGAAGTGGCCTCCCGCACCGAAAAAGTGCTATACAGGAGGTAAATTATCAATAGGAATAAAGGCGTCCATACGGAGATTTCGGTAACTGTGGTCCAGAAATTATCATATTTTTCAACGCCCAGGCCGTTGAGATAGATAAAAGCGTTCCTATCCCATTGTAGCAGTTCTTCCAACATGGCTATTTGGTGCTTCGGCGAATGGTGCCCGCCACGTCGTCCACATTCTTCTTCACATCGTCCAATTCCTTCTTGATATCTTGTGTAAACTCCGTATCAATACCTTGTTTTTCTGCACTTTTTTGTATCTCTCGCTTTATATCATCCGTAGCGTCCCGCAATTGCCGCATCCCTTTTCCAAGACCTTTGGCAATACCGGGAAGTTTGTCCGCTCCAAAGACCATGACGGCTATAAAGAGGATAAAAACGATTTCCGCCCCACTTATGAATAACAGCTGCATATCACAAAGATAGTGAGAAGTTTTATGGATACTAAAATTTAAAAGCCCGGTGTGTTCACCGGGCTTTACTTATGGGAGTATTTTAAAAGGTTATTTCCCTTTTACCTTTTCTTTGAACTGGTCAAAATCGGATTTTTCATCTTTCTTTGGCCACGCATTGTTGGTAGTGTCTATGTCAGCAGTTTCCAGCTTTGGATCTACTACGATGCCTACCAGTTCTTTTTGAGAGGAGATTACCCGCTTCACTTCTTCATCATTTTTCCGCCAAATCTCCGGAGGATAGGTTACATTCTCTTTAGAACCATCTGCATACGTATATTCCACGATCAACGGCATGGGTATTCCGCCAGGTTTATCAAAGGTTATTTCATAAAAATACTTTGGCTCTTCCACTTGCGCCCGTTCTTCTGCCGTCATGTTATCCATCATGAATTCCTTCAGGTTCTTTGATACTTCGGATGGTGCTTTCCCCTTGAGCTCTTCGCTAAAATCCTCGCTTCCTTCTTCTGCCAAATATACCAGGGGAGGAAGATCTGACTCAGTCAATCCTCTGGCATCCAGATATTCCTGCATTTGTTTGGTTACTTTACCGGAAACATAGTATTTCTTCACATTCTTTACGCCAATATCCACATAGTCAGTAGTATAAAACCACCCTCTCCAATACCAATCCAGGTCTACGGCAGAGGCATCTTCCATGGTACGGAAGAAATCTTCAGGGGTAGGATGTTTAAACTTCCATCGTTGTGCATAGGTTTTAAAGGCATGGTCAAACAGTTCCGGTCCCATTACCGTTTCCCGTAAAATGTTTAGAGCGGTAGCAGGTTTACCGTAGGCGTTAGGCCCCAGCTGATACACATTTTCCGGATTGGACATGATGGGTGAAAGGTAACTTTGATCCCCTGCCATATAGGGAACAATCTTCGCGGGAGCCCCTCTTCTGGAAGGATAGTTTTCATTAGGAGCAACGGCCTCAGGATACTCTTTCCCAAACTCCTGCTCTGTTAAGTACTGCATAAAGGTATCCAAACCTTCGTCCATCCATCCCCACTGCCGCTCATCGGAATTCACGATCATAGGGAAGAAATTATGCCCTACTTCGTGGATGATCACACTGATCATCCCGTACTTGGTACGGTCTGAGTAGGTGCCATCTTCATTAGGGCGCCCGTAGTTCCAGCATATCATAGGATATTCCATACCCTGGTTTTTGGCATGAACGGAAATCGCTTTGTGGTAAGGATAATCAAAGGTATGCTTACTGTAAGTATGCAAGGTCTGTACCACTGCTTTGGTAGAATATTCTTCCCAGAGTGGGTTGCCTTCTTTTGGGTAGAGTGATACCGCCATTACATCACGTCCGCCGATTTTTACCGCCTGCATATCCCAAATGAATTTTCGGGAAGAAGCAAAACCAAAATCACGCACCATTCTTCCCGGTTCTGTTTTGAACTTCCAGGTTTTGGTCTTTTCGGCAAAACTTTGTTCCTTGACCTCAGCTTCTTCCTGAGTTACAATGATTACCGGTTTATCATATGATTTTTTTGCTTGTTGATATCGCTTCATCATCTCCTTGGTAAACACCTCTTTCCTGTTCTGAAGTACACCAGTGGCATCCACTACGTGATCTTCCGGTACCGTTATGTTAACCTCATAGTTCCCAAAAGGGAGTGCAAACTCTCCACTACCCCAAAATTGATGATTTTGCCATCCCTCCACATCCGAATAGACTGCCATTCTGGGGAAGAACTGGGCAATAACGTAGGCGCGGTTTCCGTCTTTTGAAAAATACTCATAACCGGAACGTGCCCGATTTACGGTATGATTCGGAATATTGTACCACCACTTGATGGAGAAGGAAACATTCTCCCCGCTTTTTAAAGGCTGAGGAATATTGATCCGCATCATGGTTCGGTTTATGGTATAGGACAATGGTTTTCCCGAAGCGTCCTTGACCCAATCAATATTAAAACCACCATCAAAGGATTCCGTAACATAGGTTTGGGCAAAATTTCCCGCAGTGTAGGCAATGTTTACCCCATTCCCATTTCGCAAAGGCGATTTGGAGTCCTTGGCCCGCACATTCTGATCCAATTGCACCCACAAAAACTCCAGGTTATCGGGGGAATTGTTGTAATACGTGATCGTCTCTTCGCCATAGATCTTTGCCTCCTTATCATCCAGGGTAATGTCCATGGTATAATCCGCTTGTTGCTGGTAGTAATCCGGACCTGGAGCCCCTGAAGCGGAACGATACGTATTTGGTGTAGAGAACTCTTCGTACAATTGTTTAAATCTGCTTTGGTTGTAGTGGCCTGGCTCCCGTTCTTCCTTTTCCTCCGTTTCCTGGGAGAAACCAGTAGCTGCTACCACAAACATCAGGGCAGCAAAACAATAGTTAATTTTTGTCATTTTTGAGTAATTTTTAAGCGTGAAAAATAGCCTTTTTTGAGGAGTTGACGGGATTTCTCCTTATAAGTTTAACATACCTTTATTATTCTCCTTTATAAGGATAAAACTCCTTTTTTTGCCCTGCCATTTTATATGGACCAAATTCTTTTGTTCTTCAAACAAGTCGGTCAAAATTTCATTTTGGATTTCAAAGGATTCTAAGCGGGCAAGATCTATCTCAGGGAGTTCCAAATAACAGACGATCACGTCCGCATCATACTTTTTCCCTAAAAAGTCATACCTCGCAGGTTCCTTATTCAGTGAAAGCAAAAGCT
The DNA here is from genome assembly GCA_028284285.1 of Croceivirga sp. Taxonomy (GTDB): domain Bacteria; phylum Bacteroidota; class Bacteroidia; order Flavobacteriales; family Flavobacteriaceae; genus Croceivirga. Next base: position 84,188 of record JANQSA010000009.1, read on the forward strand.
TGGCCCTGAAATATTTCTCAATGTACTCGTCCGCAACAGGGGATTCGTCTCCTGTCGCCAATCGCGTTTCCACCCCATACCGTTCTTTTAAAACCGCTTCCAAGTCATCTATAAAAATTCGGGAGGTAATTTGAAAAGCCCGGTCTTTTTCGGAATAATTGATATTGGTTACGCTTACATAAAACTTATGAACCGATACAAAGGCTAAAAGGGGCAACACCAGAAAAAAAATTGCTTTTTTCATGTAATTCAACTATGGCAACAAAAATAAGCAAATGCTATGCCAGAAGATTTATTCCAATCCATTGTTCCTTCGGTATACTTTGCTACGCTCCAGGAGATAATCCCATAGTTTAAGGCCATCTCCTTGTTGTACCAGGTCTTGAAAATTGTTGTCCACTTCGCAGAAATACATAAAATCGTCAATCCTGTTTTTTGGGATATGGAATTCCACCTCAAAAATGGAATCTGTAAATGATCTTCGAACATGTTGGGTCTTGGCATAGGTTCTATCTATCTTAACCCTGTTTTTTAGCATCTTTGTTCTTCCGGTAATAGCATTGATTATGGGATTTATGGGTACTCCTGTCCCAGCCCCTACCGCTCCGGCCCCTAAAGACCAGGCACCCCCTTTAGCTTCTGCTAACAGCCGTTCGCTTTGAGTGGGATGCGGTTTTCCCGCGTTAGGAAGCCCTAAACTCTCCGCACTTACCGACTGTTGCAATCCCAAACCATCTAAATCTTTGCCCAGATCCCCGGAAAGCCCATAAGGCTGTACCACTACCTCTTTCAATTTATTTACAAATTCTTCCATAGGAACCACAACAAAAGCAGTGGCAAATAACGCATCTGTAACCGGCACTGTCTTGCGCTTAAACTGCACCGCAGAAAAGACCAGGGTGTCCCCGGTTGTAGCCCGTATGGCAAAATTGCCCTCCAGATCAGTGATAGTAGCCCTTCTGCTTGTAAGGTTTTGTACAGTAACACCGGTAACGTCTCCCGATTTTGCGGTTACGCTTCCCTTTAAAAGCTTCGTTTGCGCCGTAAGAAAAGTAACAGGCAATAAGAACAATAGCAAAAATGGGCTATTTTTCTTCCAGTGACGCTCGGAATTCCCTGCTCTGGGTAACCAAAAAGTCGATGAGTTGGAATTCATTCTCTTTTTTCAATAGCGACTGTGACGGAATCCTATCATCACAGTATAATAAAAAGGCATCGATTTCATCCTGGGGCAGACTCAGATCTACCACAAAGAACTCATCATCATACACTTGCCGTAACACATCACTCACTTTAAGGGGTACCGCTTCCCCGGTGTCCTGGTTGCGTGAGGAAAAAATCGCCTTAAAAATGTTCACAAAATTGATATCTCCTTCCCGACGCTCATTTTGGGACAATAAGGCCACATTGCGTACCTCCGTACTTCGGTCTATTTCATATTCAAACTCCTTGAATTTCTCGTTTTTCACTTCAAGGAACTTTTCCTGGTTTTCCGGACTAACCACTACCTCGTCCAACTCAGTTACCTTTTCGGTAACCTCTACTACCAAACGCTTATTGGCTAAAATATCATTCGTGATCTTTACTACCTGCAATTGATAATTCACTGCGGTAAATACCAACTGGTCCCCTTCTTTCACCTGGATCATAAAGCGACCATCTTCATCGGTAATGGTGGCAATTTGGGTGTTCGTATTAATGACGTTTTCATTAACTACATTATTATCGCGATAGAGTACCTGGCCCCTTAGCCATTGCCGGTCATTAACCTGGGCGTGTCCCAGAAATACGGACAGCAAAAGCAAGCTGAAAAGCAGGTGTTTAAACATGTTATTCACTTCTTGTCTGTTAAAGAAAGACCTTGTAAGCCATAAATAAAAATAGGCGGGTCGTAAACTTTTGTTAATTGTTTGCAAACTTAGCCGATTTCGTCATGAAAACAGGTGCTGCATCTCAACCCCATTCTCACACAGTTTGACGGTTAAAGTTAGTAGTAAATGAGTAGAAAGTTACTTTTGTCGCTCCCTTAATCCTGATTTAATGCCTTAGCTATGAGAACAACCCGCCTCGCTCTAATCCTTGGGATTTGTTTTGTTTCGCTTTCCTGGTCACAAGTAAAAATTGGTGATAATCCGCAAACCCTGCACCCTGCCTCCATCCTGGAATTGGAAGGGAATTCCCGTGCCCTGGTACTCACCCGGGTAACTGATGGGCAAATGGCAGGAATTACCCCCCTTAACGGAGCTTTGGTATATAATACGGATGCCGATTGTATTTTTTATTTTGATGGCCGACAATGGATCAACCTCTGTGCGAGTGACAATACTACCAACGAAAGCTTAGAGTTGATCGATACGGAGCTGGTACTTACCGATAGTGATGGGAATACGGTAAGTGTCCTGCTTGAAGGAGCTATAGAGCAGACCTTTACCACCAACCCGGTGGTGAATCCCAACGAAACTATTGCCCTCACCAGAACGGATAACAACTTTAATTTTGAAGTAGGACAAATTACCGGGGAAAACATTGTAGACTCTTCCATCAACGGATTTAGCGACATCCAACCGGAAACCATTACTTTTTCGGAGCTGGCCCCGGAATCAGTAAGGGAAGAAGAGTTGCAGGATGGTGCTGTCACCACAGCAAAGATAGAAAATGGCACAATCACTGTAGAAGATTTTTCCGATCTCGGAGCAACTACGGCTGGACAGGTGTTGAAATGGAATGGCGTAAACTGGGTGCCGGATACCGACCTTGGGAGCACTGTGGAAAATTTGGCCACCGATAATCTTACCCAAGATTTAGGCGAGGATAGAACCTATGATATTTCCGGTCAAAACTTGTTTTTCACCAACGGAAGTATTGGAATAGGTACACTAACAGGAACTCCTCAAAGTCAATTAGACGTAAATGGTCAAATTCAGGCCAGGGATGGATTTGCTTCTACCGGAGGTACGGCGGGAAACCCAGGTTACGGTTTTTTCACCAATGGAGATACTAATACGGGAATGTTTAGAATAGACGAGGATAGATTAGGATTCTCAACGGGAGGTGCTGAGGCCATGGAAATTGATGCCGGTCAAAATGTTGGGATTGGAATTGCCCCTGCCGAAAAACTACATGTAAATGGAAATATACTTGCAACAGGTACAATAACTCCTGACTACGTATTTGAAAAGTACTTTAAAGGTATTAGCGAGCTCAACCCATCTTACCGCACACTCTCCTTAGAGGAATTGGAATCTTTTTTACGCAAGAATTATCATTTGCCCGGGGTTCCTTCGGCTATGGAAGTTAAGAAGAAGGGTGGAATTGTCATAAACAGAGCTACGGAAGTCAACCTCGAAAAAATCGAAGAGCTTTTCCTGCATACCATAGAACAGGAGAAAAAAATAAAAGCGCTTCAAAAAGAAAACGCTGATCTTACCCGCCAACTGGATACTCTTAAAAAAGATATGGCAGAAATAAAAGCGCTACTTAAGAAAAGTAGATCAACCATAGAATGAAGAAGGGTTATTTTATCATATTCCTATTTCTCGGACGATTGGTATTTGCCCAAACCGCGCTATACAATAGCGGCAACCTGCGTATCCATGAGGGAGGCCGGCTAGGATTCCACACGGACCTGATCAATGATGGGGTATTTGACCAAAATGTTGGGCTTACGGGTTTTTACGGCAACGGCATCTTGCAAGTTTCAGGGGCGTTTTCACCACAGTTCCATGATGTTGAACTTTTGCAGGAGAATGGCCTGTTTTTAGCAACTTCCCTTTCGGTGTCCAACAATATGAATTTTGTACTGGGCAATGTTTTTAACACTTTAAACGATCCCAACACCCAACTCAACTTCCTGGAGAATTCCTTTTACATAGGGCATTCGGACCTCGCAAAAGTGGTGGGCTATGCCGGCGTGGAAAACAGGCGAAACTTTGTTTTCCCTGTAGGGGATGCTAATAGCTTACGATCCTTGGGTATTAATGCCAGTTCTGCCCTTCCCCGGGCCCAATGTGCTTACTTTTTTGAAAATCCGGATGCTCCTCAGACCCTTAGGGAACGCTTCAATACGGCAAGAACAGAACGCGACCTTGGTACAATTTCCGAACGAGAATTTTGGGTCATTACCGGCAGTACTCCCACTACCCTTACCGCCACCTGGAATACCCGCAGTGCGCTGGCGGATATAGCGCCGGCTCTTGAGGAGATCACCCTGGCGGGATGGAATATCGCCACACAACGTTGGATAAGTTTAGGGACCCAAGCCGTTGTAGGTGATCTAAACGAGGGGTTTATTACCTCGGAAACACTAGTGCCGGACGATTACGGCGCCATTACCTTTGCGGCCATGCCCCTGCCCCCGGACAGCTTTTCCGTAAATAACCCAAGCCTGGGCAACTACTTTTTAAGTCCCGATGGGGATGGGATTAATGACTTTCTGATTATAGATGAACTTGATCAATCCCCGAATAACCGCATCCTTATCTTTAACCGATTGGGTCAAAAAGTATTTGAAAAAGAGAACTATGTGAACGAGTTTAACGGTTTCTCCAACATAGATAGTTTGGTGTTTGACCTTGAAGCGGGCCTGCCGGAAGGGGTGTATTACTACATTGCTACATTAAAAGATCTGGAATTGGAATACCAGGGATTTCTCTATCTCAATCGGTAGGTCTGGGCTAAAGGAAGTCTTTTTCTTTCCGCGCACTCTTATCTCCTCTTGATTAATTTATAATTTTGAGTAGTATATGGGTCATATCGACACCAGGCTATCTCAAAAAATATGGTATGGAAAGAAGAAGTTTTCTCAAAAAAACATCAACTGGCACACTGGCCTTAACCACATTACCGCTTTGGAGGCTATCCGGAGACCCCGAGTATTCCATCGAGGAATTAATGGGAAAAGCCGATATTGAACTGGTAGGAGAAGGTATTAATCTTAGGAAGGCAGCCCATGATGCTTTTCTGGAAATGAAAAAAGCCGCCTACCAGGAGGGATTTGATGTTCAAATTGTATCCAGTTTCCGCGATTTCGATCGCCAAAAAGCAATCTGGGAACGAAAATATATCCGGTATACCGAGAAAGAGGGTATGGAACCTATTCCCGCCATGGAAAAGATCATTGAATACTCTACCATTCCGGGAACCAGCAGGCACCATTGGGGTACGGAAGTCGACATCATTGACGGCAATCCTAAAGTTTCAGGAGACGTTCTGATTGCTGATAAATTTGAAGAAAAGGGTCCTTTTGCGCCGCTTAAAAAGTGGTTGGATGAAAATGCCAACAAATTTGATTACCATCTGGTGTATACGGATAGTTATTTCCGAAAGGGCTTTAAGTATGAACCCTGGCACTATAGTTACGCTCCCCTATCCAAACCTATGCTAACCCAATTTCGGAAGAAGAATCTTCTCAAACTGATCGCGAATGAAGATTTTGAAGGGGCGGAACACTTTACTACGGTATTTCTTAAGAATTACATCCATAACAATATTTTGGATATCAATCCTTACCTGTTGTAACGCTTTTTTGTACCTTACTCCTACACAACACTAGCCATTATGAGGAGCCGAGGAAGCTGGAAAATTCGCGTATTTATAGGATTGGCCATTGTAGCTTTTGCCATTGTCCAACGCTGTAGCAACCAACAGGAAAACCCCTATACCGGAAGGGTACAGAACATTAACATGACCGCAGAACAGGAAATCGCTATTGGCCTGCAAAGTGCGCCTGGGATGGCACAACAGCATGGCGGTCTTTATCCGGACGAACGGATGCAGGCTTTTGTTGATGCTATAGGCCAAAAATTAGTGAATAATAGTATTGCCCGTGAAACACCGTATCAATTTGATTTTCATCTGTTAGCCGATGATCGCACAATAAACGCTTTTGCATTGCCCGGGGGACAGTGTTTTATTACGTATGCGCTTTTTAAAGAGTTGAACGAAGCACAATTGGCAGGGGTGCTGGGCCATGAAATTGGCCATGTTATCGGCAGGCATTCAGCCGAGCGGATTGCAGAGAGTAACTTTTGGCAAACGTTAACCATGGGGGCCTCGGTAGGTGGAGACATGGGAGAATTGGTGCAAGGGATAGGCCAAAACACCTTGTTAAAAAACGGGCGGGGAGATGAACTGGAAAGCGATGATTTGGGGGTCTTATTAATGATACAATCTGGCTATGACCCTTATGAACTAATTGAAGTAATGCAAATTTTGAAAGCAGCGGCAGGCCCCAATCGCGTGCCGGAATTTCAAAGTACCCATCCTGATCCGGAAAACAGGATTGAAAAGATAAAGGAGGCCATCAGGAAGTATCAAGGTCGATAAATTACGTACGTTTGTCGAGAGATTACTGAAATCTAAGGAATATAACTATCTTTACCACTCCAAAGCTTACGAGACTTGACCCATTGAAGCTATTTTTAAGCTTTTTACGATGGGAACACTATTAAACTTTAAACATCTTTACCTGCAGGCGTTTCATAATTGCAGACCGGCATATCTTGTTATGCTCTTGAAAATCTATTCGGTTTTTTGTGCTATCATGATATTTATGGCAGTTTACGCTTTTTTGTATCGGGCATTCACCGGATTTGAATTTTAATTGAAGTTATATTTTCCTTTTTACGCGAACACTATAGGAAAACAAAAACCCTGACGCAATAGTCAGGGTTTTTTGATAGACGAATAAACTCCGTTTACTTTTTCTTACTAGCATTAATCACTTCAAGAACTTCTTTTGCATTGGATAGTTCGGCGTATTTCTTCACGGTATACCCCTTATCACATCGCTTCTTAAGATTTGCTCCGTTTGCAATTAGCAATTTTAAAATCTCGGGCTTATTGTATCGTGCAGCATAGTGTGCAGGAGTTTTGCCCAAAGACTTTTGGTTCACGTCCTCTCCAAGTGAAATCATTTTTTTTACAGTCTCAAGATCTCCCTGAATGATAGCCTTGCAAAACGTATTAATTTCAAAGGCTACCATTACTTTGGTTTCCCGATGCATTTCGGGTTGGGCCACACTCGCGCTGGCCAGAACACCTGTAAACAATAGAGCACAGGTCATGCCTACAGACAGAATCGCTTTTTTCATGATGATTAAATTTTTGATTATAGATTTAATTGATATACAAATAGACTTTAGAAATATCAAAATGTTACGGGATTAACAGACATATAACTAAACTTTAACAGTTATGCATTTTTCAGTACAGATTTTTAATAAATCCGTAATCCTAAAAAAGCAGTAAAACACTGGTACTTCATAAGATTTCCTCATATTTTTGACGCTTAACTGAGTGCAATGAACAAAAAGGTAATTTTAATGATATTGGATGGTTGGGGGATATCTCCTAACCCCAAGGTTTCTGCTATTGAACACGCCCATACACCATTCATGGATTCGCTCTATGGTAACTACCCCAACGGTATTTTGTTGACGGATAGCATGAATGTGGGTTTGCCGGAGGGACAAATGGGAAACAGTGAAGTAGGACATATGAACCTTGGCGCCGGAAGAATTGTCTACCAGGATCTGGCTAAAATAAACAAAGCCGTACAGGAGAATACCCTAAAAGCGGAAAAGGTAGTGGGGGAAGCCTTCACCTATGCCCGAAACCACAACAAAAAAGTACATTTTCTTGGACTGGTAAGCGATGGAGGGGTCCACAGCCATGTAGACCACCTAAAAGCGCTGATAACTGCTTTTGAGCTATCTGATGCGACTACCGCCTATGTTCATGCCTTTACGGATGGCAGGGATGTAGATCCGAAAAGCGGAAAAAGGGTTTTAACGGAATTGGCAGCATTCTGTGAAGGAAAAAAGACAAAATTGGCCACGGTCATTGGAAGGTACTATGCTATGGATCGGGACAAACGTTGGGAACGTGTTAAAAAGTCCTATGATTTGGTAGTACATGGCAAGGGTACGGTCCGTGAGGGCGTCGCCGGTGCTATGGATGCCAGCTACGATAGTGGGGTCACCGACGAATTTCTGGAACCTGTAGTACTGCATGAGAACGCTAAAATTACCAAAGGTGATGTAGTGGTCTTTTTCAATTTCAGGACAGACAGAGGACGGGAGCTCACAATGGCGCTGAGTCAACAGGACTTTCCGGATCAGGATATGAAAAAAATGCCCTTGCATTACGTGACAATGACTAATTATGACGATACTTTTAAAAACGTTCACGTGATCTATGACAAGGAAAAGATCAAGGATACCCTGGGGGAGGTACTGGCCAAAGCGGGTAAAAAACAAATTCGCATAGCGGAAACCGAAAAATACCCGCACGTTACCTTCTTTTTTAATGGCGGCCGGGAAGAACCCTTTACCAACGAACAGCGTATCCTGTGCCCTTCTCCTAAAGTGGCTACCTATGATCTAAAACCGGAAATGAGCGCTTATGAAATAAGAGATGCCATTGTTCCCGAGCTAAAAAAGGGAGAAGTGGATTTTGTGTGTTTGAATTTTGCCAATCCGGATATGGTAGGGCACACCGGAGTTATGGAAGCTGCCGTTAAAGCCTGTGAAACTGTGGATGAGTGTGCCCGGGATGTGGTAAGTGCAGGTCTTGAAAATGGTTACACTACGATCATAATTGCAGATCACGGGAATTGTGATACTATGATCAACCCGGATGGCAGCCCCAATACCGCACATACTACCAATCCCGTACCGCTTATCCTAATAGATAAGGACATCAAGGAAATTAAGGATGGGGTACTTGGTGATATAGCGCCCACAATTTTGAAGCTTATGGGGCTGGATCAACCGGAAGTTATGACACAAAAACCGTTGATTTAGCAGCTTCTCTGCGGTTGTTTATCTTTGCGCCTATGATTCTCATTAAGACTGCAGAAGAAATAGAACTAATGCGTGAAAGCGCATTGGTAGTTTCCAGGACCCTGGGTATGCTGGCGTCCGAAATTAAGCCAGGGGCCCATCCGCTAAAGTTGGACAAAATGGCCGAGGAATTTATAAGGGAACAAGGGGCAGAACCCGGCTTTTTAGGGATGTATGATTTTCCGAACACGCTAAATTGGAGCCCCAACGCACAGGTGGTACATGGTATTCCCGGTAATGAATTGCTTAAAGAGGGGGATATCATATCTGTGGATTGCGGTGCGGTTAAGAATGGTTTCTATGGAGATCATGCCTATACCTTTGAGGTAGGGGAGGTAGCGGCAGAAACCCAAAAATTGTTACAGGTAACCAAAGCATCGTTGTATTTGGGCATTCGGGAATTCAAACTGGGCAATCGGGTGGGAGATGTAGCCTATGCCATTCAGTCCCATTGCGAAAAACATGGTTACGGGGTGGTCCGGGAATTAGTAGGACATGGTTTGGGCCGGGATTTACATGAGGATCCGCAAATGCCCAACTACGGGAAACGGGGGCGTGGCAAAAAATTTGTCGATGGTATGGCGGTCGCCATTGAACCTATGATCAATATGGGCTCCCGAAGGATAAAACAATTGAAGGATGGATGGACCATTCTAACTGCAGATGGGCAACCCAGTGCCCATTTTGAACACAATGTAGCCCTTGTCAATGGCAAACCGGAGCTGCTTTCCACTTTTCAATACATTTATGAAGCTCTAGGGATACAATCAAACGAGGAAGAAGAATTTAAAAGACACGAATTTCACTAATAGTTGAAATTTTGGTGAAGACAGCCTTGCCTGTAGAAGGATAATTCTCTAGCCATTAAAATTCGTGCCATTCGTGTCAAACAAGATTATTCTTTAGCTATTCAAATCCGCGCCATTCGTGTCAACCATTTTTAAATATATTCTCAATTTAATCCCCAGACCCTGGTTGATCACCCTCAGCTATTGGGCCCGGCCCTTTATTGCTTTTTTCCTGAAAGGGAACACCTATACCGACCCTATAGATGGTAAAAGTTTTCGTAAGTTCCTCCCTTACGGCTACGAAAACCCCAGGGAAAATGTCCTTTCCCCTTCTACCCTTTCATTGGAACGCCACCGCTTACTGTGGTTGTTTTTACAGCAAGAGACCCATCTCTTCACCCACAATCTCAAAGTCCTTCATTTTGCCCCTGAACAGGCATTTTACAAGCGTTTTAGAAGCTTACCAAACCTCAAGTACGTAACTACGGACCTTAACTCGCCCTTAGCGGATGTCAAAGCGGACATCTGCAATCTCCCTTTTGAAGAAGGGGAATTTGATGTCATCCTTTGTAACCATGTATTGGAACATATTCCGGATGACACACAGGCCATGAAAGAATTGTTCCGTGTTATGAAATCCGGCGGTTGGGGAATTTTTCAAGTCCCACAGGACCTCAGGCGAGAAAAGACCTTTGAAGACCATACCATAACCGATAAAAAAGAGCGAGCACAAATCTTCGGACAATACGATCATGTCCGAATTTATGGAATGGACTACTTCGAACGTCTGCGGAACATAGGATTTACCGTGGATGCTGTGGACTACACCTCCCGGTTTAGCACCAAAGAAATTGAACGATACCGACTCGCAAAAGGAGAGCGCATTCCTTTGGTATCAAAAGTTTAAGGGGCAATTGACGTGGTAAAGCCGGGGGTCATAAATTCCCGGGTTACTCCAGTTTCGTCCAGGTAAATAATGTAGGCTTCCAATACCTCTATTTTCGATAAAACGGCTTTGGAATCTTCCAGATCCATGGCCATAAATGCGGTGGCATAGGCATCTGCGGTGGCACAATCCTTTGCGATTACGCTGGTTGCCAATACTTTTGAATTTTGAGTATACCCGGTTTTAGGATTGATGGTATGTACATATTTCTCCCCAGTATCGGGGTCCACCCTGAATTTCCTGTAGTTCCCGGAGGAGGCCAAGGCTCCATCTTTTAAGGTTATGATTTGTTTGAGCTGTCTCCCGTTTTCTACCTGGGGATCATCAATCCCAACGGTCCAGGGTTTTTTGGAAATCAGGTTTTCTCCTTTGGCCAACACCTCGCCGCCCACTTCAACCAGATAATTCTCCATATTCTTCCCCTCCAGAAGTTTGCCCAAACGGTCTATGGCATAGCCTTTAGCAATAGCGTTAAAATCAAAAAAAATCTCGGGCCTGCGCTTTACAATTTTCCCTCCGGCGGTTAAACGCACTTTGTCAAAGCCAACATATTGCAAAAGACTATCTATTTTTGTGCTGTCCAGGGTAATTTGTTTCCCGGGACCAAAACCCCAGGCATTGACCAAAACACCAACAGTGGGATCAAAATAGCCATTAGACGCTTCATACACCACTTTGGATAATGAAAACACTTCCCGGAACATATCATCCACCACAATGGTACTATCACCACTGTTGATTTTAGAAATATCAGAATCCGGAATATAGGTAGACATGGATTGATTCACCACACGGAATACAGAGTCAATCTCCTGCTGTACATCCATTTCCCGATCACTCAAATAGATGATAGAATAGGTTGTGCCCAATGCATTGCCTACATTTTGATTCCTAACCCATTCGGGCTGTTGAGCGCATCCCGATACCAGTATAAAAAGTAGAACCACATATTTTTTCATACTCCCCTCTTTTCTTATGATTATCCATACACTAACAGCCCCTCGTACTCCACGATATAGGGTTTATTTAAGAGTAGGGGCTGGCTCCTGTCTTTTGCATTGGATAGCCCCACACCTGCATAATAGGTCAACGCTTCAAATTTTTCAGCGTGGTTTTTCACTTTTTCCATAAGTCTCTTATCAAAGTCCCTGGGGTCCTCGGGGTATAAGACATAACGCACTACGATAAAGTGAAGTATCTTATCTTTCAGGCAGACAAACTGGGGATCTTTCTTAGGTTTGCTATTTACCGCCATAAACTCAAAGCCATCCGCTTCCAGTTGTTTTCCTACCAGATTCATGGCCAAATTGTGTATTTCCTGTGGGGTTAATTCCCTGGACATAACGATTAAAAAAACCGATGCCATATAGCATCGGTCAGGTTATATTTCTACCCCAAAAAACATAGGGAAGTTGCTGTACTAAAAGTGTTATCCGCCAAAGTCATCAAAACGAATGTTCTCGTCAGGGATACCGAAGTCCTCTCCCATCTTCTGAACCGCCTTGTTCATCAACGGTGGCCCGCAGAAATACAGTTCAATATCTTCAGGGGCATCATGGTCATTCAAATAATTATCAATCACACAATTGTGGATAAACCCGACAAAACCATCGCCTTCCTCATCATTGATATCTTTCTTGATCTTCCAGTTATCTTCCTCCAAAGGCTCCGAAAGCGCCATATAGAATTTAAAATTGGGGAAATCCCGCTCCAATTGTTTGAAATGATCTATATAGAACAACTCCCTCTTGGAACGTCCTCCATACCAATAGGTCACTTTCCGATTTGTTTTTAGCGTTTTAAACAGATGGTACAAATGCGACCGCATGGGCGCCATTCCTGCCCCACCCCCTACATATAACATTTCTGCTTCGGATTCATTGATAAAGAACTCTCCAAACGGACCGGAGATGGTTACTTCATCCCCGGGTTTCAACCCAAAAATATAGGAAGATGCCACTCCGGGATTTACATCCATCCAACCGTTCTTGGAACGATCCCAGGGTGGAGTAGCAATACGAACATTCAGCATGATCTCTCTACCTTCGGCCGGATAAGACGCCATGGAATAGGCGCGTTCTACGACTTCCGTATTTTTCATGACCAACGGCCAAAGATTGAATTTATCCCATTCCGTTTTGAACTTGTCCGGGGTTTCATGTTCTTCCGGATGAGCGGTGATGTCCATATCCTCATATTTCACCTCACAAGGCGGGATTTCAATTTGAATATACCCCCCTGCCTTGTAGTTCATCATCTCGGGGATCTCCACCACAAATTCTTTGATAAAAGAGGCTACATTATAGTTCCGAACCACTTTAGCCTGCCATTTCTTAATACCAAACACCTCTTCGGGTATGGTTATCTCCATATCCTGCTTCACCTTTACCTGGCAAGCCAGGCGAGCCCCCTCATTCAATTCTCTTTTGGAAAAGTGGGGTGTCTCTGTAGGTAAGGCTTCTCCTCCTCCTGAAAGCACATGGCATTCACATTGAATACAGGTTCCCCCTCCCCCGCAAGCCGACGGGAGAAACACTTTTTGATTACCCAAAGTGGCTAGCAAAGAGCTACCCGAGGCAACTTCTATCTCTTTTTCACCATTGATCGTAATGGTTACCGGACCGGAAGGCGATAATTTTTCTTTGGTAAATAAAAGCAATGTCACCAAAAGAAGAATCAACACCAAAAATGCGACAACGGTAATTAGTATGGTACCGCCTATAGAGGTAGCTAATATCATTTTATTCGTTTATTACGTCGTTATAAGAGACCGCTTTTTCGTCCTCCTCAATCTCCTTTTTAATTTCTTTTTCTTCTATTGCTTTCTCCGCTGTGGTTGGAACCGTCCCTTCTGGGGGTTCATTATCCCCGGTTAACATTCCACCAAAGCTTTGGAATCCAATCCCCATTAAACCCGTTATGATAAAGGTAATTCCCAGTCCACGGAGCGGAGCTGGAACATTGGAATAGCGTATTTTCTCCCGAATGGCCGCTATAGCCAAAATAGCGAGAAACCATCCTATACCTGAACTGATACCATAGTTCAAAGCCAATGCAAAACTAGGAATCTCCCGGGCCTGCATAAAGAGAGATCCTCCCAGGATAGCACAGTTTACTGCGATCAGTGGCAGGAAAATCCCCAAAGAGTTATAAAGCGCGGGTGAAAATTTCTCCACCACAATCTCCACCAATTGCACCATGGTAGCAATAGTGGCGATAAACAGAATGAACGAAAGAAAACTCAAATTGTAATCGGCATATTCCGGGCCTAACCATGCTAACGCACCATCCTGAAGTAAATATTGGTCCAACAACCAATTAAGTGGTACGGTAACCCCTAAAACAAAAATAACAGCAGCGCCCAAACCTACTGCGGTACTCACTTTTTTAGATACCGCCAGATAGGAACACATTCCCAAAAACACGGCAAATACCATGTTATCTATAAAAATGGACTTAAAAAATAATTCTACATGTTCCATGATGCGCGTTTTTAAGCTTCTTCAATTAATGCCCTGTTTCTCGAGCGTTGTACCCAAATAATTACACCCACGACTATCAATGCAGCGGGAGGAATGATCATAAAACCATTATTTTCATACCCAATGGAATACAAACCTGTCTTGGCAATAGGATCTCCTAACACCGGGATACCGAACAAGGTTCCCGAACCCAAGAGCTCCCGAAAAAAGCCAACCATAATAAGGATCACCCCATAACCCAAGGCATTCCCTATGCCGTCCAGGAAAGAGCGCCAAATACCATTTCCCAGCGCAAAAGCCTCAAAACGGCCCATAATAATACAGTTGGTAATGATCAAGCCCACAAATACCGATAAGGTCTTGCTCAAATCATAAGCGTAGGCCTTTAGTACCTGATCCACGACAATTACCAACGCAGCGATCACTACCAGCTGAACAATGATCCTGATTTTTGAGGGCATGATGTTCCGCATAAGTGAGATCACCACATTTCCTATACCCATCACAAAAATTACAGAAATTGCCATCACTACAGAGGCTTTTAATTCTGCGGTAATCGCCAATGCCGAACAGATTCCCAATACCTGAATTGTTATCGGATTATTATCCGCAAGGGGGTCTAATATTAAATTCGCATCTTTTTTGGAAAGTAACGCCATTGCTTTAGTTATTTCGTATTGTTTCTAAGTAGGGTCTATAGACTTTCAAGGTTTCCTTGATCATTGCTGAGACTCCGTTTCCGGTAATTGTAGCTCCTGCAAGAGCATCCACCTCATTATCTGCTTTATCTTGATTTAAAGGATCATTGTTTGTCTTGGATATGGTAATTCCCGCATAGCTGCCTGCATCCAGTAATGATTCTCCCGTAAAATCATCCATAAAGAACCGCATCTTAATATTGGCTCCCAAACCGGCAGTTTCGGCCTTGTGATCAAAATACACTCCCTGGACCACCATCTCCTTGTCTACAGCCATAAAGCCCCAAATAGCATCCCAAAGGCCTTTACCATACATAGGTAATACATATACCTCTTCCCCCTCTTTTTCACCGATAAAAACAGGTAGACGGGCATCACCTCCTTTTTTTAGCGCATCAAGCTGCTTTTTCATATCGATAAGGTAGGCCTGATCGTCTTCCTCTAATTCCCCATTGACCAAAACATATTGTTTTTTGATACGTTCTGTGAACATCCCCTCAACAACGTCAGTGGGAATAAAATTCACCCCGCTTTCAGGGGTATTTTCATTGACACCCATAGCATAGAGAATATTTTGTTGCTTTTCGAATCGCTCGTTCTCATCAATCCTGGCTCGTAGCGCGGAAGCCAAAAAAGCTAATACAGACCCTACCACTGCAACCATAATCACAGCAAAAACAACAGTGTACGTATTTTTCTCAGTATTCAGTGCCATAATTAAACCGTTTCAGCTTTAAGTTCAGCAGCGGTACCATCCACTCTATCCGGTAGAATGGTAGCATTTTTAAGTCGTTTTAATCGTCGCTTCACGTTCCCGCGTACCACGTAGTGGTCAATTGTGGGTGCAAAGACGTTCATTAAGAGGATGGCAAGGAACACGCCTTCCGGATACCCGGGATTGAATACCCGGATCATGACGGAGAGAAATCCGATCAGGAACCCGTAGATCCATTTTCCCCTGTTGGTTTGAGAACCCGTTACCGGGTCTGTGGCCATATAGACAATACCAAAGGCCAGTCCACCCACAATGAGATGCTTCCAAAAATCAAAACTCATCAATCCGTAGAACTTGCTGTATTCGGGGATCCAACCAAAATCCACTACAGCATTAAAGATCAAACCCATTGCCAACGATCCCAATACCGCGCTAAGCATAATTCGCCAGCTGGCAATTTTAGCAAAGATCAGGAATAAACCTCCCAGGAGGATCAAAAACGCCGACGTTTCTCCCACAGAGCCGGGGATGAATCCGAAAAACATTTCAGAAAGATCATATTTGGCATACATTTCCTGCGTATTCCCCTGGGCCAGATAGCCCAAAATGGTTTCTCCCGATATGGCATCTGCAGTACCGGCACGTTCTACCGCACCATGCACCCAAACTTTATCCCCACTCATCCAGGTAGGATACGCGAAAAATAAGAAAGCACGAATGGTCAACGCGGGATTTAATATATTCATTCCCGTACCGCCAAATACTTCTTTACCGATAACCACACCAAAAACTACAGCCACTGCCAGCATCCATAGTGGGGTATCTACAGGAACAATTAGCGGGACCAACATCCCGGTTACAAGATATCCCTCTTCCACCTCATGTCCTTTGATCACTGCAAAAATGAACTCAACAAGCAATCCTACACCATAAGACACAATAACCAAAGGTAAAACGGTAACTGCCCCCAGAATAAAGTTATCCCAGGTGATAAAGTGCTCCAGGAGCGAAAAGTTTTCGGGAAAACCGTTAATTGCCGAATAGTGTTGATACCCGGTGTTGAATATCCCAAAAAGCAAACAAGGGACCAGTGCTAAAATCACCGTATTCATGGTGCGCTTTAAATCATCCGCAACGCGAATGTGGCCGCCTGAGTGCGTAGTTTCGTTAGGAGTAAACAAAAAAGTATGAAAGGCATTGAAGGCAGGCGCCATTTTTTTACCCTGATACTTTAGCTTTTGCTTATGCATTTTCTCTTTCAATCCCATAGCTTAACCGATTTCTTGATGTAATAAATCCAATCCTTCCCTGATTATTTTTTGATGTGGCTGCTTGGAAATACAGATAAACTCCGTAAGGGAGAAATCTTCCGGCGCCACTTCATACAGTCCCAATTGCTCCATCTCATCCAAATCCTTTACCATACAGGCTTTGAGTAATTGTAATGGGTAAATATCCAGAGGAAAAACCTCTTCATATCCGCCGGTAACCACAAATGCCCGGTGTTCTCCGTTGGTATTGGTATCCAGATCATATTTCTTTTTACCGCTCAGCCAGGAAAAGGTTAACGCCCGGGTGGTAGATATTTTATTAAATACAGGTTTATTCCATCCAAACAATTCATAGTCATCCCCTTCCGGAATAGCCGTGACTGTGGTATTGTAAAACCCCAGGTGAGCCTCCGGAGAGATGCGATATCCCGTTAGCACATTCCCATTGATCAATCGAAACTTCTTTTCTTTTACACCGCTGGCATACAGGAATGTGGAAACCTCGGCCCCAATTTTTGTTTTATAGTATTTGGGCGCTTTAATGCATGATCCCGCTAATGCAATGGTTCGTTCTGCATTAAATCTACCGGTTAGCAGGAACTCCCCAATAATGATCAGGTCCTGAGGGGCTATTGTCCAGACAATTTCCCCTTTGTTTACCGGATCTATTTTATTGATCTGTGTCCCCACAAGACCAGCGGGATGCGGGCCGGAGACTTTATGCAGTTCTATTCCCTTGATAGCAGCAAAGGGTGAAGTTTGTGTGTTTCCCACGGAAACATGGATGGTGCCGGGTGTTAGTTTTCCCAATGCGTTGATAGCGGCCTGCACTTCCCTTTCCTTTCCCTGAAGCAGATAATCCACATCAGCTGCCAAAGGCGCGGTGTTATACCCGGAGATAAAGATGGCTTTAGGAGTTTTATCAGGGTTCGCAATAACATCGTACGGGCGTTGTTTGATAAACGGCCAACACCCGGATTTCAAAAGCATTTCAATAATTTCCGAGGTTTCTGCCTTCTCAATATCCATAGGCGCTACCTCATGAAAAACTTGCTCTTTATCCGCTAAAATTTTTAACGTAAGTATCCGTCTTCTGGCTCCCCGCACAATTTCCACTAATTCCCCACTGACCGGAGACACAAAAAGCATATCCTCTCTGGATTTATTGTAAAAAATGGGCTCACCAGCTTTAACCTCTACACCTTCCTTAAAGAGCATCTTTGGGGTAATCCCATGAAAATCGTCTAGATTTAAAGCGTAGACATTACTGGAAACTGCTTGTGAAGTGGTTTGTTCTGCTGCCCCGACCAGGTTGATGTTCAACCCTTTCTTGATACGTACGTCTTTGGACATCTTTAGCAACCTTTGATTTTAAAAATTTGGCTACAAAAATACTATTAATCCATCTAAATTTGCAATAATTACCTAGAAAATTGGGATTATATCGACCTTCCTTTACCCGGCATACTTTTTGTTTACCTTTACCCCAAAAATTGCTTAGAAATGCGTTTTTTTCTTAAACAAGTGTTTCTTTTTTTATGCTCTTTGCCCTTATTTGCCCAGGTCATGGAAGAAGTGAATCCGCCTCCCAATATTAAGACTATAATTTTCCTTGGGCCGACGGAAGACCAGTTTCCCATAGTTCAACTGGGTGAAGAAATTACCCTGACTTTTGACGATCTGACCGCCAGCGAACAGGATTATTACTACAAAATTGTTCATTGTGACTATGATTGGACACCCTCCCAGTTATTAAAGTCCCAATATTTGGAAGGAATAGACAATCAACGTATTATTGATTACGGCAACAGCCTTACCACCTTGCAACCTTATTCTAACTACCGCCTAACGCTGCCCAATCCCCAGGTAGCGCTTAAAGTAAGTGGTAATTACCTTCTTGAGATTTATAACAGTTCAGGCGAGCTTCAATTTTCCAGGCGTTTTGTTGTGTATGAAGAATTGGTCCAAGTAGGCGGAATAGTAAGGCGGTCAAGGGATTTCAATTATTTGAATGAAAAGCAGGTGGTGCAGTTCAATATCAATACTGCGGGCTTTCCCGTGGTAAACCCCAAACAGGAAATAAAAGTGGCCATTATACAAAACTATTTCTGGCCAACCACACTGTATAACATCAAACCACAATTCACTTTGGGGAATGAGTTAGTCTACCGGTACGACCAGGAAACCAGTTTTTACGGTGGGAACGAGTTTCTGAATTTTGATACCAAAGACCTACGCGCTCCTACCTTTGCCATATCAAGAATTGAGCTTCGGGATATATACCACCACTTCCTTTTCCCCAATGGCTTTAGAGCGGATCAACAGTACACCTTTTTTCCGGACATTAACGGCGATTTTGAAGTCCGAACCTTGCAAGGTACTGATGTAGCCCGAGAAGCGGAGTACACCAAAGTCCATTTTAGCCTCCCTTATGATCCCCGATTAGGGTTGGACAACGTCTATGTTTTCGGGAAGTTCAATAACTACGACCTTAGTGAAGAAAACAAAATGGCCTACAACGAGGAGACGGGAAATCTGGAACTGGAATATCCCTTTAAACAAGGTTTTTACAATTATAAGTACGTGGTGGAGCAGGACGATGGCACCATAGAACTGAATACGGTAAGCGGGAATTTTCACTTCACGGAAAACCATTATCTCATCCTTGTCTACTACCGTGATTTTGGTGAAATGTTTGATGGTATTATTGGCATTGGCACGGCCAACTCCAGAACAATCAGTAATTAAGTATATTTATCCCCTTAGTTTTGGCTATGGGGAAAGGGAACAAACTGATCACAAAAGGCCGATACGAACTCAAATTTCGTGGAACCGAATGCCTGAATTGCGGCCATATCCTGGATATGAGCGATAAGTACTGCCCCAATTGCGGTCAGGCCAACAGTACGAAGAAATTAGTGCTGAAAGATTTCTTTGACGAGTTCTTTTCGAGCCTGGTCAACTACGATTCCAAACTGATAAAAACACTCTACACCCTTTTGTTAAAACCCGGTACCATCACCAAAGACTATATCCGGGGAAAACGCGTTGCCTATACCAACCCCTTCCGATTTCTTTTGAGTCTTGCTTTCCTGTATTTCCTGATGGTGAGCTACAGCAGTAATTTGGGTGCCTTGGATGATATGGGGTTCGAAGATAAAATCAAGCAAGCCGGGCCCATGTCCTTTGACCTTACTTCAGGGGAATTTGCGAAAGACAGCACGGAAATCCGTGAACAAACGGAAAAGGCCCTACAACGGCTCGATTCATTAGGGGGTGGTGATACGGGACTAGCCACAGAGTTGTCAAAACTGGACACCTTGGGGGTACTATTGAGTTCCGAATCGATGAAAGAAGCGATGCAAAAGGAAAAAGAAAAGGATTCCACGATGTTTAACCACCCCGTTACATACTTTGCGTCGATAGAAAACCAATCCAATAATCGCTTCTTTAAAAAAATGGAGTTCTTTTTTAACCACCTTCGTCAGGATTCCTTAGCGACATTTGATGAAGCCCAACAAAAATTTCAGGTAGCCAACAGCTGGCAAAACAAAATGGCGTTCAACGGTTCTAACAGTATTTTAAGGGTAATTTCGCAACCGGGAAGTTGGTTAAACGCCACCATTGCCAAGTTGCCATTTGTCATCTTTTTCTTTTTACCGGTATTCACCGTTTTCATAACTTTGGCATATATCCGAAAAAAATACACCTACACCGATCATTTGATCTTTAGTTTCCACAACCAGTCATTATTATTTATCTTGCTCATCCTTAGTTGGCTGGTAGACACCGTTTTCAATACGGCTTCGGCATGGATATTTTTGACCATTTTTTCAATATATCTGTTCCAGGCGATGCGAAAGTTCTACGGGCAAGGAATCTTTAAAACAATTGTAAAATATGTGTTCCTGAATTCGGCCTTCATGTTTTTAGCACTTATAGGCATGTTGCTACTATTTACAGGAAGTATCTTTACCTACTGAACTATGATTACACAGGTTACCAAGGGTATTAAAATATCCGTTCAAACCACGTTTGAAGGAACGTTTTTTAAGAATTACAAAATGCATTACGCATTTGGTTATACCATTACCATAGAAAACCAAAGCAGGGAAACGGTACAACTAATTTCCCGGCACTGGGAAATATTTGACTCACTAAAGGAAATGGAAACGGTGGATGGCGAAGGTGTTGTTGGTAAAAAACCGGTGATTCGTCCTGGTAAATCCCATACGTATAGTTCCGGGTGTTTGTTAGCCTCCCCGGTAGGGGCTATGCAAGGCTACTACAATATGGTAGACCTCTCTTCTGCAGAAACTTTTGAAGTGGAGATCCCTACCTTTAAGTTTTCAGCACCTTTTGCGTTGAACTAGTGTTAAGGATTACTGATTGCTGATTATTCATTGTTAATTATTCACTCCTAATTGTTCAGGGCGCCCGGTTACCACTCATTTAAAGAATTGGATTGCTGGAAAAAATGCCGCTCCGTTAAAAACGGGGTGAATCACTTTCCGGACACTCAAATTCCCAAAAAGGATTTTGACGTGCATCAGAATATGCGAAGGGCTGCACGATCAACTAGCCGAAACACAGCCGAAGGATTTGTGAGGTTTTATTTTAAAGAAAATGCCGAGGGTCATTATTTGAAATTAAGGACGATCTTTTGAGATGTGTAGACGAAAAATTAGTCAGTTCCTAAGATATTGCAGAAGGATTACCCCTGAAAGATAAAGCTATCCATTCGGCAAATGGCGATATTGAACTCATTTGGACTTTTTGGATTTAAGCGAAAATCAGTTATTTTTTACCTGATTAAAGGCCCGCCTGAACGGAAAGGGCAGGCTTTTTTGAGTTGCATAGCAGCGCTACGCAAGGAAAAAAAGACAAAAAGCAGGTGAAAAAGAGCGATTTTTTAGCCAATTGAAAAAGTCCAAATGAGTTCATTAAATATCTCGGCCCTAAAGCTTAACTAAGAATGAATAATCTATAATTTTTAATCCAAAAACTGCTTTCTTTTTGCATTATCCATTCCTTACCTTTGCTTCTTATTACAACTATCTAAATTATATTCAATATGGGCAAAGGTTTTTTTCAAGTTCCTACTGCAATCAATGAACCTGTAAAAAGTTACGCTCCCGGTTCTCCGGAACGGGAAGCCGTGCTGGCGCAATACAAGGTATATTACAACAGTCAAACCGAAGTGCCGCTTTACATCGGTAGCGAAGAAATCAGGTCAGGAGCCACCCAACCCATGTCCCCTCCTCACGATCATCAACATCAGTTGGGACACTACCATACAGCAGAAAAAAAACATGTGGAGCAGGCTATTGCCTCTAATCTGGAGGCTCGAAAATCCTGGGCTGCACTCCCCTGGGAGCAACGTGCCGCTATCTTTCTTAAAGCGGCTGAACTGATCGCCGGACCCTACCGCGCTAAAATTAATGCAGCTACCATGCTAGCGCAATCCAAAACCGTACACCAGGCTGAAATTGACTCCGCCTGTGAACTAATTGACTTCCTTCGTTTTAATGTGGAATTCATGAGCCAGATCTATGAAGAACAGCCGGATTCTGCCGAAGGCATCTGGAACAGGGTAGAGTATCGCCCGTTGGAAGGCTTTATTTATGCCATTACTCCTTTTAACTTCACTGCCATTGCCGGTAACCTTCCCGCCAGCGCAGCTTTAATGGGCAATGTAGTGGTCTGGAAGCCCAGTGACAGCCAGGTGTTCTCCGCCAATGTGATCATGCAAGTCTTTAAAGAAGCAGGGGTTCCGGATGGGGTCATCAACATGGTTATGGGCGACCCCGTAATGATTACGGAAACCCTATTAGCCAGCCCGGATTTCTCAGGCATCCACTTTACCGGTTCTACCCATGTATTCAAAAGCCTATGGCAGCAAATCGGAAATAATATTCACCACTATAAAACCTATCCCCGAATTGTGGGCGAAACCGGGGGTAAAGATTTTATCATTGCGCATCCATCGGCAAAACCGCAACAAGTAGCTACCGCCATTACGAGAGGTGCTTTTGAATTCCAGGGGCAGAAATGTAGCGCCGCCTCAAGAGTGTATTTGCCGAAGTCCACTGCGGACGAGATCTTAGCATTGGTAAAACAGGATGTAGAGAGTTTTAATGCTCCCGGTTCCCCGGAAGATCTGTCCAATTTTATCACAGCGGTGATCCATGAAGGCGCTTTTGATAAGCTCGCAAGCTATATTGACCGTGCCAAAGCGGATGCTGATGCGGAAATCGTTGTGGGAGGTACCTATGACAAGTCTGTGGGTTATTTTATTGCACCCACAGTGATCCTTACTACCACCCCCAATTACGTAACCATGGAAACCGAATTGTTTGGCCCGGTAGTCACAGTATATGTTTATGAAGATGCCGATTGGTCTGAAACTTTAAAATTAGTAGACAGTACCTCTGAATATGCTTTGACCGGTGCAGTGATGGCCGCCGATCGCTATGCCATTACCGAAGCCACCACTGCACTGCAAAACTGCGCCGGGAACTTCTACATTAACGATAAACCGACCGGTGCTGTAGTAGGACAGCAGCCCTTTGGCGGAGCGCGAGCTTCAGGCACTAATGACAAAGCAGGTTCTGCTCAAAATTTATTGCGTTGGGTGTCTCCACGGTTGATCAAAGAGACCTTGGTGAGTCCGGAAGACTACCGGTATCCGTTTTTGGGCTAAGCTAAAGCGCAATGACTTTTGATATTGATACATCTATTGAAGTACTAAGTAGAACCCCTTTAGTGCTTGAGCATATGCTATTGGGCCTTTCCCCGGAATGGTTGAGAAGTAATGAAGGTGGGAATACCTGGAGCCCCTATGACGTAGTGGGCCACTTAATTCACGGAGAAAAAACGGATTGGATACCACGGGCAGAGATCATTCTTTCCCATTCCGATAGCAAAACCTTTACCCCTTTTGACCGATTTGCACAGTCAGGGGAGGATCAAACAAGGCCTATCCAAGTGCTTCTTGACGAATTTAAGGCGCTAAGGGTCAAAAATTTAGAAAAACTGCGATCCCTGCAAATCAATGATGTTCAGCTATTGCAACGAGGTGTTCATCCGGAATTAGGCGAAGTCAATTTAAAAGAACTTTTATCAACCTGGGTTGTGCATGATTTAGGGCATATTTCCCAAATATCCAGGGTAATGGCAAAACAATATGGAGATGAAGTGGGTCCGTGGACCGCTTATCTGGGAATTTTAAAGCAGTAAAGATCAAATAGTACCATTTTGACAAAACGGAGATATGATTAACAACTCATTGACTTACATGAAAAAACTCTCTTTTAGCCTCTTACTTCTTTTTATAATAAGTTGTGACAACAACGATGATTCTGAAAATATCGGTAATGATGCTACCCGATTAGATCTGGTTACCGGAATAAATATTAGAAGTTCTGTAAATGCACCGGACGTACAACTGGGAAACCCTAACATTACCATGAACACGGATTTTCGGATTTTCCCCAATCCCCCCATAGGAACGGTATTCCTTACCTCCGCCAGGGAAATAGAAGAGGTATGGATTATAGAAGGAAATGCGGAAAAATCTTTTCAAGAAACCGATTTTAGTACCCTATTGCGGCCGGACCTTTACACTGAAGATGATATTGATAGCCAGGCCATTTTGAAATTTCCGGATCAAAACGTAGGTAACATTACACTCGATCTGACCGATCTCAATATAGGATATTACAGGGTGTTTGTAAAGATGGATGGCAACTTATACTGGGACAATATCTATGTCTCGGATGGTAGTGTTGCCATAGAGCAACTCATTGTTTTTTGGGAGTAAAACAAAGGGGTCAGATCAAGGATTAGAGCGCGCTTACCCATTAGCAGAAGGGTACTGTCCAAAAATGTATTGCCATAAAGAACCGGATAGGTCTTGAGTATTCCTATTATTGGTTTTAGGGCATCGCTAAAATACGAGTTGCTTTTCCGCGGCGGTACTTATTTACGCAATATTGAAGCTGTTGAACTGGTCGTCAACAGTACTTCCAAAACCTCTTAAATCATTATTGCTAACGCAACGTATTGCGTGCAGTTTTTTAGTTGCTCAATCGGTAATAGGGAATGCGCAATACATCATCAAACCCCAGTTTTTGAGCGAGTTTGTATGAACCTATGTTTTCCAATCGACAAGCCCAAATGGGTTCGTAGTCATTTTCTAGACAGTAGTCAATGAGTTTACTGCAAGTGTATCTGGCCAGTCCTTTTCCGCGAAATTTTGGTACGGTTTCAATACCAAGTTCCAAACAGTTGTCCATTATAAATGAGGCATAGGCCGTACATGCCAATTGATTTTCACAGTACGTGCTGTACCCTATCGCATTTTCAAGAAAATCGTCGGCATTGTTCCAAAAATTTAATGGGGTGACCGTTCCTGGCATATTCTCAAACTCCTTTCTGCCCGTTCGGATAGCTGGTGTTTCAGGGGATTTTATGTCCTTTCTTAATTTCAAGTATTTGCTTGGGCTGAATTTAAAGTTAACCCTGGAATTCAGTTCGATGACTTTTTTTGTCTGATTTGCATGGTTGTCAGATGATTTGATCCAACTATCCATAAAAAGTTCTTTGAGCGTTAGATCCCATTGTTCCGGAAATGCTTGCATCCATTCGTGCGAATTTCGAATGTTGCTCCTGTTCAAAGCGTATTCTTTAAATGCCCGGTTGAATTCCTGATTGTCATGCTTACCAAAAAGCAATGACATCCCATAGGGGTGTACTACATAAAAAGTGGTTGGCGTATTTGTGTCATTTACATAAACCTTACCGGAAACGCAGTTTTCC
The DNA here is from genome assembly GCA_028284285.1 of Croceivirga sp. Lineage (GTDB taxonomy): Bacteria > Bacteroidota > Bacteroidia > Flavobacteriales > Flavobacteriaceae > Croceivirga. The sequence goes on from JANQSA010000009.1 coordinate 109,751, forward strand.
ACCACCGCACGGGCAAATAAGTTATTGATTTTTACTTCCTTCAATACGTCAATAACTCCGGGATAATTCTCTTCAGAAAGTATTTTCATATGCATTTTTTCAACTTATACATAACAAGGGTAGATGATCATTGATGAAACAAGCACTACAAGCACCCTAAAATTATACAATTAAGACGGCTTGTTTTGCCCGAAGAAGCAGTTCCTTAAAACCGTTGTTTTGGAAAGAATTATGAAAATTGGTGTAAAGTAAGAGCGTTCTAACTACCGAATGATTTACAAAAACACCGAAGATTCGCTTTGACTGTAAATATATTGTACAAAGCCCGTCCATTATTTTTACATTATAACGACCAAAATTAAAGAATGGGATTGCAATTAATTGATTATTAATTATTTGCTCTTTTGGCACGATTTCAGTGGCGTTTTTAACACCATCATTTTTCCAGCAAATATCAAGCTTTTCGGGTAGCGGGCCTCTACCGTAGAGCATCCAAAACGTAAACGCCATGTTAAGGCACTATCTTCTTTTGTTCCTCAGGAACATCAAAAGGGACAAAAGTACCTTTCTAATCAATTTAATCGGGCTGTCCACAGGTCTGGCCTGTGTCCTGTTGATCTATTTATGGATCAACAGTGAATTGAGCATGAATACCTTCCATGAAAAAGATGACCGACTCCATCAGTTAATGGTGAACCATTCCCGTGATCAGGGTGTGGTCACCGGAGAGAATTTTCCGTTTCCATTGGTTGGGGTCTTAAGGGAAGAAATGCCGGAAGTAGAATATGCCGTTCCTGTTGGCAGCATTCACTACCCCCTCAATGGAGTTCTTTCAACAGGGAACAACGACAAGGGTGTAAAATGTAACGGTCTGTTTGCGGGGAAGGACTACTTTCATGCCTTTTCACACCATCTGGTCCAGGGAAGCAAAGATTTGGCCCTGGCCGACAAGAACGGTATCGTCATATCAGAAGGTTTGGCCATAAAACTGTTCGGTACCACCAACGACATCGTAGGCAAGCTTGTTGACCTAAAAAATCTCAGATTGGACAGGACATTCCATGTCTCGGGAATATTCAAGGATCCACCGCCCCACTCCACCGACCAATTTAATGTATTGTTCAATTTTGAAGTTTTGTTGGAAAGCGATCGCTGGGCGAATGGCTGGGATGCTACCCCGGCGGAAATCTATTTGGTTTTGAAAAAAGGAACAGATCTGGGGTATTTCAATGGAAAGATAGCCTCTTTTTTGAAAGCAAGGGACCTATCGGAGAATAGTATGTTGTTCTTATTGCAGTATTCGAAAAAGTATCTCTATGGACCTTATGAAAATGGCCAGCCAATGAAGGAACGTCTGATTTATGTGAGGATATTCGCTTTAATCGGCCTGTTCATATTGCTGATAGCTTGTATCAATTTTATCAACCTTTCCACCGCACAGGCTTCCCGAAAAATGAAAGAGATAGGGGTCAAAAAAGTGATCGGAGCGAGCCGCAAACAATTGATATGGCAGTTTATGGGACAATCCGCTTTTATGTCTGCTTTATCGATTACAGTGGCCATAGCGATCACTGTCCTGTTTCTTCCCCGCTTCAACGAAATCACGGGCAAGGCCATGGAATTGCACATTGGTATCCATGTCATCCTGTCGGTTGTCTGCATTGCATTATTCACAGGATTAGTTTCCGGGATCTATCCCGCATTTTATCTCTCAGGCTTTAAACCGACGGCTGTTGTAAAAGGGTACAGCCATACTGCCATTGGAGAACAATGGGTGCGCAAAGGCCTTGTCATATTTCAATTCGCCCTGTCCGTTGTCTTTATTGTAGTCGTCCTGATCGTCAACAATCAAATCGAATTTATCCTGACAAAGGATTTGGGCTATGCCAGAGAGAATATCATTCGTTTCAAAATGAATAAAACATACGGGTATGACCATGAGACCTTTATGTCCGAATTGAAAGACATTCCGGGAGTGGTCAATGCAACCAATATCGCTGGTGGGAGCATTGTCGAAAACAAGGGGAGAGGATCAGGTTTTTCCTGGAAAGGGCAAAGCCCGGAACAAAATGCCACATATCCCAGGTTACATGTGGGCTATGGCCTCTTTGAGACCCTAGGGATAGAAGTCATGGAGGGCAGGACTTTTTCAAGAGACCATGGCAATGAAGTTGCCAAGCTCATTGTCAATGAAGCAGCCGCAGAAATGATAGGGACCAAGGATATCATTGGCAAGACTATCATGGATAGCGATACGGAAAAGCAGATTATCGGAGTCGTGGAAAACTTCAATATCAAATCCCTTCGCAACAGCATGGAGCCCTGTTTCATCCGGTTTTTACCAAACGGAAGCGATGTTATGGTAAAGCTTGGCGCCGGACAGGAAAAGGAAACCATAGGGAAGCTTGAGGAACTCTACGAGGAATTTCATCCCGGGTATCCTTTTGAATTTTCATTTTTGAATGATGAATATCAGGCCCTGTACGTCTCGGAAACCAGAGTGGCTCTTTTGTTGAAGTACCTCACAGTCCTTGCTATTTTGATTTCTTGCATGGGTCTCTTTGGGTTGGCCACTTTTACTGCGATAAGAAGAAAAAAAGAGATTGGTATTCGAAAGGTCTTTGGGCAAACTTCTACACAAGTCACTACAATGCTTTCCGGTGAATTTGCCCAACTTGTTTTGACATCAATTTTGATTGCACTTCCGGTGTCCTACTTGTTGATGAACAATTGGCTTTCCGGTTTTGCATACCGAATTCCCTTGCAGATAGGGTATTTCCTGGTTGCCGGGGTCATTGCTATGATAGTCGCTATGCTGACCGTGGGGGGCCAGACCCTATTGGCGGCCCGTAAAAACCCAATACATGCTTTGCGGGAGGAATAGAAGATAAGCTACCAACAGAGACCTTAGAAACGTTCATTTTTCAGGACACGGTTCCTATTCTTTGATTCAGGTCTGACAAATTGGACTGGCGAAAAAACTATAGGTGTGTTTGCGATAGAGAATCTAAATCATTTTTAGGACCTTTATTCGGAATTGTCGCTTTCAACTCTAGTGAATTGGGTTACAACCCACTAAAATAATAGTTCTGGTTTTTGACTAATGCAAAGGGATGGGATAAATTGCTATCACAAATTGTGAATTTGTTTTATACAACCCTCATCTATTTAAATGAAGTTCAAAATAAGACTTACTATCTCAGCGCAAGCCTACAAGAGAATATTCTTGCTTTTGGTATTGATTGGTGCCCCGCAATTCTACGGCTTTGGGCAAACCCTGGTATACGATGTTTTTGTCAATGGACGTCCTTCCGGGCAGGCCACAGTTACCAAAACTTCTATATCCGATCAGAAGGTCAAGATTGAATTGAAATCTTCATTGAAAGTACATTTGTTAGTCGCTATACATATCGAGTTTGAAGGTTATGCTATAAGTAAAGATCATGTGTTACAGAAAAGTGAGGTGACGGTTCATAACAATGGACATCTCCACTCAAAAACTACCACCTTGCTGGAAAATGATGTTTACAGCATCATTAAGGATAACAAAACCACACTGTTTACTCAGGGGAACATCAGTTTTACAGGCTATGACCTGTACTACACGGTTCCTGTCGGTAAGTCCAAGATATATTCTCTAAGCAACGGTACAATGGACAGCATCGAAAAAACCGATTTGGTCTCATTTGAGTTGATAAATGCTAAAAACCGTAAAAGCCTATATCGGTACAACGATAAAGGTATTGCCGAATACATCAAGATACCACAGAAACCGTATAATATTGAATTTAAACTTAACAATAACTAACCCATATAGATAGCAAAAAATATATGGGCGATAAGAAAATTGGATTAAAGGAAGCTGTGTCCATCGGTATTGGCGGCATGGTAGGTGGCGGAATATTCGCGGTCCTTGGATTGGCCGTGGCACTGGCACAAGGGGGAACACCTATTGCGTTTGTGATTGCCGGAATTATTGCATTTTTAACATCCTATTCATATGCCAAGCTTTCCCAGGCCTATCCGGATCGCGGAGGGACCGTTAAGTTCATGAACAAAGGGTTCGGGGTCGGTATATTCAGTGGGGGACTCAACAACTTGTTATGGATCAGTTATATCATTATGCTCTCCCTCTATGCGAGTGCCTTTGGTTCGTACGCTCCAAATCTCCTGAGCATTACCGGAGACAAGGCCATCGACACCCATATTTTCATGAGCTTCATAATCCTCCTGGCTACAGGTATCAACTATTATAGCATAAAGGTTGTGGGTAAAATTGAATCCTATGCAGTGATCATAAAATTGATGATATTATTGGCCTTTGTTGCCGTTGGTATCTATGGACTGTTCGGAAACCCAAACCTACATCAATTGGCAATCTCTAACTGGGAAGCTCCTTTAAAATTGGTGACCGGCGGGATGGTCATTTTTGTGGCATACGAGGGTTTTGAACTCATCGCCAACGCAGCCCCGGACATCAAGAATCCGGAAAAGAACATCACACGGTCCTATTTTATTTCAGTACTCTTCGTAATAGCCCTTTATATCGCCATTGCCGTGATTACTGTTGGCTCCCTTCCCTTTGGTGAAATTGCCAAAGCCCAGGATTATGTTCTGGCCGAAGCTGCCAAACCCTTATTAGGTAAGACAGGTTTTACCATTATTACCGTTGCAGCGCTTATCTCTACGTTTTCCGCCATCAATGCCTCTTTATATGGAGGCAGCAGGGTAAGTTTTGAGCTGGCGGAAGATGATGAACTTCCACACGAGCTAACCCAATATTGTTGGAATCAACCCATCGGATTAGCCATAACAGCACTTCTCACCTTAATCATCGCCAATACATTGGATTTGGAAAGTATATCCACAGCAGGCAGTATAGGGTTTTTACTGATTTTTGCCATGGTAAACTATGTCGCCTACAAAAGGGCCCCGGATATTAAAGGAAAAAAGACAGTGTCCTTAATGGCAACCTTACTCTGTCTAATAGCTTTGGTTGCTTTGATTGTACAACAGATGGCATCCAATTTAGCAGGGGCTTTGATTGCAATCGGAATCGTTCTCACAAGTTTCCTGATCGAGTTGATCTATAAAAGAATGGAGCAAAGCAAGCCTTGATTTACAATTACCCCGGATAAAGATACACCAAGTGCATCTTACCATTCCGACTTTAGTCTTTATGATGTTTTAAACATTGATAACACTTTCAATTATCAATTACTTAAAATAATTCCCGTCAATTCAAGACATTTTTGCCATTGATAAGTTTGTCCTGATTTATAGGGCAAGTCGTATACAGTATAGCACGATTCTACATTTGCTTCGAACAATGGGGACAACCCTGTTTACTACGAAAACCATGAAGCAAATAAAGTATCCATTTCGCTCTTTATCACTTTGGATCTTTTGTGCTATCCTGGGGATGTACGCTCCATCACACTCCCAGGAACTGGATTTGCAGTCCTACATCAAATTGGTGAAAGAAGGTAATATCGATTTGAGGCAAAGCGCAAAACAGGTCCTGATAACAAAGGAGGAAACCAAGATGGCCAAATCCGCGCTACTGCCCAACGTGAGTGTCAATGGATTTTATCAACGGGATTTCAATAGAAATTTTCTCTTTATCAATGATTTTGATGGAAGTACAACACGGTTAAGAACGAATTTCAACAATAGTGTCAGTGCCAATGCCGCGCTGAGCCAGACCATTTTTGATCCCGCCATTTTCTCTGCTGCCAAAATCGCAAAGCTTGCAGAGGAAATCAGTGCGCTACAGGATCAAGACCTTCACAATGAACTTATTACTCAGGCCTCCACGTTGTACTGGCAGGCCATTTTTACCAAAGCCAGTGTCATTGTACTTGTTGAAAATTCGAGCCTGGCGGAAGAGCAATTGTCCCAGGTCAAGAAGCTGCACAGCAAGGGTATGGTAAGCGATCTACAGGTACAACAAGTTGAGGTTTTCTATAAAAAAACGCTCCCACCCCTTGAAAATGCCAAAAATCAATTTAGCAAACTGATGAACGACCTCAAAGTGTTGGCCAACATACCCACTACCGAACCTATGATTCTAACGGATGATCTCAAAACTATAAGCCTCAATAATGTAATATATACTGATGAGGCAGATCTGGAAGGACAGCCAAAACTCAAGACCCTAAAAAAAGAAGTCGAAATTGCGCTTAGGCAAATCAATCGCAACAAAAAATTCTGGTATCCAAAGTTCAATCTGACCGCAGCGTACAACTATGATGCCCAGGCCAATGATCTTAATTTCAGTGCCAACGAAAACAAATTGTTCCTTGTGCAATTAGGGGTCAATGTACCCATTTTCTCCGGGGGTCAGAACAGGGCTAAAATTGCCAAGGCTTCTCTTGAAAAGGAAACGGCAGAGCTGCACCTTGTTAAGACCAAACAGCATTTGGTCCATCAACTTCGAACAGCAGAAAACGACTATAGCACTGCCATAGCCAATATTGAGACGTACAGGGAGACCATATCGCTGAGTGAGAATGAAATAGAAATTTTCAAAAAGCAACTGAGCCTGGGTGTTGTCACTACCGTCGAATTCAAGGAAAGTCGATTACGGCTTACACAATCCAGATTAGCGCTGTTAAACGCATATCTGGATTTACATATCGCACACCTTCAAATTTTACGGATAACGGGCCAAATACACTGAATGCCAACCCAAAAAAGATTCAAAAAATGAAGACCATAAAGCGTTTATCGATGTTAACTATTTCATGTTCCCTGTTTGCGGGTTGCTACTGGCCGGAAACCTCTCAAGAACTCCCTAAGAAAGAAGAGATCAGGGTAAAGGCCGTTACAGTAAAAGAAGTCCCATACAAAGAAAGGAAGGTGTATCACGGGGAACTACAATTTTCCAAATCGGCAAGTTTTGTTGCGCAACAGTCAGGAATAGTAACCTATTTAAATGCCAGGCCGGGTCAAAAGGTACGACGCGGTGAGGTGGTCATGGTATACCCACCATTAAACCACCAATTGCGGGTGGATCAGGCAAAGATTGAACAGAACAAGCTGACCCAGGACTATACACGACAACAAGAATTATATAAGGCCGGTGCTGTTTCCAAGGTATCCGTTGACACCTATAAAACCCAATTGGATGTTCTGGTCAAAACCACCCAGCAACTGCAAAACATAAACACCATTAGGGCTCCTTTTTCAGGAATCATTACGCAGGTGCCGGTCAAAATAGGTGAGGAAGTAGGCATAGGGCAAGCGCTGTTCAGTATGGCAGAAACAGCTGCTGTAGCGGTAAGTTTTTATGTCTCACCGAAAGATATTGCCGATATCGCTCCAAAGGCAACCACCTACCTGATCCTCCCCCATAAAAGGATTGAAGGGAAGATCATAAAGACATCTATCCAGATGGACCCCAAACGAAAGGCATTTTTGATTACCGCCTCATTTAAGAACGAAGGGGTATCATTTTCAGGCACCCATGTTGAAATCGAGTTGGAAACCGGAGCAGCACTTTCGGGTATTTGGATTCCTGTAGAGGCATTAAAACAAATCGGAAGCAGGTATTATGTGTTCGTCATCGAAGAGGGAAAGGCCATGGCAACCGACGTGAAAATAGTACAGCGAAATGAGACTTCTGTACAGATCATTGAGGGATTGGAAGTCGGTCAGCTTTTGATTACCGCCGGTTCTGAAAAAGTGGAAAGCAATAGTCCGGTTTTAACCCTTGAGTAAACAGAATAGTTATGAAAGTCACCCATTTTGCAGTATCCAGACCGATCACCACGGCAATGGTCTTTTTGGCTCTATTGCTATTCGGATTTATGTCGTATGTAAAACTACCGGTAAATCTGATGCCCGAGGTTAATCTACCGGCCATGGTCATCATAACGGACTATCCCGGGGCAACCCCAGGTGAAGTGGAAACCGAGATTACCAATCTACTTGAAAAAGAAGTGGCCACTATTAATGGATTGAAACTCATGCAGTCCTACTCCATGCCCAATATGTCTATGATTATCGTTCAGTTTGAATTGGACAAAGACCAGGATAAGGCCATGGCCGAACTGCGCAACAAGATAGACCTGGTGGTTTCCTTTTTACCCAAAGAGGCCAAATTACCATTCGTTCGCAAGCGATCTAAACCCCTGTTGGCCCCTTTTAGTATGAACAGTGGTTCTGTGGTAGATCTGATCATTACCGGAAATGTGGATGCGAACCAACTTTACCAGCTATCGAGGCGGGAAATCAAGGACAAAATCTCACGTATTGATGGGGTGACCAAAATTGAGTTCAATGGTGGAAAACTACGTGAAATTCATGTAGAGGTCGATAAGAACAATCTTTATGGTTTGGGTATGAACATTACAGAGGTCGCTACGCAATTAAAGGACAACAATGTGGATATGTCCGGAGGTGACATCGTAAGGGAGTACCGGGAATCTATCATAAAGACCGGGAGCAAATATAACTCCGTACAATCGGTCAAAAACACCTATTTAGCCACCCCTTACGGGGAAAAGAAACTGACCGATTTTGCAGCGGTAAAAGATACTTTCCGACTCGCCAAAAACGATGCCTTCTTTTATGACGGTATTAAAAAAAAGGAACTAAACAATATTGTAGGTATAAGCGTACAGAAAAGCAGCACCGCTAATGCAGTGTCCATAGCCAAAGCGGTAAAGGAGTTAGTCCCGGAAATTCAAAAAAACCTGCCCGAGGGAGTTAACCTGAGCCTGCCATTTGACGCTTCGGAATATATCGAAAGCTCAGTGAACGATGCCATGATGAACGTTATTCTGGGGATCATCGTTACAGGATTGATCTTATTTCTATTTGTAAACAACATCAAGGCCACGGTAATCGTGAGCATCTCCATTCCCGTATCGCTCATCATCAATTTTTTGGCGATGCGGCTCTTTGATGGATCGCTCAATATGCTTTCATTGATGAGCTTTGCGGTGGCCATCGGGGCCCTGGTTTCCAATTCCATCGTAGTCCTGGAAAACATTCTTCGCCTCAAAAGGGAGGGCTTGCCCATAAAGGAGGCCTGTGTTACCGGCACCCAGGAAGTTTTTACAGCGGTCCTGGCATCCACGGGAACCAACCTGGTGGTGTTCTTGCCCATTGCTTCCATGAATTCCATCGTCGGTGCATTCTTTAGGGAATATGCCTTGACCATTTCGTTTGCGACCATTTTTTCACTACTGGTCTCCATAACCTTGACCCCGATGCTCGCATCAATTTTATTGAAGAACGACCCCAAACCCTCCAGGTTTTCAAACTGGATCATCAGATCATTTGAAAGACTTCAAGAAGTGTATGAAAAGTCATTACGAAGATTGATGTCACGAAAACGCAACCCTATCCTCCTGTTTGCCGTGATGTTCTTTTGCTTCATCATGAGCATGGGGTTATTGGGGGAAATTGGATTTGAGTTCGAACCGGAATCGGACAACGGGGATTTGTTTGTGGAACTTGAAATGCAACCGGGCACTTCCATCGAAAAGAACAGAGAATTGACCAAACTGGTCGAACAAAAGATTGTCGCATATCCCGAAGTAAAAGCGGTATTGAGTATGTTGGGTAGTAAAAACTCCTTTACCACCGGCTCCAATTATACCAATATCTCATTGAAGCTTAACAAAAGGGTAGAACGCGAGTTGTCTAATGGGCAGATTGGTGAGAAAATATTAAATGACCTCAAGGAGATTCCGGAGATAAAACCCGTAGTAGCCACTGTACATTCTGAGGAAAGTGGCGATGTGGGGTTCTCCTTAAAATCCAATGATGCTGCGCAACTATCCAAGGCAAACGATCAGGTCATGGACCTTTTAAAGGAGGTGGAAGGTTTAATTTCTTTCGAATCGAGTTTGCGAAATGGTCCGCCCTTGATTCAGTTCAAGCCCAAAAAGCGTTTGTTGGCCGAACTGGGCATCTCGGTCAATGAACTGGCACTGGTCATTCGTAGTGCCATTACCGGAATCAAGGCCACGGTGATGAGTGAAAACGATGTGGAATACAACATCAACATCAAGGTGCCGGTTTCACAAGCCAACTCCGTAGAGGATATCAAAAAGCTGCCTGTCCATACGGCGACGGGAATGTTTACCGTTGAGCAGTTGGCGGAGGTGTCCTATGAAACCGCCCCTGCCCAAATCCTCCATAAAGAAAAGTCAAAAACCGCCGAGTTCAGTGCCACTCTGGCCCCCGGCTATATATTAGGAGATGTTAGGGCAACTATCGATGCAAAGCTTAACGAAATAAACCTTCCCTCTGGTGTAGATTTCCAATGGAGCGGTAATGTAGAGGAATTGGACAATACGGTGGTTGATATGACGATCACTTTTATTCTGGCACTGGTATTGATGTATATGTTGTTAGCCTCGTTAATGGAAAGCCTATGGCAACCCCTGGTCATTTTCACTACCGTTCCCATGGCGTTGATAGGGGTTTTTGTGATCATGTATTTTGCCGGTACCACAATGAATATCATGTCCTTGATGGCCATCATTACGCTTCTTGGGCTGGTGGTCAATGACGATATTTTGATCCATGACTATACCGAACAATTAATGCAGAAGAAGAAAATGGACATTCACAGTGCGACCATTCTTTCAGGCAAGACCAAAATGAAGGCCGTTATTATGACCACGGTAGCCATCATAGTCGGGATGCTACCCAACGCTATTGGTCTGGGGGATGCGGGAGCGGAATACAGAATACCCATGGCAATCGTAACTATTGGCGGGATGATCACCTCCACTGTGCTCACCCTGTATTTGATTCCCTCCTTGTTTTACGTCATTAGAAGCAGAAGGCAAAAAAAGACAGTTGCATGAAACCCTCAAAAATCGAAATCGTAAAGTTTTCGGCAGTAATGATTGTTTTTTTGATAGGAATGATCATCATGCTGCTCAATAAAATCCAAAATACATGGATTTGGATTGGGTATATCAGCTTTTGGTGGTGGACGGAAGTAAAAATAGCCAGGAATCTTCATATCAAACTATGGGTCTGGGTGCTTATTTTAGCACTTATTCTGACGATAGATGCACTTGTGATTCTGTACTTTGTTTAACAATGGATGTACATCATTCAAGAAGATGATTCAAACATCTTATGTTTTTTTCAATTCTCTTTCGACCTTTTTAAAAACCATAAATCAATGTATACAGTAACATACATGTTATAAAGATCGAAGATAACACTCTATTTTTTATGGGCATTAACGCTACATTTGCCCTATGGCTATCTTAAACATAACCCCCTTATTGAGTCTCGCGGTAGGGGTGTTATTGTTGGTTTTTATCTTATTCCGAAAGTCCGGTCTGGGTAGGGATAAAAGGCTTCGCTATATTTTAGCGACACTGGTGTTCTATTTCGTTTTCGTATCATTTGATTACTACACTACCTTGAGCGAGCCTGGAAGTAATTGGTATTTTGGAATATCCTATATGTTCCATCACCTGGTAGGGTTTCTGTTCTATTACTTTATTGCCTTATTGATAAAACTACCGGTAGCCTTCAAAAAATGGTTGTTTATTGTTATCGGCCTTACCCTGTTAAGGTGGTTCTTCTTTTATCCCCTTTTTGAACATGAAAATATAGATGCGTTCTTTGCCTCATTACCAGCCTCAGGGTATGATGAGTGGTTGTTCCTGGAATACCTCTCGGTCACCTTACTCAATATTTTCTTCTTCTTCCTGGCATTTTACCGGTTTAGAAAGGCGCCCACAGCATTGGTCCTTACCAAGGATGAAAGGCTCAAATACAAATGGGCCAAATTGATATTGATCGCACTTGTTATTTTACAACTGGGGATGTTCATCAACCTTTCGGTCAACGGATATACCCTTGACACCTATCAGATCTCCATGAAGTTTGAATCCTTGTTGATCGCTATTTTCTTTTTCATTTTTGCCTATTCCATCATGCACTTTCCCGTATTTGCCTTTTCAGGTGACTTTGAGGATCTACCGGAAGAAACCCAAAAGAAATACGCAAAGTCCTCATTAAAAGATTCGTCCGAACTCTTTGTTCAAATAAGCACCTTGGTACGGGAAGAACAATTGTATCTGGATTTCGATTTAAAATTGAATACACTATCTGAAAAATTGGGAAGCTCCATTCATCACGTTTCACAGGCCATCAATCAAAATTCGGGCATGAGCTTTCCCGATTTTATCAATAGTTTTCGAATTGAGGAAGCAAAAAAGCGACTGCTTATGCCCAAACCGGACACCATTTTTGCCATATCACTGGATGTGGGGTTCAATAGCAAAGCGGCATTCTATACAGCCTTTAAAAAAGTGACCTCCCAAACACCCACGGAGTTTAAAAAGGCCTCCAAAAGTTAACTTCAGTAAAAAACACATGGATGTTAAAAGTGCCTTGTCTGTGATTCAAGGTATTTTTTATGTTCGGTATTATAGGGAGAAGCATTCTTGTAAATCGCCTGGGCTACGTTTGACCATAACTCATTAAAGTCGTTTAAACTTTTTGGATTGAAGCGAAAATTAGTGGTTTTGTGTCCAGATGAAGGCTTTTTCGAGCTGCATAGCAGGGCTACGGAGTGAGAAAAA
>JANQSA010000016.1 GCA_028284285.1 Croceivirga sp.
CCTGGTCAAACAATTTGTCCAATCAAGAGAGGCCAATGCCTTTTACAAGACATTACAGGAGTTTTCAGGTGTGGAGAGCTTGTTTTTACAGACGCAACCGGGTTTCATCGGGGGCAATATAAGTTCCGACAATGACCCCAATGAAAGGATATTGGGACTTTTTGAAGTAACATCGGTAGTAACACAAAGGATCTTCTTCAATTTTGAGGACATTTTTCCGGAAGAAGACCCTTTCTCCCTTAGTTGTGAAGTACGGGAAATTGGTTTCTCTGACCCCGACCTATTTACGCTGATTACGTCTGGTAGATGGAGGTATGTAGATACGAACGTTACTCTGTTCGTCTATCTTATTGCACCCTCCCGCTGTGTAGACTGTACTTTTTTCGGCACAACCGTTGAGCCGGATTTTTGGGAAGATTAATCAAAATTATGTTGAAGAACCCTATAACCATAGTATTCGCTTTTTTAGTTTTCAACTGTACCTATGGACAGCTCTTAACCAATGGTGACAATTCAAGCACCTATTCTCAGTTGGGGAAGGAAGGTATCTTTATCCATTATAATGCTTCGCTGCTTTTTGTTGGTGAATACTTTTATTATAGTGTATATTGCCTAAATGAAAGCACCGGTAGGTCAAGTGATATCAGCAAAATAGCCTATGTGGAAATGGTTGGGGAAAATGGCTCGGTCATATTCAAACACAAGCTTCGGCTGGAGGATGGGTATGGACATGGTGATTTCTTTATTCCGGTGTCTGTCCCATCCGGGAACTATAAACTCATAGGCTACACCCAGTGGATGCTCAATTGGGGAGAAGAAGTGTTTTTCCAGGAGGATATTAGTATTCTTAATCCTTATACCAATGTACAAAGGCCTTTTCTTGGGGATCAAGAGGCTGCAGCAATACCAAATAATACGCCATCAAAAAGTTCCGGAGATGCGCAAATAAATACAGCTATAATTAACCAAGAAGATGAAGGAATAGCGGTATCCTTACTTAAGGATACCTTATCAAGAAGGGAAAAGGCCACCATAGTTTTACAAAGCACTCAGGGGGAGTCTTCTTTTGGTCGTTATTCCATTTCTGTTAGAAGGTACGATAGTCTTCACCATCCGAAGAAGCTTAGTTCCAAGGTTTTTGAAGAGAAGCTTAACGAAACTTCTGAGGGATTAGCATTCACCAAAGGCTTTTTACCAGAAATGCGAGGAGATCTATTGTCCGGAACCATTAGCACGGATAAACCCTCCCTGCCCCTGGAGAATCAAAAAGTTTTGTTTTCTATGCCAGGGGAGGATCATCGACCGTTGGTTTTAACCACCAATAAAAAAGGGGATTTTAGTTTCCCCTATGACTTTCCGTACACCACCGATACGGCTGTATTTCAGTTATTAGGGCTTGAAAGGAACAATTATACCATAGTATTAAAAAGAAAGGCATCTCCGGACTACGGTTCTTTTTCGTTTAAAAAGTTCAGGTTAAATCCGAAAATGGAAGAAGCTATTTTAGAACGGAGCATCCATAATCAAATCGAGAATGCCTATTTTAGTGTTAAACCCGATACTATTGGAACTACAAAAAAGAATGTTCCATTTTACGGGAAAGATGCCACTGTATACCATTTGGATGACTACACCAGATTTTCGACCCTTAAGGAAACCTTCGTTGAGATCATAAACAATGCATCGGTTACCCAGGACAACTCCGGTAAACCAGGCATAGCCATACGTTTAAAAAATTCCGCTTTGTCCAATGTAGGGTATCAACCTCTTGTGATTGTTGACGATAATATACTTCAGGATTTTGAAAAGCTCATTCAATATGATGCAAGAAAAATAGAAACTATTCGTATCAAGAGGGATCTGTATATACTGGGGGGGCATATTTTTCAGGGCATACTTGATGTGGAAACATTTGATAATGATTTTAACACCTTTCTTGCACCTTATATGAAAGAGGTTAAAATGTTGAGACCTATGGCCGATAAAAAGTATTTTAAACAAGTTTATACGCCTGAGAATGAACTTAGTTTAAAAAATATACCGGATTATCGATATCAACTGCTTTGGCTTCCTAAGATTGATCTTGAAACCAGTAGGAAAGCCGTTGAACTTTTTACTTCCGATGTTCCGGGGAACTACGAAGTATCCCTGGAAGGTTTTACCTTTTCAGGCAAACCCATTTCAATCAAAAAGAGTTTCACGGTGAAATGAAATGAGAGCGGTTCAAAGTGCTATTTTCACCATCCCGGTGCCGGCGATAACCTATAACTTTAGATTTTAAGGGTGAGAAAGGTGGTAAGACATATAGAAAGAATTCTACTTCTCATCTGTGTTTGTTGGATCACCGTAACCTGTACCGAACCTTTTGATTTTGAAGCAGAGGAATTTGAAGATATTTTGGTAATCGATGCGAATATAACGAATGAGAACAAAAGGCAGGAGGTTTTTTTGTCGCGTACGCAGTCGTCAGCAGAAGATGAAGTGGTGCTGGTCAGTGGTGCCGTGGTAAGCGTTGAAGACGATTTGGGAACAGTGTATCAATTCCAGGAAATGGAGGCAGGGCGATACGTATCTGATATTGATTTTGGGGCGGTACAAGGGCGTGAGTATAGGCTACGTGTGAGGACAAACGACGGGGGGTCTTATACTTCAGATCCGGCGGTACTTCC
>JANQSA010000017.1 GCA_028284285.1 Croceivirga sp.
TAAATAACTTAGGGAATGCAGTAATTTGAGTGTTCATATCTTAAGTTTTTTGTCAATCTTTAAGATACTCGACTTACTGCTTTTTCATTGATGCTATAATTTATAGCTGCAATTCGTTAACTTCAAACTTATAAACCATCAACGGCTGGATTTGCCACGGCTGGAAATCTACCCTTCGACTCCGCTCAGGGCAAGTCGATTTCCAACGCTGCCACAAATCATAGCCGACACCGTTGTGGCTAATTTGAACCAACATAATGAGGTTATTTAGAAGAGTAAGACAAAAGCTAATTTTGGACAATAAAATAATGCAATATCTAAAGTATGCTTTAGGAGAAATTCTATTGGTGGTAATCGGGATTTTGATTGCACTTCAGATAAATAATTGGAATCAGTCAATTAAGGATAAAGATTCTTTAAATGAATATTTGACTAAAATAAAAACACATACGGCAGAAGATATAGAACAGTTAGAAGAATTATCGAAAGGGAGGAAACAAATTGCAGACCTCTGTAAAAAAGCACGAAATAGCATCTTAAATAAGACCGAAAATGAAAATCTCTTTTTATTCAAGATAAGTGGTGCTGCTTTTGTTGATTTTTATTTCAAACCAAATTCAGGCGGATATGAATCATTGAAAAATTCTGAATATTATGGTAAAATAAACAATACCAAACTCGATTCACTTTTGGTTAAATATCATGGTTTAGTGGATATCATTGCAGAAAATGAGAGGAGTTATAATCAATATACAGTGCACCAAGAGAATTACCTCGATACTCAATTCGATAGGTCACTTATTTTGGCTTCTGCATTTATACCATTAGATTCCTTAGCAACTAAAGCTACACCTCAGTCTGAATATGACCAAGCATTCATCGAATATACAGGAAAACCAGCTTATAGAAATGTCATTAGTTTGGCAGCGTGGCAATTTGATACGATGATAACTCAATACAATCAATTATCTGAACTTGGGCTTCGAATTATAAATGAAATAGATACGATTACCGAAGATTAAAACAGCAGAATGACAAAGAACAAAAAAGTCAAATTGATTGCGCGCATTGTGTTGCTTGTTGGAACAGCAATATCCCTATTTTTTGTACCATGGCTTTTGGTAAAGGCGTGGATTTTACCATTACCCGATACAGTTGAAGAACAAGTAGATGAGGCCATTGGACATGGATTTGACGGAATAATTGTTTATATAGACCAAGCGGGTAAATCACCTCAGTATTTTGCTTCAGGCTGGCACGATCGAGAATCCGAGATACCTGCCAATCCATACGCATTATTCAAGATTGCCAGCATTAGCAAGCTATATGACGCTGTGGCTGTTACCAAATTGGTAGGCAAAGGACGGCTTTCTCTGGATAAAACAATCGCTGATTATTTACCCGAACTTGTGGGAAGGATTGAAAACGCTGAGAAAATTACTTTGAGGTTGATGATACAGCATAGGAGTGGCATTTCCAATTTTACGGATGCACCGAATTTTTGGGCAGCTCCAACAGAATCCTATGAAGAGAGTCTTGCATTGATTCTGGACATGCCTGCCAATTTTGAACCTGGCGAAGACTATGAATATTGTAATACAAACTACCTGTTAATCAACAAGATAATGGACAACGAATTAGGTTATGGTAATTTCCAATTCATTCAGGAAGAAATTCTAATGCCATTAGAGCTTAACAACACCTTTGCTTCGCTGAGTGAAGTGAATATAGAGGATGTGATGAGTGGCTATCATGTAGGATATCCCTCTGATTTAAAAACAAACGATTACGGCATGCATGCCACAGCAGAAGATGTGGGTACTTTTCTGAGGGCATTGAATGATGGGTCATTGTTTGAACCAGGGGAACAGGAAATATATGCCTCCATTT
Organism: Croceivirga sp.; assembly: GCA_028284285.1. Classification (GTDB taxonomy): domain Bacteria; phylum Bacteroidota; class Bacteroidia; order Flavobacteriales; family Flavobacteriaceae; genus Croceivirga. The sequence goes on from JANQSA010000017.1 coordinate 1,891, forward strand.
ATGAGTATGAACACGGCGGTTGGGTTCCGGGATACCAAAGTTTTGCAAAATACCATAAAGATCTTGATGCTGTTGTTATTGGGTTCTATAGTACAACTGATCCTAAACTGTACAATTGGAACTTGTCAGAAATCATAAATAATAGAATTGTTAAAATTCTGAAAAGGCAAAAAAGTCCATAACAATGGTAACCGTTGCACAAGCCCTAATTTTCAAAAAAATGAACCATTCTGAACCCTTTTTTAAGGGCTCTTTTATGGAGGGGCACCCATTTTCCAGAATTCTACACCGCTTGGCTACCGAAGGTGCTTCCTGGAGCGCTACTTTACTATCCCAGAGGGTTTACCCCTGCTTAAACCGCCTCCGGTAGGCTCTGGAGGCAAGATCATGAACTTTTCATGTATTGTTGGGACTGGCGTTCCCAAAAAGCTTACTCCACATAGGCTTAGCTTTGCCGCCCATTTATTGGAAAATGGTACTGATATACGGTATATCCAATTGTTATCAGGTCATAACTCTACCCAAACAACGGAAATCTCTACCCATGTAGCTAATAGGTCCTGTATGAAAATAACGGATTTGTTATCTTAGGCGTATACGAGATATAAGATCCATAATTGGATACAATTAGTAGAAATAATTTAAAAACATGAAATATTTCAAGGTCAAAAATTTACTATTATCGGCCCTAGTAGTAATCTATTCCTGTGAAGGGGAACAAGGTCCAACTGGTGAACAAGGAGGCCCAGGAATAAATAGTTTAGTAAATATTGTTGATGAGAATCCTGGAAGTAACTGTGAGGCCGGTGGTATAAAAATAGAAATCGGTTTAGACAACAATTCTAATGGTGTCTTGGATGAGATAGAAGTAAATACTACAAATTATGTTTGTAATGGAGAAGATGGGAATAACAGCATAACCAGAGTTGAGAATGAGCCTATGGGTGGCATTTGTCAAAACGGCGGAATTAAAATAAGTTCGGGGATTGACATAAACAATGACGGGGTGTTACAAGATGATGAAATTAATACCACCGCTTATGTATGTAATGGAATAGATGGAAACAATATGCTAATAAGAACAACAATAGAAGAAGAGGGTGAAAACTGTGAAAGTGGTGGATTAAAAATAGAGTACGGTTTGGATATAAATAATGACGGACTTTTAAATGATGATGAAGTTTCATACACGAAATTCATATGCAATGGAGTAGATGGAAGTTTGAGTTTAGTAAACGTAAATGAAGAGCCAATCGGTGAAAATTGTGAGAATGGAGGCATAAGAATTGATTCGGGAGTTGATGACAACAACAATGCTATTCTGGATGACGAGGAAATAGATGTAACAACATATGTGTGCAATGGAATAAATGGTATCATAAATGAAGAAGTCAGAATTAGGCTTGGCAATGGAATTGGCTCTATTGCGAACACCACAAGTTCAACTCCTGTGATTGCTGGAGGAACTAATTTTGATATTAGAGATTTCCAAAATGTGGACACAATTTTTTTCGAATCAGACCCTTGGGTAGGAAATTCTTCAAATTTCGCTCGGGTTGAATTGTATAATCAATCCGATAATGCTGTTATTCCAAATACTCTTATAAGAACAAATAACCTGTCTGAAAACAGAGAAGTAATACAATCACCGGACATATTCAATGAAATACCTGGAGTGGAAATCAATCTGAGAATAAGGCTTAGCTCCGAAATTGATGGAGAATTTGCAGCCAGCGGAATATCTTACCTTGTTTTGCGAACTGCCAACTAAAACTATTTTTAACAATAGCTACAAGTTATTGCTCGTTCTCGCCCACTTCTGAAAATCTTTACGGATTTTCAGTTTGGTGTGTTCTTACGAAATTTCGTACTAACCCACGCAACTACTTATAGCCGAGACCATTAACGTCAAAAAATAAAAAAATGAATAAACTCGTAGTAATACTCTTGTTCACTTTTTGTCTTACCGCAATGGCTCAATCGAATACTGAGCTGATTGTAAAAAATAAAATTGACCATATTACGTCATTGGCAAGAGAACCTATGGTTTGTGAGCATCCCAATGGTACCCTATTTGTCTCGGGTTATAGAAATGGAAGTGGTAGTCCCCAATTATGGAAAAGCAATAGTGCAGGGAAGACCTGGCAAAAAGTAGAGGTAGGGACAACAGACCAGGGGGCCATCGGAAATTCCGATGTCGATCTGTTTATTGATGTGAAAGGAAATATCTACCTACTCAGCATGACCTTTAGCAAACTACCTGAGAATTTGGAAAATTTTGATTACTCCAGTATGAAAGGGGAACGCATTGCGGTAGGCGTAAGCAAAGATGAAGGCCAATCCTGGCATTGGAAAACCATCTCCGAAAATGACTATGATGACCGACCATGGATTACTGCCACTACAGACGGTACACTTCACATTATATGGAATGATGGAAAAGGAGTCCATCATGTTGTGAGTAGTAATGAAGGGGAGACCTGGCAAAACCGACCGGATATATCCACAAAAGGAGGTTCCAGTTTTCTTGCCAGCGGATATCATGGACAATTAGCTGCCCGGGTTACCCCTTTGTCTGCATCGGGTCAGAAAATGGATGAAGGTATTGACCTGATCAGACTGAGTGTAGACCATGGAAAAACATGGAAAGATGTTGCCATACCCGGAAACAGAACCTGGACAAAAGACTTTAGCGGAGTTCCAAGGTGGGTAGAGCCATTGGTTTTGGACGAAAAAGATAGAATGTATTTGCTTTGGAGTGAGGGGGAAACCCTAAAATTAGGAATAAGTAAGGATTACGGTACGTCCTGGGAAGAACATAACATCGCCCAAAGCAGGGATACCCTCTATTTTCCCTATATGGAAATGAGCGAACAAGGAATTCTTTGTACCTGGGTTTCTGGTTTTAACGAAAACATCAGACATCATGCTGCGATCCTGAATATTGAAGAAGGAAACATTCAAATCAATACCTTAGAACCTCAAAAGCTGGATATATGGTCCCGGATTCCAATAGGGGACTATCAGCGGTCAACAGGAGGCGAGTATTTTCCAGTAATCCCACTCAAAAATGGAAATTTCGGAATGGTCACAACCATACAAAACTCTAAAGCCAACAGAGAGGGTTTTACCTGGTGGGAGTTGGTATTCCATAAATTCTGATGCTACTGATGCGTATAGTTCCTTGCAAAAGGAATTTCCAGGCTTTGACAAGCTCAGCACAAACTCGGAAATTCCTGGCTTATTCGTTAACTTAGGGGTTACGGCGGAACAATACACACGACCGTTATAAACCCTTTACTATGCAAAAATCCTATGGTCTCTATTTATGTTTACTCCTATTATTTTCCTATTGCTCAGAGGATGCTAAAAATGGAGGGGGAAACGAAAGTGTAATAGGAAACTGGAGGTTGGTTGCTGAATCCATTAATGGGGTGGATTTGGAATTATCGGAATGCGATAACGAGATAACATTTCAGTTTCTGGACAACTCAAGCTATGTATTTTCCGGACAAATGATGCCTAACCCACCCGAAATACCCCCTTGTGAGCTTGAGCCAACCCTGGGATTGTACCAAATAAATGAAATGGAACTGCTATTCTTCCTGGAAGGAGATACCGAATTTAGTCATCCGATATCAACATTTACCATAGTGACTTTATCAGAATCCACACTTCGCTTTAGTTTTAACAGAAGGCGGACTATTACCGACCCGGAGGATTCAGTTTCGATTACAACATGGGAAAGGATCGATTAAAACGGTTTTGTAACAAGGGCGATAAGCTGTCCGACTGCATCGTTCAGGTAGGGCCGAGACCGTTAGATTCAATTTGAAAAAGCAACATGACCCCGGATAATCAACTAGACCTGCGTTCACGGCATCCTGATTTCCAATATTTTTTGGACATCAATGAAAACGAATCCGAAAGGGTAAGAAAAAGTTATCCTTGCTATTTGGATGAAAAATACGGGGAAGCTCCGCTACAAACTTTAGACATATTTCCATCGATCATCCCTAATTCGCCAATTGTACTATTTATACATGGAGGCTATTGGCGGGCATTGGATAAGAAGAGTTACAGCTTTGTAGCCAAGCCTTTTTTGAAAAACAACCTGAGTACCTGTATTGTGAACTACCGACTTATTCCCACCGTGAATATGAAGACCATCTTAAACGATATCGCGGCCTCCATACGTTGGATTCAAAAAGAAGCTTCTGCCTACAATGGTAATTCAAACCAGCTTATACTCTGTGGACATTCAGCAGGAGGACACCTCGCTGTAATGACCTATTTAATGAATGATGATTTGAGGTCAGATATCCAGGCCATTTGTAGTCTCAGCGGTATATTCGATCTAAGCGCAATAAAAAACAGTTCCCTAAATAAAGTGTTGCAATTGAATGAAGCTGATGTAGCATTATATAGCGTCTCGAATAAGGACTTATCTGCTTTAAAATGCCCTGTTTTACTTAGTGTTGGATCTAAGGAAACCCATTTCTTTATTGAACAATCCAGGCACCTGTGCAGGGAAAACAGATCAAAAGCCCCGGTAGAATACTACGAATACCCGGAACTCAACCACTATCAAATAGTGCATGCATTGGGACAAGAAAACAGTCCTTTGGTAAATTTCGTACTGGAAAAAATAAAAAAAGACAATAACAAAAAATAAACGCCATTAAAACAGTCGTTTGATCAAGCCATTGTACACCATTTTAAACTTATTGGAAAACCTCTCTAAAGGTAAAAAAGATAACGAATGAGTAGTATTCAGGACATGAATAATCGCATGAAGCAAAATCGTAATCTGAGACCTTCGAAACGTGAAAAATTCAAAGGGAACAATAGGGAAACTATTTATGCTGGATCAAACTCCGAGCACAAGCCCAACTTTAAGGAATTTTCAGAGTTCCAGGTAAAAAAGACGATTGATAGATTTATACAGGAGGCTAAATCAAAAAAGCGGGCGGAGTTGATATTACTGATTATCTTTTTAGGATTAGTTGGTTGTTTCATAACCTATGAAGTACTTTCTACAAAAGACACTCTTACGAAACCGGAAATCAATAAATCAACAATTAATTATGATCGCTCACTGCCCATAATATGGAGTGGAAAATTATCTGAGCCGCTACAAATTCCGAATTCAGACTACTTCTATATTCCTATAGTAGGAAACCTAGATTTTGTGGACTTAGGTAGAACTTACCGGATTTCCCCTCGGAACATGGTAGTTGATTTTACAAGTAACATTCTTTTTCTCGATAAAAACTGTGATATCGTTGGCAAGCTTCTACCGGAAAATGGGTCTATCCACTATATGATGGTTATTCCAAGAAGTGAACAGTTGAAGCCTAAAAAAATAATATATCGATTAACAAAAGAAGAAACGAATACATATGGTAAGCTATATAATCTCAAACAACACTACTTCTACATTTCAGACCTAGATGGCAAAAATTTAACTAAAATAACGGAGCGCGAAATAAGAAGTTATCAGTGGGACAACCAAAGCAAGGAGATATTGTTCTATTTTTTTTATAACAAGAAAATGAACGATAGTATTCATGGCGTTTTTAATATCGAATCAAATGAGTTTAGATTAACAAGTCGATTGGAATAAGGTAAAGAACGTTGTATAACATTGGCTATAGCCTGTCTGCCATCATACAGGTCTACTACCGAAAGATTGAGGTACCCGTCTCATTTTCTCCAACCCTTTCCACATAGGCCATTTACTGATATCACTTGACCTACCAGTGCTTTCCCTTAGACTGTATCCGCTACACTAATGCTTATGGGGTTCTTCAACACAATTCTGATTAATCTTCCCAAAAATCAGGCTCAACGGTTGTGCCGAAAAAAGTACAGTCTACACAGCGGGCGCGTACAATAAGATAGTCGGGGCTATCAGGGATTGTATTTACAAACCTCCATTCACCTGATGTAATGAGCGTAAATAGGTCGGGGTCAAAGGGATTAATTTGCCGTAATTCGCAATTAAGAGAGAAAGGGTCTTCTTCCGGAAAGACGTCCTCAAAATTGAAGAAGATCCTTTGTGATACTACTGATGTCACTTCAAAAAGTCCCAATATCTTTTCATTGGGGTCATTGTCGGAACTTATATTGCCCCCGATGAAACCGGGTTGCGTCTGTAAAAACAAGCTCTCCACACCTGAAAACTCCTGTAATGTCTTGTAAAAGGCATTGGCCTCTCTTGATTGGACAAATTGTTTGACCAGG
>JANQSA010000019.1 GCA_028284285.1 Croceivirga sp.
ATCCATGGTTGCGGCCCAAATAATGGCATTGACCAGAAGATCCTCGCCGGCCGCATTGAAACCCCCATTGCTGTTGGAATGCGGAACAATAGCCCTTCGCCCCGGTGCCGTTCCTACGTCCATGGCATCGCCGGGTTCCCATACGGCTATGGCTACCTGACCGTTGGGATGCAGGCCCAAAACCGTTCCTGAGACCAGTCCGTTGGCATGAAACGACCCATCGCCTATATCATAATTCCCCAAGGAAAGGCCTGAAGTAATCGGATGGGTGTTGTTGGTAATGTTCACCAGATTCGTGTTGGTAGTAAATCCCTGGTTTGCACCAAGAAGCTCATCATGTAAAAAGGTCTCGCTGGTAATCACTCCTCTTGCCGTAGTGGTCAAATTGGCCACATTGGCAAGGGCAGTGTCACTAATGGCATCTTCGTAGACAAAAGTGACCGCATAATTATTGGCGTTCCCGCCTACATTATCATCTACCACCGTTACTACGTACCCCAGAGCGGTGAGTTTATCGATTGCGTTTTGCTCTTCTGTACTGGCCGTTCCATCAGTAACCCATAAAACAGTCCCACCATTGGGGCATTCTACCGAATCCAAAATACCATCATTATCATCATCCAAATCCACTGAATCCACAATGGTGTCTCCATCCGTATCCACGGCAATGGCCAACACAGCCTCACTGGAGGTTACTGCAGGACAGGAGCCTGTGGAATTTGAAACTACAATTCGGTAGATGTTGTTGTCTTTACCTGCATCTACCGATAAAACAGTTAGTACCTGTGTACTGGTGCCTGAGTATTCCGACCCATCTGAAATGTTAGAAAAACTACCCCCACCATTGGTACTTACCTGCCATTGATAGGTATCTGCATTATTCGTGCTAGATGTAAAAGTGGCATTGCTTCCCACACTCGCAGTTTGATCGGAAGGTTGCGTGCTAATGGTAATGGGGCTAACCGTAATAGTTTGGGTAACGTCCGCTGTATTTCCCGAATCGTCGGTAACCCTGTAGGTTCTTGTTATGATTTCCGGATTAGTTCCGCCATCACTGGAATCTCCAATAAAAGTAACTGTGGGATTTGCAGTACAATTGTCTGCTTCATCGGTAACCACCGTAATGTCCTCAGCGGGCACATCTGAAGTACAAAAAACGGTAACCGGCAAAGGATTGCTTGCCGTAGGAGCAACGTTATCCACCGTAATAGTTGTGACTCCGGTTAGGTTAAGCACCGGATCCCCAACTGTACCTCCATATTCCACGACATACCCCTGGGGGGCGTATGCTCCTCCACCTCCTGCATTAGGAAGGTCATTCCATGAACCGGGTGAACTTGTTACGGATGGATCCGTAATATGAGCGTAATCTTCCCCTCCGCTATTGTTGGGTTCGCCGGAATTCCAAAAAGCAAAATTATGAGGAGGTGTAGTCGTACCACCGACACCTCCACTCCAAAAAGATGTACCTGCCTCCGGTCCTGTTACCCACTGCCAATCGTCTTCTGTTGTGGCATCACTACCACCAATCCACCCTACTCCTTGCGCTTGGGAACCTGAAAAATCCGCTTCAATTTGCGACGTTAATGTGGCCAGATACCCTTGTAAACCAAAATAGGTACTTGAGGCTGCTGCATCCCTGGCGTCAGTCCATGAAATTCCCGGATAAGCAATAAACTCATAATAATGCCCGGTATGGGGCAGATAATTTGCTGTACCCGGAGTTATGGAGAATTGCCGGGTTCCGGTGGGTAAAAGAGCACTGCTTGAATACTCCACCGCTAAAATAGCTGCTTCAAATTCTGTAAAGGTGGCTGGTCCTTGCAACGTAAGCTCGCCTTCCGTGGCATCCCATACTGCTGTGATATTAGGGTGCGTTCCGGTTAAAGTGAGTACATCTTCTCCATTTACATATCCTGAGGATATTTGGATATAGATGGCATTTGTTGATGTATCATCCGGGTCCGTTAAACTTATTGTTTCTACAATGGCCAAAGAAGTGCCGGGACAGTATACCTGATCTCCGGTTACCGTAGTTACCGGAGGTTGATCCAGAGTGGGTACAATGGATTCACTTAGATCATCAGAAGTAGCATCACTATCCGTTTGATCAGCATTTACAGCGGTAATGGTATTGGTAATGGTTGAACCATTTGTGCCGGAGTCCACACTTGCCGTTATGTTCAAAGTAGCTGTGGAACCGTTGTTAAGGCTTCCTACGGTCCATACACCCGTACCGGAATTGTAGGTACCATTATCACTTACATAGGTTACCCCAGTAGGTAAAACATCGGTAATACTTACATTCGTGGCATTTTCCGGACCGTTATTGGTTATTGTTAAGGCATAGGTGATGTTACTTCCTTCTTTGGGAGTAGTATCATCCACAGTTTTAGAGACCGCCAAATCCGTTGATACAGCGCTTGAAGTTCCCTGAACCAACACATTATCTATCGTGTACCGTTCACTACCTCCGGTATTGTAAAAGGTTATACGGAACTCCAGGGTATTTCCGGATAAGCCTGTAACGCTATATGAGGATTGTAAAGGGTCCGAAGGCGAGTTATCCCCTGAAGCATTTTCTATTTCTACATAACCGCCGCCATTAATGCGATATTCAATCTGTAAGAAATCCTGTCCGGAGTCCAATGTGCCTCCCTGCCCAACGTCCAGACTAAAGGAAACATTGGTATATCCGGAAATAGTTATAGGATTGGTCGTCCAACGTGCGTTGGTATTGTCTGTGTTTTGTCCTCTTAGCAACCGGTTACCCCCTACTGTTCGTACGTCAACATCACCGTCATTGGTGGACCAGGTAGCCGTACTTATTCCTGTGCCTGCCCCCGTCTGGTCACCGTTGGAGTTATCTTCGAAGTCTTCCAGCCAAATAGTTGTTTGCCCGGAACCTATTAAGGTACCCAGAAAAACAAATAATACGACAAGACTGCTTTTACGTATTGCCCCCATAAAGCGAATTAGTTGGGAAACCTGTTTTTTAGATAGGGTTTTCCCAGCCGCTAAAAATAGGATGGTACTTAGGTAATGCCTAAAAAATGTTGTATACGTTTGAAATCCGAATATGTAGCTTTCGGAAAATGGGGTTAGCCGAAGAAAAAACCTAAATATTCAGGAACCGTTTGTCGATCACCGCCTATTGTTATTGGAAGAATTCTGCAATGATACTATTCCAAAATAATAAACTCTGACCTTCTGTTAAGCTGGTGTTTTTCCCGGGAACAGGGCACCCCGTCATCGCATTCGTTGAGCAAGAGTTTTTCCCCAAAACCTTCTCCCAACAACCTATCCCTGGCTATCCCTTTGGAAACCATGTACTCCACGGTAGATTCTGCTCTTTTCTGAGAAAGCCACAGGTTATAGGCATCTACCCCTCGGCTATCGGTATGGGCATTCACCTTGATCTTCAGACTGGGGTATTTTTCCATGGCCACAATAACCTTTTGGATTTCAATTTCAGCGTCAGGACGAATATTGTATTTGTTCAAATCAAAATAAATGGTACTTAATTGCAGTAATTTGGCTAAATCATCACCAAATCCGCCGGTAACCACATCTCTTTCCAGATAAAAGTCAACAATTCGTGGTTTACCATAGGAAGAGGGTAAATACTCTTCGGATGGGATATAGCCTTCCATCAACGCCCTTACAAAGTTCCCCTTGGCACAATCAAGTGCCAGTACATATTCTCCCTTGGCATTGGTAATGGTAGCCGAGACTTCTTTATTCTCTTCATCAATGATTTTAACCGTGGCTCCTACCAAGATCTCGTTAGAAATCCTATCTCTGACAGTACCTGTGACTTCTTGTATGCAGTCCAACTGTATCGGTTCGTTTTCGGTAAATCCATAAATATCATCATCTCCCTGACTGCCCTCTACTCTGTTAGACGCAAAGTATCCCGTACCAGTTTCTTCCTCTATGATATACGAAAAATCATCGTAGGGGGTATTTACCGGTTTACCTACATTAACAATGGGTTGATCATATTCTTCAAACGCAATTTTTGTAGCAAAAACGTCTAATCCTCCCAACCCGGGATGCCCATCCGAGGAAAAGTACAACACGTCTTTATCGGTAATAAACGGAAAGGTTTCCCTGGCCTCGGTATTGATAGTTTTACCAAGATTTACCGGAGGACCAAAAGTGCCATCTCCAACAATCTGTACTTTGAAAATATCGGATTCGCCTAAAGAACCCGGCATATCCGAGACAAAATACAATTGTTTCTCATCCGGGCTTAACATAGGATGTGCCACAGAATAGGTATCACTGTTGAAAGGTAACTCCGTTATATCCATCCACTCTCCTTCTACCAAAGTAGCCTGGTAGATCTTTAAACGGGTTGTTCCCTGTGCATCCCTGTAGCGCTTACCATCCAGAAAATTATTTCGTGTAAAATACATGGTGGCACCATCTTTAGTTACTACCGATGTGGATTCATGTAATCTTGTATTTACCTCCCCTCTAATTTTAGTGACGGTAGTGTCGCCACCTGTAGTAGTTAGCTCATACAGGTCCAAAAAATCCCGGCTGTTCCAGGTATGCCGATACCTGGCCAGATTACCTGTGTCGCGATCAGAAGAAAAGATAAGTCCATCCTGGTAAAACGATGGTGCAAAATCTGAAAGTTTGGAATTATACGGAAACGTTTTTAGCGTATATCGTCCTGAGTTTTCCTCTATCCTGGCCAGGTAGTCCTCCGCCAGAGCATCATTGATACGGTTGTTCTCAGCCAACTGGGAAAAACGGGTCATCATTGCATTTGCATCTTCATAAGCACCAAGAGTTTTTAAGGTTTGGGCATATCTAAAATAATAATCCGGGGTGATGACCGTATCGTATTGTTCAATCAGTTGCTTATAGATAGGGGCTGCATCTTCATATTTCGCATTGAAATAATAGGAATTTCCCAGTTTTTTCAATAGATCCGCCGATTGATATCCCTTGTCCAATACCTTTTTATAGATATCTATTGCGGGACTAAAGGAATATTCCTGGTACTTTTTGTCGGCACGTTCCAGCCTTCGCTCTTGCGACAAACCCATCTGCAAAATCCCAAATACCGCAGTTAATAAAAGGAGTACTTTTCTTAGCATACTCTAGAATTTAGAAAAAACGTGGTGAAACCGTTCGTTGAAATCGCTTTAAAAGTTCCAAACGTAAAAATACTTCAAAGGAACCATCATTAAACTGCGCGGCCCCTAACTCGGTGGTTTCCCGATCATACGCAAGGCCCAGCATCAACTGATCGGTTATTTGAAATCCCACCAAACCACTTATGGCGGCATCCCAACGATAGGCCGCTCCAAAACTAAACCGCTCGTTAAACAAAAAACTTGCCGAAACGTCTACTTGTAGAGGTGCCCCTCCCACCGCTTTTGTCAATAAAGCCGGTTTAAACTGTAAATCCGCACTCAGATCAAAAACGTATCCTGTTATGAAATAAAAATTGATCCGCTCTGTTGCCAAAAAATTAACAGCGTTGGCATCATTATCGTCATTGTCAAAGTATTCCGTTTCTAAAACGTTAGGAGCGGAAAATCCGGCATAAAATTTGTCCGTATGGTAATACACTCCCAAGCCAAAATTAGGAGAGAATTGATTGTCTATGTTATCCTGCCCTGTTGCATTAGGATCCACTTCGGCTCCAAATCCCCGTAAACCCACAAAATCCAGACTTATAATGTTTCCTCCTCCTTTTAAGCCAAAGGATAATTTGGCGGTGGGAGAAACATCGATAGTATACGAAAGAACCGCATCCAGATACGTTTCCTGAACTGTCCCATCCCCAATGTTATCATTCACTATGGATATTCCGTAACCCAAACGACTATTTCGTATGGGAGAGTGCAAATTAAGGGTAAAGGTTTCAGGCGCTCCTGACAAGCCTAACCATTGTGATCGATACAAGCCTGCAAATGAGAGTTGCCCTCTGGATCCGGCATAGGCAGGATTCACCGTCAACGTGTTGAACATGTATTGGGTGTACTGCGCATCTTGCTGTCCAAACAGAGAAGAAGTTGTAAGTAAGATGAAAAATACAGCAGCCCAGGTAGACTTATTTACCATAATATGTTTAGCGATTATCTGGTTATGTAAAAGTAGTCATTATCAGTAATCCTACCCTCGTCGGAATCATACTCAAAAATGTAATAATAGATACCGGATGGCAAATAGTCATCCACGGAAAGTGATGATCTTCCTCTTGACCTGCCATCAAAAATCACATTTACGTTATTATAACCTCTAGTTTCATACACTTTTACTCCCCACCTGTTGAAAATCTGTAAAGAGTTGTTTCGAGCCAACTCTACATTGTTGATAAATAAGAAATCATTTACCAAATCTCCGTTAGGTGTTAGTATCTGATTGACGAATATCTCGTCCTCTCCTGGAGCGGGAGGAGTATCATCTACAGGATCCAGATAGTCCGGGATGCCGTCGTCGTCTGTATCATCATTGGTAGGATCACCATCATCATCGGCATCTTCATCCGGGGTATTTATCCCATCACCATCATCGTCTATATCACGGTAGTTTACATCCCCCTCACCATCAGTATCTGGTAAATCATTGGCAGGATCGTCAATCTCGTCGTTCACATCAAAGCCATCGGCTACATCGCTGCCTTCATAGCCATCATCCAGGCCGTCTTCGTCCGTATCGGTACCCGTAAAGGTCTGATCCGGTTGACCGTCTTCATTAAAGTCGTTCCCTTCGTTGTTGTCCGGTACAAGATCGTTATCACTGTCATCATCCCTATAGTCCGGGGTGGTGTCGCCATCGGTATCTTCAGGGGTGATCCCTTCATCACCGGTGCCTTCATAGGCATCGTCCAAACCGTCATTGTCCGTATCAGTACCGGTTGGAGGTACATAACCATCGGTAGGCTGGCCCTCTACATTGTCCGGAATACCGTCATTATCGCTGTCAATGTCCAAACTATCGGGCCGGCCATCGCCATCGGTGTCTATAGTTCCGTCTCCTTCTACTGTGTCCAGTATTCCATCGTTGTCATCATCTATGTCCACT
>JANQSA010000031.1 GCA_028284285.1 Croceivirga sp.
ATTTCCCGGAATGATCTCGTTTTCTTTTTTTATCAATGCTCCGGGGAACGAATCAAAACGGCCGTGGTAGGGTTTTACACCAAAATAGTTTCCACCGGCCAGGACTTCTACCTTCCCGTCTTCATCAAAATCATAAGTAACAAATGCTGTTATTGGAGCTACTTGCAACTCATTATTAAAAGGAACAAAGGTATATGTCCCTTCCTGATTTTTCAGATAGCCTGAGGCTAACTGGTCCACTTCACGAACAGTAGCCTGGGTCAACTGCTCTTTGGTTAATATTTCCTTCAAGGATTTCCCGGCAAAAGAGGAATAGGAGTTGAATCGTTTTCTAAGGGATACCATCTGACCCGCCAGGCCATCTAAACCTTCTAAAGTGTAATAGTCTCCATTCTTCGCAAAGGCAGTAATAGTTTCGGTTTGACCATTAGCATCAAAATCAGCATAATATAATCGTAGCGGGTAGCTTTTAGAAGCTTTAAATTTACTGTTTAGACCCCAATTGCCAAGAAGATAATCCATATCTCCGTCCTGGTCAATATCAAACGGATGTATCGCTTGCCATAATCCCGATAGGTCTACGGTGTTGGTTGCCACAAAGCGGCCGTTATCATTCCTCAAAAACGTTGGGCTCATCCATTCCCCAACGACGATTAAATCAGGATAACCATCCCGGTCAAAATCATCCCAGATGGCATCGGTAACCATACCCTGAAGTTGAAAATCCTTGTCGATTTGAAAATGGCCGTTATCATTTATAAGGAGATATGAAACTACTTTTCCCCCAAAACTTCCTGTAACCGATTGCCCTCCAAGAAAAATGTCTACATCCCCGTCTTTATCAAAATCACAGGCTTTGATCACCCCGGTGTTTTGAAAAACCTCCGGAAAGTCAGAAGATACAAAACCACCTTCTGAACTTTGATAATAACTATCCAACAAGGGTTTTGCCTTTCCATAGAAATCTCCTCCGCCATTTCCAATGATCAGGTCATTCCTACCGTCTGCATTGAAATCTTTGATCACAGCGCTAATATTTTCCCGTACAGCGTCCTTCTCCAGCTCCGTTTGAGGGGTTGATTTAAAAATACCATCATCTTGTACAAATACTTGGGCAGAAACAAATTTTGATCCTCCAAAAAAGAGGTCTTCCTTGCCATCTGCGTTGAGGTCTCCAATGGCAAAGGCCGGTCCACGATCCGAGATTTTGTAGGGGATTAGCTTTTCGCGATTAAAGTCCAGATAGTTATCCTCTTTATGGCTGAAATCTATACCCAGATGGGTGGTGTCTTTTATAAATAAATGTGTGTTTCCTGCTTGCAAGGACGCATAATCAAACGATTGATTGTTCCTGGGAGTCAGGAGTAATGTCTGGTTGGCCATTACGGTATACAGGGTTTGGGATGTTTTATCCGGCCAGACTACTTTTAAGGAATCCAATTGTTGTTTTTGGCCTAAGCCAAAGTGTACTATGGGCTCTGACGAAGCTTGGAAACCCCTGGAAGGAAACAGTTCTTTGAATTGCAGTATTCCATCATAGTAGGCATACACCTTAGTTCCTGTGGCAAAACGATTCTTTTGGCCGTAATTGAATTTTACTTTTAGGTAATTTGCTTTTTTATTGGTTTTGTTCTCAAAAACAGAAGCCGGTGCGTTCAGATTGTTCATTACCAGGTCCAGATCCCCGTCATTATCCAGATCTCCATATGCCGATGCCCCTGATATTATAGAGTCTTTGGTGATCCAGTACCGGGATTTATCTTCAAAATTCAAGTTGCCATCACCTTTAAAAATCGAATTAGGTGTTATCCCCGAAGGCATCATGTTCAATGCTTCCTGATCTACCAGTTTGGTATTGCGGATCTTTCCCTGGATCTGTTCATTGGAAACAAATTTGATAAAATCCAGATCATTAGGCCTTTTGGGAATCCCATTGGCCACAAACAGATCCTGATGACCATCCTGATCATAATCCCCAAACAAAGCGCCCCAACTCCAATCCGTAGCGGCCACATTACTAAGAAGGGCGGTTTCCATAAAGTTGCCGTCCGGCTGATTTACATAAAGCATGTTTCGGGTAAACTGGTAATGATAGCCATAATCATTGATCCTGATTTCCTGCACCTGAACATTGTCGTCCCCTTCAGAGGCTTTTAACGCAACTTCATCTTCAGGTAGCATGTCCAGTGATATCAAATCCGGAAGACCGTCGTGGTTGATATCGGCAACGTCACTCCCCATGGAAAACCGGGAAGTATGTCCAAAGTGTTGTTTCAGACTTTCTGTGAACGCGCCGTTGCCATTATTCAAATAGTAATAGTCATCCTCATGAAAATCGTTTCCCACATAAATGTCCGGATAGCCGTCCAGATTAAAATCGGAAATCGCTATCCCAAGGCCATAACCGTTAATACCGCCATAAATGCCAGCTTCTTCACTAACATCTACAAATTTTCCATTTTCATTTTTCAACAGTTTATCCCCGGTTTCGTAGTTGCGTTGATATCTCAGGGAAGCATTGCCGTAGGATTTTGAAGTATGCACCGCATGATTCAGAAGGTACATATCCAGATCGCCATCCAGATCATAGTCCAGAAAAGCAGCGGATGAGCTGTACGATTCAAAATCCAAACCAAATTGCTGCGCCTGTTCCTTGAAGGTCAAATCGCCCTGATTAATAAAGAGCTCGTTATATCCTGAAAACCCGTTAATGCCTACTACGGCGCAAACATAGATATCCAGAAGGCCATCACCGTTGACATCTGCCATTACTGCACCGGTATTCCAGGTGCTGTTACCTGCAACACCTGCTTTTTGTGTAATATCTTCAAATTGAAGATTCCCTTTGTTGAGGTATAGTTTGTTTTTTACCTGGTTGCCAGAGAAGAAAATATCCGGCAGGCCATCATTGTTTACATCACCAATAGCTACCCCTCCTCCGTTGTAGAAGTAGAGATAATCCAAAATATTTAAGTCATTAGTTTCTTCTAACCTATTGGTAAAGTCAACCCCAGTACTTTTTGGTGAGAGGTCATTGAATAATTCACCCCCTCTTTTGCAACTTCCCAGTAGCAGAAGAACACCAAAAACACCTATATTCCATCTATTCATCGCAATGAAAATATTTTTGGTTGTGCGTCGTTAATGGCTGCAATTAAAAACCGATTGCCATTTTTATCCTGAAATTCTTTTAAGTGTTTGACTTCTTCGCGGACAAAGAAACCACTCTCATCGTGATTTTTCCATTGAAACCCCATTTTCCCATCTCCTAAAAGTATATTTCCGAAACCAGCGTCTAAACGTGAGAATTGAGGTTTGAATTCAAAATTGTTTCCGGCCATGATGAGATCCAAATTCCCGTCTCCATTAATATCCGTACAACGGATACCACATATACAGGAAAACTGGGTCCTTGGAGGTAATTCTTGAATGGAGAATTGCCCGTTCCCTTCGTTTATGGCAATAACAGATTCTGAAATAGTACTTTCTTTAACAATGGATTGCTCCATGATCTCTTTAGGAAAAAGTTGATCTATGCTCCTTTGGGCATAATCCGAAGCTTTTAAATTCTCCTTTTTTAACGAAACCAATTGTGCGGTTAGCTCTCTTTTTTGATGTATGGGAAAGTCTTTCCCGTCTTTGTTTTGAGTCACGATTTGTTCAATTGTTCCGTTTTTATCAAAATCATTGATCCATAGTTTCATGGGTTGTCCGGGATAGGGTTTGTAATGTAAATTTCTTCCTTGATTCCCCAATACCAGATCCAAATCGCCATCATTGTCCAAATCAGCAGCTTCCACCGTATTCCACCAGCCCTTCAGGCTACCTAAGGTTGAATTCATACGTTGTACCCGGCGACCCGAATTTGAGAATATGATGGGAACTCCCCAATCTGCTATGGTAACCAGATCCAACTGATCATCCCCGTCCATATCCGCCCATAAGGCATCAGTAACCATACCGGCATCTTTAAGGTCATATCCTCTGCGTTCCGTAACATTTACAAAAACGCCATCCCGGTTTTCCAGCAAAAGATGTTCCGGATGTAAGCCAAAAACCCCTACAACTCCCCGTGACCCTATGAACACATCCGTATCGCCATCATTGTCAAAATCATGAGGGGTAATAACGGATACGTTATTGAAATTGGTTGGAAGCTCCTGGCCGGAATCGCTAAAATTTCCTTTACCATCGTTGATATACAATCGGGTTTTATAGCTTTGCTGTTGCCCTGCCTCATTGCCTCCGCTTCCCACCATCAGATCTAGGTCTCCATCGTTATCCGCGTCTAAAAAACAGGCAGCGGTATCTTCAAAAGTTTTATCCCTATCGAGCACATTTTGCCTTGTAGTTTTGAATTGACCGTTCCCCAAATGACGGTATATATGACCCGGATCACCTTTAGCCCCACCAATAAACACATCCTCATTACCATCAGCATCTATATCGCCTACGGCTAAAGCAGGACCTTCCTGAGAGGTTTTCTGATAGATCAAGCCTTCGTAATCAAAATCCGTATAACTATTTTCCATATGTGAAACTAACGTGGTGCTATTGAGCTGTCGGACTAAGGTTTTCCGTATGCTTTTCTTTGGCACAGTGTAAGTTTCTGTGGCGTTTTGCTGTTCAACCGTAAGACGTTGGTCGGCCTTTACGTTAGTAAGTAATTGGGTCTTTTCGTCCGGCCAGATAATACGTATGGAGTCCAAAGTTTCGGTGTTTCCTAACCCCAATGTCATTACATAATCCATAGAAGATTGAAAACCGCGGGATGGAACCAATTCCTGATTAATGATGTTATCGCCAAAGTAGAATTGGGCAATTGTTCCAATGGCAAATGGGTTTTGACCCGTACCTTTAAATTGAAATTGTATAAAATGGTGTTCCTTTAGGCTGTTGGTATTGTTTTGATAAATAAACACAGGAGTATTTACATTGCTGATGACCAGATCCAGATCTCCATCGTTGTCCAAATCTCCGTAAGCGGCTCCATTGGAACGTGTGGGAAGATCAAAACCCCATTCTTGATTGGCATTACTGAATGTAATATCCCCGTTGTTCCGGAAAGCGTAATTGGGTTGAGGTTTAATAGGCATCTTGTTGATAATGGAATCTATGGATTCCTTCTGGCCGGTAAGTGCCATTTTTTGGATGATCTCATTGGCAAAGAAATCCATAAAATCAAGATCCGTTAGATCGTGATTGATACCATTGGTAACAAAGATATCTTTAAAACCATCGTTATCCATATCAAACATAAGACCGGCCCAGCTCCAGTCCGTGGCATCAATTCCACTATAATACGCTACTTCGGAAAACGTACCATTACCGTTATTTAGCTGTAATGTATTTTGAATGTATTGTTGATAGAAGTCCTTACTTCTTTTCAAATTATAAATGTTATACCCTTCAAATTCCATAACGGATTTGACCCTCTGTTCGGTTTCCGGAAGCATGTCTGTGATAAAAATATCATTATGACCATCATTGTTGATGTCCGCAATATCAATTCCCATGGCGGAAAGGCTTAAGTGAGAAGTATAGTTTTTAATTTCCTCGGTGAAGGTGCCATCCTTTTGATTAATATATAAGTAGTCGCGTTCGTAAAAATCATTGGTGACATAAATGTCCGGCCAAAGATCATTGTTAATGTCTGTTACAAGAACACCTAATCCAAAACCAATTAAACTTCCATAAATCCCGGCATCTTCACTGACATCTACAAATTTACCATCATCATTACGAAGCAACATATCGCCTAATCCCTTAAATATATGGGGGACACCTTCCCAATCCTGAGCGCGAACTTCACGCTGTTCCGCATAACCCAGGCTACTTACCGGAATATTGCTGTTATTTAAGATATAAGCATCCAGATCCCCATCCTTATCATAATCAAAAAAAGAAGCATGTATTGAAAATCCCGTATTCGCTAAGTTGAACTCATGGGCTCGTTCGGTAAAGGTGAGATCACCATTGTTAATGTAAAGGTCATTATCGTGGTTGTTCCCTTCAAGATTTCCCGCGTTGCTTACATAAATATCCAAAAGACCATCTGCATTAACGTCGGCCATGGTTACTCCGGTGGACCAGGGCTTGTCACCTTCTACCCCGGCTTTTTCCGAAATGTCTTCAAACTGAAAATTTCCTTTATTCAGATAAAGCTTGTTGGGCTCCATATTCCCCGTTAGGTAGATGTCGGGCAAGCCGTCATTGTTAATGTCTCCTATAGCTACCCCTCCACCATTGTAAAAGTTGCGGTACTTGAAAATGTTGAAGTCCTTTTGGTTTTCGACATGATTGACAAAGTCAATTCCGGTTTGCTCTTCAGGAAGCAGTGTGAACAATGGTTGATGTGTATTGTTTTCCAAATCCGGGTTCTCAGATCGCTTGCAAGACGAAAACAGTAGCACTACAATGGTGATTTTCAAAAGACAGCTTTGCATAGTTTATTCTTTTGTTAAGACTACAGGAGCAGTATCGTTCCTTCCCAGGAGATACCCTTCCTGTTGTTGAATTCTGATTTTTTTAATTGCAGTACAAACCCCGGAAACATTGAGGGAATAGGTTTTGTCCCAAACAAAGCTACCACGTTTATTGTTTAGCAATATCAGGCCGTGGAAAGCATCCAGTCTTCCCAACTGAGTACTAATCGTATAATTGTTGCCCACCAGTAAAAGGTCATTAAAACCGTCAAGGTTTACATCTTCTATCAGAATATCATTGATTTGGGAGGCCTGGGCGATCAAAGGCAACGGCTTTTTGAGAAAATTTCCATTACCATCGTTTTCAAAGTAGCTGCTTTGGAGCTCATACACTTTTTTCTGATCTGCATTTGCCAGATTTTCACTTCCAAAAAGATCGGTTATAGAAGCCTTGGCAAATTCCCCGTAGGATAAGAATTTTTTATTGAGAAAGGGCAGTTGTTTGGCCAATTCATTCTTGGAAGCAAAAGGAGTCTCAGTACCTTGATGAAAATAAGTGACTAAAGGGTCCACACTTCCGTTATCATCAAAATCATGACGATACAAATTAATCGGCTTATTGTTTGAAGCCTTTAATTTGGTATTCAGCCCCCAATTACCACAAACCATATCCAAATCCCCATCTGTATCAAAATCATCAAAAACCACGGAATTCCACCAACCGTGGGTATTTTGAAGCCCATTTTCTTGCTGAAGGATCAATTTTTTTCCGTCATTAATAAAGATGCTTATAGGCATCCAATGACCTGCAACCGTTAAATCCAGTTTTCCGTCCGCATTAATATCTATCCATCGGACGCTTTGGATGTTCCCCAATCTCATAAGTTCCGGAGCAATGGTTTCGGTAACATCTTTGAATTTTCCTTGGCCGTTATTTTCGAATAAGAATTGTCGGGGAGTTTGTCCAAACGAAGTAGGTACACTATTTGCGACCAGCGCAATATCAAGATCCCCATCACCATCAAAGTCGCCAATACCAATGTCTGCCGCATTCAGAAATACATTTTCAAAGGCAGTTTCGTCTTTAGCCAGGAGACCGTTTTTGTTAATATATAATCTTGGACGCAAAGGTTTGCCTGTGGTAAATTCATTACCGCCACTGGCCACTAAAAGGTCTGGCCAACCATCATTATTGGCATCAAAAAATGCACTGGCCACATCTTCTTTAATGGCATCTTTTTGGAATACTGCTTCCTGTTGAGATATAAATTGCCCCGATGTTTCCTGGACAAATAACCTTCCGGATTGCTTCTTAGCCCCTCCAATAAAGAAATCGTCCAAACCATCCTTGTTAATATCTACTATGGAAAGGCAAGGGCCTTGATTGGAATTGGCATAAGGGATAAGTGGCTCCCTGTCAAAATCAATCGGAATATTCTCATTATGTACAAATATGGGGGACAGGTTTGTGGTGGTATAGCCACGGTTTTTTAAATGCTTTTCTGGCGCTGTTTTAGCGTTGGATGCAGAAAGTAGAATTTCGGTATTGCCAGGTATCGCCCGGAGCAATTGTTTTTTGCCTTGTGGCCAGAGTACCTCCAAGGAATCTACTATGCTATCCTTTCCCAGCCCTAGCAATAAGCTGTTTGGTAAAGATGAAAGATAGCCCTGAGCAGGGAAATTTTCATGGATAATGATCTTGTTGCCCAGAAAAAGTTTGACTTTTGCCCCAATTCCAAACCTGTTCCCCGCTCTGCCTTTAAATTTCAATTTTAAAAAATTTCCCTTGGGGGAGCTGTTTTCTAAAATTGTGGCCTTTTCATCAATATTATTTATGGCAATATCCAGGTCACCATCATTGTCAAAATCCGCATAAACACAACCATTGCTGAAACTCGGGACATTTTCCAGCCAATGCTCATTCATCATGGAAAAAGTAAGGTCGCCGTTGTTTCTAAAGATGTAGTTGGGTACTTTTTTCTCAGGGATTTCCTGGATAAGCGGTAAGTCTTCATTGCTCATCCCTGCCGTTATACGACGCTGAATGTTTTCATTGGCAATGAAATTCATATAATCCATATCGTTGGTTGCCCCTTTAATACCGTTGGAAATAAACAAATCCTTGAAGCCATCGTTATCAAAATCTCCCATAAGTGTTCCCCAGGACCATTCCGTAGCCGCAATACCCGCTAAATTTCCAATCTCGGAAAACAGTTCGCCATTGAGATTGAGATGGAGTGAATTGGCCATAAACTGAGGCGCATATCCCTGATTCAGATATTGTCTGTATATAGGATACTCAAATTCTAAACCCGAAGATTTATAGGTCTCCAGATTTTCCGGTAACATGTCCAGGGATACAATATCCATAAATCCATCATTGTTCAAATCCGCAATACCGTTCCCCATGGAGTAGTGGGTGGTGTGCCCCAGTTTGGTGTTATCGCTGGAAATCACTTCTTTGAAAGTACCATCTTGTTGATTGATATATAGGTAGTCATTTTCAAAAAAATCGTTTCCAACATAGATGTCAGGGTAACCGTCGTTATTGATATCGCTTACGGAAAGCCCTAATCCATAACCTGATTTTCCCTGGAAAATTCCTGCTTTTTCACTTACATCAGTAAAAAAACCGTTCTGATTTTGAAATAGAATATCGCCGGAAATCGGATCGGGATCTAAACGTTGCTTTCCGGAGCCATAGGTTCTGTTGGGATGAACGGAATGATTAAGCAGGTACATATCCAAATCCCCGTCCTGATCGTAGTCCAGGAATGCGGCATGCGTGCTAAGTCCGGAGAAATCAAGCCCATACAAAGCCGCTTCTTCTTTAAAAGTGGGAATCCCTTTTTCATTGACTCCCTTGTTTACGTAAAGAAGATTTCTACCCTTTAAAGACCGGTAACCTGAAGCTTTGCAGATATAAATGTCCAATAGGCCATCATTATTGATATCTACATGGGTAACCCCGGTAGTCCAACCGTTTTTATTGTCAATCCCGGAATGCTGCGTTATATCTTCAAAAACCCAGTTGCCACGATTTATATATAATTTGTCCGCTACCTGGTTGC
Organism: Croceivirga sp.; assembly: GCA_028284285.1. Lineage (GTDB taxonomy): Bacteria > Bacteroidota > Bacteroidia > Flavobacteriales > Flavobacteriaceae > Croceivirga. The sequence goes on from JANQSA010000031.1 coordinate 9,497, forward strand.
CTGTAAAATAGAGATCTATCCAACCATCATTATTAAAGTCCGCTGCAGCAACGCCTCCACCATTATAATAATACAGGTAGTTGAGGATATTAAGTTCCGGAGTATTGGATAATTCGTTACTAAAATTGACATGGGTCTTTCCAGGGTTTAATTTGACGAACAATGGTTCCTTTTTAGAGCAAGAGGAACCAAACACATGGAGCAAGACAACAAACCACAAAAGCCTTTTCATAGCTATGCTTCAAAAGTTCAGCAAATTAAAAAAACTATGACCAATGAATTGCTAATGAAAAATTAATGAATTCAAAGTGATTGCACTTTTAGCAATTTTGCCGTAGAAAGAATTTGTAGAAGAATCACTAATATTTGAATAAATCCTTGAATTTAAAGAAGAGTCTTTCTGCTAAACTGAGATCTTCTGTTATGATTTCTGCCGTTCCCAACATTTCCTGCTTGTAATCTATGGTCTGGTTATAGGAGGTAGTGGTTCCCTTATCAAAGGAGACATAAACTATATAATTACCATTACTATCAGGAGAAATAGAAATGCTTCTTACTTTTCCAATTAACATGCCATACTGCTGATAGGGAAAATTGTCCAGTTTAACTAACACCTTTTGTTCTATGTTGATTTTCCCGGCATTTTGAGACGCAATGGTGAGCTTACCTACGAAGTCTTCCTTTTCTTCCGGAAGTATATCGAATATTACCTCTCCGGCAGCGACTTCCTGATTTACCCCCCAGAATTCATTAAAACTGATAACACCATTTATTGAAGAGGACAATACGTAGTTATATTTCCAGTCGCTAATCGCTTTTTTCAATGCATGAAATGACTGTAAAAGATTTTTTTTTACCCTGGCATGTTCCAATTCTTTATTGATAAAGGTGGCTCTTAAATTCTGGTTGGCAGAGGATAGCGCATCTCTCATTTGGGATATAGAGATGGTTGTAGTGTTTACGTTTTTTTGTATCTGCAGATAATCGAGCTCTTTTGATTCAAATTCCTGTTGTGAAATGACTCCTTTTTGAAATAGGGTGGTGTAGCGATCAAATTCGGTTCGTTTTAATTCGAGTTCTTTTTCCAGTATTCTTTTTTGACTCAATTGCTCTGAGAGTTGTTTTTTGATCTCTTCTAATGACATTTTATTGCCAATCAGTTCATTTTCATAGGGGTATAGTTGGGTGAGTAATCGAAATTCCAAATAGCTTTTTTCAAAATCGAGATAGGCAGGTTCAATATCCCCCAAAACCAGAGAGGAAGTCATATGGATCGGAAAATGTAAACGATCGCCCGCCATGAGTATTGTATCTATTATGTTATTCAGGGTTGTAAGGTCTTCATACTTTGCAATGGTTTTTATCACTGCCAGTTCTTTGTTTTTTACCACCAGTTCCCCGTTCTGGACAAAAAAGTGTTCAATTTGGCCGGAAGACCGGGCTACTACTTTTTCCGTTGGATTCTTTGTAGTGATCAAAACTTTTGCAGATACAAAATCAGGATATTTGATGAGGAATAATAAGGCAATGAAAACAATAACCAAAATGAAGATCATAGTGATGCCCCATCTAACAATCCAGGAAGGAGGGTTGGTAAGGATTTCTTGAACTTCTTCTGACCTTAAGTGCAGTTTTTCTGTTTTTTGGGTCTCTGGCATAGTTATCCGGCTAATTTTTCCATGGCGAGCTGGTTTTTGACCAGGTTAAAATAGGCGCCTTGTTTCTCAAATAAGGCTTGGTGATTTCCTATTTCTTTGATCTTGCCACCCTCTAACACCACTATTTGATCAGCATTTTGAACTGTACTCAACCGATGAGCGATAACCAATACGGTTTTGTTCTTGAAAACGGTATCTAAATTCTTCATTATTTCCAATTCATTGGAAGCATCCAATGCAGAAGTAGCTTCATCAAAGAATAAAAAATGCGGATTCTTGTAAAGGGCTCTTGCTATAAATATGCGTTGTTTCTGACCGGTGCTTATACCAATCCCTTCATTCCCTATTTTGGTGTTGAACCTTAGGGGCAACGACTGTATAAAGTCATAGATATTAGCCAGTTTTACCGCCTCCAGTAACTTTTCTTCATCAACGGTGTCCACACCTACAGCAATATTGTTGGCAATAGTGTCATTAAAAACATAGCCCTCTTGCATGACCACTCCGCTACTAGCCCTCCAGGTTTTATGGGAAATGTCCGTTAGGTCATGGTCCCCGTATTTGATGGTTCCCTTCATTGGCTCATAAAACTTTAACAGCAATTTCATAAGTGTGGTCTTTCCACTACCACTCGTCCCAACAATTGCTGTTTTCTTTCCTGTAGGGATGGTCAATGACAAGTTGTTGATCACATTCACATCGTTACCCATATATCTGAATGAGATGTCCTTAATAACAATGTCTTTGTTAAAGTCAATTCTAGAAAGCAATGTTTTTTGGTCTGTCTCTTCATTTTCTTTATCGTGAATTTCTCCCAGTCTTTCCAAGCTTATTTTGGCATCCTGGGCTGTACGGATAAAGTTTACTAATTGTAGGATTGGGGAGTTGAGTTGACCAATTATGTATTGGATAGATAGCATCATGCCCAGAGTGATATTGCCGTTGATAACCATGAGTGCAGAGGTAAAAGTGATGGCGATATTTTTCAGCTCATTGATAAAAGAAGATCCGATTTCCTGGGTTTGCTCTAAGGCCAGATTTTGCAAATTAACTTTGAATAAACGGGCTTGCACAAATTCCCAACTCCAGCGTTTCTTTTTTTCGGCATTGTTCATTTTTATTTCCTGCATACCGCTTATAAGTTCAATTACGGTACTTTGTTCCTGGCTCAATTGCGAAAAACGTTTATGATCTAATTCCTTTCTGCGTTTTAAAAAGAATAGGATCCAAATAACATAAAGCGCGCTGCCAATCATGAATATGGAAAAGATAGAGAGATTATAGTACACCAGGACTAAACTAAAAACGAGTAGGTTAGCCAGGGAGAAAAGTGTATTTAAGGTATCGCTGGTCAACAGGCGTTCTATGCGATTGTGGTCGCTGATCCTTTGCATAATATCACCCGTCATTCTGGTGTCAAAATAGGATATGGGGAGGGCCATAAGCTTAATGAAAAAGTCAGATATCAATGAGATATTGATTCGGGTACTAAGGTGAAGTAGAATCCAGCTTCTAAAGAAATCAACACTGATCCGGCCAATAAAAAGTAGGATTTGCCCCAGTAACACGGCATAGATAAAGTTGATGTCCTGATTCTGAATGCCGACATCAACAATACTTTGTGTTAAAAAGGGAAAAATGAGTTGCAGAATACTACCTACCAGGAGTCCTACGGCAAGTTGGATCACCAGGTTTTTATACTTAAAAAGATACTGATACAGGAAGAGAAAGGATTTCTTGTTGACCTCATCCCAATTTTGAACTCTAAATTTTGGAGTAACTTCTAATAATAAGGCTATGCCCTCATTGGTAGAATCTTTTGCATTGTTTCCTATCCATCTTACCAGGAATTCTTCTTTTGGGAAAGAGATCAGGCCAAAAGCCGGATCAGATAGGTAAACGACATCATCTTTTATTTTGTAAATAACCACAAAATGACTTTTGTTCCAATGGGCGATAAGGGGTAGTGGAGCCTCTTTAAGCTTCTGGTAATTGGTTTTGAGTGCCAGGGATTTAAAGCCAATTCTTTCGGCGGCATCACTGATCTTGAACAAATTACTACCTTCCCTGGTGGTCTCAGTGAGCTTTCGTATCTGCTTCAGTGATATGAGCTTACCGTAATATTTTGCGATAATCTTTAAACAGGTGGGGCCACAATCTTTAAGATCCGGTTGTTTGTAAAAGGGAAAGCTTCTTTTCAATGAGTAGATGTCGTTAAAAAGCAAGTTAATGTTGTATATAGAAGCAACGGGAATATCACCAGGTATTCCCGTTGCTTTTACATACTCTTCTATTTAATACCAATGATCCAGTGAGGTGTCCCAGTCACCGACATAATAAGCCGCTGCTTGAACACAAGATAAGAAGCCCTAAACGGGCTGTGCATCAGGAGCATTGCACCTGAAAACAACACTGCCTAGTTTTTTCTTTTGCTCGTTTTTGGACAATTCCTGTCCCAGATCCATTTTCTTAATAGTGTTAAGTATAAAGTGTTAAAGCGTATTCATTACCAACAGGAGGTCATCACCCCGCTGTATGCTCCCGAACAGTAGGCGGGCCCATTACTACAATTAACTGCAGTACTATTTATAGTAACGTACTGCTGCCCTGGAGGTCTGGAAGCGACAAAACAGACAACGCCACCTCCCATAATTTTCTTTTGTTCGTTTTTGGACAGTTCCTGTCCCAGTTTCAATTTTTTCATGGCATTAAAAAATTAAAGGATTAAAAAATTTAAGTCCTTTGAAATTAACAAAGTAAGTATAATCTTACAAAATATTTAAGTTAATTTTTATTTATGAAAAAGATTTTAACATTGTGCCATGCTCTGAGATGAAGCAATACCGAGAAGGACTACTGACTTTTGGTTAGCTTTTATTGAATTTCCAGGATGTTCTCAAAGGCCATTCTTTTGATGGTATCAAATAGCAACTGTTGGTATTGTTTGTTATCAATAGTGATGTCATCTTCAAAATAGTCTAAAATTGCGCTACCTAAGTCATGTATTGTATGTCCATCAACCAACCTTAGAAGAATAGCATCCATACCTTCATGGCGGATTTCCAAAATGCCCAGGGTCATAACATCCGGACTCAGGGTGATCAAGGAATTGGTTTTGTTTTCATTCATTAGCGTTTTTGCGTTATCGTCGTCGTTTGTCTCCGTAAAAAGCTCCCAATTCCAGGTCTGCTCAAATAGTAACACCCCGTCAATTATCTTTAGGGTGCGTTTCATCCAATCTTCATTCATAAAAAAACTTGAGGCATTTTCATACCGTTGGATGTCGGTCTGGTAAAGGGTTCCTTTTTCAACATTTTGTACCAAAGCGTTAAGCATTGCATATTTTTCCTTTTCCAGTCTAAAGATTTCGGCTATGGGTTGGAAGCTTTTGATCTCTTCTTTTGTCTCAAACAGGGTTTCTAACTGGGAAAAGTTATTGATAGCGGGGGTATGGAATCTTTTAATAATATCCAGGCTTCTGTAGAAAACCGTTTTAAACGCTGGAAGTAGTATATCTTTTTGTTGCGCTGTGGTAGGGTGGGAGGTGATTCGTTTTTCATTTTTAAGAGAAGTATCGGACGCAGTATTTATGAAACGATAGATGCTATTCTTCGGTAAGACGTTCCCTTTTTTGCAGTGATGTAGCACCTTGTAATAAAATGACGGGAACTCCAATCGGAGTCGTTTCGCCAGATGATTAAGCACATAGTATTCGCGTTTACAGCCGCCAACCGGATGTATCATGGGTACAAAAGGGATATCTGAAAATTGCCAAAATTCGCGATATAGCGGATCCATAACCGGCTGCTTGACCAAATATGAAATTGGGATTTTTTCAAGTTGAGCGAGATAGAAGAAAGATACCTGTTCAATTAACCAATTTAAGTTGCCTATTGTTACCTTTTCTAAGTGGTCTTTATTGTTGTTAATAAAACTCTGGGCTATTTTACAGTACTTCTGAATAAATTCGAGATGAGTTCCTCCCAGTATACCTGCATTGGAAGCATATATGGATTGGTGTTCATGTATTCCTTTTAAGTGGGGAGGAATATGGAAGGAGTGCTTGTGAATGGCCTGCAGGACCTCCTTGTTGAAGAAAAGGTCTTTTTCGAGGTTTGATGCTATAAGGCTTGCTGTTGAGAGTGTTTCTGGAAAGGCCTTCCAAATGTAGACATCCCCGTCCACATGAATAAAGGGCTCATTTTGAAGTTGGTAGGTTTTGATTTTTGCCAACGCAAAGAGTTCCGGTGGAATTTGAAAAGAGGTATCAAAAACAATATGAACCTTTGTATACGGTAGGCCTAATACGTCAATAAGTATTCTTTTTCCCAGGCTATCCGTGAAAAGTTCAACCCTTTCATAGTGTTTTCTTAATCGTAAACAGCTTAACGTCCATGACATCCAATGATATTCGGGGAATTTCCATCCGGAAGTGATATTTAGATCATTGGTGGCATTTTTACTTCCCGCCCAGAAGGTTTGTACAATCTTCACTTAGAAATATATTATATAAGATAATTCTTACTTAAATATAAGTATTATCTTATATTTAATATAATGGAGTTGTATGAAGAAACATATCAATTTTTAAAATCGTCCGGGTACAAGGTCAGCAAGCGTTATTTTAAGGAACGGATGCAGGCACATCCGGATTATCCTGCATTAAACAGCTTTACCGATCTTTTGGATGAGTTCGAAATTGATAATCAGGTTATCAAAATAGAAAAAGAAAGTAGTCGTAAGGAACTTCCTAAAATCTTTTTAATTCACTTTATATATGAAAATGGCCAGACTGGTTTTAGGATCATAAAGAAAGATCGAAAAGGCAACGTTAAAGCAAAGGATTTTCTGGGTTGGACGGGAATTACCATACTAATAGCGCAAGGTTCGAAGATCAATGACCGGGAACATAGGGAGATCTACGAAAAAGAGACACATTTAAAGATGGTATCTATGGCCTTGTTTACGGCCATTGGGGTTGTCTTTTTAATTCTTCAATTCATTCGTTTTGAATGGGTGGTCTTTATCAGTTTTCTTTTTGCCGTAGCGGGTTTTTTTGTTTCAATTTTGATTGTTAACCAAGAGATGGGTTCAAAGAGCAAGGTTTCGGAGTTTTTCTGCAAGACGGAGGGATCTGGTTGCAGTACAGTGCTTAACTCCAAATACGGCAAATGGGGTCACTATTTAAATTTGGGGGATTTGACCGTTGTCTATTTTGCGGGTACCCTTCTGTTTCTGTCCGTGCTACCCGGAATTCCTGTCTTGGAAAAGATCACCTTGTTGTTAATAGTGCTACTACCGGGTCTTTTATCTACTCCTTTTTCGATCTTTTATCAGGTTAAGCTTAGGTCATTTTGTCGGCTCTGCCTTTCCGTATTGCTTGTTTTATGGGGTCAGGCGATCCATCTCTTTCTTTACTTTTTTTCAAACAACATTTCCCTGGATGAACTTCATGTAACCCTTGATGCATCACTTACGGCTTTGGTATCTTTTTCCGTGGTTAGTTTGTGGTTACTAATTAAACCAAAACTTATTGAAAATCAAAAGCTTCCGTATCAGAGCCTGATGTTGCGAAAATGGCGGCAAAACCCTTCCTGGTTTGATGCCCTTTTACCATTACACAAAAAGATTGATACTACTTTTTGGGAGAAGGAAATATTTTACGGAAACCGAAACGGGGTGCTACAGTTTTTAATTGTCAGCAATCCGTATTGTGAGTATTGTGCCGTTGCGCATATGGATTTGGAGAAAATTTTAGACAAGCATCCAAAGGATATTGGGGTACGCATCAGGTTTCATATTAAGTCAAAAGATCAGGAAACAAGTAATGATAAGTATAATGCTATTTTGAGAATTATTAGGGCGTATGAAATGCTAATATGGGATAAGGAAGGAAAACATCACGATGAGTTGGCAAGGCGAATAATTACGGATTGGTATGAGTTGGATGAGTTGAATTGGACACAAAAGTATAAACTACCACAAGAAGATGATGAACATGTCCGGAGATTAACAATTATTCACGATTCTATTACCTGGTGCAACCAGGTGGGTATCCAGCAGACCCCGTCCTTTTTTATCAATGGATATGAAATGCCTAACCCCCATACCTTTAAGGATTTGTTTTTGTTTGTATCAGACTATATTGAAATACTTAGGCATAAAGAAAAAAAAACCGCTGTTATCAACAGCGGTTTTTAAGAAATTAATATTGAATTTGGTATTAGTATCCCGGATTCTGTTCCAGATTAGGATTAGAAAGCAAGGCACGTGTAGGAATTGGAAAAAGATTACGAAAATCCTGTCCAACAGCACCGGGGTCCTTAAATTCCCAATCTCTGGTAAATTGGCCGAAACGAACTAAATCTGTTCTACGAATCGCTTCTTTATACAATTCCCTTCCTCTTTCCGCCAAAAGATCATCTTCCGTAACACTACCCAGAGGAGTAGCTTCCCGAAGCGTACGCAACTGATTTACCATGGCAGTAATATCACTACCCATACGTAACATAGCTTCGGCTTTCATAAGGTGGGCATCGGCATAACGGAAAATCAATTCATGGTTGGTAAAAGAACCGTTAACCGGGTGATATTTAATAGTTCTTATGCCTGTTTCTTCCGTATTACCGGCCAATCCCGGTAGTTCCCTGGAGAACGCCAAGGGTGCTCCCGGACGTGTTCTTAATGCCTCTCCGCTCGCACTGTATTGTTGCCCAAAAAGCATTCCGTACCCAACTCCCAATGTTTCTTCGGTATTGTTGTCATCGGGATGCGGTACAAAACCTCTCCGCTCTTCCTGACCACTGTTAATACGATTGCTGTTGGGATCACCTTCAAATGAATCATAGAACTCTGATAAGACACAGAAACCATTCCATCCGCCACCGCCATTATCCGGAGTGACCGTATTGTAATGCATGCCGTTCCAAATACGGTTACCAACGCTGGTACCTAACCACCAAATGGTCTCGTTATCCGCACTATCTTGAAACATGCCAAAATAGTCATCTTCCAGTGCATACCCCTGTGCGGCAATGGCGTCTACCAAATCAATTACCTGTTGTAGATTGGTATTGTCCGGGGTACCGCTACCGTCATAGATGTGCGCATTAAGCAATACCCGGGCTTTCAAGAATTGAGCAGCCTGCCTGCTGGCTCTGTTCATATTATCTACGTCCCCTGCGGCTACATCGGATAGTCCGGCAATGGCCAGGTCCACATCGGCAAGTACATCGGCTAATGCCTGTGTTCTTGTACGAACTGTAGGTAATTCCTGAGGACCTGAGTCTACTTCGCGAAACGGTACCTGGCCATACATGTCCATGACAATCCAGGTAGCAAAGGCTCTTAGGAAATGCGCTTCCGCGACGTTTGCCGGATAGTTGGCAATGGCTTCATCATATTCCGCCTGCTCCTCAAAATCTTCACGTTGCGGTTCGCTTCTGGGATCAATTACCTCAGAACTCAAGAAAATCCGTTGGTTCCAGTTGTTCCAGACGTTAAGCACATAGTCATGGTCCGCATTCCAGGTATGGGCATGGAGCGTTCGCCATATCCCATTATCTCCCCAATCCGTTCCACGTGTGGGTACCAGTTCAATATCTCCTGCCACTTCTTGAAGCGCATAGAAGTTGGTTTGGTCGCCGATACCGTTAAATGCGTTGTACAGGTTGTTCAGGGATCCTTCTATATTGGCCACCCCGGCAAAAGTACCACCCTCGGCGGTTTCTCTATCAATAATAGAATCGCTGTCCTCAATCTCCAGGTCGGTACAAGAGAAAGCTAGGGCCGCAATTGTTAATGTTAATAATTTAAATCGATTTCTTTTCATTTTATTCAATTTTTTTTAATTAGAAAGAAGCATTAATCCCGAAGGTAAATGTTCGTGGTCTTGGGAAGGCGGTATAATCAATACCAGCGGATGGAAGGTTGTTATTACCGTCTATTCCGTTACCTGGTACGGTCTGCGTACTTACTTCCGGGTCAAGCCCACTATAATCTGTGATCAAGAACAGATTTTGTCCTGTTAAGGATAAGCGCAGACTTTTGAACGCACCCTCTCCTGATAGAGGCACATTGTAGCCAAGGGTTGCGTTTTGGAAACGTACAAAATCCCCTTTTTCCAGGAAAAATGTAGAAACCGATGCTTCTGCGGTACCTGCTTCTCCGCTGGTCAGGACATCAGGAGTAACGTTTCTTGCATTGGCAATAGAACCTGCCGTAAAGAAAGCGTTCTGCGTATTGTTGTAAATGGAGAATCCAAACTGACCGGTGAAGAACATGGACAGATCCCAATTTTTGTAAGACAAATTGGTACTGAATCCAGCGTTAAACTCTGGAATTGCATTTTCCCCCACAAAAACTTGATTATCAATGCCTCCGGTGAAGACGGGTTGTCCTTCGGCATCAAATTCTTCAAACTGTCTTACAAAATAAGAGAACAATGGTTGCCCTCCGGTTAACAATTGTGAAAAGGCGTTGGTAAGTCCCTGTCCCCGAATTCTACCCGCTGGGATGGTACCATTAAAGTCTTCAAACATATTGTCATTGTAGGCAACATTACCGGAAGCACTCCAGTTAAAGTCTTCGGATTGAATGATGTCATAGTTAAGGGCCAGTTCTATACCCTGGTTCACTACGGATCCGTCCTCTAAATTCGTAAATACAAAAGGTTGGGGAGCTGGCTGTGCAGATTCTACTTGCAATAAAAGGTCATTGGTTTCCCTACGATAGAAATCGAGAGATCCTGAAAAACGATCATTATTGAAACCAAAATCAATACCAATATTATACTGCACGTTTTCCTCCCATTTTAGTTCGTTATTTACAAATGAAACAGGCTCCAATCCGGGACGGATGATATTACCTCCATTTTCAATTATAGGATTACCAACCCCAAAACGCTCCCTGCGCACAAAGTTCCCAAAGCCCAAGCCATCCTGGTTACCGGTAACACCTGCTCCTACACGTAGTTTAAGGGTGGAGAAATTGTCCCCGATAAAATCTTCCTGGTCAATTCTCCAGGCAAAAGCACCAGAGGGGAAATAACCATATTGGTTGTCCGGGCCAAATCGGGTTGAACCATCAGCCCTTACAGTAGCTGTGAAAATATATTTTTCTGCTAATGTATAGTTTACCCGGGCGAAAAAGGACTGTAACTCATCCGTAAAATCAAAGGTGTCCGTAAAAATAGATCGTACTCCTATTTGTTGAGGCGCTAAGGTAGTGGGCAAATCTCCACCATCTAAGCGGTTAATAAAAATCTCTGCATCAGTCGTTCCAAAACCATATTGTTGGTACGCCCCACTGATCTGATCTTCTATGGTGTTGGCAGCATCTTCTAAATCCGTTCCCATTTGGTTAAGGTCGGTAGTTGAAAACCCCCAACCGGAAACATTCCTTCCGTCGCGTCCAAAATCCTGAAATTCATAGCCCACTAAAACATCTAAAAAGGAGTTTTCAAACTCTTTTGTATAATTCAAAGTGGCGGTCAATAGATTATTGGCCACATTAATATCATTGACGGATCCCCTACCGTTTCCTGCGGTACCATTAGTAAACCCTAGGATATCTCCATTGATAACAGAATAAAGCGTGGATTCGGAAGTGTCATAACCGTAGGTTACTTTAGCTTTCAACTCAGGGGTAATGGCATATTCAGCAGAAACATTCCCCAGGAACCTATTGGTGTTTCCCGTTGTTTGGATACTTTCCAACATATTTCTGGGATTCAACAAGTTACCACCAGGATTAAAATCTGGTCTGTCCGGCCAGGTAGGGTTAGCAGAATAGGAAGCTCCCAACAAATCCCCGGCAAAACCGGCAGTAGCACTTAATGGAGGTGATTCGTCATTCACCCGGGAGATAGTGGCTTGCACATTAATGGTTAATTTATCATCCAAAAAGCGATGGAGCCAGTTCACCCGACCGGTAAGCCGTTCCAGAGAGGATTGCTCTACCACACCAAATTGTTTACTGTATCCCAAAGTGGCTCTAATATTTCCTTTACCGTAGTTTTTAGACCAGGAAAGGTTTTGATTTTGAGAAACTGCAGTACGGGTAGCCACATCCTGCCAGTTAGTATTGAAGCCGGCATCAGTTTCTGCCCGGGCTTCTGCAGGGGTTAGCACCCCTTGCTGTACCGCCAGGTTAAAATCAACCGCGGCGTCCAAAAAGTCTTCCCGGTTTAATAAATCAAATTCATTGCCGGGAGTAGAGATACTCAGGCTGGAAGAAAACTCAAAAGTACCGGCACCTCCTCTTCCACTTTTGGTGGTAATAATAACCACCCCGTTTGCTCCCCTTGAACCGTAAATAGCCGTTGCAGAAGCATCTTTTAAAATACTGATGCTTTCAATGTCTGCCGGGTTCAAAAAGTTTAGCGGGTTTCTGGAACCTGCACTACCAAATCCGAGATCCTGACCATTCGCCACTACATCATCCCCCGCAAGCGGCACTCCATCTACTACAAACAGCGGATTATTGTTAGATCGAACGGAGGAAGTACCCCGAATTCTTAGTTCCACACCAGCGCCAGGATCACCACTGGTTTGCGTAATCTGTACACCTGCAGTTTTACCTTGGATCAACTGTTCCGGAGATGCAATCACACCGGCATTGAAGTCCTCTGCAGTTACTGCAGCCACCGCACCGGTGGCATCTTTAATTGTAGTTTGACCATAACCAATGATAATTACTTCATCAAGGGCGGTAGCATCTTCTTGCAAGGTGATGTCAATAGTGGAACGCCCGTTCACAGCAAGTTCTTGGGTAGCATAGCCAATATAACTGAATATTAAAGTGGCGTCGCTGGGTACATCATTTAATGTGTAATTACCATCAAAGTCAGTCTGTGTACCGTTGGTCGTTCCCTTAACCACGACACTTGCCCCAGGCAAGGGACCGTTTGGGTCCGAAACAGTACCAGTTACGGTCTGCGCCTGCACTGCCCCAAAGCATATAAATGCCCCTAACAGTAGCAAGCTCTTAAGTAGCGTACTCTTCATAAAAAATTAATTTTAAGTTTAGTTAATTTAAATTCAAGTGTTAAACATATATAAAAAAGGTGTTAAAATTAGTCTACCTTGATGTTGACAAAGCTTCGAAAACGGTTTCGTGTTGATAACTTTGAAAATGTAGGTTTATAATAATTCAACACACTTTAAATTATACATTTCGTAAGTAAAAGCAACGAAATATATGAAATTTAACAAAATACGCCCAAATATACGGTTTTTTATTTCCGGGTTTCGCTGGAAAACAGGGATCGTTTGTGACTACAAGATGTTAATTTTTAAGCCATATTTTTAACAAACATTAGATATCATTACCTTCAATAATTTAACATTTTGTTTATGCTAAGGCAAAAAATTACGCTTAAACATATTGCCAAAGAACTGGGTGTTTCCATTTCTACGGTTTCCAAGGCACTGAAAAATAGTGAGGAAATCAGTAGGGATACCAAAGAAAGAATTCAGGCTTTTGCCAAGCTATACAACTACAAGCCCAATAATATTGCCATAAGCCTGAAAAATAAGCGTACTAAGAACATAGGGGTAATCATTCCGGATATTGTGCATCATTTTTTTACCACTGTGGTTAGAGGAATTGAAAATTATGCCAATGCCCAGGGCTATAATGTAATTGTGTGTTTGTCCGATGAATCTTTTGACAAAGAGGTCATCAACATGGAAATGTTAGCTAACGGAAGCATTGATGGATTTATAATGTCACTTTCTGCGGGAACAGAGAAGAAAAAGGATTTTAATCATCTGAAAGAGGTTACCGAACAAGGTATCCCCCTGGTGCTGTTTGATAGGGTTACCAACGAGATACATTGTGATAAGGTAGTGATTGACGATATTCTGGGGGCGTATCTGGCCACTGAAAAACTACTGAAAGAAGGAAGAAAGAAAATCGCTCTACTTACCACAGAAGACTTTTTTAGTGTTAGTAGAAACAGAAACCTTGGGTACGAAAAGGCATTGCTCGATTTTGGTCTGGTGGTTAAAAAAAACTATGTTTTGCGACTTCCATTTATGGATATTGATGAAGATAAAATCGCAGATTTTTTAAATAGCATAGCACCTGATGCCGTTTTGAGTGTAAACGAGATATTTGGGATCTATGGTATGCGCGTATTACAACGCAAAGGATTAAAAGTACCTGAAGATGTATCGATTATAGGGTTTACAGACGGATTATTGGCAAAGCATGCGAATCCGAGCCTGACCTCTATTGCACAGCATGGAGAAAAAATGGGGGAGACAGCTGCCAGAATGCTGATTGAACGCGTGGAAAGCGAAGATGAAGGACATTACAGGACAGAAATCATTCAACCTACTATAATTGCCCGCGAATCTACTTTGAACTCCTAATCTCTTTATTGCGCTCCCCCTTCCAAAGGAATTAAAATCAGTTAACCCTAAACTGGAAGATTTCAGATTGGGAACTATTATTGGCCGCATCCGTAGTGATTACCCTCCAATACAATATTGTTCCGGTGACCACTTCAACCTCCAAGGTGGTCGCCGAAGTATTTCCTTCGGATACCGTTGGTGGATTGTTGGTATCTAAAAACACTTCATAAGAAACAATATCATTATCAAGGTCATTACCAGTCCATTGCAAGGTCAGGGTGCCGGGATTGACGGATGCCCCTGATTTGGGAGACGGGTTGTCCGCAGGGAAAGGGGAGTAGTTTTCTATGCCTGGACCTGCATTGTAAAATCTCCAAATAGCACTTTCAGCAGTTTCAGTGGTTCCGTTAGCCAGGGAAACCACAGACCATGAATAGGGGGTGCCACGGTTCAGTCGTATAGCCAACTCGTTGGTGTTAGCATTGATTTCCTGTGTGCCATCCGTATCCAAATTCCTCAGATTCACCGTGTAGGAATCAGCATTTTCGGCGGTATTCCATCGAAAGACCACCTCACTTTCGCTGTCCGATAGTAAGGTGCCTTCCGTACATTCGGAATTGTTTTCCGGAAATACCAGTGTTGCGGCAGAAGGGGCCGGAGTGGGTTCCGGATCCGTTGGTCCGTCATCACTCCCTCCACAGGCTAACAACAAGAGAAAAACCGGTGTTAGGGATATGTATTTAAACGTTTTCATTGTTTTGCAATTTTGAAATGATGTGTTTTTTCAGAAGTTTTGGCATTAATGATATAAAGTCCCTCAGGCAGTTGTCCCATATCAACGGTTAATTTCCCATTAACCATCTTTTGCTTTTGCTTTGCGATCAATCGGCCATCAACGCCATAGATTTCAAACAATACGGTATCGCTTGTAAGCGTATCTATTTCAATGGTCAGTTGCCCGGTGGGTAGTGGATTGGGATAGGCTACGGATATCCCTTCCAAAAAGATAGTCTCCTCAAAAATACCCTGGCAATCGATACCGGTCTTAACTTGCAACCTATTTACAGCGTTGGGCAGGTCCAGAGTGATACTGCTGTCAGCGGTACGATAAATTTGCCCGTTTAAGGTGATCTCGTAGGATGATCCCCCTTTAAGCGAAAGAGTGGCTTTCTTGCCATCGTAGTCCACTTTTGAGCTCACTGCCAGGTCTTCCGGCTCAATGATAACCACATCAAAGCATTGATTATAATCTGCCTGCCCTACTACGGTGATGCAAATAGTATAATTACCCGCAGAAAGACCGTCAAAAGAAATAGTATCGGTAAAAGATTGACTTGCAGTGGCCGCTCCGGAGAGGGTAGCGGTATAGTCCAGGGCTTCCAAAGCAACAATTGTGATTTCGCCGTTGTTGCTGTTACGACAGGTCTCACTGGTAGTGCTTAAGGTAAAATTATTAGCGGGTAAGGTAAAGATTTCGCAACCCGATACATCCACTGTAGCTCCCAATGGGGTATTAGGGCAAAGATCATCTGCATTGGCCACACCATCATGATCATCATCGGGAATGTTATCGTCTGGGAAAACAGCACTGGGTTGATCTCCAAAAATCCGGAATTCACCAGGCTGCAAACGTATGGCTTCATTCGCATCCAGCACAACACGCTTCAGATTGTTGTTCAGGAATTCGTACCATACCCCGGTTTGTTGAAATTCAGGGTCAATGTCTTGTGCCGTCATACCAAAATTTCCAATTATTGTGACATTTTGTAATTCTCCGTCGGAGGCGTTGGAATCCGTGAGGTGTATGGACTTCAATCCGGTAGGTGCGCTTAAATCCATTGAAAAATCTGTAGTTTCAAAAATATTTTCCCCCAGTTTTAGACGAATCAGGTCAGCCCAGGAGTCATAAATGGCTGTACGTTCCGGATCTTGTAAATACTCCCAACGAATGGGTTTTCTACCTGTTCTTCCATTTTCATCTATGGAGACTTCATATCCTAATTCCCCAAATTGCCAGATCATCTTGGGGCCGGGAATGGTAAAGAAAAAGGCCCCGGCAGCCTGCATACGTTCCAAGGCCGTATTTAGGTCAGTTACCGCGTAGTCCCCTTCCGTGTTTCCAAACTCCAGGTTCTTGAACATAAGACGTTCCTCATCATGGCTTTCCATATAGGAAATAGCGGCGGGAATATCAAATCCCTTTACTTGATAGGAAGCTGCCGAAAAATTAGATTTTCCGTTTTCATGGAAGCCCATGGTAGCCTCGTTGTAGGGATCTGTTTGTTTGTTCCAGAAAAGGATGCCCTTGCCTTCGTCCAGGCGGTAATTGGCCCATTGTTCCTCTTCCTGTATTCCCCCAAGGTGTTCAAAGATCACATAAAAATCTTCATCTAAATCCCACTGGGTATCAGCGTATCCCTTGAGTACCTCAATGCGATCCGGTTGTGTAGCATTGGTACAGCTATCGTCATTGGCCGAGCAGTTTTGGGTAAAGCCTTTTGTGAGGTCCCAACGAAACCCATCTATCCGGTATTCCTCTATCCAGTATCGTACCGTACGGTTCACATAGTCCCGGGTGGCCTGAGATTGGTGGTTAAAATCGTTGAAAACGTTGAAGGAGTGTCTGGGTTCTGCATTAAAAAAAGGATTTTCCGCTGTTGCTACGCCATCGAAGCCGCCTCTGCTGGTGTTCCATAAACGGAAGTAAGGATGCTGCCCGGTCCCATGATTATAGACCACATCCAATATTACGGCTATGCCCCGACTGTGGCATTCTTCTATGAATTGTTTAAAAGCGTTTGGTGTGCCGTAGTACTTGTCCAGCGCCATGTGGAATGACGGATTATAACCCCAACTGTCGTTGCCATCAAACTCGCTAACGGGCATCAATTCAATGGCGTTTATACCCAATTCCTGCAAGTAGTCCAGCCTGGAACGAACAGCGTCAAAGCTATGGCGTTCGTCAAAATCGCGGATCAATAGTTCGTAAACTACCAAATCAGTTACTTTGGGTTTTTCAAAATTCAAAGTGGCATCGGACCAGTTAAACTCCGGATCCCCTGTTCTTAGCAAGGTTACAGCTTGTGTAGTACTTCCTGAAGGGTATTCCGGGAGGTCGGGATAGGTGACATCTTCAATAAAACCATCTTCGAACTCATCCAAAATAGTGGTGGAGTACGGATCGGCAATATTGATGTCCAGTTCCACCAGGTACTGGAACATGTGGTTGGTTTGTGGCGTTAAGCCTGTAAGTTCCAGCCAAAATCGGTCTTGGGCACTGTCTTTTTTCATCAGATAGGTATCATTGGTAGACCAATTGTTGAAGTCCCCAATGATATGGACAAAATCCTTGCCCGGGGCATAGAGTACCAAAGTGGCTGTTGTCGGGTCCACGGGGTCGAGGTTAATGCCGTCCAAAAGGCCAGGGGGCAGTGGTTCCTCTATGACCGTAGGGCGTATAACGGCATCAAAGGTGGCACTTTCTGTATTCGTCCCATCGGTGGCTTCCAGGACAAAAGTTGTGTTTTCATTCACCACATAGGTAGTACTGTAAGTGGTAATCCCGGATTGGGTATCCACCGGGACTCCGTTAGCAGTAAGGGTAAAATCTGCAGTCTGGCCAATAACCGCTTCAACGGAAAGCGTTTCACCAGCCTCCAGGATCACAGGACTACTCGTCGGTGCATTTAAGATCAACTGAAATGTACCCACATCAAATAAAAAATCCTGGGTTTGACGACCTCCGTCCTGGGATTTTACTAAAAACCCTATCCGTTCAATGTCCGTAGCATCATAAAAAACAGAAGGAACAAAGGAATAGGAATAGGTGCCGTCCCCATTATTGGTAAAACGGGCCGTTTCCGGGGAATTGTTGAAGTCCGTTCCCGTGGCGGAAGGGTTTATGGCGTTTGTGCCGTTTGTTTCAAAGTACCAGGCCCAGAGATAGAGCTCCGTAACGCCCCATTCTGTTTGGGGGTCAAAGTTAGAGACCGTAATGGTAATCTCCTCATCCCGATCAAAGGGATTGGGCGTGAGCGTAACGGTCTGTGCCTGGACCACCCCCATTGGTAATCCCAAAAGGATAAGTAATAAAAGTTTTTTCATCTCATATATCTTTCATCTGGTATATATTTAAAATAAAAAGGCTGTTTTTTTATGAACAGCCTTTTTCCATAATGCAATCACTAATTATTGTTGTACAATAGATTGTGTATATTCTCTTGGATTACTTAGATCTAATGTTACCAGATAAGTTCCAGAATTTTCTACTGAGAAGTTTACAGTTCCTCCAAAATTCAGGAAACCATCACCATCAGAGTCCGGGCCCATATTTATATCCCAAGCATCATTAGCTCTAAACTTGTATTCATTTTCACCGATTAAGTCAACTGTAATTGTCCATACCATATTTTCTGCATCATACGTCATATCGGTATCAGCATCCCAACCTCCTGGAGTTGCTGAACCTATAATACCCCAGCTTGTTCTTTGTACGCTATAGGTTAACTCTTCAGGGTCGGTATTGGCTTGTACCCAATAATACCCGGGACCGCCTAAGGTTCCTACCCCTATATTACCTTCTCCGTCCAAAGTCAATACTTCAGTATAAGATCCATCTACTCCGGACGCATCTCCCCAATCATCATTTCCCCAAACAAATACGCCGGAATCATTAGGGCCAACAAATTTAAACTGGTCATCTAACCATACAAAGCCTTCATAATCAGTTTCACCAAAGGCAGAAGATGCAATATAAGGCACAAACTCTACTTCATCTTCACTTGGGTTCCAGCCTTGATGACTGCCAGGAACAGCTAATCTTGGCAATGAGGTTGTATATGGTGTAATGGTAAATGTTATGGGATTTGAATACGATGCTTCCCCACCTTCGCCAATCGTTGAGCGTATTCTTAATTGTGCATCCGCAGCTGTGAAAGGTATAAAGTTTAAGATATCTACGATGACACCATTTAGTTGTTCGTTGGACCACGAGAAAAAGTTATCTGTGGTTGTACCAGCCTCAACAGCGTTTTCAAAATTGGTATCTGCAGAGGCTAACTCAAGCGTATAGGTTACAGTAGTTGGCGTTGAGTATGTTGCTTCATCCCATACCACAGTAACTGCAACAGCCTCTGGATTCGAAATATCCAAAACTATAGATGAATTATCTTGGGGTAGGTTAATGGCTGCTGAGGTAGTCTCACTGCTATCTATTATAGTGAAATTATCGTCGTCTTCACAAGCATTAAGGCCTAGTAAGGCGATAATGGCTAAGCTTAAAATTTTTAATGTTTTCATTTTACTACTTTTTATTTTAGACAATTTTTATTTTTAATAACCAGGATTTTGTGTCAAGTTAGAATTGGCATTTAATGCATTTATTGGAATAGGAAATAAATCATAATGTGAAGGAATTGATGTGCCGCTTGCCACACCACCTTTCCAGGGCCATATGTAATTTCCACCTGTAAACAAACCAAAACGTATTAAGTCTGTTCTTCGGTGTCCTTCTAAATTCAACTCTCTGCCGCGTTCATCTATTATAAAGTCTAATGTCAAATCCCCCATTGCAATAGCATTGGCGTTTGAACGTGTCCTTACTTGATTGACAAAACCCAAAGCATCGCCCATACTTGTGCCGGATGCTCCTCTCAGGGCTAATTCAGCGTACATTAAATATGCATCCGCTAAGCGATACATAGGAAAGTCGGTACCAGAGAATTCCGTCGCATCAATGGAGGATACAGCTCCGGAATTTCTAAACTTGGTTGAAGGATAGCCATTGGTCCATTCTCTGTAATCAGTCATTTCATAAGTATGTCCTGGCGTCCAAAACAGGCTGGCTCTAGCGTCAGGGGAGTTGGCCAGCTCATTTTCGTTAGCGCCAAACAAACCATACCAGGCAGAGGTGGCTCTATGACCCGCCCATGCAAAATCGCCCCCGGGATTACCAAATTGCGTGGTTTCCATGGTAGCACTATTCATATTACCATTAACAATATAAGTAGTGTTACCGTAACTTTGGTTGGTAATAGGGTCTGCTAATAAGGGGAATATAATTTCGGTGGAGTTTTCATTATCACCGGAAAAATTTTGTACAAAATTAGACTCTAAGGAATATCCACCTTCGTTGATCACCGCAATAACATAAGTGGCAGCATCATCCCAACGTGCGGTACCTGTATAAACTTCCGCATTGATATACAATTTTGCCAATAACATAGAGGCTACAAATTTATTAACACGACCATAGCCTAATCGTTCGGGAAGTACAGGTTCAACATCTAAGAGTTCTGCTTCCACAAAGTCAAACAATTCCTGTCTGGAGGCTTCAGGTAATAGATCCGATTGTCCAATGTTTTCTTCTGTAGATAATACGCCTTTTCCAAATGTATCAATCACATAAAAATAGGCTAATGCCCTCAACAATCGTGCTTCTGCCAGAATTATCTCACTATCTTCAAAACTGTTATTATTTAATATATTAATAAGTTCATTACATTGTGGAATGGTATAGTACGATCTGTCATAAAGCAATCTAAAAAACTTATTATTGTTATCCCAATTAGAAGCCGTGGTCAGAGGGTCTAATCCATTATCTCCCCAGCGATTTTTCATACCATCCGCTGTAAAGTCTTGCAGATTAATAATGTTTCTTAAAAACCCTGATTCACCCGCATCATCAGCTTCAATATCGGCCTCTGTAGGACCGGTAATACTGGTTAATGCAAAAGAAGCATATGTACTAGCCAATATACCTTCAACGGCCTCGGCGTCAGAGTCTAAAAGATCCTCTAATGATAGTTCTACTTCTGGCGCTGTATCCAGATCATTAACACAGCCGTAAAATAGTGCAAGGCTGATAGTAGTTAATGCTAGGAGGTTAAATATTCTTTTCATTTGTTTAAAAATTTGTAATTAACTGAAAATAAAGCTATTCCAAAATTTAACACAGATGGAACCGCTTCGTTTCCGAATAAACTTGTTTTAATCATGTTCGGTAGGGTATGCTTAAAAAAAGTTTTAATGGTCATTTTTTTAAAAATCAAAGTTAACACCTACTGTATATGCCGTTGGTCTTGGATAAAAATTGTTATCTATACCTCCAAAATTCTCAGGATCTTGACCCGAGTAATCTGTGATAATAAAGGGATTAGTAACTGCACCATAAAATCTGACAGAACCATTTTTAATCATATTGTCAAATCGATGTCCTAAAGAGATATTGTCACATCTTAGGAAACTGGCATCCTCCAGGAAATAATCCGATAAGATAAGACGGTCTGCTGCGGTGTAATCTCTAAATACGGTATTGGCATCACCTTCGAAAAAGTTTAGTACATTGTTTAAACTCTGTGCGTTCTGGGGAAGCGCGCTCTCAACAACGCCTAAGTTTAGCTCGTTGAGATTAAATACGTTACCGCCAATTTGACCTCTGAAAGCGGAACTGAAATCCCAATTCTTGTACGTAAAATTAATTCCGAAACCAAAGGTCCAATTAGGAGCAATTTGTTTAAGGTATCTGTCAGCAAAATCAATAGCACCATCACCATTTCTATCTACAACAGCACCAGGAATAGGATTGCCACTTTCATCATAGATTTGTCTAAACACATAAGCACCGCCTATTTGTTCCCCAACAAAGCTATACCTTAGGTTAGTACCAGTACCTCTAACATTAGAGTCGTTGTCTTGTAAGAATTCCTGACCTCCTAAACTTGTTAATTCGGTGAAGTTGTATGATAAGTTACCATTAACATTCAAATTGAAATTGTCAGTTCGTATTGGGTTAACGTTAAGGTTAAGTTCAAAACCTCTACTTTCGGTATTACCTACGTTGTCAATAAATACATTTCTTAGGCCCTGACCCGGAGGGATATTCACTTCGGCCAACAAATTTTCTGTTTCTCGGTAATACACGTCAAATGACCCTGAAAGTAAATTAGTGAACAATCCAAAATCTAAACCAATATTATAAGTGGTAGCGGTTTCCCAGGTTAAATCCGGGTTAAACTCTAATGGAGAGTATATTGAAGTACCCGGAAAATACTGACTGGTGGCACTACCTATTTGAAACAGTGGAGTAGAAGGGTAAAACCCTACAACACTGGTGACATCTTGTTGCCCGGTTTGCCCCCAGCCTAAACGTAATTTTAAGTCGTTAATAAAGTTAACCTTTTGCATAAAGTTTTCCTCCTTAACCTGCCATGCAAAGGCTGCCGCAGGAAAAATACCCCATACATCGCTGTCCCAAACATCATCGGCAACAAATAAAGACGATGCGTCTGCTCTTACGGAAAAGGTAAATAAGTATTTTTCCGCAAGAGTAATATTAGATCTGCCAAAGAAGGATTGTAAATTCCACTCGTTAAAGTATCTGTTATTTGGGTTTTGCTCGTTGAATTGTATCTCCCTTAAACCTGTGTCCGGGTTCAATTGATAATTTACCCGGTTACCATCATTTTTAAAATTTTGGTAGGAGTAAGCCAATTGTGCGTCAAATTTTGAGACTAAACCACTGTCGAAAGTTTTATCATATTGCGTATAGAAATCGAAGGTGGTATTGGTAATATGTTGTTCTTCCTCGTAATTAATGCCTGGATTGAACAAATAGTTGCCGTTCTCGTCTGACGACCTGTTTAATACAGTAGCGATACTTCCGTTTAAAAAGCGCTCTTCAATATTTGCACGAGACGCATCTAAACCAAAATTAGCTACAACTCTTAACCCTGGAGCAAAAGGTAGCTCATAGTCAAATTCAATGTTCCCTAAAAACCGAAATACTTCTTCGGGTCTGTCTCTTAGTTGCAAGATACTTAAAGGGTTTTGCGCACCCTGAACCAGAGTGCCATTACCGGTTGACGGCACGGTGTTTTCAAAAAAACCTGCAAAAGGCCCGGCACTGTTAAAAACAGGTTGTGTTGGGTTAAATGTTAATGCACTTCCTATTGCGTCACCTGCCTGTATGGCATTTTTTTCGACAAGTATAAATTTTGCGTTGGCATCAATTTTTAAATTGTCATTAAGCAAGGTTGGTGTTAGTTTCAAAGACCCGGTAAAACGTTCATAATCATCATTTAGAACAATCCCGTTAGCGTCCGTATACCCGACTGAAGCTCTAAAAGGGATCTTGTCAAACAAATTAGCCCGGGCACTAAAATTAGTGTTTGTGGTAATAGCCGTTCTAAAAATAGCATCCCTCCAATCTGTATTGTAAATGGCTCTGTCACCATCAGGGGTACTAAGAATTCGGGAGACTGCTTCGGAAGTTTCTACGGTGCCCACGGGTACACCCAGCAAACCTGTTCTTTCGGGAAAGAACTCTTCTATAAATCTTATGTAATCATTACTCTCCATCATATTCAGACCTTCTGGGGCCGTGCTTATCGAAACATCTGTGCTAAAATTAAATCGTACTTCGCCAGATGTCCCTTTTTTGGTGGTGATTATAAGTACACCATTAGAGGCTCGTGCTCCGTAAATTGCTGTTGCCGAAGCATCCTTTAAGATAGAAAAACTTTCAATATCATTAGGGTTAACAAGTGTTAAAGGGTTTTGTACACCAGCAGGATTATCACTCCCAATAGGCACACCATCAATAACGATTAAAGGATTATTTTGCGCACTAAGGGATGCACCACCACGAATTCTAATATTTGGTGTCGCATCAGGGCTACCCCCTGCATTGGTAATACGTACACCGGCAGCCTTACCATTTAACAACTGCTCGGTGGATACGATTGCCCCCTGGTTAAAGTCTTCCGAGGTAACCAGATCCACCGCACCAGTGGCGTCCTTAACCGTAGTAGTACCGTAACCGATGACTACCACCTCGTCCAACTGCTCGGTTGATTCTTGCAAAACCACGTTGAGCACTGCGCCTGTTACGGCAATTTCCTGACTTTCAAAACCAATATAGGAGAATACCAGAATATCCCCCTGATTAGCTTGAATAATATAATTGCCATCAAAATCAGTAGTGGTACCTGTAGTTGTACCCTTGACCAATATATTTGCCCCTGGAATGGGCAAAGCTGTACCGGCCTCTGTCACATTTCCTGTAACGGTTATCTGGGAAAATCCCCATAAAGGAACCAGCAGGAGTGACAATTCCAAAAACTTTTTAAGTTTTTTCATAAAGTCAATATGCGTTAGTTTATTTAATTTGGTTAACTTGCGAGCATTACTATCTGCCCATTTTTTCTTCTCAAGGATCAAAACTATCTTAAGGAGAGGTTAAAATTTACTGACAAATGTCAGTTTCTCCATTTACAACGTTTTCAGGTGCATAACTTTTCAATTTATCAATAGTAATACTCCTTAATTGTAGAGTTGGCAAAAATCACCTGATTTTTAGCGTGCATTTTGTTAAATTCGTATTTCGATAAGATTTCTTCGAATGAAGCCAAAAATGACGTTAAAGAAGATTGCCCGGGAATTGGATGTCTCTATTTCTACGGTATCAAAGGCATTGAAAAACAACAAAAATGTTAGCCAGGAAACTCGTGAGACCATACAGGCTTTTGCTAAATTCTACAATTATCGCCCCAACAGTATTGCCCTTAGCCTGAAGAATCAAAAGACAAAGACCATAGGTTTGATCATTCCGGAAATTACGCATCACTTTTTTGCCAAGGTGATGACGGGAGTAGAGAAAACAGCCAATGAAAGAGGGTATACCGTGGTTATAGGAGTGTCCAATGAGTCGTTTGAAAAAGAGGTGATCAATATGGAAATGATGGTCAATGGCAGTGTTGATGGGTTTATGGTGTCCATCGCCAAGGAAACCTTGCTCAAAAAGGACTACCACCATTTAAAAGAAATTATTAATCAGGGTATGCCTATTGCACTTTTTGACAGGGTGGTAGACGAGGTGGAATGTGATAAGGTCATTGTGAATGACAGGGAGTCCGCCAGGATGGCTACCCAGAAATTGATCGATGATGGAAGGCGTAACATACTACTGCTCACCACTTTGGATTATATTGGTATTGGTCGGGAGCGAACCAATGGATATTTGGAAGCATTGAATAGCAATGGAATACAGGTAGAGGATCAGTTGATTCTTAAAATGCCGGATAATATTGTTGAAGAGCGACAGGAAAATGTGATCGAACAACACATAAGAAAGCTGATAGACAGTAATGTACGCTTTGATGCTATTTTTGGAGTTAACGAAATGTATGCTGTCGCCGCCTTGAACATATGTAGAAAGTTAGGTCTAAAGGTACCTGATGACCTTTCCGTTATCAGTTTTTCAAATGGTATACTATCAAAATACTCACGCCCTAAATTGACCACCATTAATCAATATGGTTTTCAATTGGGGGAGACCGTAGCAACAATGTTGATCAATAGATTAGAGGAAAAAGTAGATGAGGACACCTTTTACACCAAGATGGTGAAAACCAATCTCATAGAAAGGGAATCTACTTTTTGATTTTGTTTTCGAAATAAAATAATATATTTGACCTGCTACACTCCCATTTTTTCTTCTCTAGTATTGAGTGGTAAGCACTATTATTTTTAAAAAGTTCCGGGAAGTTGATGGCTTGATACCTCATCAATTGGTTCTGCCAATTATCATGATGTACAAAGCCGTTGTGTTGCTTGAAGCGAATAGCATTGGATGGCAATACTGAAGTTGGGCCGTCATGAAAATACCGCGTAGTGATCCCCCTCAAAATTTTATGAACACAAAAGCTAAAATTTGAAAGATTTTGCTGAAATTGAATCGCTTATTTAACACTATAGCCCAATTGCAATGAACCAAGATTACATAAGACCAGATGATTGGTCTATTATCGAAGAAGGATTTGATGCCGATCGGGTAAAATCCTCAGAGAGTATGTTCAGTTTAGGCAACGGAGCCATGGGGCAACGAGCCAACTTTGAGGAGCAATACTCAGGCCCTACATTTCAGGGCAGTTATATAGCCGGAGTATATTACCCGGATAAGACCCGCGTAGGCTGGTGGAAAAACGGTTATCCCGAATACTTTGCTAAAGTACTGAATGCCCCGAACTGGATAGGAATCAATGTCTTTGCTGATGGAGAGGCGTTGGATTTGTCTACCTGTAAAAAAGTGAAGCATTTTCGAAGAGAACTCAATATGAAGGAGGGTTGGTATAAGCGTAGTTTTGTGGCCACTATGCCAAACGATGTTACATTGGAAGTGAAATCCATACGATTTTTAAGCCTGGATTTAGACGAGGTAGGCGCCATACAATATGAAGTGGTTCCCTTAAGTGGCGATGTGGAAATACAATTCAACCCGTATTTGGACAGTGGCATCCAGAATGAAGATAGCAATTGGGACGATCAGTTCTGGAATACCACCAAGGTTTCAACAGAGGGGCACCGGGCATTCATTGAGAGCCACACGCTGAAAACCCATTTTTCCGTGGCTACCTTCATGCAAGCACAGCTAGAGCACCAGGGCAGTTCAATTCCAGGGGAAATAGGGACGAAAACCGCTAAGTCTATCGGTTTGCACTTTAGCCAAAAGGTGAACAAAGGAGAAAGCATAATCCTAACAAAGTTTGGTGGATATACCGGGGATCGCAACCATCCTAAGGATCAACTACTGCAAGCTGCAAATGAGGCTTTGGACAAAGCTTCGGAGCTTGGCTTTAAAGGGCTTTTTCAACAACAAAAGGAAGCTTGGGGCCGGATATGGGAGATGAGTGATATTACCATAGAGGGCGATGTAAAGGCCCAGCAGGGCATTCGCTTTAATATTTTTCAACTCAATCAAACGTATTTGGGCAAGGATTCCAGATTAAACATTGGCCCCAAAGGATTTACGGGAGAAAAATATGGGGGGAGTACCTACTGGGATACGGAAGCCTATTGCCTGCCTTTTTATATGTGTACCAAGAACCAGACGGTTGCCTGGAATTTGTTAAAGTACCGTTATAACCATCTGGAAAAGGCCATTGAAAATGCAGAATTACTTGGGTTTGAAAATGGTGCCGCCCTGTATCCCATGGTGACGATGAATGGGGAAGAATGCCATAACGAATGGGAGATTACCTTTGAGGAAATTCACCGCAATGGGGCTATTGCCTTTGCCATCTACAATTATTACCGGTACACCACAGACTATAGTTATATTCCCGAAATGGGCTTGGAAGTACTGATAGGCATTGCCCGTTTTTGGCACCAACGTGCCAATTGGTCCGCTAATAAAGAAAAATACGTGATTCTTGGGGTTACAGGGCCCAATGAGTACGAGAATAATGTGAACAATAATTGGTACACCAACTATTTGGCAAAGTGGACTATTGATTTCACTATTGAACAGCTGGCAAAAGTCAAGGAAGGCTACCCGGAGGATTACCAACGTGTTATTGGGATTACCAAATTAACCGATGACGAGGTTGAAAAATGGGAAGAGGTTGCCGGCAATTTGTATTTTCCTTACTCCAAAAAGCATCAGGTATATCTTCAGCAGGATGGATTTTTGGATAAGGAGATGATAAAAGCGGCTGATTTGGAGAAATCAGAGCGGCCCATCAATCAAAAATGGAGTTGGGACCGTATTCTCCGCTCGCCCTATATCAAACAGGCAGATGTACTACAGGGATTCTATTTTTTTGAAGACCATTTTACTTTGGAAGAATTGGAACGCCATTTTGATTTTTATGAACCCTTTACCGTTCATGAATCCTCCTTGTCACCATGTGTTCATAGCATTCAGGCTGCTAAGTTGGGTAGGATGGAACAAGCCTATAGATTATACCTGAGAACCTCCCGATTGGATTTGGACGATTACAACAATGAGGTAGAAGAGGGATTACACATCACTTCTATGGCGGGTACATGGATGAGTATTGTAGAAGGTTTTGGCGGTATGCGCGTAATCAATGATAAATTGAGTTTTACACCCCAAATTCCCAAACAATGGAAGGCCTATTCTTTTAAAGTGAATTTTAGGAATAGGATTATTAAAGTTACCGTTACGGACAAAGGTGCTGATTTTGAACTGCAAGGCCATGAGGAAATGTCAATACGGGTCAACGGTGAACGTGTAGTACTTACCCCCAAAACCATGAATCATGTATCAGAACATTAAGGTACTTAAGTCGACCCGGTGGCTGGTAAGCTTCATATTTTTGTGTTTTTCCTTTTTGGTCCAAAGTCAGATAGAACGGGTAGAGCCCCCCAATTGGTGGGTAGGGTTTGAGCAGGATACCTTACAGCTTTTGGTAAAAGGGAAAGCAATCGGAACTTATGTGCCTTCCATCCAAAAAGAAGGGATCCGGTTGATCAGGGCCACGCGGGCCGATAGTCCAAATTACCTTTTTCTGGATCTCCTGATTGCCAGAGATGCGGAACCTGGAACTTTTGATATTGAATTTAAACCCAAAAGGGGAAGAACGTATTCGTTTTCTTATGAGTTGAAGCAACGGGAGCAAAAGCCTGAAGATTTTAAAGGATTTGACAGTTCGGATGTGGTTTATCTCATTACTCCCGACCGTTTTGCTAACGGTACTCCGGAAAATGACGCGGTGAAAGGTTTGCTTGAAACCGCAGTTGAAAGAAGCGAGGATTACGGTCGTCACGGCGGCGATATTCAGGGCATCATAGACCATCTGGATTATATTGACTCCATGGGTTTTACGGCGGTTTGGTCGTGTCCGTTACTTATCAATGACATGCCTCGGTCTTCCTACCATGGCTATGCCATTACCGATTTTTACCGGGTGGATCCCCGGTTTGGCAGCTTAGAAGAATATGTGGAGCTTTCCAACAAAGCTGCGGATAGGGGCATTAAACTGATCATGGACCAGGTGGCTAACCATTGTGGCAATAAACACTGGTGGATGGAGGATCTACCCTTTTCGGATTGGCTGAATTTCCAGGAAGATTACGAGCAGGGATTGCCTTTAAAAACTTCCAATCACAAAAGGACCGTTAATCAAGATGGGTATGCTGCTGAATATGACAGGACATTAATGAGTGGCGGTTGGTTTGTGTCGGCCATGCCAGACCTCAACCAAAGAAATCCGTTCATGGCCAAATACATTATCCAAAACAGTATTTGGTGGGTGGAAACCTTGCAATTGGGCGGCATCCGACAAGATACCTACCCTTATCCTGATAAAGACTTTATGGCGCTATGGGCCAGGGACATCATGCGAGAATATCCCAACTTCAACATCGTGGGTGAAGAGTGGAGTGATAATCCGCTTTTGGTGGGGTATTGGCAAGATGGAGCGAAAAACAAAGATGGGTACCGTTCTTATTTACCCAGTACCATGGATTTTCCCATTCAAACCACTTTTGCCGAGGCTTTTAAAGAATCGGAAAAGGAATGGGGCAAGGGTCTGGTAAAGCTATATAATGCCCTGGCCAACGATTTTTATTATACCAATCCCAGTTCTATTATGCTCTTTGGAGATAATCACGATATGGATCGTATCCATACCCAAATGGGAGAGGAAGTTGCGCTGACCCGGATGGCAATGGCCTTTGTGTTGACCACTCCCCGGATTCCACAGGTGTATTATGGCACTGAAATCTTGATGCAGAATACGGACAAGCCAGGGGATCATGGTTTAATTCGAACAGACTTTCCCGGTGGATGGGAAGGGGATACTGTAAATGCTTTTACAGGAGAGGGATTGACCGAAGCCCAAAGGCAAATGCAGGATTTTATGCGAAAGCTACTGAATTTTAGAAAAACGAGTTCGGCGATCCATGCCGGGAATACCAAACATTTTGCCCCTCATGATGGCGTTTATGTGCTGTTTCGTTACGATGCGGATCAAACGGTTATGCTTATTTTGAATAAGAACGAAGCGCCGACCACTTTAGACCTGACACGTTACGCCGAGATGGACATTAATAATAAAACATTTACCAATGTGGTAACGGGAGCTTCACGAACCCTTGGCACTGTTTTACAGTTGGACGGAAAAGGCCCCATAGTGTTGGTACACCAAAAAAGATGATCATGGCAAGGCGAACGGTATTTTTTTTGGCACTTGCCGTTATGGTGGCCTGTCAACAGCGCAAAAAAGAAAAACCCGAAATGCAAACAGAATTACGCAAAAAAGAGCGAAAGGAAGTGGTCTACCAGGTGTTCACCCGACTTTTCGGCAACACCAACACCACGAACAAGCCTTGGGGAACAATTGAGGAAAACGGGGTGGGAAAGTTCGCTGATTTTGACGATACCGCACTCTCAGAGCTTAAGGAGCTGGGCATCACCTATATCTGGTATACGGGTGTGCCGCATCATGCGGTGATCAAGGATTACACCGAATATGGAATTACCAATGATGACCCTGATGTGGTAAAAGGGCGGGCAGGCTCCCCGTATGCCGTTAAGGATTACTATAACGTAAATCCGGATTTGGCCGTAGATCCGGCTAATAGGTTGGAAGAGTTCAAGGCACTGGTAGCACGTACCCATGCTCACGGAATGAAGGTGCTTATAGATATTGTCCCGAATCACGTGGCCAGAAGTTATGTAGGGTTAAACAATCCGTCGGGGGTAAATGATTTTGGTACTAGTGATGATACTTCTATGGAGTATGCCAGGGACAATAATTTCTATTACATCCCTGAAGTGGCGTTTAAAGTACCGGAATGGCAGGAGGGCTATTTGCCGTTAGGTGGGGAAAAACATCCTTTGTCCAATTTCAAGTTTGAAGAAATTCCGGCAAAATGGACGGGAAATGGTTCCCGTTTACCTCAGCCTAACTTTCATGATTGGTATGAGACCGTAAAGATAAATTATGGGATCCGGCCGGATGGGACAAAGGATTTTGAAGAATTACCGGAGGCGTATACCCATAAAGACTATCTGGCTCATTTTGAGTTTTGGAAAGATAAAGCGTTGCCGGATTCATGGTACAAGTTCCGGGATATTGCCTTGTATTGGCTGGAGCTTGGAGTGGACGGTTTCCGCTTTGATATGGCAGAGATGGTACCCGTGGAATTTTGGAGTTTTATGAATTCTTCCATAAAAATGAAGAATCCCGATGCATTTCTGCTAGCGGAGGTATATAACCCCAGGTTATACAGGGAGTATATTCATAGAGGTAAAATGGACTACCTCTACGATAAAGTGGAACTGTATGATAGTCTTAAGCATATTATGAAAGGCTATGGCTGGACAGATCATATTCATACCGTGCAGTCCGGATTACAGGATATTGAGCATAATATGCTTCACTTTTTAGAGAACCATGACGAACAACGTATTGCAAGTCCTGAATTTGTAGGGAATGCAGCGATAGGTAAACCTGCCATGGTAGTTTCTGCTACAATCAGCACCTCTCCTACAATGCTCTATTTTGGCCAGGAAGTAGGTGAAGATGGTTCTGAGGATGCCGGATTTGGCAAACCTTCCCGGACCTCAATTTTTGATTACATTGGCGTCCCGGCCCACCAGCGTTGGATGAATGATAAAAAGTTTGATGGGGGACAACTTACGGAAGCAGAAAATTCGCTGCGGGATTTCTACAAACGGCTGTTGAACTTCACCATCAATAGTTCCGCATTGATGGGAAATTATCAGGAGATCCATTACTATAACAAAGAACATACCCCATCCTATGATCACAGGGTCTTTGCTTTTGCGCGATGGGACAGCTCGGAAAAACTGGTAATCATTTCCAATTTTGATTCGGACAAATCCTATGAGTTTGAAGTAAAACTACCGCCGGATGTTGTTGAAAAATGGCAATTAACAGCCGGGGAATATAAGCTGGAGGAACAGCTGTATGGCTCAGCCACGTATACGTTGATTGTTGAAGAGGGTGTTGGCAAGATCGAACTTTCTTTAGCACCCTTACAATCGTACATTTTCAAGGTGAAGTCATAGAAAAAAAGGCGGACAAAAGAGATGACCTCTGTCCGCCTCGGAATTAAAGTTGGTTAGTAGTTAACTCTTCCCCTTGCTGGTAGCTTTGTAGACCAAAGCGATCACCATCCCAGCGAGAGCGTAATAAACAATTTCAAGCACGGCGTCTATCAAATAGCCCGTTAAGTTCATGAAGGTGGTGGTTGCATATTGTACAAACCAAATTCCAAGCCCTACGAATATCCCAATCCAGATCCCAAATGCTAACCCTTCTTTTGCACTGTGGTGTCCTCTGGCCCATTTTCCATAAAGTGTGCTCATGGCAAATGCGGCAAACAGATTACCCAGAAGGATAAACACAAAATCAGGAGGGTCTTTCATTACATCACTCAGGACGTACTCTTCGAATAAATCTACAGTGGCCACTCCCCAAATCAAGAACCCCAGGAGGAATAATGTCACTGCTCCGGCCAAAGTAGCCAGTACATTGGATTTTGAAAACATAATATATTACATTAGTTGGTTGTTAAATCGACACAAAATAGAAAAAATATTGAGATATTCACATTTTTTGAATAAATAAATTAAGAATATTTCATTGCATTGTTGTCATTTCACATCGTACAAACCATGGTTTTTAAGGCATCACTTAACACAAGTTTGTATTTTTGGGCAGCTCAAATTTTTTTCAAATGCAAAAGACGGCAATCTTCGGGGCAGTACTTATCTTGTCTTTAAGTTCGTGTGATATGAGTACCAAAAAGCCATTGGTGATAGGACATCGGGGGGCAATGGGTTATGAAACCGAAAATACGCTGGAATCTATACAGAAAGCTTTGGATCTTGGGGTGGATATGATTGAGATTGATGTCTTTAAAATAGCCAGTGGTGAAATTGTAGTATTTCATGATGAACGGCTGGAAAGATTAACCAATGCCGAAGGAAAAATAGAGGAATACGATATCGAAGACCTGCGAGAGGTTATCCTTGAAGGGAACCACAGCATTCCTGAGCTTCAGGAAGTACTTCGCCTCATGGATAATAAGGTGCCTCTTAACATTGAATTGAAAGGGGATAACACCGCAGATCCGGTAAACGCTATTACCGATTATTATATCAGTGAGCACGAGTGGGACCTGGAGAACTTTGTGATTTCCAGTTTTAAATGGGAGGAGTTGCGCAAAATGCGAAAACGTAATCCGGATATCGCCATAGCAGTTTTAACAGAAGAGAATCCCCTGGACGCGCTTGAGGTCGCCAAGGAACTTAATGCCGTTGCTATTAACCCCTGGTACAAAACCCTGACCAAGGAAAATGTCAGGAAAATACAGCAAAAAGGATTTAAGGTGTTTACCTATACGGTGAATGAAACCGAGGATATTCAAAAAATGACAGATTTTGGAGTAGATGGAATTTTTACGAACTATCCGGATCGCGCACAATAATGTTTGACCTTATCGTAATTGGAGGCGGCGCAGCCGGTTTTTTTGGAGCAATACAAGCGGCCCTGGCTAATCCATCCCTTAAGATCGCTATTTTAGAAAGGGGAAAGACCGTACTGGGAAAAGTAAAGGTTTCCGGTGGAGGCAGATGTAATGTTACCCATGCGGTTTTTGAACCTCATGCCCTTTCCAAAAATTATCCCAGGGGTCAGAAAGAACTTTTAGGTCCTTTTCACACCTACGCTTCAGGGGATACCATACAGTTTTTTGAGGACCGGGGGATTCCCTTAAAAACGGAAGCCGATGGTCGTATATTCCCGGAGAGCGACTCCTCACAAACAATAATCAATTGTTTTTTAACCGAGACCGAACGGTTGGGGATCACCCTACTGAAAAACAGCGCTGTAAAAGGTATTGCACCTTCCGGGGAAATAGAAAAGGGATGGCGGGTGACTACCATGAATAAGCACTATCACGCCCAAAAACTGTTGGTCGCTTCGGGTAGCAGCGCAAAAGTCTGGCGGTTATTGGAGCAAATGGGTCATACCATCGTGGTTCCTGTTCCCTCCTTGTTTACCTTTAATATCCGGGATGCACGAATAAAAGGGTTACAGGGGTTGAGTACGTATGCTAAAGTGGACATTATGCCAAAAACGCATTACGATTCCAAGATTGTTGTAGAACTAAAAAGCAAGGTTGAAAAAGAACCCTTGTTTACTGCTGAAGGTCCGGTGTTAATTACCCACTGGGGGTTAAGTGGGCCTGCCATTTTAAAGCTTTCCGCCTGGGGGGCAAAACAATTGCACGTGTATCATTACATTTTTAGAATCCGGGTAAACTGGGTTCCGGATCAGAACAGAGGAACCATGCTGGGTCTATTACTGGAAGTAAAAGCAACCGCACCAAAAAAGACCGTCTTCAAAACAAAAGTAACCACCCTCCCCACCCGACTTTGGATGAGTTTGGCCAGGGCAGCTAAGATTAGCCCTACGCTCAAATGGGCAGAGATCACCAAAGAACAATTGCAAGAATTTGCAAAACAATTGACGGAATGTTCTTTAAAGGTGGAAGGCAAGAGTACATTCAAGGAAGAATTTGTAACAGCCGGCGGGGTAGACCTCAGAGAAATCAATTTTAAGACCTTTGAAAGCAAGCTGTTCCCCAACCTTTATCTTGCCGGTGAAGTTGTAAATGTAGATGCAGTCACGGGCGGGTTTAACTTTCAAAACGCATGGACAGGGGCTTATATTGCGGCTCAGGCTATTGCGGCTATCCCGGAGGATTGATTATTGCAGGATACCCCCTAATATAGCGGCTAAAATACCACCTGCTATTGGCCCAACAACAGGGATCCAGGAATAGCCCCAACCATTGTCACCTTTATTTTTGATAGGGACCAATGCATGAATGATCCGTGGGCCTAGATCCCTTGCAGGATTAATGGCGTACCCGGTAGTGCCACCAAGGCCCATCCCAATTACCCAAACCAACAAGGCTACGGGGAGCGCGCCCAGGGAACCCAGGCCGATGATTGTGTTACTGTCCGTTATTGTGGCATCGGTAAAGTAGAGTATGGTAAATACCAAAACAAAAGTACCCAGGGTTTCACTGAGTAGATTTCTAAAGGTATGTGGTATGGCAGGATCTGTGCAGAAAGCCCCTCTTTTTAGTCCCTGATTTTCTTCAAGATCAAAGTGGTCTTTGTACATCCACCAGACAAAAAAAGCGCCAAGCATTGCCCCCAGGAATTGTGCCAGCAGATATTCCGGAACATCATAGATCGGAAATTCTCCTGCTATGGTCAAACCAATGGTAACCGCTGGATTGATGTGCGCCCCGCTGATCGGACCTGCTACCACAACTCCGACATATACTGCCAGAGCCCAGCCCGTAGTGATCAATAACCAACCGCTGGTATCACCTCTATTTCCTTTTGTGCCTTTTAACAAGGCATTGGCGTTTACACCGCATCCCAAAAAAATGAGTAAAAAGGTGCCGATGATTTCGGCAATAAAAGGAGTCATATCGTAATGGTTTTAGTTGGTAGTGGTCCAAAATTCCAGGGCTTTTATGGCTTTGTACCATCCCTGTATGCCTTGTTCAATGGGTTCCTGTTCCGGTGTAGGTTTAAAACGTACATCTGTTTGCCAGATATCCTGGATCTCTTCGGGACTTTCCCAGAAACCCGCCGCCAATCCTGCCAGGTAAGCGGCCCCCATAACCGTTGTCTCCACAATTTTCGGTCTAAGAGTAATGGTATTGAGTACATCAGCCTGGAACTGCATTAACAGATCATTTACGGTGGCTCCGCCGTCCACACGCAGCTCTTGGATAGCAATTCCCGAATCCTTTTCCATGGCCTTTAGAATGTCCATGGTCTGGTAGGCAATAGACTCAAGAGCGGCCCGGGCAATATGGGCATCGGTACTGCCCCTTGTCAGGCCAAAAATAGTGCCCTGGGCATTTTGATTCCAGTGAGGGGCGCCCAGTCCGGCAAAGGCCGGAACAAAATATACCCCTTCACTACTTTGCACGGATCCGGCAAGTTGTTCTACTTCCGAAGAGGTCTTAATTATGTTTAAGCTATCCCGAAGCCATTGTACTACCGCCCCGGCAATAAAAATACTCCCTTCAAGCGCATAGGTGGTTTTCCCGTTGATTTTCCACGCCACGGTGGTTAACAAATTGTTTTCCGATTTTACAGGCGTTTCCCCAATGTTCATGAGCATAAAACAACCCGTGCCATACGTATTTTTTACCATACCCTTTTTAGTACACATTTGCCCGAAAAGCGCCGCTTGCTGATCTCCGGCAATTCCTGCAATGGGAATTTTATTAGCAAAGAAATTGGGACTGGTATGGCCATATACTTCGCTGGACTGGCGGACTTCGGGCAACATACTCGCAGGAATGCCAAACAACTCCAGGAGTTCTTCATCCCAGGCCATAGTGTTGATATTGAATAGTAGCGAGCGGGAAGCGTTGGTTGCATCGGTAATATGCAGTTGCCCCTCCGTCATTTTCCAAATCAACCAGGAATCTATGGTCCCAAAAGCCAACTCCCCCGATGCCGCTTTTTCACGGGCGCCCTCCACATTGTCCAGGATCCATTTGACTTTAGTGGCAGAAAAGTAGGCATCAATCACCAATCCGGTCTTTTCCCGGATCATTTTGGACTTGCCGTCTTTTTTTAAACTATCACAATAGGCAGCTGTACGTTTATCTTGCCAAACAATGGCATTATAAATGGGTTCTCCTGTTTTCCGGTCCCAGACCACGGCGGTTTCGCGCTGATTGGTGATCCCTATGGCGGCAATCTGTTCACCCCGTAATCCCTTTTTAGTAACGGCTTCTGCGGCCATACCAGCTTGAGTGGACCAGATTTCCGTAGCATCGTGTTCTACCCATCCCGGTTTGGGAAAAATTTGAGTGAATTCTTTCTGGGCTACTGAGACTATGGTTCCCTTGCGATCAAAAACCACAGCGCGGGAACTGGTGGTACCCTGGTCCAGGGCCAAGATGTATGTATCCATTTATGTGTTATAATTAAGGCTTTGGAAATTACTAAAATTTATTGACTAGCTTGGCCTCTAATTCACTTCTAATTATGGAAACATACATTGCTTTTTTACGCGGAATTAATGTTAGCGGGCAAAAGAAGATAAAGATGGCGGATTTACGGTTGTCGCTGGAAAAAATGGGGTTGGGGAATATTCGTACGTATATCCAAAGCGGAAATCTGGTATTCCAGAGTAATTCCCAAAACAAAGCGGTTTTAGAAGAGCAGATTACACAACAAATAGCAAAGGATTTTGGATTTGAAGTGCCTGTTATCATTACTTCACCCAATGCAATACAACAGATTTTGGAACACAACCCTTTTAAAGCACAGGATTTGGCCCGGTGCTATTTTGTGTTTTTGAAAAACAATCCGGATCCCGAGCACATAGATCAGTTTTACCAACTGAAATATGAAAACGAGCAGTTTCATATTACGGATTCCTGCGTGTATTTGTACTGTAACGCAGGCTATGGCAAAGCCAAACTGAACAACAATCTGATAGAACAGAAACTAAAAGTAATGGCTACTACCCGTAATCTGAGAACCTTGCAAAAGATGTTGGAGTTGGCAGACTAAGAGCGGCACTTTAATTTAACTCCCATATCTTAAAATTCAAAACTGCAGCGAAGGCCACCCATAGCAGGTAAGGGTAGAGCAACCAGGAAGCTTTCCTGCTTACCACCCGAAACCATTTAATGGTAAGTACGATAAGAACCAAAAGCGTCGTGATGACAAATAGCGCAGCCAGGGGGTTTTTTAGCCCAAAAAAGAGGATGCTCCAAAGTGCATTCAACAATAACTGGAAACCAAAATGATACAGGGCTGTTTTTACCCAGAGATGGTAAAAACCTTTGGACCATACAATGCCGGCCGCTGTGCCCATTAAAATGTATAGTACGGTCCAGACCGGGGCAAAAACCCAATTGGGAGGATTAAAACTGGGTTTGTTTAACCGGACGTACCAATCATTCACCGAGCTTTGCGTGGCAAAACTGGAAAGGAGGCCAATTAAAAGGCAAATCCCAACGCAAATGGCAATCTTAAGGTAGGTTTTTCTCAATGTGGTACAATTCGCACTAAAATAACAATTTAAAGCAAAAGTGATAATGCCCCCTTAATGTATCTTTGCTCAAATGGTTTTGATGACAGAAAATGATTTTGTCGCCCCGGAGGAAGTATCCTACCCGGATTCAGGAACGGTAGCATGGAAAGCACCCAGTAATATTGCATTGGTGAAATATTGGGGCAAACTGCCCAATCAAATCCCGGCTAATCCATCTATTAGCTTCACCTTGGATGCCTGTGCCACCCGAACAATTTTGGAATTTCAAAAATTAGAAAAGCCCGGAGACCAATTTTCTTTTGAGTTTTTTTTCGAGGGGAAACCTAAACCGGACTTTATACCTAAGCTCAACGTCTTTTTTGAACGTGTAGCCCCCTATCTTCCATTCTTAAGGCAGTTTCACTTTAAAATTGACTCGTTGAATAGTTTTCCGCATAGTAGCGGAATCGCTTCTTCCGCCAGCGGCATGGCGGCCTTGTCATTATGTCTTCTGGAGATAGAAAGACAATTGAACCCTGAGATGGATGCCCTTTATTTTGAGCAAAAGTCCTCTTTCCTGGCACGCCTGGGATCGGGTAGTGCATGCCGAAGCATCGCAGGAGACTTGATACAATGGGGGAAGACCCCCTCAATTGATAAGAGTACGGACCTTTATGGGATACGGTATCCTTTTGAGGTACACCGGGATTTCAAAAATTACCATGATACCATTTTATTGGTTCATAAAGGTCAAAAAATGGTAAGCAGTACTGAGGGTCACGGGTTAATGCAGGGCCACCCCTTTGCGGGGCAACGGTTCCAACAAGCTCATAAAAATTTAGAACGATTGCAAGAGGTTTTTGGAATCGGAGATCTGGAAGAGTTTATTAAAATAGTAGAAAGTGAGGCCTTAACGCTTCATGCCATGATGATGACCAGCCAGCCTTACTTTGTATTAATGCTGCCGAACACCCTGGAGATAATTCAACGCATTTGGCAGTTTCGAAAAGAAACAGGTATTCCACTTTGTTTTACCTTAGATGCGGGAGCCAACGTGCATGTGCTCTATCCCCAGTCAGTCAAAGAAAGGTGTATCCAATTTATTCAGGATGAACTGGTTGCCTATTGTGAAAACGGACATTATATTTGCGACCGAATTGGGCAGGGGGCAAGACGGATGTTTCCACAGCCCAATACGTAAAATGGTATTTGGGCGTTGTTTTGGGTAGAAACTCTAATAATTTCCCAAATAATTGACAAAACCAACTGAGTTTGTTTACTTTTATAAATGGAATAGTTGAACAAAATCATATGAAAGGGCCATTATTCTATTCGAAAATCCTATTGTTTGGAGAGTATGGGATCATTAAAGATTCCAGGGGCTTATCCATTCCCTATAACTTTTTTAAAGGCGCTTTGAAAACCGATGAAAATCCCTCGGAAGCAGCTGTGGAATCCAATGCAGGCCTCAAAAGGTTTGCAGACTACCTGGAAGCAATGCAACAAGAGGGCTTGGTCTCTTTTGATATTGCCGCATTGAAAAGGGACATTTCAGAAGGGATGTATTTTGACAGTTCCATTCCTCAGGGATATGGTATTGGGAGCAGTGGAGCGCTTGTTGCTGCTGTTTACGATAAGTATGCGGATAACAGGATTACCGTACTCGAAAATCTTACCCGGGAGAAATTGCTTAGACTTAAAGAGATTTTTGGGAAAATGGAGTCTTTTTTCCATGGAAAATCTTCAGGATTGGAC
This sequence comes from Croceivirga sp., assembly GCA_028284285.1. GTDB lineage: Bacteria > Bacteroidota > Bacteroidia > Flavobacteriales > Flavobacteriaceae > Croceivirga. The sequence continues at coordinate 49,133 of JANQSA010000031.1, forward strand.
CCTTTGAACAGCTACCTTAGCCTCCCTATTCTTATCAATTCCAAAGACAATATCGAATCTACCAGCCTTCCTTCTCAGCATAAAGAAGGCAAAGGTGCCGTTTTTTTACTGGACAGTGGTGTGACCGGAGAGACCGCCCCTATGGTACAGATTTTTATGGAAAAAATGAAGCAAGAGGGTTTCCGGAACATCATTAAGGAAAAATTCATTAAGCATACTGATGCTTGTGTGGAGCATTTCCTGAACGGAGATATTAAATCGCTTTTCGGACACGTAAAGCAACTTTCCCATGTTGTGTTGGATCATTTTAAGCCTATGATCCCCCAACAATTTCATTCCCTGTGGCAAAAGGGTATAGAGACCAATGCCTACTACCTTAAGCTTTGCGGTTCAGGAGGAGGAGGCTATATTTTAGGGTTTACTGAAGATATTGAAGAAGCCAAAAAGGCATTGGAAGGACATACCCTGGAAGTGGTCTACAACTTCTAAAACATCCATATGCTTAGCAGAAGGAATCGGCTCTTGCTATTTAAGCTGTTGAGCCTGTTTTCTGTGGTTAGGGGATACAATATTTTAGTCATTACCCTGGCCCAGTATTTAGCTGCTATTTTCATTTTAGCTCCGGATGGACCTTTACAGAGCGTAGTGCTAGATCTCAATTTGTTTCTTATTGTTACCGCTTCAGCTTTGACTATTGCTTCCGGATACATTATCAATAATTTTTACGATGCGGAAAAAGACCTGATCAACAAGCCCACAAAAAGTATGTTGGACAGGTTGGTAAGCCAACGTTTTAAGCTAACCACCTATTTTATTCTTAATTTTTTAGCTGTTTTTGCCGCCAGTTATATCTCCTTTCGGGCGGTGTTCTTTTTTTCAGCCTACATTTTTGGTATTTGGTTGTACTCCCATAAATTAAAGCGAATCCCTTTTGTAGGGAATCTCGTTTCCGCTACTTTGGCTATTGCGCCATTTTTCGTGGTCTTTGTCTACTACAAAAATTTTGAGACCGTCATCTTTGTACACGCGCTGTTTCTTTTTTTGCTGATTTTGGCAAGGGAGATCATTAAGGATTTGGAGAATATGGCGGGAGACCTGGCCCAAGAGTACAGAACCATCCCGATCTTGTATGGTGCTAAAACGGCCAAAGGAATAATTGCACTGCTCATTGTGCTTACCCTGGTTCCCACTTTTTTACTGATCCACGTTTTTGATGTTGGGGATATGTACCTTTACTTTATGGCGGCCGGACTGTTACTATTGGTGTTTTTGGTGTTACTCTGGAAATCTGCAGGCAAAATGCACTACGTTTGGCTGCACAACATCTTAAAGTTTATCATCGTGGCAGGTGTTTTCAGTATCTTGTTGATTGACGTGGATCTGGTGATCAACCGAATTATATGAAGGAAAACGAATTAAAAGTAGCCCTTGCCCAAATAGCCCCTGTCTGGCTGGATAAAAAGGGCACTATTGAAAAAATTAAGATTACCATTGAAGCAGCCTCCAGGGAAAAAGCAGAACTTTTGGTCTTTGGAGAAGCTTTTTTACCGGGCTATCCCTTCTGGCTGGCGTATACTGAGGGTGCGGCCTGGAACCTTGATGTGAACAAGGAATTGCATGCACACTATGTTCGCAATTCCATTCAGCTAGAAACGGGAGAATTGGACAGCATTTGCGCTTTGGCGGGGAAACATCGGATGGCTGTCTATTTAGGGGTAATGGAACGCGCGATGGACCGGGGCGGCCATAGCATCTATGCTTCTCTGGTTTATATTGACCAAAATGGGAATATCCGATCCGTACATCGAAAACTACAACCCACCTACGACGAGCGCCTGACCTGGGCTCCGGGAGATGGTCATGGGTTACAAGTACATCCGTTAAAACAATTTACGGTTGGGGGACTCAATTGCTGGGAGAATTGGATGCCTTTACCCAGGGCGGCCTTGTACGGGTTGGGGGAGAATCTTCATATTGCGGTCTGGCCGGGTAACCTGAATAATACGAAAGACATTACCCGGTTTATTGCCCGGGAATCCCGTAGCTATGTGATCTCAGTAGCTTCGCTAATGCGAAAGGCCGATTTCCCTTCCAACACACCGCATTTGGAAAAAATCTTGCAAAAAGCCCCCCAAGTCTTAGCAAATGGGGGTTCCTGTATTGCAGGGCCAGATGGGGAATGGGTAGTGGAACCGGTGGTCAACAAAGCGGGATTACTTTACCATTCCCTGGATTTTAACAAGGTTTATGAAGAACGACAGAACTTTGACCCCGTAGGTCATTATTCACGACCGGATGTTACCCAACTTAAGGTAAACCGCGAACGGCAATCCACTGTGAAATTTAAAGATTGATGTAAGGTTTTTTGTTTTTTTGGAACTATTTGATCCAGGCCTGGTGTTAGTGTGAAAAGGTCCCAAAAAAGACAATGGATAAGCGGATTTTAGTTGCCTTTCTGAACCTAAGCGAAAATGTTTGCCAATTTTTAAGATTCGGGCGGCCATGGATCAGGTTGTTTTTTGTGGTACTGTTGATTTCGTGTACCCGTGATGCACTTCCTGATGAAGAACTTCCCGATTTGCCCATAGCCACTGGAGCAAAAATTAACGGTGGGTCCATATTGCAGGTCTGGGTCTTGTCATTCGGGGGAAACATACGTACGGACATTGCCGAACGGACAAACGCCAACTGGGTTGCCCTCTGCCCTTTGGCGGGACTGGAAAGAAACAATAGTGGAGGGATCAGACCATTTAATTTTCCGGTATCTGAGGAGACGTACAAGCTGAAAACAGCTATCGAAAAGACCATCGCCAGTGGGGTCGAAAATATCATGGTCAAGCCCCTCACCTCATTTTATCTCGTGAAGGGGGATCGTTTTTGGGGCGATTTCTATCTGGAAACCGAAGAAGATTGGCTGGATATGGAGCGGGCCTTTTCCGAATATATTATGGGCTTTGCTTCTCTTTCCGTTGAGTTTCCTCAATTCAGGATGCTTTCGATAGGCAATGAACTCCGGGAATTCGCTACAAGAAGACCGCAATTCTTCAGGAATCTTATAAGCGGGTTACGGGAAGCATATCCCGATCTTATGCTCACCTATTCTGCCAATTGGGACGAATATGAACAAATCACTTTTTGGGAGGATCTGGACTATATAGGAGTGAATTCCTATTTCCCCCTGGTTGACACAAAAACCCCTACCGTAGCGGAAATAAGCAACGCTTTTGAACCTGTAAAACGACAAATTGAGGGGGTTTCCCGCCAATCCGGAAGACCCGTACTTTTCACGGAGTACGGATTTCGCAGCATTGACCATACTGTTAGACGACCCTGGGAGCATGGTGAAATACTTACCGGCGTGCGCGTAAATCTACAAGCCCAGGCCAATGCCTATAGTGCTTTTTACGATACCTTTTGGGACGAACCCTGGGTGAAAGGTGGATTTTTCTGGGAATGGTTCACCGAGAGCGATTTGGACAATCCGTATTACCAATCGGATTCCAATGGGTGGTATATTAACGGAAAGCCTGCAGAACAAGTGGTCAGGAAACAGTATTCCCAAGAGGCCGATTGAACGATATCTTAAAAATCCCGTTGTACCAATTTTGAAAGGCTATAGCCTGCTTTTTCTGTTAAATTATCTTCCTGAACCTATGACTATGCTATGCGTCCCAATGTCGTGCACGGAAACAATACTATCTATCAAAGACGGATCTTTTTTCAGTCCTTGTCCAGAAGCTCATAACCTTGGTCAATACCCTTTTCCATTGGGGGCACACCTCGCTCCATCCAGGTGGGTTTACCTTCCCCTTTAAGAAAATGGTCAAAATATTGCGCCATTCGTATGTTAAAGTCTTTCCGGTTTTGCAATTTTAAGGGCCAATGGGGTTCTCCGTTATAATTCAAAAACCAGGAGGGTTTGCCTAAGCGCCGTAAGCTTACAAAAAATTCAATCCCCTGATACCAGGGCACATGACCATCGGCATCATTGTGCATAATTAATAGAGGCGTATTGATCTTATCTATATTGAATATGGGTGAATTTTCAATGTAACGCGTTGGATATTCCCAGGGGGTTCCCCCAATTCTACTTTGAGTATGCTCATACTGAAACTGCCTGCTTAAGCCTGTCCACCAACGAATACCGCCATAAGCGCTGATCATATTGGGAACGGGAGCCCCTGATTCTGCAGCCTTGAAAATATCCGTTTTGGTCACTAGATAGGCAATCTGGTAGCCGCCCCAACTGTGGCCTTGTACCCCAATATTGTCTTTATCTACAAACCCTTTTTCTATCAAAGAGGTTACTCCCGGTATTACACAATTATAGGCACTTTCTCCGGGATACCCCACGCGATATTCCACATCCGGATTAAAGATCACGTAACCCCGACTGGTATAAAAGCTATAATTTAAAGAGGATCTCTCTGCCCGGGGATGTCGGTGCCTATGGATTCTATCCGAACTCTTTTCATAAAAATTGACCAGTAACGGATACTTCTTGTTAGGGTCAAAGTTTTCAGGTTTCACCAACATTCCTTGCAGTTTTTTGCCATCCAGGGAAATCCAGTCTACCAGTGCAATGGTTCCCCAATTGTATTCCTGCTGTTGGGGATTGGCATTACTTAGCCTAAGGGACTTTTTAAAACTGAGGTTCGTAATTCGCAGATCCGGAAATTCTTGAAAAGATTGTCTGGTGAAAATGAGCTTGTCTTCCTTTTTTGCCTTTTTGGGTCGAGAATAACTGTATGGACCTGAAACCAGCGATGCTACGCGATTTGTCTTCGGGTTGTAAGACGCATACCCTCCATCCTTGGTAGTTTCATTAAATGTACTCAGCAATAAAGGTTGATTAAAATCAATGACCTCCTCCTCTTCATCCAAATGCAGATAGCGATATACCATTTTAGAAGCTCTTCCGTTGGTCAACCTGACTTTTTCCCCTGTTTCAGGTTGAATTTTCCAGATATCGTATCGGTCGTAGACCAAAAGGGATGTGTCGTCCTCTGTCCAACCTGCAACGCCGTAGGGAAAGGGGTAGTTGGGATAGTCATTTTCCTCACTGTAAAAAACATCGCCTTTGGTCAAAACAGTATGTTTTCCCGAGCGCAAATTGTACGAGAACCAGGTGCTGTCCACTCTACTGTAGCCATAACCGTAGTTAGCTTTTGGGCTGAGCTGCATCCATGGTACTTTTTTAAACTCCTGAAGGGTTTCTCCCGTTTGGGTATTAATGGCCTTGTAGTCGTAATAGCGCCTGGCGGTCCATTGACTTTCCAAATCATAAGGACTACTGTCCTGAACTAAAGCTATATCCGCATTGCCTTTGTCGCCCAGTTCGGAATCCTTAAAAGTGTCATCGGCCAACATCACTACTTTTTTAGTATTCAAATGGATTGCCGTGGTAAAGGACCGAATGGAATCATTCTTTAATTGCAATTCCTGAACCGTGTATAACCGGGGTTCATTGTATGTCCATACCTCAACATTGACAATTTCTTCATCCAGTAAGGAGGTATCTTTTTCAATCGGAGGTTTTGCCAATCCAAAATAAAGCCTGGATTCATCCTCTGAAAAATGCACCTTACCGTGTTTTGAAACCACATAGTTGTTGGGAGCACTGGTATTATCCAGGAGTTTTTGGGCCGTTGGCTGCCCTTCTTCCCACATATACAGTTCGTTGGGTCTTAACTGTACCTTAGTGGTATCCGTATCCGCAATAAATCCCAGGTATTTGCCGGAATCACTGAATCCCATCTGAAGGTATTTAGCCTTAGGGGCTTCATGCAAGGGGGTTGTTACATTGGTTTCAAGATTTCGGACAAAGACTCCGGCATCACTATCTTTGGTGTCTCCGGACGAAGCGTAAGCGAGGTATTTTCCTTTTTTGGCAAAGAGGTATTCGGTAACAAACTTAAGGGTGTCTTGTTGGTTGGATTCCAGATTGAGAACCACAAGATGGTACCCGTTCTTTTTTCCCACTTTTTTGGGTTTGTCCTTTTTCTTTTTGTTTTCTTGGAGGGAATCTTTTTCTTCCTCCTTTTTCGCTTTCTTAATGTCCTCCAGTTGATATGCCAAATAGCCCGACCATTTTTCGGGGATCTTATAGGATTTTACCTGACCTACCTTAACCAGACTTTGGTTGTTCAAATTGAAGATTCCCAAAGAATCCTTGGGCAATTTGTCCTTTTTGATCTTTCTTTTCTTCATGGCAACAACACTGTCTTTCCAGGCTTTGATGGTAAAAACAACATATTGGGAATCATGGGTAAAATGCCCTTTTTGGCCCCTGTCGTATTCCAACACAAAATTCCCTTTGGCATCCTGAAGCTTAAAAAAGTGGTCTTTTTCCCCTTTTTCCAGACTGTATGAAACGTAGGCACCATTTGGGGAAATGGCCTCGTCTTTAATGGTACTCCAAAGAGCATAATCACTGTGGTCCAATATCTTTTTCTGGCCAAAGGAAAATACGGTGACCAGGGTCAATGCGAATAGAAAAGTTCTTTGTAACATATGTCTGTGGTTAATCCTTATAAATATAGGACATAGCAAGGATTTTTTGGATGGTTGCGAATAATAAGTTAAGTAGAAAATTCCTGCCCTCCACAGAGGGGAGGTGGCTTCGCCTTTGGTGAAGACGGAGGGGTTGTCTACCTTTGCCAAAATTTAAGACTGATGGCGAAATCAGACAACGAACGCAATCGTAAATCCAATGACCGAAGCCGGGGTGCCGGCCCTCGGAAAAGCTTTTCCCCAAAACCTTCAGGAAAACAAAACTCCCCAACACGGCGATCCGGGAATTCGAATCTGATCCGGTTAAATCGATACATTGCCAATGCCGGGATTTGTTCCCGAAGGGAAGCAGATACGCTGATTGCTGCGGGAAATGTAACCGTCAACGGAAAGGTGATCATTGAAATGGGTTACAAGGTGAAAAAAACGGATGATGTCCGTTTTGATGGACGAAAATTGAATCCCGAAAAGAAAGAATATGTACTGCTGAATAAGCCCAAAAACTTTATTACCACCACCAGTGACGAAAAGGGTAGGCGGACAGTAATGGAATTGGTGAGCAGTGCTTCAAACAACCGTTTGTATCCCGTAGGCCGTTTGGATAGGAATACCACCGGCTTGCTATTGTTTACCAATGACGGGGATTTGGCGAAAAAGCTCACTCATCCCAGACACGGGGTGCGCAAGATCTACCATGTACACCTGGACAAAAATGTTTCTATTGGGGATTTGCGAAAGATCCGTGAGGGTCTCGAACTCGACGATGGCAAGATTGAAGTACATGCCGTGGATTATGTACAGGGGGGGACTAAAAAGGAGGTAGGCATTGAAATTCACTCCGGGCGTAACCGTATTGTGCGCCGTATTTTTGAGCACCTGGAATACCAGGTGGTACGGCTGGATAGGGTGGTGTTTGCGGGATTGACCAAAAAAGATCTTCCCAGGGGGCATTGGCGCTTTTTAACACCGCAAGAGGTAATTAATTTGGGTATGATTTCATAGTGTTAGGCCACTGCCTGCTACGGTTTCTAACGGAATTCAGATCACCTTGGTGACCTACAAGATTTTCCACCTTATGTTCTTTTGCCCATGAGCTAATACGTAGTACGGGTGTTAGCCTATTTCTTGTTTTGAGTTATATTTCTTAATCTTTTTCCCATGTAGATAAAAGTGCCGTATGGGTTTAATCACTTCTTGTTTTGGCATACCGTATCTCATTCCAGATTTTACCTTTCTTAACGATTGCTTTCCGGGATACCCCCTCCTTTTGGTACCGGCATTTGTCCAGCACTCGCTGTGATGCCAAATTGTACTCAAATACTCCACAATGTATTCGTATAAGATGTAGTTGTTCAAACCCGTATTTTGTGATCAAATTAATGGCTTTTGTCATTATTCCTTTATTCCAAAAGGGTTCTCCGAGAAAATAACCGATCTCGGCGCTTTTTCGATACACATCACTACCAAGTAGCAGACTAATATTACCAGTGTATTCGCCTTTGAATTCTATAGCAAAAACGAGCATCGTACTGGAGTCAGTTACTTTACGGATAAACGCTTTAGCGTCTTCTTCGGTATAGGGATTTGGGAAAGCATCTCTCAGGTTTACGCTTATATTTTCATTATTCGCCAATACTGCTAACCGGGGAATATCTCCTGTGTTTAGGGGTCGCAGTGTTACTTCACCATCCGATAGTTGTGTCATGATTTCGTATTGTTTGCCTTTTTAACGGTACGCTACACTTAGAATGGAGATTTGTCGTGCATAGGTAGCGTATTTCTGAAATCTTGCTAAAATATTGCGTTCATTTTATGCCGAATGTCATCTAAACACAAATTCCCCAGACTTCCTTCATGGGTATGCTGAATGTCTTTTTTGGGTTTAAAGTTGCCATTTTCAATGGCGTTCCCCATGGTTTTGTAGGCATCCCGGAAGGGCATCCCGCTTTTTACCATTTCGTTTAAGGTATCTACGCTAAAGAGATAATCGTATTTGGGATCGTCCAAAATGGTAGTGTTTACCTGAATTTGCTCCAGGCTAAATGTCATGATCTCAAGGCAGGCTTTGGCATCCTGGAGGGCAGGCAGTAGGATCTCTTTTAGTAGTTGAAAGTCCCGGTGGTAGCCGCTGGTCAGGTTATTCGTAACCAAAATAAGTTGATTAGGGACTGCCTGAATTTTGTTGCATTTGGCCCGGATCAATTCAAAGACATCGGGATTCTTTTTGTGGGGCATTATGCTGCTACCGGTGGTCAGTTCATTGGGGAAACGGATAAAGTCAAAATTTTGACTCATATAGAGCGTAATGTCCAAGGCCAATTTGGATAGTGTTGCCGCAATCCCGGAAATCCCCACTGCCGTTGCTTTTTCCACTTTGCCCCTTCCCATTTGCGCTGCTACTACGTTGTATTTTAAGGTCTCAAAGCCGAGCTGTTTTGTAGTGAATGATCGGTCAATAGGAAAAGAGCTACCATAACCCGCAGCGCTTCCCAGCGGATTTTGGTCTGCAATTTTATAGGCAGCATCCACAAAGTACAGATCGTCGATCAAACTTTCGGCATAAGCGGAGAACCACAATCCGAAGGAGGAAGGCATGGCAATTTGTAAATGGGTATAGCCCGGAAGTAAAACACTTTGATGTTTCTCCGCTAACCCCAACAGCAGATCAAACAAGCTTTTAACCTGTTCTTTGATTGTGGTGAGTTCCTCTTTGAGATACAGTTGCATGGCTACCAGTACCTGGTCGTTCCGGGAACGTGCGGTATGGATCTTCTTTCCGGTATCCCCTAATTTTTCGGTAAGTAGGAACTCGATCCTGGAATGCATATCCTCAAAATCGGATGTGATGGTGAATTCCCCCTTTTCTATGGCTATTGCAATTTCTTCCAATTCCGAGACCAAAGCTTGCGTTTCTTCTTCGGTTATCAGGCCGACTTTCCCCAGCATTTGCGCGTGTGCTTTGGAGGCCCTGACATCGTATTGGGCCAGGACCAAGTCCAGTTCTCTATCGTTTCCTACGGTAAAGTGATCTATCTTTTCGTCTGTGCTAAAGCCTTTGTCCCAAAGTTTCATTGTTGTTGGATTAGATGTTAGATGCTAGATGTGAGATGTGAGAAGTGAGATGAAAGACATTAGACATAGGATATTAGATAGACTACTTAACTTCTCAAATCTGTTGCGTTAAGAAATTTTCCAAAATATCAATATATAGCGTTACCCCTTCTTCTACTTCGTGTACATAAATAAACTCATTCGCCGAATGGGAGCGTACACTATCTCCAGGCCCTAATTTCAGGGAAGGACAGCTCAACTCCGCCTGATCTGACAATGTAGGCGACCCGTAGGTTTCCCTTCCCAGGGCAATTCCGGATTGCACCAAGGGGTGATCAATAGGAATGGAAGAACTTCCGAGGTTTAGGGATCTTGGGGTTAATTCACAAGGCGCTTCCTGCTGTAAAATGGCGTTCACCTCCTCGTTGGTATAGCAGTCGTTCACCCGGGTGTCGATCACCAGATCCACATGTCCCGGTACTACATTGTGCTGACTCCCGGCATTGATTTGGGTTACCGTCATTTTTACTGGCCCAAGCGTATCGGACACCTTTTCAAACTTGTAATTCCTGAACCATTCCAAAACATTGATCGTATTGTAAATAGCATTGTTGTTGTTAGGATGGGCCGCATGGGAGGGAGTGCCTTCTATTTTTCCTTCAAAAACTACCAGCCCTTTTTCGGCAATGGCCAATTGCATCTGTGTAGGCTCCCCAACTATAGCGACATCAATTTTGGGCAAAATGGGCAAAAGGGCCGAAATACTTTTATCCCCGGCATCCTCTTCCTCTGCCGTAGCGCTCATTATGATGTTGTAACTCATATCCTGCCTTTCGTAAAAATGCACAAAAGTAGCCAAAAGCGATACCACGGCCCCTCCGGCGTCGTTGCTTCCCAGGCCGTAGAGTTTCCCCTCCTCAACATGGGGATGAAAGGGATCTTTGGTGTAGGCGGAATTCGGCTTTACCGTATCGTGATGAGAATTCAACAACAGGTTGGGTTTGTTTTCATCGTAATGTTTATTGAAGGCATAAATATTGTTGTATTGTCGTTGGGTAGCCACCCCAAACTTTTTCAACCAATTGTCAATGGTGGTAGCGGTTTCGTCCTCTTCTTCCGAGAAGGAAGGGATAGCAATTAATTCCTGTAAAAGAGCGAGGGCTTCTCCCGCTAGTGTTGTTTTATCCAGTGTCATATGACCAAAGTTGTATAATTGTCTTTTTCTTTTTGAAATACATTTAAATTTCCAATACGCACTTCCCGGACACCATTTTTAAGGGAAGCGAAAGCATTGTGCATTTTAGGAAGCATTCCTTGTGCTATGATGCCTTTATCCACCAGTTTTTGATACGAGTCGCCATTTATTTTGGAGATGATCGATTTAGGATCTTTAATATCCTCAAGGACACCAGGGAGCTCAAAGCAATAGTAAAGTACGATGTGATAATTAGTGCTTAAGCTAATGGCTATCTCCGAAGCAATGGTATCTGCGTTCGTATTCAACAGTTGTCCTTTACCATTATGCGTAAGCGCACAAAAAACGGGAGTGAGTCCTATTTGCAGAATTTGGTTGAGTTTTTCGGCATTAACGTTGGCTACATCTCCGGCAAAACCATAGTCCACCTCCTTTATCGGGCGTTTCCTGGCTTGAATGGAATTGGCGTCTGCCCCACTCATACCCAGGGCATTACAACCCAGTGCTTGCAAACGTGCTACCAGGTTTTTATTGATAAGGCCCCCATAGACCATGGTTACCACATCCAGGGTATCCTGGTCCGTAATACGCCTGCCGTTGGTCATTTGGGGTGTGATCCCCAGTTGGCCCAAGACTTCCGAAGCCTTTTTCCCTCCCCCATGTACCAGGATCTTTAATCCGGACAGTTCGGAAAAAGCGGTCAAAAAGGAATTCAACGCAGCATTGTCCTCAATGAGGTTACCTCCTATTTTTACTATAGACAAGGTTTGCTTCATAGGCTTTCTAACAGTTGTTTAAGAACCCATTGTGCAGCGAAAGTACGGTTATTGGCCTGTTCCGTAACCAAACTCTTGTCGCTGTCCAGAATAGCATCTTCCACTACCATATTACGTCGTACAGGCAAGCAATGCATAAACTGAGCAATACCCAATTTGGCCCGGGTCATTGTCCAACTGGCGTCCAACTGCAGCACTTTCCCATAGTCCGTATAACTGCTCCAATTCTTCACATAGACAAAGTTCGCATTTTCCAGGGCTTTTTCCTGATCGTGCACAATTTTACAACCATTTGTGATTTCCGGATTGAGTGCATAGCCAGGAGGATGGGTAATGACAAACTCTGCCTGGTGTTGTCTCATCATTTTCACAAAACTGTTGGCCACGGCATGGGGCAGGGCCTTAGGGTGGGGAGCCCAGGATAGCACTACTTTTGGGCGTTCTACGGTGTTATGTTCCTCTATTGTGATGGCATCGGCCAGGGCCTGTAGCGGGTGAGCGGTAGAACTTTCCATATTCACCACAGGTATTGTGGCATATTTGGCAAAACCCCGGAGTACTTTTTCTGCCTCATCTTCTTGTTTATCCTTCAATTCTGCAAATGCCCGCACTGCTACAATATCGCAGTATTGACTTACCACTTGTGCGGCTTCTTTGATATGCTCTGCCTTGTGCTGGTCCATGATGATACCATCTTCAAACTCCAACTGCCAACCCTCGTCGCCAAAATTCATCACCATTACCCGCATACCCAAATTCATGGCCGCTTTTTGTGTACTTAAACGGGTACGGAGACTATTGTTGAAAAACAACAGGCAGATAGTCTTTTGTCGGCCCAGTTGTTCGAATTGATATGGATTTTTTTTCAACTCAATAGCCTCGTCAATTGCTATTTGTAGGTTGCTAATATCTTTTATGGATAGGTATTGTTTCATAAGCGCTTAATTTTCTTGATAGCTTATTATGCAATTCTTCTAAAAAACCGGTTTCTGTTGATCGTGTTCATTTTCTTTGCTGTGTCTTCCTCTCCCCAGAGTGCTCGGGGTCGTCGGAGACAATAGAAAACGAACCAAAAGAAAAGGCACTTTATCCAAGGTATTTTCTTCGCTAAGCGAAAAAACCGAATCAACTTTCCTAAATTTCCTCCAGGGTTTCGGAAATTCTAAACGGAAATTCGATTCTATACTGCGGATAAAGGTTTTCATATAAGGGTATACATTACTAGCTTAATTCATTTTGTAATCGCTCAAAAAAGAGGGTGATATCCTTTTGTGTACTATTTAAAGCGGGCAAAAAGCGCAATAGTTTTTTATTGGCGGAACCCCCGGTAAACATATGCTGATTGTATATCAACCTTTTTCGGAGGTCGGCTACTTCAAACTCAAATTCCAGACCCAACATCAATCCGCGCCCCTTTACCTTTTTGATTCGGGGGATTTGAGAGGCTTGCCGCCTAAAACAGGTTTCCATATGGGCAGCATTTTGGATCAAATCCTCTTTCTCAATGACCTCCAGGACGGCCAGACAGGCAACACAAGCCAAATGATTACCTCCAAATGTAGTACCCAGCATGCCAAACGAAGGTTTTAGCAACTTATGGATCAGTATTCCGCCCACGGGAAAACCATTGCCCATGCCTTTGGCCATGGAAATAATATCCGGTTGAATACCGTGATGTTGAAAGGCAAAGAACTTCCCACTTCGCCCAAAGCCGGATTGTACCTCATCGGCAATTACCAGTACACCATGTTCTTTGCACTTTTGGACGATAAACTGATAGAATGGCGTAGTAGGTTCATCCAAGCCACCTACCCCCTGCAAAGCTTCCAGGATTACAGCACAATGATTGCCCCGGGAGATTACCTGGTCAAATGCTTCAAAATCATTAAGGGATACAAAATCTACCTGGTGTTGTTGGTTGATCGGGGCATTGATCTTCGGGTTATCCGTCACGGCCACTGCGGCTGAGGTTCTGCCGTGGAAGCTGTTCCGAAAGGCAATTACCCGCGCTTTTCCGGTATGAAAGGAGGCCAGTTTCAGGGCATTTTCATTCGCCTCTGCCCCGGAATTACAGAGAAATAATTGATACTCCTGGCATTGGGATAACGATCCCAGTTTTTGGCTTAGTGCTTCCTGCAAAGGATTGTGGATGGAATTACTGTAGAACGACATTTGATCTAACTGGGCTTTCAATCGCTTCACATAGTGTGGATGAGCATGCCCGATGGAGATCACGGCGTGACCCCCATAAAAATCCAGGTAAGTTTCTCCCTTGTCATCCGTAAGGGTGATTCCCTCAGCTTTAACAGGAGTAACATCATACAGCGGATATACGTCAAAAAGCTTCATTTTTTACTATTTTTCAGTCATTTCAAATCTTTAGGGGAGAAATCTAATTATGATATCTCACTACCGACAATTGTCAGGAGTTTCGGTATGACATTTTTTCATCCTTTTCTAATTTCACTGATCTTTTTGTAGGAGGTGACAATCCCCCGGATTAAAGAGGAGCTGAGGCCCTGATGTTCCATTTCGTTCAACCCTTCAATAGTACATCCTTTTGGAGTGGTAACCCGATCAATTTCTTCTTCAGGGTGTTTGCCGGAGGTGATCAACAAACTGGCGGCCCCGTTACAGGTATGCATGGCCAACTCCTGCGCTTCTTTGGCATCAAAACCCAACTGAATAGCACCCTGGGTTGTGGCCCGGATCAGTCGCATCCAAAAGGCAATACCGCTGGCGCAAATCACCGTAGCGGCCTGCATTTGTTCTTCCGGAATTTCCAGGGAATGCCCCATGCGATTGAAGATCGCTTTGGCCAGGTCTATCCGTTTTTGGCCCTGAGCGTTAGCACAAATACAGGTCATGGATTTACCTACGGAAATGGCGGTATTGGGCATACTCCGAATAATATATTGGTTGGCCCCAATAATGGATTCCATTTTTTCAATACTAAATCCCGTAATCGCACTAATGATTACATGGTTTTCAGTTAACAATCCTTTTACTTCCTCCAGGATGGCTTCAAAATGTCCCGGCTGTACAGCAAAGAGTAAGATGTCTGAATTTCGGACCGCTTCCGTATTGTCTGAGGTCACCGTTACATTTCCGTATTTTTCAAAATCCTTGATTTCTTTACTACTCCGTTTGGTCAAATACATGGTAGTGGCCCCGTTGCTGTGCAAAATGCCTTTGGCAATGGCAAGCCCCAAATTTCCTGCTCCTATAATGGCTATTTTCATCCTGTTATTGTTTTTTTGCTACTATTCGTATTCTTTTATAATCTGCATACCACTTCCCGTTTTTGAGAAGTGTTGGTTTTAAGCGGTCCTGTATGGTTTTCATGATTTCCGTTACGTCACTTTCTGCAACTCCTATGAAAAAACCGGCGGCAAACATGTTGAGCCAGTCCAGTATTCCCGTTGCATTACTGGCCAGTTCGGTAGGCCGATCAAACTGATTTGCCAAAAGGACGTCAAATCCGTTGTCCTCCAGCAGCGTAGTATACTCGGAAATTGAAGGAAAGAACCATTGCTCATTAACTGCTTTTGGCGGGTAGTTAAAATCTTCCAACGTATGATTAATCTGCGAGATGATCGTGGATACGTTTCCTTTTCCACCAAACTCCAGTACTATCCGTCCTCTGTTCACCAGGTTCTGATGCATACATCTGATGGCACTTTCAGCATCAATAACCCAATGCAGGACTGCATTGGAAAAGATGGCATCAAAAGGTATCTTGAAGTGGAAGTCGGTTGCATCCGCGATCTGAAAATCGATCTCCGGAAAGCTTTCTTTGGCGCTATGGATCATTTCAGCACTGCTGTCTATTCCAACGACGCTTCCGCATCTTTTATGGATTTCTTGTGTCAGCTGGCCCGTACCACAACCCAAGTCCAGAATGTGTTCTCCTTGTTGAGGATTTAGCAAATCAATCAAAGCGCTGCCATAATCATAGACAAAATCGTGCTTCTCGGTATATAGATCCGCTTTCCATTTCATATCACCACCAAACGTATTTTGTTTTCCCGGTATCATTAGTCCTAATTCGTTGCGCTGGGTTCTACTAAATCCCAAAGGTTACCGTACAGATCTTCAAATACGGCGACGGTGCCATAGGCTTCTTCTCTAGGGGATCGTGCAAATTTTATTTTTTGTGCTACCATGGCATTGTAATCCCTCCAGAAATCATCGGTGAACAGGAAAAGAAACACTCTCCCACCAGCTTGATCCCCCACACGCTTTAGCTGATTCTCGTTGCCAGCTTTGGCCAACAAAAGGGAACATTCATTTGCTCCGGGAGGGGTGACAATCACCCATCTTTTTTCTTCGTTGAGCGGGGTATTTTCAACTACTGTGAAGTTCAACTTTTGAGTATAGAAAGCTATGGCTTCATCATAGTCCTTGACCAAAAGGGCGATATGGGCTATTCTTTGTCGCATCCTAAAACACTCCTGCTTTTAATTGTAGCCCTTCACCTTCCCCGAATCCAAGCATTAAGTTCATGTTTTGGACTGCCTGCCCTGAGGCACCTTTCAGAAGATTGTCTACCGCCGAGGTTACCAGCAGTACATCCCTGTGTTTATGTAAATGAATATGGCAGTTGTTGGTGTTTACCACCTGCTTTACATGGATAGCGGATTCTGAAATATGGGTAAAAAGGGCATCCTTGTAAAAATCGAGATATAACTTTTCTGCCTGCCGTAGATCCCCCTCAAAATGAGTATAGGCCGTGGCCAGGATTCCCCGGGTAAAATTGCCACGATTGGGCAGGAAAAATAGCTCACCTACGGTATTGCCAAAGGAGGCTAAACTTTCTCCGATTTCCCCCAAATGTTGATGCGTAAAAGGCTTGTACCAGCTCACATTATTGTTTCGCCAGCTAAAATGAGAGGTTGCTGAAGGTTGTACTCCAGCTCCTGTACTGCCGGTAACCGCGTTAACATGCACTTCATTCTTTAATGCACCTTCTTTAGCAAGGGGTAGCAACGCCAATTGTATGGCGGTAGCAAAACAGCCGGGATTGGCAATGGCATCAGCGGATCTAATGGCCTCCTTGTTCAGCTCTGGTAGACCGTAAACATATTCTCGTTTCCCAAAACTGGAATCACCTTTTAATCGAAAATCATTGCTTAAATCAATGATCTTGGTGTGGTTTGAAAAAGCATTTTGCTCCAGGAACCGGGTCGAATTACCATGGCCCAAACAAAGGAACACCACATCCACATTTACATTAGTTTCACCGGAAAATGTAAGATCCGTTGTTCCCAAAAGGTCAGGATGTGCTGTTGTAACCGGCAAACCAGCTTTGGTGGTGCTAAAGACAAAATCAATAGTCACTTCCTTATGCCGCAATAAGAGTCGAAGTAATTCTCCTCCGGTATACCCGGACCCTCCTATGATACCTGCTTTAATCATGCTGTTGGTTTACGTGATTCGCGATTTTCCCGGAATTGGAGAGAATTTTGATAAAGCCTTTGGCCTCAGTCGCCGTCCAACCCTTGTTTATTTCTCCATAACTTCCAAAGGAAGCATTCATCAAGTCATGGGGGGAATGGATCCCCTCCAGTTGGAAGCGATAGGGATGAAGCATTACAAAGACCTCCCCGGAAACATGTTTCTGGGTATCTGTTAGAAATGCCTCTATGTTTCGCATTACTTCATCCAGATACTGCCCCTCATGCAAAAGCATACCGTAAAAATTACCCAATTGCTCTTTTTGAAATTGCTGCCATTTGCTTAAGGTGTGTTTTTCCAACAGGTGGTGCGCTTTAATGATGATCATCGGCGCTGCGGCTTCAAAACCTACCCGGCCCTTTATCCCAATGATGGTGTCTCCTACATGAATGTCCCGGCCAATAGCATAAGCCGCAGCCAAATCATTTAACTTTTCTATGTTCTCTACCGGAGGTCCCTCCTTACCATCTATGGCCACTAATTCTCCTTTTTCAAAGGTTAAGGTGGTCTTTTTGGGATTTTTGTGCTGTAATTGGCTGGGGTAAGCGGTTTCCGGTAGCGTTAAGTGAGAAGTCAGGGTTTCTGCGCCTCCCACTGAGGTGCCCCAAAGCCCTCGATTAATCGAATATTTGCCTTTCTCCCAGGAATAGTCTACACCATTACTTCTCAGGTATGCAATCTCTTCTTCCCGGGATAATGTATTATCCCGGATTGGGGTAATGATCTTAATTTCCGGAATCATGGTTTGAAAGATCATGTCAAACCGTACCTGGTCATTTCCTGCCCCTGTGCTGCCATGGGCAATGTATTCGGCCCCTATTTTTTTAGCGTAATTGGCAATTTCTACTGCTTGTACGATCCGCTCCGCACTAACGGACAAGGGGTAGGTATTGTTTCGGAGCACATTCCCGAAAATCAAGTATTTCACCACTTGTTCGTAAAAACTTTCCACGGCATCGATTGAGGTGTAGCTGGCGGCCCCCAGGGCCAATGCTTTTGTTTTAATGTCCTTTATTTCGTCAGGGGAGAATCCACCGGTGTTCACACTTACCGCATGGACTTCAAATCCCTTTTGTTTGGACAAGTATTTTGCGCAATAGGAGGTGTCCAATCCACCGCTATAGGCCAGAACTAATTTCTTCATTTTGCTTTTTTCTTTAGAAATAAATGCTCCTT
Source organism: Croceivirga sp. (assembly GCA_028284285.1). Lineage (GTDB taxonomy): Bacteria > Bacteroidota > Bacteroidia > Flavobacteriales > Flavobacteriaceae > Croceivirga. Next base: position 67,301 of record JANQSA010000031.1, read on the forward strand.
GATACTCTTTAATCGTGAAAAGGTCTTTTTGTTGATCTTTTCTGCTTTTGGATGCTTGTTTTTCGCTTTGGGGTCGTGCAACATTCCGGTACAAAGGCACATTTTGCGTTCTGTGCGGGTGAGAATATCAAAATTCTTACAGGTTTGGCACCCTTTCCAGAAATCCGGATCATCCGTAAGTTCAGAAAAAGTTACAGGCTTATAGCCTAACTCATAGTTCATCTTCATGACCGCCAAACCTGTGGTAATACCAAATATTTTGGCATCCGGAAATTTCTCGCGAGAGAGTTCAAAAATTCGTTTCTTGATTTGTTTGGCTAAGCCTCTCCCACGGTAATCGGGATGCACAATGAGCCCGGAATTGGCTACAAAGTCTTTGTTCCCCCACACTTCTATGTAGCAGAACCCTGCGAATTTTTCCCCATCCAACGCAATGACTGCATTGCCGTTTTCTAACCGTTTAATAATATATTCCGGAGTCCGCTGCGCAATACCTGTTCCACGGACTTTCGCAGATTCGGTAATGGTATCGCTAATGATTTGAGCGTATCGTATGTGTGATTCGTTGGCTACAACAATATGCATTGCCGTAATTTTTAATTCAGAATGAGAGAATGAAATTTAGAATAGTTGTTGCGGGAATGGACACACCTAATCCCAATACCTGGAAAGCACCCTTACGGGCGGCGGCGCGCACGAAACGGACGAGGAGTTGTCGCAGTAACGATGTAGAGATTCTCGTTCATTATGGAATAAAAGTACAAATTCATCTCAACCAGCCTACTCTTCTCTCCATTTTTGACGAATTAGTATTTTGTGGTCGTTATTCTTGATAAATTCATAGATTATAAAGGATATTACCACAAAATATTCAAGAAACAATACCCATAGGTTTTCCTTGAAATCGGGTTGGGTGTAGGCAAAATAGCTTAAAACTGCCATGGCAGACCAAACTACAGGGTACCGGTACGCCGTAAAAATGCATATTCCAATTAGAAAGATCAAATACCAGGGGTGTACGGTAGCGGAAAAAAGGTAATAACAACTTAGCAATAATAACATGGATTTTAGTACCTCTTTTAGGGTATGATTGGCTCTGAAAAAGGTGACCAACAAAATGAGTAAAACCATGTAGAGTTTCAGTAATACACCATAATCCTTAATCAGTTCCCAGGGTTTAGCATCAAATTGGGAAATAGCCAGTTGTTTTACCAGATTATACATTCCCGCATTGAATTCAAAATTGGAGAACCAAAGGCCTAAGGTTTGTGCGTAATTGTCTGCTAATTCCGGGGAATAGAAAGGGAAGAGGAATACTACCCCGCTGATGCCTACCAGGGCGTAAAAAAACACGCTTTTTTTGAATCCAAGCAGGGGTAGGAATAAGGGTAAAAACAAAAGGGGCACCAATTTGAGCAGAATGGCAGCGGTATACACCGGTGCCGCCCATAAGTATTTTCCTTTTCCGATAAGGAATATAGCCCAAAGGAACAGGAATAGCATTACGCCTTCAAAATGTAGGTTCCCGCTGAGTTCAATAATCACCAGGGGATTTATAAAGTACCAGAATATCAGATGTGGGCTTAGATTTAAATGCCGGAGTAGTTTTCTGCCGAAATAGAGAATACCCAGATCCGCTAAAACAATAGATAGTCGCATGATCGCCAGGGAAGCGGTAATACTGCCCCTACCTAAAAATGCGCTTATGGCAAAAAGCAGCTGGTTTATCGGCGGGTAATTGCTATAATGTCGGGCACTTAGCTCTCCCATGCCCTGATGAAGTACTGTGGCATTGGGAATTTGGAATTCGGCGTTGGCTATCAGTTCGTTAGGGGTGTATTGGTAAGGGTTGATCCCAGAAATTAGCAATTCACCATCCCAGATAAAGCGATAAAAGTCCTGGGAAAGGTTGGGTTCTGCCAACAGGAAAACCAGTCGGAACAGTACCCCGGCAACCACCAGGAAAGCCGTATTCCATCGTTCAAATTGAATGAGCTTAAAATGCAGAAAAAAAAGCGCCCCGAAAAGACAGATAAGTTTTATGAAATCTTCCCGTACCAGGTCGTACCCAAAGATTCCGTAAAAGACGGCACTTCCCAACACCAGTAAGATTGGGATTTTGTGCAGTTTCCAATAAGCATGCATGGATTAGGCTTTGGCCACTAGCGACTTAAAGAACACAAAACCAAAACCAAGGAACAACATCAAATGGAAAGGAAACAATCCGTAGTCATTCAATGGAATAGCGCTGTACATCCCAAAAAGGAAGTATACCATCAGGCCAAATTCGATCACCATGTTTGGGGATAATTTTTTAGCGATATACTTATTCCCTTTCCAACTATCCGTAAGGCTGTTAATGTTAAATTTTGGTGTCCGAACAAATTCACTTCGTTTCCCCATATGTCCCTCTAAGACCGCTATGGAGTTGTGTAGGGAAAGCCCAAGTGCTACAGAGAAAAACGTAAAGAACAGCTTAATGTAATCCACAAATTTGTCAAATCCACCTCCCTGAATACTTCTATACGTGAACCAATAGCAGAAGAATAGGATGATAGTACTGATGATGAAAAAGCTTGTTATTTCAAAAACCCAGGCCAGGTGGCCATAGGTATTTTTGATGTATAGCATGGGGATGCTCAGTACGGCCACTAAAAACACAAATAGGAACATGGAACTGTTCAACAGGTGCATAACACCGTGGAACTTGGTTTTGAAATCAATATTTTTTGCGGAGATGACACTCCATACCGTTTTTCTAAAGTTTTCCGCTCCCCCTTTATTCCAACGAAATTGCTGAGATCGGGCTGCGCTCATTACTACGGGAAGCTCTGCAGGGGTTTCTACATCTTCAAGATATTTGAATTTCCAATTCTTTAATTGTGCGCGGTAGCTTAAGTCCAGATCTTCCGTTAAGGTATCTCCTTCCCAGTTGCCGGCATCCAGGATACATTGCTTTCTCCAAATCCCTGCTGTACCATTGAAATTGATAAAATGCCCTTTGGAGTTTCTCCCTACTTGTTCCAGGGTAAAGTGGGCATCCAGCGCAAAAGCCTGGATGCGAGTTAGAGTGGAATAGTCCCGATTGATATGGCCCCATCGGGTTTGTACCACTCCTATTTCTTGGTCCTTGAAATAGGGGACGGTCTTTTTGAGCCAATCCGTTTCCGGAAGAAAATCTGCATCAAAAATGGCTACAAAATCTCCCTTGGCAATAGCCAGCCCCTCTTTCAACGCTCCAGCCTTAAATCCTACCCGATTCTCGCGACGGATATGTTGGATATCGAGGCCGGTTTTTTGCAGTTCCGCAATTCTTCTGGCAGTATCTTCAACCGAATCGTCAGTGGAATCATCCAATACCTGAACTTCCAGTTTGCTTTTGGGATATTCTATCCTGGCAATATTGTTGAGCAGTCGCTCCATCACGTATTCCTCATTGTAAATAGGAAGCTGGATAGTTACATGCGGGATTTCCTTGGGGTCCAGAAGGTTGAATTTGGGAGCCTCTTCGTTTTGTCGTTTGTAGGTGAGATAATTGATCAGCAAATTCAACTGGGCCAGACTGTAAAAGAAAATCAACATTAAGGCAATGCTGTAGATTGCGATGATGATGTAAGCGATGGTCAATCCAATACTCATTTGATACTGTATTTAAAAATCCAACCCAAAATTTTTACGCCTGCAAATATAGTACCTTTTACGGTTCCTGAAACTTTTGAGACACCAATTCTACGTTTATATCGCACAGGTACTTCTTTGTAAGCCAGTTTTTTACGAATCGCTTTCAATTGCATTTCTACCGTCCAGCCATAGGTGGTATCCTTCATCTCCAATTCTTTGAGCTTTTCGTATTTAATAGCCCTAAAAGGCCCTAAATCTGTAAATTTTGCCCCAAAAAATAAACGCATCAAAAAAGTGGCCAGTTGGTTACCGAAGACCTGTTGTGGGGTCATAGCACCGGGTTCTCTCAGCGCTTTTTTTCGGGCTCCGATAACCAAATCCATATTCTCATTTAAGATTGGGGCCACAATTTTGTCCATTTCTTCAGGGTAGTCTGAATAATCTCCGTCGATAAATACGATAATATCGGGGGATTTGGATTGTTCTTCGATGTAATGCATCCCTTTTAAGCAAGCAAAACCATATCCTTTACGGTTTTCCGTCAAAACTGTGGCACCGGCTTTTTGAGCTATTTCCGCGGTGGCGTCTGTGGAATTGTTGTTTACTACAATTATCTCTGAGGCATCAGAAGGAATTTCAGCGATAACTTTGGCAATGGAGTCCGCTTCGTTAAAGGCGGGTATAATAACTTTTATATCTGTCATTATTTTAAATCGGATAGTTTGTTTTCTTTCCTGAAACTGGAAAAAGTAAACCATTCCTTAACTTTTTTACCCTGGTGGTATTTCTCGGCGGATGTTAATTTCTCATCCTTATATTTCAGACAATATCCGTTTTTTATACCATCCTGGAGTTGGCATTTATGGTTGATCTTTTCGTTTTCATCATAAAATAACCACCAGTTCACCATTTTTCCAGCTACCATATGGCCCTCCATCTCAAGACGGCCGGACGTGTTGTAAAAGTACCAATACCCGGTCTTGCGATTCATTTTATAATGACCTTGTTGCTGAAGCACCCCGTTCGGGAAGTAATATTTCCAAAAATTTTCCTTGGAGTCCCCTAGCTTCCAGCCCTGGGATTTAAGCTGTCCGTTTTGATGATATTCGCGATGGTACATCTTTTCGTTTGAAGATGCCAGGAAGAGAAGCAGGATCAGACCTATACGAAACATATCATTTTTGATTCACCAATTGCATTAAGTCCACATCATTACCCAGCAAAACCTGGTTGCTATCAATACGTCCTTTCAGGGGTCCGTTTTCCAATTTTAAAACACCCCTTGGACATACGGCAGAGCAAATACCACAGCCTACGCAACTGGAGCGTACGATATTCTCTCCTTTTTGTGCATAAGCGCGTACGTCTATCCCCATTTCACAATAAGTAGAACAATTACCGCAGGAAATACATTGCCCGCCATTGGTGGTAATTCGAAATCGGGAAAACAGACGTTGTTGAAACCCCAGAATAGCTGCCATGGGACATCCAAAACGACACCATACCCGGTTCCCTAAAACAGGATAGAAACCGGTTCCGATAACTCCGGAGAAAATACTGCCGATTAAAAAGGAATAGGATTTCCGTAGGGTTTCCGATTTAAACAGGAAAACATTGCCATCTCCGCTAAAGAAATGAAAACCGAGTAAGGCCATGATAATTACGAAATACCCAATGGCGCCATAGATGGCATCCTTTTGAAATTGCTTGCGTTTAAAAGCCATTACCCAAACAAAAACAGCCGTAAGTAGTACTGCCACTCCAATGAGAAAAGTACTTTTGGTCAACCAATACTTGCTGGTATCATTACCCAGATAGGAGTAGATGACCGCTGTGGTCATTAGGGTCACAAAGACCACAACGCTATGGATGACCCAACGTTCTATATTCCAGGCTTTAACGGTTTTATCGCTTAGGTGTCGGAAAGGATCACCAGCAGTTTCCGCCAGGCCTCCACAACCACAGACCCAGGAACAATACCAACGTTTTCCAAATTTATAGGTCAGGATCGGGCTTATGATAAAAACCGAAGCAATGCCAAAAATGAGCATGGCAAAGCCTATATCACCTGAGCTCAAAAAGCCTTTAATGCGGTAGCCTTCAAAATTATAGTAGTTTAAGGGCCACATGTTCTTGAGGTCGTAATACGGCAGGCTACCACCGTTTAAAACGGAACTACCATTTAACCGGGCCATGAATTCCGGGATAATAAAAGCGAAAGCCGTTTGAAAGAACATCACACTGTAGGTGCGAATACGTTCATATTTGTTATGACGGTACTTCCAAAGAAATTTGATCCCAAAGGCCAAAATAGCCACGGTATATAAAGTGCCGTAAACAAACCATTGACTGGCAGGATTCCCGCTCAATGCCTTACTCAAGGGATCAAAAAGCCCTATCACACCTTTGTTGTCTTCGCCTTTTACAAGGCCCAAATATTCCGGGAAGAAATACAGGACAATATAAAAACCGGTTAAGGCAATACCTGCCATCCATCCCCAGAATCCCTGATTGGAAAGTGATTTGAACCAAACTCCGTCATTTTTAATCCCCGGATATTTATCCAAATAGGCTTCCCGGGAAAACCAAACCGTACCCCCAATAATGCTTGTCAAGGCCAGGGTAAGCCAGAGGCCTTTGTTCGGAAAACTTACATTGAAAGCAGCCAAAAGGAGAATGGCCAGGCCGAACATACCTATTAGTGTTGCTATTTTTTGATTTCGATTCAGGATTACCGGAGGCTGACCAGTAAGGGCCATACTTCTATCGTAAGTGCTCATGTAATTTAGTTGAGTTGAAAGATTCTTTTGATGCTTTTCTTCTTGGACTGAATGGATTTTCCAAACACCGAATTGTACTGCTGTACGATTTCGGCTTCATAATTTTTATAGAATTCGGGGTCAAAATTGGCATCTGACAGGTGTTCCATCACATAGTCTACATCCCGTTCTTCGGTTAACCAGCGATCAAAAATCTCATGCCGCATCCGAATGCCAAAGGTGTTGATGCCTAAAAACAAGTTGTTCTCTTTATTGAAGGCTACGGTAATACATAATTTCTCCTGAGGATGTCTCCAATGAAAGTGCTCCTCATACTCTTTTTTGCCCCGTTCTCCAAATACCCATCCATAGGTTTGGTATTCAATGTCCAGAAACTTAGCGGAGTTAAACCAATGTCCGGGTTTGTATTCAATTCGATTGCCACAAATGGTTTGGGCTACGGTTTCCCCCATCATTCGTCCGGTATACCATACCGCCTCGATGGGACGTCGGTTGCCAATCGCTTCATGTTGTTCTGCACAATCCCCTATGGCGTAAATATCTTTGATATTGGTTTCCAGATAGCGATTCACCTTCACGCCCCGGCCCAATTCAATTCCGGATCCCTTTAAAAATGCCACATTGGGGGATACACCTGCCGTCAGCCCCACCATATCGCATGGGATCGTATCTCCTTTATCTGTAGTTACTGCTTTAACCCTTCCCTGATCATCCGGAATGATCTCTACAAGATTGGTGGCCAGGCGCAAATCAATATGATGCTCCCGAATGTGCTCATTGATCATTTGGGATTCTCCTTCCGGGAGCACCCCGTTCCAAAAGCTGCTTTCCCGTACCAGGAAGGTTACCGGGATATCCCTGCTACGGAGCATTTCGGCAAGTTCTATTCCAATTAAACCACCCCCTACGATAACCGCCCGTTTACAGGCTTCTTTATTGGGAGCGTTTATTTCCAACAGATCCAGATCTTGTTTGGAGTACAATCCCTGCGCACCGTGCAAATCCTGACCTGGCCAACCAAATTTATTGGGTTTGGAACCGGTGGCTATGATCAACTTGTCATAAAAAAAAGCCCGGGCGCCATCTACTAAGAGCTGCTTGTTTTCAACATCCACTTTGGTGACATAGCCGCGTACCAATTCCATATCGTTTTTTTCCCAGAACCAATTCTCATAGGGTTGTATATGTTCAAACTTCATATGTCCCATGTACACGTACATTAAGGCCGTCCGGGAGAAGAAATAATCTGTCTCTGCTGAGATAATGATGATGCGTTTTTTGGAAAGTTTTCGAATGTGTCGGGCTGCTGTAACCCCGGCAATACCATTTCCAATAATAATGATGTTTTCCATGGGCGTTTATGGGTTGGAAGATGTGTCGGTCTTAAAGATAGGAACTTTACAAGTGCGCCTTAATTTAGAAAGAGTATAAATTTCCCGGGGTATTGTAAGGTTAATTGTATAAATACGTACGGGTAAAATGCTGATAGTGAAATCCTTAAAAAATTCTTAAATATTTGGATGAGTTGTAGGGTTGAGAAAGGGGTAACGACGGATACTCCAGATTTTATCAACGAACAACAAGCAACATGAAAGCAAAACTTCTTTTTACGCTCATAGGCCTGCTGGTTTTCCATTGGGGAGTTTCCCAGGGAACGGCGGATTTTTTCTCCAAAGCCGATGTGTTTTTTTCAACGTATATAAAGGATAGTAGAGTGGACTACAGCGCTGTTAAGGCTAATCCTGCTGCTATCAACGAGCTTTTGGAGATGGGCAGGACCCTTTCCGTGGCTAAGGAGGATGCAAAAACCTACCAGGCGTTTTGGATCAATGGCTACAATCTATTGGTGATCAAAGGTATTGTGGACAACTATCCGGTTAAATCCCCATTGGACATCAACGGTTTTTTCGATACCACTACCCGAGACTTTGGCGGAAAACAAATAACGCTTAACGCTATAGAGAACGAGTTGCTACGCGGGAACTTTCCGCAAGAAGCCCGCTTTCATTTTGTATTGGTCTGTGCGGGTATGGGGTGTCCTCCCATCATTGATGAAGCGTATTTGCCTGGCAAACTGGAATCCCAATTACAGCGGCAAACGGAATTGGCATTAAACAATCCCAATTTTATTAAAGTAAAGGGAAAGAAAGTGTTGCTCTCGCAAATTTTCGAATGGTACAAAGGCGATTTTACCCAGGGAGGACAAACAGAGATTTCCTTTATTAATCAATTCCGTAACGAGAAAATAAATGTATCCGCTAAAGTAGGATACTATCCTTATGACTGGGCGTTAAACGAAACCAAATAAAATAATCCACTAAAAGTGATACTTATGAAATATCTACAATACCATTTTTTAATGGCAGGACTGCTATTATCCTTATTTCATCTAAATGCCCAGGATGATGGGACCGATGAACCAACGGTCCAGGGAAGCAACATTCAAACCCTTACCCCTTCAAAACTTATTGGAAAGGGCCAATGGGATATCAAATGGTTCAATAATTTGTATACGGAAACAGAGGATACTTTTAACGGGGATATCCCCAGAAATGTATTTTTTACCTCTACTCTGGATGTTTTCACCGGAGTGGGTCAAAACCGACGTGTGAATCTTGGGGTATTGCTTGAGTTTAGGTCCAATACTACAGGAGGTAGGGGCTTGTTTGACTTTTTGTCGTTTGACGGTGAGGAGGGGACAGCACGATCCGGGCTCACCTCTATTGCTCCGGCAATAAAGTTTACCCCTTTTGCCAGCGTGAATAATTTTTCCATACAAAGTGCCTTTTTCATTCCGCTCATTGATAATGAAACTGAAAATGATGTATTCCTGGATCAGGACGGGTTTACCTGGCAAAACCGGTTTTTTTATGACTATTCCTTTGCGGAGGGGAAATGGCAGTTGTTTACCGAACTTAATACTGAACTCAATTTTGGGAATGAAGAGGACAGTTTTGCCAACAACAGTGTCCGATTGATCCCAGGGGTCTTTTTAAGCTATTTTCCGAGTTCAAAATTTACTGTTTTAGGTTTACTTCAACATATTCAACTGGTGGATATCGGTGGTAGGGATTTTTCCCAGGATTTGACGGCCTATGGTGGCGGCGTGAAATACCAGTTAACCAAGGAATTGAATATTGAGGGATTGTATACTAATTTTTTTAGGGGGAATGATACGGGGCTTGGCCAAACATTTAACATAGGTTTACGGGCCGTATTTTAGCCTACACTTCTTAAAAAAAGTATTTTAGTCCTAATCGAAGGTGAATGAAACGATTAGGACTTGTTTTTTTATGCCTCCTGCAATTCGGTTGTAATAGCCAGACCGAGGAAAAGATCAATGGGGTCAGCTTTGTAGGTTCGCGGGAAAAGGTGGAACAAGAGCATATTGACCCTGTAGTCGCTGTTAATGCAAACTATGCTGCTGTTATGCCCTTTGGGTTTTTACGTAGCCTGGATGCCCCAAAGGTTATTTTTGATACGGATAGACAGTGGTATGGAGAAACCAAAAAAGGCGCAATGCAGTACATTGCACTTTTGCAACAAAATGGCATTAAAATTATGCTGAAGCCCCAGATATGGGTGTGGCGGGGCGAGTTTACAGGAGATATCGGGATGCAATCCGAAAAAGATTGGGCGACTTTTGAGAAAACCTATTCCGATTTTATTTTAACCTACGCGCAGGTCGCTCAGGATACGGGTGTTGAGATCTACTGCATTGGTACGGAATTAGAAGAGTTTATTACCCATCGACCGGATTTCTGGAGGGGGTTGATCAAAAAAGTAAGATCCGTTTTTAAAGGCAAACTTACCTATGCCGCGAACTGGGACGAATATCCCCGTACGCCATTCTGGGAGCAATTGGATTTTATTGGTGTGGATGCCTATTTTCCGCTTTCCCAGGAACAATTTCCTACAAAGCTTGAATTAAGCAGTGGATGGCAAAAATGGAAAACCAGGTTAGCTGAGGCCGCTTTGCATTTTGAAAAACCCATTTTGTTCACGGAGTTTGGCTACCGCAGCATGGATTTTACAGCTAAAAAGCCCTGGTTAGTGGATAGAAATCAGATGGATGTGAATTTAGAGGCTCAGGCGGAAGCGCTTAGCGTACTTTTCTCGGAGTTCTGGAAGGAAGATTGGTTTTCAGGTGGTTTTGTATGGAAATGGTTTATACATCACGATCGTTCCGGGGGAGCAGGGGATAATCGATTTACACCACAAAATAAACCAGCAGAAGATGTAATTCGAGAGCACTATGGCGGACTAAGGTAAAAAACCAACTCCCGCTGTGAAGAAGTACACCCTTCTGTGTTTTCTCCTATTTGCCAACATATCCTTAGGACAGGGGGTTATAGCAGATGTAAAAATTCAGGGGAATACCCGGACCAGGACTAACTTTGTAAAAAAGATTTCGAAAGTACAACCGGGGAGTAGACTGGACTCATTAGCACTTCAGGAAGACATTGACCGGCTAATCCGATTGCCATCGGTTTCTCATGCGTATTATCAGGTATTTGAGACAGAAGAGGAGGGAATGTATGATGTATACTATGGCATTGAAGAGAATTTTACCATTATCCCTTTTGCCAATGTCTTTACTTCCATCAACGATGAGTTTGCCTTTCGGATTGGTCTTCAGGAGTTTAACTTTCTAGGGCAGAACATCACCCTGGGTGCTTTTTACCAGTATGATGTTTTTAACTCTTATGGTCTAAATGTAAGGGCACCCTATCTTTTTTCCAGTAGCTTGGGACTTGCTATGAACTATCAGGACCTAACAACCCAGGAGCCGGTTTTCCTGGAAAATGGTATAGCCCAGTACGAGTACCGCAATGAATCGATTGAGGTACTTGGGCTGTACGAGTTGAATTTTCGCAATCGGTTTGAGTTGGGGATAAACTTTTTCACAGAAGATTACAATTATCTTTTTGGAACTACCGACCCCAACGTGCCTCAGCAATTGTTGGTAGACAAATTATTGTACAAATTCATTTATAACTATGACGGAATTGAATACTACTATCAATATTTGGACGGGTTCCGGAGTAGCCTTAATTTCCAATACGTGATCAGTACCAGTGATCAACTTCCGGAGTTTTGGATCGGGTTCAATGATTTTTCATATTTCAAACGTGTGGGAAAACGCGGAAATTGGGCTTCCCGACTCCGGTTAGGGCTGGCCAGTAATCTGGACACGCCATTTGCTCCTTTCGCTGTAGACAACAACTTGAATATCCGGGGAGTAGGAAATATCATAGATAGAGGTACTGCGGCTATTGTGCTGAATACAGAATACAGGCACGCCTTTATTGATGGCGAATGGTTCTCACTTCAAGGAAATATATTCATTGATGGTGGAAGTTGGCGGAATCCGGGAGGGGATTTCGGGGATTTTGCGGATGATCAAAACCTTAGGATTTATCCGGGTATTGGGGTGCGATTCATTCACAAACGTATTTTTAATGCTATTTTCCGGATTGATTACGGCCACGGAATCACAAAAGATGCGGCAAGGGGGATCGTGTTTGGAATAGGACAGTATTTTTAATGTATATATTTTGAGGTGAATCGTTTATTTCAGCGATAAGGACACTATCTTTGCGTTGTAATTACCGCTGCTTTTATGAGGACTTTTCTTTCACTCTTCCTTGTTTTTAGTCTAGTACGCCTCAGCGGGCAGCAGATTGTAGTTACAGCACAAAATGGAGATGGTATCTTTTCCATTCTCAGAAAACAGGGTTTGGACCCGGTGAAATATTACGCGGATTTTGTAAAGTTGAATCAAAAGAATCTCAAGAACGGAAGTGAATTGTACTTAGGAAGGGAATACATTATCCCGGAAGCCCCGGATTCTTTTAAAAAAATGGCAGTACAATTGGAAGCCCCTTCCGATTCGGAAAATGCCATTTTTGATGAAAAAGCGCTTGCACGGGTTTCCCCGAAAAGTGATCATCTTAAAAATGCCGTAATTTACCTGCTTCCCGGTGAGGGCTCTTCCTTGCCATCCCTGGAAATAAAAGCTTTAAAAAAACAAATCTTTCAGCGTTTGGCCTCTCAGCTCATGGTGCATGGGGCTAGAGTATACCTCATTGAAAACGATACCACGCTAACCATAGAAGAGACGGAGAGCACAAAAGCAAAGCCCGAATTGGAGCGGCCCATTGGCAATCAAAAACAATTGCAACACTATGTGGACGCTATCAACCAGCGGTATTTGAAAAATCATGGAAAATATCAACGTGTTTTAGTCATTAACTTTAAGGAATCACTCACCAACAACAAGTATTTTAAAGTTTCCATTTTTCATCACATCAACAGTATCGAGGGAGAGCATTTTGCCAAAAGCTTACAGGATATATTCAATCAAAGCAGCAGCACGAAGAGACAATCTGAGTTCACAGAAGTATTTAAAAATCAGCGAAATTTGTTCCTGGCAAAGAACCTACTTCCTCCCATAACTATGATAGATATTATAGATTCCAAAAGTCCCGGTTACCACAAAAGAACATCCGTTGCCACTGCAAAAAGGGAGCTGCCGGAACTCATTACCAGTGGGGTACTAAAGGACTATGCGGATCTTTCTTTTGAGAATGATTAACCTTCTTCCGTGGTAAATACAATTCCCTAATTCTCGTCCTTCCTTCTAAGATTAGCGTGTTATGCGATATGTCTATTGATAGGCAGTAACCCCATTAGAGTCCCTCTAAAAGGGTAGCCCCTTCCGGAACTTCAAAATATTCTTTCCCCAGGAGTGACTGGAATGTTACATCGCTTAGCGTAATGGATGTGATATATTCCCCCGGGCGTTCTTCTTCGGTTAGCCAGTGGGTTTTGTAGCGTTTTGGAAAAAGAATGCCTTCTACCTGTTGCTCTCCTTCCAGTTGCATGAGCTTTTCCGGCAGGTGCTCCCCTTTTTTAAAATACCCTGGGTAGGAAACGATGTATCGAATAACGCTCAAGGTATGGGATTCCGTATCAAAATACAGAATGTAATAATCGTCCGGGGCGTCGCCGGTTCCTTCGTCAAAAGTGACCCTGACCACATCTTGTAGTTTTCCCTGATGTTCCTTTTGAGGGAGCAGTTCCAAATTCACGCCCTGGCCATCCAATACAAAAGGTTGTGCTGCGAAGAAATAGGGAGTAAGGGACCAGAATCGGGTGTTGTACGGAAAAACAGTACTATCTTTTGCGGCTACCCAGGCGTTTTCCCCATCCCAACCAAACTGCGAAGTTGAATCCCCCACCTGAAAATGACGTGCTTTGCTGCTCCAGGTATCAATGGCCTGGTAGGTATCTCTTGGTGTACCGCCATCCAAAGGTTGGTAGTTAAACCGAAACGTTAAAGGACCATTGGCATACCACCTGGCCAAACCCCCATGGGCCTCCATGGCTTGCCAGACAATTTTTCCCGCCGGGCTTGCGGTAAGTTTGCTTTTAGCATTATCTACTCGCCTTGTTACCCAGCTGTCAGGAAGGTTTCCTGGGATTTCCGCTTTTACGGCATTTTGGTTTTCCGGAGAACTTTCTTTTTGTTCACCATTTTTGCACCCAGTTGTTATTGCTAAAAGTAGCAGGACTATGATTGGTATTCTTGTATTCATTGGATAAGACCGTTTAGGTGAGAATATTTTTTTTATAGTATTGGAATAAGTCTTTTGGGCCTGCTCCCAGGTGATTTTTTAGATGAATCATTGCAAAATGGAACTGCACCTTCAGCCATCCTTTTTGCCGGTATTTTCTTGCTGAGGTGATCACGTTATGGGGAAGTACCCTGAACTTCATGGTCTTGTATAGTCTTCCTATGTATTCGCTGTCTTCATAAATAAGGTAGTCTTCATTAAATCCACCTGTATTTTGGAAAGACGCTTTGGTAATAAACAACGATTGGTCACCTCCTCTGCAAAGGGTATGGTTAATACGGGAAAGCCAGGCAAAAAAACGTAAAAACGGATTTTTTGAATCAAATTGCATGCGAAAGCAACCCACAGGAAACCCTTGCTGGTGCGCTTCCAGGATATATTGGTCAAAATACTTTGGAGGAAATGTATCGGCGTGTAAAAAGTAAAGCAATTGACCTGTGGCATGCGCTGCCCCCAGGTTCATCTGTCTGGCCCGCCCCTTTTTAGAGGAAATCACTTTAGTGGCTTCACGACTTGCTATCTGGACCGTAGCGTCCAAGCTTCCACCGTCTATGACCAAATACTCCAATTCACGTTCATCATACGCTTGCTTTTTAAGATGGTCTAATAGTTTACCAATATAAGCAGCTTCGTTAAGGACGGGAATTATAATGCTAATCTTTGGGGCCAAGGCAAATAATTTTACCTATTACTAGTAGTAGTTGGAAAACAAAACTTACATTCCGTTCCAAATTAACAGCAACCTCCTCCATTGTAATGCCACGTGCTTTCACTAATGTGAATTTCATTGCCGGCATCTTTCAACGCAGCAGCTGTCTTATCGCAAACTGCCAAAGGCTGATTTTGTTGAAGTACATGGCCTTTATCATCATCAAAATAGGCTTCATTTCCATAATAGATCGCTGTTTTTCCCGTAAAAATACAAGGGCCGTCCTCCGGCATGGGATCTTTGATAGCCGCGATCTCAATAGACTCTATATGTATCAATTCGTCTGTGGGATAATGATTGGGACTCAGTATCCGGTATGACCTGCGTCCTCTTACTTCGATAGTCCCAAAGCCGGCATCTGTCAATACTTTAATATACGCTTGAAGCGGAATACTTCCGGACAAGCAAAGGGCCCGTAGGCGGTCGTCATTTCGCAAAGTATCATTCACGGGTTGTTCGCAAATCGGATCGCTCATTACCAGGCGGCCGTGAGGTTTTAGCACCCGGTACATTTCTGCGACAGCCTTTTTCAGGTCTTCCATTTTAAAGATGTTGAACAGGCAGTTTTGCGCGGCAACATCCATACTTTGGTCGGCGACAGGAAGGTGTAATGCATCTCCTTTTACCAGGTTAACAAACTCACTTTTGAACCAATCGTTTTCTTTTTCGGCAATTTTGAAATTCTTTTGTGAAGCAACCAGCATTTCATCAACGGAATCCACACCGGTAACTCCCCCTTTTTGCCTGGAAAAGTAAGAGAATTGTAACAATTCCATGCCACCGCCTACACCCACATATAAGATTTTGGGTTGATTTACCAGATCCTGGGCGGAGACCGTACTTCCACAGCCGTAATTCATTTCCTGCATGATCTTAGGAATGGACAATCCCGGAAATTGCCAAATGGGAGTGGTGGTGCAACAAAGCCCTACATCGGGGGTTAAGGCAGCTTCTTTGTAAAGATCCTGTGTAGCATTTAAATAACTCATAGTATTTTGATTAGTTCTTTGAACAATTGTATCATTTTAGGTTCCGTATTTCCTGCTATTTCTATAATTTCCTGAATATTAATAGGTTCCAAATTGTCGGGATCACACTCATCCGTTAAAACAGAAACCGCTACAATGGGTAGTCGTAAATGATTGGCTACAATTACTTCCGGAACGGTACTCATGCCAACTGCATCAGCTCCGATTGTTTTAAGCATACGGTATTCCGCCTTCGTTTCCAGCTGGGGTCCGACCACAGAAGCATAAACGCCTTTCTGTAAAGGAATCCCTTTGTCGATAGCAATTTCCTCAATCTTTTTGCGCATTTCGGGATCATACGGTTCACTCATATCTACAAACCGATCTCCAAATTCTGCAACGTTTTTGAACGCTAACGGAGAGCCGCCCTGTAGGTTAATGTGGTCCTCAATGAGCATGATCTCTCCCTTTTTAAAACTCAGGTTAATGGCTCCGGCGGCATTGGAAATAAACAGTCTTTGGATACCCAATTGGTGCATGATCCGAATGGGGTAAGTAATATCCAGAAAATCGTATCCTTCGTACAAGTGGAAACGCCCCTGCATAACCACTACTTTTTTCCCTTCAATGGAACCATAGATCAGTTTTCCGGAATGAAACTCCACGGTGGCCAGAGGAAAGTAAGGGATATGGTTGTAATGCGCTTCAATGGCGCCCTCAATCTCATTTACCAATTGTCCTAGTCCGGTACCCAGGACAATACCTACTTCAGGCGCTTCAAAACCTTTGTTTCTGAGATAGGCAACGGATTCATGCAATTGCTTTTTTGTCATGCTTTTAGGTGTTTTAAAAATGGCTGAAATACAGAAATATCCTTTATATCATCATAAAGATCCACGTCATTTCTTGTTTCCAATAGGGTGTACTTCTCATGTTGTAAGTCCTTCAAAGTATCTTCCAGTACGGAGGGTTTCCCCCATTGCTTATTATAAAAAAGGGGTTCTTTGTATTTTTTCATCCCCAATAAATAGTACCCTCCGTCTTCTGCCGGACCTATTACATAATCCTGTTGGTCCAATGCTTCAAATGCATTTTGCAAATCAGCCTGGGATAGGTCATACAGATCACTGCCAATTACAATTATTTTTTGGTATCCTGCTTCAAAACCATCAGAGAACGCCTGTAACATGCGTATACCCAAATCTTCGCCCTGCTGTACTCTTTTTTGATAAATACCAGGATTCCAAATATCCTTTTCCCAAATCTCTTCCGAATAATACACTTGCTTGTCAACAGGAAGATGTTGTGTGATCTTTGCGGTATGCGTCAACAAAAAGGTGTAGATATCGAGCGCGGCTTTATCTCCGACTTTTTTGGCTAATCTGGTTTTACACTTCCCCAGCTCAGGATTTCGGGTAAAAATAAGCAGTAGGTTATTCGTTTCCGGGTGCAAGAGGGTTGGATTTGGTGTTATAGATCTTATGGCCCTTGGTCAACAATTTCCCCCAATGTTTGCTATAAGCATGTACTTCTTCGGTGGGGTTCCCATTGGAATCTACTACGGTATTATCCTCATTCTTCCATTGAAAAATTCCCCCGTATAGGTTTTTCACCTGGGTAAAGCCTGCTTTTTGAAGCTTTTCCCCAATGTTTTCGGATCGCACCCCTACGGAACAATAGACCACCACAGGAATATCTTTCCGCGGTAAGTGCGTCAGGGCGCTATCCAGGCTAAAGGTAGTATACCCTACCCAGGAAGCTCCCGGAATACGACTTACGGCAAACTCTTCTTTTTCCCGGGTGTCTAACAAAATAAAATCGTTTAGGGATTGCAACTCTTTCACCGAAATGTAGGGAACGTTTCCATTATTAAATCGCGCTAAGGTTTCTTCAATGGTGTTCTGTGAAAGAAGATTGGCGAAATGCAGCACCACAACAGTGCAAAAAAGGACCACTCGCATAGGACGCAACTAAAGTTTCAAAGATACCAATTTAGACGGCGAAAAACATTTTACTTATCTTGTGAATTCCCCTGTTTAAGTTAAATATTATGCAAAAAAGGGCATTGTTACTCCTTCTGGCTACCGTAAGTATAGCCTGTAAGGAAATTAGAGATAACCCACCCATTTCCGGAGCGCAATCAGCTGCAGAGTTTCAAGAACCCAATAGGCCTCAGTTTCACTTTAGTCCGCCTTCCGGCTGGCTAAACGATCCTAACGGACTGGTATACCACGAGGGGGTATATCATTTGTTTTATCAGCATTATCCTCATGCTACCGTATGGGGGCCAATGCATTGGGGCCATGCGGTAAGCAAAGACATGATACGATGGGAGCATAAACCTATTGGGTTGTTTCCTGATGAAAACGGGTTGATTTTCTCCGGAAGTGCGGTAGTGGATATTCAGAACACTTCAGGTTTTGGTAAGGACGGGCAAGTTCCTTTGGTCACCATTTTCACCTATCATTCAATGCAAGGCGAAAAAGTGGGAAGGCAGGATTTTCAAACTCAGGGTATTGCCTACAGCCTGGACAACGGGGACACCTGGATAAAATATAAAGGGAATCCCGTGATTGGTAATGATGGGGTGAAAGACTTACGGGATCCCAAGGTTTTCTGGCATGAGGAAACACAGAGTTGGATTATGGTTCTGGTAGCGGGTGACCATATCAAGCTGTATCGTTCCAGAAATTTGAGAGACTGGGATAATATCAGTGATTTTGGGCAGGGACAGGGCGCCCAGGGTGGGGTTTGGGAATGTCCGGACCTTTTTCCCTTGCAGGTTGAAGGATCTGAGGAAGAAAAATGGGTATTGATCATTAGTGTAGGAAATGGAGCGCCTAATGGTGGAAGCGGCACGCAGTATTTTATAGGAGATTTTGACGGTATCACGTTTACCAGTGATCAAATACCATACAAATGGTTGGATTGGGGCACGGACAATTACGCCGGGGTAACCTATAACAACGCTCCGAATGGGGAACGTTTGTTTATTGGATGGATGAGTAATTGGCAGTACGCCCTGAAAACACCTGCTACTACCTGGAGAAGTGCAATGACCCTGCCCAGGAAACTATCCTTGCGTAAAATCAATGGGGAGTATACATTGATCAATTACCCACTCACTGCTGTGGAATCCCTTGCAGAGGAAACCCCGGGAGAACAGGTGACGATTCCCATAGAGGAGATCTATTCGAAAATGCACCCCAGTTTAAATCAGGCCATGATCTCATTCACGCTTCCAAAGCAAGACTTTAAACTTACATTATCCAACGAGAAAGGGGAAAAAACAGCAGTACTTCTGGATGCGGCTAGCCAACTGCTGATGCTGGACAGGACGGCATCCGGAATCACGGAATTTAACTATGAGTTTGGGAACAAGCTGCAGTATGCTGCTCCTGAAAGCCTTTCGGATACCCTGGAGTTTTCCATCTTTATGGACGCTTCTTCTATGGAACTATTTGTGAATAAAGGCCAATGTGTAATAACGGCTCAGCTTTTTCCGAACCAACCCTATACGCATTTGGAAATTGAAAACCTGTCCAACGGGGAATTGCGTATTACTGAATTAAAAATACGCCCGATGCCATCCGTTTGGTAACTTAACCGTTAAGGTATAAATAGAGATTGGACAACAATAATGCAATAGACAATCCTAAAACCAGGTACCAACAAAAATAGCCGAGTTTTGCTTCTGTAGTGTTCATCTTCTATTGAGATTGATTTGATACTTTGAAAGTAAGGAAAACCCCAGTTCAACTATGGTTAATGTTTATAAATGGTAGGGATTTCTTTATAAATGGTAAGTGTGTGTTTTACACCAGAAAGCAATGCTTCAATCGTAACTATTTGATAACAGGTGTGTTGTGCCGGTAAGCGCTTTGTTTTTGTAATTTTTGGCCTCCTAATGGGACGAACAACACGTTGTATTAACCTATAAGACAAAACCCATGCGAATAGCAATCAATGGAATGGGACGTATCGGAAGAGCGGCTCTAAAAGTAATTAACGCTACCCCTGGTTTGGAGGTAGTGGCAGTAAATGATATTGTCTCCATAGAAAACACGGCCTACCTGCTCAAATATGATACGGTCTATGGAATTTATGAAAAAGAAGTTTCCCACGAAGAGGATACCCTGATTGTAGATGGACAGCGTATCCATTACACTTCCGTCCGGAATCCTGAAGAATTGCCCTGGGCGGAGCACAAAGTGGAATTAGTGATAGAAAGTACCGGAGTGTTTACCAGGGGAGAGGATGCGGAACGCCATTTACAAGCAGGGGCAAAAACAGTGGTGATTTCCGCACCTACCAAAAGCGTGGATACTCCTACCGTTGTACATGGGGTGAATTCGGAAGAAGGGAAAGTAAGTGTTTTTTCCTGTGCCAGTTGTACCACCAATAATATCAGCCCTGTGGTAGAGATCCTGGGTCGACGTATAGGGATCAAAAAGGCGATCATGACCACGGTACATGCGTATACCGCTTCTCAGGGGATTGTGGATGCCCCTTCCAAAAAGAATTTTCGGATGGGTAGGGCCGGAGCACAAAATCTGATCCCTACGACTACAGGAGCCGCTATTGCCACCACCAAGGCCTTGCCGGAATATTCCGGTAAGTTTGACGGGGTGGCTATCCGGGTACCGGTACCCGTGGGGTCCATTTCGGATATGACCTTTGTTATGGAAAAGACAGTAACTCCTGAGGAAGTGAACGAGATCTTAATTGAAGAGTCCCAAACCGATCGTTATGCCGAAGTGGTAGCCGTAACGGAGGAACCCATTGTATCTTCGGATATTATCCAAAGCCCCTACGCCTCCACGGTAGATCTGGCCATGACGCGAGTGGTGGATGGGGATTTGCTCAAGGTAATGACCTGGTATGATAACGAATGGGGTTTTACGAACCAAATGATCCGCCAGATATTGGAGATTAAGGGATAGTTCGTGTAGTTAGCAACATCAATGTATTTGGGCGGTAAGTTCCTGTGCCAGCGCCTCTAAATCTATTCCGAGATTTTCTTTGTTGACCTGTAGCACTTTTTGCTTTTGATCATCCGGCAGGCCGGAATAGCCCGCCCTGGCGCCCAGTATCATCCCCGCAACGGCAGCAACGGTATCATTATCACGCCCGTAATTGACGATGAATTGCAAGGTTTTTTCAAAATCCCCATGGCCAAATTGCATTCCCGTGATCAGGATTTGCCAAATTTCTCCGGCATGAAAAGCGATGGCCTTTTCGTCTTTTTCCAAAAGTTGGTACACCATTTCCTGTCGTACCCATTCGTTTTTAGGTTCCGGGAATCCGTCAGGGATCTTGTATAGGATGGAGTCTTTAGCGATCAGGGAGTCTACGAGTACTTTTTGCCGAATGGCCAATACATTCTTTATGGAACCATCCGCTATTCCATAAGAGATCCGGCCCACCAATCGACTATCCTGATACCCGTAGGGGTCCACAAAGGTAGCCACGTTCAGTATGGAATCCATGTTTTGGGTGCGTAGTGCCATGTGGGTCATGGCCGAGACCAGGGCAGATATGTCCTTACCATATCCGACATCAAAGAGGGCATGGTCATAAGCGATTCGGTAGGCTTCGTCCGGGGTGTTTGTCACCAACCCGAACATAGGGGTGTATAGCTGTCCCGCACATGACATTTCCCCACCGTAAAACCGGCTTTGCGCTTTCCGATACTCTTCCGGGCTTTTTCCATACGCAAGGGCCACCCTTGCCCATTCTTTTATCCAATCAATTTTTTCAATTCGGTGGTCCAAAGAATCCGGAGCATTCGTGATACTGTCATCCCTTAATAATTTGGTTTGGGATTGATAGTAGTTCACGATAAACGAAGCAAAGTTTTGAGGGCTTAACTCGGTGTCGTATTCACTAAAATATTTGGCCGTTACATACTTCCAGCGGGTATCGTCAGTAGTGGCCCCCGCCATAAGATGGTGTGCCCAGCTGCCTTCCGGGGATTGTGGACGCACTAGGGGGATAATATCCGTAATGTAACCATATTTCAACTGGATATCCTTGCGGTACCACATTTCGGTGGGAGCCCCCATGGCGTCCCCGATGGCAGAACCTACTAAAGCGCCCAGGACCTTATCATAAAGGGCTTCCCGGGAAAGTTGAAGTGTATCGGAGGCGTAGGCCGTTTTTTTGGGGGAAGGAATATCCACTTTGGATTTCGTGTTGTCACAAGAAATCCAGAGAAGGGCAAAGCTCAAAAAAGCATAGTATCTATAGTTCACAACAAGATCATTTTATGGGCCATATGTAAAAGCGATTTTTTTTCGTCAAGGGTCCTTTCCAAAGGTAACTGTGCTAAGCCTATAATTCTACGTAGTATCTCTATACCAGCCATTTGGGCAACCCGATTTTTATTGGCTTGTCCCTTGTAATGCTGTAGCACCGTATCCAAATACCTGTTTTGATGGGTTGCCAGAATGAGATGGGCGGCCATGACCCCGAGGTCGAATTCCGGAAATCCCATAAAACTAAATTCCGGGTCTATGACATAGAGGGTATCCCCTTCGGTCATCCAACTTCCGGGATAATAATCGCCGTGCAACAGCGTATTCCCTTTTGAGAGGTATTGCTGCCCCATCCCGGCAATACGGTTCTTTAGTGTACTATCGGTTTTATACGGTTCGGCAAGTTGCTGTAGACCGGATTGCACATCGTTCAGTTGAAATCCATTATCTTCTAAAAAGGGCAGTATAAAAATGTGCTGATGGTTCAGGCGACGCATTTCCATATTTTCCGGAAATAGGGGTATCTCTTTTTTCCGATGTACCCGACTTAAGATAAGAAGGAGCTGCTCCAGTTTTTCAGGAGCAATGCTTCTTTTTTTATAGATAGATGTCATGTCCTCGCAATTTCCCAAATCCTCAAGAAGCATCAGGTAATTGTCGTTATCATACCCCAGAATTTTGGGCAGGTAGGCAGCTGATGTGATATCCTGCATAGCCATATAAAACTGATGTTCTACGGTAATACGCGAAAGGGGCGCTTCAATCTGCGGGTATTTTTGCACATAGGGCCGGGATTGTTTTAGGATAAAGGAACGTGCATTGGTCTGTATCCTCAGGACCACGTTCATATTTCCTTCGCCCGGTTTTTCTATGGAATGTATCCGTTCCTCAGGCCTCAGCCATTCTTTGGATTGCAAATAGCGCTGCATATCCGTAAGGGGAGAAAGCGTATCGAAAGTTTGCAAAATGAAATTTTTAAAATTGATTTACGAGATACCTTCCAAAGCTAAAAAACCCTAACGACAGGGGCGATCATTATAGTAACAAAATGTCAGGGATTGAGGAAAGACACCCTAGAATGCGCAGTTTTTTGCGTTTTTGTGGTACTCCTTTGCAGCGCAGGATAGGAACTACCTTCTCATGGATCGTTTAATATCTACAATATTAAATAGGGCAATTAGGTCGTCCAGCTTTACCGTGAAATCTTCATAATAGCTGTTCAGGCTATGCAGTATAAGTTCACCTTTTTCGGTATGGTGTTGGACTATTCTTTTTACTAAAATGCCTTGCTCCCGATGTACCATAACAAAATCCCACTTTTTGATATGTAGCTTATTCTGCCAATGTTGTTTTTGCACCTCCCGGCACAACAGCAAATCACCTTCAAAGAGACTTTCCCTTGGATTTTCATCCGATTCCATGCTATCTCCGGAAACTTCAAAGGTCATATACGTTCCTTTGTATTCCCGATCCACCTCCCAGGGTATTTTGGGAAGGTCGTCCAAATATTCATCATCACCCCAACCGGCCATAAAACCGGCTTGGGCTCTGTGTGACACTAAAGGAACAAGTTTGAATCGCTCATACGCCACCCACATCGCATCGGTCTCCGGTAGTTTAGGGGTTATAGATTTTGTTTCGAAAATCGCATCAGATCTATTATATAGATAATCTATATTTATAGCATAGAGTTCTGCCAGGATCTTTTTGATCGCTGAGGATACGTCTTTGGTTTTCCCCCGTTCAATATCAGATAGGCTTCCTTGCTTAATTCCCAAAGCTTCCGCCAGTGCGATCTGGGAGAAGCCCAAAGCCTTGCGCATGACTTTGAATCGGTTGGGGTCAAATTCCATTTCTATATTTTAAGATTTATTTAACAATATTTATCTATATTAATTATAGAATATCTATATATTTGTATAGAATTTGTTTCAAACATACACAATTATGGAGAATTTGACGAAAACAATCCAGGAAAATATAGAAATCATTGAGCCATCCGTTTTTGATGAGCTACTTCAGGCGGTGGAATACGCTACGGGCTATACCCTTCAATGTGTGGGCCTTACCGCTTCCTTATATGAATATACAATATCGTTTTATGGGGATTGGGAGGATGATTATGTCCTGGTTGTAGAAGATTTTGGAAAAATGGGATTGGGAAAATGGGTGCAATGTGAAGCTACAGAAGAACAACTGGTTGCCATGAAAGCACGACTGGATGAAGCAGTGGCGAGTATAGAAAAGTACATTGCCCATGAAGAATTGAATGCGGCCTGGTGGCACCAGGAAGCTATTGACGCTCAGTTGGAAGGGGACACGGGATCACTGTACTCAAATGGTTTTAGTAACGAAAATGGAATCAGCCGCTATGGATAGTACTGTAGGAGTATTTGAACGGTTACCCGAGGTATTCTGGCTGGGCTTGCCCGTTTATGCCGGCATTTGGATTAAAACGGATTATGATCGGATGCAAAATTTGGAAGACCTGGAGGGATTTGTGCAAAAGTATTGGATGGAGTTTACCACTACCCACAATACCACCAAAAAATCGGCGATTAAGGCGGTACTGTTAGCCATGGCGAATGGATCGAAAAAAGAAAAGGAAATAGAAATATAAGAAGCCATCAAAAAATTGCTATGAAAAACAAATAACATCAAAAAGAATAGCCTATGAAGAGAAAGTAAAAGAGTGATTTAAAAGGAACTACTCCCGGGGTAAGGGCCCTACCTGTCGGGAAGCAGTGCCAAAAGTTAATTTGAAATTAAAAAGAAAAACAAAACAAGAAATTTAAAAATGAAAAAGACAGTTTTTTTAGCAGCAATGCTATTGGGGATTTTGACGAGTGCCCAGGAATTCCCTAAAATGGACACCTTTACCCTGGTGCCCATTAACGCTCCGGTTAGTCCCAATGAGGGGCAAACCTATTATGATCAGACAAGTAAGAAAGTGTTTGTTTGGGACGGTACGCAATGGCTCGATCTTGCTATTACAGATACGGATAATCAAACCGCTTCAGAAGTATCCGTTACAGCTATCCCTTCTAACTACAGTGCGGCTACCCAGGACGTAGAGGCCCATTTAGCAGGCATTGATACGGCTTTGGGTGCAGTTGGTGGAGGATCAGGCTCCGGACTCACTACTGAACAGGCTGAAATCATCTCCAATCGGTTCAAAACTCATAGGGACACAATATCAAACCCAACGCTTACCTTGTCCAACTCTCACTTTTATCCAGGTACACCTAACAGGGGTGCAAAATATGTAAATGTATTCGATACTAATGCGACCATAACAGTGGATGCCTCGGTGATCAACGAAAATACCACAGCATTCTTTCAGGCTGAGGACGGGGTAACCTTGACCTTTCAGGCAGAGGTGGGAACATTTTTTGATGTTGATGGCCTGGGGAGAACCCAGGGCTTTACTAGTGATGGGCAATATGAACTGGCCTTGGAACCTATTTCGATCACTCTAATAAAAGTATACCAAGCCATACCGACAGCTTATGTGCCAACTTCGGGGAACCCCGTTCCACTTGCAAGCAACCCTAATCCCGACTTAATTGTTAATAGTGGTCTATCTTTTACAAACAACCAAAATTCATTACCTGCTTTTGATCCTGGTTTTGGTAATGGTGCTTTAGGAGCAACAGCCAGTGTGGTTGCAGAGACTTCCCATAATTATGCAGGCGTTAATTATGTGATTCGGGTCAATAGCGACACCGGCGGGGCTACGAACAGGGTTGTGTTTGATTTGAACCCACCTGCTGGTACGTTTGATTATGTTGTGGCTTACCGGCAAGTATCTGGCGGTGGTAGTGGGAGATTCCGGCTTACGGGAGGTGTGTCAGCGTCCGTTGACAATCAAGGTCTTAATTCTTCAACATGGACAACCGTTTCAGGTTCCGCTACCTTTACCGGAGCATCTGTAGATTTGACCTGCTATGCCAGCAGCGGGGCGGTAGTAGAATATCTAATAACCATAAAAGAGCGAGAATGAAGTTTTTGATATTGCTGCTTTTGCCAATATTGGCTTTTTCACAACCTACAGACATTGTAGGGCAAGCGGTTTATACAACCGGTCAAAAAGCAGAAATGATTGTAAGGCTCAATGCCGGTCAATACGGAGATTTGACTTCGGGAAGTGCTGACTTTAGTTCCAATCCAAATTCAGGAACTTTTGATTGGTTTCATGATGTAGTTGGCGAGCAAGTCCACAATGGTTCGGGTTATCCCAATAAGACAGGGACTGTTATTGATTATTCCCCTAAACACAGAAACAGTCCTACCGACGGCAACTATAATCTTCACGATATGAACGATGCCGCTGTTCATGCATGGCTCACCAACGACCAAACAAAAGCTGGATTAGTGTTGGATAAACTCCTTGAATACGCCAATGCGGACGAACTGGATTTTTCAAATGGAACAGCTACCTACACATCAAACTCAAAGCATGGTACTTTTGTCCGTTTTGAGGCCAATGATTTTGTAAATCCTTGGTTTGAACTTATTGCGTGGATGGATAGAAATCTTGAAGCCTATGCCCTTATTCGGGATATGAACGTTTCCATTACAATCAATGAACAGAACATTTTGAACGAATGGTTTTACTATGCCAATGAATGGGCCAAAGCGTGTATGCGACTACGTACAAGTATTAGGATAGGTGGTGATTGGGAAAACGGTAACTATCAAGATACCGCCTACAACCAATTTTTTAATCCTAGTTCTACGAGGTCAAATCCCTACCTGGAAGACCAAAACGGAAATCCTTTAAACGCTTATGAATTTAACCAAGCACAAGGTTTGTCAAATGTTGGCTGGGAGTTTGTTGTTTATATTGGTAATTACGGAGTGCATTTCAATGAAACTGATGCCAAGACTTTAAGCCAAAAACTATTTGAGTTCTTTTTTATTCAGATTATGCCCGATGGCAATACAATGGAAATGGTAAGAGGATATAATGCTAGACCCGATTGGGGTGTATTTTATTCGCTAATAACTTTAGGTTCCATAGTACGCTTTGCTAACACCCATGCTGTTGCAGTTGAAAACGGATTGCCTGGGGTTACAGACAGGGGTAAATACTATGATTGGACTACTACCTTAGGGATGGAAGATATTATTCCAAATTATGCTACGGCCGGAACAGGTGACGGTACACCTAAAGGATTGCAGATGCACATGACGGCACTTTCTAATTTCTTTGCCACAAGAACTGGTAACGGTTGGGACCCTGTTTTTAAGTTGAATAATCAGGTAATTGACGGAGATAACCACTACCATTATAGAAATCCTGCTGCAATTGCTAATGCTTACTACAATGATTCAAATTTAGAGGACTGGTACAAAAGCAACGGGGTTTACACGGGGATTCCTACTACTGGGGGGCAAAGTGTGGGGATATACCCCAGCGATGACGGCCATTATTATATTTTCGGTGCGGAGCCGTTGATTTGGCGTAATATGGAAGCCTATATGTTTAATTCGGGCGGAATAATTTTGCCAACTTCATTGGTCTTTGATGATAATCTGCACATCATGAGTGTTGGTGATACATACACACCTGCCTTTTCGATAAACCCAAGCAACGCCACTGACCAAACCATCACGGTAATGGCGTCAAAACCGTTGGGGAATACCAATTTGGGAAGCTTTACCGCTACAAGCGGGGGTAGGTTAATATTGAATGGAAGCACCAATAGTGGTAGTGACGTCACGGACACCATAGAGGTAATTGTATACGATAGGGACAAAGCTAGAAGGAGAAACAAAAGGTTTAACTGATGGGGATAACAAAGGACATATTTAAGTAGAAATGACAAAGCTCAAAGAGACATTCTTAAAAAAATATGCGGTTTGGCAATATATCGCTTTTGCAGGCGGCCTGGTCTTGTTCGGCTATGGGATATGGGAGATTGTACTGGAGCAATATGAAAACATAGGGCTTACAGCTGGAATAGCCCTGGCAGGATTGATCCTCATGGCTTCGCCCATGCTGTATGTAAAACTGTTTAAACGCAAGACAGATCTGGATAGATAACAGGCGGTATTGAATTTTTGGTTGTAGTAATAAGAGTGTTCATCAATAAAGCCTAAAACAGAAGCCCATCTTTATTTAGATGGGCTTTTAGTCGCTACCACTGCGTGGTACCTCCAGGAGATCATTTACCTTCGGTCAATGTTCCTTTAGTGTCAAAATAGAAAATGACAAACCTGTTTCCTTAGGAAACTTCCTTTTTGTTCGCTTATTTTCTTTGAGGTAAACCCCAGAAAATCCGCAAACAAAAAACCCATTCTTATTAAGAATGGGTTTGTCGCTTTATGTGGTACCTCCAGGAATCGAACCAAAAAAAATAAAATACTACTATCAGTAATAAAACAAGCGGTTTAAGCCTTTATCTACTTGATTTATCTATCTTTGATATATCTTCAAAAGATAACTAGAGTGAACAAAATTGTCAACTAGATTGTATTTAAATTGTCAACTCGATGAAATGTACCTTCTTTTTAAAGCAGCCGTGGCAGGATAGAAAAGCTCGAATTCTCAAAGATGAAAAATGTCTAATTCTGTTTACCTGCTATTTCAAAAATGAGGAAAGAAAATTTGTATACTCAACTGGTGAAAAAATTAAACCAGGCAATTGGGATTTTGAGAACAAATTACCTGTGAGCAAGGGAAAGAAAAAAAGCGTGCATTATTCTGCAATCAATACACAATTAAATCGCTATGAAAATCTGTTTGATGCTGTTCAAGCCAGGTGCAAATCGTTCGGTGAGGATTTTACCTCTAAAATCCTTAAATCGGAATTTGATACGGAATTCAAAAAAGCCATTTCCGGCAAGGGTGTGTTTTTTCGCGCCTATGATGAATTTATGGAGGTAAACTCCAAGCGTCAAAAATGGGGTGCTAGTTCAATTAAGCGGTACCAGAATCTTAAGAATCTCTTATCTGACTTTGAAAGGAAGCGTGGGTTCAAGCTTACTTACAATAAAATCAATCAAAAGTTCCATGCAGAATTTACCGATTATAGCATTAAAGATAAAGGCCATGCCACCAATACCTTTCGACGTAATATGGGTTTGTTCAAAACCTTTATGCGATGGTCATTGAAAAACGGTTATACCTACAATGATAGGTTTACGGAATTTGAAAAGATGAAAGAAGCCTTTACTAAAAAGATTGCACTAAAGTCTGAAGACTTAAGGATATTAATGGAAAAGAAATATGAAAAGGTAAAATTGGAAAGAGCTAGGGATGTATTTGTATTCGCTTGTTCTACTGGAATGAGGTATGGAGAATTAAAATATATCGGAAAGCATAATACCGGTAACGGTTACATAACGTTGAAAGAAGAAAAGAGCCTATCAAAAAAGAGCCGTCAGATTCCATTAAATACCTTGTCTAGGTTCATACTCAAAAAGTATGACTTCCAACTACCCTTGATTGCGAATCAAAAACAGAATGAATATTTGAAGGATGTATTCGAGCTTGCAGGTTATACCCAAAAAGTTGAGCATGTAATTGTGAGGGGCAAATCCAGTGAAAGAAAAAAGGTGCCTATTTTTCAATTGATTTCCACTCATACCGCTAGACGTACATTTATCACTATGATGAAGCGAAAGGGATTTAGCGATAAGTTAATTGCAGAAATCACAGGACATACCGACTTAAAAACGTTAAACCAATATTATCAAGTTGATACCTACGATACCGGTAAAGCCGTTTCAAAGGTATTTGATGATATATATTCACCTCTAAAGAAAATTAACTAATTAAAGGCATCATGAAAATAGACAACCAAACTTACAATCGAATCCTTAAAAGCACAATGTCTGATTATATTATTCACAAGAGAATGTGCTATGGGATTAGCTTAATGATGAATGCTGATTTTAATCGCAAACCTATTGTACATACTCACAGCATGGATTATGACGGAATGATTACCATTATGCTTTTGCTTGGAATAGCTAATGATGATACCGAATGCGATATGGTTTATGAAATAGAAAGTTATTTTAAACAACGATTAAATGAAGATTCTATACTCTGTGTTCAAGATCGACCAAGATCTGATGTATTGGCAGAGGAAATGCTGAATAAAATAATGGAGATTAGAGATAATTACCTTGCTCAATGTAATTAGTTTTACTGCTGGAGCTTTTTTAGTTTATGAAAGATTTCACCGACAAAGAAATAGAATTGTACAATGAAACACAACCATCGAGCAGTTTTAAGAATGTGCATAACGAGGTTGATTTCTTCCTTTATCAAAACGCGTTATGGAAGGACTTATATACAGGCACCGAACTTGGTGAAACGTTATTAGCCAATGGTCTTTCAAAATTAGATAATTACATTGCAATTAGCTTTTTTGAGATTGATCGTTTAAAACATAATGTACTCACTGGGGTTAATGAGGGTACTTACAGGAACGATCTAAAAACTGTCAGAAAGTCTTTGCTGGATCTGCATGCTAGATATATCGAATTATCAGATATCCTTGGGCCGAACAAATCATCATTGATCGATAACGTGCAATCGGAATTCCATAGGTTTTATTCAACTATCGATGAAAATCTTCAATTGGAAAATTACAAAGCTCCAATCTCCGATTTTGCCTTAAAAATCCGTAAAGAGATTGAAGGTGCTAAAATTCCCCAAGCCCAACATATGTTTATCCATTTATTCAGTTTAAAGGAAGATTACTACTTTGTAATTGATAAGTTGAAAGAGAACGATTTTATGAGAGAAACCAACTCAGGAAGAGAATGGGATCCTCCGCATGATGGAAATAAAACTAAACACTACTATTTATCCTGGCTACCACTTGTTTTGAAGGATTTTGAATATGATTTGCAGCAACAGCCTTTTGAAATTAAAAAAACAATGGCCACAATGCTCTCGAATGAATTCAACTTTTCACTGAGTAGTAAGACCTACGGAGCACATTATACCAGGTATAATGCTTTACCTGAGCACCACTATAAGAAGGAAATAATCAGAGAGTACAGTTTCCTTAAAAGGCAAAAATAATTCATTTCGGTTAATAATTACCGATAACCGATTTTACTTATAACTCCAAACTAAGTTTGTGTCAAAATCAATGATTAAGACATGAACGCAAACCCTTTTGAACAGCTTCAAAATCATAATTCTGAAAAGTTTAGTCTACTAGAAAGCAAGATTGATGGAGTAAGTCAAATGCTCAATAAGCTTATAAACACTAAGGAGTACTCAGTGATAGATATTGCTGAGAAAACAGATACCTCACCTCAGACCGTCCGGAAAATTTTAAAGGAGAATGATATCCAAATCAGGCGATTTGGTAGAAAGTTCATTGTATCTCATGAACAATTCGAAAAGGCTTGTGAATTGGTTAAAACAAAAAAATATAGGAGATAATGGCAAAATTTAAACCGGAATTAATAGGCATCGATGAGCATGAAATTACACACAAAAAGAGAAGAGCTAAGGACACTTGTGCCGAAGTTAACCAGCTCATTAGCGAGCTAGAGGCTGCAACCGGTTATCAGCTGAGTTTGCCAGAAAAACAACGGGTGCTGAGCTACAAAATGTCAGGTGTACTGGGAATCATTCGGGACCGTCTTAAAATGCCTGTCCAGAAGACCGAAACGGTCTTCGATTTTGCAGGACTAAGGGAAAAGGATATTAGCCCAATTTTCAATAAGTATCGTAGCCTGGCCACGCAATGGGTGCCCAAGTTCGAATGTAAAAATGGCCTATTTATCGTTCCAAGTTCGGTCTGTGAGGAAATTGAAAAGGAGTTTACCTACTACACCTCAAACAGCAAACAGAATGAAGCACTACAGACAATTAAGGAACTAGCTGATGCCCTAGAGAAAGCAATTGATAACGGCCTATTGAGCGTTCATCACAGCAACTTTCAATCAAAACGTAAGGCTTTGATAGAAAACTGGATACATAAGCCGTTACGGGTTGTAAATGGTAAGCTGGCCCCTAACTGGTATGCG
Source organism: Croceivirga sp. (assembly GCA_028284285.1). Lineage (GTDB taxonomy): Bacteria > Bacteroidota > Bacteroidia > Flavobacteriales > Flavobacteriaceae > Croceivirga. The sequence continues at coordinate 99,281 of JANQSA010000031.1, forward strand.
ATAAAGGCAATAAAAGAGTAATCGGACTCTATCACAGCAAATTCTGCTATGGTAGACTTTGTAAAACTATTGGTTACTGATGCCGATGAAATAGAAAAAATATGGTCCAATGAGAAGCTTGTTTTTCATAATTACAAAGAGCAATTGCACTTTGATCGAGAGATTATAAGGACAAAGACCACCAGGGCATTCAAGAGTGTCCTGTTCGCTAAATACCAACGAAAATTAGAGATCTTGATCGCTCCGCACCTTCTTCACAACAATTACCTACACAATGCTGATGACTTTTCAGCCAGCAGTTGCATCGCTGAATTGGAAAATCTCTTTAATCAACTAGGAATTGAGCAGCTCCAGCATTATAGAGTAGTTAACCTAGAATTCGGGATGAATTTTTTGGTGCCTGGTTATTCATATGATTTAGTGCTTTTCGCCGAATACTGGAAAAAGACTCAGTTCCTCTCGGATATAGAACTGAGCTATTCCCGAAAAGCATTTGCAAATACGAAGGATGGAAGAGCTAACAGTCATAAAATTGTAAAGCTCTATGCTAAAGGCGTGCAATATCCTCAATATTGCCACCCAGACACCGTTAGATTCGAGATCAAATCCAAAAGGTCGAAATACATCTATGGAAAATTAGAGGTAGCTACGGCTGCTGATTTGATCAAAAGGGATCCGTACAGTATAATGTTGGAAGAGCTGGAATCTACCTCAAGAGAACTTCTCTTTTTAGACCAATCCGCATCGTTAGAGAGCCTTAGTAAGCAAAAACAGAAATCCCTAAGATACCTACTAACTAGCTATAGCTGGATAAAGATCCTTAGGGAAGGTCATCGCAATACATTCGCCGCAACCAAAACCAGATACTTTAAGCTCCTGGATGAAACTGGCCAGAATATCCATGATCTATTTGTTGCAGCGGTACGTAAAAAAGCTTTTGAATTGTCATTGTCAGAGGATCGGAATTGTGCAAATTCCGCAGTTGATAAAGAGGTTGCACATGGGTTAAAGAAATGTGCAAATTCCGCTAATAGTATAATGGGAATTTGCACATCCTCTGATTTAGAAAATGATAGAATCTGGAGATCCAAAATATCAGAGACTAAACATGCCAATAATAACAATTGGATTATGGTCTATTTGCATGAGCAGGGAATCCTGACAAAAAGAGATGACCTACTGCAAAAAAGAGTAAGGAGATTGATAAGTGGAGAATATACCAATGTTCGCAATTACAAAAAAGCAATAGGACGAATTCAAGATCAATTGGCAAAGGAGTATAGCATTGAGATCTCTAAGTTAGAATTAACCCGCCTGGCTGACAGAAGTAGAACGCTAAAAGGAAAAAAAAGGATACCGGTATTATGGGAAAACTAAAGCTAAACTTGAAAAAAGCCATTATCCTGGGGGATTATCAAAGGTTGGAGCGTGGGGAACAGGTGATCAATTCCGTAAGAAACCTCGGAAGAGAGCTAGCGATGACCTTCCCGGATCGCTATGATACCGATGAAGTTTATGAGCGATTGGATAAGGCTCGCAGGTATGGTACTAGCGATCATCAATTGATCGAGGATATTGAGAAGCTAACCGAGATTTCATTTCGGACGTTCACCACTGAGGTAATGGAAGAAAGCAAGATGAATAGCGAATAAAGCATTGGCAATGGAAATAAGGTACTGTAAAAAGATATTTTCTCCCGCGCAATACGTTGCGCACCCCGTTTTTCGCACGCTTGACATGGATAAAAAAAAGTGTCCCTTAGGATGTCCCAAATTAGAGGTTCACAAATGGTAAAAATGGGACAAAACAATTGAAAAAAAAGACAGATGTTAATTGAACCAAAAGATTTAGCTGCAGCCATCGGAGTAAAATACGGTACCCTCCGGAAGCATATAACGCGAAAGAAGCTATTCAGATCTGGAAGGTTTATTGATACTGAGTTCCCTGCTAATAGGGATTACATCTTAAATCAAACGGATGGGAAAGGACTTGATCTGACAAAAATTCCAAAGCGTAATACCAAGAATCCAAAGCTGCAGGATAATCCAGATCTACAGGTTCAAAATAAGCAGTTGGAGATAAGCACCCCTGATTTTGATGAAAGTGATTCCTTATCACTAGCCAAAAAGCAAGCCGAATTAAAGAAAACACGCTTGGAGACTGACCTGAAACAAATGCAGATGGCTAAGCTGCGCGGGAAGCTAATGCCAACTGAGCTGGTTGAAAGCATTTTAACCATAAATATCCAAACGATATTCCGTGAATTTGAAGCGGAATCTGAAAATATAGCAACCATATTTTGCGATACCCTGGGAGGATCCAGGGAGCATTTAACAGCTATTACAGCTGACCTGAAACAAAGCATTCAAAAGGCAGTAAACCGAGCAAAGGTGGCATCTAGTGAGGATATTACCAAAGCAATCAAGGATTTTAGTGAGTTCCAAAAACGAAATAGAAATCGAACCTTAATCTAACAAATGTTTTTAAAACCGCTTGACATAGATCTTAATGGCCGATTGGTTATCACAGACATAGATGACTGCCTGATTCGAACCACTGATAGCATTCTGGAAAACCACCTATCAAAACGACAATTCTGGATGGATCAAGCTACCTATCAAAGCAACAAAGAACTGGTTTTTAAAATGGCTGAATTCACTGCCTGGGGTCATGAGTTTGTGTACGCGTTAAGGCAAGGAAAGATTAAAAGCGCGGTGCTGCTGACATCTGCAAAAGACAGGCTTGATATCATTCAGCGCGAGCTTTTTTTCGATGATCCTTCTGTTTTATCGCGAGTTGAGATCCTGGAAGGGCAAACCAGCCAAATGAAAATAGATTATCTGAACCAGGTTAAGGACCGGTCAATTTATGTAGATGATAAAACTGAAGTATTAAAATTAATTACAAATAAGAGAGTGGAAGTATTTCAATTCCCTGATTAACTAATACAATAATTATGGCAGCAACTGTTAAAATACCAGCTGAGTTTACGGCTACAGACAGGTGGTCGAAAGTCATTAAAAAAATGACCGCGAGTATCAGGAATTTTTCAAAACAGTCTATTTCGAACATTCAAAGATTTGATCAAAAATTCTCTCAGACTATAAAAAGCATGGGGCGTTACAATCAAATGGCCCTGGGCATTGGAGCCGCTGCAATGTTTACTGCGGGAATCCAGAACAATCTCGCTTACAATGAATCATTGATGTCAATATCGTCAATTACAGGATCCGTTGGTAAAAACTTAGCAATTCTTGAGGATCATGCAATGAACGTCGCTAAGGCTACCAAAACCATGGGTAAAGATGTATTGTTTGGAATGGAAGAAATAGCTAGTGCCAAACCGGAGCTTTTGAAAACTCCAAAAGCTCTAGCAGATATTACTAAGAATGCTATCATATTGTCTAAAGCTTCAAAACTGGACTTAGCTTCATCTGCGAGTAGCTTAACAACCGCGTTAAATCAATTTAATCTAGGGGCAAACAAATCGTTAATGGCCATCGATGCCCTCGCAGCTGGATCAGTATTTGGAGCTTCAAAGATTCCCCAAACAGCTGATGCATTAGCAAAGTTTGGCACTATTGCAGCAGCTACAGGTACTAAACTCAATGAATCTATAGCTCTGATACAACTAGTAAGTCCTTTTGAGAAGGGGGCAGAAGCCGGCACAAAACTACGAAACATACTAGTAAAAATGTCTGGAATTGAATTGATGTCCAATACAAAACAGAAGCTTCTAAAAAACTTGGGAGTTGATATAGGAAAAGTATCTAACGCCGCGCTACCATTAAATGAAAGGCTGCTTGAGATGTCAAAAATACTTAAAGATAAAAATGCTGTTATATCGATTTTTGAAGCAGAAAATGCAGCTTTGGGTCAAGCGGTTTTGAATAATGCCGGACGTTTTAAAGAGATGTTGGAAAACGTTAATCAAAATGGGATGGCCATGGCCCAAGCAACAAAAAATGCAAGCTCATTTGCTGAACGGATTAAAGCTATCAAAAACAACCTCCTGAACGTTACAACAGCTACCAATTCCAATAGCACCAGTATGAGAATTTTGGGAAATACTATGGATTGGGTAGCCAATAATGCCGAAATAGTAGTTGGAGTAGGCGGTTCGATGATAGGTGCTTTGGTTGGAATAAAAGCCGCTTTGATAGCCGCGAAAGTGGTAACCGTAGGATATAACATCGCGTTAGGTGTATCAGCTGGATTAAGTAATACTGCGGCCATTTCAATTGGTAAAAATACCGTGGCATTAGGGGCCTATAAAGTCGCTCAAATGGCAACGACTGCAGCAACCTGGTTAGCCACCACAGCGTCAACTGCTTTTGCTGTAGCAATTAATGCGGCTACCTGGCCAATTCTAGCGATTATAGCAGCCATAGCTGCAGTAGTAGCCATATTCTACTACTGGGATGATATCACAGCGTGGTTTTCTAAAAAATGGAACCAGTATACTGAATGGATAGGAGAACGCTGGAGTAAAATCATTAATTGGTTTAAGGAGTTTGATTTTAGGCAGTTCTTTAAAAGTATTGGACAGAGCATTCTCAAATTCATGTTATGGCCTATGCAGAAAATTTTGGGACTAGCCTCCAAGTTACCGGGTAAGATTGGAAAAATGGCCAGTGCAACTCTAGAAAGGGTCAAGGAGCTTGGAGGATCCGGAGAAATAGGAATCAAAGGTCCGGATCCAATTCCAAGTCCAGAACAAAGAAGACTTCAATCTGATCAGGAATTTAAGAAGTCATTGCTAGGAGGGTCTCTTAATATAAACTTGAATGATCCGGGTAAAATGGTTCAATCTACGGAAGATAATACCACAGGAATACCAATCAGATTGGATAAAACGGTAGGAGCATTTTAAAAGATAAAACTATGGAACCAAGTAGAGCAGAATTAGATCAATGCGTTCGCAAAGAAATAAAGACACGATATGGGATGTTAATTTCATACTTTAACCCCATAACCGGTTTAACACATGAATTCAGTGAAGGGGCTTTCACCGGCAAAAGCAACTACCGAGGAACATTGGATTATAAACCAAACTACTCCAATTACCATGTTCAAAGCAAAATAGATGTAGGTAACTGTATTTTAAGCGAGCCTTTTAGCACTATACTCAATCAACAAGGGATATCTCTCTCGAATCCAGAGGAGCTTTTAGAAATTGAAAGTAGAAGAATAAACTCATGGTTAACAGCCTTCGAAAACCGCTTGATTAACAAATCAAAGCTGCAAGACGGCATATTAAATAATGATGCAGCTTTTGATCAATTGGAAAACAACAATAGCCAGGCTGAAAGCATTGAAGTGGCTCAGTTCTATGCCTCAATTGATAAACAGTTGGGTATAGATCCTTCAGGTGTTGACGCTTCCGATCTGGATCCGAGGACTCTGGTTACCCCGAAGAAAAAGAATACTAACCAGGCTGAGATAGATGCTTTTTATGCAGACATCGATAAGGAGTTGGGCATCAATTAAATGCTCCGCTTATGCAGTTTCAAACATCAGATACCCCAAAAAATTCAAGGAATAAAGTGCCACCATCTTAGTTGTTAAAAAGAAAAGCCTTCAAAAATGAAGGCTTTTTTGTATTTCTACGGGTTAATTATGGCTTATTAAAAGCCGGGACACTTGACAAAATTGTTAACTATATTGTCAACCAAAAATTGAAAACCCCGTCAGTACTGATACTGCGGGGTTTAATGTGGTACCTCCAGGAATCGAACCAGGGACACACGGATTTTCAGTCCGTTGCTCTACCAACTGAGCTAAGGTACCAGTAT
>JANQSA010000059.1 GCA_028284285.1 Croceivirga sp.
ATCTAACATCTAACATCTAACATCTAACATCTAACATCTAACATCTAACATCTAACATCTAACATCTAACATCTAACATCTAACATCTAACATCACAAATCGTATTGCTTGATCTTTCGATAGAGTGTGCGTTCCGAAATGCCCAACTCTGCTGCAGCCGCTTTACGTTTTCCCCGATTCCGCTCTAAAGATTTTTTGATCAATTCAATTTCTTTCTCTTGAAGGGAAAGGGTTTCTTCTTCTTCAATTTCTTCGGCAAAGTGATAGCGGTCTTCCTGTGTGGCGACTCTACCGTTGGACGTACTTTCTATCACCGGTTCGGGAAGATGCAAAACCTCGGTAACCGTATCTTCCCGGACCTGATCTTCTTTTTTGTCTCCATAGATTTTACGGATCAAATTTTCATTTTCTTCCTGAACTTTTTCGGTATTGTCCCCCTTAAGTAATTCCAATGTCAGTTTTTTCAAATCGTTGAGATCACTTTTCATATCAAAAAGGACCTTATAGAGGATTTCGCGTTCGTTGCTAAAGTCGTTTTCCCTTTTTTGGGTACTCACCAATGCCGGAAGATTGGTATTGATGGTACTTGGCAAATAGCTTTGCAGGGTGACTGCAGAAATTTCCCTGTTTTCTTCCAGCACAGAAATTTGTTCAGCAATGTTTCGTAATTGACGAATGTTTCCTGGCCAACGGTATCGCAACAATAATTGTACGGCATCTTCGGTAAGCTTTACGGTAGGCATCTTATACTTCTGCCCGAAATCCGAGGCAAATTTTCGGAAAAGTAAATGGATATCGCCCTGTCGTTGGCGAAGTGGCGGGATATTGATTTCTACCGTACTTAAGCGGTAATACAAATCATCGCGAAATTTTCCTTTTTCGATAGCTTCGAACATTTCGATATTGGTAGCCGCAACAATACGAACGTTAGTCTTCTGTACCTGTGAGGAACCTACTTTTAAAAACTCTCCGTTTTCCAATACCCGTAATAACCGGACTTGCGTGGTTAAGGGAAGCTCTCCTACTTCATCCAGAAAAATAGTACCACCATCAGCCACTTCAAAATAACCGCTCCGGGTTTGGGTGGCACCGGTAAACGCCCCTTTCTCATGACCAAAAAGTTCACTGTCTATAGTACCTTCAGGAATGGCACCGCAATTAACTGCAATGTATTTGGCATGCTTTCTATGGGATAAGGCGTGTATGATTTTAGGGATGGCTTCTTTTCCCACACCACTTTCCCCGGTTACCAAAACAGAGATATCTGTGGGCGCTACCTGCATGGCTTTTTCCAAAGCCCGGTTAAACTTGAGATCATTCCCAATAAGTTCAAACCGCTGTTTAATCCCTTGTACGCTCTCCATTTTCATTCATGATTTAAGAAGTAGAAAGTGGTGTTCTCTTGATTCCTGAGCAATTCCCCTCTCATTTCTTAGTTGTTATTACTGAATCCCACAGCTTCTCCCAGCAAAGTAGCCGATGTACAATCTTCAATTTTTACATGTACAAAATCCCCAATGGTATACTGTTCTTTGGGAAAGACTACAACCGTATTCTGGGAGTTGCGTCCCATCCAATGGGCCTCAGACTTTTTAGAGGGGCCTTCAATGAGCACCTCATCTACTTTTCCAACATGCTGTTTGGTCCGGTATAGCCCATGTTTTTGTTGAAGGTCAATGATTTCCCGTAAGCGTCTTTTTTTAACCTCCTCCGGAACATCATCATTCATTTTCCGGGCGGCAAGGGTTCCCGGGCGCTCAGAGTAGGCAAACATAAAACCAAAATCATATTTCACATATTCCATAAGGGAAAGAGTGTCCTGATGATCTTCCTCGGTTTCCGTAGGAAAGCCTGCGATCATATCCTGGCTGATCGCGCAATCCGGGAGTATACGCCTAATGTTGTCTATTAATTCCATGTACTCCTGCCGGGTATGCAAACGGTTCATTGCTTTCAGAATACGGTCGCTGCCACTTTGCACCGGCAAATGGATATAATTGCAAATGTTACTGTGTTTGGCCATGGTCTCAATGACATCCAGGGTCATATCCTGTGGATTGGAGGTAGAAAAACGGATGCGCATTTTAGGCTGAGCCAGCGCTACCATTTCCAAAAGTTTGGCAAAGTTTACCGCCGTGGCGCGTTGCATTGGAGTGGCTTTTTCAAAATCCTTTTTCAAACCGCCCCCATACCATAAATAACTATCCACGTTTTGGCCAAGCAGAGTGATTTCCTTATACCCTTTTGCCCACAGTTCATTTACTTCTTCAATAATGGATTTTGGATCACGACTACGCTCTCGGCCCCGGGTAAAAGGAACCACACAGAAGGTACACATATTATCGCATCCGCGGGTGATGGAGACAAAGGCGGTTACCCCGTTTGAATTTAAACGAACGGGAGCAATATCGCCATAGGTCTCATCCTTGGATAGAATAACATTGACGGCATTTCGACCTTCATCAATTTCCTGGATGAGGTTGGGTAAATCCTTGTAGGCATCAGGACCTACTACCATATCCACTATCTTTTCTTCTTCCAGGAACTTACTTTTCAACCGCTCTGCCATACAGCCCAAAACCCCTACTTTCATATTGGGGTTCACTTTTTTTACCGCATTGAATTTTTCCAGGCGCTTGCGAACGGTTTGCTCTGCTTTCTCGCGGATGGAGCAAGTGTTTACCAGCACCAGATCGGCTTCCAGAAGCTCCTGGGTGGTATTGAACCCTTCCTTGGCTAAAATGGAAGCAACAATCTCGCTATCCGAAAAGTTCATCTGGCACCCATAACTCTCAATGTAAAGTTTACGGGTAGTCACCTCGTTATTTTCGAGTAGTAATGAGGTTCCTTGCCGGTCTTCTTCAATTATCTTTTCCATATGTCCGTTTCCCATCATAATGATGGCCTTGATAGAGCAGGCAAAGATAGGGCTAAATCTACAGGGATGACAATTTGACAGTAAAAATTTAACCAAAATTCAACGCAACTTTGTTGAAGGAAAATCATCTGTTTAGCAGGATTCTTCCTATAAACCTTAAACAAAAAATAGACAAATGAAAAAAATTGCCCTTACCCTCCTGCCGATTTTGTTTTTTACGTTTTTTTCCTGTGAAAACGATACTGCTGAAGAAGACGGTGAATTTGCCGAGTTTTTGGTCGCCAGGCCTATTGTTATGACCCGGGCAGAATTTGCTGATGGCGTGGACATAATTGATCCTGCGCCAATTGAAGAGTCCGGAAAGATTTATGCCTATCAGGACTATATTTTCGTTAATGACAAGTATAAAGGAGTACATGTCATTGATAATTCCAATCCGGAATCACCCCAAAAGATTTCTTTTATCAAGATTGCGGGCAACGTGGATATTTCTATCAAAGACAACTATCTCTATGCGGATAGTATTATGGACCTGATAGTATTGGATATCTCGGACATCAACAATATTCAGATAGTGAACCGTCTGGAAAATGTGCTTCGGGACAATTTGATTTGGCCCGCGGCGGAGATTTTTGAATGGGAAGATATCGATTATGAAAACGAAATATTAGTAGGTTGGGAAACACAAACGGAACGCAGAAGGATTGAAGATGTACAAAACGATCTCTTTTTTGAAGATGTTGCCACAGCAAATGATTCCGATGGTACAGGCCAGGGAGGCTCCTTGGCGCGTTTTAAGATCGTAGGGGATTACCTCTATGCGGTGGATAGCCACAAGATCAATGTATTTGAAATATCTGACCTGGAGAATCCCCGGGATTTAGATGATGTCTTTGCGGGATTTGATATTGAAACCATCTTCAATCGCGGCAATTATTTGTTCCTGGGAAGTATGCGTGGAATGTATATTTATGATATTACCTCACCTGCGGTGCCTACCCAAGTTTCCATATTTGAACATGGCACGGCCTGTGATCCGGTTGTAGTGGATGATAACTATGCCTACGTAACCCTCAGGGGCGGAAGCCTTTGTGGAGCGACAGAAAGCGGATTGTACATTGTTGATATTTCCACAATCGAAGCACCGGAGCTAAAAGTTATGTATCCTATGGATGAACCCTATGGTCTTGGAATTAAAGAAGAAAAGCTCTTTATCTGTGATGGAAGTTCGGGACTCAAAGTGTATGACAAGTCTAATGTACCAGACCTCCCCCAGTTAAACCATTTTAAAGATATTGTTACGTTTGATGTCATTCCGTTAGAAGAATTATTGCTCATGGTGGGTGATGGTATTTTATATCAATATGAATATTTAGATAACGAAATCCGCTTTATCAGCGAATTACAGCTAAATTAAAGTGCAACAATAAGTGCTTGTAATATCCCGTTTTTAACGGGATTTTTTTTTTACAGGTAGTTCTGCAAAAAAGTGAAATTAAAAAATTCACATACTTTTGTTCCCACAAAACCAGTCTTATGCCCAAGAACTTAGTCATAGTCGAGTCCCCTGCGAAGGCTAAAACCATAGAAAGATTTTTAGGAAAAGGATACCAGGTGGAGTCCAGTTTTGGACACATCGCTGATTTACCCTCAAAAGAGTTGGGCGTGGATGTGGAGAATAATTTTGAGCCAAAATATGTAGTGGATAAGGAGAAGAAAGCTTTGGTAAAAAAACTGAAGGATCTGGCAAAAAAAGCAGAGACTATCTGGCTGGCCAGTGATGAGGACCGGGAAGGAGAAGCCATTTCCTGGCATCTGGCAGAAGAATTGGGATTGGACAAAGCCAAGACCAAACGCATAGTTTTCAATTCCATTACCAAATCAGCAATACAACGGGCTATTGAAAATCCAAGAAGTATTAACTACAACCTCGTAAATGCCCAGCAAGCGAGAAGGGTGTTGGATAGGTTGGTGGGGTATGAGCTATCTCCGGTACTCTGGAAGAAAATAAAGCCGGGACTTTCGGCAGGACGGGTACAATCTGTGGCGGTACGCTTGATCGTTGAGCGGGAACGGGAAATAGACGCATTTACTCCTGAAGCAAGTTTTAGAATTAAGGCCTCTTTCCAAACCGCCAAAGGCAAAAACTTTGAGGCTAAATTAGGCAAGACGTATGGGAGCAAGGAAGCAGCAGAGCAATTCCTGAAACAAAATATCAAGGCTGATTTTTCTGTGGCCAGGCTGGATAAAAAACCCGCAAAGAAATCACCGGCACCTCCGTTTACCACCTCAACTTTACAACAGGAGGCTTCCAGAAAATTGTATTTTTCAGTGGGCAGGACCATGCAGGTAGCACAACGTTTATATGAGGCAGGGCTTATTACGTATATGAGAACGGATAGTGTTAATTTATCCAAAGAAGCGCTGGATGCTGCAAAAGATGCTATAGTTTCCAATTATGGGGAACAGTATAGTGCAGTGAGGAAGTATACAGGTAAATCCAAAGGGGCACAGGAAGCCCATGAGGCGATTCACCCCACGGATATGAAATTACAAACGCCTAATTTGGAGCGTGACCAGGCCAAACTATACGAGCTGATTTGGAAGCGTACCTTGGCGTCCCAAATGAGTGATGCGCAACTGGAACGAACCAGTGTAAAAATTAAGGCTTCTACCCATGGTGAAGAATTTAGCGCTAATGGTGAAGTGGTTACTTTTGAGGGATTTTTAAAGGTGTATCTTGAAGGAGTGGATGAAGAAGATGCCGTGGAACAGGAAGGCATGCTCCCTGCTATGACGGTTGGGGACGCTTTGCAGAATAATTATATTACTGCTACAGAACGTTTTACCAGGCCTCCTTACCGGTATACCGAAGCTTCACTGGTGAAAAAGTTGGAAGAATTAGGTATTGGGCGGCCGTCTACCTATGCCCCTACTATCTCTACCATTCAAAACAGGGACTATGTACAAAAAGGAACAGTGGAGGGTACCGCACGTTCCTATACAGAGTTACTTTTGGAACAAGGGCAACTTACGGAAAAGCAGCTTTCCGAAATGGTGGGGTCGGATAAAGGAAAACTGGTGCCAACGGATATTGGGATGATTGTCAATGATTTTTTGGTAAGCCATTTCACCAATATTTTGGACTATAATTTTACTGCTAAACTGGAAGAAAACTTTGATGAAATTGCTTCTGGAGAGGAGGATTGGCAAAAAGTGATGCGGGAGTTTTACAAGGATTTCCATCCCAACGTTCTGGATGTTGAAGAGAATGCGGAAAGGGCCAGCGGAGAGCGTGTTTTAGGGACGGATCCAAAAACCGGCCGTCAGGTAGCAGCGCGTTTGGGTAGGTTTGGGCCCATGGTTCAGATCGGTACGGTGGAAGAGGAAGAGAAACCTCTTTTTGCCAGTTTGTTACCGGACCAGTCCATAAATACCATCACTTTTGAGGAAGCCATGGAATTGTTCCAGCTTCCCAAAAAATTGGGAATGTATGAAGGGGAAGAAGTGGAGGCCAATGTAGGCCGCTATGGACCCTATGTGCGTTTTGGTAAAAAATTCATCTCCCTGGAAAGAGGAGAAAGCGCCTTTGATGTGGATATAGACCGGGCCATTGAGCTAATACAGGAAAAGCAAAAAGCGGATGCCCCAATAGCGAGTTATGAAGGTAAGGAGGTAACCAAAGGCGTAGGACGGTTTGGGCCGTTTATCAAATGGGATGGTATGTTTATAAATGTAAACAAGAAGTACGATTTTGACCATCTTTCCCAGGGAGATATTCGGGAGCTCATAGAGACAAAAAAGCAAAAAGAGAAAGAAAAATTGGTGCAATCCTGGCCGGAGGAAGGTATTCGTATTGAAAAGGCCAGATGGGGAAGGCACAATGTTATAAAGGGAAGAGTCAAGGTAGAATTGTCCAAAGATGTTGATGCGGCAAAACTTTCCCTGGAAGATGCAAAAACACTGTTGGAACAAAAAGCACCTAAGAAAAAAACCAAAGCAAAAGCAAAAAAATAAAACCGTTTAACACCCCTGAGTATGGCATTTGACTTTTTGGTGCCAGTAAGTGAAAAGGCTCTGGCCTTTTGCGAATTCCTTCCCGAACAGGCACTGGGAAAAAACATCTTCAAACATACCGAAAAAAAGGGTCTTCCGGTTTTTGCCCACGCTACGGTGGCCATCTTTGGTGTGGTGGAATCCAGGACAGCCTTTGAGAAGAAACCTGAAAAGCTGGATACAGAAGCCCTGCGGATAGCACTTTATCGCTTAATGACAGGGAATTGGAACTCTACCATTATAGATATCGGGGATGTGCTGGAAGGAGATACTGTGGAAGACACCTACTTTGTGGTAAAGGAGATTGTTTCAGGGCTTCTGGAAGAAAATATTATACCTATTATAATAGGAGCTACCCAGGATATCACCTTTCCTACCTATAGAGCATTTGATACGATCAGAGAGATGGTAAATTTAGTTTCCGTTGATTCCAGATTTGATTTTGGAGAAGATGATGAACTGATTTCCTCCGAATCGTATATGAGTAAGATCATTACAGATAAACCAAATAACCTTCATAATTTTTCCAATCTCGGATACCAAAGTTACTTCAATGCGCAGGAGGAGATCGACTTAATGGAACGACTTTTTTTTGACGCCTATCGCCTGGGAGATGTGGTCAATAATATTGCCCTGGCAGAGCCGGTGTTACGGAACGCCCATTTGGTTAGTTTGGATATGCGATCCGTAAAGGCCAGCGAAATGGGTATTAGTGCAAGCTACTCGCCTAACGGATTTGACGGCATGGAGATCTGTGCTATTGCCAGATATGCCGGGATTAGCGATAAAGTAAGCGTCTTTGGTATTTATGAAATGGAGAATACGAAACTTTCCCAAGGCCTTGTCGCTCAAATCATTTGGTATTTTATAGAAGGATTGAGTTTTCGTATTACAGAAGTACCCAGTTCAAGCGATGAAGATTTTACGAAGTTTACCGTCCCTACTGATACCGAAGAGCTCGTATTCTTCAAAAGTCACATAACTGAGCGTTGGTGGGTTGAGGTCCCCTCTATTTTACCGGAGCATACTAAAAACAATTCCAAGGCGTTATTACCATGCACTCAGGAGGACTATTTGGAAGCTTGCAACCAAAATATTCCCGAGAGATGGCTCAAGGCCTATAAAAAGGGCTTGAACTAAACAAATTATTTTTGATGCTTAAATTGTTTTGGCACAATAATTTATTCAAAATAAAGTTTTGTGAATATGAAATTGTGTTACGCAGTTTACAATCTTAAATCGAAAATTTAACCTAAAGTATGAGAAAGCTATTGTTATCATCTCTAGCACTTGTTTTTTTACTGGCGAGCTGCGGGTCAAAATCAAGGTCAAAAGGTGAATTGGTTGGTGTAAAGGGAAAGAAATGGTATCCCGAGAAGCCATATGGAATGGAATTGATACCTCGAGGGTCTTTCATTATGGGTAAAGCCGATGAGGATCAGGCGAAGGTTTTTAATGCTCCTACAAGAACAGTAACGGTGCGATCTTTCTACATGGACGATACCGAAATTACAAATAGTGAGTACCGACAATTTGTGGAGTGGGTTAAGGATTCCATTGCACGAACAAAACTCGCTATCCTTGCAGATGAATTGGGTATGGGTCCGGAAGATGACGGTACTATCGGGGAGTTTGCTTTTAAAAGCGCAGATACTACCAGACTTTCGGTATGGGATAAATACCAATTGGATAATTATGCCGGGATGGGAGACGATTATTATGAAGGCTACGCCCTTGATAAAGATGTGAACCTTATCTGGGATACCAACGATTATCCTGATGAATACTACGCAGAAGTAATGGATTCCCTTTATCTTTCGGAGGAGGAGACTTACAATGGGCAACGCACCATAGATGTAAAACTGTTGAAGTATAAATACAACTGGATGGATATTGAAGCTGCTGCCCGTTCCAAGACCGGGAAACGCAGTGACTTTATCAAACAAGAACAGCTATCAATCTATCCGGATACTACGGTATGGATCCGGGATTTTGAATACTCCTATAATGAACCTATGCACAACGACTATTTCTGGCACGATGCCTATAGCGATTATCCCGTGGTAGGTGTCAACTGGAAACAGGCCAAAGCATTCTGTCATTGGAGAACCAAATTCAAGAATGACGATCAGAAGAGCAGGGGGAGGCAATTTGTGAACCAATTTAGGCTACCTACCGAAGCAGAGTGGGAATACGCCGCAAGAGGAGGAATTGAAGGAGGTACCTATCCCTGGGGAGGTCCTTATGTGATTAGTGATACCGGTTGTTTCATGGCTAATTTTAAACCACAGCGAGGAGACTATGCGGCGGACGCTGCCCTATATACTGTAGAGGCAAAGTCTTATGAGCCTAATGATTATAACTTATATAATATGGCAGGAAACGTTTCGGAATGGACCAATTCCAGCTTTGATCCCGGAGCGTATGAATACGTATCTACCATGAATCCTAATGCAGGTTCCGGCCAGAACAAAAGAAAAGTGATCCGTGGAGGTTCCTGGAAAGATGTGGCCTACTTCCTTCAGGTAAGTACCCGGGATTATGAATATCAGGATTCCGCACGTAGCTATATCGGTTTTAGGACCGTACAGGACTATATGGGAGAGGAAGACTCTACCCGAGGGAATAATGGACTTTAAAAGAATGAAATACGAGAATACAAAAGCGAACCTTGTAACCAATTCTTATTTAAATACTTAATTAAAACTAAAATTATGGCACAGTCAAAATCAACAAAAAAACTGTTTAACATGGCCTACGGGCTGGGAGCATCGGTGGTGATCATTGGTGCACTATTTAAGATCCTGCACTGGGAATTCGGTCCCCTTACCGGTGGATTACTTCTAGCTGTTGGATTGATCACCGAAGCTTTGATTTTTGCAATCTCCGCATTTGAACCCGTAGATGATGAATACGATTGGTCTTTGGTTTACCCGGAACTAAATGGGGGTAACAACAAAGGCAAAAAGAATGATGTAAAAGAAGCACAGGAAGCTGAAGGCATGCTATCCAGAAAATTGGATGAGTTGTTAAAAGAAGCCAATATAGATTCTCAGTTGTTTAACAGCCTGGGTGAGAGTATCAAAAGTTTTGAAGGCGCAGCCAAGAACATTGCTCCTACTACAGATGCTATCCAGAATACGCAGAAATATTCTGAGGAGTTGTCTCATGCAGCTGCCCAAATGGAGTCCTTGAACAGCTTGTACAAAGTTCAGCTGGAAAGTGCCAGCCGTCAGGCTTCCATCAATGAAGAAGTAGTACAAAATGCCGGTGCACTTAAGGATCAAATGGAATCTTTGGCATCCAACCTCTCCTCTTTAAATGGAGTATATGGAGGTATGCTGTCAGCAATGGCAAGCAAAAACTAATTAGGACACTGATTGAAAACCAAACCCAGATCATTAATTATCGCTAATTAGTAAAACACATGGCATCAGGAAAACAATCACCACGTCAAAAGATGATCAACTTAATGTATTTGATCTTCATTGCGATGTTGGCGTTAAATATGAGCAAGGAAGTGCTTGCCGCTTTTGGTCTAATGAACGAAAAGCTGGAAGAGTCCAATGCTAAAACCGACGAAAATAACCTGGCATTTTTTGGAAATTTAGCCACCAAGGCTGAAGAAAATGAAGCGGAGTATGGCGAGTTATATAAAAATGCTCAGGAAGTACAACAACTATCCAACGAGTATTATCAGTACTTAGAGGAGTTAAAAACCAAAATGACCCAAGATCTCGATGATCCTAAGGACTACGTGGTTATGGACAAATCCGACTACCTGGATAACTTGTTTTTCCAGGGGGATAATCTTAAACCCGAAGGACAAAAGTTCCTGGATTTGGCAAATAACTACCGGGAGGGAGTTATTGAAGCGTTACCGGCCGGAAAATTTGAAGACATCAAAGCAGCGGTTAAAACACGATTTGCAACCGGAGATGGTAAGAAAGACGATGGTAAAGTAGAAAAACGCGATGGTACCCGTCAGGATTGGATCAACTATCACTATGAAGGCTTTCCCTTAGTGGCTTCTTTAACGAAAATCACCCAATTACAAGCCGATATCAAAGCAACCGAACAGGATGTGTTTAAAGGTCTTTTGGAAGGGAACTTAACCGCAGCAGTTTCGTTGACGAACTTTGCTACTTCTTTGAATGCTTCAAAGTCTGCCTTTTACAGTGGTGAAAAGTATGATGGAAAGATCATCATCAGTAAAACAGATAAAACTTCTACTCCGGTACGAGCTGAGTTGACCTTAGATGGTAGAAAGCTCACAGAAGGTAGAGATTACCGTTTGGAAGCAGGTGGTGTACAGATGTTGATTAGTGCAGGATCCGCTGGAGATCATGAGGTTGCCGGTACAATGTATTTTATGCAGGACGGTAAGGAAATTGAAGTACCAGTGAAGAATAAGTTCGCTACAATCAATAAGCCTAACGCTGCTGTAATTTCGGCAGATAAGATGAACGTAGTGTATCGCGGTGTGGCCAATCCAATGACCATTTCTATCCCTGGTATTCCTGACAACAAAGTATCTGCCAATGCTCCCGGCCTAAGACAAGTGAGCGGTAGCAAGTACATCATGAATCCGGGTACCGGTAGAGAGGTTACGATAAGTGCTTCCGGTGTATTGCCAGATGGTCAGCGTATCAGTACGCCTGCTACCTTCCGTATCAAGGATATTCCAAGACCGGCAGGTACGGTGAGCAAGCAAGCCGGTAGCGTGAAGTTACCAAGAAGAAACCTGGAGATCGCTACGATCAGTGCCATGTTGGAGGATTTTGACTTTGATTTGAACCTTGCAGTGAGCGGATTCAAATTCAAAGTGCCCGGTCAGCCAACCGTTGCTGTAAGTGGCGATAAATTGGATTCAAGAGCCAAGTCGGCGCTTAAACGTGCCAGAAGAGGCGACGCGGTTCAGATCTTTGATATCCAGGCCTTTATAACCAACAACAAGAGTTACAAATTGAAAAAGGTATCTCCTGTTGTGATTGAATTGACAAATTAAAGAATACCATTATGAATTGGAAAAATGTAGTCGTAGTTGGAGTCCTAAGCTTTTTACCACTCTCCCTATTGGCGCAGGCAAACATCCTGAATGCCAAAAAGCCGGAAGATATTGGTAAGAAAACGGAAGCCCAGATGGAGGCCGATGATGATGAGCCTCTGGAATATGGATATGTGGATGACAGGGATATCCTGTGGTCCAAAACCGTATGGGAAGTTATTGACCTGGATGAACGTGTAAACTTTCCCCTGTACTACCCTACAGATACCATTGGTATCGGGTCAGACAGAAGGTCGCTGTTCCACGTTTTGATGAAAAACATCCAAAGTGGAAAACTGACCGATGTGTACACGGATTCCTATTTCACAGAAAAAAGGACGCTAGGTGACCTGGACGCTACCTTACAGAGTGTAGATACCACAGATTACGGGTATGAGCAGATCAATGCAGGAGAACAGCTTTCGGAAGAGTTTGTCATCCGACGCGATCTTACTGCTGCAGATATCGAAGAATACCGTATCAAAGGGATTTGGTACTTTGACAAGCGTCAGGGGGAACTTAAGTACAGGTTATTGGGTATTGCCCCGGTAGCTCCTGATGTGAATTTTGTGGATGACGAGTCCATGGATCCTAATGAAAACAAAGTGGAACTCTTTTGGATATGGTACCCCAGTGCACGTCAGATCCTGCACGATGCCAAAGTATTCAACAACAGAAATTCGGCCCAGCCTATTTCATTTGACATGTTGTTGAATGCCAGAAGGTTTAACGGAGTTATCTATAAGGAGGACAACGTTCACGGCGATCGTGAGATCAAAGACTATATTTTTGATAATGCCCTGTTCCAGCTCTTGGAAGCCAATAGGATAAAAGAAACTATCCGGGATAGGGAACAAGATATGTGGGCCTATTAGATGGGCATCCATTTTTCCAATTCAATATAAAGCAAAAGCCCTGGCGTAATCGTCAGGGCTTTTTTCGTAAAGCGCGTATTTTTGCGCTATGCTGGATTATTTGGTTGTTGGCCTGGGACTGGCCGGGATGGCTTTTTGTGAGCAATTGGAAAAAAGAGGGAGGTCGTTTTTAGCTATAGATGACGCCTCACAGCAAGCTTCGTTGGTAGCCGGTGGACTGTACAATCCTGTGATCTTAAAACGCTTTACCCTGGCATGGAAAGCAAGGGAACAGATGGATATAGCCCTCCCATTTTATGCCGATCTGGAACGCAAGCTGGGCGTGCCATTGGACTACAAAGTTCCCGTATATCGCAGATTTGCTTCTTTAGAAGAACAGAACAACTGGTTTGAAGCCGCTGATAAGCCGGGCCTGGAATATTTTTTATCCACTACTCTGGTGAAGAATACCAATACGTCCATCCATGCTCCTTTCGGTTTTGGAGAGGTGAAATATACCGGAAGAGTGGACACCAAACAGCTGTTGCAACACTATGCGCAGTATCTGCTGCAGAAAAATGCCCTAAATAATGAACGGTTCAATTTTGACGCACTGGAGATTCATGACGATTTTGTCCGCTACAAACACCTCACCGCAAAACAAGTGATCTTTGCAGAAGGCTTTGGATTACAACACAATCCTTTTTTTAACTATTTGCCACTGCATGGGACTAAAGGAGAATTGCTGACCATAAACGCCCCTGAACTACGGGAAACAAAAGTGATCAAATCCGCTGTATTTATCATTCCCTTGGAAGAGGATTTGTACAGAATTGGGGCTACCTACAAATGGAAAGACAAGACCAATAGCCCTACGCAAGAGGCAAGAACAGAACTATTGGACAAACTGCGGACCTTTTTAAACTGCCCCTACGAAGTTGTTGGACATGTGGCTGGGATACGCCCAACCGTAGCAGATAGAAGGCCGCTGGTAGGGAGGCATCCACGGTATGCTAACATTTACATCCTTAACGGTTTCGGCTCCAGGGGGGTGTTGATAGCGCCTTATGCAGCCAGACACTTGTACGACCTGGTAGAAGGTGGGCAGGCTATTCCTGCTGAAATGGATATTCTCCGATTCAGGGAAAAGTAGTTTACCCCTTCTTCTTAGCCCAACTTTTATCGTATTTGATAAAAAAGTTGATCCAAATATTCCTGGAGAGGCGAATAATTACAGGTAAAAAGACTACTAAAGTAATTACTATGGCGATAAATGCAGTTTTCAGACTCGCTCCAACAAAGAGAAAGGAAATCACAAAAGCAGCAACGGCAAATGCGATACCCACAGCATAACTAACATACATGGAACCATAGAAAAAAGAGGGTTCAATTTTGTATTTGGTGTGGCAGTGGGAGCATCTTTCGTGCATCTTAAACAGTTGGTTGGGGACATAAGGATTTGTATTAACATACATACTCTCCTGATGGCATTTGGGACAACTTCCTGTTAAAATACTGTACAGTTTGGAGCCTTTTTTTAACATTTGCAGCGGTTTGTGCAAAATTACGAAATAGCAATTTGCTCTTGGGTAACTTTTATCACCGGAATGCTTAATATCCATAATATATCGGTCTCTTTTGGGGGAGCACTTCTTTTTGAGGAGCTTGCCTTTCGGCTTAATCCGGGAGACAAAGTGGGGCTAATAGGTAAAAACGGCGCCGGAAAATCAACCCTTTTAAAGATATTGTCCGGTGAAATGACCGCAGACTCCGGAACTATAGCTGCGGATAAAGAGGTGAAGATCGGACACTTGAAGCAGGATATTGATTTTGAGTCAGGGAAGACAGTTTTAGAAGAAGCATATCAGGCATTCGAAGCTGTTCAACAACTTGAGCTGGAGTTGGAAAAGATTAATGAACAGCTGGCAGATAGGACGGATTACGAGAGCGATGGTTACCATCAACTCATGGTGGATCTCAATGAAATTACCCATCGCTATGAGATTATGGGGGGATACCAATACCAGGGGGAAACCGAAAAGGTACTGTTAGGACTGGGTTTTCAACGTGGGGATTTTGATAAGCCCACCGAAACCTTTTCCGGGGGATGGCGTATGCGTATTGAGTTGGCAAAGCTATTGTTACAGCGCAATGATGTTTTACTACTGGATGAGCCCACCAACCACCTGGATATAGAATCTATTATTTGGCTGGAACAGTTCTTAAGAACCTATCCCGGAGCGGTAGTATTGGTGTCCCATGATAAAATGTTTTTGGATAATGTAACCAATCGTACTATCGAAATAACCTTGGGGAGGATGTATGATTACCACAAACCGTACTCCGAATACCTGGCGCAGAGAGCGGAAATACGAGAGCAGCAACGCAATGCACAAAAGAATCAGGAGAAACAGATTCAACATATGGAAAAGCTTATAGAAAAGTTTCGTGCCAAAGCAAGTAAAGCGGCTATGGCACAATCCCTGATCAAAAAGCTGGATAGAATAGACCGGATAGTAGTGGATGGGGAAGATAAGGCAGTGATGAAAGTCCGTTTTCCGGTTTCAGTACAACCTGGCAAAGTGGTTTTTGAACTGGAAAGGCTTTCCAAGAGCTATGGAAAGAAAGCGGTAGTAAAGGAGGTTGCTATGCTGGTGGAACGGGGTAGCAAAACGGCTTTTGTTGGGCAAAACGGGCAAGGAAAAACTACCTTGGCCAGGATTATGGTGGGGGAGTTGGATTATGAAGGGCATTTAAAACAAGGGCACAATGTACAAATTGGCTATTTTGCTCAGGATCAGGCCAACTATCTGGAAGATAGGAAAACAGTATATGACACCATGGTAGATGCTGCTAACGAAAGTAACCGAAGTAAGGTGAGGGATATTCTCGGGGCATTTTTATTTAGCGGGGAGGATGTGGAAAAGCAGGTTAAAGTGTTATCCGGAGGAGAGCGTAACCGATTGGCCCTGGCTAAAATGTTGTTGCAACCCTTCAATGTTTTAGTAATGGATGAACCGACCAACCACCTGGATATTACCTCTAAAGAGGTGTTGAAACAAGCACTGCTAAACTTTGAAGGGACGTTGATTTTGGTGTCCCATGACCGGGATTTTTTACAAGGGCTCACCAACAAAGTGCTTGAATTTAAAGACGGAGAC
This sequence comes from Croceivirga sp., assembly GCA_028284285.1. Taxonomy (GTDB): domain Bacteria; phylum Bacteroidota; class Bacteroidia; order Flavobacteriales; family Flavobacteriaceae; genus Croceivirga. The sequence continues at coordinate 15,997 of JANQSA010000059.1, forward strand.
GTAAAAGAATATCTCGGGGATATTAACTTCTATCTGGAATCTCGAAATGTTGAGGATTTTCGGAAGATTGAACGTAAGAGTGTTGGCACAGATAGCAGCATTTCGTCTGAGCCTAAGAAAAATAACGATTATCAGGAGCAAAAAAAGATCAAATCGTTAAAAAATAAGCTAAGCGGGATTGAAAAAAGGATCACGAATTTGGAAAAGGAAATAGGAACAATGGATCATGATCTTTTGATGAACTACGATCAAACCGTTGCTGATCCCGGTTTCTTTGATACCTATCATGCTAAAAAGAAGTTGCTGGAGCAGTTGATGGAAGAATGGGAAGATATATCCAGTACCTTGGAGTAAGAAAATAGGAAAATTCATACCTACAAAATACCCTCCCAAACCACAACTTATTAAAGATTCACAACAAAATCAGCAATTTATCGCAACAGAATTTGCTTGGTACACCTACTAAGTCTTACTTTGTAGGTAAATTCACACGAAGAAATTAAGATAAATGAAAAATTATATACTCTTTTATCTAACGGTTGTTATGTTTAGCTTTCAGGGCTTTTCGTTTTCAACCGAAATTCCTAAATCTGAGAAAAAAGCATTAGTAGACCTTTACGAAAGTACGAATGGAGCGCATTGGAAAGAGGTATGGGATCTTGCTAAGCCTGTATCTACCTGGAAAGGCGTTCAACTACGTGACAATCGTGTTATTGGCTTACACCTCTTCAATAATCAACTAGAAGGTACACTTCCCGAGAGTATTGGGGATCTGAAATATCTGGAACACTTAAATCTGGCTTTTAACAATCTCACCGGTGTATTGCCCAAGAACATTGCCGCTCTAACACGCTTAAGGGTGCTGAAATTGGAGATGAATAGGATTAAAGGCGCATTGCCGGAAGGTATTGGGAAATTGGAACATCTGGAAGAGTTTTCAATATTCAATAATTTCTTGTCCGGACCTATTCCCGAAAGCTTTGGAAAACTGAAAAATCTAAAAACCTTAAATCTTTCCAGTAACAATTTAAATGGCATAATTCCCAAATCATTGGGAAACCTTTCCCGCTTAGAGCGCTTGGGGCTGTTTGAAAATAACCTGGAAGGTGTTATTCCCTCGGAAATGGGAAAATTAAGTGCGCTTAAAGAACTGGTGCTAGCCAACAACCGATTAGGTGGTGATATTCCAGCTGAATTCGGGCAATTGGCCAGTCTGGAAATCTTGCAGATCCAGAATAATCGATTTGATGCCTATACCGGCCTTCGCTATATGGATGCCAATAATTTACTGGTGTTTGATACAGATGACACCTCAATAAATCCTTATAATCAAATCAATCTTCAACGTACGCGTATGGCGGATACCAAGTTTGAAGATGTAGACGATAATGAGTAGTTAGTTATACTTTAGTTTGTTTGGTTCGGGGACACAGTACTGTGTCCCCTTTTTTGTTTATGTCTTTCGCGGACTACATAGACATTTATGAAATATTTAACCCGTGACAGCTTAGGAAGACAATAGATTTGTGCTGAACTAATCAATATTCCATGCGGAAAATTATTCTTTCGGTTATATTGGGCATATTCATTATTGGGGGAGCCATCCTGGGCGCTAATTTCATAGCCAACAGCAAAACGGATCGAAGGCCCCAACCTCAAAAGGTCATTAAAACAGTGTTTGTAGATACTGTTCAAAATGGTGTTGTACCCATAATGGTGCCGGCAAACGGCAACCTGGTAGCGAAAGATAGAGTAGAGCTGTATGCTGAGGTACAAGGTGTATTTAGAAAGGGAAGTAAACCGTTTAAAACAGGACAAGAATATCGGAGTGGTGAGACCTTAATTCGTATTGATGCCGCTGAATATTATGCTTCCGTGCAGGCGGCAAAAAGTGATCTTTATAACCTGATCACTTCAATAATGCCGGATCTACAGTTGGATTATCCGGAGCATTTTCCGAAATGGCAAGACTACCTGGTAAGCTTTGATTTGGAAAAAACTACCCCGGAACTGCCTCCCATCACTGCGGAAAAAGAAAAGTATTTCATTACCGGGAGGGGCATTTTTAGCAGCTACTATAATGTTAAAAATCTGGAGCAGCGTTTATCCAAATACACCATATCCACCCCTTTTAACGGTATATTAACCGAGGCTTTGGTTACGGAAGGTACCCTGGTTCGTGCGGGACAAAAGCTCGGGGAATTTATCAAAACGGGCACCTACGAACTTGAGGTGGCCATAAGCAAAACCTATGCCGATTTTCTAAGGGTTGGTGAAACTGTAGAATTGACCAATCTGGACAAGACACAAAAGTATTTGGGAAAAGTGATTCGCGTAAATGGCCGGGTAGATCAGGCTACACAAACCATAACCACATTTATAGAAGTAAAAGGGGAAAACCTTAGGGAGGGGCAATATCTTGAAGCCCAGCTCAGCGCTAAAGAAGAAGAGAATGCCATAGAAATTGACCGTTCCTTGCTCACAGAGGACAATCAGATTTTTGTAGTTCGGGATTCTATCTTGGACTTGATGCCGGTAAATCCCATCTATTTTACAGATCGGAAAGTGGTGCTTAAGGATGTACCCAACGGGGAAACTATTGTTTCCAAACCTTTGGTAGGCGCTTACGCCGGGATGTTGGTCAAGATTTACGGTACAGAGGAAGTCAAAAATGCTGCCGAATGAAAAAAGTCATTGAGTATTTTATAAAGTACCATGTTGCCGTTAATGTTATTATCATAGCGTTTTTTGTTTTTGGCACCGTAGGAGTGCTTTCCCTGAAATCTTCGTTTTTCCCCTTAACAGATTCCAAGAATGTATTGATCAACATTGCTTATCCCGGGGCATCTCCTCAGGAAATTGAGGAAGGAATTGTACTGAAAATTGAGGATAACCTCAAAGGACTGCAAGGTGTTGATAGGGTAACCTCCACTTCCAACGAGAATTCGGGCTCCATTAATGTGGAAATTGAAAAAGGATATGATATTGATTTTATGCTGTTGGAAGTCAAAAATGCCGTGGATCGCGTACCTACTTTCCCGGCAGGGATGGAACCTCTGATCGTCTCTAAACTGGAAGCGGTACGTCCTACAATTACCTTTGCGGTAAGTGGGGAGAAAGTATCGCTGGCTACCTTAAAACAAATTGGCAGACAGATTGAGAATGATCTACGTGCTATTGACGGGATTTCTCAAATCACCATTGCAGGATATCCTGAAGAAGAAATTGAGATCGCGGTAAATGAAGACAAGCTGCTTGCCTATAATGTTTCTTTTACTGAAGTGGCCCAGGCGGTATCCAATGCTAACATTCTGGTAACGGGAGGAAATATTAAAACCGATGCTGAAGAATACTTGATTCGTGCCAATAACCGATCGTATTACGGGGATGAACTCTCCAATATTATCGTACGGGGAGAGGCTTCGGGCAGAACGGTAAGGCTTCGTGATGTGGCGATAATCCGGGATCGTTTCTCGGAAACCCCCAATGCTTCCTATTTTGATGGCAACCTTTCTGTAAATGTTACCATTACCAGTACCAATACAGAGGATCTGATAGGTTCAGCCGAAAAGGTAAGGGCCTACATTGAAGATTTCAATCAGAAGTACAACAATGTACAACTCAATGTAGTTAGGGACCTCTCTACCACGCTCACCCAACGTACCCAATTGCTTATAGAAAACGCAGTCATGGGAATGTTGCTTGTTCTGCTGTTTTTATCCCTCTTCCTAAACACACGTTTGGCCTTTTGGGTAGCTTTCGGACTTCCCATTGCTTTTCTGGGAATGTTCATTTTTGCTCCGATGTTTGATGTAACCATCAATGTGCTCTCCCTTTTTGGTATGATTATCGTTATTGGTATTTTGGTGGATGACGGAATTGTTATTGCCGAAAACATCTACCAACATTATGAAAAAGGAAAAAAACCGATCCGTGCGGCCATAGATGGTACTATGGAGGTGATTCCACCTATTGTGTCGGCCATAATAACCACAGTTCTGGCTTTCTCTATTTTTTTGTTCCTGGATGGTAGAATCGGTGACTTTTTTGGAGAGGTATCTGTTATAGTGATCTTAACTCTGGTAGTTTCTTTGGTAGAAGCCCTGATCATTCTTCCGGCGCATTTGGCGCATTCCAAGGCACTTCGAAAGCAAAAAGAAGGTTCTAAAACAGGTCTTGCACAAGTCTTTTCCAAACTTCGAATGATCAACAAAATGGGGGATCGGTTTATGGCTTGGATGCGGGATAATTTATACAGCCCAACTTTACGATTTGCCTTGCAGTACCGATTATTGACCTTTTCTTTTTTCATTCTGGCCCTCTTTTTAACCTTTGGATCTATAAATGGAGGTATAATACGGACTGCATTTTTTCCCCGTATTGCGAGTGATCGGGTAGCGGTAGAACTTCAAATGCCCAATGGTACCAATGAAAAAGTTACGGACTCTATAATAAGTATGATCCAGGAAAAGGCAGCGATTGTAAATGAAGAACTTACGAAAGAATACCTGAACGGTACCGGAAAAGTGCTTTTCGAAAATATGATCAAAAACGTAGGCCCGGGTTCGTCAACAGCTATTTTGGAGATCAATCTATTGCCAGGAGAAGAACGCCCGGATGAAATCAGGGCCGATGTGGTCACCGGAAGGCTTCGGGAATTGGTTGGCCCGGTAATCGGTGTGGAGAGTCTTATCTATGGTTCAGGGGGTAACTTTGGCGGTGACCCGGTTTCGGTATCATTACTGGGAAATAATATCGCCGAACTCAAAGCGGCAAAAGCGGAACTCAAAACAGCCATGGAGAGCAATGCCTTGCTAAAGGATGTTGCTGATAATGATCCTGCCGGCATTAAGGAGATCCAGATGGAATTGAAAGATAATGCGTATCTGCTGGGGCTGGATCTAAGAAGCGTTATGAATCAGGTTAGGGCAGGCTTTTTTGGTGCACAGGCACAGCGATTTCAAAGAGGGCAGGACGAGATACGTGTTTGGGTGCGATACGATAGGGAAAATAGAGCATCTATAAATGATTTGGATGAAATGCGGATCATTACGCCTTCAGGGGATCGGGTCCCTCTTAAAGAAATTGCCAATTACCAAATAGAACGCGGGGATGTTGCGATAAACCACCTGGATGGGCAACGGGAAATACAAATAAGTTCGGATCTTAAAGACCCTAAAAATACGAGTGCTCCCGATATTTTAGCATGGATTCGAAATGATATCATGCCGGAGATACAATCCAAGTATCCTACGGTAATGGCTTCCTATGAAGGACAAAACAGAGAACGAAACAAACTTACCGATTCTTTGAACTATGTAGGTCCGGTGGTTCTTTTTCTCATCTACATTACAATAGCGTTTACCTTTAGGAGTTTTAGCCAGCCATTATTGTTGTTGTTGTTGATCCCGTTCAGTTTAACAGCAGTAGGATGGGGGCACTGGATTCACGATTTCCCGCTGAATATTTTGAGTATGCTGGGTATCATAGCGCTTATTGGGATAATGGTTAATGATGGGTTGGTACTTATTGGAAAGTTCAATAGTAATCTTAGGGGAGGCATGACTTTTGATCAGGCGATTTATGAAGCCGGACGGTCCCGGTTTAGAGCGATCTTTTTGACCTCTGCTACCACTATTGCCGGTTTGGCTCCCTTGCTTTTGGAAAAAAGCAGGCAGGCACAGTTCTTAAAACCAATGGCCATTTCAATTGCCTATGGTATTGGTTTTGCTACCGTTCTCACGCTGGTGATGCTACCTATTTTTCTATCCTACAATAACTCTTTCAAAGTAGGGGTGAAATGGTTACGTACCGGAAATAAAGTGAGTAAGGAAGAAGTAGAACGCGCAATCAGGGAAAAAGAGGAGGAAGCTCATATGGCGGAAGGGAAGGCCAAAACGTTGAACGGCCATGATCTGGAAATTGAAGAGGCAGATAAAGCGCAAAAGGAACTCGAAGAAATAGTATAATGAGAATATACCTTATGACGCTGTTCCTAACAGCGTTTTGCATTTTCCCCACCACTGCTCAATATCAACTGCTAACAAAGGAAGAGGCGATCAAGCTTACTTTAGAGAACAACCTGGGTATTGTAATAGCAGAGAATAATGTGAGGGTTGCCGAGAACAACAAAAGTCTGCTCAATTCAGGCTTTTTGCCGACCATTACGGGCTCTGCAGGGGCAGACTATCAGCGAGACGATTCAACATTTGAATTCCCGGGTCAGTTTTTGAATGACCCAGGTACCGGAGAACCGTTACTGGATGAAGCCGGAAATCCTGTTCCCAGACCGGATGCAGACCTTTACAAGGCAGAGGCGCAGCGCTATAATGCCCAAATAACCGCAGATTACGTGCTTTTTGATGGTTTGGGAAGGTTATATGATCTGAAGCGATTAAAAGAGGAGTATAATTTATCCGCCTTACAGGCAAGAGAAACGATAGAGACCACCATCTTGCAACTGTTTACCATATATTTTGAAGCGGCCCGCCTCTCCGAAAATATTGCTGTACTGGAGGAAACCTATGCGAATACAAACGACAGGTTAGAAAGGACTACCTATAGTTTTGAGTATGGCCAGATCAACAAGTTAGACGTGTTAAATGCCCAGGTAGACCTTGTAACGGACAGTATTAATTTAATGAACGAGCGACAGTTGCTGGAGAATACTACCCGTGACCTGAACATCGTGTTGAATAAGGATCTGGAAAACCGTTTTGTAGTGGATACCACAATAACATTTATTGATGATTTCCGGTTGGAAGAATTCCTGGCTACCGGAGAACAGAACAATGTAGTTATGTTACAAGCCAAATCTAACATGACCATCAACGATTATGCGTTGAAATCGGCCAAGTCGGTTTTTTTGCCCACTTTGGGATTGACGGGCACCTACGGATGGAATTTAAATCAAAATGCTCCAGGGCCATTCTTCCCCGGGGTAACCGTTAACAATACCCGAAATTTTGCTTTGGGCGCAAGACTTACCTGGGACTTATTCGATGGGGGTACTGGTATCACCCAGGTGAAAAATGCCAGGATATTGTTAGAATCTCAGGACGCTCAGCAGAATCAAATTGAATTGGAAGTAAAAAGGGACATTGCCAATGCCCTGGGAGATTATGAAAATCGGTTGCAGGTTTTTGAGCTACAGGAACAAAATGTGATTACCGCTACAGATAACTACAATCGTTCCAACGAACGCTATAAGTTGGGGCAGATCACCTCCGTGGAACTCCGACAGGCGCAGATTAATTTACTCAATGCCAGGACGAACCGAAATTTGGCAAAATACAATGCTAAACTGGCCGAACTACAACTGCTGCAACTCACGGGGCAATTGTTGAACGTAGAACTTTAGAGCAAGCAGATGTTGGAGCACTTCTTTCAATGCCCGTACTGTTGGGAGTCAATTTCCATGCTTTTGGATAGTTCTGTCTCCCATCAAACCTATGTGGAAGACTGTGAGGTGTGTTGCAACCCCATTGAAATAACTACCCGGTTTCGGGAAAATGAATTGATAATTTTTGAAGCAGGGGAATTGGGGCAATAAATGTGTATTTTTAAGAAGAACTCATTTAGACTTTTTCAATTGGCTAAAAAATCACTCTTTTTCACCCACTTTTTGTCTTTTTTTCCTTCCGTAACACTGCTACGCAACTCAAAAAAGCCTTCAATCGGGCAAAAAACAACTGATTTTCGCTTCAATCCAAAAAGTCTAAATGAGTTCAATGCCAAAGTCCTCTTTCCATGAAACTTTCGTCCCTTGTTCCGTCAAAAATATTTCCCATTCTATTGGTCAATTTTATCGGGATTTTGGGGTATAGCATTGTGGTGCCTATTCTTATTTTTATTGTATCTGACTTTGGGGGGAATGGTTTTATATACGGGATTTTAGGGGCAATGTACCCCTTTTTTCAGTTCATTGGCGCCCCCATACTGGGCAACTTATCGGATAAGATTGGTAGAAAAAAAGTGCTGGTTATTAGTCAGTTGGGAACTTTCATTGCCTGGTTGTTGTTTCTCCTCGCTTTTCTCCTCCCGGAAACCCAATTATGGAGGCAAAACACAGAATTCACCGGTACCTATGTGATGACTTTACCCTTGATCCTGATCTTTGTCGCACGAATTTTTGATGGTTTCACGGGCGGGAATGTTTCTGTGGCCAATGCGTATTTATCAGACATCTCTACAGATGAGGACCGCAATGCCAACTTTGGAAAAATGGGAGCTTCAACCAGTTTGGGATTTGTGTTGGGGCCTGCCGTCGCTGGAATCCTGGCTTCAACTGTCTTGGGAGAAGCGCTTCCCCTCATTCTAGCAGCCATCATATCCCTTATTGCCATTTTTGTGATCAATACCCGGTTGGAGGAAAGCGATCCTTGTATTGTGGATACCAGGATTTTAGAAGCGAAGTCCTTTCGGCGATTTTTTCAGGTGGAGCACAAAGATTGTTATACCGAAGGGCAGGAGACCTATGGGGAAAAGAAACCCAGTTGGCGCACTATTTGGAGCTTGCCAGGCATTCCATTACTCTACGCGGTGTATTTCCTGACCTTTTTAGCTTTTAGCTTGTTTTATGCTGGCTTACCTATTTATGCCAATACCTTGCTAGGTTGGACTGCAACGGATTTAGGATTGTTTTTGGCCTACTCCAGTGTTGTGATGATCCTAACACAGGGGCCATTGCTTACCCGGTTATCCAAGGTCATCACTAATGAGCTACTGATTCTTTTGGGGTCTGTATTGTTAGCTTTGGGCTTTTATTTGCTTTCTTCTGAAACTATTTTTATGATTTACCTGGCCAATACGGTTTTTTCCCTGGGAAATGGTTTGATGTGGCCCAGTTTTCTCGCTTTATTATCCAAAACGGGGAACAAGAAGAACCAGGGGGCTATCCAGGGATATGGCAATAGCATGGGCAGTATGGCCAGTATGATAGGGCTGGTCTTGGGAGGGATACTGTTTGAATCCATTTCCACCTATGTGTTTATCCTTGGAGGGTTCATTTTTCTTCTGATAACCCTCTTGATGGCGGGGAACTTTCTGATGAAGAAGAAAACAATGGTGCTTACAAACTAATTTTTCGTTATTCATCCGGGTGGTTGGCAACAACCATAGGGATCCCTGGAATGGACAATAATGTGGTGTGGATTTCGTTGGAACCTAAGACCCTTTACCTACTAATGTTATGAGAACCCATTTCAATTGTACAACTCTTTTGAGAATAATTACACTCTGCCTTTTCGTAGGTAGCGGTACTGTATTTTTATCGTGCAGTGAAGACGAATTTTCGGAAGCAATGGCAACTTCGGGGGAAGAGGATAATGACGCAGGCAATTCCGAGGACGAAGGGAACGCTGACTCAAGTCCTGCCAATGAATGCCCTGGCGATATCGGTTTTGTTTTTGAAGAAGCCAATGGGATAGTTTCCATTGAGTTTGAAGACAATGATTTCCCACAGGGTTGGGTGCTAAAAAATGACGGAGAGGCCACATCCGGAGATGGATATATGCAATGGGAAGGTGATCCCAAAATGAATGCTCCGGGTAACGGAACCGTGGTGTTCCCCTTTCGTATTACCCAGCCCGGTACCTATCGTTTCCTTTGGAAATCCTCTTTTAGAGCGGGAAATGATGGCACAGAACACAACGATTCCTGGTTGCGTTTTCCGGATGCCGATGATTTTTTTGGACGGAAGGGGGACGGCAGTGTCATCTATCCAAAAGATTCCGGCAAAACCCCAAATCCAAATGGTTCTTCCTCAGATGGCTGGTTTAAGATCTATCGTAGTGGAAATGACACTACTTTTAAGTGGCAGGCTTCCACTTCCGATCATGATGCACATGATATCTATGCTTCATTTTCAAGCAGCGGGGTATATCGCATTGAAATTTCCGCCCGTTCCACCTTCCATGGAATTGATCGTTTACTGTTGTTTCAGGAAGGATTATCTCAAAATGATGCCATACAAGCTGCGGATACCTTTAGTCTGAAGACCAATTGTGATTAGATTAAATGCCACGGAGTTGTGGTGGGTTATCAAACCATACCACTTCATTCACATCGGTTTCACCTTTTCCACAACAAAGCCTGAATACTTTGTTTTATCATCCCGTACCCTTTAGTCCACCGGATAGCACATTGACCAGCAACAGCAATTTTAACAACAATTGATTTGCTGCCTGTGGATCACTTTCTCTAAGGCTTCGCCATTTGGTAAGCGATTGTATTTGAATCTCATGCAATATTCCTAGAGCATCTTTTCTGAGTTTGTTGTTTTCCAATCGCGAGACTCTGCGTTCCTCAACAGAGGCACCTAAAATGTTTTCAATTTGTGTCAGACCCATATCATAATCCGCCAGAATAAGATCCATCAATTCGTCTCTGGAAGCGGAATCCGCCACCATATTGGCAAATAACTTCATGATCTCAGTATTGGAATTTAAAAGATTGGTCTCAATTTGAATGAGGCCGTATTTCAGGAAAGGCCACTCCTCTGCAGCAGTTTCCAAATGCTTAAAGTCTTCCGGGAACTCTTCCTTAAACTTTCCAAGTGCAGCACCTGTTCCAAACCATCCGGTGAGATTGAATCTTGATTGATTCCAACTAAATACCCATGGAATGGAACGAAGATCATTTAGAGAGCGCTGACCTGTTCTTCGCGCCGGCCTGGAACCAATTTTGCTTTGTTCCAATACATCAATGGGAGTGGCCTGGCTATAAAATTCTATGAACTTTGGATGATCCAGTAATTGTCTGTATTGGCTTCGTGCCATTTCTTCGAGGCGATCCATGACATGGTACAGTTTTTGGTTCTTATCGGTTTCCATGGACAACATCGCCTGCCGGGCCGTACCGGAAATTAACATTTCCAGATTGTAACACGCGTTTAAGCGATTGGCAAATTGATTTGCAATAGTTTCCCCTTGTACAGTTATTTTCATGTGGCCACTCATAGCTCCTGGGGGCATGCTTTCCAAAAAGCGATGGATTTTTCCACCACCTCTACTGATGGTTCCTCCGCGACCATGGAAAAAACGAAGTTTGACCCCAAAACGATTGCCCACTTTTGTGAGCTTTTCCTCTGCCTTGAAAATATTCCACCTACTGGTCAATATACCACCGTCTTTGTTGCTGTCACTATAGCCAAGCATTACTTCCTGAATGAACGAGGTGTTGCTTTTCAGCTGTTCCTGAACGACAGGATGGTTCAAAAAGGCATCCAGGATATCCGGTCCTGCTACCAGGTCATCAATGGTTTCCAAAAGGGGTACCACTGGAAGCCGGGCATCTTTTAAGCCCACCTCACGTAGAAAAAGAAAAACCACAAGCAGGTCACTCAAACTACGTGTCATACTCACAATCACAGAACCAATGCCATCCTTCCCATACCGATTCACATAGTTTTTCACTTCCCTAAAATACCCTAACACATTGTCCGCTTCCGGACCACATGATGTTCCTTCCACAAGAAAAGGACGGCTGCTTTGCAGTTCTTGATTAATAAAAGACAGTCTTTTTTCTTCGTCCCAATGGGCATAATCAGCATCCGGAAAGCCGGACCTTTGCAAAATTTGACTTATGGCTTTTTCGTGATAAGCACTATTTTGTCGGATATCGAGCTTTACCAAATGAAAGCCAAAGCTGCCCAGTATCCGTTCAACGGGGAATAGGTATTGCTTCGCTATGTTTTTTGCTTTTAACTGTATCAATACAGTTCGCAGCTGTTGTAATTCTTCAGCTAAATCCTTTGAATGGCGATAATAGGAGTCTTCTTCAAGCGGAAAAGGTTCAACCATGGTGTTATCCAAGCGGGCTATCATAACATTGATAAATTGCCGCAATGGTTCTGAAGGGTTACGTTCCAGTGCCTTCTGACCTGCTGGTCCTAAAATTTTGGCTTTTGCGGTTAAACTATCATTGAACTCTTGTGGAATGCTGCTGAGATACTCCGAAAAGCTAAGTTTTCTGGCAAGCTCAATCAGCTCTTTCTTCAGTATTCTCAATGCCGCTTGTCGGTTTAATTTCAAGGTCTCAGCGGTGAAGGCCGGGGTGACGTAAGGATGCCCGTCGCGGTCTCCACCTACCCAGCTTCCAAATTGTAAGTTGGGAAATTGTTCCGGCCATTCCAGAAGTTCTGAGGAAAATCCCATATGTTCCCAGGCATCAAGCAAACGTTGATCTGTTAAACGCAAGACTTCAGGAAATACATTAACAAAATAGTGCATTACATTACTGCGTTCATCGGCCAATCGGGGTTTTTCCAGGTAGATTTCCCCGGTACGCCACCAACGTTCCAGTACACTTTTAATCTCTTCTTTGATGACTGCCTTTTCAGAAGCGGACCAAAGCGGGTTCTCGTTTTTTGCCAATAGCACATAAAGCTCCCGGTGAATATCCAATACCGTCAATCGTTTCGCCTCGGTAGGGTGGGCCGTCAATACCGGCGTTACAATAATTTTCGGTAAGAGATTGACCATTTCCGTCTCACTGATTCCCGAAGCTTTCCACAACTTTAACGTTTCGCCCCATGACCCGCGAGTGGTTTCCAATCCAAACCGGGTTTCTGTTTTTCGACGGAATTGAGTAGCAGCATTTTCTTCAACCAGATTGAGTAATTCAAAAGAAATTCCAATAGCCTGTGCCAGTTTTTCATCCGAAACCTTAGCTCGATTTGGGACATACTCCGTGTCGCCCAGGGGAATGTTCGCCGCCAGTTCATCTTCACCCAAGGAGTGAAGCATCTCTTTGAATGTTGCAATGAGATACGTAAAATCGGTTCGTATCTTTTGCAGTCCTTCCAGCTCTAATGTTTGCTTATTCATAGTTTTTTGTGTTTGTGCCAAATCTTCGTTTATGGTAATTATTTGTTACTATTCTTTTTCAACCTGACTTTGAAAAAACAACGAAAAAATATGCGTTTTTTCATTGCGCGCATAGGTTAAGCGAAACCCATAGATTTCACATATTTTTTGATTGATCGCTAATCCCAATCCTAGAGATTCTTTGGTTGGGCTGTCTTTTTGAAAACGGTGAAACAACTTTTCCGTAGCTATCTCGGAAACTTCACCGGTATTGGTGATCTCAAATTTCTCCTGGGTTAGCAGCATTTTTATGACTCCCCCATCTATATTGTGCTGTACGGCATTTTTGATGAGATTGGTAAATAAGATATCCGCCAGAATATGGTCGCATTCTATGGTTACCGGATGAAGCTCCTTAGACACTTTTAGATTCCTAAAATTGATGATCTCCTCCATATTGTTGAGGATATTCTTTATGATGGCATGTACATCAACACGGTCTAACCGCTTAAATTCCTGGTTTTCGATTCTTGAAATCAAAGTCAGCGATTTCCCTATTTTGGAAAGTTTGTTGGTTTCCTGATACACAGCCTCAACTCGTTTCAATTCTCTTTCATCCAGGTTTTTGCTTTCCAACAACAAAACCACTTTGTTCCGAATGATAGCCAAGGGGGTTTGAACTTCATGTGAAATGTTCTCATTGAATTCCTTCAGGTTTTGAAAATCTTTCTTTACCTGGTCTATCAATGTTGTGATGACTTTGTTGAGTTCTTCAAATTCATTGATCCGAGAAGTTTTAAGATGAATAGGATCCTTTTGAGTAACATCATATTTTTTAAGCTTTGCCAAATTTTTGAAGAACGGGTTCCAGGCCCATTTATACACTTTTTGGTTGATGAAATAAAGTCCTAATACCAATAAAAGTATTATGAAGCTGGTGGCAATAAAAAGTAACCAGATCAGTTCATTGATCTCCAGCAAAACATGCTTTAAGGTAATTTTTACCGGTTGAGAATCCACGGTTGAAGTGAAGGCATAGGTTCTATAAGGGATATATTTACCGGCATAGCCCTCATAAAGCAATGTGTCTTTAAACTGAGGAGTAAATACGGCAGCTTCATCAATAGTTGAGGTTTCAAACAAATAGTTGGAAGAGGGTAGCTTTCCGTTACCGTCCAGGTGAAAATTGATGCGTTCCTGTTCATGCAGCAGTATTTCCTCTACCTCGCTGTTCACTACGTATTGGATAAGGAAATAATCCACTACCACCATGACAGGGAATAGGAAAGCCAGAAATATGAGGTAGTACGTATTGGTTTTTCTGACTAGGTTCATTCGCGGTCGGTAAATTTGTATCCAACACTATAGATAGTTTGAATATAGTCCTTGCCGCCTGATTCAGCAATTTTTTTTCGCAGATTCGCCAAATGAGTGTAAATGAATTTATAGGAGTCGGCCATTTCAATATGATCACCCCAAAGGTGCTCTGCAATGGCCTCTTTGGTCAATAGTCTATGCCTGTTGACCACAAAAAAGTGGATAATGTCAAACTCTTTTTTGGTAAGGTTCAAGAGATGGTCATCTACAAAAACTTCATAACTATCCGGTTTGATCTTAATTTCGTTGAAAAAGATCTCCCTACTGCCATTGTACACCTTTCTCCGGTAAAGTGCTTTGATCCGGGCGTTGAGTTCTGCCAGGTAAAAAGGCTTGGCCAGATAGTCATCTGCTCCAATTTCCAGGCCGTGGATTTTATCCCCCACGGCGTTCTTTGCCGAGATAATGATAATCCCGGCATCGATGTTCTCTTTTTTTACCGCTTTTATGATGTCCAAACCGTTACCATCAGGTAAGGTAATGTCAACAATCAGAATATCATATGGAAAAATACCTATTTTGTCATAGGCCAATTTATAGTTGGGTGCAATTTCGCAGATGTTCCCTTCCTCCTCCAGAAAGTTTTTGATGTCCTGTAGTAGTTCAGCATTGTCTTCAATAACCAATATCTTCATTTTGGAAGGATTTCCACAAACGCATCTTAAAGTCTAAATGTATGGAGTACAATTTGTATAAACAATGATATTATACCGTTATCCACCCGTAGGCAATCCGGTCATAGTAAATATCATTACGAAAAGGGCCACCGTTTCCACAATACCAATAATCATAATGTATTTGGCCGTATCGTTGGCACCGGAGGCAATAGCATCACAGGCCCGCGCCCCCGTTTTTCCCTGGAATATGGCTGAGCCTGCCATGGCTGCTCCTGCAACCAGACCAACAATGATTTGCCAGAGGTAAGAGTCTGGCGCCAGATCGGCATCGGCAATGGCATTTTTAAGGATCATACCATAAATGACCTGCGAAAGTGGAGCTCCCACAAAAATCAGCAGGGCGGTTGCTGCTTTCTGTCCATTGGTAATCATTTTCTTCCAGGCGCCAATGGCGGCCATACCGGCTATTCCTGTACCTATTGCAGAGCCTATCGCAGCAATACTTAAAGACATTCCCATATCGCCAAGCCCCGTTACTGTTGTTGTTAAAATTGCCATACCTACCATTTCTATATTTGTTTTATTAAGTTTATTTTTTATCCCGTTGAGATGGATGTTTCCACTTCGTTTTTATACCCGTTTTCGGGTGAAATAAGTTTGAAAGGTTTATACGCTTCACCGGAAAACTGAACCCCAAGGTGCCCGGCGAATTCCAGCATGTTCAATCGTATGCCATGTACCATGACAGCCATGAGGGCAAGGGCAATATTCAACCCGTGTCCCAGAAGTAATGCAACGGCCGCCATGACCAGATTAATAAACCCCATACCTGCCGTTCCTTCCGGCAATATCATATTGTTAAAGCTGGCTGCTACAGCCGCTGTTGCCATTCCTACCGCAAAAAGGCGTACATAGGATACAATGTCCGAGAATCCACTGATAAGGCTTAAAGGCAAATTAGCCAGGGAAATTCCCATGCTTTGGAAAAAGTTTTTGCTTTCTACCGAAAAAAGGGCTACCAATGCCGCTCCACCTATAAACAACCCAATACCCCACTCAGGCATAGCCTTCCCTAAAACCAGTTGTTCCGTCAATAGGAACAATCCCCAAACCAGCCCAATCCATCCTACTTCGCTTAATGCACGTATGGAGTTCCTGAACTGGACCACCCGAATACCATGGGCAACGGTGAGATGTAGGGTCCCAATCAGAAAGGAAAGATGCATCATAAAAGATATATTGTCCACCCCAAAACTGGCTATCTCGGGAATGATCAAATCCTTGAGAACGGGAAGGGCCGCTATCTGTTCGGAACCAAAATATGTCCCGCTTAGAACCCCCCAGACAATAGTGGCGCCGCTCAGCACATAAATCAAAAATCTCATAGGAGATGCCATCTTTTTCCGAAGGAAGAAAGCAGTTACCAGAAAAAGGAGTCCATAGCCTGCATCACCGACCAACATGGCAAAGAACAGGGCAAAGGCCACTAAAAAGTAAATAGAAACGTCCACTTCCTTGTACCCCGGAACAATATCAATGAATTTCATTACGGGATTGATGATACTGATCCATTTTGGATTCTTGATATACACCGGGACTTCCTCGGGTTTTTCAGGGTCCGCAATATGATATCCCCAATGGTTCGCCTCTGCGGCGGCAACAAAATCTTCGGTGGCCTCCCGGGGGATGTAGCCCTTAAGATACTTTAACCTGTCTTCAATGTCGCCCATACCTTCCAGGGTTTGCTGCATGCCCAGTTGGTCATTCAAAAGCAATTGATACGCTTCAAGCCATTTTACCTTTCCGACCTGGTCTTCCAGAAAATGTTCTACCTCTGCTAATTGCCGCTCTTTTCTTTCAATTTGATGTTTAACATCTTCAAAGGGCAATTCGGGGAGCAATTCTTCCTTGTGATTTAGCTTCTCAGATTCGTTTTGGGCGATCAATACTACGGGGATCTTTCCATTTTGCTCCGAAAGTTTAAAAAGCGTATGTTTTTCTTCCAAAGAATTGACTTCAGATTTCCGTAATAGGTACAAACGGAGGTAAATTCCCTTACTTTTTAAATAGGCAATGTCCTTGACATTTACTTTTTGGCCCCAGGTCTCGTACCATTTTAACTGTGGATGGAGCGCATCGCGTCGGTCTTTACATTTTTGCCGTATTTCCTCTGTTTGCAATATCCGGTCAATAAGTTGTTTGGGGTCGTTGGCACTATATTTTGCCCGGGGGTTGTGGTCATTTTTCTTTTTTGAATACTCCTTTAGCATGGCAATAGCCCTTTCCGCACGGTGAACAGCTTCCAGACGCCTTTCGACGGTTCCGTTTCCAGGCCGATTAACTTCCTTGATGTCCACTACGCCCAGCCGTCCCAGTTGCAGAATGGTTTCATCCACCGAACGTGCTGTAGTGAAAAGCACTATTTCCTTCATTCTAACGATCATGCTACCGCCTTTTTCTCCTCTTTTTTCTTTTTCACCAGTTTGGCACATCCAATGGCTAATCGTTCCACATCGCCCAAATAGATCTCAATCTTTCGAATATTCTCCTTGGTCTCCGGAATAAATACCTCCTTTAGGGCATTTTTCATCCTTCGTGCCTCGGCCAACTCCTCTTGCAGCAACTCCAAGTTCCGTTCCTCGATTTCCACCAAGGTACGATTGGTCTTTTGTTCCCGAATCACATCCAAAGCCGCATCTACCCAAAGGGGTGTGTTAAAAAGGTCTACTTCGGTATCTTTAAAAAGGATGTTTTCAAATACTTCAATAGGAACGCCGGCAATCTCACGTTTTTTGGTATTTACCTTGTCTACTTTTACCATTTCAGATAGATCAATTGTCTCCTCAGCCATCACCGCCACCCACGCTTTTGTTTGCTGATTGGTTGCCGCTATGGATGCTTTTAATCTGGCAATAGTATTTTCTATGGTTTGTACCACTTCTTTTAACTGCTGTTCTTTCATCTCAAAGACAGGAAGAGCGGTATTGTATTCCTTGAGCTCAATTTTCAAGGCCGCCAGGGTGTTTTTGTTCATTAAGATTTTGTCCGCCATTCTCAGTCTTTTTTTGTGATATTCAAAAAATTATCAAAACCCTGTTTTTGGTCAAAACCCCACCATCGTAACAATAGCAACAACTTCAATTTATAGAGCACAAGGGCACTAAAATCGGAGTAGTGTCCTATGGAAAGCGCTTCCAATTTGTCCCACTGCCATTTCAAGAGTTGAATTTCCTCTTCTAACGGAGTACCGGGGACCAATGGCAAAACTGGTTTCTTTGATGGGGAGGTGCCTGCGTTATTTTTTCTGGAGATACGAAGTTGATAAAGATCTTTTTTTAGGGTATACATGAAAGAAGAAAAAGCAGCTAACACCTTGTGTTTACTTTTCTGAAAAACTTCCTCATGAATGCGTTCCAGGTTGAGCTGTTGCACTACCCTGAAGGCTTTTGGGGTTAAAAACTTACCGGCCTCGCTATCCAAAATAGCAATGATGCTTTTTTGTTCTTCTGAGGTGCCGGCATATTTTTTAAAGATGGAAAACACCCTGGAACGTTCCTCGTCCGTGTCTTGGAAAGACAAATGGGGGAAGCTACTCATCACATATTCCAGATTTCCGGTAATCATGCCTCCTACTCGTTTTTAAAGATTTGTACCCATTTCGGGCTAAGGTGTGCATTCAACAATTCGGCCACTTCTTCCGGTGAAATATGGTAGCTCCATCCCTGGTCGGTTTTCGTAATGGCGAACCCGTTGTGCAGAGAAGGATCCCCGCTAATGGAAGTGAGATCATCCGAGGTTTGCAAGCGCTTCTGGATTTGAGCGGCCAATTGTGTTTCCAGCTTTTCAGGAAGTTTGAGCGTTACGCCGCTATCCACATTTTCCACAATCTTTAAAATGGCATTTTCCATAAGATCCGGCGTAAAGGCGACTTCCACTTCATTTTCGAGAACGGCCCCAAGTAGCTTTAACAAATCATGACGCACCGACACGGTCACATCCCTTGCGGCTTGTTGGAGGGCTGCTTCTCCTTTATTGCGGGTATCTTGTGCTTCTTTCTCAGCGCTATTAAGCAACTCCTCCCTTTTAGCTTCTGCTTCTTTAATAATTTTTTGAGCCTGTTCCTGTGCCTTATCCAGGATTTCCATGGCTTGTTTGTCCGCAGCTTCTATGGCTTCGGATTTCAGGGTGTTTATCAATTTGTCCAGGCTTTTCTCACTCATGGGGTATCTCTTTTAAAATTTTGAACTTCCCTTTTTCTGGCCAATACGCTTCAATCAACTTTGAAGACAAGCCTACTTCTTCTTTTTTGAAGTGCATGGAGAGGATATCCCAACAAAGGTCCAGGGCATCTTCCAATTCCAAATAGCGAAAAGGGTCCATTAATTCCCTTTGAAAGGTCTTTCGATATTCCAACAATCGCAGGGAGTAGTCGTCTTTAACAGAACCAAATTTCTGTGCCTTTACCCGTTCTTCGGCCTCAGACAGCAGGCGGGCCATGGCATTCATAATACTCCTGTGGTCGGAACGTGTCCGATCGTTAACCTGTTGTTTCAGGCGGCTTAAGGACCCAAACAGTTCCAGATAACCGTCCTTCATAAAGAACTGGCCTTCTGTGATGTATCCTGTATTGTCAGGTACGGGATGGGTCACATCATCCATGGTGGTTACCCCCAGAATGGTCAGGCTTCCTGCACTTTCTATGTCAGCGGCCTTTTCATAGCGACTGGCCAACTGCGAATACAGGTCGCCGGGATACCCTTGATTGGCAGGAATTTGATCCTGAGCATTGGCCACCTGGCGCAAATAGTCCGACCATTGCGTCATATCGGATAGTAGGACAAATACATTTTTGCCCTGCAAAGCAAATTTTTCCGCTACGGCCAGGGCCAAATCGGGCACCATTAGACCTTCTACGATAGAGTCTCTATGGGTGTGTATGAACATGATAGTCCTGTTCTTGCTTCCGGCTTCTTCAATACGCTGCCTGAAGTAGTGGAACTCGTCATATTTGAGGCCTACTCCACCGATAATAATAACATCTGCATCGGTCTGAGTGGCGATGTTGGCCAACAAGCGGTTATACGGTTCGCCCGCCTTGGCGAAAATGGGTATTTTTTGGGAGCGTACCAGCGTGTTAAATACATCAATCATAGGTACCCCGGTACGGATCATATCCTTGGGGATCAATCGTTTTACGGGATTGATAGAAGGTCCGGCTACTCGAACCATATCTGCCAGTAGTTCGGGACCTCCGTCTATGGGCTGGCCGACACCGGAATAGACCCTTCCCAACATGTCATCGGAAAAGCCTACCTGAAGAGGCTTGCCCAAAAAGCGAATCTTGCAGTCGGTGGAAACTCCAAATCCACCTCCAAAAAGTTGAAGGGTTACCTGTTCTCCGTCCAAAGCAATGACCTGGGCAAAGGCTTTTTGTCCATTGGGGTAAATTACTTCAGCCAGCTCTTTGTTATGGACCCCTTTGGCCTTAATGCTTAAAATGGCCCGCCCGATACTGTCTATATTCTCATACGTTTTCTGCAACATGCCCCCGTTTTTTTACCAAGTTCAATAGTTTCGTTTTTTGTTTTTCAAATTCCTCTTCATCCAGTCTCATATAGTTCCAATCCAGGAAGGCTTGCCGAATAAAATTAAAGTGTGATCGTATCTCTTCTTTCCCTTCAACATTTACGGGTGTATCAATAATTTCTTTGACCATATCGAACATTAGGCGTAACCTATCCGGTGTGGTGACACCGTCTACTTCGTGAAAACTGTTCTGCTGCAGGAATACGGCATCCAGTAGTTCGGCCTTTTGATAGCGGATATAGGATGCATCGGTAATACCTTTTTCACCCATCAGGATTATGTTGGAGGCTATGGTCTTGCCATCACGTAGCAGTTCCATTAAATAGGTCACCTCTTCTTGTTCCAGGAGCGAAGGGTATTTGGAATTACTGTCTATACGGTCAATGGCGGGATATTTTCGTGCATCGGATAATGCCCGGGACAGTCCCCAAAAGGAACCGGTGCTCAGGAGGGTGGCCTGGGTAACGGGTTCATCAAAGTTTCCACCGGCAGGGGAGACCGTGCCTATAATACTCAATGAACTGGTAGTACCATCCTGAAGGATTTCCACCCCTGCCCGGTCATAAAAAGCTGAGATCAGGGTAGAAATGTACATGGGAAATGCTTCAGGGCCCGGGATTTCTTCTTTTCTTCCCGACGTCTCACGCAGGGCCTGCGCCCAACGTGAAGTGGAATCGGCCAGGATTAACACATTCAATCCTTGCTTGCGATAGTATTCCCCAACCGTTGTAGCCATATATACGGAAGCTTCACGGGCGGCTACCGGCATAGAAGAGGTATTACCTACGATGTAGGTTCGATCCATCAATGATTTTCCGGTTCTGGGGTCGATCAGTTCAGGAAAATCCTTAAAGACTTCTACGGCCTCTCCTGCCCTTTCACCACAGGCGGCTATAATGACCACATCTGCCTGAGAGTGTCGGGCTAAACTGTGTTGCAAAACGGTTTTTCCAGCGCCAAAGGGCCCCGGATTACAGGCGGTTCCCCCATAAGCTATTGGAAAAAGGGCATCAAGAATGCGAATTCCGGTCGGCATGGATTGTTCAGGTACGGAACGCTCGTTAAAAGGCATGGGTTGTTTTACCGGCCATTCAAAAGCCATTTTGAGTTGGGTGATATTGCCTGTGGCGTCTTTTACTGAGGCTATAGGTTCATCAACGGTATACTCTCCTTCGGCAGCAATAGTTTCAATAGTGTAGCTGCCCTGAAGGGAAAAAGGGACAAAAATTTTATGTTCAAACAATTTTTCCGGAACAGTGCCCAGTACCGAACCGCCTGTAACCGTATCTCCTTTATTCACCTTGGGGGTAAAACGCCATTTGGTGCGATTGTCAAGAGGGTCTACCTCAATGCCTCTCTCTAAAAACCACTCAATCTTTCCCAGTTCATACAAGGGATTCTGAAGGCCATCCGTTACGGAACCCAGGATGCCGGGCCCTAGTTTAACCGCCAGGGGAAGACCCGTAAATTCAACGGGATCACCCACTTTCATCCAACTCGTGTCCTCAAAGACCTGCAAGTAGACCACGTCACTACTTTTCACATCAATGACCTCAGCTTTGAGTCGTTTACCATCCTCGACAATGATATACGCCACCTCTCCGTTCATGACGGCCCCTTCTGTAGTCTGAGCCCCTACAAGCGACTCATTGACACTCATTACTTTTCCTTTTGCTTTTTGCATCTGTTATGAATATTTCTCAGCTACCGCGAAGTTTGCGTACCTCTTCTTCTATTTTTTGATACCATATCTTTTCCATGATATCCTTAGCATTCATTTTATATACATTGGCTCTGTGCGGCTGGTTTAATTTTTCGTAAACCTTTGCCAGCCCCTGGTAGGCAGGTACATGCATATCATTGATGGTAAGACAAGCTTTTAAATGGCCTATAGCTTCTTCATAAAAACCATTATCTATTAGTTCCATCGCTGTTTTATGAAGTTGTTCAATATCCCTGATATGCGTTTCCAACTGTAAGGAGATAACGTCTTCAGATTTTAAAGTAAGAAAGGAACAGGGAACTTCCCGTACCACTTTTTCGGTTACACTACCCATAAACATCCTGTTTAGACCTGTTCTTCCTGAAGTGCCCATGATAAGCAAATCAATCATCCTTTTGGAAACAGTGCTGAGTATTTCTTCCGAAGGATTACCCTTTGGGGACTCCTTGGTCCAGTTGACATCCATTAAGTTGAAGTCCTTCAAAAACGTATCAAATTTTTCTTTGTGTTGCTTACACCTGTTGTCATTTTCGGTTTCCAAATCATCTTCCGAAGGAAACCAGGACGATTTTGAGACTTCGCATACACTGAGAATGGTCAATTCTGATTTGAATTTACGGGCCATGGTAATGGCATTCTTAAGTGCCCGTTTGGAAGGTTCGGAAAAATCAACCGGACATAATATATGGTGTACATTCAACAGCACGCCTTCTTTGATTACAAAAACAGGCTTTTCACTTTTTTGGATGACGCGTTCGGCGGTAGTACCCAACCGGAAGGTATCTCCTTTTTGGGTTTCACCGGAACCGAGCAGGATGAGATTGGCACCTGTATCAATTGCCGCCCTGGTAATGGCCTCATAGGGGGAGCCCACCATGAGCAGGGGTTGCTTCACTGTAACGCCCTCGTTCCTGATAAGGTCTGCCGTTTCTTCTAATTTGGTCAAAGCCGTTTCGTTTAATAACGACTTTACTTTTTCATTCAAAATATCATCCGGAAGCACATGAATGGGAATAATAGTGGATTGAAAAATCTTGGCTAATTCTATAGCACTGGCCACTACGTTTTGGGATGATTTTCCAAAATCATGTGCTACTAATATCTTTTCCAAAAGTTTCATACTGTACTACTTTTGTTTTCAAGGGTTAAAGCTGATCAAGGGCCAGAGTTTATGCCCTTACATTTCAATAGAAACTGATTCTATTTGATATGTCTTGAATCTACAACACTAAATCTATTACCCAATTCTTTAGAGAAACTTAAGAAATGGGCACTCCTTGGAAATTAACATATAATTTTGAAGAAAGGCTCGGAGGGGAGTGCATTTAAAGGAGATCCGGATAGTGTAAGGAAGACAAGGTGCTTGTGGATTAGACGGAATTATTTTACAGATTTTTTGTACTTCACTACTTTCTAAAGTTTTGCTAAAGAATCTGTTATTACATTTAAGAGTAAAAACAGAAAAAGAAGCTGTGCGTGTAAGATGAATGAGATGCTACAGTTGTAAAAGCAAGATTACAAACTAACCATAAGAATAGTCATTCTCCCTAAATGAATTAAAAAATGAATAAAATTCTTGTTCCCGTAGATTTTTCAGATGCTTCTTCAGATGCATTAGCCTATGCCATCCGGCTTTTTGGGGCGTCCTCTTTGGAAATAACAGTACTGCACATTTATGGAGCAAGATCTACTGCGCTTCTGATGAAAAATATTGACGACGTACTGGAAAAGGATGCCAGGCGCAGGATGGATGAACTCCTGGAAAATGTTCAAAAAGAGTATCCGGATGTTGCTTTCATTCCCAAAATAACAAAGAACTATGCCGTATCCGCCATTGCCGCTTTGGGGGACAGTGGGCGTTATGATTTTATCGTCATGGGCACCAAAGGCGCCAGTGGACTAAAAGAGGTATTTATGGGGAGTGTTGCCGGAGGAGTTGTATCCAAAACTACGGCTCCGGTAATCGTGGTGCCGTCGGGTCATACTTTTCGCCCTTTGGAACAGATCGTATTTGCCGTAAGTGATGATCCGTTCTCAGATGCCAAAGTGATAGTCCCCTTACGCAAGTTAGCCACTATGCACAAGAGCAAGATCAAGGTCTTGCATATAGCCGATAAAAAAACGCCTCAAATTGAAAAGGCGCTAACGGCTATTGAGGACTTAAACCCTTCTGTTGATTACGCCTTTGGGACAGGGGATGTCAATAAGGATTTAAATAATTACCTGATGACGGATTTTTCCGGTATGCTATGCCTTATCCGGGCCAAGAAAGGATTTATGGATCGGCTTTTGAACGAAAGTGTTACCTTAAAGCAGACTTTCAACAGTCCTGTACCTTTACTTATACTTCATGATTAAGTAGCAGATGTTTTTTAGAAAATCCATCATTGCCCTCACGGGTCTGTTCCTTTGTATTTTTCTAATTGTTCATTTATCCGCGAACAGTATTTTGCTGTTGCCGGAAGAGACGGCCAGGGGATTGTATAATTCCTATTCTACCACTTTACGGGAAAGCCCATTGATCAAGATTGTGGCCTATGTACTGTACCTCTCTATTATTCTGCATGTGGTCTATGCGTTGTTGATCACCTTAAACAACCGCAGGGCCAAGTCCAAGGCTTACGCTGTGAACCGAAATAAGGAAAACAGCAGCTGGACTTCCCAAAACATGGGCCTTTTGGGGATTATGATCCTGCTGTTTATCGTGGTACATCTCGCCAACTTCTGGGCACGTATCAAATTGGGTATGGGGGAAGGAGTAGGTTTGGATGCCAATGGTCATGTGGATGTCTACGAAGTTACCTACAGTCTTTTTCAGAACATGTATTACGTAGGCTTTTACAGTCTGTTAATGATACCATTAGGGTTGCATCTTCATCACGGACTGAAAAGTGCTTTTATGACGCTGGGCTTTTACCATAAAAAAGGACTTAAGTTCCTTGCTAAGGCCGCTTTGGTGTACGCCGCCATAATGGCCATAGGGTTTGGGATCATTCCACTTATTGTATTTCTTAAATAACTGCAAGATGTTGGACGCAAAAATTCCGGAAGGATCGTTGGAAAACAAATGGCGTAATTATCAGCTGAAGGCGCAACTCATTAATCCGGCGAACAAGAAAAAACTGAATGTGATTGTGGTAGGTTCCGGGTTAGCAGGAGCAGGGGCTGCTGCCACACTTGCCGAATTGGGCTATGATGTAAAGTGTTTTTGTTATCAGGATTCGGCCCGCAGGGCACACTCTGTGGCTGCCCAGGGAGGGATCAATGCCGCAAAGAACTATCAGCATGACGGGGATAGCGTTTGGCGAATGTTCTACGATACCCTAAAAGGAGGTGATTTTCGTTCTCGTGAAGCGAACGTATTCCGACTGGCGGAACTCTCTGCTCCGCTTATCGACCATTATGTGCAGCAGGGGGTACCCTTTGCCCGTGAATATGGAGGTGTGCTTGTAAATCGTAGTTTTGGGGGGGTACAGGTACAGCGTACCTTTTATGCCAGAGGGCAGACAGGACAACAACTTTTGTTGGCGGCTTATTCTCAGTTGTACAAAATGAAACGGGCCAAGAAGGTGGAAATGTTTCCACGCCACGAAATGTTGGATATTGTTGTTATCGATGGAAAGGCCAAAGGAATCATTGCACGTGATTTGGTAACAGGACAGCTAAAGCGTTTCGCTGCGGATGCTGTGGTTTTGGCCACCGGGGGCTACTCCCGGGTATTCCGACTTTCCACCCTGGCCATTGGCTGCAATGGAAGTGCTATTTGGAAAGCCCATAAACGCGGCGCATATTTTGCTGCCCCCAGTTTTACGCAAATACATCCTACCGCATTGCCTCAGACCAGCGAGGCACAGTCCAAATTGACCTTGATGTCCGAATCTTTAAGAAATGATGGTCGTATCTGGGTGCCAAAAAAGAAAGAGGAAAGCCGAAAGGCCAACGAAATACCTGAGGAAGACCGGGATTATTACCTGGAGCGACGGTACCCCAGTTTCGGAAACCTGGCCCCAAGAGATATTGCTTCAAGGGCAGCCAAAGAGCTTATTGATGCAGGTTTTGGGGTAGGCCGTCTCAAAAATGCAGTATATCTGGATTTTAAACACGCTATTGAACACTTTGGCCTGGAGACCATAAAAGACAGATACGGTAATCTTTTTAAGATGTATAAAAAAATTACGGGAGTGGATGCCTATAAAGAACCCATGCAAATCTCACCCGCAGCACACTTTTCAATGGGTGGGCTATGGGTAGATTATGAACTGATGACCACCATTCCTGGCTTGTATGCTATTGGGGAATGCAATTTTTCAGACCATGGAGCCAACCGCCTGGGAGCAAACTCCTTGTTGCAGGCAAGTATTGATGGGTATTTTGTGCTGCCCAACACTATAAATAATTATCTGGCTTCCGCCTTGAAGGAGGATCATCCTACGACAGACCACCCTGAATTTGAAAAAGTAGAAAAAGAAGTTACAGAACAAATTAGCAGGTTGCTTGCTGTGAATGGCAATAAAACCGTGGATCATTTTCATCGTGAATTGGGTAAAGTGATGTGGCAGGAATGTGCCATGAGCAGAAACAAAGAAGGACTTGAAAAAGCCATTGTCCAAATTGAGGAGATCAAGGAAGCCTTTTGGAACGAGGTAAATGTTACCGGAGGACATTTGGAAATGAATACAGAGCTGGAAAAAGCATTACGCCTGGCAGACTTTATAGAGTTGGGCTTGCTGATGTGTAACGATGCCTTGCAACGTGAGGAATCTTGCGGTGCCCATTTTAGGGAGGAATACCAAACCAATGAAGGAGAGGCGCTTCGCAATGATGATACCTATTCGTATGTGTCGGCATGGGAATACTATCAGGGCGATTTCAAGTTACACAGAGAAGCCTTAACGTTCGAATATGTGCAACCCACAGTTCGGAGCTATAAATAGAAGTGGTATTGTCCGGTTAGGACAAAAGACGCTTCGCTTTTAGACATGAGACCTAAGGCTGTAGTATAAGGTATTAAAAGTAATATTGAATTACGTCTCAAATGGAAAGGGTTTCGGTTAATGACAGCCCATCGCCAAAGTTTATGTAACAGATGATAATAAAGCTATTGAAGAATTGCTGCTAAATCAAAATACGATATGAAGGTCACTTTTAAAATTTGGAGACAGGAGAACAAGAGCAGCAAGGGCAATTTTGAGTCCTATGATGTAGAGGGGCTAACGGAAGACATGTCCTTTTTAGAGGCCTTGGACCATCTTAATGAGTTGTTGGTGGCACAAAATCAAAAAGTAATTGCTTTTGAATACGATTGCAGGGAAGGTATCTGTGGTCAATGTGGTGTTTTTATCAATGGGCGTGCGCATGGCCCGCATGATCATATGACTACCTGCCAATTGCATATGCGTAGTTTCAAGGATGGGGAAACTATTGTAGTGGAACCCTGGCGCGCTACCGCTTTTCCCGTAATCAAGGATTTGGTGGTCGATCGCTCTGCCTTGGACAATATCATAGAGAAGGGAGGATATATCTCGGCAAAAACCGGCACTGCAGCCGAAGCAAATGCCATCCTCATTGCAAAAAATGTGGCCGACAGGGCAATGGATGCAGCCGCCTGCATAGGTTGCGGAGCCTGTGTGGCTAGCTGTAAGAATTCTTCTGCGGCCTTGTTCACTGCTGCCAAGATCAATCACTTGAGCAGCCTGCCCCAGGGTAAGCATGAAGCCACTCAAAGAGTGTTGCAAATGACCCGGCAAATGGAACTGGAAGGATTTGGTAGCTGTACTTTTACAGGCGCCTGTGAAGTAGAATGCCCGGAAGGCATTTCTTTAACCAATATTGCTGAGATGAATGCCAGAAGGGCCAAAGCCAAATGGTTAGGATAGTATAAAGCAGTTAAAGCTAATGACCGAAATTCTTCCTCTTTTACTTGGAGGCCTTTTACTGTTTATCTATGCGATATCCCGACTTTCCAAAACCATGCAGGACATCTCAACAGATAAGGCCAAGCAGATTATAGCGAAATATACCGGTAACCTTGTTTTGTCCATCCTTGTGGGAACAGTACTCACCGTTTTATTGGGTTCATCATCTGCTGTAATTATAATTGCAATTGTTTTCATCAATGCCAAAACATTAAGATTTAAACAGGCCATTGGTATTATTATGGGGGCCAATATTGGGACTACCTTTTCCAGTCAATTGATCGCTTTGGATATTGGACAGTACGCTGTCATTCCCCTGGTGGTTGGATTGGCCATGGAGTTTTTTGCCAAAGGGGAGACCCTAAAAAAATACGGCAATGCCTTGTTTTATTTTGGCATGCTTTTTTTCGGGCTTTTTATCATAGAACAGTCTGTACTTCCCCTGAGGGATAGCGAAATATTTGAAGAATGGATTACCCGTATTGACCAAAACCTCCTCCAGGGCACTTTGATTGGAGGGTTTATCACACTTGTTGTACAGTCTTCAAGTGCAACCGTGGGCATGGCCATTGTATTGGGAAAACAAAACCTTATCTCATTAGCAGGTGGATTGGCCATTATGCTGGGATCGGAATTGGGTACCTGTTCGGATACATTAATTGCAACTATCAAAGGCAGCAGGCAGGCGATTAAGGCCGGGCTTTTTCACCTTCTCTTCAATTTCATTACCATAGTAGCAGGGTTGTTAGTTTTTGATCTTTTCCTGAAATTCGTTCTGATGGTGTCCAAAAGTCAGGCCTTGGAAAATCAGATTGCCAATGCCCATATGATCTTTAATATCGCCGGGGTGCTCGCATTTCTCCCTTTTGTAGGTATTACAGAAAGGCTCTTGGAGTATTGGTTGCCAGAGAAAGAAATTGCCCTTTAGGAGCAGGTAAACTTTTTCTTCATTTGTATGGAAGACGTGCTCAAAGATTTAAGGCTTGGCCACCATGTCCATCGGGAATACCTACCTTTTTTCCATTATTAGCTTTAAAGCCAATTCCAGTTGGGGATCTTTTAGATTTAGGATATCCTGTATGGTGGTGTGGATTTCACGGTCAGGCGGGGTGCCACGGCCTACAAACCTTGTTTCCAAGCTGTTCATAACGTATTTGCTCAACGGAATTTGAACGGTAATTTTTGTATTGGGTAAACTGAGTTGGGCAAAATCACCCCCATGTCCTCCATGATAGGCACCCCCGGATTCCTCACCAATAAAAAAGGCCCCTTTGTTGAAATGCAGTGCCGACGTAAATTCAGCAGTGGTGGAAGCACTACGTCCGTTCATTAAAACATAAACGTTCCCGTTAAAGGCATCCTCATCAGCTTGTTGGAGCGTTAATCCTTGATTTACTTCCGGTTTGGTGACAAACCTGCCATCGGGCAACTGATGGACAAGGGGCCTTACTTGTTCCATCCAATCCGAATCCTTGTCCGTATGAGTAAATAAAAATGTGGTGTCCGAGATACCGGAATTGGTATATAACGAATCTAAGTATCTGGCAGGTCCTTTGATCAGATGAGAAAAAAGGTGCCTGCCAAAGATGTCATTTCCACCGCCATTGTAACGTACATCTATGATCAAATCCCGGATCTTTTTTCCCCTGATCTTTTCAAAAGCCTTTGATACAATCGGCTCGAAATCAGGGATATCAAAGTTTCCCACGGTGAGTAAGGCAATATGGTTAGACAGAAACTCAATTCGAATGGGCTTTGATCGGTTCAGTTGTTCAGCTGATTTATAGTGATCCAGGTATTTTTTGATCTGTGGATCTTTTTGGGAAAGATATGCCCTGTAATTCCTGTCTGCCTGCTCCAGGGTTACCGGCTCATAGATTTTGATATATCTTTCGCCGCTTGTCCTCTCAAGTTCAACCTCAAAGGTTTTTGGTGCGTCCAACAGGAGATAGTACCAAAATTGAAACTCCGTACCTACCTGGAGCCGACTATGTTTGTTGGATAGGATATTGCCGTCCGAGGGGAAAAAAGGTATCAATGTAAAGTAGATTTCCTCCATCGGCCGACTATTTATACTAACTATCCTGGTTCCGGGAGGCATATTGGCCTCGTTCGAAAGATCGAATATAACATAGGCCTTAACGGGATCAAATTCCCAAAAGACCTTAAGTGGAAAGAGTTCTGCTTCGCTTACGATCTGGTCAAGTTGATCTGGTGCAGGTGCTGCAACTGTATGCTGGCATTTGACCTGGGCTACCAGTTTACAGACTTTCCTGTAGAATTCACGATAGGTTGACCCCGGCTCCGGATTATCCCATAACTTCCCGAACAAGGAATCCATTGCCTTTTTTTCCGTGTATCTATACAAACCCGGATGGATTTTTTTCAGCCCGATCCTTAGGATTTTCATATCCTCCTGCAGCTGGACCTGCGAAAACTTTTGGTCAAGAAAAGTATCAGAGCCCGATTGGGCGTTTATCAGTAAGGATATAAGGCAAATACATATACATATATACACTTTCATCTTTTGGAATTTTCGAGTCCCAAGAAAGAAAGAAAAGGAACACCGGTCTTCCCAATTCTAGTATTGGGAACTGTTTTCCTATAGCGATCCGGTGTATTTGGAAAGATATTCCCTGGGCGAAAGGCCAGTGGATCTTTTGAAGGCACGTTGAAAGGTCGATTGGGAATTGAAACCACACTCAAAGGCGATGCCGGAGATTTTCAAATGATCGTTACCGGAAACAACCATCCGTTGCTTTACCTCCTCTACCCGGTATTGGTTGATAAAAGAATTGAAGCTCATGGAGAGGTAATGGTTGAGCACATGGGAAATGGTGCGTTGGTCGGAACCGATATGGTTTACCAACACATCCAGTTCCAGATTGGGCTTAAGGTAAAGTTTGTCTTTGTCCATAGCGTCCCGGATAGCTGCTATCAATTCTTTGGACTCTTGCGGGCTAAGCCGTATGCTTTGGCCCTTGTTTTTTTGGGTATGTCGCTTAGAAAGTAGATACCCTTTTATGCCAAGTGCATAAATGAACACGGTCAACGGGACATAAATAGGATAATAGCCCAGGTGGTTTAATATTGCAAGCCTGGTAGCAGGAACGATATAGGGTACCAGAAAAACAAACCATATCAGTTGAAAAATCAGAAAAGCGTTTAAAAAAGGTCCAATCCATTTAAGATCCGGCTCGGGCCTGTCCTGGTCAGAACTAAGCTTTGTAAAATACTGTTTGGTCATCCACAAATACACTGTGATGGAAAGCCATCGGGGAATATCCGTATAGGTATTGTATTGATCGATACTATTGCCCCATGCCAACAGATCATTTTGACTAAGCCTATTCAATAAAAAACCGATAGTAATCACCCAACCCAAAATGATGGGGGCCACGTCAATCAAAACCGGGACAAAATGGAACCAATACTTTCGCTTCCAAACGGATGAAGTTTTCAGGACAAAACAGAAGTAGAAATAAATGAGCGGGCCAATAGCCATGATGAGCATGGTGGGCACAAGGCTTAGAAAAACACCCATTTGCCAGTGTGGAACTGTTTCGGTCAGGTAAATGTTCAGGGAGGCTAATGACATAAGGAGCAACAGCACCGCCAGGACTTTTTCGGCTGTTCTTTTTTTGGGGTTGAAAAACAGGATGAAGCTAAAAATGAAGCCCTGCAAGGCACCCAGTAGGATCAAAGTATTTAAAAAATCAACAAACATGTGGCCTGAAAGCATACAATGGCAGTACAAATTACAGCAATATCCATACAAAAAAAGCAGACAAAAATGATTTGGGACATTTTATCCGGTAGCGATACGTGAACAATTTCATTTCGGTAATTGGGGTAGCGGTTGATTTTTTTAGTAACTCTTGAAATTCCTTTTGGTTTTACCAACAATTTCCAGGACTCCACAGAATTTTTGAAATGGGCCTTATTACGTGTAAAGCAAAGGAGAGTTCAGTGCTCAATTGGTATTCAAAAATCCGACCTCTATATCATGGATCTTCGCATTTGGCATTAAATGCCTTTAACCAGAAGCATTAAAAAGTAGTATTGGAAGTGTGTTATCAACACATGATATCTAAAAAACTAATTCGTTTTCTCCCTGTAATCGGTTTTGTGTTCTTTTTATCATGTAATGACGATGATGATGGAGCCATTGAGCCAGCGCTTTTTATATCAGGTGATGTTGAAAATTTAGCCTTAATCTATTCACAAACCATTTTTGATGGAGGTAGTAATAACGCTATCAATACATTTAGCAAACAGGACAAAACAACCACATTGCAGACATTTAAAGATGGAGAAGAGAGTCCGGATGGGTTTTGGACCATAAGAATGGTAAATCTGGATATAGAAGCCCTGGATCTGCCCTATACCCTGCAGAGTGATGAGGGTGCGATCTCCTGGATCGATGAATCCGTCAAAGAATTGCAGTCACCCTGTTCCGCTGCTGATGTACTTTGCTTTTACTCGGGAATAGGAGAAGATGAAATGCAGATAACCATTACTGCGGTGAAAGATGGAATGATTGAGGGAAATTTCAATGGGAGGTTGTTTCACTATACGATAAACCCGACGATAACCAAGGACGAAGGCGACTTCATAGATGTATCCAATGGGAAATTTGTGATACGCTATTTAAACCTATGATGTTTTTTGAAATCCAGTGCAACTATAAAAAAATTGCTTAAGTAGCTATTAAGCCATACAACCTCCCGATGCGTCGGGAGGCTTTTTGTGTAGCTAAGGGAGTAGAACCAGCTACTTTATGGGTATACGTTTCGGAACATGCAGCGGATATTTTTGTTTCGGTGGCTTTCCCATTTTCCTTTTTTATATAGTTGTGGTTTTCTTACGATTGACAAGTTCTGAACCTGGGTTTTTTCTCACTTCCCTGGTGTTATGTTAATAGGGTTCAGCAAAATAGTCTCATAAAACGGCTGTTGTAATTAGCAGGCACATGCACAATTAAAATCTTACTTTAGTGCAATCGTATGAATAGCATGAGAGCCTAAATCCTAATCAAGGTATTGCGACCTAATGGTATCTTTTGTTGGCGAAAAAGCCTTAACATGAATGGGATAATCGAAAACCTTTTTTTTGCGTCTTTTGTCCTGGGTCTTTTGATCAGCCTCGCACTGATCTTTCAGGTTTTTGCCCTTAACAAGGCCGGTTTCTTTATCGGTATAATGACCCTGGTATTGTCCTTTGAACTGCTTTTCTCCTGGGGGGCTCGATCGGGATATAACAATGCGACGGGATCCTTTCCAATTTGGATGTTGCTGAACTATCAGGTTTTGGCACCTTCCCTTTGGTTGTTTATGAGGTCTCTGACCGATCCCAATTTCAGATTGCGGACCTGGCACTACCTGCTTTTTGTTCCCGCACTTTTGGAGTTGTTGATCCATCTTTTTTTTCTTGGGGGTTCGATCGACTTAGTGGATCATCCCGCCTGGGTCTGGTTTTCCGAATATTTCCCACTTGTCGGATTCATCTTAGTCCTGGTCTTTTTTTGGACGATTTATTTGAGGTCAGAATCCTGGAAATCCTTTAAGTCGCAAAAAAAGGCATGGTCAAAGCAATTGCGGTTCCTTGCCCTTATGGGCTCGCTGTCATTGATCGGGCTCCTATGGTTGGTTTTTACCTTTACAGGTTGGAAATACTTCCACATCATTGAATTGCTGCTGGTATCTTTGTTTTTCGGGTTCACATTCTTGGTTTTTCTGGAAAACGGGGCCTTCCCGACTGTGGTCAAAATGGATTCGAAAGGAGAGTTCCCCCACTATGATGACCAAAAGCAACTGCAGCGCCTGGACCAGGCACTACGGGAGAAGCAGCTGTTTCTCAGGCCAAATCTCTCCCTCAAGGAACTGGCGACAGAACTTCAATTGCCCCGTCGCTACGTGTCCCATTTGATCAATCGTTACCATGGCAAGAATTACAAGGGGTTTATTAATGAATTTCGAATCGCAGCTTTTCTTGTCAAGGCACGATCGGAAAAGGAAAACCATAAGACGCTCCTTGCCCTGGCACTGGAATCCGGATTCAATTCCAAATCCACTTTCAACCAGGTGTTCAAAGACCAATTTGGCAAGACTCCCTCGGAGTACCTGGGCTAATACCCTAACCTGTCCGATAGCGTGTTTTCGTTCGTCCAAAAACGTGTTATCAAGCGAACTCTATCATCGAATCCTATTCTTTTGTGAAGAAAGACCATGAAATTTATTCTTCTATTTACAGTCGCCCTGTGCCTTTCCATTAGCGTAAAGGGACAGTCCGGGGAAAAACCGGTCAACATCGGGTTCAGCAAGAACATTGAACTGGTAGGATATCTCATACATCTAGGGGATCCGGATGATAAAAACAATCCCGAACACCCCATTACAAAGGAGCTTGACGCATCGACCGGGGACAAAAGCAACACCTTACTTCAGGAGATTTTTGAGATTGCAGGCGATATGGAATACAGTCTCATTATCCAGTTATTTTACGCATTGCCCGATTTCCCCCTTTCCAAAGATTATGAAATACCAAATTCCATTGTAAATAGTGTAAAGGGACACCATTCCAAGTCGGACATCAATATCTTGATTAACAAGCTCAACCGGTTTTCAAAAGAATCACGGTTCGGGACAATTTGGTCCAACCTTAGGCTCTACAGAGAAAAAACATTGGAAATTCTACAAAAGAACAAACCATCAGGAACCCTCCTTTCCATAATGGAACAATTCTACGGACAGGCATTTTCTTCCTATCACATTGTCCCAAGCTTAACGATCTGGTCTGGGCCCGGATGGGGTTTTAGAACTGAAAATGGCCGAACAGCCACCTTCATACTCGGGCCATTGGAAAACAACTATGATTTCTCCGACGGATCGCGGTTCCAAAACCTGGCCATCCATGAATTTGGCCATTCCTTTGTAGACCATGTGGTCCAAAAAACGATATTGGATAAGATCAGGGAGACGGAAAATCTATATTTACCCTTAAAGTCGACTATGACACAACAGGGGTACGCCAATTGGGAATCCTGTGTCATTGAACATTTCGTAAGGGCTGGGGAAGTACTTGTTCCGGAACTAATGGGTGATTCGTCCATGAGGGAAAATATTTTGGAATTTCATACCCAACAGAAACAATTTGTATACCTGCCTTTTATTGTGGAGAGGCTAAGCCATTACAGGATTGAAAAAGAGCTTTCCTACCCGGAAAGTGTCAATCTCACCATGCGCGATCTACAGAAAGCTTTTCAGTGATATTGGGCGGTATCGGTTTTCTAAAGTTTGAACCAATCAACGCTTTGGAGACTACTTAGGCCATTGTTCCAATAGTCATGTAAGGCCAGCTTTTTTAATAGGCCTCAGAGGATTGTTCGATAGTTACTTGGTGTAACAAAATGTATCAGGCGAAAGTGGGACGTCTTATCAGAACAAAAAAGCTTTTGAACAGCTAAAAATGACCCCATTTAAAGTTGATTTTTTTGTTACGGGTGCAAGAGCAAAACTCCGCCATACCACATCTTTGGGGCGCGTGAACCCGCCTGAACGTAGCAGTCGGACAGATCACTGCTATTGTTGTAGCCAGTAGTTATTCTTGTGCCTCTTTATAAATTTCGAGATATTCATTAAACTCAGATAATAACTCTTCAGCATCACTCTCTTTTATAGTATATTCCGATACTTTGGCTTTTTTTGATTCGTTGATTAATTGTCCATTGTTGAAATAGTACATTTTGTCCAGCTCATTTTTTGGTTTCCCTTTGGCCCCTTCGCCATTGTCTTCAATGACTACCAATAATAAACCGTCCTCATTAGCATAAAATTCTTCTGTTCTTTTTGTGATCTCCGGGTGCGGGTAGGTCTTAACTCTAACCACAATATCATTTTGAACATAGAAGTGGATTTTACTCCACTTTTGCCGTGTTTTTTCTCTTAGTCCTGATGTTGAAACTTCGACAGGCTCTATCTGAAGCGATTCGATTTCTGCCCTCATGCTATCAATTTCCTCAACACTTGGTACGGGATTCGAAGATGTTGGCGAAGCAACCTCTTTTGGGGGATCAGTTTTCACTTCCTGGTTTTCTTTACTTTCATTTGATTTGCAACTGCTTAGTCCAATGGTGGCGATAAGAAGTCCGGCGATAATTATGTTCTTTTTCATTTTATGGTATTTTTCGGGTTTTGCTATTTGCTAACAGTTTTGGCTATGATTTGTGGCGGTGCAGAAATGTGTAGCATTTCCAACCGTGGCAAATCCAGCCGTCGATGGTTTCTAGTTTGAAATTAACGAATTACAGCTACTTGCCCGCCAATCAGGTGGGTAAATTATAGCCCACTTGTTGTCTGTAGTCTATTCTTCGATTAATTCTCTTACGATATTGCCGTTCTCGTCTAATATTATAAATTTCGGATTATTATTCTCATCAATATAAATATTGATTCTATCTTGTCCGTTCTCATCCTTAATGAAAACGCCAACCTGTTCGTCAAAGTTCTTTCCGGTAAATAGACGCTGTGGACTCAATGGATTGCCATCGTTCATTCCTTTAAGAATTTCATTTATTTCCTTTCTACTTGATATTCCCTGTTTTTTTAACGAGTCTATCACTATAAACAATCTTGGCAGTGTAATTTTTTCAGGCCTGTCCCAGATATTAACTCCATATTGTTGCTTTCCATCTTCTGTACGTAAATATTGCATTTGCATTACCTGATCATTTTTAAATTGGTCAAATGACAACACCATTCCAGCGCCGTCATTTCTGTTTCCTTCGCCGCCAATACCACCAATTTCGTCCTGTTCTTCATTAAAAAAGGTTATTCCCGGTGGCCTTTGCCTGTCCATAAGAACTTTGCCGTCAAACATTCCGGGGTGTTGCCGTTCAGAATTGCTAATGACCATTTTTAATTTACCGTCTGGTTCTACGATGTTTATTCTTTCGACCGTAATTTCTTCAAACTTTTCGATGTTATTCTTTAATTTGAAACTAGGAAGAATGAAACAACCAAGAATAAAGGTTAATGTAATCGCATAGAGTTTTAAAATCAAATTCTTATTAATCATCTGTTTGTTGTTTTTAGATTACTTACAACAGTCATGTGTATGGCTTTGTTGCTCACCGTCTGATTAGTAGCAGGTAAGTTGGTGCACCGGCCAAAACGGACTTTTCCGCTGTAGCCCGAAGTTAGCGAATCAGGCTGGAATTTCCGAGCTTGTGCTGAGCAAAGTCGAAGCATGGAAAATCCGCTATAATACATTAGTTATACAGCTGGTTAGCAAAAGGATGTAAACTTTAAAGGTAATTTTGCTATTTATTCGGCTAAAGGAATGTACCTTTCTTTTATGATGTTAAAATGATGTATTTGATGGGCGGTAATAGTGAGCCCAATTGCATACAGCGGCATTTCATATTCAAAGAATTTACAGTTTGTTTCCAGTATCTTTTTACTGAAAGATTCAAACATCATTATGGTTGATTGGCGTACAATTCGAAGTTCATCCACCAGCTGCTCAATGGGCAGTTCATCTGCGTTTGAATTTTTGCCCATTATTTCCTGATCATGTGCATCCGGGATGGTGCCTTCTCCACGAGCAAAAATTATAGCTCTAAAACACCAGATTCTTTCCCAATCAATAAGATGTTGTACTATTTTATGAATGGTCCATTTCCCTTTTTTATACGTTTTCAAGCCAATGCTGTTTAATTGATCGATATCAATGGCATTGATTTCTTTCAAACTTAGTCTCAGAGCCTCTGCAAGTCCAGTACCCGCATTTAAGGCATAAACATATTCTAAAAACTCTGGATTCTCTTTTGTCTCGGATTTTTCCAATTTCTAAACTTTTTTCTTGTTGCTAACGGTCTCGGCCCTGCCTGCATGCCAGAGGCATGTAAACCGGCAGGTAGGTATGATTCCGAGCTCCTACAAGTAACCAAAGGTAGCTAGAGGAAGGCATATAGGATTGAAATCAAGTGGATTTATTTGTTAACCTAATTCAGGAATATTAGGAAAGAGTTGTAAGGACAGGTATATGTAATGGCCATTGTTGTGTGCAGTGTTATAATTTCATTTTGGGTTTTTCTTGATTCAGGAAATCTATAATGATTTTCACTTGTTTATCAATGTCTTTAATCTTGTTAAAACTATAAATCAGACTTCTCTTCTTTCCATCAGTAAGTTTAGCGAAAATGGTTTGTGCTTCTACATCTTGTTCCAGCAATGCGGTCAGCACTTCAGGCATTTCTACGCCAAGTTGGTCAGGGTCTTCCTCAATTTTAAAATGTACTTCCTCACCGAGCGCTTTGTTTACTTTTTTCAGATATTTTCCTGCAATGATGATATAAAAGTTTCCATCACCTAAATGGTTCAATCCGCAGCGATAGGAAACCTCTTTTTCAATCGTGCAAATCATTCTGGTAGCTCGTTTTCTACTAAATTGGCTAATGATATCGGAATCAAGTTTTAAGTAGAAATATCCGCCTTTTCTTTTTTCGAGCTGCTTTATAGTCTGTGTTCCTTGGTATGATGTCATCTATTTGAATTCCGGTGGTATTGACTTTGTAACTGACGGTCTCGGCTATGACTTCGTTTCGTATTGGAAATTCGTAGAATTTCGAATCATAAAAATCGAACCGGTTAACGTTTTATAAGTTTAAAGTTAGTGAGAATGCAGCAACCCGCCAGATCACTGTCAGGCCGGTGAATTATAGTCCTTGTTAGCTGCTGGCTTCATACATTTTTTAGAATAAGTATTATTCCACTTACTATAAATCCAATACTAAGAATCAAATGTTTGACCATAATAGATTGACCAAAACTCCCGCTTTTGTCCATTTTATCCAGTATTTGTCTTCTGCTATAGACAAAATAGATAGCACCAACCGTTATCAAGATTATTCCGATCGCTAAGTCCCGCATATTATTTAATAAGAGATTTAATTTGTTTTTCCAAGTCTGATAACCCATTGAATTTTCTAAAATTCAGGTCTTTTCTTTTCGATTTCAACTCAGCTATTAAATCTAGAATTAATTCAAACGGCTCAGCTTCAAATCCAAACATATTTTTGTCAAATTCCGTTCCGATGAGTAATCCGTCGTTTCCCATTCCAACGCACCAATTTTCCATAAAATCTGCAATTGGTATTTCCGATACTTCGTATTCCTTCCATCCATCTTTAATGCAGGATTTTGCTAAGGCCTTTTCAGCCCAGAAACATATGATTCCGATTTCTTCTCTGTCATCATATTCATAATGGACCGAACTTGATGTTGCGAATCCCTCTTTGCTTTCAAGTCCATACACGATTTCTGTTTCGCAAATAGTTTTTATAAATCTTTTATGTCGATTCTTAACTGTAATATGGTCTTGGAACATATTTTTAAGCTTGTAGCTAACAGTCTCGGCTATGACTTCTTAGCCTGTATCAGACATTTTTCAGTTAAAGAAAGTACGAAAAAAAAGCCGAGTGGTAGCCATGAGTTATAGTCATTGTTACGGGTAATTTTTATTTAATTCTCTGGTATTCAAAGGTCTTATTGTACTGATATCCCGCACCAATGATAAACAATACACCGCCTTCATTGCCAATAGCAGTGTTTACAATTAAGTTATTGTCTTTGGTAATTCCTATTCTTCGCTTATCACTTTCATAACCACCTATTAAAAAGGGGATTCCATTTATGGTCAAATCTTTATTATTGAGGTAGAACATTCCTTCTTTAAGTTTTCCACCTATGACGGTGTCCACAATTTGTTCAGTGCCTTGAAATACGGTTATTTCCAGGAGGGATTTTTTTTTGAGATTTAGGAGCACATGATAATTTTGTTCTTCATCAACTCCGAAAAAATCAAACGTCATCCTATTTTTCAAGGGCTCATCTACCATTTCTTGATATAGATTTGAATGTACGGTTCGCCTCTGTCTTGAATTGGCATAACTAATAGAGTCCCAATGTCTGTTTTCAAAATTGGCTCCATATATTTTTTCCGGGTAGAGCAGAAATTTTCCATTTATTCTGTTCAAACTACTTTCGTTGAGTTTCGTGTAGTATTTTCTAAATTCTTTTTTGGAATATGAGGCACACCCTAAAAAAGAGATGAGTATCAATCCTAAAAAAATACCTTTTGAAGTCAATGAATTTCTTTAAAATTACCCACAACGGGTTGATATAAATGTAAAATACATCTTTGTATTCTCAAAACAAGAAATACAACCTATGAAAAGCGCTGTTTTTTATTGTATCCAAACCGAAAAATGAATAAAATTCAAGCCCGTTGCAAAATTGCGTTTAGTAACCGTCCAAGCCATCAAACCACCTCAATCGTAAGGTCCCAGTGGAAACCGGTTGTCATTTCTTTCGGCATCCAAATAGTTGAAATAGGGATCAATGACCACGTGGGTAGGCTTTTCTGAGGGAGATAACACCACATCCAGATGTCCATTTTCATCAAACACCCCTGTGCTAAGTGACACTAATGTATCCCGACGGTACAAGGCGAGTGTTACCTTACCCGTCAAGGGAACCTTATCGGAAACGGTTCCATTTTTTAAATGGAATGTATGTGCCTGTCCCTCAAGACGGATCTCCGGGCCATTTGATCCTATCACGGATTTTGCGTTCAACAGGCGAATATCATGTGCTACAACATGTTCAAAAAGATTGGTAATATAATCGAGGTCATCCTTGCTACTTGCATCCTTGATAGCTTCTAAAAGTTCCCAGGCTACCGGAAACGGAGGTTGACTCCGAAATTGATATCGTTCCAGAAAAGATCGTAAGACCGCGTTTAGTTGCTTTTCCCCAATGCGCTCCTGTAAGGCATAGAATGCCAGTGCGCCTTTATGATAGTCGATATATTGTTTGGATTCACTTTCGACAAGTGGCTGTTCATAATCGATGTCATCGCCACGCTTTAAGAAATACTGATCGTGTTCAAATTGCAAATAGTTTTTAATCGCTTCGGAGCCCAGTTCTTTTTTTAGCACCATCAGTGCGCAATATTGTGCTAGGGACTCGGTCAACATACCACTTCCTTTGGTCCTTGCGGGGAAGAATAACATTCCCCACCATTGGTGAGCGATCTCGTGGGCAGTTACGTAATAGGGAAAGTCTATATTACCCCGTTCGTCATAATCGGATAAAAACCCAAGAGCTTCTGAATACATGATGGTGCCGGGAAATGCAGAGGCGTAGGTCGCATATCTCGGGAATTCCACGATCCTAAGATGGTCCAAAGGGTATGGACCGAAATTTGTAGCGCAGTAATCCAGCGTTTTTTTCATGGCGTCCATCATGGTGTCCACATTGTACCGATGTCCCGGATGGTAGTGTACCGATAGCGCTGTCCCACGATGCGTTCCAAGTTCTTCGTGATATTCCGCAGATGCGAAAGGTAACTTGTTGCCAACAGGCACCCTGTTGCTGTAGTGGAAGTAGTTTCTATTTCCCGCTTCCCACGTTTTGATGAGCGTCCCTGATGTGAAGGCCGTTTGGTTGGCAGAAGTGCTCAAGATAACCTCGGTGTACACCCAGAATCCATCAGCAT
Source organism: Croceivirga sp. (assembly GCA_028284285.1). GTDB lineage: Bacteria > Bacteroidota > Bacteroidia > Flavobacteriales > Flavobacteriaceae > Croceivirga. The sequence goes on from JANQSA010000059.1 coordinate 57,581, forward strand.
CGAATTCGGGTGTCCATAACCCAAGTGAATCCTGCTTATCCAATAGGTATTGCTTGTTTTCAAGACCCAAATCCTTTCGCACTGCATTATCCCTCAATTCGAGATTTACATCATATCCAATACGTGGTGTGATGTTGAAATTATTAAAAAAACTACCATTACTATTGATTCTCACATCAGAGGGTTCCAAAAGTATCCCCGGACCTTCATAATGCGATTTGAACCGTAAGGTGGTGCTTTCCCCCGAATTCAATGGGGGCTCCATCCTTAGGATGCGATACCTTAACACACTGTCAATCAAAATATCATGTGCACCCTGGACTTCAATCGAATCAAACTCCGCTAAAGGAAGGAACCTTCCAGGTGCAAAGCCACCGGTAGAAATATGAAGGCTATCCATACGCATTGCTGTTGTATTGGTCAATTGAAGCGCTCCTGTGATTGACAACTTCTTGTCTTCGGGATGGATATCTACGTGGTACCGGGAGGAAGTAATTGTTGGCTGGTGGACGTATTTGAAAGCGCCATAGGTAGTTTCATACCTTGCTTTAAGCAAATCGACCGTATCGTGATCTGCAACCACCTGCCTTTTGCTGACAAACGATCCAAGGCCAATGGAAATCAGGAGGATTGCTATTAAGATAAGTCCGTTTTTGCCACGTGCCAATCTGTTCTTAAGCTCAGAGAACCTTAGACGGTTTTCCTGTCGCTTCCAAAGAAGTACTGCCAGAAATCCTATAATCGCCGTAATGGAAGACCAATACAGGGTATACCATAGATACCCCTTCATAAATGGACGATGACCATAGAAATCCGAATAGAATCCTGAGGGAATGTCCAGAAAGCGAATCAAATGGTTATTTACCCCCAATGGGTTCCAAAGGAGAAGATTTAGAGCGGCTACCAAAAGAAAGGCCAGATATCCCAGATATCGATTTTGTAGCAGAACGTGTAGCGTTATCCCGACTACGGCAAGTAGTGCAAAATAAATGAACTGTGTTACCATCAGGTCGTAGACATATACTCCGATCTGGAACCGTGTGTACCCGGCTAAAACCTGGGACAACAGGGCTGCAAAGACACCCAATACCAACCATAGCATAGTAATAGTCCATAAGGTTGCGAACTTTGAAAGCACAATAGGAACATTGGCATACGGGGCTGCATTAGAGATGGTATCGAAATTAACATCCCTGCTCTTCCATACCAGTTCACCAGCGTAGTACAGGAGGATCACATATAACGGTTGCACGTATTTTCCCTTAATGATGGTCAACATAATAAATGTAGTAGGATGGGAATATATTCCCAGATAGGATTTGGCATCCAGGGTACCACTAAGCAGGTTGAATAGTCCGGCAACTAAAATGACTAAAAAAGGAATACTTGTCAGGATCCCTTTTAGATCCAGGATAAAACTATGGTAAAACTGGAGTAAGTAGGTTTGAAAATCCCACTTTGGAGTACCAAGGAATAGTTTTCCGTGCCTTTTCTCCCTATTTGGTGACATCAGCTTCTTTTTCTTTGAGGGGGTTTTGGAGGGAAGGGTAAAAGAAAAGCGCTTATACGTCCAAACTGTAGCACACAGAGCTATAGCAAGCCATATCATCCTACTTCCTAAGAACAGGGCATGAAAACCCATATTCATGCTGTTTTTATCCGTGACACTCCAATATTTTGATAGAAGGCGATAACCGTTGTATCCCAAGGGGTCAAGATAAATAGCAACAGCACCCAAAGAATTATCCGTAATGCTATCGGCCAGGCTTATATATCCCATGTAGAGAAGCACAGCCACTACCAAGACATAAGCTTTGTTCTTAAACAACAGTCCCAAGCCATAGAACAGACTTCCCATAAGGATGACATTGGGGAGTATTATATAAAAGAATCCCTCGAGGAAGGGCTGGGGATCCAATGGTAAAAGGCGTTCTGCTTCAATCCAGGGCATAGTAAGGCCGAGCAGGTATGCCGCGTAAAGGCCCAGAAAAGGGATCAAGCACAAAATCAAACCACCACACATTCGGCCAAAGAAATAACCAAACCGATCCACAGGTGTGGCAAAAAGCAAAGCGTAAAAGTTGCTATTGATATCGCGTAGCGCAATATTGGACATAATAGCGGCAATAAAAAGCATCCCTAACGAGGATACGATGATTCCGGTAACACTCATGACAGCATAAGGTGCATTGAGGTGGATGTTGGAAATATCGTCCAAGGTGATGGTAAAATCATCGTAGGTTACCGCTACAAAACAGAAAAGGAACAGTATGGACGAGAAAACATAAATCTGTGGGCTTCTTACTCCCTTCTTTATCTCAAAAGCAATGAAATGAATGAACATAAGTCAGAAAGTTTAAAGGGAGTTGCCATTGATTTTTAAAAAATAGAAATCCTCAAGTTCAGCGGGAACAGGTTCAAATCCTGAAATTGATTCACGAGCATGCATGCGAATTACGGGTTCCCCTCCCAGGTACCTGAATGAAATCATATGAGGAGATTTTTTATAGGATATCAATTCCTCCTTGCCTATGTTCTTTTTCCAGATAGTACCTTCAATTCTTGAAATGGCGGCTTTGGGTGCACCTTGATACAGGATTTTTCCTTGTTTAATGATGGCCATCCGGTTACAGAGCTCTTTCACATCTTCCACGATATGGGTGGAGAGAATAACAATGACCCTTTCACTAATCTCACTCAAAAGGTCATAGAACCGGTTGCGTTCCGCTGGATCCAATCCCGATGTGGGTTCGTCCACTATGATGAGCTTAGGGTTCCCCAATAGGGCCTGGGCTATACCGAAACGTTGCCGCATTCCCCCGGAGAAAGTACTTACAGCCTTTCCTTTTTTCTCAAATAAGTTGGTTTGCACAAGTAGGCTTTCAACAGCTTCCTTTCGTTCCCCCCTTGGGGTTATCCCTTTCAAAATGGCAATATGGGAAAGCAGGTTTTCGGCGGATATGTTCTTGTATACCCCGAACTCCTGGGGCAGATAGCCCAAAACCCTCTTGGCTTTCTGTTTTTCCCTGAGCATATCAAGGCCATTCAAACGAACCGTGCCGCTATCAGCCTCCAGGAGTGTTGCAAGGATTTTCATGAATGTTGATTTGCCTGCTCCATTAGGTCCTAAAAGCCCAAACATGCCTTGATGGATATCAAGGTGTATCCCTTGAAGTGCCTTGACACCGTTTGGATAGGACTTACTTAAATCACGTATTTCCAGCATGGGATAAGTTTTCACAATGGTAGTGCGTACATAGCAACGCATCGACCCGTCCAATGGGTTAGTACCAATTCAAAGACGTATGTATGGAGGTCGGTTTAATTTTTCCTATTAGTTTTGGAAGTAATGGGCCCGTAAGGCTACTTTGATCTTTCATCGGGGTGGCCACTATCTTATTGTTGGGAGGCCTTAAGAGTCGTTTGAAACGTTTATGGAATCATTTTTTTTGATCGGTTCGGTACAGAGTATTTTTTTTACATTTCTTTTAGCAGCCAAGAAGGACAAGCGTCCACATGATTGGATCTTGGCAGTGTGGCTAGCGGCAATTGCTTTTCACCTGTTTTCCATCTTTTGTGCAGCCAAGGCGTTATACGTGCTTTGGCCCTTGCTACTGCTTTTTTCGCCCCTTGCGGAATCCATGGTTTTTGTACATGGTCCAGCCTTGTTTCTCTATACGCAATATCTGATTTCAAAAAAGCGGGGATTCAGCCTTTCTGACACCTTACATTTTGGACTCTTCTTCTTATCGATACTTTCGTTGCTTCTAATTTTTTTTGGACAAGGGGCTCAACTTGAGATATTTCTTCATTTGGATGAAGCAGCCCCCGCGTATTATTGGGTTTCAAGACTCCTCTTCGCATTCCACGGGCCATTGTACATTGTGTTGACATTTTTGGTTTTGTCAAGACATAGCGCGAAGGTCAGGGAAAACTATTCCTATACGGAAAGCATTGACTTAAAGTGGTTGCGTAACATAGCCCTTGGACTGTCTGCCATTTGGCTGTTGGTACTTTTACAGTGGTTGGTAAAACTTCCATTCAGTGGTAATGTCCCCATATACATTGGGGTAACGGTATTTGTGTTCTTTCTCGGTTTTATGGGTCTACGACATGGCGACATTTTTTCAGAGGTCAAAACGAGAGAAAAAGTTGGAAACAAAACCCTTACCAATAGACCAGATACCTATAGAAAGTCAGGCATATCTTCGTTGGAGGCAAAAAGAATTGCTGATGCAATGGAGGGACTGTTGCACAGGGAGCAGGTTTTTTTGAAAAGCAGATTGGCGCTTCATGAAATTGCCAAAGCACTTGATGTTTCCTCGCACACCTTGTCGCAAGTGCTGAACAAACACCTGGGAACGAATTTTTTTGATTATATAAATTCGTACAGGGTAGAAGAGGCCAAAAAATTACTGGTTGACCCTGAATACGATAGTTTCACCTTGTTGGCCATTGCGCTGGAATCAGGTTTCAATTCCAAATCTTCCTTTAACAGGATTTTTAAAAAGCATGTCCGGATGACCCCTTCAGAGTATAAGACCGCCCATCGAGCAGGTCGATGAGCTAAGGAAATGATACTGCTTAGCTTTATCCGGCTATGCTTCTTCTGCACCTTTAAGGGAAAGAAAACAATCCCGGTAAGTTTCTATGTCCGTTATTCGCTTTTTTGAGCAAATCCAAGTACGTAGCCGTTATTGTCTTTTAGGTAAAATTCCCGCATTCCGTACCAAGCTGTTTTCAGTTGAGTGGGGCGCAATCCCCTGTCTATTATTTGCTGATAAAAACCGTCGATCCCGTCAATTTCCATATAGAACGAGACGCTCGCTCCTATTGAAAGGTCTTTGGCAAGAAGTATGTCTTTTTTGAAACTATCGGTTCGTTGAAACATCATTTCCACATTATCCTTGCTTAACAAAGCGTAAACATATTCCTTTCCGTCTGTTAGCGATTGTTCTATTCCGTCTTGCGTTTCTGGAACTGCCATAACTACTGAAAAACCCAAAACGGATTGATAAAATTCTATGGTTTCCCTGATGTTCTGCACCTCAAAATTGGGTGTTAATTTGTTTACTTTCATTTTCGTAGGGTTTGTTGAAAGCACAAATTTACCTTGTCCGAATGGTGGTCAATTGTAAAAATCGGTCGTTTTTATTCAAGTACAAATGGGTTGGTGTGGAACCCGTAATTTGCTTTACCTGCTTGATAAAATGGGCCTGGTCGTAATAATCATTCACGGGAAAGAGTTCTCCTTTTGCAATGTGTTTTAGGGAAGAATAACATTTAAGGACGTTGCAGAACGTTTTAAGGGAAAAACCAAAACGGTTGTTGAAATACCGGTTGATTTGCCTGCTACTCCAAAAAACCCTTTCTGAAAGTTCCCGGACGGAAATCTCACCTTTTTGTTCATAAAGAATCTTGAAAAGCTCCAGCTTTCTGTTGTCTATTTCCTTAGGGTTTTGGAGTTCATATTGCAATTTTTCGATTATCGAATCGGTAAACTTCTCAAAGCTGCCAAAGTCAAAGTTTTGACATCCCCAAAAAGTTGTTGGCAACTCCGTTTTTGTGTTTTTGAATTCTTTGATCGACCGTTTGAAAATATACTCAGCGGAAATCAGTTTGAATCGAACACCAATCAGTTGGGTGTTCTTTGGTATGGAGATTTGGATTTGTTTTGTCCAAACTCCTGTCAATGCCATTTTTGTAATTTGACCCTCTTTGATTTCAAAGATCAGGTCAAAAAACCCGTCTGGTAAGATGTCATAGTTGTATTTCTTGTCGGGAGTCTCCAACTTCCAAAAGCTTTTTATGAAGTTGGAGATATATCCTTTTGTATGTTTTTCCTTGTAGTTCACTCGGTTGGTTCAAATGTTGTATAACGGTTCGCATATCATTCGTGGCGGCATTGAGCTGACATGACTATATATGCTTTGTTGGTGGTTCGTTTTTAGGTATCCAATGCTAAACAAGTGCTGTTTTCACCCGAACAGTTTCAATACCTTCAATAACTTCATGAAGCAACATTCCTTTTGCTTTTTTATCTTTAAAAACTTCTTGCATGTTTTTTATAATGCCATAAGGAATGTTTCTTCGTTCAAGATTAGAAACCCAGTACCCTGATGTTTTTTGGACTATGCATTCGCTTATTTTACGGTTTAAGGTTTCTCTTTTAGATACCCGTTGGGCATTCGTTCCAAACTCATCAAATTTCATTCTTAAAAGACTACATAAGTTTTCAAATTGCTTATCAGAACCAACGGCCAAAACCAGTAATTTACCATCTTTTGTTCTATACATATCTCCATAGGGCGCAATGTTGGGATGTTGGGTTCCCATAGGTTGTGGAATATGCTCTTCCATTAACCAGTTAGTAGCTTGATTTGCCAAAGATGCTAAAGCACTCTCGTAGAGCGAAACTTTGATGTGTTTTCCTTTACCTGTATTTAACTTGTTAATAATTGCACAAAGAATAGCTTCTTTTAAGTGGTGGGCGGCGAGTACATCAATTAAAGCAACCGGCATTTTTACAGGGTTTCTGTTTGGTTCACCATTCATAAACATAAACCCGGTTTCGGCCTGTAATACAACATCAAATGCCGGTCTTGATTCGTCATCACCAAAACCTGTAAGTTCTGCATAAATGAGCGATGGGTTGTATTGTTTCAAATCATCATAGCCCAGTTTAAGTTTTCTGGCAGTACTTTGTTTATAGTTGGTTATGACAATGTCGGCATCCTTTATGTGATTAATTAAGATCTCATAATCCAAGCTATCTGTAATATTAAGTAACAGGCTTTCTTTTAAGAAATTTGCAGCACTATAATACGCGGAGATAGATCTTTCTTTGGACTCTGTGGGGAGTTTCCAAGTTCTTGTAACATCGCCATTAGTAAGTTTATTTTCTATTTTAATAACCTTGGCACCCAATTCTGCAAAGAAGGTCCCCGTTAAAGGACCCGCCAAAACGCTTGCCAGCTCTACTACTTTTAAGTTTTTAAACATAAGATGATTTCTAAAAGAAGGTTTTATTTGTTCGAAGAAAAGCCATGATGATCTTCCGTAGTTGTAGATTCTTCCTTTGGTTACATTTAATGACGCACAACGGTCCGGGCCCTGCCTGCATTCCAGGGGCATGTAAACCAGCAGGTAGGTCGGCGTGGAAAATTTCGGTAGAAATTTTCAGGTTCGAAATCGAGCCGTATTAAAAGTAGGAAATATTCTTTTAGTTGGGGAAGCGGGAAGGCCCGCCTGAACGATGCAGTCGTGCAGGTTATTGCCCTTATTAGGTGCCGTTATTTTTCTCCAATTTCAGAGCAAATTTTCATAATACTTTCATATTCAGGGATTAGTCCGTTGTCTGTATTCGAGCACATAACTATTGTAGTATTCGAATTCGGAAAATGCGCTAAAACTGCATTATATCCGGGCATTCCTCCACTATGCCAAATAACAGGGACATTGTACATATTCATTAGACTAAACCCCAGTCCATAACCATTTTTTTCTAAGTAATCAGGTAACTTTGGTTGTTCGAAGCCCGGGGGCAAGTAAAGCTCGCTATACACGTAATTTCCATTTGAAGTTTTGGCGTATGAAGTCATTTCGTTACGTATGCTTTCACGTACAATTTTGCCCTTGAACAATGTATTGGTGAGTTGTAGTAAATCTGTAGGATTTGATTTCAATCCGCCAAATGACTTTAAGCTAAAGGCCTCAAAGTCTTGTTGAAAAAATGACTTTTGATTAGTAATAGAGTCTTTTATTTCAATTCCATATCCTTTTGTCCACAAATGGGTTCTTTCCATATCCTTTTCATCAATAAAAGATTGGCTTGCTCCGTATTTTTCGAGCAGGTTTTCTTTTATGAAGTCTTGATAAGATTGTCCGCTTACTTGTTCAATTATCTCGCCTAATAACAGGTATCCACTATTTGAATAAGAATATTTTGTTCCTGGTTCGAACATTGATGTAGTTTTCATTTCCTGAAGAACAAGATGTGGATTGGGTTCTATAGTCCAATCACTTGAAATATTTTCAGGTAGTCCGCCAATCCAAGTTTCAGGAATTCCTGATGTGTGAGAGAGTAATTGATAAATCGTGATTTTATGTCCATTTGGAAAATCGGGAAAATAGGTATCAATGGTATTGTTAAACGATAATTTATTTTCCTGGACAAGCATTCCAATACCCAATGCAGTTATCGGTTTTGTAATTGAGGCTAAACTGAAAATCGTATTTATGCTAACTTCTGTGTTACCTTGTATATCGGTTGTTCCGTATGATGCAACAAAAGGTTGAGAATCATTAACTTGAATTCCGAAACTTACTCCAACTGTATGTTTTTGAGATACAAGTAGTTGGATCAAACTATCTATTTGACGAATTTGTTCTGTTGTTTTTAACTCAAATGACGAAGTTTCATTTTGTTCTTTCGGCGACTCTTTGCAATTAATTAAAAAAAACGTCAATAAGTAGATAAACCATCTTTTTTTCATTTGTTGAATTTTCAAAAAAGACTGAAATAAATTCCAATTGTGGCAAGAACATCAATTTTTGTGCTAATTGTGCCCAACGGTTTTGGCCCTGCCTCCGACGAGCGTAGCGAGAGGAAAGCATTGAGGGTAAAATAATCTATTATGATTGACCTTATGAATTAAAAGGACAAGTTCGGTACAATAAAAATTAGAGTTATAGGTAAAACTTTTTTAAACCGGTTTTTTATTTTTATAAGGTGAAAGTTGAACACATTCTTACCTTATTAATCTGTGGTCTAGGTGTTTTTCATGGTTTTTTTCTTGGAATTTATCTGTTAGTTAAGAATACATCTAGCTCACTATCCAATAGGATTCTAGCAATTTTATTGCTCTTTTTCGGTTTAAGAATCGGTAAATCCATATTTCTCTACTTTACTACAGATCTTGATTTTATATTCATTAGCCTTGGATTGACTTTGATACTAATATTCGGTCCTCTGTTTTACTTCTATGTAAGGAGTTATGTACTAAAAGATTTCAAGATCAATAAGAAAGTATATTTTCATGGACTGCCATTTGTGATATTTTTGGTTTTAAATAGTTTTTCGCTTTTAGACAGAGAGTTCTATTTATCATTCGGCGTTTATGCAATCTATCTACACTTTTTTGCCTACATAATGGTTTCGTTTATTTGGAAAAACAGCTATTTAAAGAATGATGATCATTTATCTAATCTTAAAAGAAAGTGGTTACATTATATACATATAGGTATCCTTTTAATTTGGGCTTCTTATTTTGTTTTTCTTTTAGGTGAATTTATTCCTTACATAATTGGTCCACTAACATACTCTGTTACTGTTTACTTTTTAAGCCTATGGGCCATAAACAACAAAGTCTTAGTAGAAGTTGAAAAAAAGTACCAAACTTCTAATTTAGATAGTGCAGAGTCCAATGAAATATTTAAGAAATTGGAAAGCTATTTTCTAACGGATAAAGCATATCTAAATCCAGATGTAAAGCTACAAATGGTTGCTTCTCAACTGAATGTAACCTCACATGCATTATCGCAGTCGGTTAATGAAAATTGCGAACAGAATTTTCAACAATATTTAAATTCCTTTCGCATCAAGGAAGCTAAACAAAAATTGTCATCCATAGATAGTAAAAAGCTTACGATATCCTCTATTGCCTACGACTGCGGTTTTAATAGTATTTCTGCATTCAACACTGCGTTTAAAAATTTGGTTAACCAAACACCTTCACAATTTAGAAAAGCAGCAACCAATCAATAGTTTTTTCTAAACAACTGGTTATCAAGTATTCTGAATTATAATTAATTATTACTGAATTATAATTCAGATAGATGCTACGTTTTCATCTGCTTTTATTTGTGCCAAAAAAGTAAAGCAAAGTATCATGAAAAAATTAGCAATACTTCTGGTCTTGGTCTTTTCGTTTACTGCGAATGCCCGATCAAACTGACAAAGCAAAAATCATTTTAAGTAACCTTATTAATAAGGACTTATTGAAAGATAAAGCAGAACAAATACCGAATCAAACCAATAATTTCAAAACGTTAAACAGAATGAAACATAGTAATGCAATAAAAAAAACGTTTCGTATTACTACATTATTCATAAGCATGGCAGTCCTCAATGGATGTAGTAGTGGGATAGAATCATGGATTCACGAAGATGTAGATGAGGAATTTACCAATCAGATTTTCAGCGAGAGAGCATTAAAAGAAGACTTGGATTTTTTACATAAACAAATGCTGGCTATAAATCCTGTTTTTGATAAAAAAACAGATAAACAAGAGATTAAATCTCAGTTTGAGTCTATTCGTAGTCAAATCAAAGACAATATGGATCGAAAAGATTTCTTCCGTTTAATTGGCAAGATTAATCCATATTTCAAGGATGGGCATAGTTTTATTTTTCCACTTTTGGCTGAGGGAACTTATGGCGAAGATAAGGGTCAACATCTATTTCGTTTTAGTGTATCTGTAAATAATCAATCATTATATTTTAATAAAACTTACAGGCACAATACTAACGGTGAGACCATAAAAAAAGGCTCAAAGATTCTATCTATTAATGATAGGTCAACTAAATCCATACTCAATGAACTTTCAGAATACGGTCATGGCGAAACAGCCAATCTGAGAATGCATATGAGTACACTTTTATTTCGTTATTGGTTAGGCGCAGTTTATGATTGGAAAGGTGAGTTTACACTTTTGTTAGAATTTGAAGACGAAAAAACTAATATAGTTATTACAAATCCAGATAATTGGGAAAGCGAAGAAGATAAAAAAGGAGAGTATTGGTTAGATATACTACAAAATCAAATAGCGTATTTAAGACTTGGAACTTTTGACGTTGATGAAGACTCAGACTACTATGATTTTATTGAGGAATCCTTTGCTGAAATTAATAGAAAAAATTTAGCGAAGTTAATTATCGATGTGAGAGGAAACACAGGTGGACAATCAGATGCTGGTGCAGAAGTAATTAAATTTTTAACCGATAAAAGTATTAATCAAGCATCATCTGCGATAGAAAAACTCAATGAAGAGAATAACGGGCTCTTTGGGTACAAAGGGGAACCCGGTGAAATTATTGAATTAGACGTAATTGACGATGAACTTATCGAACCAGCAGAAGCATCTAAACGATTTAACGGTAAAACTATCTTGCTAATAGACGAAATGACCTACTCCGCAGGTATTGTTTTTGCAACTACACTACAGGATCATAAACTTGCAAAACTAATAGGACAACCCACAGGTGGACATGCGAATCAAACAGGTAATATGACCCCATTTTATCTGCCGAATACTAAATTGCTCGTGTTAGCGCCTAGCCTTTATATCACAAGGCCTTCGGGTGATCAAAGTAATAGCCCTTTACAACCGGATGTAATTTTAACTAAAAGTCAGGATCTTACGATTGATAGAACTCTAGAAGTGAGTCTTGGTTTATTTTCGGTCGATTAACCACTTTCATATTGAGCATAAGCTATTATTTAGTTCATGCTAATAGCCAAAAAAAGAGTAATTCGGGTTGGTTACAAAATGCTACTTAATTCAACAGTGTTTAGTTAAGCATAAATATTGATTGTAAAACTTATGAGAAAATATTCAATGCAAATGAAATATTAGGAATTAGCCTAAACAATATATCAACGAAACAATAAATTCCTAAAACCCTTATGATTACTCTAAATAGGTCGGTTTTGGCCATTTCTACGGGTTTTATTTTTTTAATAATCAATTATTCCGTCGTTGTATTTTTCTTTCAAGTATTCATTGACCAATTTGTTATAGCATTCTTTTTCGGATTGAATTGTACAACCCATTCCAAAGGATTGAATTTTGTATTTGTTTTCAAGCGTTTTTGCTAATTCAACATCGTAACCAATTCCAAACTGGAAATAAACGATTTTGTTATTTTTCAAGTCAGTCGCAAATCGTTTTTCCATTTCCTCACAAGTTTCTATTTCAGAGTATTCAGCGTAAACTTTATTAATTCGAACATTTTCATAAACTCGGGGAAATATATATAAGTTCAAGCCAAAACAGATTGTAAAAGAGGCTAACATAATTTTAGTCAATATGTTTCGCCAATTTTTCTTCAAAAAGTATAATCCTGCGCATAAAATCCCCAATCCAAAGCTTCTCTTGGCATATTTCAATTCTATTGAATCAAAACTTATCCCAGTCAATTCATTCAGGTGGTTATAATACGCCAATGCAAAACCTAGAACAGCTAAAATTAGGAGTATGTATTTAGTTTTGGTATTCAACTTTGTAAATGTTGGGTAACGGTTTCGGCTATGATTTGTAGCGTAGTGGTAAATCGACTTGCCCTGGTAATTTTTTTTACACAATCCATTTATTTTTACCTCTTGTAGGAGCTAAAGCCGACCAAACTCCAAACAACTAATAATCCCAACAGGCCTATCTTTGCATAGCCAAAAAACACACCGACTAAAAGAATTAAACTAAGTACTAGAACAATCATTTTCATGCTATTTTTATTTTTCCCCCTTGACTTCAGTCCCTTGTAGTGAATTGATTGATTTAGAAATATTTCATCTGATTTTTTCAAATAATACTGTATTTCAGAATCTTCAAATCCCTTTTCTTCCATTATCTTTTTTATTTCCTCTGAACCAAGGCCTTTGGCCCTTAGCGATACACTGTAATCCAATTTATTCATTAAACCTAAATTATGGGTCTCCGCTATGATTTCGGCTTGGGAAATCCCAACGGGATTTTCCAAGCCGAAATCCAGCCATTTTTAAAGTTATGGTTTTTAATCTGTTCAAGGGGAAAGCTGAATTATAGCCATTGTTACCTGCAGTTTTTTAATCTCGTTATTATCTTTTCAGTTAACTCTCCGCCAGCAAAACTGCCATGACAGGTTCTGGTAAGCATTGGTTTTCTTTTTAATTCCTTAATTCGTAGTTCAATTGACTTTTTTTGTTCGTCTCTAAATTGTGACAGATTGCAATAATAAAATTCAACCGCCATAAGTCTAGTTGCAGGGTTTTTGCTATAAATCAAATACTCACAATTCTCAATATCAATTATTTCGTCAAATACTTTTCTATTATTCATTAAGTGCATTCCAGACCCACAATAGTTTCCATAAAAAGTTCCAATAAACGGATTCATTATTCCGTTTAGGTTATTTTCAGTCATTTTGTCGATTCCAGTCAAAGGCTCATTCGCCTTTTCAAGTCCAAAATATATTGGTTTGACTTTATAGTCACCAGTTACTTCAAATATTTCGGACAATCTTTCTTTATATAGCTTTTTTAGTCTTTTTGCTTTATTCGGAATATGGGTCGAAAGTTTGTACGAAACAATTTCATTTTTGAAATACAAAATTTGATAGTCAATAGATATACTACCAAGCCCTTTTCCGCTTACTTTTAATTGATAACCGAAACCTAAATTTTCGCGCTTCTCATTTTTAACTTCAAGAACTTTTATCAATTCCTCTGTGGAAGTCTGATAAGCCTTTTTTAATTTGCTAACAAATGATGTGTCAACTCTTATATAATATTTTTCAACTTCGGTTTTTTGAGAAAACGAAAAATGAAAAATTCCAAAAATCAAAATAATCGATATGTGGAGTGGCTTTTTCAAATTGCGGGTAACGGTCATATGTATGATTAGTTGCGGACTTTTCATGTAGGTTGAGCGTAGCCGAAGCCAGGAAAACGTCCGCCTGACTCTAAAGATAATTGATTGCAGGAAATTCACCTGTTGAATTTCCGACCGCAATTAATTATACACCGTGTTGTACACAGTTTTCTATTTCATTTTTTAGTTTTTCCAGTCTTTTGTCGAATCCAGAAATTCCCTTCCACCTTGCTTTAGCCTTTAATAATTGACTTTTCGCTTTTTCACACCTATTCAAGTCCAGATAAGTCCTAGCTAGTTGTAAGTGGGCTGCTGCTATCTCGTATTTCTTCGTTGACCTTGAAAGAACATATTCCAGTATTTTGGCAGATTTTTCAAATTCATAGTCTTTCCAATAAAGGAGTCCTAAATTCAGTCCTGCATTTAAATATGTCGAGTCCGAGATGGTTAATGACTTTTCAAATGTTGAAGTTGCACTTTTGTAGTTTTTTAATTCATGTTCGGCATTACCTAAATTATTGATTAAACAGGGATTTTCAGGTTCAATTTCAAGTCCGTCCAAAAACTTATTCTTGGCTTGTTCGAAATACCCTTCTTTAGCCAAGTTTACTCCTTCTGTATTTAGTCTATTTGCATCTTGATTTTCAAAGAAATCCTGTCCAATGTAAACAGAAGTTCGACCATCTTTATAAAACACAATTTCAACGTCATCTAGCTTTTCCGTTTCATTTCCTTTACAAGAAAAGAATAGGATTAGAGCACTAAAAAGTAATAATCGAATCATCATTAATTTATGGAAGTAAAATTGTGTACAATGGTCCTGGCTATGATTTCGGCGTGGAATGATTCGTTAGAATCGTTCCGCCAGAGAAATCAGCAGTATTTAGTGTTATTAGTTTCATTTTAGTGATTCAGCCACGCTGAGTTATAGCCATTGTTGGCATTAGTTTTTTGTTTGAACTATAGATTTGACCGTGGTTTTGAAAGTCTTTCCGTATTCATTTTCCGACTGCAAAATTCCGCTATATGGGTTTTGTTTTTGGTTCAATTCGATGATGTTTTGAAATCCACCATTTTTAAATTCCAACGTTTCTGGATTTATTACTTCAATTCCATTTTCGAACTTTAAACTGTCCCCAATTATCACAGATGTTTTTCCGTACAAGTTGTAGCCGACAAAAACTATTTCTTCCTTAAACTCTGAATTTCGCAGGTAGGTGTTTTCGTAATGAGGTATTTGGCGTATAGTCAAACTGTCGAAAACATACTTTTCCTTAATTCCATCAGTGATTTTTCTGAGAGAACCGTTCCTCAATTTTAAGATTTGATTTTCCGATTCAAGTTTTTCAATCCGTTGATTATTTTGACAGCTTGAAAAAAGAATAACATTAGCGATAAGAAACAGAATTACTTTCATTTTTAAAATTAATGCCAAGGGTTCGGCTATGATTTCGTTGTGAGAAAAAAACTTTAGTTTTTCCGATCACGAAATCGAGCCAGTTTAAAGTTAGCGTTTTTAATTAGTGGGATAGGGGAACAATGAATTATAGCCATTATAGAATGCTGGCTTATTTGTTCAATCTATGAGATCATGTCATCTCTTTTGATCATACCAGACTTTGAAATAGTGAATGATCTATTCTCAAATAGAGATTTCATGATCATCCAGACTTCGTCAACTATGTTAAATTGACGTTGGGAATCCAGATTTGTTATGGTCAGCTTACCTGTTAGTGTAAAACCATTTATTTGGGTTATCTTTTTAGTCAAAGTATTTGTGAGGTTACTATCCTTAAATTCAAAATATTCCTTAACTATTTTATCAGGCTCCTCCTCATGTAATTTATCTTGAAAATAAGTCAAGTAAAATTCAAGTGGGATTTCTATTCCAGCCTTGGATCGCAAGATCCATTGATAGAGATTTATTTTTTCAGATTGTTGATTTGAGTCAACAAAATCAAATTCAATACTCAATATTTCTGGTCGTCTTCGTTCAACTTTAGTCTTTAGAATTAACTCTCCTACAAAAAAGTTAGGTTTCTTAGCCTGCTCCTTCCAGTCTCTTTCTTCAATCTCTCTTAATTCAACAAGACCTATATTTTTATGCTTAGCATATAAATATCCGTCTTCTGTAAACCCCATTTTGGAAACTATTACCCCTTTTTCAATTCCGGCATCTTCTATTATTCTTTCCAGTTTCATGACAAAATCTTTGTTTACTTTTTCCTTCCAGTATTTGCATTCAATGGCTGTCCGGTAGTCATGTATTCCGTCAGTATGACTTGTCAATATATCTATTTGGTGCGAAACGCCAGATTTGCCTTTTATTTTACAGGCTCTTCCATATCCAACTATCTTAACTCCAGCTTGCTTACCTAGTGCCTCGTAGATGTATTTGGTAATTTCTTCATAATCTTTCCAGTCCATAATGCCTATATTTTCTTAATACCCCATAATCAGTAGGTTATCATTTTATTAAGGTAGCTCGCATACAATGGTTCAGTTATGATTTCGTCTTACCTCCGACGAACAGCCGAAGGTTGTGAGAGGAAGGCACAAAGGGGAGAAATCGAGCCGTTTATTTTTATTCTTCTAATGTAGGAATTTTTATAAGTGGATACGTTTGGTAGGGATGAATTGTGGGTACATTGAGGCCTAGCTTTATTATTCAGTATCCAAATTTTCCCTGCTCCTTATTCTTAACTCGATCTGTATCTGTTGTAAGGCACTAAATTGAGTTTCCAAACTTTTTATCATTGATTTAATGATTGGTTTAGTAAGATTCAATGTATCTAAACTGTTGTACAACTCGTCGGAAAGATTTTCTTCATAAGACTCTTTCATCTCAGTCAAATATGCCCCAAACGAAATGTTGGCAAACATTGGGAGATTTTGGGAATTTGTTCTGGTAATAAAATTTTCTAATTCGCCTTGTACTTCTCTTGAAAGCCTTTGAGTAGATTTGAATTGGACCCTTAAATGATCTAATTCTTCCTTAGGTTTTCTGATAAAGCTATACCAGAAAGTAAGTATTGCAATTACAAGTCCGATTATACCTATTGCAATTTCCATTTAAATGAGCATCTATTGTGTTCAGGACTAACGTCTGGATATGGCATGTGCTATATCATTTGTTGGGTATTGTTTACAAAGTTAATTTTTCATCCATCCATATTTTTCTGGTTTTTTGCTCAAGAATCAATTTTACAGTAGATTTCTTTTTCAAACCCATATGTATTCTAATTTTTTCAGGCAAGGCGATTTTGGAGCTGTTTGAACCATACTTGGCAAACTTTCCAATGAATTTCTTGCCCTCGCTATTTATAAATGTCAATGTATCACCGACATTTAGATTTGGAAGATACTTTTCAACGGTAGATGGTAGAACAACGGGAACATGCGTATTACCACCGTCTTTCGAAAAGAATTTTGCTTGATCTTCTTTAGTATCAAAGTGACTTGCAATGAACCTAAGTATTGCCTGAAAGCCGATAAGCCGTAGATAGAAAACTAAATGTTCATCGGTTTCTATGACTTTTCCTTCTATTCCAATAATTTCTGCTTTCTCTGTTTTATGCAATTTATATTCACCTTGCTTTATTGCTCTTACTAGTCGATCTAACTCGGCTGAATACTTGCTTCCAAAAAATTCCAGACTACCATTTTTTAAGTAGACAGTTTCTTTTGATAAGTCAATTCTGAGAAGTTTTTTTAATTCATTGGGAATAATACACTCTCGATATAGAACTGGAATTACCTTGGATCTAGTGTCTTCTTGTAAGTTCTTTAATGAGGTTTTTAACTCATATTTTACCCAATCTGAATTAACAGAATTTTCGCTTAAGATTATAATAAAGTGAGTCGATTTTGCTAGTCCTTCGTCAAGTTTCCTTTGCAAGTCATCTCCTGGTAACATCTCATCTAGATCAAACCAGGTTTCGATATAGTTTAGGTTTAAATCGATTTTTAATCTATGAACGAATGGTTTGTCTATGCTGCTATGAGATATAAATGCCTTCATATAATAATGCCCAACATTTGTATGTGATTATTGGTCATAAACCCAATGTAAGCCTAAGATAGCAAATCCTTGATCTACATGAAGAACATCTTGGCGATTCTATAATTTTAAGGTCGTTCCGGTCTAGTTTTCTTTGACAAAAGTTCTAGCGATTCCCCTATTAACTACACAAACTTTTTTTATAGATGCATTTAGTCTCTATGACGAGAAAGGAGACGGAAAGGAAAATAAGTGCTCTTGTTGGAGGGGTAATTTGGATTAATCACCATTGTAATCCATTCGGGAACAACTAAAATGTTAAATACTGTTAAAAAGAAAATGTTTTACCTATGTTGTACCTAAGCCACAAAAAAAGGCTCCCGATTTCTCAGAAGCTTTGATTTTACTAGTAGCGGGGACTGGATTCATTGCAAAATGGGACATTTTGCAATGGGCCTTAAAGAGTGGCTTCACAAAAAAGTCTACGCTTGCTGATGGAAGGTGCTAAATTGGGTTAATTAGGCCTGATGTTTCAAGTACTTCTTGGTATTTGGACTGGATTGCTTTCTCGCTTTGCTCGAAAGCGGCTTGGGGAGGGCTTTACAAGAAAATCTGAAGCGCGAGGCGCTTCCTTTTTTTATTTCTTTCCTTTTCCCAAACAAGTTCGGAAAAGTCAATTCATAAAAAAACCGGATGAAATCATCCGGTTTTCCTTGTAGCGGGGACTGGACTCGAACCAGCGACCTTCGGGTTATGAGCCCGACGAGCTACCTACTGCTCTACCCCGCGATGTATCTTTTATAGTTGCCTTGCGGTAACAACTTTGCTTTCAATTTTTCCAAGCGAGACGCCCGATGATCGGACGCTGTGCAGAGTACTTCGAATTCACTCAGTATAAACAACGCTGAAGGATACTGCTTGGTTGCTGAGCCTGTCGAAGCACTACCCCGCGATGTAAGAGTGCA
The DNA here is from genome assembly GCA_028284285.1 of Croceivirga sp. GTDB lineage: Bacteria > Bacteroidota > Bacteroidia > Flavobacteriales > Flavobacteriaceae > Croceivirga. Next base: position 76,175 of record JANQSA010000059.1, read on the forward strand.
AATATACAATGCTTTTTGGTTTTAATCAAAATCCGTTCCAAGGTTTACTTTAAAATCAATACTTTCGAAGCCGTGGAAGTAATCAATGACTTTTTGGTTCAGGCCATATCAGGAACAGAATGGCCCATGTTCATTCTCCTGATTGGCGGCGGGCTTTTCCTGGTAATTCAATCTAAAATGCTACCCTATCGTTTTTTTGGGCACGCTATAGCCATTACCGCCGGAAAATATGATGATAAGGACGCCAAAGGAGATGTTAGCTCCCTTCAGGCACTTTCTGCTGCAGTCGCGGCTACCGTGGGCTTAGGCAATATTTCAGGGGTGGCCATCGCCATTCATGATGGAGGCCCGGGAGTGGTATTTTGGATATGGATGACCGCCCTTATCGGAATGTGTATTAAATTTTATTCCTGCAGTCTGGCAATCATGTTCAGAGGCCATGATTCCGATGGGAAATTACAGGGAGGCCCCATGTTCTACATTACCCAGGGCTTGGGTACCAAAGCAAAACCCCTGGCTGTTTTTTTCAGCATTGCCGGACTGTTTGGCTTTCTGGGGGTCTTTACGGCAAACCAGTTTACCGAGACCTTTATGAGCGTGGTGCAACCCAATACTACACTTTTTGATCTGGGCGATTATAACTGGAAATTAACCATTGGTTTTTTGTTGGCCATCCTCTCTTCCTTTGTAATTTTTGGGGGATTGACCAAAATTGCCAAAGTGGCTACCGCAATTGTGCCTTTCATGGTAATGGTGTATTTGGTAGCCGTAATTGTGGTGATGGTATTAAATGCACCCAAGGTTATTCCGTCCCTGAAATTGATCATATCCGAAGCCTGGAACTTTAAAACCGTAGTAACCGGGGGCTTTTGGGGCCTGGTCATCATTGGAGTACGGCGGGCCATGTTTTCCAATGAAGCCGGACTGGGAAGTGCGCCGATGTACCATGGGCAATCCAAAAATCGGGAACCTATCCGGGAAGGACTGGTGGCCATGTTAGGGCCATTTATTGATACCATATTGGTCTGCACCTTTACCGCAGTGGTCATTATTTTAAGCGGAGCCTATTTGGAAGATACCAATGGTATTGTCATGACCTTACAGGCGTTTCGCTCTACACTTTACGGTGTGGGAGATGATCTGTTGATGGTTATTGTAACCGCTTTTGCCCTTTCTACCTTGTTTACGTATTCCTATTATGGGGTAAAAAGCCTTTCGTATCTGACCAATGCAAAAATTGGCAAGCTGTACAATGTCTATTTTGTGGTTATGATCGTCTTCGCAGCCATTGCCTCCCTCGATCTGGTGAAAAACCTTATTGATCTTTCCTATGCTTTGATGGTAATTCCCAACATGATTGCGGTATTGTTATTGGCCCCAAAAGTAAATGCTGCTGCCAAAGACTATTTTGAGCGCTTAAAAAAAGAATGACCCAAGGTTGATGACATTTTGTTTTCGCTTCGATATTAGGGAAAACAGATATCATGAAAAAAAGCAATTACTATCTATTCTCCTTTTTTATACTTATGCTACTGGGAAGTTGCAGTTCTGACGATAGTAGTAACCCCGGGAATGAGCTTCAGGGGATAGAAGGCATATTTTGTACTGATTATAGCGGGCCGGCGGCAGCGTATTGGAATATGGCCAACGGACAATTCATCCCGTTAAATCAAGTGCCAATGATTGCCAATGAAGGAGGTAGGGTATTAACCCCGGAACAGCCCTCTTTGAGCCTGAGCTACCCACAGGGATACAATGGTACCCGATTGGAGGACGATTTTGGATTTCCCATAGGGATTGATATTCTTAGAAATGATCGGAGGGTATATTTTCGTTGGATTCCTAATGTATCTTTTTTTGGGATCACCGATTTTGATCAGGTTCTTGGACCACAGATAAATCTAATGTTTGAAACCGTAGGCTATGATCCAAACAACGGTTTTACCCCAAGATGCTCTCGAAATGAAACCCAAAATTTTGAAGGATTAGCGGTGAACTTCAATGGACGTGTTATCGAGTTTGGTGAATTTACAGGGATCGTTTGGGTGCGTTCTGTCGTGGTCCCCGGTTTGGGAACTGTAAATTCGGCAATTCAAATTTCAGCGGCACCAAGCGCGGAGTTTGATGAACGTACATTGGATACGTTTTTACCCTTTAACTTTCAATTGCTTGTACGACCTGATGGTGGTGGGTTTATTGATAATGATAGGGATGGTACGCCTGCCCATTTAGATCCTGATGATAATGACCCTGATGTCCCCTGAATAGAAGAGGGGAAACGATTTTATCCAATGTTAGTTAGTTTGAAAGGGCCTTCGGATTATCGAAGGCTTTTTCTTTGCTTTACCCTCATCCAACCTACAGCAAAGATCAGAAGACTTAAAGTGAAAAGTCCCAGCCACAGCCAATGATTAGGTTGGGACAGTTCAATGGGATCCGTAGTTCCCATCAAAACCAAACCCGCCCAGTACTGCGGATGCAAGGTGCGGCCTTCGGCCGTTTCCAAATAGGTCAACTTTGCTAATCGCAGCGCTTCGTCTTTAGCATTTCCCTCCGAAAGATATTCATAGAAATAGGAGAGGATTTGAGTACTGGATTGCTCGTCTATTTGCCAAAGACTGGTTAAAATACTTTCGCTACCCGCGTAATTGAAGGCATGGGCCAGGGAAATCATGCCTTCCCCAGGTTGATAGGTAGGTTTTCCGGTCTCACAAGCAGTCAATATGGCCAGGTTGGAAGCAAGGTTTTGATTGTAAATCTCGTAGGTATATAGATTGTTATCGTTGATACTTTCAGCATCGGAAACATTTTTTGCAAACACCAATCGGGACATTTCAGGATTTACGTTGTTCGATTCTGCATGGGTGCCAATATGAATGATTTTGTGCTCTTTTGCGGATTGGGTAAAGAGTTGTTTGGAGGCTTTTTCATTTAAAAAAGAATTCCCGTTGAATTTTTTGCTGAATGCTTTAGCCAATTCGGAACTGGAAGGTTGGGGAAGAAGCGTCAAATACGTCTTATCCAAATACAAGGAATCCGAAATGGCCATCTCATAATCGGCTTTCATCTTTTTGTCAAATTCCGGCGCAAAGGCAATGAAGTTCTTTTCATACGCTAGTATTTTTTGCGCTTTTTTAAGTAAGAGTAAGCTGTAGTTGTAGGATATATTGTATTTGGACAAAAGACTGCTTTCAGCAAAATCCCCATAGGTCGTAATGGCTTTTGGGGTTAATAATTCAAAACTTAAATTAAAAAGCTCACCCTCGGGAAAAATGATTATATCCTTTGTTTTGATATGACTTTCCAGGGGTCTCCACAATTTTTCGTATAGCTCTACCAGGCAGGGAGCCAGATCTTCTAACGGTATTTGATAGTTAGAAGTTTGCTTAATGCAGAGATGATCATTGGGATGGAAGTCGAGTTCCAAAAATGTGGAATTTTCAGTACTTGCGATATAGGCATAAAGAGCGTTCTCTATAGACAGAAACCGGATCAGGGTCGTGTTGTCATCAAGATAGGTGGGCAAATCGGCCAGAGGTTCCAACAGAGTTTCATATCGCATTTTATAATATCCCGGATGCTCCGTTTTAATGAAGTCCAGGTATCCTTCCCATTCTTTTGAAAGCTGTTGCCACTTTTCCGTATCGAAAATCTGATTGGAATCCGATCCAAAAAATGTGTTGAGCTTGTTTTTGATTTCATTCTCTTGTATCCTTATTTCCTCCGGAGCCAATCCATCTTGAGCAAGGTTTAAACGCGCACGTATTCTGTTATAGATCGCAGACTCATTTAAGGTCAGGATCTGTTCTATGTGCTCCGGGTTATTGGACACTCTGTATAACTCCAATCGCAGCTTTTTTGCAAAATCAAATACCCTGGCGTTGTCGCTTATCAGTTTCACCAATTCTTTCTGGTCTACAACCAGGGATTTACGTTGCTCTATTGCCAGAATCGCTTTTTGCAGAATAGTATTTATTTCCACTAAGTTTTCCGCTGTTTTTTCGGGTAACAAAGCGTACTTTGATTTTGCCAGAATCAACAGGATTTCAGGTAGCAGTGCGTTGTGAAGAGGGATATCTTTTGCGTTTTTATACGCGCCAGAAGCAATGTTTTCCAACAGCTGTTCGCAAGTTTCAATGCTTTGCTGATATTTGGCGGAGGCGAAAAGAATCCTGACCTTAGAAAGTTTCGCCCAGTTAGTCAAATAACCATCGTTTCCATAATGCCCAACAATTGCTGCCAGGGTTGCGTCAATCAGCTGCTGCGCTTTTTGGTATTGGTTTTGTTTCGCGTAGGCTTCTGCCAAATTCATTCGCGTGAACGCCTCATTTTGACTAAGGCTTGCCGTCTTTTCTGCGGAAAAAGTGGTGAGCGTCTTTTCATAAAACGCTATGGCTTCGGTATAATTCCCCTCTAAGTTCTCCAGATCGGCAAGAGTAGTGTAAAGATTCCCATAATATGAAGTGTTCTCCCCGGGTATAGTCTGTAAAGAATGTTGGGCTTCTTCCAAATATTTTCTGGCAGCACTTAGTTCTTTTGTAGCTATATGAGCCTCGCCCATCATTAAGACGCCGCTAAAATATTGCACGGTGTTCGGTAAAAAATTAGCTTTCGCATGGTGGTATCCCAACTGGGCTATCTGCCTGGCTCTTTCAGGTTGTCCCCTATCTACATATAAAGCCCCCAGATTTCGGTAGGCTATATTTAGGTTACCATGCACTTTTTCTGTTAAAGGATGATTGTTCGTTTGTGCTAAAAATGTGTTGAAGCGTTCTATACTTTTTAGTGTTAACTGCATGGCTTCCTGAAATTCGCCTGTAGTTTGTTTTACCAGAAACCAATTCCCATAAATGGTCCCTGGAAGATACAGGGAATGCTCAGGGTCCCTGTTCGTTTTATCTATGCTCTTTATGGCTTTTTCAAAGTAATAATTAGCGCTGTCCGGCATTCCCCTGAAATTCATTAATGCCGCTTTGTAGTTGTAAATTCTGGGAGCTAACAGAAAGGATTGGTGGCTATTCTTTTTTAAAAGCGATAATGCATTTTCTGTTCTGGCAGTAAGCTCGTTAAAATCCCCAAGCTTCAACCCAATTTCACTAAGATGGAACTCTGAGGCTACCATTCTTTGTACATCACCGCGTTTTTTAGCTAAGCTTGCTGCCTGCAACACATATTCTTGTGCCTCAATTACAGTACCTTGATCTACATGTAACAAACCCATGCCCAATAAGGCCTCATAGGCAATGGTGTCCTTATTTCCTTGTTTAAGGAGTTGATCCAGGAATTGCTTTGCTTGCGGAAATGATGTGCTTTTGTCCTCGAGGAATTCAATTTTTCCCAGGGGGTAGACCAACTTGCCCCGATTGAAGCTGTGTTGAGTATGATCATAAGTAGTGATAAGAATTCTTGCATTATCAAAATCTTCTTCACTAATAAGACTATCTATTTGGGATAAGATCCTGGGTTGTTGTGAAATCGAATATTTTGATCCGAGGAATACTACAAGGCAGGAAAAGACCAATAGTCTGGTAAATCGGCTACTCCTCTTCATTTTGCAGTTGCCTTAAGAGTTGTTTGCTTTTTTGATCTTTTGAAGCTTCTAGATTTTTAATGGCATCGGAGATTTGGCCTTCTTTTAACTGGGCAAGGGCTAAATAAAAATGGGAGGCGTCAATAAACAAGCTCTCTTTATGTTTCAATACGGTTTCAAAGTAGAGAATTGCCTTATTTGGGAGATTATCAGCTAATGAGGCAGCTCCTAAAAAATAATTTAAGGTGTCATTTTGTGGTTTTTTGCCCAAGAGCGGCTCCCACTTTTTAATGGCAGTTGTATATTCTCCTCGTTTATAGTCCACCATAGCTTCATAAAAAGCATAATTCTCCTGGGTACCCATAACGGTTGGTAGTCCGGGGTCTGGTGAAAAATAAGCTTCAAATAAACGTTCATTGGAGTTGGGGCGATTTGTTAACCAGTACCCTGTGCCTAAAGCTATTAGAACCGCAATTCCTGCAGCAATTCGGTAAAATACAACCCTTGTCTTTTTGCTGGTATTTATGCCTTTGAACGTTACGGTTTCGTTGTGAAAATCTTCCAGGGTATTGCGCAAAGCAGCTTCTTCAACCGCTCGGAACAATGCTTTAAATTCCTGAAATTTTTCGGAGAGCTCCGGGTTGATCTTTAGTTCTTGTTGAAATTGTGTAGCCTCCTCGTCAGATAATCTGCCCAGCAGGTATTCCTCAAAGAGGTCTTGTTCTTTTTCAGACAGGTATTTGGGGTTTTTATCCATTTGCTTTAATTGCTAGACTTAGGGTTCGAAGCTTTTCCATACAGCGGTATTTTTGATTACGGGCAGAGGCAGGAGTAACATTCATTGCCAATGCAATTTCCTTCATTGACTTTTTTTCAAAGTAAAAAAGCTGCAATAGTGTTTTGCAATTGCCTCCCAATTGCTGCAATGCCTGTTGTAATGCTCTTCTGTGATGCTCCTCATCACTTTCATTGTCCAGGGTGTCCTCAGTGACTACCTTGAGTTGCGTAAGGCTATTTGCGGCCGCCTTTCTTTTGAAATCCGAAGATCTTAAATAATCGGTCCACTTATTTTTTGCAATCCTGAAGAGATAAGCCTCCACATTGCCATTTTCCGAGAATCTATCTGCTTTGATATTGCTCCAACAAGCAACAAAAGCCTCTTGAAATGTATCTTTCGCGAGCTCTTCATTCCCACTATTCTTAAGGATGTAATTTCGCACTTTGGGGTATGTAAGTAGGTATATTCTTTTCATTACCACAGTATCATTGCTTTTGAAGCCTTGAACAATGTTCTTTTCGCGTTGCTGAAAAGTATCCCCCATACTTTTTGGAAAGTATGGGGAATTTATAGAATTTCAGCGGCTTTCAAAATAAATTAGGTTCAAATCCATGGTTTTATAGCTAATGTTCTAATTATTGGAAAATAATTAAAAGACAGGTGTAATCTCAATGCTCACCGGTTCGACAGTTATTGACTCAAGAAGTTCTTCAGCAAACGCTTCTGCTTGAGCCTGGTTGCATGTAATTATAGCTCTTATACTTCCTACGCCGGTTGTAAATCTCAAACGGCCATTGCCAATATCTTCGATACTACTATCTAACGGCATTTCGTCGTTCACCACACCGTTGCTTCGGGTAATAATCCCCAGGTAAGAAGTAGCACCTTCAACAGCCTCAAATTCTGCAGTGTAAAGAATAGGACTACTTGCCCGATAACCTATTCCATCCGGGCAACCGGCATCCGGGACTTCCCTAAGAGGGTTTTGTTGTTCAAAACCTACTGTAAAGGATTCACAGGGTCTCAGGTTGTTGATTTCAATGGTGGCAGAACCTACTTCGGTAAGGTCGTTCCTTTCAATGTTACGGGCCATAACGGTAAGGGTGATGGTCTCAATATTTTCCCCATCGCCCAACTCAGATTCCAGAGCCGTGCTGATGTACGAAACGGTACGTTCTTCGGTTACAATTGAGGTGCCAAAGTTGTTGGGGTCGCCATTGATGTCTTGAATGCGACCTCCAAAGTTATCGCTGCTCGTCCAGTGGAATTCGAATGTCTCTACCTCAGGATCGCTCAATGTAAAGAAACTGGCCGAAAGCTCAGTTGCCGTGCCAAGACAGACTTCGGTATCGGCGGCTATAATATCCACATCCGCCTCTATGGAAAAGGGCTGCCATTGTTCTAGCGTACGTGAGTCTGTTCGTAACTGTCCACTATTGGTTTTTCTTTTTAAGTCTATGTTTTGATAGATCACCTCAATAATTCGCTCTGTTCTTGGCAGACCTGTCTCTGCCAATTCCTGACTTTGAATAAAGGTGTTGGGAGCATTACCGTTTGTAGAAAGAATGTTGTAAATAGTACCTAAAAGACTTCTCAAATCGTCGGATAGTCTAATATTATCGTACAATTCCGGAAACCAGGCTTCAGAAGCATCTTTAAATTCATTGTTGCGTACATCTTCCAAAACACTTGGATATTGCTCCAAAATTGGGGTAACGGCATTTAATATGGCCTGTTGTCCATTTTCATTCAAACCCTCTAACAAGGCCTTGTTTCCACCAATATCTAAAAGAGTGGGGAGAAAATAGTCCAAAATATAGGTTTCCACATTGATGTCCCCATAGATCTCCCTTTCCCTATTGGAAAAATCTCTTTCTACCCCCAGGGTTTTTCCGGAACCAATGACCACAACTTCATACTCTACGGCAAATTCACTTGGCGGATTGGTCGGTAAATTGATAGGCCCGGATTCGGTAATGTTCTCTATTGCCGCAGCATTAGCATTGATCACAGAAAGACTATTGCCTACTTGAAACTCACCTATGGTATTTCCGCTAGGTTCAAATTCTATATTGATCATGGGTTCATTTTCTCTATAGTTGGGTATTTCGGTTAAATTAACATCCCTGTCATAAAAGGACTTTTTGTAGACCAATATTCTGCTTCGACGTGGCAGAGAGTTTTGCAGATTGATGGAAGAAGCATCGATTTGAGAAAAGGTGATTCCACTTTTTTGAAGGACATCATCCAGAAGAATCCTGTTTTCCAAACGATGGTCTCTCTTGCTTGTCGAAACTTCATCGATTTCCTGGTTTAGAATATTTAAATAGGTGCCTTCGGAATACATTAAAGGGTTGTCCACAAAAAGAGCTTCTACATCAGAGACTAAATCATTGTAATTGGGAATTTGCCCAACTGCATTCAAAAATGCCTGTTTTGCATTATCGGCCAATAAATAGTAGTCTAGCCCAAAATAGAGCATTACCTCTACAGTAGTTGCTACGGATAACTCTTTTTGGTCATCGGAAACAAAGCCGGTCAGAAGTACGTTGTCCTCAGCATCCAGTAAGTAGGCCATCTCCACTGTTCCTGGATTAAAAGGAATTTCGCCTTGCCCTGAAGCTGTTAAGGTAGAAGCGCTTCCCAAAGAAAGGATACTGGTAGTGGATAGATCTATGGAAGATCCTTCCGGTAGGTTGACCTGAACATCCGCCATTTCAAAGGGGGTATTAGGTTCTTCCGGGTCATTTGGGTCATTGGGATCATCGGTTTGTGTCATGTCATCGTCCAGCATTTGATCTGTATCGTCGCCGGAGGAACAGCCCAAAAGGAGTCCTCCTATTACTGCAAAAAGTGTCAAATAGTAGTAGATCGTTTTCATTGTCGTTGTTCCTTAACGGTATTGATTTCTAAAAGTTGATTATTAATCGTCAATTCTGCTTCCCGTCCAGGTACCAGAGACTTGGGCAGCAGTGTTTTCCCATGTCCCGGAAGAGGAGTCTACCGTAAATGTGCCGCTGAATGTGGCGCCGTTCTCAGCTGTTCCTGCAGTTGCCCTAAATTCCCCATCAGTAGCTATAGTTCCGGTTAATGGAAGGCTTTGTTGGGAATTATTGGAAAATGCTTCTCCGCTTACCGTTCCCGTCTCACCAATAGTTGCATTCCAGGTACCACGGTCGCCTCCGGAATACGTGCCGGACCATTCACCTGCAAATATGAGCTGTGGTTGATTGTCATTGTCGTCGTCAGAAGAGCAGGAAATTAGTAGTGTGATCAAAAAGAACAAGGTGATTTTAAGTACATTTTTCATAGAGTATGGATTTTATGATTATTTAATTCGTTGGTATATCGAAACAGAAATGAAATGTCATCAAAAGGCCTTCTTTACCTTTACCCATTCTCTGTTGTTAAGATTGATATCGCCATTGGGGGTGTAGAACAGGTCATCATTTTGAATAAGGTTACCATCGCTATCCATCCAATTTTGCGTAGAAAAGGCATTTACCTGATAGTTTTTACCTGTCATTGGATTGTACACCGTCTCTTGCTCATTGATCATATTGATGAACTGTTTTTGACCTATGTCACTCCCCGGCCCAAAATTTCTATTCATAAAAGAGGCGTGATTGGCGTCCTGTGCGGCCCAAATACCCTTCATTTTTTGCTGATGCGCATTAAAGGAGGCCCATCTTGCATCCATACGGTTTTTGTGCGCAATAGCAGATCTTCTGGTCTGTTCTTGTTGTCGTTGTTGGGCAAGTTGTTGTACATACCTTTCCCATTGTGGGTTGAATTTGGTACTTACCGCAGATTGATACAAGGCATCTAAGGTTTCCTCAAATTGGCTGCTATCAACAAAAGTGTAGGCGATACCATAGAACCACACCATTACGTAATCCTGTTGTGAGATAGGTTGTTGAAGCGCCACTTTTATAATAGTGGCTAACCCTCTCTGCCCTGAATTGTTCTTCCATTCCGTGTTCAAAATCTCCAATTGTTCTTGCCCGGTTCCTTTTTCCTTTACTATTTTTCTGGCGTATGCTTCTTCTCTGGGCATGGACCTGGTTCCCACATAGGTAAACCCGCTGTTTTGCATTCGTGGAGCTACCTCTTCCCTCTGTATTTGCTGATTCCCAATAATAGGTTTTAGCATCCGATGCATAGGAGAAGAGATATACTGGTTCATCTGGGGATTACTGAACGTGAAATAAAAGGTAAAAGGTGTATTAAAATGCTTTAAATTGGAAGGGCCTTCGGCTTGAACGAGGAAATTGGGCAGCTTTTGATCAAAGGTGTATACCGGTTTGGAAATAATCTTCCAATTGCTTGGATAATCACTGGTTTGTACCACCAATCCTGTTCTGGCATCCCTGAAGGTGTGGGTTTTGAGTGATTTATCATTAAAATGTTCAAGAAACCCTACTTGTTCTGTTTTTTTGGGTTCCTTGGCGGCTTCCCGGAATTCTTCTTCATTGAATTCTTCATACTCTAAGTACTCTTCCGGGTAGTCATTCGCATTTGCACCATATTGTCTTTCAATACAGGAACATAGAGCAAGAGATAAAAGGGCAGAGATAACGATTGGTTTCATGATGTTGTTTTATACTCTATCGCAGAGATTCGGGAATGTCATCAACTTAATTTCTTGATGACATTTCAAATGGCATTCGATACGATAATGTTCAATGGGGGTTTGGGGGAACCTCCATGAATACCTTAAAGAAAAGAGCTGGTTTCCCAGCTCTTTTTTGTTTGTACCTTAGCCACTGTGGACAAACACCATAAATCCGGCTTCGTAAATATCATTGGGAACCCCAATGTGGGGAAATCTACCTTGATGAATGCTATTGTGGGGGAAAAGCTATCCATTATTACCTCCAAAGCCCAGACCACACGACATCGTATTTTGGGCATAGTAAACGGGGAGGATTTTCAGGTGATCTTTTCAGATACTCCGGGAATTATACAACCCGCCTATCAACTGCAACATTCCATGATGGACTTTGTGAAGATGGCATTTGAAGATGCCGATGTGTTGGTGTATATGGTGGAAATAGGTGAAAAAGGGTTAAAAGACGAACAGTTTTTTAAAAAAATCCAGAATAGCAGGATACCCGTGCTGTTATTGCTCAACAAGATAGATACCTCTACTCAGGAAACACTGGAGGAGCAAATAAAGTACTGGCAGGAATTGCTTCCCAAAGCCGAGATCCACCCGATTTCCGCACTGGAAAATTTTAATATAGAGGAGGTGTTTTACCGAATCATTGAACTGTTGCCTGAAGGCCCTCCCTATTATCCCAAGGATCAACTTACCGACAGGCCGGAACGGTTTTTTGTGAATGAAACCATACGGGAAAAAATACTATTGCAGTATAAAAAAGAAATTCCTTACGCGGTTGAGGTAGAAACGGAAGAATTCATAGAAGAGGAGAAGATCATCAGGATACGCGCGGTGATTATGGTGGAACGGGACTCCCAAAAAGGGATTATCATCGGGCATAAGGGTGCTGCCTTAAAAAAAGTAGGAGTCGCGGCAAGAGCCGACCTGGAAAAATTCTTTGATAAGCAAGTACATCTCGAGCTCTTTGTAAAAGTCAATAAGGATTGGCGCAGTAACAAAAATCAACTAAGACGATTTGGATACCAATAACAAATTGTAGTGGGTAGCCTCCTGGATCTTATGGTTTAAAACGGGGTATATCCAAATTTTTGTCCGCCTACTGAGGCATCGGCCATTAAGCCCGCTTTGGGTAGCGCAAATACAGCAACGCCATCTTTGTATTTGGCGTTAAAAGCAATTCCTGATTTTAAAGCTACTGCGGAAGTCTCTGCCGCGAACTGAAACTTCCCTTCTTTGAAACGATCCAGATCTGTTGCGGTCTCAAAAAAGATGATCTCTATAATGGACTGGCCCCCGGCTTGCAAGCCTACATTTAATTTCTTTAGATTGGCCATACCTACAGGTTCCCCTTTATCGTAGACCACGCCGTTTCCCGATGCCCCACCTACAATAAATCCTCCTTTACCTACATTGGGAAAAAGCACATAGCCTGCAGAATTGTCAAAAAACCGCTGCAATCCGGAATCATTTTCAAGCAGGGTTTGTTTTGCCTTTTGGGCATCGCGCATGATCTTTCTGTCTTTTTTACTCTGCGCAGAGGCAAGGGTAACCGAAAATACCAACAACGCCACTGTCAATAATCTGCTTGTTTTCATCTGTTTAAAAATTTTGTAATACACTGAAATTAAAGCTATTCCAAAATTTATTGCAGATGGAACCGCTTCGCTCCTGCCTGTCCGGTCACCGGCGGCCAAAGCCT
>JANQSA010000011.1 GCA_028284285.1 Croceivirga sp.
TATTGGCGTAGAGAATCCTCAATTTCTAACCGTAGTGGGTGTCATTAAAGATTTTCATTATGAATCCCTTAGACGGGATATTGGGGCATTAAGTTTGACCATAGGAAATTCAACGGGGGCTATGGCGGTAAAGCTAAATACCGGCAACTTTTCTTCAGCAATTACCGCAATTGAGAGTATATGGAATACTGTTGCACCAGGGCAGCCTTTTAATTACCGCTTCATGGATGATGCCTTTAACAGCACCTATGAAGCCGACCAAAACCTGGGAAGAATCTTTGTCGCTTTCACGATATTATCCATTTTTATTGCTTGTCTGGGGCTTTTTGGGTTGGCTGCCTTCAATGCCGAAAAAAGGATAAAGGAAATTGGCGTACGCAAGGTACTGGGGGCAACTGTGGGTCAAATTACGTTTAGGCTAACCAAAGACTTTTTGAAGTTGGTGGGTATTGCTATTCTGATTTCCGTACCGGTGGGTTGGTTTGTTATGAACAAATGGCTGGAAGACTTTTCGTACCGCATAGAGATCAATGGGTGGATCTTTCTGTTGGCTGCGGTTATGGCCATTGCCGTTGCCATACTCACAGTAAGCTATCAAAGTATTAAAGCGGCTATTGCAGATCCGGTAAAAAGTTTACGCACGGAGTAAATCATCAAATCAATCAAGAATCAATGTCATGTTCAAAAACCATCTAAAAACTGCCTGGAGAAGCCTAAAAAAGCAATCCTTTTTTACCTTGCTCAATACCTTCGGACTTGCCATCGGCATGGTCGGAGGTTTACTGATTTCACTGTATATCCATGATGAGCTGAGCTATGACACCATGTTTGCCGATGCCGACCGTATACACCGCATCAATGCAGATATCAAGTTTGGCGGAGAAGATCGCAAATTTGCAGTTTCGCCGGCTCCTATGGCTGAGACTGTTGACCGCGATTTTTCCGAAGTTGAGCTAACCACACGATTTCGTACAAGGGGTAGCATGCTTGTCAGAAAAGCAGATACCGAAGCTAACGTAAAAGAAATACAATCCACTTTTGTTGACTCCACCTTCTTTGAAATGTTTGACGTGGCGCTTTTGGTTGGCGATGTTAAGACCGCTCTAAAATCTCCGAACACCCTGGTTTTGACCAAATCAGCGGCTGAAAAACATTTTGGTATTCTAGAAGCTTTAGGCCAGGAACTACTTCTCAACAATACGGAAACCTATACGGTTACCGGGGTAATAGAAGATTTCCCTAAAAATTCATTCCTAAGGGATTACTCTGTTTTCATGGCTATGGCAAGTTATGATGATTCCAGAGTGGTGAACTGGGCCAGTAACAATTACAATACGTTTATCAAACTCATCCCGTCCGCACGCGTAGAAGACTTACAAGCTCCGCTACGCGCTTTTTTGGGGAGATACGTAATTCCCGGGGTACAGGAATTTATGCCAGGCATTACCGAAGAACAGTTCAAAGCAGCCGGAAACCATTTAATCTATAGTACCATTCCGTTAACCGATATACACCTGAAATCTGACCGGGTGGCCGAAATGAGTGCTAATAATACAATTCAAAGTATCTACATACTTTCTTTTATCGCCTTATTTCTAATTGTATTGGCCTGCGTGAACTTTATGAATTTGAGTACCGCCTATTCTCTAAAAAGAGCTAAAGAAGTAGGCATACGAAAAACATTGGGTTCCAACAAGGCGTCACTCATCCGACAGTTTTTGATTGAGTCCGGTTTGGTTTCTTTTGGTTCACTTTTAGTAGCGCTGATCCTGGCCATATTGGTTTTGCCCTATTTCAATGATTTGGCAGATAAGGAGATTGCCATGCCTTATGCAAATCCTCTTTTTTGGTTGATTTTAATGGCTGCAGGAGTCGTTTTGGCACTTTTTTCAGGAAGTTATCCGGCGTTTTTTATGTCAAAATTCATTCCGATAAAAGTATTAAAGGGAGCCAACGGGAACAGTTTGGAAGGTGAAAAAATTCGAAACGGTCTGGTCATATTTCAATTTGCGATTTCCGTTTTCTTGATTATCGGCACATTGGTCGTTTACAGGCAATTGCAATACATCCAGAATAAAGACCTTGGTTTTTCCAAAGATCAGGTATTGGTTGTCGATGATGTTTTTACCATCGGAGATCGCATGACTTCTTTCAAAGAAGAAGTAAAAAAACTAGGGTTTGTCCACAATGCCACCCTTAGCAGTTATTTTCCAACACCTTCAAACAGGTCCGACAGTGTTTTTGCTCCTGAGGAAGGTGCCACAAATCAAGAGAACGCCTTGAGTATGCAGACCTGGGGCGTTGACCATGATTATGTATCCACCATGGATCTGGAGATTATTGCCGGGAGGAATTTTGACCGTGCCTATAAAAATGATTCCACAAGTATCATCATCAACGAATCCGCCGTTGCCACCATAGGGGTTTCTCCTGAAGATGTAGTGGGCAAGCGCTATACACCGGATTTGGGTGAGGAAGAGCCCGAATATTTTACGATCATAGGAGTGGTAAAGAACTTTCACTTTTCCCCTTTCAAGGAAGAGATAGAAGCCTTGAGCCTCCGTTTAAGCGCTTTTGCGGGTTCCATGGCGATAAGGCTAGAGACAGACGATTATTCAAATGCCATAACAAGTATTGAAGGAATTTGGAACACCGTTGCTCCCGGTCAACCCTTTGATTATTATTTTATGGAAGATTCCTTTAATACTACATACAAATCCGAGCAACGTTTGGGTCGCATCTTTATCATATTTACTACCCTTTCTATTCTAATCGCCTGCCTTGGATTATTCGGATTAGCCGCCTTTAATGCTGAAAAGCGCACCAAGGAAATAGGTGTACGAAAGGTATTGGGGGCAAGTGTTAGTCAAATTTCATATCGCCTTACCATGGACTTTATCAAGTTGGTTGGTATAGGTATACTCATTTCTTTGCCCATAGGCTGGTACGCCATGAACAAGTGGCTTGAAGATTTTTCGTATCGCATTGAGGTCAGTTGGTGGATGCTGGTAATTGCAGCCTCACTGGCCGTAGGCATTGCCATACTAACGGTAAGCTATCAAAGTATCAGGGCGGCAATAACAAATCCGGTCAAAAGTTTACGCACAGAATAATCAAAAAACGAACGACAATGTTTACTAATCAATTAAAGATCGCCTGGAGAAACCTGCTAAAAAACAAGGGGTTTACTGTTATCAATGTTTTGGGCTTGAGTACAGGAGTTGCCGCCTGTATGCTTATTGCTATCTACATTTTACACGAAAGCAGTTACGATAAAGCGGTAACTGATTCTTCTCAGATCTATAGAATGCTCAATAGAGATATTCGTGAGGGAAAAATTGACGATGGTATTCATTTTTCGGCAAACACAGCCTCAACTGTGATGCACGATTTTCCGGAGGTGATCAACGCGGGCAGATTGAATGACAACGATTTATTCTATGGGGCGGGAAGTAACGAAATACGGATAGAAGGCCAGGAAATGCAACACCATGAAAAAGGGTTTACCTATGCAGACCAGGCCATTATTGACATCATGGATATTGACATGATCCACGGTGAAAAAAAATCCGCCTTATCAGAACCGTTTACCCTTGTAATATCCGAAACCATTTCAAAAAAGTACTTTGGCGATAGTAATCCCGTGGGCCGTTCTATCTATTTGAACGGCAATGATAATCAGCCTTTTCGCATTAATGGGGTAATGGAGGATTTTGCGAGTAACTCTCACATGAACTATGATTTTCTACTGACCCTGTCCGGTGTTGAGTTTGGGGAGGGCGAACAGACAAGATGGATACAAAGTAATTACCCCACCTACATTCAGCTACAACCGGGTACGGATGTGGCGGCATTTCAAAAAAAACTATCCCATACCCTGATCTATGATTATCTAAAGCCTGCTTATGAAGCCGGTGGTTTTGTAATGCCCGATAACGCAGAAGAAAGCTTTAGTATTCAATTACAACCCCTTACGGATATTAATTTGTATTCTAAAAACATTGCCTTCGAGGCCGGTAAAAGGAATGATATTAAAGTGATTTCAATTTTTGGCATTGTCGCTGTTTTTATTTTGGTCATTGCCAGCATTAATTTTGTTAACCTATCCACCGCCAAATCTGCCAATAGAGCGAAAGAAGTGGGCATCAAAAAGGTAGTAGGCTCATCAAAAAACCACCTCATAGGCCAGTTCCTTACCGAATCCATCTTGGTAACGTTTATCGCATTCATGATAGGGACCCTCCTGTCTTTTCTCCTTATGCCATTGTTCCGTGAGATCTCCGGAAAAGCACTGCAAATTCCCTGGGCAAATCCCTGGTTCGCTGTGAGTATTCTAATAGGCACATTAGGGGTTGGCTTCATAGCCGGGTTGTATCCTTCTTTTTACCTATCAAGGTTTAAGCCCAGCGCTGTGCTCAAAGGCAAATTAGCCATAGGAAGTAAGTCAAGCAGTCTTCGAAGCGGTTTGGTCATTTTTCAATTTGCCATCTCCATTATCCTCATCATAGGAACATTGATCGTTAACCAACAATTGAATTTCATCCTTAATTCAAAAATCGGATTTGAGAAAGAACAGGTTGTTCAGCTATACGGCACCCATATGCTTGGGGATCGGATAGCTACTTTTAAAGAAGAACTAAAAGGGCTTAACGGGGTCAAAAGTGTTAGTGTTAGCGACTACCTCCCGCTGGAGAGCACTAAAAGAAATGGTAATGGTTTTGTGAATGAAGGACGCGACAACATCGATGAAACCGTTTTTGGTCAGGCATGGGTCATTGATGATGACTATCTGGAAACTTTGGGAATGAAGCTAGTAGAGGGAAGGAATTTTTCCGAAGAAAGGAGTACCGATGAACAGGCCACAATTATCAACCAGACCATGGCACAAAAATTAAACCTGGAAGATCCCCTTGGCAAAAGGATCTCCAGATACGGTGAAGTGTACGAAGTTATTGGTGTGGTTGAAGACTTCAACTTCAGCTCCTTTAAACAGAAAGTGGAGCCGCTCTCTTTTTTCCTGGGAACAAGCGCAACCATAACCTCAGTCAAAATAGAAACAGGGGATATTGGATCATTACTGTCTTCCATGGAAACCAAATGGAAAGCATTCATGCCCAACATGCAGATGCGCTATGCTTTTATGGATGATTCTTTCGCGGAGATGTACAACAATGTCAATCGGATCAAACAAATATTCATATCGTTTGCTATCCTGGCCATTTTTGTGGCTTGTTTAGGGCTTTTTGCCTTATCCGCCTTTATGGTTGAGCAACGTAAAAAGGAAATCAGTATCCGAATGGTTTTGGGTGCTACATTACAGGGAATATACAAACTACTGACCTTCAATTTTATCAAGCTTATTCTGGTGGCAGCTGCCATAGCTACTCCTATCTCTTGGTATATCATGAGCCGGTGGCTGGAGGATTATGCTTACAAAATAGATATCAGCTGGGAAGTGCTGACGGTGGGTTCCGCAATAGCAATAATCATTGCCGTTTTTACTATAAGCTATCAGTCCGTATCCGCAGCATTGGCACAGCCTTACAGAAATTTAAACACTGAATAATCAAAAAACAAACCGTCATGTTTAAAAATTATTTAAAAATCGGTTGGAGGAACTTGCTAAAAAACAAGGCGTACTCTGCTATTAATATTGGAGGCCTTGCCTTAGGCATAGCCGTTACATTGATCATTGGGCTTTGGGTCCATGACGAGCTTACCTACAATAACTACTTTAAAAACAGGGATAAAATTGCGCAGGTATTTCAATCCCAAACTTTTAATGGGCAAACCGGTACCGGGCCTGCCATACCCTTGCCTCTGGAACCTGCCTTACGTGATGGGTACAATGATAACTTTAAGCACATCATGATGGCCTCATGGACACAATCCAGCTACATCACCTACCAGGAAACGGACTTGTCCAGAACGGGAAACTATATGCAGCCCATGGCTCCAGAAGTATTGAATCTGGAAGTTATCAAAGGTGAAAAAGATGGACTTAGGGATATTAATTCCATTATGCTCTCGGAATCCCTGGCAAATGCACTATTCAGCAATGAAGATCCTATAGGTAAAACCGTAGAAATTGGCAATCAATATGATCTGATGGTTACCGGTGTTTATAAGGATATTCCCTATAACAATGCTTTTCACGATACAGATTACATAATTCCATGGGATCATTACGTAACGAACAGGGAGTGGATACAGAACTCATTAGACAACTGGGGCAACAACTCATTTCAGCTTTTTGTTCAGATTGCAGATAACGCGAATATGCAGGCCGTTTCAGAAGCTATTAGAAATGTGAAGAAAGATCTTAATGAGGACACCGTGGAATTTAACCCGCAGCTGTTCCTGTTACCTATGGAGGATTGGCATTTAAGGAACAATTTTGAAAATGGAAAACAGGTAGGTGGGCGCATTAGATATGTTTGGCTTTTTGGTATCATTGGTGCATTTGTATTGTTGTTGGCCTGTATCAACTTCATGAACTTAAGTACGGCGAGATCTGAGAAACGCGCCAAAGAAGTAGGTATACGAAAATCTATCGGCTCTCAGAGAGGTCAACTAATAAACCAGTTCTTGAGTGAGTCCTTTCTGATTGTTCTCTTCGCCTATTTTGTTGCCCTGTTCATTGTTTTGATATCACTGAACGGGTTTAATGAGCTGGCCCGAAAGGAAATTGAATTTCCCTGGTCCAGTCCGGTTTTTTGGGTGATCTCGCTATTCCTTATTTTATTTACAGCACTCCTGGCAGGTAGTTACCCGGCACTCTATTTATCTTCTTTCAAGCCCGTGGCAGTCTTAAAAGGAACCTTTCAATCCGGAAAATATTCGGGTTTGCCCAGAAAAATTCTGGTAGTGCTTCAATTCACGGTTTCTGTAGCCTTTATCATAGGTACGGTAATTGTGATGCAACAAATCAACTATGCAAAAAACAGACCTGTAGGGTATGACAAAGAAGGATTGATCCAGGTCCCCACTTTTAGCCAGGATTTTAATGGAAAAACGGATCTTATGCGAAGCGAGTTTTTGAACTCGGGGGCCGTGGTTTCTATGGCAACTTCAAGCAGCCCAACCACCCGGATATGGTCCAACAGGAGCGGTTTTACCTGGGAGGGAAAACCGGATGGCTTTCAAGAAGATCTGGCCTGGACGGAGGTGTCGCCGGAATATGCCAAAACCCTTAACTTAAAGATTGTGGAAGGTAGGGACTTCTCCCGTGATTTTGCTTCCGATTCTTTAGGGGTTTTGATCAATGAAACCGCCAAAAGTTACCTGGGTCTGGAAAATCCGGTAGGGATGTTACTCAAAGATTCCGACGAGGAAGATCCGGACCCCCCAATGAAGATCATTGGTGTAGTCCAGGACATGATTGCACAGTCTCCTTACGAGCCGGTTAAACAAGGCGTGTACGTATATGATCGTTTTGAAAACTTTAGCTATTACAATTTAAGATTAAATCCCAACCAAAGTGCCAGTCAAAACCTTGCTACAGTTGAGCGGGTGTTCAAGGAGCATTTTCCTGATGTTCCTTTTGAATATCAATTTGTGGATGAGGAATACGGTGAAAAATTTGCTGCCGAAGAGCGCATTGGAAGCCTGTCCGGCATCTTCACTGCCCTTGCCATTTTAATCAGTTGTCTTGGATTATTTGGTTTGACTTCCTTTGTGGCTGAGCAGCGTACCAAAGAAATTGGGGTGCGAAAGGTGTTGGGTGCCACAGTGTTCAACGTCTGGAACATGCTTTCCAAAGACTTCCTTAGGCTGGTAACCATCTCGTGTTTTATCGCTATTCCTATTTCCTATTATATCATGAATGGATGGCTACAGGACTATCCGTACAGGGTGATTCTGGAATGGTGGATTTTTGTATTGGCTGTAGTAGGGGCAATGGGAATTACAGTCCTTACCGTAAGTTTTCAGGCTATTCGGGCTGCCCGGCAAAATCCGGTGAAGAGTTTGCGTACGGAATAAAACATCATTTTAATCAAAAAGCGTCAGTTATGATAAAAAGCTATTTAAAAATCGCTTGGCGGAATCTAAAGAAAAATCGGATGTTTTCGCTGATTAATATTGTTGGACTTTCCATAGGATTGGCCATTACTATCGTATTGTTCCTGTTTATTTCAAACGAACTGAGTTTTAATACCATGTATCCCAAAAAGGACCGGATTTACAGGGTTCTGACAGAAATGGGTAGCCAGTATGACAATGAGACCTGGGCAACCTCACCGCCCATTATGGCCGCCGCCTTAAAAGAGGAAATCACCAATGTTGAAACAGCGGCCAGGGTATATAAACACAATTTTGGCAATACCGCCGCTATTAGGGCAAACGACCAGAATTACACGGAAGATATGTTCTTTTGGGTGGACCAGGAATTGCTGACCATTTTTGATATTCAATTGGCCAAGGGAAAAGCTGCAGACGTACTCAGCAGACCCAACACTGTCATTATTTCTGAATCGGCGGCGCAGAAGTACTTTAATCAGCTTGATCCTATAGGTAAAACCCTTCTTGTTGACAATAACAAACAACTTGAGATTACAGGTGTTTACAAGGACTTCCCTGAAAACAGCACTTTAGATGCCCAGATCATGGCCTCCAGCAATGGCTCTTGGTTTTTTGAAAGAAGATCCTGGGGCAATTTAAGCTTCGAGACCTATTGCCTGTTACAGGAAAAGGCTACCATGGATGCCACCATTGCACAGATGAATAAGATGTTGGATGCCAAGGTTCCCGAGAACAACCAATGGTACAGTTTATCCCTACAGCCTTTGAAAAGCGTACACTTATATTCGGCTTCGTATCAAAATTCGTATGCTTCATATATTGGGGATATCGCCGAAGTGCGTAACCTGGGGTATTTGGCTGTACTCATACTCTTAATTGCCTGTATGAACTATATGAACCTTACTACAGCCAGGTTACAAAAAAGTTCAAAAGAGGTTGGTATCAGCAAAACTTTGGGTGCCTTAACCAAATCGTTGGCCCTTCGGTTTTATGTGGAAACTGCATTGATAACGGCAATATCAATAGTTCTGGGAATACTCCTGGCCATACTTATATTGCCCGGTTTCAATGCCCTGACCAATCAGAAGCTAACGATACATCTTTTAGCAAACGGTACCCTTATATGGGTCGTATTGGGCATTTGGCTGGTGACCACTTTGGTTTCGGGCATGTATCCTTCATTGTACCTGTCAAAATTTTTGCCCAGGGAGGTCTTATCCCCATCGTCAAAGCAAGAAAAAGGCAATGTGGTGTTTCGAAAAGGATTGGTCGTACTACAGTTTGCCGCTTCTGCCGCCTTGATCGTTGGTGTGCTTATTATCTACCAGCAAACCAAATACATACAAAATAAAAAACTGGGGTTTTCTCCCGAAAATATAGTGGCAATTTCAACAAGGGGCTTAAGGGGCGATGACAATAAGAATGCTTTGATTCAGGAGTTTACAAAAAATGCCGATGTAAAATCAGTGGCTTTTGCCCAGGGATATCCCGGAATGGATGTTAGTGGCTATGTTTTGCAAAAAAATGAATCGGATGGAGAACAAGGCCTGGCGATTCAAGCCAATACCGCGGACGCCAATATTGTTGATGTACTGAAATTGAACCTTTTGGCCGGAAAGACCCTCCCCATTAACAAAAATGAGAACGATACGATAGTGGATGTGATCTTGAATAAAAAGGCCGTTGATTATTTGGGCTATTCCCCGGAAGAGGCGATTGGTAAAGACATAAACATTTTTTATCGTAAAACAACAAGAATTGCCGGGGTGGTCAAAGATTTCAATTTTACCTCTTTACACCAACCTATAGGAGCTTACGCCTTCCACAATCACACAAATGAAGCAAAATCCTATGTGCTGGTCAGAATTAATTCAGGCAATTTGTCAAATACCTTGTCACAATTAAAAACTGTTTTTTCAAGAATAGCCCCAAATCTCGATTTCAATTATTCGTTCCTGGATCAGAATTTGGAACGCTTGTATGAACGGGAGAAAAGGACAGCAAGAGTAACCGTTGTGTTTAGCCTGTTGGCCATTATTATAGCCTGCCTGGGCCTATTTGGGCTGGCAGCCTTTACCGCGGAACAACGCAAAAAAGAAATAGGGGTACGCAAGGTATTGGGTGCAAGTGTTGTGGGTATCACCCAAATGCTATCCAAAGACTTTTTAAAACTGGTTGTCGCGGCCCTTGTCATTGCCTTTCCCCTGGCTTTTTGGGTTATGTCAAAATGGTTGGAAGGCTTTGCTTACAGAATTAACATTGGATGGGCGGTTTTTGCCGTATCTGGAGCCATTACTGTTTTTATCGCTCTGTTTACGGTTAGTTTTCAGACGGTCAGTGCGGCAATCGCCAATCCGGTGAAGAGTTTGCGTACGGAATAAAACAACAACCTGTATTGAGCACACCTGCCTGTCGGTTTACATGCCTCTGGCGCAGGCAGGATCAAAACATCAAAACACAAGCAATCATGTTAAAAAACCATTTAAAAATTGCCTGGCGCAACCTGTTAAAGCGAAAAGTATTTACCGCCATCAACATTTTAGGTCTTGCTATAGGTTTTGGCAGTGCCATATTGATCTATCTTTTTTTAAGCTACCATCTTTCTTTTGATGATTTTCATGCCCACCGGGATCGCATTTACAGGATGGCCACTGAAGAACATATGGATAATATTGGATATTCTGCAAGTGTTCCTCCGGCTTTTGCCAAAGTATTCCGTGAAGACTATGCCTATGCCGATAAAGTGGCCAAAATAGCGGACAGGGAAGGTTTGGTTATCGATGTTGAACGAAATGGAAATATCAACAAATACAAAAAGAATATACTGTTTGCGGAAGAGGATTTTTTCAAAATCTTCAATTTTCCACTACTGGATGGTAGCAATGCCATTTCCCTTTCCGCACCCAACACAGCAATAATCACGGCAAGTGAAGCGCTTGAGCTTTATGGAAGTACCGACATCGTAGGCAAAACTTTTGTGCTGGAAAATCAGGAAACCATAGAAATCACCGGGGTGTTGAAAGACATTCCCAATGCTTCCTTCCTTGAGGGTGATATCTTTATTGCTTTTGATAATCTCGAGCCCTATTCTCAGTTTGCCCATGGCGAAAGTTGGGGGGGTATCACCACCAACTTGCAATGTTATGTGCTGTTAAAGCCCGATCAAGATATTGCCCATATTGAGACTACCCTACTAGAGCTTCCCAAAAAGCACAGGCCAACTAGTAAAAATACACATGTATACAAACTGCAGCCTTTAACTGACATTCACCTTAATTCACAGTATGGGGGCCTGGATCCGGTCTTCTTGATCATCTTTGGTATTATTGGCCTGTTTTTAATCGTTATTGCCTGTATTAATTTCATCAACATCTCCACGGCACAAGCTTTTTATCGTTCCAAGGAAATCGGTATTCGCAAGGTGCTGGGGAGTTTTAAGAAGCAGCTTTTCTGGCAATTTTTAAGCGAAACCTTTCTCATCAGTGTATGTGCCATTGTATTAGGCATGGTCATGGCCATTCTCTTTCTGCCGGCTTTCAATGCACTCTTTGAAATACAATTGACCCTGGAAAACCTTATAAGTTTCCGGTTTTTTGGCTTTTTATTGCTGCTGTTGGTATTGGTTTCCTTCCTGTCAGGAAGCTATCCAGGCCTATTGCTATCGCGAATAGTGCCCATTTTGGCGCTAAAAGGAAAACTCAATCATAATGATACCGGAGGCACCAGTACACGAAAGGTTTTGGTGGTAACGCAGTTTGTCATTTCCATCTCCCTGATTGTGGCCACCCTGGTGATTTCAAAACAGATCGAATACGCCACCAAGACCGATTTAGGTTTTGACAAGGAGTCCATTGTCATGCTCGAGGTCCCCGAAACCATGGACTCAGAGCAGTATTATGGCCTGAAAGAACGATTGAAAAACGTGGTAGGTGTACAAAAGGTGTCGGGTTGTTTAACCAGCCCCGGAGGGTCGAACAGCTTTTGGGATACCACGGTGAAATATAATAACCGGCCCGAACGGGAAGATTTCAGTATTTCGATAAAGGCGGGGGATGAAGATTATTTAAATGCGTTCAACATTCCCCTTGTGGCAGGGCGTAATTTCTTTAAAAACGATTCCATCCGGGAAATGCTGGTCAACGAAAAGTTTTTAGAAAAAGTAGGGGTTTCTACCGAAGAAGTATTGGGTAGAACACTTGCCGTGAACGGAGAGCGAATTGAAGCCACTATTGTGGGGGTTGTTAAAGATTTTCATGACAGTAGTTTTACGTATGAAATAATGCCCGTTTTCATTGCACCCAATGTACCATGGTATAATGAGTTGGGCATTAAGATAAACCACCTGAACACCAAGGTTACCTTAGCGCAACTGGAAAAAGAATGGTCACAAACCTTTTCTAATCACATCTTTGATTACCGGTTTTTAGATGAGCGGGTGGCCCAACAGTACGAGACCGAACAACGGTATTTGTCCTTATCCAAAGTGTTTTCCGGCCTGGCCATTTTTATAGGTTGTATGGGGTTATACGGACTCGTTTTGTTCTTTGTGAGCCACCGTACCAAGGAAATAGGCATCCGCAAGGTGCTGGGAAGCAGAATGGCTGATATCCTCGCCCTGTTCTCGGTTGATTTTTTTAAACTTATTTTGGTGGCAGGGGGTATTGCCACACCCCTTACCTGGTATGTTATGGACCAATGGCTACAAAGCTACACCTACAAAACCGAGATACATTGGTGGCATTTTGCTGTTGCCATTGCCGCAATTATGTTGATCACCCTCTTAACTATTGGATATCAAACCATAAAGGCGGCTTTGGCTAATCCTGTACAAAGTTTAAGAACGGAATAGGTAGGTAATGTAGCAATCAAAAACAAACCATTATGTTGAAGAACTATTTAAAAATTACTTTACGAACCCTTTGGAAAAATCGTCTGTTCACGCTACTGGGCATTGTCGGATTAACCGTAGCCTTCGGGATCGCTACCCTATTGACTATGGACTCGCTTCACGAACTTTCTTTTGATAGATTCCATACCAATGGCGATACCATTTATAAAGTCTACATAACATGGCAGACCCCAAAGGGCACTGAAGTAGGAACCAGTCAGCCGGCGCCATTTGCCGAAGCGCTAAAATCAGAAGTTCCCGGGATAGACAAAATTACGCGTCACCTTGAAGAAGAGGCCTTGACCTTTTATGAAGAAAAAGAAGTCAACTTCGATGCCCTTTATGTGGATGATGATTTCTTTTCCATGTTTAGTTTTCCCATAACACAAGGCAACAAAAAAAACCCATTGGAAGACCTTTCTTCTGCGGTAATTACAGAAACAACGGCACATAAATTATTTGGTGAAGAAAATCCAATTGGCAAGACCATAAACGTTCAAATCAATGGAAAAAAAGAACCCTTTATCATAAGTGCTGTCTCCATTGATCAACCCAAGGAAAGTTCTATAACCTATGAAATAGCGCTGCGATTTGAAAAGAATCCTGAATATGCGGAAACCAAAGATCGCTGGAACGCGCAATATCATGAGGTATTTGTGCAGCTGGCACAAGAAGTTGCACCAACTACCTTCGAAAAAAACAGTCAGGCCTTTACCAATTCTCGTTATGAAGGAGCAATTACAAATCTAAAACGGGATGGTGCCTTGCCCAACGCAGACGGCAACTTTCTTCAACTGGGGTTACTACCCCTTGCCGATATAACCTTTACAAGTTATCAAAAGGGATTTACCGAAACGAGTCGTGGTTCAGTGTACCTTGTCCTGGCCATTGCTTTTCTTATTTTGTTCATAGCCTGTGTCAACTTTGTCAACATGAGTATTGCAAAGAGTTCGCAGCGACTTCGGGAAATTGGTATGCGCAAGACCCTTGGGGCTGAAAAAAGACAACTCTTCTTACAGTTTTGGGTCGAAAGTCTCATTATTTTCATCGTTTCAATAGTTCTGGGCATTCTGCTCAGTCTATTACTGGAAGACAGCTTTCAGTCCGTATTTAACTCCGAGGCCTCTGTTACCGTTTTACTCTCTTCCAAAGTACTGCTTGGTGCCACCTTACTGGTAATGGTCATCACCCTTATCGCCGGGGGATACCCGGCTTTGCTACTGAGCCGCCTGGGCACCATTCAATCCCTAAAGGGAAAATTGGAAAGCACGGGTAAAAACCGGCTGAGAGACGCATTGATCGTTGTTCAGTTCGCGATTGCCATAGTATTGATCAGTGGCACTTTTGTGCTAAAAGGACAAATCAATTATATGCGAAATAAAGACCTGGGGTATAATAAAGAACAGGTACTCTCTTTTCCCTTAAATGGAAAGAGGAACAGTTATAACACTGTCAGATTATTGCGAAACGAGTTGGCAGTGCACCCCGGTATTTTGGGCATAACAGCTGCGGATAACAATCTGGGGAGAGGAAAGGATGGTAGCCAGCATTCCAGTGTCTGGGGATTTGATTACAAAGGAAAAGGTGTTCGTACAAATAGCCTTATCGTTGACTATGATTACATCAAAACCCTTGGTTTGGAGCTTTTGGCCGGTAGACCTTTTGATATTTCCAGGGAAAGTGATAAACAATCGGTTATCATAAATGAAAGTATGGCCAAAGCGCTTGGAGAGGACAACGTGCTGGGTGTTCAACTTCCTGTAAGTGATAGTTTAGGATATCCGGTAATAGGAGTGGTCAGGGACTATAACTTCCAAGACATTTCAAAAGCCATTGAACCGCTCACCTTTTTCTTGGATCGGGAAGAAGGACTAACGTATGCCTATGTAAAAGTGGCCAAGGCAAACATGGCGAATTCTGTTGACGCTATAGAGAAGGCCTATAAAAAAATAGAACCCAATGCAGAATTCTTAGGTTCCTTTTTAGATGAAAACGTGGACCGGACTTTTAAAAGGGAAAAAACCCTGGCTACCCTTGTCACCAGCGGATCAGTTATTGCCATCCTTTTAAGTTGTATTGGCCTGTTTGCCATGTCCATGTTAATAATAGCGCAGCGTACCAAGGAAATTGGTATTCGTAAGGTCATTGGTGCCAGTATTGCCTCAATTACCTATCTATTGACCAAAGACTTCCTAAAGCTTGTTGTTATAGCGTTTCTTCTCGGCACACCTATAGCGTGGTGGTTTTCCAACGAATGGCTGCAGAATTATGCAAATCGAGTTGATCTGAGCTGGCATTTTTTCGGTATTTCAGGAGTACTAGCCCTCATTATTGCTGTGCTAACGATTAGTACCAAAACAATAAAATCAGCCCTGGCCAACCCGGTGAAAAGTCTCAGGACAGAATAATCTTATGAAAATAGAAAATCATGTTTAAAAACTATTTGAAAATTGCATGGCGAAATCTGCTGAGAAACAAGGCCTTTTCCCTGCTTAACATTCTGGGGCTTTCCGTAGGTCTGGCGGTTACCATACTTATCGTACTATGGATCAATTTTGAAATGGGCTATGACCAATTTCATGTGAATAAGGACAGACTCTATCAGGTATATAACAAATATCCTGTTGACGGTGAAATCTGGACCTGGAACTCTACCCCCAAGGTGATGGCAAAAGTCATTAAAAAAGACTATCCCGAAGTAGAAAGGGTATCCCGCTTTCTTTATGATATCCCC
Organism: Croceivirga sp.; assembly: GCA_028284285.1. Taxonomy (GTDB): domain Bacteria; phylum Bacteroidota; class Bacteroidia; order Flavobacteriales; family Flavobacteriaceae; genus Croceivirga. The sequence continues at coordinate 15,645 of JANQSA010000011.1, forward strand.
TTTTTAATGACCTACGGGGAAAAGCGGATCAAAACCACGGGTACTACAGTAGATCCTGATTTTTTACATATGTTCAGTTTTCCCTTGATCCAGGGGAATATCGATCAGGTGTTGGACGGCGTGAACTCTTTGGTTATTACAGAGGCCCTGGCTAAAAAACTTTTCGGGAATCAGGATCCTATGGGACAAGTAGTGAAAGTGGATAATAGTGACCCGTTCACAGTTACAGGGGTACTAAAGGATCTTCCTGAAAATTCCGAGTTCACGTTTGAATATTTGATCCCATGGAAGTATGCTATTCAAAAGGGCTGGGATGACGAAAACTGGGGCAATAACTCCGTAGCGACATTTGTCATGCTGAAAAAAAATACGGAGTACGATACCTTTTCTTCCAAAATAAAAACGTTGCGGGAAAACTATGATAAAGAGTCCCCGAACATGGTGACCTACCTTTACCCTTTTTCCCGAAGTCATCTTTATGGTGAATTTGAAAACGGGGTTGAAAAAGGCGGACGAATTGATATAATCCGAATGTTCGGATGGATCGCTTGCATTGTGCTGATCATCGCTTGCATCAATTTCATGAACCTGAGTACTGCGCGAAGTGAAAAAAGAGCCAAGGAAGTAGGTATCCGTAAGGTAGTAGGGGCCAATAAAAGTGGTCTTGTCAGCCAATTCATGGGAGAATCCCTTCTCTTCTCCCTTATTAGCGCTGCAATAGCTTTGATTTTAGTGGTATTAGTGCTTCCGGCATTCAAAGGGCTGGTGGACCGACCGCTGTCTTTATCACTGGACCAGCCGGTATTTTGGATTTCAGGATTGATCCTTATCCTTTTTACCGGTTTATTGGCAGGAAGTTATCCGGCTTTGTATCTATCAGCCTTTAGGCCATCCGCAGTGCTTAAAGGCACTTTCAAAAAGGTAAACACTTTGGTCACCCCACGAAAAGTGTTGGTGATCCTCCAGTTTACCGTGGCCATCATATTGATCACCGCTACTTTGATCGTTAAACAGCAATTGAACAAAGCCCAGAATCGCGAGCTGGGATACGCCAAAAACAATTTGATATATACTGAAATGGAAGGCGATATGAACAAAAACTATCCCCTAATCAAAGAGGCACTATTGTCCTCCAATGCCGTTAACTCAGTGACCCGAACGATGTCACCCATCACGGAAAATTGGAGTAACTCGTGGGGCATAGAATGGAAAGGCAAAGATCCGGACGACAAAACCCTGGTACTTCGTTTCTCTGCTGATGACGCTGTTGTAAAAACATTGGAACTGCAATTAGCCCTTGGAAGAGATTTCGATCTCAAAAAGTACCCCACAGATTCCACAGCTACTATTTTAAACGAAGCGGCCGTGATACACATGGGCTTTGATGATCCCATAGGACAGATTGTTAAGGATGACGATGTGGACTGGCATGTTATTGGGGTGGTCAAGAATTTTGTAGTCCGATCCCCCTTTCAAAAAATAGAACCCTTAATGATCCAGGGGGCTAAGTCCTGGAGTGAGGTCATCCATATAAAACTAAACCAGCTCCGGGGAACAGCTGAAAATTTGGCCGCAGTAGAGGGTATTTTTAAAAAATTCAACCCGGAATACCCTTTTAACTATGAATTTATAGACCAACAGTACGCTAAAAAATTTAAGTATCATCAAAGAACAGAGACCCTGGCCAGTGTATTTTGTCTGTTGACGATCATCATATCTTGCCTGGGCCTTTTTGGCTTAGCCAGTTATATGGCAGAGAATCGTATCAAAGAGATCGGGGTGCGTAAGGTCTTAGGTGCTTCCATTTCCAACATTACCGTATTGCTTTCCAAGTCCTTTTTAAAGCTGGTACTTATTGCTTTTGCCATAGCTGTACCCATTTCCTGGTATTCGATGAACAGGTGGTTAGAGGATTTTGAATTTAGAATTACTATTTCCACATGGACCTTAGTGGCAGCCGGTGTATTGGCGGTTGCCATATCATTGCTAACCGTTGGCTATCAAGCCATAAAAGCGGCTATCGCCAACCCGGTGAAAAGTCTTAGAACAGAATAATTATCCATCAAAAATCGAGATCATGATAAAGAACTATTTAAAAATCGCCTGGCGTAATCTTACGAAGAATACGCTGTATTCCGTAGTAAATGTCGGAGGATTGGCCGTAGGAATGGCCGTAGCAGTACTGATTGGACTTTGGATACACGATGAGGTAGTACATGATCAGTATTTTGAGAATCGGGACCAAATTGCCCAGGTTTTTCAAAATAGGACAAGAAATGGGAATATAGAAACCGGGAATGCGGTTCCCCGGCCTTTGGAGTTTGTGCTCAGGGAACAATATGGGGACCATTTCAAACATATTGTAATGGCGTCATGGGAGTGGAAGCAAAGCCTGGCCTATGAGGACAAAATTATTTCCCGCGTAGGGAATTCCATGCAGGCCGGTATCACAGAGATGTTGGATCTCAAAATAGTGCAGGGCCAAAAAAATGGCCTTGAAGACGTGAATGCCATTATGTTGGATCAATCCACCGCTAAGGCATTGTTTGGATCAGAAGACCCTATTGGAAAAGTGGTCAAGGTTAATAACGACTTTGATGCTACGGTAAAAGGGGTTTATGCAGACATTCCTTTTAACAACTCCTTTCACGGGCTTGGGTTTTTGGTGCCATGGGAAAGATACATCACCTTGCGTGATTGGGTTTCGGAAGCGAGGGACGACTGGAATAATAACTCGTTTCAAATGTTGGTGCAACTTGCCAATAACATGACTATGGATGAAGTTACCGCCAGCGTCAAGAACGCCAAGAAAGACCAACTTCCCGAAGCACAAAACAATCCGGAAATCTTTCTTTTCCCAATGAAGGATTGGTACCTACGAGACAATTTTGAGGAAGGGCGCCAAGTAGGGGGCCGAATAACCTATGTTAGATTGTTCGGTTGTATCGGTATTCTGGTATTGATCCTGGCCTGTATTAATTTCATGAACCTTAGCACGGCGCGTTCAGAAAAAAGAGGTAAAGAAGTGGGGTTACGAAAGACTATCGGCTCCAATAGAGGTCAATTGATCAATCAATTCCTTGGAGAAGCCTTTTTAGTAACCCTGTTTGCCTTCCTGCTAGCTGTAGTCCTCGTACTATTCTTTCTGGGAGACTTTAACGAACTGGCCCGAAAGGAGGTGCAATTTCCATGGAAAAGCCCCGTATTTTGGTTGGTCTCTATGGTATTTGTTTCCATTACAGCGGTACTGGCCGGAAGCTACCCGGCGCTATACCTTTCTTCATTCAAACCTGTAGAAGCCTTAAAAGGGACACTTAAGCTCGGGCGGCTCTCCATGCTTCCCAGAAAAGTGTTGGTCGTAGTGCAGTTTACCGCCTCGGTAGCCTTCATAATTGGCACTCTTGTGGTATTGCAACAAATCCGTTTTGCAAAGGACAGACCCATTGGTTATGACAAGGAAGGGCTTATCCAGCTTCCTGCGATGGGTCCTGATTTTGCAGAGAAACGAGATATCATGCGACATGAATTAATTGCTTCAGGGGCTGTGACCGAAATGTCCACCTCCAGTGCGCCAACAACAGAAATATGGTCCAACACAGGTGGTTTTACCTGGGATGGAAAACCGGAAGATTTTCAAGTGGATTTGGCCTTTACTCTTGTATCTCCGGAATACGCGAGATCTTTGGATTTGGAAATTATTATGGGACGGGATTTTTCCAGGGAATTCGCTACGGATTCCAACACTGTGCTTATCAACAAAGCAGCAATGAAATATATGGGCTTCACCAATCCCATTGGCAAATACCTTAAGGACCCGGATGTAGAAAACCCGGATCCCCCTTTGAAAATTATTGGGGTAATTGAAGATGTAGTTGTGCGGTCTCCATTTGAGCCGGTAAAGCAAGGGGTATACGCATTTGATAAATACGGTGTTACCAACTTTTATAACCTTCGTTTAAATCCACAAAAAAGCACTGAGGAAAGCCTTGCCACCATTGAGAGGATATTCAAAGGGCACTTTCCTCAATTACCCTTTGACTATCAGTTTGTGGACGATCAATATGCAGTCAAGTTCCAATCTGAGGAGCGTGTAGCCGACCTGGCAGGTGTTTTTACCGCCCTGGCCATTTTTATTAGTTGTCTGGGGCTTTTTGGGCTCACAGCCTATGTGGCAGAACGACGAACCAAAGAAATAGGTGTGCGAAAAGTGCTGGGCGCCACAGCAATAAGCCTGTGGAAAATGCTGTCTGCAGACTTTTTGGCACTCGTCCTTATTGCTTGTTTGGTGGCTGTACCTATTGCCCTATATGTAATGGAAGGTTGGTTACAAAACTACGCCTACAGGATTAACCTGTCGTGGTCAATTTTTGCAGCAGCTATCTCCGGGGCATTATTGATCACAGCAGTGACCGTTAGCTTCCAGGCACTTAAGGCTGCCAATACAAATCCGGTGAAAAGTCTAAGAACAGAATAGTAATTCCTAAGGATATGAAGTGTAAATATATTTTACATGTTTCGTAAAAATGTTTTACACTTAAAGTAGAACAAAAACTATAACTATATGTAAAACAATATGTTGTGTTTTGGCATGATAATCGAACTCATTTTTTGGTGTTTGCCCAATGCGTTAAAGCGGATATCAAAACGATAGCTATCATGATCCAAAACTATATAACAATAGCGTTTCGCAATATTTGGAAGAACAAGTTATTCTCTGCTATTACTATAGTTGGCCTCTCCATAGGAATAAGCGCCTCATTTGCCATTGGCATCCTCATTTTTCATGACCTGTCATTTGATAATTTTCATAAAGAAGGGGATCTCATCTACAGGGTAACCACCGATTTCTCCACTCCGGATGGCGGTTTTCACAATAGGGGGGTGGCCGTTCCTTTGGGAAAAGCATTACAGGAAGACGTCCCGGGCATTACAGTCGCTACTTTTTTTTCTGCGAACTTCCAAAGTGTGGAAAACAGAACCTCAGGCTATAAACACAGCGAAATAAGCGATGCCCTATACACGGATGGGAGCTACTTTGGACTTTTCCACTACAACTGGTTATCAGGATCCTCAAGTAATGTATTTTCAAATCCCAATGAGGTAGTCCTGGCAAAATCGAGGGCAAGCTTGTATTTCCCTGAATTGTCGCCCCAGCAAATGGTGGGTAAGACCTTAATCTATAATGACTCCATCCCCGTCAAAGTTGTGGGTGTTGTGGAAGATTTAAAACAACGCACAGATTTTACATTTAAAGAGTTTTTATCTGTAGGTACAGCCGCCAGAACCCGGATGAGTGATATGGTCTTAAGCGACCAATGGAACAACACTAACTCCGGTTCTCAACTTTTTATCAAGCTAACACAACACGCTCAATTGCCCGGCATTCAAAATCATTTGGATGCACTGGCCAAGGAACACTCAAGTCCTGAACTGATAGCATTTGGCCAACAAAGAAGTTTTTCCCTTCAACCGCTTGACGATCTGCATTTTAATACCAATTATGGTATTTTTAATCACAATGGACCTCCGGTCAACAAAAATGTTCTACTGAGCCTGGTGGTAACGGCCTTGTTCCTATTGCTTTTGGGGTGTATTAATTTCATTAACCTTAGTACAGCAAATGCTGTAAAACGATCTCGCGAAATTGGTGTTCGAAAAACCATCGGCGGATCCAAAAAGCAATTGATATTTCAGTTTTTAGGAGAAACTTTTGTGTTAACCCTCCTGGCAGGAGGACTTTCCCTGGTGCTCACCTACGGAGCATTAAATGTCTTTCGCGATTTTATTCCGAAAACCCTGGATTTTCAACTCCTGGGCACTCCCGAATTCCTGATGTTTATGGCGGTATTACTACTATTGGTTTCCTTGCTGTCCGGATTTTATCCGGCGGTGGTACTTTCACGTTTTAAACCGGTTACCGTTTTAAAAAATCAATATGCCACTGGCCTTGATCGGTCTTTACTCCGTAAGTACCTAACGATTTTCCAATTTGTAATTGCCCAGGTATTTATTATTGCTACTTTCTTGGTGGCCAGGCAAATAAACTATATGATGTCCAGGGACATGGGCATTAAAATAGAGGCAAATGCTTTTTTAAACGCCTGGCAAGACGACAATTTTGATAAGCGACTCCGGATCGTAGAGCAACTAAAAATCTTGCCTCAGGTTTCGGAAGTGAGTTTAGGTGGAAACCCCCCGGCCTCCTCTAGTGTGAACTCTTCCATTCTCATCTTTCGTGAGAACGACAAGGAAGTACAGACCAATGTAGAATTGTTGTTTGGTGACCTGAGCTATCGAAAACTGTATGATATTAAACTACTCGCCGGCCGTAGCAGACGAAACGATACTATAAAAGAATATGTGATCAATGAAACATATTCCCGCATATTAGGATTCGCTACCCCTGAAGCGGCATTAGGCAAAAATCTGGTGGTCGGAGAGGATACTTACCCTATTGTTGGTGTCATGGAAGACTTTAACCAACGCTCGCTGCACAGTACTATAAAACCACTGGCGCTTACAGGTGATATTAATAGAAATGGCTTCTCCCAGTTCAATATTATTCATTTTTCGCTTCAGGCTACTCCAACGGAACAATGGCCTCAAACCATAGGGGAGATTGAAAAGTTATGGGGATCAACTTATCCGGAACTGCGGTTCGATATTTCCTTTATGGACGAATTGGTAGCACAATTCTATGAACAGGAACGAAGAACCTCTTTTTTATTGAAATGGGCTACCGGATTTGCCATAATAATAAGCTGCCTGGGACTTTTGGGGTTAGTTATTCATACTACTGAACGCAGAACCAAAGAAATCGGAATCCGAAAAGTGCTGGGTGCCAGTTTAAGCCAATTACAGTTGTTATTGTGTAGGGAGTTCCTGCTCCTGGTAGGTATTGCTTTTATCCTGGCGAGCCCGATAGCCTATTGGGGGCTTCAACGCTGGCTGGAGGGTTTTGCCTACAGGGTCAATTTAAGTTGGTGGGTTTTTGGCGCAAGTGGATTTTTAATGTGCAGTATAGCGCTACTTACCATGGGTATTAGAACCCTGGCGGTTGCCAGGATAAATCCCGTAAAAAGTCTGCGAACAGAATAAACAGCAATACCAATGAAAGGAATAAAGACGTTTCTTAGACATTTAGCCAAAAATAAACTTTACACCACCGTCACTATATTGGGGTTTGCCATTTCGCTGACGTTTATCATCCTCTTGAGTGTGTACATTGGCAATGAGCTTGCAGTTGACAATTTTCATGTACATAAAGAACGTATTTACCGCCTGGAGAATGAATCCGTTGATTTTTCACCACCCATCGCCACTGACCTAAAAACCAGCATCCCGGAAATAGAGGATTTTACAAGAACATTGGAAGGTGACGGACGAATTATGGCGTCTAACGGACAACAACTAAAAGTTAACTATTTAGGCGTAGATACTGGTTTCTTTGACATTTTTTCATTTCCCTTACTTAAGGGGAGGCCCAAAGAAGTGCTTCAAGCGGCTAATAGCATTGTGCTCTCAAAGACAATGGCCATAAAATTGTTCGGTACTATTGATATTGTTGGCAAAACAGTCTTCATCAATAAAGATCACCAATTTATGGTTACGGGGGTTATGGATGATTTCCCTGAAAGCACCCACCTTGTATATCAGGACGCAATCGTAAATTTAAGGGCATTCCAACGGATATGGGGATTTGAGAATATTTTGGAGGAATATGGTTTTGCCTCCATTAGCATTTATTTTTTAGCAAAGCCAAATACAGACTTACCTTCAAAGGCCTCGCAACTGCTTCAAAAGTTCAAAAAAGAGTATTGGTTATACCAGGAGGGGTGGGCGAATACGGTCGTATTCACCCCTCTTAAAGAGCTTTATTTCAGCACAAAAATCGGTACAGGAACCAAGAGCAACAGTAAAGTTTTCATAACGGTACTTTCAGTGATTGTATTTCTGATCTTAGTTCTCGCTGTTGGAAACTACATCAACCTGACCATTGCCCAGGCAACCGCCAGAGGAAAGGAAGTGGCCATGAAAAAACTGTTGGGCGCTTCAAAAAAACGATTGTTTATACAATTTATAAAAGAGTCCATTTCTTTATGTCTGGTCGCTGTGCTCCTGGCTTTGGTCTTTGCCAAATTGGTGGAGCCCACTTTCAACAATTTGTTGGATACCCGGTTGAATTTGAACGACAAATTTACAATGGTCAATACGGCCGTTCTAATCGGTGCTATCCTATTCATAGGTATAGTATCCGGTATGGTACCTGCCATCAATATTACCGCTTTTAAACCTATTGAAGTGGTTAAAGGCGCTTACGGAAAGACTTCTAAAAGTATGTACGGCAAAGTCTTTACCACCTTTCAATATACTGTTGCCATTGGGTTATTAGCCTGCAGTTGGATTATCCTAAAACAGACTGACTTTTTGCGAAATAAAGATTTGGGCTTTCAGAAAGACAATATTGTCCATTTGGAATATGTGGCCGGTATGAATCAAAAAGAAGTAGTAAAAAATGCCCTGCTGGAGATTCCTGGGGTACAAGATGTTTCCCTTACATGGCAAAGCCCGTTATCAGGGGGAAGCAACCAAACCTTTGATTACAATGAGCGTTCTGTAAGCTTTCAGGAATTTGCCGTGGACTCCTCTTTTTTCAATGTATTTGATCTTAAGGTGAATTTTACAGCGGCAGCCTATAGCAAAGACGGTGTGTATTTAAACGAGACGGCTATCAAAGAGCTGGAACTTAATGAAGATGCCGTTGCTTTTAACATGGGAGAAGATAAAAAGCCCATTTTAGGTGTTGTTAAAGATTTCAATTTTAAAGAGCTGCGTGATAAGATAGGGCCCTTGATGATAAGGCAGCAACAACCTGATTCGTATGCTGAAAGTGTTTTTCTGAAAATCAATGGAAAGAACATAGCCGAAACCGCCGATAAAATCAAAGCAACTTATACGAATTTAATTGGCGATGTTGAATTTGACCTTTCTTTTGTGGATGAGACCATTGACCAATGGTATAAAAGGGATGAACGCGCAGGTATGATCATAGGCTATTTTACGCTGTTATCCGTGATTATTTCGGTTATGGGGATCCTGGCTATGTCCACGTTTTACATGCGGCAGCGTGTTAAAGAAATTGGTATTAGAAAGGTAAATGGTGCAACCGTTGTTGAAATATTGAAATTATTAAACCAAAGGTTTGTAAAATGGGTTGGTCTGGCCTTTTTGATTTCCACCCCCCTTTCCTGGTTTTTCATGAACAAATGGCTTGAGGGTTTTGCCTACAAAACCACCATGGATTGGTGGGTGTTTGTACTGGCAGGCGTAACCGCTTTGCTCATTGCCCTTGCTACCGTAAGCTGGCAAAGTATAAAAGCGGCCACAATAAATCCGGTAGATAGTCTGCGAACCGAATAAAAGATCCTTCTATGTACAAACTATTTTTAAAAATCGCCACAAGATACCTGATAAAGAATAAGTTATATTCATTCATTAATATATTCGGACTGGCAGTAGGTATCGCTTCCTTTATTTTGATCATGCTCTATGTTAACCATGAAAAGAGCTATGATACCTTTGACGGTTCTGATAATGTCTATCGTGCGTATATGGACTACCTGGAAGGCGGTGAATGGGTTCCTGGTGATGCAAATTCGTACATAGTAACCGGTCCAACCCTAAAAGAGGAGTTCCCGGAAGTAAAGGACTTTTTAAGGCTGCGATATTTAAATGGCGTTGTACTGCTAAACGAGCATCAGGTTTTTGAGCACAATAAGGGTTCCCTTGCAGATCCCTCTTACTTCCAAATCTTTGACAGCAAACTAAAGCAAGGTGATATTCAGACTGCCCTTCAGGCACCCTACTCCATTGTACTTACAGCAGCATTAGCGCAAAAATTATTTGGCACTGAAGCACCCATAGGAAAAACAATACAGCTATTTGATAGCTACAGCCCTAATTTTACCGTCACCGGCATCCTTGAAGAAACGAACAGGAACAGCCACATTAAGAACGATTTCTTGATTTCTTTCAGCACTTTTCGCGCCTGGAAAGCCTTTGAAGGGGATTGGGAATACACCTGGAACCAAAACGTATACTATACCTACCTGAGTATAGATCCAGGTACGGATACCAAGCTGCTAAAGCAAAAGATAAAGGACTTCAAAATTGAAGCCTTACCTTATGAAAGGCATAATATTGAGCCTTTAGAGGATATTCATCTGTATTCCAACAAACCCTATGAGGCTGAGGCAAACGGTAGTATTCAACGGGTCAGGTTCCTGTGGGTGATAGGATTAATAATTATAGTGCTTTCCTGGCTGAACTATATCAATCTTTCTACCGCCAAATCACTCGAGCGGGCAAAAGAGACCGGAATCCGAAAAGTTGCCGGAGCACAGAAGCCACAGATCATGCTCCAATCGCTTTTGGAGTCATTGCTGCTAAACGGAGTTGCTGTTGTTATTGCTTTCGGTATTGTATTGCTGGTTTTACCGGCCTATAGCACATTTATTAATCAAGACCTGGTTTTTGACGTTCCTCACCTGATGAATATGCTTCCTCTTTTCGGTTTTATAGCATTGGGGGCCGTGATTTCCGGAATATACCCGGCTTTTGTTTTGAGCCATTACACTCCCGCTAAAACCTTGAAAGGAAAAGTACAAACGTCTCCCCTTAGCCTTAACATTAGAAAAGGACTGATCATAGGGCAATTTTTTGCCACTATTATCCTGCTTGTGGGCACGATCATGGTCAATAAACAGATCAGGTTTTTAAAAGAGCAACCCATTGGTGCCGATTTGCAACAAGTTGTCGCCCTTAATTGGCAGGTTCTTGATGTAGCTTCAGATTCGGATTCTTCACTGGTAAGGGGTATGAAGACGTTCAAAGATAAACTCCGGAGCATCCCCTTTATAGAAAAAACGGCAACGGCAAACGCTTTTCCCGGGAGTAGGTATGAGGACCTGGGATCTAGTGCTGGTATCACTTTTCCCAATGGAGTCCGGGATGAGAAAAGAATAACCTACAATTATGCGGTTAGCCCTGATTTTTTTGAATTGATGGATTTTGAGTTTGCTGCCGGTGGGCCTTTTCAAGCGAATTCCCGTGGTTACAGTAATGAAATTGTCATGAATGAAAAATTCATCCGGTTTATGGGGATATCCGATATGGAGGCGGCCGTGGGCAAGACAGTAAAATTCTGGGAACAGGAGTGGATTATTTCCGGGGTGTTGAAAGACTACCATCATTTTGGGTTGAAAACCGGCATAGAACCCATGATTTTACGGTACGGCCCCAGTGCTAATAATATTCTGGTAAAACTAGGTAAAAAGGCTACGGTTTCAGGTGGTTTAGAGACAGCCATGGCTCAAATTGAGGCGACCTGGAAGGAAATATTTCCTCAAAGTACTTTCAACTATACCTTTCTCGATGAAAATTTTGAAGCACAGTATAAAGAAGATAGGGCCTTTGGCATGGCGTTTCAGATATTCACGATTCTGTCCATTTTGATAGCATCATTGGGCTTGTTTGGCCTTACTTCTTATACCGTTATCAGGCGAAAAAAGGAAATCGGTGTCAGGAAAGTGAATGGTGCCACAATAGCACAGATACTTTCACTCCTCAATAAGGATTTTGTAAAGTGGGTCGGGCTGGCCTTTGTGTTGGCTGTTCCTTTTTCTTGGTATGCTATGAGCAAATGGTTGACGTCTTTTGCCTACCAAACGGAATTGAGTTGGTGGGTGTTTGCCTTGTCCGGGTTTTTAGCGCTTGTAATCGCCTTAATCACGGTGAGCTGGCAGAGTTTTCGGGCAGCCATGGTCAACCCCGTTGAATCTTTACGGGATGAATAATTTGAAGTGGGAAAGCCTAAATATGATGTGTGACGCACTTGACGAAATGCGCAAAGTGATAATACAAAAAATAACGTCCTATAGCCCAATAAGATCATGTTCAAGAATCATTTAACAACAGCGCTCCGAAATTTTGCCAAATATAAAGTAGGGTCAGGCATAAATATCATAGGCCTCGCCATTGCTTTATTGACGTTATTTGCGATTTACGATTGGGTCAGGCACGAGTTGAGTTATGACCAAATGCACGAGCACTCAGAACGAATTTATCGTTTGGAACTGAGTCAAAAAGAAGAACGGACCATTAGTCTTAGTCCCGCCATAAAAACCACCTTACTTGACCCTATTCCAGAAATTGAAAACAGTATACGTCTGTTTAAGTCCAGTGTTTTGGGGGGTAAGACCCAAGTGGCCCATGACGAGACCGTTTTTACGGACAATGAAATGGTCTATACCGATGAAAACTTTTTTACGGTTTTTTCATTTCCCTTGAAATACGGTGCCAGGAATGGAATTTTTGAGAAACCGAATTCTGTGGTATTGACCCAGGAAACCGCAGAAAAATATTTTGGGCAGGAAAATCCCATAGGAAAAACCCTGTTGGTCTCAAATGACAAGTCATTGGAAGTAACGGGAGTATTACATCCCCTTCCTTCTAACAGCCACATTCATTTTGATATGTTGGTTTCCATGAAAAGCCATCCTTGGGGAGATATCAGTAACATAGGGCTCGGAAGTGGCTATATTTATTATCATTATTTAAAACTCGCCAAAGGCACGTCACCGAATAAATTAGTCGAAAAAATTGACCAGCAATTGGCGGGTATCGATCTGGACTTTGAGTGGCATCCCAACTTTGCGTTACAGCCCTTGGAGAGAATTCATTTGCATTCCAACGGATGGAACGAATTTGAAGCCAATGGTAGTATAACCCTGGTGTATGTTTTTATTTCGATTGGATTCCTGATCTTATTGATAGCCAGTATCAATTACATCAACATGGTTTCGGTATACGCTTTAAAACGTTCAAAGGAAATAGGGGTCAAAAAAGTGATGGGCGCCGAGCGAAGACAGTTGGTTTTCGGTTTTTTGGTCGAAGCGGTGCTTACCGTTTTAATCGCCTTCATATTGGCCTTGTTTCTATACGAATTGGCAAAACCCATGGTAGCCTACCTAACGGGCACAAGAAGTAGTCTTTTTAGCGGATATTGGTTTGTAAAGGCACTTTTTGGAGTCTTTTTGTTCGGATTGCTCATTGGTGTTGTTCCCGCGCTTTTATTGACACGGATTTCATCAGCCGACCTGATTTCATCAAAATTCTCAAAAGCGAAAACCCGTTTCGATTTTAAAAACCTGTTACTCACTTTTCAGTTTTGTATTTCAATTTTTCTGATTATCGGTACCATCGTCATTTACAATCAATTGCAGTTTATGCAGAATCAAAAATTGGGGTACGACAAAGAGCAAGTACTTGTATTGCATACGGGTTTTGAAAATTTGGCAAACAAGGTCGATGTGTTGAAGCAATCCCTTCTCACCAATCCAAAAGTACTAGGGGTGACTTCGCTCTCTCAGGTACCCAATACCATTGATACCAGCGAGGGGGTCAATCTTCCCAATGGCGAGCGAATCGAGGTTTCCTATATGTCGGTGGACAAAGATTTCTTTAACACCCTTTCCGTGGGTATAGTGGAGGGCAAGGAACGAATTGAAAGTGTTGAAATTGCCCCAAATGTTACCGAGGAGAACCTGGAAAACCGATTCGTGGTCAACCAGGCCTTTCTTTCCAAAATGGGTAAAAATCCGAAGGATGCACTGGGACAAAACATTATAATCCGTCACGGTAATATGGAGCCCGGGCCCATTATAGGGGTCATTGAGGATTTTCACTTTCAATCATTGCACAATCCCATAAGCCCTTTGGTGCTGGAGTTTAATCCCCATCATTTTCAGCACCTGCTGGTAAAGCTCAATACCGATAACATAACGGAAACCGTAGCTTCAATCGAAAACATTTGGAAAACAGTTGCCGAAAACCTTCCTTTTGAATATGAATTTCTGGACGCATCCTATGATGCCCTCTATCAAAAAGAAGCCAAAGTGGGCTCACTCATCCTGGTGCTTTCCATCATATCCATCTTAATCAGCGCCATGGGATTGTTTGGGTTGTCGTTGTTTTTTGTGGAGCGCAAAACAAAGGAAATTGGAATACGTAAGGTTATGGGAGCCTCCGCATCGAAAATATTTTTAATCCTTACCACAAACTTTACAAAATGGATATTGATTGCGAACTTAATAACCTGGCCCATTGGGTACTATATGATGGACAGATGGTTGGAAAATTTCGCCTATAAAACAACGCTAGGTTGGTGGATTTTTGCCATAGCGGGCATTGTTGCCTTTTTGTTGGCCATCATAACTATAAGCTATCAAAGTATAAAGGCCGCATTGCAGAACCCTGTAAAGAGTTTACGAACGGAGTAAGCATCATTGATACACATTTAAAACATAACATTCACACTAAAAAAACAGACACTTTTTGAGCCATCACTATAAAACTGAAACATGATCAAACACAATGTATTGCTATATCTAAGAGGTATAAAAAAAAATACAAGCAGTTTCTTAATTAATTTAATTGGTTTATCCACTGGGTTAGTATGTGTCTTGCTGGTGTATTTGTGGGTTTCCGATGAACTCGCCATGGACAGGTTCCACGAGAACGAGGAGCGTATCTACCAGGTTTTTAGAAATATCCCCGATGGTCAGGGTGAAATAAGTACGTACCGCTCCAACTCCAGTTTACTGCTGACTGCTCTCCAGGAAGAGGTTCCGGAAGTGGAAAAGGCCGTTGCGGTGTATCGTTTAGAAGCAGGTTCCATAGTAGAAACGGAACAAAAAAAAACAAGTGCGGCAGGGTACTTTGCAAGTGAAGATTATTTTGAAGTATTTTCCATACCCCTTGTGGCCGGCGATAAAAGCCGGATTCTAAACGATATGAATTCGGTTGCCATTTCCAGAAAAATGGCCAATTCCCTTTTCGGGTCAGCCGTAAACCCCATAGGGAAATCCGTTACCATTAAAAATGGGGAAGAAGTTTTGGAAGCTGTCTTCACCGTCAATGGTGTTTATGAAATTCCCAGAAACTCCTCAGAAAGTTTTGATTTTGTCATTCCCTATAAAAAGTTTCTCCAGGACCGGAACCCGGATTATATCCACTGGGAAAGCAACAGTTCCATGATGTTCGCCTTACTTAGACCTGATGTTCACATCGATAGGTTAAACGCAAAAATGGACAGGTTTATCAAAAACAAAGATGATGACAACAGGGCTAGCGTATTCCTTGCCCGTTACTCGGATAATTACTTAAATGGGCGTTTTGAGAACGGAGAACGAGCAGGCGGAAGAATCAGCTATGTTTATCTTTTTTCACTGGTCGCTGTGTTCATATTGCTTATTGCCTGCATTAATTTTATGAATTTGTCAACGGCAAAAGCGTCCAAACGTCTAAAGGAAATAGGGATAAAGAAGGTGATAGGTGCCAACAGAAAGACCCTAATCTTTCAGTTTTTGGTCGAATCGGTATTACTTTCCTCCTTTTCGTTGTTAATGGCTTATCTATTGGCATGGTT
The DNA here is from genome assembly GCA_028284285.1 of Croceivirga sp. Lineage (GTDB taxonomy): Bacteria > Bacteroidota > Bacteroidia > Flavobacteriales > Flavobacteriaceae > Croceivirga. Next base: position 31,132 of record JANQSA010000011.1, read on the forward strand.
ACTACTGCCCTGGTTCAATAATTTAACCGGAAAACAGCTCTTTTTAGAATTATCCCCAAAGCTTGTTTTTGCCTTAATTGCAGCAACCCTGTTCACAGGTTTGTTGTCCGGCAGCTACCCTGCATTGTATCTCACCCAATTCAACCCTATTAAAGTATTGAAAGGAAAAATTTCAAGTTCCTTTGGAGAACTGATGCTTCGCAAGGGTTTGGTTGTCTTTCAATTCTGTATTTCCATTTTACTGATTGTGGCCGTAAGTGTCATCTATATGCAGTTGGACTTTATTCAGTCTAAAAACCTGGGATATAACAAAGACAATATTATTGCATTTGACCGCCAGGATGGATTAATGAACAATATGGAAACCTTTCTGGAAGAGGCGAAGAAGCTGCCAGGGGTGGTGAATGCTTCATATATGCAGGGAAGCATGACCAATTTCAACAATTCTTCAGGAGGCCATAGCTGGCCAGGACAAACCGAAGCATCCAAAAACCTAACGTTCAGGCATGCCCATGTAGGCCCCAACTTTATCGAAACCATGGGTATTGAGATGAAAGAAGGTCGTTCCTATGTCAATGAAAAATCCAATAACGGTTCGAAAATCATCTTGAACGAGACCGCCGTAAAACTTATGGGCCTTGAGAATCCTATTGGTACTGTTATTGACATGCGCGGTCCCAACAGGGAAATTATCGGAGTGGTTAAAGACTTCCATATCCAATCGCTTTATGATGAAATAGCCCCTATGGCCTTACTCTGCAGAACACAGTGGGTGGGTACCCTATTGGTAAAAATAAAAGCAGGGAGAGAAAAGGAAACCATTGCTTCGCTTTCTTCTTTGCATGAGGAATTCAATCCGGGGTTGGGGTTTGATTTTCGCTTTTTGGATACCCAATATCAACAAGTCTATCAGGCTGAGCAACGCGTGGCTACCTTATCAAAGTACTTTGCCGGAATGGCGATCTTAATTTCTTGCCTGGGCCTTTTTGGTTTGGCCGCTTTTTCCGCAGAACGCAGAAGAAAGGAAATCAGCATTCGTAAAGTTTTGGGGCAAACGGTTTCACAAGTCACCGTAATGCTTTCCGGCGAATTCATGAAATTGGTTTTCATTTCGATGTTGATCGCTTTACCCGTTGCCTACCTTTTAGCCACAAATTGGCTTTCACAGTTTGCGTATAGAATTTCACTGCATGCCGGCTATTTTATTGGCGCTGGGGTGGTGGCCATCCTGGTGGCGTTATTAACTGTGGGAAGTCAAGCTATGAATGCAGCGAATAAAAATCCTGTTTACGCCCTTAAAGACGAATGAACCTCTTGTAACTCAAATCATGTTCAAACAGCACATCAAATTATTCTTCAGAAATATTAAACGGTCCAAAACGGTCTTCTTCGTTAACATCATTGGCCTTGTTGGCGGATTAACCTCAGCCATATTGCTATTCCTCTGGGCAACCCATCAGTATCAGATGAACCGGTTTGATGAAAAGGATAGTGAAAGGCATGTTCAGGTGATGGTAAATTATATTGCTCCACAGACCATTGAAACGGAAGATATCACTCCCGGGCCGTTGACGGCAGCTATGGCGGCTGAAATTCCTGAAATTGATTATGCCATTCCTGTGGTTGCCCCACGCTCTTTTTACAACGGTGTGCTGCTCGCGGGCAATAACAGTATTAAGGTAAAACCCCAATTTGTGGGCGAGGGTTATTTTAATGTTTTCGGATGTGACTTTCTTGCGGGCGACAAGCAAACCGCACTTGATGAAAAACAGTCCATTGTCATTTCAAAGGAAATGGCTTTGGGTCTTTTTAACAGTGTGGAAACTGCCATAGGGGAGGACATTGTTTTTAAGAACGAATATTTTGACGGCGCATATGTGGTTTCAGGTGTTTTTGTTCACCCGGGCAACGCTTCCTTCAACTATACTGCCCTATTGAATTTTGAACGTTTTCTGGAAGGGAGGCCCAACTTAAAAAAATGGAACAATGGGGGCGTTCAGGCCCATTTGGTGCTTAAACCGGAAGTATCCCTGGAACAATTCAATTCAAAAATTGAACATTATCTGAATACCAAATTAGAGGGTTTAAATACTTCGTTGTTCGCACAAAAATATGCTGACCGTTACCTAAATAATACTTTTGAAAATGGCCAACCTGTTGCCGGTCGAATAAAGTATGTGCGTCTCTTTTCAATTATTGGATTCCTTATACTGGCCCTGGCCTGTATCAATTTTTCTAATTTATCCACTGCCAACGCCTCCGGACGAATAAAGGAGATTGGTATTAAAAAGACCGCAGGGGTACAACGTAGGACCCTGGTGGTCCAATTCATGACCGAAGCAATTTTAATGTCGTTATTGGCTTTGTTGGTGGCAATTCCAATGGTAAAACTTTTGCTGCCGGTGTACAACCAAATCATCGGTCTTCAGTTAAAATTTGACTTCAGTTATGAAATCATCTTCGGAAGTATCGCCATTACCCTGATAACAGGATGTATTTCGGGCATTTATCCTGCTTTATTCCTTTCAAAACAAACCCCTTCCCAGTCTTTAAAAGGAAAAATCAATGTCGGGCCGGGTCAACATCTGTTCAGAAAGGGTCTGGTCGTTTTCCAATTTTCCATATCCATCTTTTTATTGATAGCGGTTTTAACCATTTCAAAGCAAATTGCCTACATGCAAGACAAAGAACTGGGCTATAATCGAGAACAAGTTTTGTCTTTTCCTATAGAAGGGAACTTGGATGAAAGCTATGAGACCTTTTTGAATGAAGCTCAACAACTTGCTGGGGTAACCCATGCCTCTCATATGTGGGGAGACCTTCCGGGAAGGCTAGGTTCAAGTAATGGATATCAATGGGCTAACCAGGAAAAAGAAGAGCTCAAAATTCGCTTTTTTGACATTGTTGGAGGAACTAACGTCATAGAACTTCTCGGGCTGGAAATTATTAAAGGTCGTTCATTTATGGAAAACACTGAAGCAGATGGTAATGGTATCATATTTAATGAAACGGCCATCAAAACCATGGGATATGAAAATGACCCTATTGGTGCTCAGGTATATTTTGAAGGGAACAAGACTATTGTTGGTGTTGTAAAAGACTTTCATTTTGAATCTATGTACGAGCCCATTAAACCCTTATTTTTTGAATTGGGCAAAGGAGATAATATTGTATTGAAATTGAACGCTAAAGACCACCTTACAACCCTTGATCAAATAGAAACCCTTTATCATACGTTTAATCCGGAATTTCCTTTTGAATACCGCTTTATAGACGAGAACTTCCAGGAGCTTTACCGTTCTGAACAAATCATATCATTATTATCGAAGTACTTTGCGGCCCTGGCCATTATTATTTCATGTTTAGGACTATTCGGCCTGGCCATGTTCACGGCGTTTCAAAAACGCAAAGAAATAGGTATACGAAAAGTGCTGGGCCAAACCTCCGGACAGGTGGTGTTAATGCTCACCAAGGACTTTGCCATACTTGTGATAATAGCAATTGTTATAGCAGTTCCATTGGGCTATTTATTGACGAACGATTGGCTTTCCAATTTTGCCTATCATATTCCTTTAAAAGGATCTTATTTTCTCTGGTCCGGATTAATAGCACTTGCTATAGCTGTATTGACGGTAGGGAGCCAAGCGCTGATGGCGGCCAATACAAGTCCCGTAAAAAGTTTACAGACAGAATAACAGGTATTAAAAGGGTTACTATGCTTTATACATACATCAAAATAGGGTTCCGAAACTTAACGAAAAACCGCTTTTTTTCGTTTATCAATTTGATTGGTATGACCTTAGGTCTTAGTTGTTTTATACTCATTGCATTTTATATCCAAAACGAGCTCAGCTATGATATGCAACACGAAAATGCGGATCGTATTTATAGGGTATCTCAAATACAAAGCGGTAATGAATTTCAGGGAACCGACCGATTTGCAGTAGCTCCCAGACCATTAGCCCCTACCCTCAAAGCACAATTCCCAGAGGTTGAGGCTGCAACCACCCTTACTCTTGACGAAACCCTTTTAAAGATCAAAGATCAACCGTTTTACGCCCAAGGATTGTTTTCCGATCCGTATTTATTTGATGTCTTTACCTATCCCTTAATAGTAGGTATGGCAAAAGAAGCGCTAAAAGATCCCAAAAGCGTTATTATCACTACATCATTGGCAAAAAAATATTTTGGAGAAGCATCTCCCTTGGGAAAAACGATACTGCTTGAACAAGATCGTCTTTTAACGGTAAAAGGTGTTGTAGAGGATCTCCCCAAGAATCAACACTTCTCATTTGACTATATTACTTCTTATGAGAATTACAGATACTATGACGAAAGTAGTTCCTGGAGCAGTAATAACTATCATGCCTATATTGTATTACCAGAAGGATATGATTATCATTTGCTTAATGAAAAAATGGACGCTCTTGATGTTTACACCACCCCTGCTTATGCCCAGTTTCCTTTTACCGCAGAATATTTTTTACAACCTCTTAAGGAAATACGTCTGTATTCTAATATTAACTTTGAACTTGGACCCGTTAGTGATATCAAGTATATCTATTTGGCTGCCTCCATCGCAATTATTATTCTTTTATTGGCTTTTATTAATTATACCAATCTTGCTATTGCGAGAACATCGTACCGTTCAAAAGAAGTCGGATTACAAAAGGTACTTGGTGCCAAAAAAAGACAGGTAATAAATCAATTTATGGCAGAGTCCTTTCTTTTAACGTCATGCAGTTTTATATTGGCGTTAGCTCTGGCTTTTCTATTTTTACCAGGTTTCAATGCCCTAATAGGTAGCGAAATCCCACTTTCCTTTGATGACAAAGCTCCAGTGGTTTTTATCATTATTGTAATCGGTATAGTTCTTGGCGTGCTTTCAGGAATTTATCCTGCCCTCTTGTCATCTGCCATTAACCCTGCTAAAGCCCTAAAAGGAAAATGGTTAAATAGTAAAACCGGTATTTCATTGCGTAACACTCTCGTGGTTGGCCAATTTGCGGCATCGGTGGTGCTTGCTATTTCCAGCATAGTTGTCTATCAGCAACTGAATTATGTAAACAAAAAAAAGCTCGGATATAACAAAGACCAAATAGTATATGTCCATTATAAACAGACTGATTTCTATGCCAAAAATAACGTGATCAAAGAGGCATTATTACAACACCCTCAAATCAAAAAAGTAACACTCACTAATAATATCCCCACTAACACCGAAGACCAAACCATAATAGACCAATGGGAAGGGAATACAGGAGACCAAAATATTCAGATATATAGAAATTATGTAGATCCGGATTATCTGGACGTTTTCGAAATGGAACTAGAGGCAGGTAGAAATTTTTCATCGCAATTTCCAACGGATTCAACAGAGAGCATTTTACTGAATGAAGCCGCGGTAAAAAAACTAGGGTGGAGCACAGCGGTAGGTAAAACCTTTGGCGGTAGAAAAGTAATAGGTATGGTGAAGGACTTTCATTTTCAACCCTTTAAACTTAAGATTGAACCAGTAGTTATTGGGTTTAGATCAAAACTTCGCAGTTATTATAGCAACTACATTGCCATCAAATTGGAATTGAATGATTTGGAAAATACTTTAAATCATGTCAAAGGCGTATTAAATACTCATATCCCGGGGATTCCTTTCGATCAAAGATTTATGAACGAATCCTATGATCAACTTTATAGAACAGAAAAGCAATTTGGGCAAGTTTTCAACACCTTTACCCTTGTAGCCCTTTTTATTGCATGTATAGGCCTGTTAGGTCTTGTTACCCAGAAAGTGAGCGAGCGCTCCAAGGAAATAGGGGTTAGAAAAGTATTAGGTGCATCTATTGCTAATATCGTCCTACTATTTACAAAGGATTTTATGCGATTGGTATTACTTGCAGTAATCATTGCTATTCCAATAGGTTGGTGGGGAATGGAAAAATGGCTGCAGGACTTTGCCTATAGAATTGAAATGAATTGGACTGTTTTTGTCCTTGCAGCCTTACTTGGGTTTGGGGTTGCATTTATTACCGTAGGCGCTCAGACATTAACTACAGCCAATAAAAACCCAATACAAACTTTAAGAGAGGAGTAAATTAAGAAGAGCATGCTAAAAAACTATCTAAAAGTAGCCTTAAGAAATATCCTGAAACATAGACTGTTTTCAGTGATTAATATTCTGGGATTATCGGTAAGCATGGCAACTTGTTTGTTGATTATTCTTTTGGTCTATAGCCAAAAAACGATGGATGGCTTTCATGAAAAGCGGGATAGGATAGTGCGTGTTTTAAGCCTTGAGGATAGTCGTTCTTTTGCATCTACACCATTGCCTTTAGGCGAAATGCTTTCAGAAAACTACCCCCATTTAGTTGAAGATGCAGTACAGATAAAGTCCAGTTTTGTAGGTGGTGATATTATTTATGGTGAAAACAGAATTCCATTAGCCGGGCGCTATGCAGATGACCGCTTCTTTGCTGTTTTTGACTTTAACTTGATTGCCGGAGATATTGAAACCGTTTTGAAAGCACCCTTCTCTATTGTACTTACCAAGAAATCGGCAGAAAAACTGTTTGGGGAAACCAATCCCATTGGTAAGTCCGTAAAACTGAATGATATCGGTTTGAATACCATGGGTATTGATCTCATTCCTACCCAAAACAAAGAAACCTTGTTGGGCGATTTTGTGGTTACCGGTGTCACAGATAATACCTCGCCTTCACATATTCAATTTGATTTTTTGGTGTCCATGTCCACCCTTCCTTCCTTGGTAAAACAAGGAAAAAGTGATATAACTTTTGATGATTGGGAAAACTATTTTGATGCCTATCTCTATCTCCTGCTAAAAGAGAGGGTTTCCGAAAAGGATTTACAACCTATCCTAAACGACGTATCCTCAACAAAATATAGCGGTCTTGAGGAAGTTAATATTGCGTTTGCCGTTGAAAAACTATCCCAAATCAACTTAAGCAGGTTTCATAATAATGACATAAGTTTAAGAATGCCGGTAGAGGTTATCTATGTGCTTTCCTTTTTAGGTTTCATTGTTCTTTTTTCAGCCTGTTTTAACTATGTGAACCTATCTTTTGCCCGATCCCTTACCCGGTCTAAGGAAATTGGGGTTAGAAAAACGATGGGCGCCGCCCGTTATCAGGTCTTTGTACAGTTTATATTGGAATCCATCCTTGTCGGGCTGTTGTCCCTGGCCGTCGCCGTTGGATTACTCCAGGTGTTAAGCCGAATGTTCCTGGGCTTATGGATGAATCAATTCTTGCTATTGGATTTTAGATTTGATATGGTCCTATTCCTCGTGTTCATTTTGTTTAGTATTATTGTTGGATTGCTGGCAGGTGTACTTCCCGCCTCTTTTTTATCTTCCTTTTCACCAATAAAGACCCTACGTAATGCTAAGGGAATACTTCTGGAAAAAGGTAAGGGCATACATCTTAGAAAAGGATTGGTGGTACTGCAATTCTGTGCCTCCCTCCTTTTTATCACCACTACACTGTTGATTTTTTCACAACTGAACTACTTAATGGAAAAAGAATATGGTTTTGACCAAAACCATATCATCAACCTTAAGTTGCAGGGTGTAGATTATGGAACTTTAGCTGGTGAGCTTTCTAAAAACCCGTCCATTCAGAGCATTTCCGCAAGTTCTTTTGTTCCTGGTACTGGTGGATATAGCGGTGATGTGCTGATCAAAAACAGGTTCTCCGAAGGTGAAACTGATTTAACATCAAGTTATATTGCCGTAGATCAGAGCTTTATTCCCAATTTAAAAATTGAGCTTAAAGCCGGAACCAATTTTCCGTCACAGATGCCAGGGTATAATGAAGAATATGTCATCCTAAATGAAGCGGCGGCAAAGTTGTTGGGTCATAATATGACACCAGAAGAAGTGGTGGGTGAAACGATCCTGATAGGAGAAGATCACACCCCGGTAAAGGTAATTGGAATAACCGCCAATTTTATATATGACCTCTTAACGGAAGCAGAGCCTACCGATCCCCTGGTCATACGCTACCTACCACATGAATTTGCCTATTTGAATATCCGCTATGCTCCGACAGCTAGCACAAAATCTATCATTTCATATGCAGAACAGAAATGGAAGGGGATGGATAAGGTGCATTCCCTTAAGTACCATCTTTATGAAGATGAGTTAAAAGGGACCAATGCCATCTTTTCGGATATCATTTACATCTTGGGGTTTATTTCCTTTCTAACCATTACCATATCAACACTTGGCCTTTTGGGGATAGCGGCCTTTACCGCTGAATCAAAAAGGAAAGAAATAAGTATTCGAAAGGTACACGGGGCACAGACAAAAAACATTACCTATCTATTATCCAAGGGCTTTTTGCCGCTGTTTATAATTGCTGTTCTGGTAACCGTACCCCTGAGTTATTTCGTAAATGCACTTTGGCTTGAAGAGTTCGCTTATAAAGTCAACTTTGGCCCATGGATTTTTATTGTAGGGGTTGGAATAATGTTTATAACCGGTTTCGGGACCATTGTGTCACAGACCCTCTCTGTTGCTAACGATAATAATTTGTTGAAAAGACTAAAAGAAGAATAAAATAAACGATTTTCTGCCTGAAAGTCAGGCAGATGCTCTTATACTAATTAAATTAAAACTATGTTATTGGAATTAAAAAACATCTTTAAATGGGTCAACTCGGGTGGCCAACGTATCTTTTTATTAAAAGACATTAACCTATCTGTGGAGGAAGGCGAATTTATTTCCGTAATGGGTCCCTCAGGTTCCGGAAAATCCACCCTGCTAAACGTTATTGGGATGTTGGACACCTTTGATGAAGGAGAATATCATTTTTTGGACGAATCCGTCCATACCTTAAAGGAAAAATACCGCTCCAATCTCTATAAGGAATACATTGGTTTTGTCTTTCAGTCCTATCATTTGCTGGATGATCTTACCGTTTATGAAAATTTGGAAATGCCACTTCTTTATAAGAAATACAAGGGTACGGAACGCAAGGCTATGGTGGGCGATATGCTGGACCGATTTAGTATCGTAGGGAAAAAAGACCTGTTTCCGGCCCAACTAAGCGGCGGCCAGCAACAATTGGTTGGTGTAGCCAGGGCCTTGATTGGAAAACCAAAATTGATCCTGGCAGACGAGCCTACCGGTAATCTAAATTCGCAGCAAAGTGAGGAAATAATGGGCTTGTTTAAAAGATTGAATGAAGAAGACAATGTAACCATTATCCAGGTGACACACTCTGAAAAAAACGCGGCTTATGGGTCGCGAATCATCAACTTGTTGGATGGCCGTATGATTTAAGGATTACAATAAAGCTGCCAATTCCCTGCCTACTATGCTACCGATGGCAACGCCCATGCCCCCAAGGCGTATGCCGCAAAAGGTGGTATTAGAAAGTTGTTTGACGATAGGTTTTTTTTGACGGCCCACTCCCATAATCCCGCTCCACCAGCGATCCACTTCAAAAGCTGTACCGGGTAAAATTATGGTCCTGAGTAGCTGCTCAAGTTCCTTTTGAACCTTTTGGGTTTGTCCAAATTGTAGGGTGGCCTCGGTTTTAAAATCCAGGTTTCTTCCCCCTCCAAACAGAATCCGATCCTCTATGTTGCGGAAGTAATAATAGCCCTCATCAAAGTGAAAAGTCCCTTGAATAGCCAGGTCTTTTATCGGTTGGGTCACCAAAACCTGAGCCCTGGCAGGATGAACATCTTCTTCCAAAAGCTGCCCTGCAAAACCATTTGTGGTGATCAACAGTGAGCCGGTATTCAATTCAAATCTGTCTGTAAAAACATTAACCTTGTTCAATTCTTCAGAAAAACCCGTTACTTCCACCCCGTTCAATACCACGATATCCTCCTTCCGGGCAAGTTTTAAAAGGGACCGCATCATTTTACCGGTGTCCAGTTGCCCTTCAAAGCGGTGCGTGACGTACTGCTCCTGGACACCTTGAAATTTAAAGCGGTTCGGTGTTATCACAAATGGATCTCGTCCAAAAATGGGTCGTATTAGCTGATTTAGCTGTTGCACCTGACCAAGACATTTTTCGTAAAGTGCAGCATCCTTTTTCAAGAAGACTTCATGCCCTCCGAGACCTTGATAATCTATAGTAGTATCCCCCAGCGAGTTCCTCAACAATTGTATTCCTTCCCAACGCATGGTGATAAGGTCCAGTACTTCTTCTTCTGAGTGGTTCTCCAGGTCCCACAGCAGTTCAGAAATACTTCCAAAACAGGCAAAGCCGGCATTTTTAGTGCTGGCACCCTGGGGTAACACTCCCTTTTCCAGGATCAGGATGTTGGATTTAGGAAATCGTTTTCTCAGTGCTATCGCAGTACTCAATCCTACTATTCCACTGCCCACAATGGTAAAATCTATGTGGTTTAACCATGTTTTATATTCCCAATAACTGAGGTTCATTGCAAAAAAAAGCCCCGTTTAAGGGGCAATTCTAATCTTGATATTTTGGATCTATAACAAAGTCTTCCATGAACTTAGTGGTGTAGTTTCCCGCCAAATAATCCCGATGTTCCATGAGTTGTCTGTGAAACGGAATCGTGGTTTTAATACCTTCAATGACAAACTCATCCAATGCTCTCCGCATTTTGTTGATAGCTTCTTCGCGGGTTTGTGCCGTGGTAATTAACTTGGCGATCATGGAGTCATAGTTAGGCGGAATGATATACCCGCTATAAACATGTGTATCTAACCGTACCCCATGTCCTCCTGGAGTGTGTAAGGTGGTAATTCTTCCGGGTGAGGGCCTAAAATCATTATAAGGATCTTCTGCATTGATCCTGCATTCAATAGAGTGCAATTTTGGGGTATAATTTTTTCCTGAAATAGGTACCCCGCCCGCTACTAAAATTTGCTCACGGATTAAATCGTAATCGATTACCTGCTCTGTAATAGGGTGCTCCACCTGTATCCGGGTATTCATTTCCATAAAATAAAAATTCCGGTGTTTGTCTACCAGGAATTCCACTGTCCCTGCCCCTTCATATTTGATGTATTCTGCAGCTTTTACGGCCGCCTTCCCCATTTCATCCCTGAGCTTATCCGTCATAAAAGGCGAAGGGGTCTCTTCGGTTAATTTTTGGTGCCTTCGCTGGACCGAGCAGTCTCTTTCGGACAAGTGGCACGCTTTCCCATATTGATCACCCACCACCTGGATTTCTATATGCCTGGGCTCTTCTATGAGCTTTTCCATGTACATCCCTCCATTGCCAAAGGCCGCTGTGGCTTCTTTTACGGCTCCTTCAAAACTACTTTGCAGTTCCTCCTCACTCCAGATAGCACGCATCCCTTTACCTCCACCACCGGCAGTGGCTTTGATCATAACGGGATATCCCATTTTTTTGGCCTCTTTCTTCGCATGGTCGACATCCTTTAAGAGCCCTTCGGATCCTGGAATCGTTGGGACTCCGGCCTTCTTCATCGTTTCCTTTGCTGTGGCCTTGTCTCCCATTTTTTCAATTTGCTCCGATGTGGCTCCAATAAACTTTATATCTGATTCTGAGCAAATCTTGGAAAATTTTGCATTTTCCGAAAGGAAGCCATAGCCCGGGTGGATAGCATCGGCATTGGTGATTTCGGCAGCCGCTATAATATTTGGAATTTTAAGATAGGATTCACTGCTGGGTGCAGGACCTATACAAACGGCCTCATCCGCAAAACGTACGTGTAAACTCTCCTCATCTGCCTTAGAATAAACCGCAACTGTTTTTATGCCCATTTCCTTACAGGTTCGTATAACCCGAAGTGCTATTTCCCCCCTATTGGCAATAAGTATTTTCTTGAACATAATTTCTTGTTTAAAAATTCAAATTCCAAGCACCAAATTCCAAGCTTTGTTTTGGGATTTAGTCCCGATAGTTATCGGGGTTGAACATTGGAATTTCTAACTAGGGTCTACTAAAAACAACGGTTGGTCGAACTCCACAGGAGAGGAATCCTCCACCAAAATTTTCACAATCTTGCCTGCAACATCGGATTCAATATCGTTGAAAAGTTTCATGGCCTCAATTACACAAAGAACATCCCCTTTCTTTATGTCTTGTCCCACCTCAACAAAAGGTGGTTTATCCGGTGAGGGTTTTCTATAAAACGTTCCTATTATGGGCGATTTGACCGTAATGTACTTGGAATCATCACTTTCCTCCTGGGGCTCCTGGGAAGGGGCTTCTTTTGTAGGTTCCTGGGCAGCGGCTACCGCAGGGACCATTGGAGACTGGGGCACTGGAATTTGCTGAACGAAAGTGGTTTCAGGAGCGGATGGTGCAGCACCTGTTCTAATGGTAATTTTGAAATCTTCCATTTCCAACTTAACCTCACTCGCTCCGGATTTGGCTACAAACCTTATCAGGCTTTGAATTTCTTTGATATCCATTGATGTTGATTTAGTAGATTCTAAATTTATGAATTATATGCCCATTTTAAATAAATGGATCCCCAGGTGAACCCTCCTCCAAACGCTGCAAAAATAATATTATCCCCTTTTTTTAATTGCTTCTCATAGTCATGAAGCAATAATGGCAAAGTGGCAGAAGTAGTATTCCCATAACGGTGAATATTCATCATCACTTTTGATTCATCAAGTCCCATTCTGTTTGCCGTAGCATCTATTATCCGTTTGTTGGCCTGATGAGGTACCAGCCAATTTACATCTTCATGGGTAAGTTGATTCCTTTCCATGATTTTGGCTGAAACATCAGCCATGTTAGAAACAGCAAATTTGAACACGGACTTTCCGTCCTGGAATACAAAATGCTGCTTTTTTCTAATGGTTTCTTCCGAAGGGGGCAGGATGGAACCTCCGGCATCAATCTTTAAAAACTGCCTTCCCCCGCCATCTGTTCTCAAGTACTCATCTTGTAATCCCAGGCCTTCATCATTTGCTTCAAAAAGGACAGCCCCTCCGCCATCTCCGAAAATAATACAGGTAGTCCGATCCGTGTAGTCAATAATAGAGGACATCTTATCTGCACCGATCAAAAGAATTTTCTGATAGCGTCCGGATGCTATATAGCTGGCAGCCGTGGACATTCCATATAAAAAACTGGAGCATGCCGCCTGCAAATCATAAGAAAACGCATTAATTGCCCCTATCTCCGAAGCTACGTATGCAGCGGTGGCCGCAACTGGCATATCCGGTGTTGCAGTGGCCATAAGTACCATATCAATCTCCTCAACATTCAATCCCCTTTTTTCAATCAAATCCTCTGCCGCTTTAATGGCAAGAAAGGAGGTGCCTTTACCTTCTTCCTTCAGAATTCTACGTTCTTTGATTCCTGTTCTGGTAGTAATCCACTCATCAGTGGTATCCACCATAGTCTCCAGTAATTGGTTGGTTAACACAAAGTCTGGAAGGTAAGCTCCTACAGCCGTAATGGCTGCCGTAGTTTTAGCCATTTAAATGTCTGTTTTTGTCAAGAAAATTAAAGAATTGACGCAAAATCGATGAAAAGTAGTGAATTTCTTGGACTTTGGTCGCAAAACAAGTGTTTTTACACTACAGTTTATTTCATAAAAAAACCCCCGCTGGAGCATCCCATAACGAGGGTTGAAAACACTTTTAAAAGGTACGGGTTTAGGCCGTAGCTTCTTCGTCTGTTCTGTCAATTAGCACCTGACCCCTGTAATACAATTTGCCTTCATGCCAGTGCGCACGGTGGTAAAGGTGCAATTCGCCTGTAGAAGGATCTTTGGCAATAGTAGGCATGGTGCCTTTGTAATGGGTTCTTCGCTTATCCCTTCTGGTTTTTGAAACTTTTCTTTTAGGATGTGCCATCTTTTCCTATTTATCCGTTAATAATTTCTTTAATCCATCCCATCTGGGATCGTTTGTTTTTTGCTCAACATTCTTTTCTTTTGGCTCCAGTTCGTGAAGCTTTTCCAATACTGCAGACTTTAATGTGCCGTCTTCCACTCCGGGATGTACACGTTTTTGCGGTACTCCAAGTACCAACATTTCATAAATGTACTGTGCAATGTTTACCTGGTGCTCCCCGTGAGGAAGGATCAGCAATTCATCGTCTTCATCATTATACACCTCACCAAACTTTATAACCAACGCTAAGGTTGAATTTAGTGTTTGATCAAACGGTTCATTAGTCAGATCACAATTAACATTAACTGTTCCGTTAGCGACGAGCTCCAACTCCATCATATTCGCCGTTTTGTTTAAAACGGCTCTGACCTCTACATTAGCGTCATTAAATTCCTGGTAACCAAAAGACTCAAAGAACGCACTAGTGATTTTGTACCTAAACTCATGTTTTCCCAGTTTCAACCCATGGAAAGGGATAGAAAACTCCTTGCTCTTTATCATTTTGCACACTTGAGGTTGGTATCCTACCCGCTAAGGCGGGGGCAAAGATACTACTTATTTGCTGAATCGCAATCAAAATTACGAAATCCATGTTTGCTTTAAGCTGTTCGTTTGATATGTTGCTTTTTTAGTGGGTTTTTGGTCATCTCTGTATAATCCAAACGATTTCTGAACACTCTGATAGCGGTAAAAACAGCTTCCTTGAATGAACTTTCATCTGCGATGCCTTTTCCGGCAATTTCATAAGCAGTTCCATGGTCAGGAGAAGTCCTGACTTTGGACAATCCGGCCGTGAAATTTACTCCCTTGCCAAAACTCAGGGTTTTAAAAGGAACGAGACCCTGATCATGATAGGCCGCTAAAATGGCATCGAAGTTAGTATGCTTCTGGGAGCCGAAGAAACTATCTGCGGAATAGGGCCCAAATACCAAATGCCCCTCCTTGTATAATTCGGCAATCGCCGGTTTTACAATCTTTTCATCTTCCTCTCCAATAGTTCCGTTGTCCCCGCTATGGGGATTTATACCTAATAACGCAATTTTGGGCCGGCGTATCCCAAAATCCTTTATCAAAGATTCCATTAAAACAAAAAACTTGTCTCGGATTAATTTGGTAGTAATGGTCTCCGCTACATCTTTCACCGCAATATGATCTGTTAACAATCCCACCTTAATAGTATCTGTCACCATAAACATTACACTTTCACCTCCCAACTCCCGTGCAAGGTAATCCGTGTGTCCTGGAAAACTAAAGGTGTCCGATTGAATATTGTTTTTATTGATAGGGGCCGTTACCAATACATCAATCTCGTCTTTCTTCAGGGCATCCACAGCGGCAGTTAAGGAGGTAATCGCAAAAGTGCCCCCTTCTTGCGTAGCCTTTCCAAATTCAAGTTTTGGGGATTCCTTCCATACATTAACCACGTTCACCTTTCCCTTTATGGCTTTGGAAGGATGGTTAATACCGGTAAAACCAATGTCCAATCCAAGGGCTTTTTTTTGTTCGGAAATGGTTTTATTAGAAGCGAAAAAAATGGGAGTGCAAAAATCAAGCATTCTATGGTCTAAAAATGATTTTAGAGCCACCTCACATCCTATGCCGTTAAGGTCGCCCACAGAGATCCCAAGCTTTATTTTATAACTTTCTTTCTGCTTCTCCATAAATGAATTCCTACTTTTACACTGCAAAGCTAGCTAATTTCCAAAAGAGATGTTTACAGGAATCATTGAGACTTTAGGCAAGGTAACTGCTTTAGAACCGGAAGGCGAAAACCTCCATATCACTATTACCTCTGACATTGCGCCAGCGCTAAAAATAGACCAAAGTATCTCCCATAATGGCGTTTGTCTAACGGTAGTGGCCCTGAACGGGGATACCCATACAGTAACCGCAATTAAAGAAACGCTGGATAAAACTGCTTTAGGTACTTTGGAGTTAGGTGATACCGTAAATCTTGAACGAGCGATGATACTAGGGGCCCGCTTAGACGGGCACCTGGTACAGGGTCATGTAGATCAAACCGCTATCTGTTCTCAAATTGAAGAGAATGACGGGAGTTGGGTATTCACCTTTCAATATGACACCTCCAAAAGCAATGTAACCATAGAAAAGGGGTCAATTACAGTAGATGGCGTTAGCTTAACCGTTGTAAACTCCCAGGAAGGAGCGTTTTCAGTGGCCATTATTCCCTACACTTACGAAAACACGGTATTTAATGCCTATACAACGGGTTCAAAGGTAAATCTGGAGTTTGACGTTATAGGGAAATATGTAGCGCGGCTTATGGAAGCCGGACACTAGGCTATTGTAGCCCTTACAAACAGGCCCTATTCCTGTAATTCCGTAGTCTATTTTCCTCAAATCACACCTTTATAAATATCTTGCGTTGGTATAAGATATATGCCAAAAGGCAGTAGAAGCCCGTCACTGTTAATGCATACAGCAAAGAAGACATCTGCATCGACCAAAAATCATGCACATAGATAGTTTGGAACAACCAATTATGAAGGGAAGTATCCGCGTCTACACGGATCAGATAAAAGAGTTTGGTAATAAAGCTGGAGAGAAAATACACAATTATTGCATTAGCCCCGGCATATCTGAAAATACTTCCGAATTGAATTTTTCTTACATCTGTCAGATAATAAATAAGGGCAAGGAACACATTGCCCCAACCTGCTGTCACCAAAACAAAACTGCTGGTCCACAATGCCTTATTAATAGGAAAGACAAAGTCCCACAAATGCCCCAGTAACAAAAAACATCCTCCCAGACCGAATAATATGGTAGCTTTTTTTTCCTGTTTGGAAACCAGAATTAACCCGGTAAAAATGCCAAGAATTGAACTTACTACCGCAGGTAGGGTACTTAAAATGCCTTCCGGGTCATAATCAGGCTTCCACATATGCGTCCCCAATATGTGTAAATCCACATAATTCGCCAGGTTATTTGGAGCACGTTCAAAAGTAGAGGCTTCTCCGGCAACAGGAACAAAAGCCATTAATAGCCAATACCCCAATAACAGGACAATTGCGACGCCTAACAGCTTTTTCCAATTTAGATTTAAAAAGAGTACTGCCGCACAGAAAAATACCACCCCTATTCGTTGTAACACGCCAGGAAACCGAATGGATTCGAATTCCTTAATAAACGGAAAAGTAATGGTAAACGCTCCCAGGAACAGCCCTAATCCAATAAGTTTCAAGCTTCGGATGGTAATTTTTTTGTACGCCGCCTTATTGGCTTTCTTATTTCGATACGCAAAGACAACAGAAGTTCCCACAATGAACAGGAAAAAAGGGAAAACAAGGTCTGTTGGTGTGTAGCCGTGCCACTCCGCATGTAGCAGCGGTGGATACACATCCGACCAGGTACCGGGGGTGTTCACTAAAATCATTAAAACGATGGTCATCCCCCTGAAAATATCTACAGCAACTATTCTATCTTTCATGTGTTCAAAAATTTTGTAATGCACTGAAATTAAAGCTATTCCAAAATTTATTGCAGATGGAACCGCTTCGCTCCTGCCTGTCCGGAAAGGCAGGTTCGCATAAACTTGTTTTAATCATGTTCGGTAGGGTATACTTAAAAAAGTGTATCCTCATTTCATATCAAAGTACACTTTTCATTTTAGACCATACCCTTTTCAATACTACTGAGGCTATGGCTACTACCGCTGTTAACACCAGGGCCAATCCGTAATTCCCGTAGATCCAGTTCCCCGTCGCAAAAAGGCAGGCATACACCAAAATACATCCTACCACCATGGCTAAAATACCAGAGGGAACACTCCATTTTTCATTGGTTCTCCCCAAATTCGTTTTTGCTTTTTTAGCCTCAGATCGAACGTGCTCCCACCCTGGTCCACCGGGTTGGGTAATCTTATAAAAATTAAATAATACTTCTTTTTGTTCCGGACGGGTTAAGAAGGTAGCGCTTAACCATAGCACAGTAGTTAATAGCACCACCATTAAAAAACGGCTCCACTCTGGCAACCAGGCCTGGTTGCCCAAGAATAAGGTTTCTTCAAACTGCCAGAATACAATGGAAATAACACCTGACGAAAACAAGGCTACTATTTCACTCCAGGCATTAATACGCCACCAAAACCAGCGAAGAATGAAAATTAGCCCTGTACCTGCTCCAAACATAATAATGATATCAAAAAGCTGGGTGGCATTGGTAAGGGCCAAAGCGAACACTGCGCTTAGTACCATAAGGAGTACGGTGGTAATTCGTCCTACGGCTACCAGTTCTTTTTCAGAGGCCTTTTTGTTTACCTGCTGTTTGTAAAAATCGTTTACCACATAAGAAGAACCCCAGTTTAAGTGGGTAGATATGGTAGACATATAAGCCGCCCCCAGGGAAGCCAGGACAATCCCAAGTAAACCAGAAGGAAGCTTGGTAAGCATTGCGGAATATGCCAGATCCTCACCCAGTTTACTCTCCTCAATATTTGGAAAGGCTTCTTTAATGCTGGCTACATCCGGGAAAACCACCAGGGAGGCCAGCGCCACCAGGATCCAGGGCCAGGGACGTAAAGCATAGTGTAGGATGTTAAAAAAGAAAGTAGCGCCTATAGCATGATTTTCGTTTTTTGCAGCCAGCATGCGTTGGGCAATGTATCCTCCACCTCCAGGTTCTCCACCAGGATACCAGGCGCTCCACCATTGCACGGCGAGCGGAATAATCAGTAAAGTGAGCATGGCATCAGTATCCGTGAACTCCGGTAAAATGGACATCTTATCCTGAACCAAAGGCGTATCCAAAACATTTTGCAGTCCTCCAACTTCCGGAATGTTCACCAAATATATGGCTGCACCTATAGCGCCCACCATGGCGAGAAAGAACAAGATGAAATCCGTATAGACCACACCCCGAAATCCTCCGATAGCGCTAAAGATCACAGTAACTGTCCCTCCTATCAACACGGTTTGCAAGGGCGTGAGTCCTAACATCACCTGCCCGATCTTAATCGCAGCAAGTGTAACGGCTGACATGGCCATCACGTTAAAGACGATACCCAAATACAATGACCGGAACGCCCTTAAAAAGTGTGCCGGTTTTCCCCCATACCGCAAATCATAGAATTCCATATCCGTGGCAACATTAGAACGTCGCCATAATTTGGCATACACAAAAACGGTTAGCAATCCCGTTAATAAAAAAACCCACCATCCCCAATTACCGGAGACACCGTCTGTACGCACAAAATCGGTAACCAGGTTAGGAGTGTCTGTGGAAAATGTTGTCGCTACCATGGAAAACCCAAGCAACCACCAAGGCATATTCCGGCCGGAGAGGAAGTACTCTGAAGTGTTTTTTCCTGATTTTTTGGAAACATAAATCCCGATAAAAAGAACAAGGGCAAAAAATCCAAATATGATGAAGTAGTCAAGGATTTGGATATCCATGAATTCGGTTTTGGTTGAATTCTAAAGATAGCATTTTGTGACTATTTTTGGTTTATGCCTGGTAATGAAATTACGGCTGCCGCCTGGGTTATGGCCTACACTGCTATCTTTTTTCTTGGGATTTCTAAATCCGGACTCAAGGGATTATCCATATTTAACGTGACTTTGCTGGCTCTGGCCTTTGGTGCAAAAAATTCTACCGGTATCCTGATGCCCTTACTTTTGGTAGGCGACATTTTTGCAGTACGCTATTATAACAGGCATGCCCGCTGGAAGTATATATGGCGTTTTTTGCCCTGGATGCTTTGTGGCATTTTTTTGGGGCTTTTGATTGGAAATGATCTTCCGGAACAGCAGTTTAAATACGGTATGGTAGGGGTAATTTTTCTAAGTCTTTCGGTACTGGTCTTTTGGGATATCAGAAAATCAAAGTCGGTCCCAAATCATTGGAGTTTTACAGCCGGAGTGGGGTTGCTGGCCGGAATTTGTACAATGATCGGAAATTTAGCAGGGGTCTTTACCAATATTTTCTTTCTGGCCCTGCGCCTACCCAAAAATGAATTTGTGGGAACGGCTGCCTGGCTTTTCTTAATTACCAACGCCATCAAATTACCGCTCCACATCTTTATTTGGAAAACAATAAGCCCGCAAACCTTATGGATAGACCTTAAGTTATTACCCGCTATAGCACTGGGGCTGATCATTGGAATTCGATTGGTACGTCTCATCAATGAAAAGCAGTACCGTAGATTTATTTTGGTGGTTACCACCATTGGGGCAGTGGCCATTCTATTCAGATAATGCATTTTGGCTCCTCCGGCCATTGCGCAAAAAACAGGACATTTCTTTTTTTTTTATCTTGAAGGGATAACCGGCCATGAAACTTCGTAACATTATATTGCTTCTTTGCGCGGTACTGGTGGGTACTGTGTTACGTAGCCAAAATTTCAGGTATACCCTATTTGATGGTGGCGTAACTCCTTTTGGCAAAGTAAACCGGACAATGGAAGACCACAAGGGTTTTGTTTGGATTGCTTCCGATAATGGCCTTTTCCGTTTTGACGGACAGCGTTTTGAAGACTTCAGCCTTTCGCTAGAAAGTCGGCATATCCAAAGCATGTTTTCTAAGGACTCTGACACCATTTTCTTTTCGAATGATTCCGACATCTTTAAGCTCTACTATGAAGAAGATCAGGTAGCGGTTGTCTCTCACCTGCCTATCGGTGAGGGTACTGAAATTGGATATATCAACGAAGTATTCATTGATTCAAAAAAACAACTTTGGGCAAGCTCCCCTAACGGAACTATTGTGAAGATTGCTGCTGCTGACGGCAAATTGAATACGTACAACTTACCAAAAGAAGAGGTCACAGGGCATATTTTTTTGGGAGAAGATGGCCAACAGAATCTTTGGGCCCTCTATTCCGGCAAAGGCCTTTTCCGATTTGATCATGACAGGGATGCCTTTGTGTCTATTCCCGGGTTTGAGGATACAAGACATTTTTATGTGGGTGAAAACTATCTTTATCTGGTAGGGCCCCGCATTCTAAAAGTGGCTATTACGTCTAACAACGTCCTGGAAAAACACAGCGATATCTCCACTACAGGTCTTGTATTTGATCATATTACACGGGATTTGAACGGTACCTACTTCCTGGCTTCAGGAGAATACTTGTTTACGCTGTTTGACCATGAAGGAAAGCTTCACAAAGTATTTGGTGCCAATGATCCCCACAGGGTGGAAGAACTTCCTTTCAAATCGATCAAGAGCATTAGTTTTTCTTCAGATCAGTTGCGAAAGGGGGGTAAAATATGGGTCAGTACACAGAACGGATTGGGATTATTGCACACCCCCTATTTTAAGAATGTTGATGGCATGCCGCATGATAATGTATTCAGCATCACTGCCGGAGTACATCAAAAAGTAGCTATTTCCCAGGGGAATGTATTTGAAGTAACTCCCCGCAGCAAAAACAAGGTGTTCCATACCCTTTCCAATATAGGCAGGGTTACGGCGATTGGCCTCTATGGCAACAAGAGTTATTATGGCACAGCGGATGCGGAAATTGTAGTTTTTCAAGAATTAAAAAAGCAACGTTCCTATGACTTAAGCGAAAGAGGTGGGGGTATCTTTTTTATGTCTGCCGATACTGAAGGGGATATTTGGTTTTGCCAGGCACCGGCTGGTAAACCCTTGCAAGGGGTAGGAAAGCTAAGTGCTAATGGAGAATTTCAATTTTATGATACCGAAGAAGGATTAGACACCCGTATTTTGGTGATTCGGGAAGGAGGGCGTTCAGAGGTGTATGCCGCCGGGATAGGAATAGAAAGCTATCTTTTTAAATATAACAGGGAGACCGATGTTTTTGAACCCAAAAGCCTACCATTGCCCCCTGAAGTAAGTACCAATTTTGAGGTGCACGATCTTTCCGTTGACTCTTTAGGAGTAGTATGGATGGGAACCACAGACGGCTTATTCAAATACGATACCGAAACGGTAAAAAGAGTTGATCTTGGACCATTCACAACAAATGAGATCCGGGCTGTTCAAACCCTGGAAAACGGTGGGGTTTGGGTAGCTACAGATACGGATGGTCTTATCTATCGGTATCCTTCGGGAGATTATGTGCAGTTTGATGAGGAAAGCGGAACTCCTTCCAAAATAGCTTCCTACCGCTGCCTTTCGCTGGAGAAGGACGGCACGCTTTGGGTAGGTACTGCGGAGGGTGCTGTACATTCTTCATTGGCCACACCGGAACCCCTTGCTACTCATACGCCGAGAATCACAGGCATCGCTATCAATAATCGCCCGGTACAATTACCAAAACCATCACTATCCACCAATGCCAAAATACAACTTGACCTAGCTACTATTTCTTATCCGGCCAAAGGTGTTCGGTATCAGTATAAACTGGTAGATCATGCTTTTTCCGAAGAAGCTTCCGAACATGTACACTGGTCAGATTCCTTCAGCGAACCTATAGTGCGTCTGCAAAATTTATCTCCCGGGGAATATGTTTTCTTAGTTCGTGCCAAAAGGCCCGGAGGCTATGGTTGGAGCGTTCCTGTTTCCATTCCGATAACCATTAAAAAACCATGGTATACCACCTGGTGGGGAGTGGGCGTCCTTTTGATTACAAGCCTGTTCGTGCTTTGGTATGGTATCTATCAGTGGGGTCACTCAAAAGCAAAAACCCTTTCAGCTGAACTTTCTCAAAAACAACAGCATCTGGAGGACAAGCAGGCTCAGTTGACCGCCAAATCTAATGCGCTTTTGCTCAAAGAGGAAGAACTAAAAAGTTCAAGAACCAATCTTTATATGTTAAACCGCCTCCTTGATCAATTGCCCAGAAACCAGTCCTGGGAACACGTATTTCCAGTTCTGAAAAAACTGATCCAACTCCCTAACAGTCTGGATAGGTTTGAAATAGGTATTATAAAAGCCAATGAAATTCACTACAGGGGGTATACCCGAAAAAACCAGGAGCTTTTTGAACGTAAAGAGGAATTCAATGAAAAGGAGAATCTTCAAAGCTACGCGCTATGTGGTAATATCCCTTTGCTTATCGGTGATTTTGAAACCGAAGTTACCCAATACCTGGAAAAAAAAGCTTTCAAAGGTCATTCCTCGATGCTATTGGTCCCATTTAAACCCTCCGCCAATGTTGATGCCATTTTTTGTGCCTACGCCAAAGAAAAGAAACGGTTTTCACGCAGGGATTTGGACCTGATTCAGGTCCTGACAAAATTTTTATCAATAACTGTAAAGGATAAACCGATTTGAAAATGTGCAAAACACCCTTTTTAGCAATAGTACTGGTAATGGGCATGGTCCGGGCACAACCTATGCTAAAGGATACATTGAAGGTAGGGGTATTTGTAAACCCTCCGTTTGTAATTGCAGAGGAGGGTGAAAACTATGCCGGACTTTCCGTAGACTTGTGGAAACGCCTGGCTACTGAAATAAATATCCCTTACCAATACGTTACCTTCAGCGACCCTGTTGGCGTGATCCGGTCGTTGGATTATGGCGATTTGGACATTGGCATTAACCCCTATGGTAATTCGCCCTTACGTATGAAAAAGTTTAGTGTATCACAACCTTTTCATGTTTCCAGCATTGGGGTGGCCATTACTTCTTCCAACCAAAGTCAATTCACCGTTTTTGTCAATAACTTTTTTTCCAGAGACTTTTTAAACGTGGTGCTACTACTGCTATTGATCTTACTTTCCTTTGGTACTATTCTTTGGTTTGTGGAGCGCAAGGCCAACAAATACCAATTCCGTCCCGGAATTTTAGGGCTGTTTGACGGTCTCTGGTGGGCCGCCGTGACCATGACCACAG
The DNA here is from genome assembly GCA_028284285.1 of Croceivirga sp. Classification (GTDB taxonomy): domain Bacteria; phylum Bacteroidota; class Bacteroidia; order Flavobacteriales; family Flavobacteriaceae; genus Croceivirga. The sequence goes on from JANQSA010000011.1 coordinate 54,717, forward strand.
TAGGATATGGCGACAAAGCCCCTAAGACCCACGCTGGTAAAACCATTGCGATCATCTGGATGTTCACTGCGGTGATCATTATTTCCAGCTTTACCGCTACTATTGCCTCTACCCTCACGGTCAATAGTTTAGAAGGCGAAGTGAACAGCCTGGAAGATATTAGGAGAGTGGCTAGAATAGGTGCGGTAGGGGGTAGTCAGGGGGCTGCTTTTTTAAAGGCTCAGGACTTATCTCCCTCCGAAGTATACCGGACTACTGAGATGGCGCTCTTGGCCCTGTCACAAAAAGAGATTGACGTGCTGGTGGACGACCGAACCGCTATGCAGTATCTGATACGAAATCGGCAGATGGAAGTCAATGTGAAGTTGTTGCCAATTGCCTTTAACGAACAATATCGCAGTCTTATCATGCCCCGGGCACATCCTTTGTTTGATCGCGTAAACCGCCAACTGGTAATAGAAATTCAGGATAAAGATTGGAAAAAACTAAGAACCAGTTATAATCTTGCCGAGGAATAACCCGGTGATTTTTTGCTGGTTTGCTGGAAAATCTGATAGAGATGAAAAAAAATTGGAAAAGGTTACTGAGTACTTTCCGGATTGAAACAGCAGTTTGGCCCGGTTTTAAAAATGGATCACTTTTCCAGGCGTATTAACTCGAGGTCTTCGTCAATAAATTTTCGGTTCTTCAGATCATAGATAAGGGGGTCCTGATTTTTTTTGGACGGAAAATACAATCCCCAAAAATCAAAATACCCGCCTATCGCCTTAGCTTGTTGGTCACTTTTACTACCGGATATCCCATTGCTTTGCTTTTTTTCAAAAACCGGGATAAAGATTTCCAGGGGCATTTCCAACAACCCTTTGGTAAAGTGCACAAAATTCTGGCTTAACGCCAGCAAAACCGCTTCCAGTTGATAAGAAATGCTTTGGTCATGTATTTTTGAAATGATCAATGAAGTATCCAGTAAGTTGATGTAAACTTCCGCGATATCTACTGCCCCGTCGTTAAGGTCTTGCAGTTTCATCAATGCACGTTCAAAAGGGGGCTGTTTCAGTGTGTTTCTTTTCCGATGAAATCCTCCCCAATTGCCCATATCGGGGTGAAAAAGGGCATTGACAAGCTTAAAATTGCACTGTAGGTCAATGATCAAGTTGAAAACCTGATCCGTATTGCTTTCGTATGTTATTGTAGAGCTGGAAAAGAAGACTTTATCCAGACTTTTTTGGAAAACATCCAGGCCCAACATTTCTTGGGATCTTTTCTCATTGTCAGAACCCCTATTGAACTTTGGTTGATGCCCCATTTCGGTTTGTTTTTATTATGCGTTTGAACACTGGCTAAATCAAATGGTATGCCTTCTTCAACAGTTGTCATTGTATTGGTGGTAGGTTAGTAGCGCAATCTTTTTCTTTTCTGTTGTGGCTGGCAATAAAGATTGGCGCAATACAATAATTTAACTTAATTATTTTTAAATATATAGCAAAATTGAATAATTTGCAAAACAACATATATCATTTTGGGATATTCTATGAATGCTTATAAAAAAATAAAGAAAGCCAGACAGGAGTTAGGTCTCACTCAAACTGATATGGCAAAAGCCCTGGGGCTTTCCCAAAACGCTGTGTCTAAATTGGAATCTGGGCAAAAAAAATTTATTCCAAATAAGTATATCTTGTATTTACAAGAAAAGGGATACGATATCAATTCGATTTTCAATGACAAGCTACCATTGCAAAAACTTCCCAAGACCAGCCCTTCTACCCATAAAGGAGGCTCCTACGGTTTGGTAGGTAATGATCTCTCGTTGAAAAAAAAGATCATGCGGTTTCTGGAGCTACCTAACGAAACTGCATTGAACGCGTTTTTAGATCAAATTGATAAAAGCGATGACCATTCGCAACATCCTTTGGAAAAATTGGTGCTAAAGGTTTGGGAAAAAAAGTATTTGAACAAATTCAACAGTTTGGTGCGTCAGATGGAATTCTACGAAGAGGAAGTGTTTGAGCTTGCCTCTGAACGCATTGCAGCGGGGCGCAAGAAGATGGAGGAAGAAGACAAAACGGAAGGGACGCTTTGATATGGGGTTTGCCCACCCTTAACATAATCCAATGCCAATAACAACAAGCCACCGCAAATACCAATACTATCGGAATCCTTTCCTTCACTTCAGTGGTCCCACCTGGGCTTACTTCGACTAGACTCAGCATAAACTTCTCGCCCAAGGTTTGCTGCACAAAAAAAGTCCTAGCTATCGCTAAGACTTTTCCACCACTTTGTGGTCCCACCTGGGCTCGAACCAGGGACCAACTGATTATGAGTCAGCTACTCTAACCAACTGAGCTATAGGACCTAGTTGTATTTATTTTTCAACCACTGCCTGCCGTTATCGCATGGCAACCAACTGAGCCCCGCCTACCAGCCGCTAGGCGGGCAGGTATAGGACCAAATCGTGAATTCTCAATTTTCAAATCCCAAATTACAATAATTCGGATTTCCCTTTTAAAAGGGCAGCAAAATTAGGATTTATTTTTTGATGTGGCAATACTATGTATCCTATTCCTGGTTGTTTCCCGCACAGAATACCCAATGTCAAATTAGTGTTATATTCCTTATTAGAGTAGTATTGCTTGAAAAGCTATCTTACTTTCTATTATATTAGATTTTTTAAAAAAAAGACCACTTTGTATTGTATATCGAGTGGTACAATGACCCTTAAAATTTGACTCCCGTTTTGAGCGGTGAGTAAACAGACCAGATGATTTCGAAAAACATTAAACTCCCGCCCAGGCATATTTATCCTATTGATGACTGGAGGATCATCCAAAAAAAATTTTCACCCCAATATCTGGCTCAGGATGAAACCGTTTTTGCTATCGCTAACGGCTATCTTGGTTTTCGGGGC
>JANQSA010000085.1 GCA_028284285.1 Croceivirga sp.
TCTCAGCTGCACCTGTGCCATTGCCATTGGTAAGGGTAACACTTAAGGTAACCGTCCCATCCCCAAGACCGCTCAGGTCGATGCCCGTAATCTGGTCCGTGGCCGTAACTATCGTGCCACTATCTGCTACAGGGGTCCCCCCTCCGCTACTACTGAAACTGTAGTTATAGGTCGCCCCTACTTCAGCCCCTGCAAAAGTGAAACTGATAGCATTTTCATTCGCAGCTGTGATAGGGTCCTGGTCAATGCTTACCGAATAACCCGTAGGAACTGCGGTATCCTTGATAGCCGTGTCTTCGGCAGCAGCACCAGTACCGCTTATATTCGTAAGGGTAACACTTAAAGTAACCGTCCCATCCCCAAGACCGCTCAGGTCGATGCCCGTAATCTGGTCCGTAGCACTAACTATTATGCCACTACCCGTTACAGGAGTGCCACCTCCGCTACTATTAAAGCTATAATTGTAAGTAGCCGCTGCTTCAGCCCCTGCAAAAGTGAAACTGATAGCATTCTCATTGGTAGCGGTAATAGGGTCCTGGTCAATGCTTACCGAATAGCCTGTAGGAATCTGCCCATACCCATACAACCCGAAACATAAAATAACTATGAAACTTAAGAGCCGTATCTTTCGTCCGAGAAGATTAAAATCCATGAAGTAGGATAACGTTCGCTTTATCTGATCTCTTGCCAAAACCACCTTCTAACTGTTAGTACCTGGGGAATATCAATATTACTAAAATTCGGGTGACCACCCCAACATAAAGGATTAAATCTAGGTTTCCTTAGATAAAATACGTCAATCCTGTAGGAAATCTCATTCGCCTGGTTGCGCAGAAGATGTTCCTACCTGGGAATCAATCTTTTTGACCAGTCCCTGCAACACTTTTCCAGGGCCTACTTCCATAAAGTCCGTGGCGCCATCTGCAACCATGTGTTGTACGCTCTGCGTCCATTTTACCGGGGCGGTAAGTTGTGCGATCAGGTTAGCCTTTATCTGTGACGGATCGGTTACTGCCGTGGTAGGTACATTTTGATACACGGGACAGCCTGGTACTTTAAAGGTAGTTTGTTCAATAGCAGCGGCCAATTCCTCGCGGGCGGGTTCCATTAAGGGGGAATGAAATGCCCCTCCAACGGGTAAGACAAGCGCTCTTCTGGCCCCTGCTTCTTTTAATCTTTCACAGGCGATATTTACCGCTTCCACCTCTCCCGAGATCACCAATTGCCCCGGACAATTGTAATTCGCCGGCACTACTATCCCATCAACTTCTGCACAGATCTTTTCTACTACGGCATCCTCCAGGCCCAATACTGCAGCCATGGTACTGGGTTGTAACTCACAGGCTTTTTGCATGGCCATAGCCCGTTGTGCGACTAATTTCAATCCATCTTCAAGTTCCAAGGTACCATTGGCCACCAGGGCCGAAAACTCTCCCAGGGAATGACCGGCTACCATTTCCGGCTGAAACGCCTCCCCCACTACTTTGCTCAAAATCACGGAATGTAAAAAGATGGCTGGTTGGGTAACCCTGGTTTGTTTCAAATCATCAGCAGTACCTTCAAACATAATATCGGTAATGGAAAAACCAAGAACGTCATTGGCATCTTCAAAAAACTCTTGTGCCTGAGGGTATTGTTCATACAGATCCAATCCCATTCCTACAAACTGTGCTCCCTGACCGGGAAAAATATATGCTTTCATAGTGTACTCTTAATGGTTCGGCAAAAATAGAAAAAGGACTGAACTGAGATAGCCCCCTGCACTATTATTTAAACCAACTGCTGTATTTTACATAGTTGTTGGCGATACGATCTATTTCTCCCGAACTCAGTTCCGCACTTACCTCTTTTAGCTTTTTAGCAGGCATACCTGCGTAGATGGTTCCTGAGGGTACATGAGTGCCCTGGGTCACCACCGCACCTGCCGCAATAATGGCGTTGGATTCCACAACACAATCGTCCATTACAATGGCGCCCATACCAATTAAAACATTGTCTTTTATCGTACAGCCATGCACTATGGCATTATGCCCAATAGACACATTATTCCCTATGGTAGTAGGTGATTTTTGATAGGTACAGTGAATGACCGCACCATCCTGTACGTTCACCTTATTCCCCATCTTTATAAAATGCACATCTCCCCGAATCACCGCATTAAACCATACACTACATTGATTTCCCATGTGTACTTCTCCCACAATGGTCGCATTTTCGGCAATAAAACAATCTTCCCCTATTTTGGGAGACTTTCCGTTTACAGCTTGTATTATCATTGGATCACATTAAAATTGTAACGATTATTTAAAATGGGACAGTAAATCCCCTTTTCTTGTGGCAGACACGGAGAGTTCTTTACCATTGTGCAATAACACACTCCCCCCTTTTCCCTTTTTGTATTGTGCAATTTCATTCAGGTTGACCAGATAGGACTTATGGATACGCACGAAAGGAAAATCGGACAATATCTCCTCAAAATATTTTAAGGTTTTACTCACTACAATTTTTTTCTCCTTCAAATAGATCTCCGTGTAATTATCATCTGCTTTACAGTAGTGGATATCCGCAACTTCCAACACCTTAAAACCATCTTGCTGTGGCAAGGTAATCTTCCCTTCGGCTTTTGCAAAATTGGATTGCAATACCTTTCCTTCAAGGGCATTTTCCCGCTCTTTAATGTTTTGAACAAGTTGCACTCCCTTGATCAATTCATCTATGTTGATCGGTTTCATCAAATAATATGCCGCCTGACTGTTGAGTGCATCCATGGCATAATGATTATATGCGGTCACAAAAATAGTTTCAAAGGTCCTGTTGGGCACCTGGTCCAGCAGGTCAAATGCATTGCCAAAAGGCATTTCAACATCCAAAAAAACAAGATCCAATTTATGTTTTGCAATTAGTTCCAGTCCTTCTTTTATACTGGCAGCCTCTCCCAGCAATTCCACGGCTTCACAATACCTGGAAAGATATTCCCGTAGGATCTCCCTGCTGTTCGCTTCATCTTCTACTATAATTGCGTTGAGTTTCATTAGTCTTTCTTCAGTTTTAGTACCACCTTGGTTCCCGTTCCATCTTCGTTCAAATCCGAAATGGCGACATCTATCTTATTCTTATACATCTCATTTAAAATAGCAATCCGTTTTTTGATATTGCCCATACCTTTGGACTTTTGCTTTCTTTGATGTTGTGTTTTCAATTCTGCGGATTTTTTCCTTCCAATCCCATTATCGGTTACTGTAATTTGGAGTATTCCCTGCTCAATTTGCGCTACATCAATCCGTAATGCCCCTTTTTCCGCTGCATACCGTAAACCATGCCATATCGCGTTTTCCACGTAGGGTTGCAACAACATCGGGGGAATAGCAAAAGCATCCACCTGAACGTTTTTCGCCACCTCAATACGGTAGTCAAACTTTTCCGGGAAACGGGAATGTTCCAGTTTTACATACAATCGAAGCAATTCCAACTCTTTTGTAAACGGGATGAAATCTTCTTCGGAGTTTTCCAATACATTGCGCATTAGCACTGAAAAGTCACTCAAAAATCGGTTGGCACTGCGCTCGTCATTCTTGACAATGTAATTGTTAACCGAGTTTAAGGCATTAAATATAAAATGCGGGTTCATCTGAGACCTTAATGATTTTAAGGCCAACAGATTATTGGCTAACTTTTGCTTTTGGTTACTTCGGTAAAACACTAAAGCAGTTAAGGCGAGCAACCCCATTCCAAATCCCAACGAATAAATCAACCATTTTTGCCGTTTGTTTCGTTCTTCAATAAGCTCTTGTTCTGTTAACGCCAAACTATACTTGCTTTGACTTAGTTCTCGCTCCTGCTCCAGGGTTGAGATGCGATTTTGTTTTCGGGCAATGTCCAGGTTGAGCCGTGCCAAACGCGAAATCTCCTGTTCTTTTCTAATGTAAAGACTATCTACCAGGGCGACGTAGTCCTGATAATTTTCAAAGGCCCTGGTAAAGTCCCCTTTATACTCATAGACCTCGGAAAGCTCCCGGGTGGCATCCTTCTGTACAACTAAATCGTCTTCATTATCTGCTTCTACAATGCTCCTTTGCAGATAGGGAATGGCTTCATCAAATTTTGACTGCGCAATATAAGCCTGTGCAATTTTGTAATTGATACGCTGCGATGTAATAGAATCTGTCCCCACGATCCCTTTTTCTTCGGCCACCGTTTTACCGGGAAGCTGCTGAATTTGGTCCAGGCTCTTCTTTCTCAGTTTAATTTCATCCTGGTATCGGTTGGAGCGATTATAGAAATCCGCCACTTTCTCACTCTCCTGAATGGCGCGCTCCGGGGCCTGCCCCTGGGATAACTGTAGTGAATTGTTATAATACCCCTGTGCCTCAATCTTGCGATTAACGCTGGCATACGCTTCTGCGATTTTGGAGTTGATATCAATTACTTTAGAAGAAGCCTGATTCTTTTGGGCCACTTTCAGGCCTTCCTCATAGTATTCCAAAGCCAATTCGATATTTTCCAATCCCCTGTTGGCGTCCCCTAAACCTTCCAGGAGTGCAATTCTTTGAAACGGCTCCAGACTTTTTAACTCCAGTAATTCGGAAAGCTCTTGCTCTGCCTCGAAAAAACTACCGTTAGCGAGGTAGGCCTTTGCTAAAACAAGACTTGCTCTTATCGTTTTCCTGGCTTTTTGAGCATCTTGCAGGTTGGTGATCGCCAGGTCATACTGTTGATGATAGAGGTACACCTCTCCCAGTACGGTAAGCGAACGGGCCAGTTGTGTTTTATTCCCGGAAGTACCTAAACTGGAAATGGATTGCGAGACAAATTCTATACTCTTACCAATATCCCTGGTTTTGTAGTATTCCGCAGAATCCAGAAATATCTGATGTCCTTCAGCAATAGCCGACGTCCTTTTTTGTGACCTGGAAGGCAAATATTCCTGTACTTCAAGAATCACTTCCTCTTTTGAGGTAATGGTGTGGCGTGCCGTTTCAAAGTCCGGATCCTGGAATATGAGTATATCCCCTATCTGAACTTTTATGCGAAATTCCCCGAGACCGTTAGTGATACTATATTCTCCCTTATTGGTGCTAACATCTACTCCGGAAATGGGCAAACCGCTCTCTTTTACCCTTACCTGCCCTTTAAGTACAAAAACGCCCTGTTGCTGGGAATACATCAAATGCCAGGAAAAAAGGGTAAAAAGAAGAAATAGCGCTATCTGTACTTTTCTTAACATAAATCCCTTTAACCAAAGTAAACTTAGGCTATTTGAGGCGCATTTAAAAATGGGGTAACTCCTAAAAAGGTGGAAAAAGCACATCATTTTACCCTTCAACTCAACGAAAAAACAGTCGTACTCATTCAAATGCCCGGTAGGCTCAATTTGGATTTTTTTGATCACTTTCCGGTCATAGCTTTATTCCGAATAAAGAACTCATTTAGACTTTTTCAATTGGCTAAATGAGTTCAAAAAAAGAAAAACTATGATACGTAAGATCAGTTTATTTGCCCTGGCAGGTTTCGGATTATGGCATTCCTTCGGGTTTGGCCCGGTTAAGGAAGTCAACACTTATGTTAACAGCTTCCCTCCTCCCCATGTTTCAGAAGTTCGCCCTGCTGCCAAGCAGTATGTAAAGATTGCTCTACTGTTAGATACCAGTAACAGTATGGATGGCTTAATTCATCAAGCCAAGGCCCAGCTTTGGGATATTGTAAATGAATTCACCTATGCCCGATGCGGTACTCAGCATAGGCCCGGTCTAATGATCGCACTATATGAATATGGTAACGACAACCTCTCTTCCCGGGAGGGATACATTAGGCAAGTTCTTGGTTTTAGCAATGATCTGGACGAGATTTCCGAAAAGCTCTTTTCCCTGACGACCAATGGAGGTGAGGAGTATTGCGGTACGGTGATCCATACTTCCTTAAAACAATTAGAATGGGGTAAAAACCCGGATGACCTTAAACTCATTTTTATTGCCGGCAACGAACCTTTTACCCAGGGCAAACTGGATTACAGGGATGCCCTCTCCCAGGCCCGGGAGAAGGATGTAGTGGTAAATACCATCTTTTGTGGGAACTATGAACAGGGTATTACCACCAAATGGAAAGATGGCGCCCTTCGCACCGGGGGAGACTATATGGCTATAGACCACAATCAACAACTGGTCCATGTGACTACACCTTATGACGATATCATCATTCAACTAAATGCCAAACTGAACCGCACGTACATCAGTTACGGTGTAGCCGGGGCAGAACGGTCAAAACAACAGGCCCTGCAGGACGATAACGCTTATGAATTGTCAGAATCCGTTGCCGTTAACCGGGCGGTAAGCAAAAGTTCAAGGCTGTATAAAAATGCCGGATGGGACCTGGTAGATGCGGTGGAAGATTCCGAAGAAATCCTGGAAGAACTGGAAGAAGAACAACTTCCCAAAGCTTTACAGGGAAAATCGCAAGAGGAAATTAAAAAATACATACAGCAGAAAAAAGCAGAACGGATCAAAATCCAGAAGGAAATCCAGGAGTTGAATACCAAAAGGGAGACCTTCATCGCTCAAAAACGCAATGACCAAAAAGGGGAACTGGAAAATGCTATGCTTCAAGCGATAAAAAAGCAAGCTGCCAGGAAAAACTATGTTTGGGAGTGATGCCGAATGTGAGTTTATTTCGGCACTCATCATGGGGTGCCGGAATACCAGCGGTTAGTAATTCGCCGCCGGGCAGTAGCAATCGTAACGATTTTCCGGTTGTTCTCCCAGATCATACCCAATAGTGATCTGGTGAAATCCGCCATCAGCAAAACGGATATCTCCGGTTTGATACGAATAATTGTACGAGAAGAGAAAACGATTCACATTGACCCCAACGATAGGGGTGAACAATTGTAGCCTTTGATTCTGAGGTTCTACAGAACCATCTGAAATAAATTGCGCCCCGTCAAAACTCCTTCTATAGGACAATCCTCCCCAAATAGTACCAAAGCCAACATCTTTATAGGCCTTGGCATTGATATCAATAGTTCTTTCCCGGGTAAAATCCGTCATTTGGAATAATACGGACGGTTCCACCCGAAAATCACCGCGACCAAAAACATAACCCGCAGATAACAGGTAGCGTCTCAAATTGTCAAATTCGGCTGCGGTATACAGATCCCTTCCACTACCTAAAATGTTGAGAATGGCCGCATGCGCGTAAAACTCCAGATAGTTGTAGGACGCTCCCAGGTCCAGGTTAAAATAGCTGGTCGTATTTTTTACTCCGCTAATAATAGGGTCGGGGATTACCGACCGGAATTCGGTTTCATCCAGGCTACTTAAAATTACCCCGGCACTTAGCCCAAATGATAACTGGTTTAGTGTCCTGAAGTCTCCGGCTAGCTGTAAATGATGTGCATAGGTTCCTTTGAATCCCGTTTGGGAGTGAAAACCGTTCGCATCGTTAAAAAGAATAGCGCCCACGCCACTTTTTTCTCCTACCCTAAAATGGGCATTGAACGTTTGCAGGTTAGGAGCCTCATCCACATCAAACCATTGTTGCCGGGCGGTTAGCCGCATTTTACCTCCCTGACCAATACCGGCCATGGAAGGATACACCAAATAATAGTTGTCCGCCAGGTAATCAAAATACACGGGAATCCCTTCTTGAGCATACAGCTTAGAGCATAACAAAAGAGGCAACAGCAGGAAATACAGCAATTTTTTCATTAAGATGTAGGGGCTAATTGTTAGTTCTGTGCCGCATAAACAACTAGATAACGATTAAAATCTAACATTATTATAAATTTTTATACCCATAAATCCTTCGTATTTTTGCGAAAAGTCAACGCTATGAAGGAGTACAACATAAGAGTAGTGGAAACTGCAGATCCCGCTATATTAAAGTTTGAAGCCAACCACTTCCTGGTTAAAGAAAACTATGAATACAAGAATATTGATGAGGCTAAGAACTCCCCCCTGGCCCAACAGCTATTTCATCTCCCCTTTATAAAAACCGTATACGTTTCCGGAAATTTTATTGCCCTGGAACGCTTTGATATTATACAATGGAGTGATGTGAAAGATGAAGTGGCCCAAAACCTTGTGGAATATTTAAATACAGGGGAACCCGTGGTAGTGGAAACCGACTCCTCCAGGCAGGTCCCTATTACGGTTTATGCCGAAGTAACCCCAAATCCTTCCGTAATGAAGTTTGTGGCCAACAGAACTATTGTTCCTTCCATTTACGAGTTTAAAAACATTGATGAAGCCAAAGACTCCGAACTGGCCAAAAAACTATTCCATTTTCCATTTGTAAAAGAAGTCTTTTTTGATCAAAACTATATTTCGGTTTCAAAATATGAAATAGCCGATTGGAACGACATCACCATGGAACTCCGTGAATTTATCAGGGATTTTCTGGCCAAAGGGAATGAGGCTGTGGCCACGGAAAAAGTTACGCCTACTACAGAAGCAGCAGCGCAAAACAAGGCTGAAACCGTCCCTCAAAATGAAACCGCAGTTCAAATAATAAATATCCTGGAAGAATATGTAAAGCCGGCCGTAGCCAGCGACGGCGGGAACATTCTCTTCAAATCCTATGAGGAGGAAAGCAAAACGGTAAATGTTATTCTTCAAGGAGCATGCAGTGGCTGCCCCTCCTCTACGTTTACCCTAAAGAACGGCATAGAAACCATGCTTAAAAATATGTTAGGGGATAAAGTACAAGAGGTGGTAGCGCTAAACGGGTAGCATGCTGTAATATTTGTTATCTTGAAGAAATTTAAAAATCATTAACTATGGCAATTTTAAAAGTAATTGAAGTGTTGGCCAACTCGGATAAAAGTTGGGAAGACGCCACTGAAAAAGCGGTAGAACAGGCCTCAAAAACAGTAAAAAACATTCGTTCTGTGTATGTCAATGAGCAGAGCGCCACGGTATCAGATGGCAAAGTAGCGGAGTACCGCGTGAATGTAAAGATCACGTTTGAGGTACAATAAAGTCTATGTGACAATTTGTTTTAGCGCCGTTATCGGCGCTTTTTTTTATTGTATTTTTCCTGTATGAGACGCTTTTTCCTCGCCCTACTACTTGTAACCCTCGGATGTTCGCAAAAAAAATCTACCATGGAACACAAACACACCAATGCCCTCATCCATGAGACCAGCCCGTATTTACTACAGCACGCTCATAACCCGGTGAACTGGGAAGCCTGGAAGCCGGAAGTTCTGGAAAAAGCAGTAAAAGAAAACAAACCCCTGCTCATCAGTATCGGTTATGCCGCTTGCCACTGGTGCCATGTAATGGAAAAGGAGTGTTTTGAAGATGAGGAGGTGGCTAAAATAATGAACGAAAATTTCGTAAACATAAAGATTGACCGGGAAGAACGCCCGGATGTGGATCAGATTTATATGGATGCCATTCAAATGATGACAGGAAGAGGCGGTTGGCCCTTAAACATTGTAGCTCTGCCCGATGGACGACCTTTTTGGGGCGCTACCTATGTTCCCAAGGAGAACTGGATAAAATCCCTGAACCAATTGATGGAATTGTACCAAAAGGATCCAAAAAAAGTGGAGGAATACGCTTCTAATATGGAAAGGGGTATCCAGGCTATCAATCTCGTCGAAATCAAAGAAACGGCAGATCACTTCACCCTGAGCCAATTGGAGAGGGCCGTGGAGCAATGGTCTTCTTATTTTGACACCTATCTGGGCGGGTACAAAAGAGCACCAAAGTTCATGATGCCGAATAACCTGGATTTCCTGCTGCACTATGCGATATCTGAAAAAGAGGAAGAAGTCATGGCCTATGTAGATACTACACTTACCAGAATGGCGTATGGCGGAATATTTGATCCCATAGACGGGGGCTTTTCCCGATATGCCGTAGACACCAAATGGCATGTGCCCCATTTTGAAAAAATGCTGTATGATAACGGACAGCTTGCCAGTCTGTATGCCAAGGCATTTGCCGTTACCAAAAATCCTTTGTACAAAAAAGTGGTGGAGCAAACGGTCTCTTTTATAAAGTTAGAATTGCTGGATGAAAGTGGTGGTTTTTACTCCTCCCTTGATGCTGACAGCCTTAATGAGTCCGGGGTTTTGGAAGAAGGTGCTTTTTATGTTTGGCAAGAACACGAACTGGATTCCCTGCTTGGAGAGGACTTTCCAATTTTTAAGGACTATTACAATATCAATGCTTACGGACATTGGGAAGAGGGCAAATATGTATTGATCCGCGACAAATCGGATCATTTTATTGCCGAAAAGCACGCGATTTCCCTACCTACCTTAAAAGGTAAAATTGACGGCGCTCTACAACGTCTTAAAACCGTGAGAGACCAGCGAAAGAAACCAAGGTTGGATGATAAGATCCTGGTTTCCTGGAACGGATTAATGCTGCAAGGCCTGGTAGACGCCTATCGTTATTTACAAAATGAAGACTATCTGGAGTTGGCCCTGAAAAATGCAGAATTCCTTCAACAGCAAATGACCCAACCGGACGGCACCTTATATAGAAATCATAAAGGCGGCCAAAGCACCATCAATGCTTTCCTGGAGGATTACGCCTGTCTTTCTCAGGCCTATATTTCGTTGTATGAAGTTACCTTTGAGGAACAATGGCTTTTTGCTGCTAAAAAACTGATGGATTATGCCATTGCTCACTTTAGCGATGCCACCAGTAAAATGTTCTACTTTACTTCACATGAAGATGCCGCTTTAATTAGAAGATCCATAGAGATCAATGACAATGTAATCTCCTCTTCCAATTCTATTATGGCACAAAACCTGCTAAAACTGCACAAGCTTTTCCCGCAGGAAGGTTATGGGCAACGTGTGGAACAAATGCTAAACAACGTTCAGGAGAATTTTACGGAAAATGGGCAAAGTTTTGCCAATTGGCTACACCTGGTACTGTTTGAAAACAAAAATTTCTATGAAATTGCCGTTGTGGGGGAAGACTTTAAAAAACTCGGGGCAGCACTGTCCGCGAATTATATTCCCAATAGCATTTTGGTAGGAGCAGCACAGGAAGGTGCCCTGGATTTAGTACAAAACCGCTACGATGCCTCCCGTACGTTGGTCTATGTCTGTATAGAAGGTGCCTGTAAACTTCCCGTAACGAGCACTAAGGAAGTACTGCAACAGCTCTAGCACATTCCCAACATTAACCTAAGCTTAAATTTTTGTATTTGCCATTGACTGGGGTTATCGTTATTTTTCCAAAAAATCCGGAACAATGCTGGAAGAACTGAACAACTACGGAACCTATCTTGATAAAGCAATAGACTGGCTGTGGAACTTGATCCCCAGCCTGGTGACTGCCCTTGTTATTCTCTTTGTTGGGTTATGGGTCATCAAGATCATTAACAAACTGGTGCGCAAATTCTTTCAGAGAAAAGACTACGATCCCGCTTTGGAGTCGTTCCTTCAAAGTTTTATTGGAATATCGTTAAAGGTGTTACTCGCGGTATTAGTGGTAACCCAGTTGGGTGTTAAAACCTCATCATTAATTGCCATGGTGGGCGCCGCAGGTTTGGCTATTGGATTGGCATTGCAAGGCTCTTTGGCCAATTTTGCAGGAGGGGTACTTATACTGCTCTTCAAACCCTTTCGGGTTGGGGATTGGATCTCCGCACAAGGCGTGGATGGAGCGGTAAAGGAAATCACTATTTTTAACACGAAGCTGACCACTTTTGGCAACCAAATAGCCATTATCCCCAACGGGCAACTGGCCAACGGCAATATTGTGAATTATAATGCCGAACCCATACGCAGGGAAAACTATGTTGTGGGTATTGGCTACGGTTCCAATATCAAAAAAGCAAAGGATATCCTTCTGGACATATGCAATGAGGACCCCCGAATTCTAGCAGACCCTGCTCCTGAAGTCTATGTCAATAGTTTAGGAGACAGCTCGGTAGACCTTACGCTTCGTTTTTGGGCAAAAAATGAGGAGTTCTGGCCTGCTCGTTTCCATCTCATAGAGCAGTCCAAACTACGTTTTGATGCAGCAGGGATTGAAATTCCATTCCCACAACGTGTGGTACATACCCTGGACGATTAGCGTTTTCCTCCCTGCAGGATAAAATCTTTTAAATAAAAAGGTTCAAAATACGCAATATCCTCAAATTCACGCTCTTGTTGTTTGGTATGTGAAAGTGGAACCATTTCCCGGGCGGATGGTAGTATTTCCGTATGAAACTCAAACCGTTCTCCTCTTAGCAACGCCTTGCACTTTTCCGCACCACTCCCCAGTAAATGAATGCGTTTTGCGGTGCTATATTCCCGGAAAGCATTTTCATCTATGATCTCTGCCCGGGTTTCCCGAAGTACTTCAAATTGATCATTATACACTTCGGAATAGACTTCCATACGCCGGGCATCCAGGAGCGGAATAATTATTTCTTCCGGTTCAGCTTTACGTTGGCGTGCCATACTCTCCAGTGTGGGTATAGCTATTAAAGGTAGGTTTAAAGCAAAACACAAGCCTTTGGCAGCGGCTACCCCAATGCGCAAGCCCGTATACGAACCCGGACCCTTACTAACCGCAATGGCATTCAGCTCAGTGTGATTCAATTTCGCTTTTTGCAATGCTTTTTCAATAAAAACATGCAATTGCTCTCCGTGGGAGTATTGCCTGGCATTCTCTTCTACTAAAGCCGCTACCTTACCGTTTACCCCAACGGCTACCGAACAGTTGGTGGTTGCCGTTTCCAAACACAGGATTTTTGCCATTTGGCAAAGATACTGTCTCTTACCAAAAAGAGAAGGGGAAATGCGCTATGTTAATCTAAGCGTATAGGAAGCCCAAAGTAAAACTCAAGGATCTTCAGGCGGAAAATATAGTCGTATTTTGTGCGAATGACATTGGCCCTGGCATCATCCAGTCGGGCTTGAGATTGCCCAAAATCAAAAGCGTTCAATAGACCCACCTCAAAACGGTCCTTGGCATATTGATAGGCCAACTCTCTTGCTTCCAGGGTTTTTTCCGCAGCTTCATAGGCCTTGGAAAACGTTCTCACATCAACATACGCCTGATTAATGTCAGTTTCCAAATCCAATTTGGTCTGTTCTAATTGCAGCTCAGATCGTTTCAGGTCTATTTTGGCACGTTTTACGTTGTTCCTTGCCGTCCAACCGTTAAAAACAGGTACGTTTATCTGCGCACCATATGCCACCCCATCAAAGATCCATAGCTGATCTACAAAAGAGGGAACAAAGAACTCACCATTTGCATCCGGTATCTGGTTTCTATTGGAATACCCATAGTTATATTGAAAAAAGCCTGTTATTGTAGGATAATAGGCTCCCCGGGCGATTTGTACATCTTTCTCCGCTAAATCGATATTGGTTTCCGCTAACTTAACATCATTACGAAAACTCAGGGCCTTGTCAAAGATGACCTTGGCCGAATTATTCATGATTTCTGAAGGAGGAACTTCAAAGGTTTCCTCAGCAATGTCAAAGTTGTCATAATCTGTGATCTGTAAGAGCTGCGCCAGGTTGATCTTAGAAATAGTCACAAAGGCTTCATTCGTTACAATTTGTTGCTCTTGCGTAGCAGCGGTGGCTTCAATATCCAATAAATCGCCTCTTGGTACCACACCGGATTCTACCAACTCCCGTGTCCGTTTCACATCTTGTTCAGTGACGGCATACTGTGCCTGAGACACTTTTAGTTGCTCTTTGTTGGACAATACCTGCAAATAAGCATTCGCTACATTCAGCCGTATATCATCCTTTAAATCATCTACACGATATTGGTTTGAAATGGCATTCATCCTGGCCCTGTTCAGCCGGCGAAAATTTCGCAACCCATCAAAAAGTGTAAGGTTAGAACTAAACCCCCCATTCACCCGGAATGTGGTCTCCGTGGTTGGTGCGTTACTACCAGGTACAATAGAGAAACCCACTGCGTTAGAGGCACTGGTATTGGCGTTTAAATCGGGTAATAAGCCCCCCAGAGCATCCAACTTATCAATTTCGGCAGTTTCCAGGTCCAGTTCGAACTGTTCTATACTGAGGTTGTTGTCTACAGCAAAGGTTACACATTCTTCCAGCGTCCATTTTCTCATTTGCGCGTTGCCTGAGAATACCCCACAACACAGCAATAGTATCCAAATAATATTATACTTCATTTCGTTTTTTGATTTTCGGTTTGTTACTGGTTATTCCGCACTCTCTTCTTCTCCCTCTCCCTCTTCTTCTGTGCCTTTCTTAATGGGTTCGGTCTTATTCCACTGTTTTACATTGTCCTCTTCTGTTAAACCGGAAACAACTTCCACATTGATCCCGTCCGAAATCCCAATTTCTATATCTCTGCGTTCAAATTCCTGTTCCCCCGTGGATACCTCTACATAGGGTTTGTTGGTAGACTTATCAAATTGGAGCAAGGCCTCAGGAATGACCAAAACACTGTCCTTTTTTTCCAGGGTCAGGGAAGCATTGGCACTGTAGCCTGCACGGATCAAAAGATCATCTGTCACCGCCACATCCCCTTCAATCTTAAATTGCACTGCACCAGCTTCTTCCACCCCTTTTGGAGCAATAAATTTCAACTTCGCCTCTAGTTCCTTGTCCTCCACAGCGCCCAGCGTGATGGTTAACGGCATTCCAATCTCCAATTTTGCCACCTCACCTTCATCTACTTTGCCTTCAAAGATCATTTTGCCCAAATCCGCAACCGCTGCAATCGTGGTGCCATCATTAAAATTGTTACTTTGAATGACCTGGTCTCCTTCTTCCACGGGAATTTCCAAAATGGTGCCATCCACCGTGGCCCGGATATCGGTATTGGCGCTCATAGAACCTCCTGCGGAGCCCTTTAAGATAATCTGGTAATCGTTTTGGGCATTCTCCAATTCCAACTTCGCCTGCTCAAAAGCCAGCTCTATATCTTGAAAATCCTGTTCCGAAACCACACCTTTGTCAAAGAGTTCTTTATTTCGATTAAATAGCAAATCGGAATTGCGCAAGGCTACTTTAGCATTATTTACTCTCCCTTTGGCCTGAAAAAGGGCCTGTTCATTAGGCACTACCTTGATCACTGCGATCAATTCCCCGGCTTTTACCTGGGCGCCTTCCTCTACAAAGATCTTGTCGATGATTCCCGTAATTTGGGGCTTTATTTCCACCTCCTCCTGGGGGATCACCTTACCCGTAGCCACCGTCTTTTTTTCTATATTCGAAACAAAAGGGTTATGGGTCTCAAATTCAATAGTACCCTTACTATTGGATTTGATAAAGAAGGTAGCCGCCCAAAGGGCGCCGATAACCAGGACTCCAATTCCTACCCATTTTAAAATTTTCTTCATTTTTTTGATTATTTAGTTCAATTTTGGTTTTGTTCTATTCTTCCCGTAATGCATCAATGGGCCGTATACTAACCGCTCTTTGCGCGGGGATCAACCCGATCAAAATGCCCAGTACAACCATTAAAAACAAGGATCCAAGGACATAAGGAATGGGCACAGTGGGATTGGTATACGGGAAGTCGCCACCTTGCGTAAGGGAATCTATTAGTCGTAATGTACCCGCTCCGGCAATTATCCCAATAATCCCTGCCAGCATAGTAAGCACTAAAGATTCTATGATGATTTGATTCTTTATTTCCCCTGGAGTTGCCCCCATGGCCCTTCGTACACCCAACTCTTTCGTACGCTCTTTTACCGAGATCAACAGGATATTTCCTATACCGATCACCCCTGCCAAAATTGTGGCCGCCCCAACAATAAGCGATAAGAAGGTCAAGCCTGCGGAAAATCCAAAAATTCTTTTAAATATCTCTCCTAAATTAAAGGAACCTATGGCACGCTCGTCTCTAGGATCTACTCTATGTATTCTTCGTAAGGTCGCTTTGATATCCTCTTCAACCTTTACCACATCCGCGTCATCGTAGGCCGCAATCGCGAACCATGCCAAATTGTCTCCTGTATTATACAGTTTTCTATAGGTAGTAAAGGGAATATAGATATCACTGTCGTTATCAAAAGGGCTATTGGGCACAAACTTATGTACGCCAACCACCTGAAAGTTTATTTCATCAATAGTAATATAGCCTCCTAAGGGATCTTCGTCCTCGTCAAACAATTCCTTTTGGGTTCGTTCCCCTATGACGCATACTTTACGTTCCTGTTCAATATCATCATCGTTGATAAACCGCCCCCCATCATAAATTTTCTTGCTGGCAATTTTGGTAAACTCCGGAAAGTCGCCAAACACCGAATAGTTTCCGGATTTTAAGCCCCTGGTGATCAATCCCGGATTGGAACCAAAAACTCCCCGGACATTTCTCGGCGCGATGGCCATGATCTCGGGTACTTGTTTTTTTAACGCTTCAACATCGGGCAACTTTAACTGTATCTGTCTTCCTATTTTAAACCCACTATACGGCATGCTTGTAGATTGTGCCCAAACGAATATGCTATTTCTGGCTACACTTTTAAATTGTCTTTCAAAACCGTTATCTAAGCCTTTTGAAGCTCCGGAAAGACCTATATAAATATAAATCCCTATGAATACCCCAATCATGGTTAAAAAGGTTCGCAACTTATTCTTGCGAATGGACTGGAAGATCTCAATCCAGGTATCCCTGTCAAATAACTGTTTCATATCATTCGTCTCTTAGTGCTACAATGGGTTTTATTTGTGCCGCCCGGCGCGCCGGTACGTAGGCGGCGATAGCACCACAAACAATCAGTAATATGGTCACAAATATTGCGGTTCCTGTATTGATCGCCGGATTTGTGATGAAGTAGTTCTCTTCCAGGGTTTCCCCCTGGATCACATTTAGAATAACAATACCTATGATCATCCCCAAAAATCCAAAAATAGCGGTGATGAATATGGACTCGAACATGATAGTCCCCGTAATTTTTTTGGGGGTAGCTCCCATCGCCTTTCGAATCCCGATCTCTTTGGTACGTTCTTTTACCACAAACAACATGATATTGCTTATCCCAATTACTCCGGAAATGATCACTGCAAAGGCAATTCCGGAGATGATTAGCTGTAATACCCCTGCAAATTGTTGGTTTCTTTTTAGATCATCGGCTACGTTTTGAATAAAAATCCCCCGGGGATCTTCCGGACTGATCACCTTCTTCTTTCGCATGAATTCATCCAACTTGGTCTCAAATTGCAGGGCCCCGGCATATCCAATCGATTGGTTAAAGGCTATGATAATCTGATCTACCTTATCGTTATTTCCTTCGAGCAACTGTCTGGTGGTATAGGGAATATAAATAAACCGTTCTTCATTATCACCCCCGTCATCCTGAAATACGCCAATCACTTTAAAGGCACTCCCCCCGATATCGATATATTTACCCATCGCATCCTCATCATCAAATAAATCGATCTCTACCAAACGGCCTATAACGGCGTATTTTGTCTTTTCGGCCAGATCCGTCTCGTTGATGTAGCGCCCTTTCATGATAATAGTCTTCTCTGAAAACTGATACCCGGGAGCCACCGCCCGGGTGTCATAATTATCGGATTCTTCCTTATACGTAACCAAAGCGTTTCTTGAAATACGCGGGGTGATATAATCAATTAAGGCTGTAAAATTCTTCTCAATATCTTCAAGATCCCCATTTTCAAATTCAATTTGGCGTTTCGCTTTAAAACCCCCGTAAGGTATGGTGGTTTGGCTGGGAAAAAGCCTTAGGATATTAGTAGCATCATCTCCGAAGAATTTTTCAAAGGTATTGTTCAGTCCGTTCCCCATCCCAAAAAGGGTCACAAAAATGAGGATCCCCAGGGCTACGGTAAAGCCGGTTAAAAACGTGCGGAGTTTGTTTTTGCCAATGGCCTCAAATATTTCCTTCCAGGTATCCCTACTGAACATGAGATTCCACTCTTACTTGTTCAATTTTTTCATCCTTCTCTATCACACCATCTTTTAAATACACAATACGCTTACACATATGGGCAATATCATCTTCGTGGGTTACCACCAAAATGGTATTCCCCTGATCGTTGATCTTTTGGATAAGCTCCATGATCTCGTAAGACGTAACACTATCCAGGGCGCCGGTAAGCTCATCTGCCAGCAACACTTTGGGTTCTGCCGCCATGGCCCTTGCAATGGCCACCCGCTGTTTTTGCCCCCCGGAAAGTTCGCTGGGCAGGTGATGGGCCCAATCTTTCAATCCTACCTGCTCCAAATACTTCAATGACTTTTCCTGTCGTTGTTTTCTGGGCATCCGCTGATAATACAGGGGCAATGCTACATTCTCCAGAGCGTTTTTGTAATTGATCAGATTGAATGATTGAAATATAAACCCTAAAAACTTATTGCGGTATTGCGCCGCTTTGGTCTCGCTTAAATTCTTAATAGGAACACCATCCAGAATATACTCTCCGCTATCGGCATTATCCAACATTCCCAGTATATTCAGTAAGGTAGATTTTCCGGAACCCGAAGATCCCATTATGGCCACCAATTCTCCGTCTTCTACAGATAAGTTGATCCCTTTGAGAACGTGAAGGGAATTGCTTCCCATTTGGTAGGACTTGTGAAGGTCTTTAATTTCTATCATGATTGGTTTCTTAGCTATCCGATCCCGCTATAGGACTGACAAGTTGTTAAATTGTTACAAGAATTGTACAAAAGTTTTGTTAAATGATTAACGGCTGCCTGCTTCGTCTTCTACGTTGTTCCAAACCTTAATCTTGTCGTCTTTTGAAATCCCGGATTTTACCTCCACAAAAATCCCATCACTGATTCCCAATTCAACGGCTTTCCGCTCAAATTGCTGATCGCCTACTTCCACTTCTACAAAAGGGGATTTGGTATCGTCATCAAACTGTACCAGTGCTTCTTTTAAGGCCAGTACACTATCTGCCCTGGCCAGAATAATGGAAGCATTGGCGCTTAGACCGGCACGGATAAAGGTGGAATCCTGTTTGGTAAGCGTGCCTTTGATCTCAAATTGTATGGCCCCATTTTCTTCTACACCCTTTGGTGCAATATAGTCCAGCACCGCATCAAACACCTGGTCTTCTATGGCACCCACCGTAATTTCCAAAGGAAGGTCTTTGTATATTTTTCCTACTTCAGATTCATCTACTTTCCCCTCAAAGATCATGCGTTCCACATCGGCAATAGCGGCAATAGTGGTCCCTTCATTAAAGTTATTGCTTTCAATAACCTGGTTCCCCTTTTCTACCGGAACATCCAAAACCATTCCGCTTACGGTAGAACGGATCAGGGTAAGGGCTTGGTTGCCATATCCCGAAGCGGTCCCGGTTTTAATGATATCATAACGTTTGGTAGCCGCACTGTAGGACTGTCTCGCCTGGTCAAAAGCTACTTCAGCCTGCTCCAGATCGGCCTGAGAAATTACCCCTTTATTAAACAATTCCAGTTGCCGATCGTAGTTTCGTTTGGAATCGTTTAAGGTGATCTTGGACTGATCTATGGCATCCCGGGCATCGTTAAGTGCAGTTAGGTTGGGAACTACCGTAATCTTTGCCAAAAGGTCCCCGGTTTTCACATAATCCCCCCCTTCAACATAGACCTCTTCTATTACCCCGGAGATATTGGGTTTTATCAATACTTCCTCCAACGGCAGGATACTTCCGGTAGCTACCGCTTTTTTTACAATAGTCTGTTTTGTCGGAATTTCAGTTTTATAGACGACGGGGTCTTCCGAATTCTTTTGGTACAGATAGTACATGGCTCCGGCAAAGGAAACTACGATAAACAGTAAAATGATAATGGTTACCGATTTTTTCATTATGATAATTTTTGATTGATTTACTACTTTATTCTGTTCGCAACGCCTCTATAGGCCTCACTTTAATGGCACTGTTCGCCGGGATAAATCCGGCCAGAAGGCCTGAAAATACCAATACGGTCAAGGCACTGGCCACTACACCGATACTTACACTTGGGTTGAGAAACATATCCACCGGGCCCACGCTATCCAACAGGCTGTTAATACCATAAATGGTCAGCGCCCCGAATATGATCCCCGTCATACCGGAAATAATAGTCAGGAAAATGGATTCCATTAAGATCTGTTTTTTTATGGACCATGGTGATTCCCCCAGGGCCCTTCGGATACCAATTTCCTTGGTACGTTCTTTTACCACAATGAGCATAATATTGCTCACCCCGATAATTCCCGAAATGAGCACAAAACTTCCTACAATAATGGCTATCCAACGAATACCGGCAAACAGGCTCTCTACCCTGTTGTACTGTTCATAGAGGTCAAAATACCCTATAGCGCGATTATCCTCCGGATGTACCTTGTGTTTCTTTTTCATCACATCAACGATTTTTTCCTTCAGCACGGAAATAGAGCTGCCATCCTTTGCGGTTATCGCCATCCAGCCTACATCCTGTCCCCTGTTAAACGCCTGTGAAAAGGCTGTAAAGGGAACAAAGATCTCTTTTTGCCCTTCTTCTCCCCCATCACTGGTGTTCTTTTTATAAGTGCCTACCACCAGGAAGTTTACCCCCTGGATTTTAATATAGGTGCCTAATACCTCCTCGCCTTTTTCGTACAGATCGTTGCGTACCCCCAGCCCAATGATCGCTATCTTTCGTTTCTCATTAATATCATTGTAATTGATAAACCGTCCTGAAGTGACCGTCATGGGATCCTGGTTAATAATTTCGGGGTAATCCCCATATATATTGTAGGCTCCGGTTTTTAATCCACGTACCACATTGTTCCCTCCGGAACTGAATCCCCCCAGCTGATTCCTTGGCGAGATAAACCGAAGATTGGGCACATTATCCCAAATGCTTTGTACATCCTCCTGCTGAAACTCAAAACTCCTGTCCTTTGGAAGGCCCTGATAGGGTTTTGTGGTCCTGCGGGTCCACATAAACATGGTATTGGTTGCAATATCCCCGAAATCTGCATTGATCCCGTTTTCCAGACCCTTTCCCGCAGCCAGCAAAACGATCAAAATAAAGATCCCCCAAAACACCCCAAAGGCGGTGAGCACTGTCCTGAACCAATTAGTAGTCAGCACTTCTAAAATCTCTTTCCAGCGATCTCTGTTAAACATATTATTCGTCCCTTAATGCTTCAATGGTATGTACGCTGGCCGCTCGCCATGCAGGGAAAAACCCGGCCAGGGTACCGGCCAGAATAAGTACAATTACAGTGGTAAAAGCCACATTAAAATTGACCGAAGGGTTTACCACATAGTCAATTTCGATATGCGGTCCTACAACTTCCAACAAGGCCATGCTGAAAATCAGTCCTCCAAAACCTGAAATAGCGGTTACAAATATGGCCTCATGCAAGATCATAGCGATAATGGACCAGGGCCTGGCGCCCAATGCCTTTCGTATGCCTATCTCACGGGTACGCTCCTTAACTACAATGAGCATAATATTGCTTACCCCAACTACCCCGGCAATAATGGTACAGATACCCACAAACCAGAAAAACAACTTTATATTATTGGTCAGGCTGTAATAGCGCTTTGCTTCTTCCATAGCGCTCCAAACATTTATGGCGGAAGTGTCGTCAGGGGCTACGGTATGCAATTCTTGGAGGTGGGACCGCAGGTTTTCTTTGAACCCGATAGACTGCGCTACCGCCTGGTCAAAGTTCTCCATAGGATCCAGGGTGAAAAACATAGTGTTTATCCGGTTACCCCCATTGAACACCTTTTGCGCAGTGGTGATTGGAATATAAATTCGCTCCTCTTCCCTATCGCGATGGTCTTTAAAAACCCCTATTATTTTAAAGGGAATTCCCGATACCTCTATATACTCGCCTAAAGGCGTATCCACTGTGTTAAAAACATCAGTTCTGATCTTTTTGCCAATAACAGCTACCTTGGCTGTCGAATTTTGGTCGTAGTAATTCAAAAAGCGCCCCTCTATCATGCTGGCGTTTTCTATGAATTGATATTTATGGGAAACGCCCTGAATGCTATACACCAGGCTTTCTTTCCCATAGTTTACCGTTACCCCGCGAACAAACATCCTGCTGGATTTGTGTTCAATAAGCTCCTTAAGCAGTGTACTGGAGGATTCGTAGTTTTCGTTTACCAACTGTATCCTGCGCCCCGGGTTCATCCCCCTGTATTCCTTTGAAGTGACCCCCGGCCAAACTTCAATGCTGGTGGACGCATCTTGCTGAAACTCCTGTTCAATACCGTTGCGCATTCCCTGTCCAAAACCCAGCAGAATTACCAGGATAAAAATCCCGGAAGCTACGGAAAGGCCCGTAAGAAAAGTGCGCAATTTGTTTTTGCGAATAGTATCGAAGATCTCTTGCCATCTTTCGATGTCAAACATTTGGGCTGGTTTTAATGATTGATGAAATACGTTAGCGTACGTTCATAAGACTATTCGCCAAAAAAAATGTTACAGTTTTTCCTGTAATTTTTTAAAAAGCGAAGTTTAACTTTTTATTTTCCGGTAGACCAAATAAAACACTCCCCCCACTAAAATGTAGGGAATGGCCATTAAGTACACTATACCGTTGTTGATCCCTTCTGCCTGACTATTGTCGGCCTCGCTCTCCAATGCCGCCCTGCACATGGCGCATTGCGCTTCTAGAAGCGTTGGACTCAAAAGCGCCATTACCACGAGCACAGCTATGATCGTTTTTTTATTGGACATAATAGGGGGAAATCATCAGATACACAATAACACCGGTAACCGCTACATATAACCAAATGGGAAAAGTATACTTTGCCCAGGCTTTGTGCGCCTTAAAATCCTTCAGGTAGGTTTTGCTGTAGGTGATCAACACCAGGGGAATTACGGCAATAGAAAGCACAATATGGGAAATAAGAATGAAGAAATATACATACCTAAGCATCCCTTCCCCTCCGTAAGGCGTGGAATCGGAGGTCATATGATAGGCCACATACATGACCAAAAAAAGGACAGAGAATACAATGCAGGTGGTCATTAGTCTTTGATGCAGTTGTGGTTTCCCATTTTTAATAGCTACCACGGCAACTACCAGCAATATTGCGGTAATCCCGTTTATGCTGGCATAAATCGGCGGGAGGAAGGTTAAGGGTTGTGCATTGGGAATTTTGTAGCCGAACAATACCGCCACCACCAGGGGTATGGCAACGGATAATACCGTAATCCAAACCTTTACCTTTTTTTCCTGCTTAAGTGTAGTTTCCATTTATTCCGAAAGCAATTTTTGAATATCTTCTTTTAACATGGTGATCTGCTGGGGTTCTCCTTCATTGTTTACGCCCTGCTCTTCCGTTATGGTACCCCGGTAATAAATGATAGGATTCCCATGGGCATCTGTCCGAGAACGCAAATAGCCCTGTTTGTCCACCAGTGCAAACATGCCCGAATGTTCAAATCCACCCGGGGCATCGGCAGCTTCATTGGCGAAAATATAAAACCCTTCCCGCGCCAGGGTGTAAATACTATCCTGATCCCCGGTTAATAAATGCCAGTTGGGATTGACGATCCCGAATTTCCCGGCATAGTCTTTAAGCACCTGCGGACTATCGTATCTTGGATTGATGGTAAAGGACGCCGCTCCAAAGTCCGGAATGTCCCGAAATGTATTTTGGAGTTCCACAAGGTTACCGGTCATGATCGGGCAGATGGTAGGACAGGTAGTGAAAAAGAAGTCCACCACATATACTTTTCCCAAATAGTCTTTATCGGTAACCAGGACACTGTCCTGGTTCAGAAAAGAAAAACCCGGCACTTTACGCTTTTGCCCGTCATTAACAATGTACGACAATTCCAGAGCGGCTGTAACCCCCGCCAGCCTGTTATCCTCCACCACTGTGCCCGTTTTAATCCGTTTGGTGATTTCCAGTACGGCAAAAATACCGAAGAGCAACACCACGGCGGAGACCCATATATAGGTATATTTCTTTTTGTTACTTGCTCCTTTGGGCATTGTTCTTTTTTAAGGCCAGCCGATACTCGGCCAGAATTATTTTGACGTCATCCTCCATTTTATTATTGAGTTCGGCCACGGAAATGGCATTATAGCCGTATTTGGTGCCCTCATCTTCATCATCCTTCCTGCCCCTGAGGTTCCCTTCCTTGTCGATGATAAAGACGTAGGGTGTTCCCAAGGTAGTATTCAATTCCAAATCGGAACCCAGGCTTTCAAAAAGGGCCTGAATGCTCTCAGCATCCGAAAAAACAAAATTCCATTTATGCGTTGGGGTCAGCTGCTCCAATTCCTGCTTCAGGGCCGCTACTTTTTCTTCCTCGCCTTCAGGCACCACCATTAAAAACCGGAAGTCATTGAATTCATAAAAGCGTTTGTATATCTTTTGATTGAGATTAAACGCAACACCTTTTTGCCTATTCACATCCTTACCTAAGAACCCAAGAATGGTAATTTTACCCTGGAACGTCTGGTCTTTGTCCATAAAGCCTACATCCCGGATATTTTCCTGTAAGACCGGCAACCTTCCAAAGTTGTTTACCCCGGAAGCAAAAAACAAATAGGCTACCAGCGGGAAGATGAAAAGCACCACTAAAACGAACGTCTTTTTCACAGCCGTAATTTCAGTATGCAAAAATAAAAAAAGGCGGTGGTATCACCGCCTAATAAACTCTTAAACAATTGCGTTAAAAATCCCAGGCCAGGAAACCTTCTTTAAATACCTCAAAGACATAGGTAGCTTCAAACAGCAAAATAAAGATAAGGTAAGACACCAGGAAAATCGGGGTCCAAACTACCGCCCGGCGCAGGGAACTGCGCTCATCCCGCATGTGCATAAAATCCCAGGTAATGTAATAGGCTTTTACCAGGGTAAGGATGATAAAGATCCAATTGAGCAACTTCATTTCCAGAAAGTAATTTTTGACCAAAACTTCCGGCTTAAAGATCCCAAGGACTACTTCCACGGCCGTTACTATGGATAGAAAAATCAATACCGACCAAATCTTTTGGGTGTTGGATTTAAAGTTGATCCCCCCTGCCCATCTGAATGCTTTTAAAATATGTTCGTGTCCCATGTATTTTTTGATATTAGACGTAAGATGTTAGACTTTAAACGAGATAGAAAAAGGTAAATACAAATACCCACACCAGGTCTACAAAGTGCCAGTACAGTCCCACTTTCTCTACCATCTCATAATGCCCTCTGCGCTGATAGGTGCCCAGGATGATGTTAAAGAAAATGATGATGTTGATCACCACCCCGGAGAACACGTGAAATCCGTGAAACCCGGTGATAAAAAAGAAAAAGTCGGCAAACAAACGACTGCCATATTCATTACGGATAAGATTGGCGCCTTCCACAACCCGGACCGCGTCCTTTAGCCTGCCCAGGGATTCTTTCCGGTCCAACACTGTTTTTTCCCCTGCTTCATTGATCTTTTCCGTCCGGATCAAAATATTCGGATTGGCTTGAAAACCGGCAATCACCTCATTCAACGAATAGGAGGTCGTATACCCTTCTTCCTGGTACCAAACGCCCTCGTTCTTGGTATGTTTTACCCGTTCCTCCGGAAGCGTTTTGGAGAAATCCGCAAGCGCAGCCCGTTCACCGGAATCCGCTTTTACAAATTGGAGGATACGCCCTCCCCTGGTTTCCAGGGCCCCGTAATCCCCTTTGATAAAGGTAGCCCACTCCCAGGCCTGTGAACCCACGAATATGGCCCCTCCAATAATGGTAAGGAACATGTACAGGATCACCTTTTTCTGTAGCATCCGGTGGCCTGCATCTACCGCGAGCACCATGGTTACGGAAGACATGATCAGGATAAAGGTCATAAAAGCCACATAGATCATAGGGTAGTTCCCATGGAAAAACGGTACGTGGGTAAACACTTCATCCGCAATGGGCCAGGTTTCAATGAATTTGAACCGCGAAAAACCATACGAAGCCAAAAACCCTGAGAAGGTCAGGGCATCTGAAACAATAAAGAACCACATCATCAGTTTCCCATAGCTGGCTCCAAGAGGCCGGTTGCCTCCGCCCCAAACATTTTCTTCTTCTCCGGTCGTAACCGTTGTATCCATAAAAATCGTTTTAATAAAACTTTAGCAAATTTACACCTTTTGCCTTTTTGAAAAAGCGAAATTTCATCTAAGCCCGCGAATCTTTTTCAATGTGCCTCAAATTTGTTACACAAAGAACATAAACAGGATCAAATACACCCAAAGCAGGTCTAAAAAATGCCAGAAGGTGGCACCCAACTCCAATCCCAGTAAATTTTCAGGGGTATACTTCCCACGTATTTGCTGAACCAGCACGACCAACAACGAAATCAATCCGGCCACCACATGCAGGATATGTACAAAGGCAATCAAAAATATATAGGACATTTTTATGTTGCTGGTCGGGCCGGTAAAGTAGTATCCCGTATCGATCATTTGCGAAAAACCAAAAAACTGAAGTACAATAAAGACGATCCCTAACAGTAGCGTGATGCCCAGCCACTGCGTGGCCTGCTTCTGCCGGTCCTTTTTTACCGCGCGTTTGGCAAGGATATAGGTCAGGCTACTCACTATAATGATAGCAGTGCTGACAAAAAATGCCTGGGGCAGATCTATGGTATCCAGCCAGTCCTTGCGCTTGCTACTGACAATGTAGGCACTGGTCCAACCGGCGAAGCCCATGATCAAACTCACAATGCCAAACCACAGCATCATCTTTTTTGCCCTGGCATTTTTCTCTTTTGCGGTACCCCGTGTTAAATCCACACTCATGGTTATAAAAACTTATCAATTACGTAAACGATCTGCATCAAGGTAATATAGGAAACGCTGGCCAGCATTAATTTTCTGGCGGATTTGTTATTTCGTTTTTCAAATAGGCGGAAGGCAAAGAGCAGCATCCCTACCCCCATTAAAAAGATGAGTATTGCCGCGGGTACGGATAAGATCAATCTTCCGGTAAAGCCAAAGACCGGCATGATCGAAATGGTGATCATCCAAATGGTATACAGGATGATCTGCAATGCAGTTCCCGTATCTTTTTTCCCGGTGGGCAGCATTTTAAAGCCGCCTCGTTTATAATCGTCATCCAACAACCATCCCAAGGCCCAAAAATGAGGGAATTGCCAGAAGAACTGGATCATAAACAGGGTGCCCGGCTCAATACCAAAATCATTAGTGGCCGCTACCCAGCCCAACATAAAGGGGATGGCTCCGGGAATGGCCCCTACAAATACGGACAAAGGGGTAATGGTTTTTAAGGGGGTGTATACACTGGTGTATAGAAAAATGGAGATGGCCCCAAAAATTGCGGTTTTCGGATTCAACAGGTAGAGCGCTACTACACCCATCAGCGTCATGGCAATGGCCACCGTCATGGCCAGGGGCACGGACATGCGTCCTGCCGGAATGGGCCGGTTCCGGGTACGCTTCATCAAGCTGTCCAGGTCGCGTTCTATGACCTGGTTATACGCATTGGAGGCCCCCACCATACAATAGCCGCCAAAAGCGAGCAAAAGAATGGAAAAGAGGTCCAGTTCGTAGGCTCCGAGAAGGTATCCGGCGAGGGAAGAGAACACCACACTGGCCGCCAGGCGTACTTTGG
The DNA here is from genome assembly GCA_028284285.1 of Croceivirga sp. Taxonomy (GTDB): domain Bacteria; phylum Bacteroidota; class Bacteroidia; order Flavobacteriales; family Flavobacteriaceae; genus Croceivirga. The sequence goes on from JANQSA010000085.1 coordinate 27,455, forward strand.
TGAGTTCCTTTAGATCCGAAAGCACTAAGGTCCAAGATTTTGTAAGCGTTCCCGCGGCAGATTTCATCCTTTCTCCTATTGGCCTGCAAAGATACGGTGGGCAGGAATTATCTGCAACCCGGAAAAGGTAGAAGCCTAAAAGTCGTTTTACCGCTGGGAAAAGGGCTTCCCTTGTTATACTATTGTACTTGGGAAAAGTACGGGTAGCGGGCTTCCGGAGGGCTCTGGGGCCTATTCTATTATTTTTTGATGTTGTTTTTGGCTTTGTATTTTGTAATATAAGGATTAGTCATTTCGAATGGATATGAGAAATCTAAGCCCGCTGTCTTTTTGCCACACGAAAGCTTGCCTGCTGCAAGCAGGGATTCGTGCGGCAGCGGGGGGAAGGGTGGTTCAACATAACGAACCCCGTTTCACTGCCCTAAAAAGCGTAAAAGCGATCACGAAAACAAAAGCCAGCCCGAATTAACGAACTGGCTTTAGTGGTTATGATTATTTTTGACAATTCTACGGCCTTCTTTTCTCACTTGTCAGGGACGAGCGGCAGCGGAGGTCAGTTTTAAGGTTATGTGATTCCAATATTAAGTCTATCTATCTCCTCTTTCTTGCCATAAAGCAATTATACAATGCCAATATAAGTACGGACTGCACAAGGATATTGAATAATTGCAAAAGAATATTTGGTACTTTCCAAGATTCATTGCCGGGAAGGAACAAAGGGAACCCTTTTTTAAATATGGATATCGGGAAGCCTACCAAATAGTTCAAAAACCAATTTGTATTCAGTGTTGAAGATGATAAAGCTTCATCACCAATCGCATTCAAAGCAGTAAATACATAAATCACAAAATGAAGAATCACTATCAAGAAAAATACAGTTAAAAATATTCCTATTCGCTTATTTTGCATTTGTGTGGGTTTTTTCTACAAAAATCGATTGCCATAGCACCTAAAATAGCATTATAATTATCTGTGACGTTATGGCCACCCCTGATGGGTTGCAGCCAATGGTAATCACCTGTAAAACGATGAGAAAAACAATTGGCCTAATTCTGAACATCCTATATACCATACCCTTTAGTTATAAATGTAATCTGAGTTAGCATTTTAAAAAAACTCCTGCCATTTTGCCTTGCCAATTGGTGTGGAGACCCGGATCCAAACAAAAAACCCGGCAATATTGCCGGGTTTTTTGTTTTATGTAGTTCTGCTTACTGCAACTTAAACGTAATGGGGATACTAAACGGTACTTTTACCGGCCTACCGCGTTGTTTTCCAGGGGTCATTTTTGGTAGTTTCTTGATGATTCGCATGGCCTCTGCTTCCAGGTTTTTATCCGGGCCACGCATTCTGATGTCTCCTATACTACCATCTTTCTGAATGGTAAACATTACCGCTACCCTTCCCTGGATACCCATTTCCTGGGCAATTTCCGGGTACCGGAAGTTTTTGCGAATGTGTTTCTGCATCATCTCCTGGAAACACTGTTTTTTATTGCTTGCTCCTTCACAACCCGGAAAAACGGGTACGTCCTCAATAACCGCAAAAGGTACGGAAATGTCTTCCTCTACTTCTTCTACTTCTACCTCTTCTATTTCCATAACTTCTTCTTCCTGGCTGGTTTCAGTAGACTCAATTACGGTTTCTTCCACTTCTTCTTCATCTTCAACTACCTCGATCACCTCTGGCGCTGCAGGAGGCGGAGGGGGTGGAGGGGTCTTTATCTGCTCGGTCATGGGCACTTCTTCATCCAACTGGTCTTCTACGCTTAGTGCAATGTCATAATCGTTTGCTTTGTCATACTTTTTCCATTCCAATCCTCTCCAAACCAACAACATTACCACGGCAAGACCGATTACGAAATACAGGCCACTATTTCTTCCAACATCCGCTTTTGGGTTCTTTTTTGGTTCCATGTTTCTCTTTAATTATTTGATGATCCCTGCTAATTTAACCAAATATTTAAAACCGCCACAATTTCAGGCTCTAATTTCGCCGGCGAATGAGTGAACCATACATTTGAATGAGTAAACCGCCCGTAATGGCCCCAAGGCTATTGGCCACAATATCCCAAATATCAGCTTCCCTTCCGAAAGGCATGAGCCATTGCAGGCCCTCTATCAGCACCCCGTAGGCAATTGAACCCAGTAGTACCACCACCAATATTTTTTTGGTGCCACCGTTATTTTGCTTTCTTTCTTCAAGGCAAAGTACCCCCAGGACCACTGCAAAAAAATAGAATACAAAATGTACCCCCTTATCCGCGTAGGGAACAGAGACGCCCCCGGTATCTATCCCGGATAAATCAAATAAGCTGGAAAGGGTAATTACCACCATCCAGCTTATGTATAAAAAGGTAAACCTAAACGTTTTAAGCACCAATCAATGCCTTGTAGTCGCTATCTGCCAATAATGCTTCCAACTCCTCCGGATTGGAAATTTTGATTTTTATCATCCACCCTTCACCATACGGGTCCGTATTCACTTTTTCCGGTTCATCTTCCAGCGACTCATTAAACTCCACAATTTGTCCGCTTATCGGCAAAAACAGATCCGAAACGGTCTTTACCGCTTCCACCGTTCCAAATACCTCTTCCTTGTCCAAGGTCTCATCCAAGGTTTCCACCTCAACATAAACAATATCACCCAGCTCGCTTTGTGCAAAATCTGTGATCCCCACGGTAGCAATATCTCCTTCTACCTGCACCCATTCGTGATCTTTGGTATATTTTAATTCTGACGGAATGTTCATTTATCTTTTTTATTTGAAGTACTGACAAATGTAGTGGATTACCGATTGTTTTTCAAGGAATTTAAAACGGAAAATGGGAAGATGTGAGACGTGAGACATGAGATGCGAGACTAAGGATGCAATAGTAAACCTGAAACCCCGGAAATCCCAAATTCCAAATTCCAAATTCCAAATCCCAAATCCCAAATCCCAAATTCCAAATTCCAAATTCCAAATTCCAAATTCCAAATAAAGTGCAAGTATCAATTTCAATTCCTACGCAAGCAGGGATTGTCTTTTGCACAAGCTGGGATTTAGTGCCTGGACCAAGCTCAGTAACCACACTTGGAATTTGTATTTAAAAAGAATTAATTCCCAAAGTTGTAGCGAATGGTAAAACCGGCGTTGATGGTAGTTTGCGGAAAGGCTGTAGAAACTTTAAACTGAGAAAAGGTATGATCGTAAAAGAACAGTGCATTGAGGCTTTTACTCAACGCATAGTCTGCAGTGAATTTGATGGACCACAACTCCTGGCCTGCGGTAATTTGATTATTGTCGATATCCAGGTTTCTAATAATGGTAATATTATCACGCAGCGAAAGGTCTGCTTTTAAATTCAGATCTCCTTTCAAACGCGTACGTTCTCCTCCAATGTTGGTTACAAATTTTACATCCTTAATACGATAACCCAATCCCAATGTGTATTCCTGCCCGTTGATCTCTGTTAACAGGCTATTGTCAAAGCTTAAGGAAAGCGTACGGTTTGTGCGTACTTCTGCCAGAACGCTTAAAGAGTTTTTCATTTCAAAATCCATTCGCATCAGCGGATTGAATTCATCGGTAAGCACCACGTTATTAATGATGTTTTCCGGTTGTACATTTCCGGTTTCCGCATTTATCGGGGGCAGCCCGTCATTCAGCAATTGCTCCCGTTCCAAATTGGTTTGAAACGAATTGATACTATAGGACGCCCGGTACCCGTGTTGCAGGGAAAATCGCTTAAATTTCTTTTTAAACCACTTGTTTTTCATCAGGCCGGTGTACTTGATATTCCAATTCGGGATAGGAATGTCCCGGAAGGCATCCAGATTTACCCGGTTGACATCCTGCCCGGTATAGGCCGCAAAAAAAGCGGGTAACAATACATCCTGACTGGTTTTTCCATACCCTACCGGAAAACCTTCTGCATCCCGTTCCTCTACATTGATCCTCCTATCGGCCACAATCCTGTTAGCAATGGTTAAGCGGTTGGCCTTAAACTCCTCAAAGGTCTGGGAGTTAAACTCATCACTACTCTTAAAAATGGTCCCTAACATTACGGTGGAAATATTGAAATTCCCGATATTGTTGACCAGTCCGTTCTCATTTTGGGCCCATAAATCCGGGACAAAATTCTCCTGTAGACTGTTATTGATCTGGCGATCCGCCAGCAGATCGATCGTCAGGTCAGGTGTGGGTTGCGCCGTAGCGGTAATATTCAGGGTTTTGGTGCTGTTTTGCATGAACTGGGTATTGAACTCCTCAAAATTGGTGAGCCACCCATTTCGTGCAGCTTCAAAACGCACGTTCCGCTGACTGCCAAAAACAAATCCGAAGGTAGGGCGGGCAGTGCCAATAAATCCAATGGATTGCGTGTAGCCGGGCAACATCTTACCATTGTTTTCACTGTAGTTTATGTTTACCCGTTTCACCATGGTTAAAATGTCCACCAGGGTATTCCAGGTTTTACTTGTTTTTCCCTTTGGTTTTTGATCTTTCTCCCCCTCCCTGGGATTCCCCGCCTTGTCCACCCGCACCGGAGCAGTATTGACAGGTAGCTTTCCATCCCGCTTTTTAAGGCCAATAAAATCGTAAAAGCTTTGCATCGTTAAATTGGCGGTAAGGTTGTGTGTATTGGCATTTTGCACCGTGTTAATATTTTCACCGGCTACCTCTATCAGGGCATCCCCGCCACGTTGCCAATCAAAGTTGCTAGTGTAGGTGTATTGGGCGTTGATAAAGCTTAAAAAGGGGAATTTGCTAAACGGCAATTCATAGTTTAACTGCATTTGTTGGGAGTGCCGGTTGGGTTCCCCTACATCAAAAAACCCGTCCCAAAGGCCCAGGGTAGGGTCAATGATCGGATTGTCGTTTTCATCCACTTCGTCAGTGAAAAAATTCCGCACAATATTGTTATTGGAAGCCGTTAGGTTGAGCCGCAGGGATCTTGAAATGCTATAGTTTAGTGCGTACTGCCAGTTAAACAAATAATTACGTTGTTGCAGCACGGGCAAATCCAAAGCTTCTACTCCCGGTTCCAGGACATCCCTAAACCGCTGTTGGTTAAAGGAACGATCATAATTTGCATTCAAGGAAACACTGGTAGGGAGTACATTAAAATTCAACTCCTTTAGCCACTGCCAGTATTTCCCGGTGAGCAGGGAATCAGATTTGGCAAAGGGAGCCACTGGGGCAGGCCTAAAATTATGATTGTAGACAAAACCGGTATTCACATTCTCATCTTGCAGGTCCGCTATTTCAAAATCCCGGTGACTGGTTTTGTTGTAGGAGTAATTAAATGTAAAGTTCTCAATGTCAAAAAAGTTGGCCTCGGCTTCCTCACTTCTGTTCTTCCGCACCCCGATAAGGTTTACACTTCGCCGCTTGGTGTAGTCCTCTGCCTGTTCTCTGGTACGCTCGGCATCTTCCGGGGTTTGAGCGGCGTCAATCAGGTCATCCAGTTTAAGATCGTCAAAAACCGGATCGAACTCCGGAGTGATCAGGGTTTCCGAGATGCCAAAGTTAAAAGGTATTTGCAATCCCCATTTTTGGGGGAAGAGCTGGCCTACATTCACATTGGTGACCACATCATAGGAAATGGCATCTTCCCGGGCCCGTTCATTGGGGATCTGATCTATGGCACCAAAACCGGAAGTACTCAAGTTGGCAGTGGCGGTGACATTGGCAAAATCCGCCATATTGGCGTCCAAAGCAGCTGTCGCTGCCCATCCCCCGTTATTATCCAGTCCGGCCAATCGCAATTCGTTAAACCATATTTCTCCCCTGGCAGGTAAGTCGTCCGCATTTTTTACCCCCACCATCATCGCCCGAAGGCTTCCGAGAGAAGGGTTTCCCCTGATCCCGATACGGTTTCGCCCCACTGTTCTGGGGGCAAATTCATCTACCTCCACCACTTCGCCCCCTATTACCTCATAGTACCGAAGTTCATTCAACGGCACACCGTCATTGCGTTGTGCTATTCGTAGTGATTTTACCCGGTTCAGATCCGAGAAGTCAATATCTATTTCGTTAACCTCCGGCCAGATCACGTCCGCTTCCGCCGAGGTCGTACCAAAGGGGGTAAACTGAAGTGCTCTTTCGATTTGATAAAAATTCTCGGTAAAATCGGTTCCTACTCTCAGGAATCCCACCAAAGGAGTAGCTTCATCAGAATAATCGCTATCAAACAGTTTTTCGGCATGCATAAACATTTTAAGGCTTTCGTATTGCCGTACATCAATATTTACATTTTTGAAAACCCCTCTGGAATCCCCGGCTTCCAGGTTCTCCACTAAGAAGGAAAGGGATTGTTCATTCTGTCGGATAATGGTGTTGTTGTTGTTTAATTGCTCCCGTATTACTCCTGGCGGCAGCACATAAGGAATGGGGTCTCTCTGGCTATTTTCTTCAATATTCACGGCATTCACGTCTATAATGGTACCATCATCTTCCGGAATATCGTCTACCCCGGGTTGCAGGGTATTGAGGTAGGCACGCCAATCTCCACGTACAAGATCCAAAGTGGCAAATCGCAATACTACATCATCCGTGAAACCTGTCATATACATCCGCATGAAACTAATGGAACGGAAGTCTTGTGCTCCCCCTATTGCCCTTCTCCTCAACGGATCTTGCTGTATTTCCCCCTCCGTCCTGTTTGGATTAAACACAATAGGTATCTTGAATTGAATCCATCTCCTCTGCAAGTTGGTTCCATTGGGCAGATCCGGAGTTAAACCAGATCTTACATCCGTAACAAATGGGGCATCCGTGTCCAAATCAGGCCCTATTGGTATCCTGTATTCGAAATAACTGTTAACCGTATTCATGGTCAAATCCCTGTCTACATCTTCAACATCCGGTAGAGTGGTAGAGCCCCTGTCGGTATTGGTTACGGCCACCGGGGAGTTGCCTTCCGGGTTGTTAAAATCAAAGTAACGCTCTAATATACCCCCTTCCCGATTCAGGTAGTACACGTAATTGTCCAGCGCCGGGTCTCCCGGAGGGCCGTTATAAATGGCAGCCTCCTGGACATCGTTAAAACCGTCAAAACCAACGTCCTGTTCTGTTCTGTTGGTTTCATCTGCATCAAAGGCATAGACCAGCGCCTGGGTGGACGGTACCTGTCCCCAGACGGTTGGCCGGGGTACTTCGTTATTACTACTTCCCGGCAAGCCATTTTCATATTGCTTCCGGCCGTCTTTCAAAATATCTTCGGAAATGTTCCCCAGGTTCAGGACCAATTCTCCAACATTCCCGGTAGTGGTTTCACCATCCACATAAGGGTCCAGCACCCAAAACTGTATAAACTCCACATTGGACTGTTCAAAGTTGGTACTGCTGAGGGAGCGCATGATCCCGGCCCAATTGTCTTGTGGTGTCCCCTCAAACGCGGGATTGGCATTATAGGGTCCCTTTAGGTTGGGGTAATAGGCAATATCCAATGTTCCCTGTACCGTAGTTTGCCCCTGGGCAATATCTACCTGTGGAAAGACCTCATCAATAAATACCCTTCGGGTGGTATTAAGGGAAATATCGTTATCCGTAATGCCTGCAGGACGCTGATTGGTATAAAAAATAGGATCTACGGTATACCAGGACATCTTGGCCCGTTGAAAACCTACCTCAAGATCGGTAAGTCCCTGGGCAAATTCCTCGGGGGGGCTAGCCAGGAACCACCCCAGGGAAGATCGGATATCGATCAGGGCCTGAGCGCCTTCAAAATCGTCCAGATAGGTAGTGGTTTCTCCCTGAAAGTCGGCATTCCTGGGAGAATTTGGCCGTAAAACCGCAACTTCCCCCCGGAACGACAAGTTAGAAGGGACATCAGTATCAATATTGGGCAATTTATTGGCAAGTCGCGTTAAAAAAGGAATTTCCGTACTAAAATTACCGTTCAAACCAAAGATGGTATTGTTTACCGGTTCTATACCGAAATTCGCCTTTTGGGTTAGGGGCCTTTCGTTGAGATTGAGCAAGGTGGCGCCCAACACAAAATTCTCATTGACCTGGTGCTCTACATTAACCCCCGTAAAGCGCCTGGTCTGTTGTCCAAATACCGCATTGTTCTCTACGGAAATGTTAATAGGGGTGTTGGACGCCTCCAAACTGGGGTCCAGCAATTGTACTGTCCCGGCTTGATAATTTACCGTGTAGTCAATACCTTCCTGGAGTTGCCGCCCTCCTGCAGTTACCCTAACCGACCCTCGGGGGACATTAAAGGCCCCAATGGGAATCCCGTTGCTTCCCTGGGACTTATAGCGTCCTTTGATCTGGAATCGGTTCTTTTCCGCATCCTGTAATGAGGCTGCTTTGGTTTGCGCGTACATGTTTCGGAACACATAGCGTTGCTGATTGGCATTATAGCCCTGGTCATTGTCCACATCATATGTCCCTCCTCCTAACAGGTCAAAGAGGAACTCTCCAAAGGGCTCCACTTTTGTGAAAATGATACGCCCGGTCTGAGGATCTACGGTAATCCCGGGTTGATAATCGAAAAAACCATCTCCACCCACCTGAACATCGTTATAGATGTTAAGTCGATCCAGGTTAAAAACACTGAGGAGTATTCTTTCTTCCAGGGGCCTCCCCGCCAAACCGGCATCCGCCGGGAAGGGTTCCACCGGGGTGATATAGTTCCGTGGCGTGGGATCCGAATATAAAATATTCAAGCGGAAATCTTCCTGACTCAACTGAAAAGCGCCGGTGGAATAAATGTTTTTCATCATCAGATCCCAAATAGGATCATCTACATTGGTAATATTACTTTTCAGGAGCTTTAAAACCAGGGTATTGTTTTCGATAATGGGATTTGCCCCCCCGCTTACCGAGGTGGCATCAATTCCCCCATTGGCAAATTCCCCCACCTGAAACACCTCTCCCTGAAAGGTATATTGAAAGGCTACAGCCAATACTTCATCATTACTCAACCGTTGACTGAGGGAAATATATCCCAATTGCGGATCGAAGCGGTAATCCCTGCCCACTTCCAGTTTTCGGGCATTTTCCAGGATGGCATAGTCAAAACCCTCATTAGGTCCATAACCGCCCGTTACCCCCAGGTCAAATCCTTGTGCTGCCGTAGCAATATCCCGAATCCCTTCAGTCAGTGCTCCTCCGGCGCCAATAAGGCCGGGGTTGTAATCATTGGCCGCATTCTGAGGTAAAATGCCATTTCCAGTAATATTGAAGAAGGTTCCCGGCGGGGTAGCCTGGATCCCTATTCGGGTTTTTTCACGACCATCGCGTCCAACTTCTCCCTCCCCTAAATCCTGAAGCGCCACAATATTCCTTACGTTCAAGGTTTGCTGGTTCCGGTTGGTTACCCACACTTCCAGTCGGGTGATCTGTACCTGGCTTTGGATAAAGGGATAATTTTCCAAAGCTGCATCGTAGTTATCCCTGAAATACTGGGCCAGGAAGAAATGCCTGTCCTCATCATAATCCAGGGCGGTAAGCGCAAACTCATTCAAGGTTCCCCCACCTTGTGCTACCACGGTATTGCTTTGGGAACGCTGTTCCGAAAATACCGCGGTAACGGTGGTTCTCCCAAATTGAAGCTGGGTCTTTACACCAAAAAGACTTTGTGCACCGGTAATTAAAGAACTGTTGAGGGGCATGTTCACATTACCAATTTCAATTTTTCTGAGAATATCATCTTCTGTGGGGGTATAGTCCAGTTTTACCAGGTTTTGGAAATCAAAAGTGGCCTCGGTATCATAATTTGCAGTTACCTGCAAGCGTTCCCCTACTTTTCCCAGTAAACTCAAACTAATTCGCTGATCAAAATCAAAGGAGAGGTTGGTCCGGTTACGCGGAGAAAGTGCGGGATTATCATTTTTCTGCCAGATTACACCCAGATCCATAGCCACCGATCCCTGGGGAATGACCTCAATGGTATTCCCGCCAAAAACCGATTCAAAGAAGCTGCTGTTTACATAAAAGTTGGGCAATAGATTTCTCCGGGCTTCTTCACTTCCCGCTTTCTTTCCGGAAAAAGCATCTATTTTCTCCTTAAAATAGGTTTTCATACTCTCCTTCCGGATCAGCTCATAAAATTGCTCAGGGGTTAGAAAAAGAGGGTAGTTTATATTGAAGTCCCCCACGCTTTCTGTGTAGACGTAGCGATCAATTTTCGGATCGTACTCATATTTGGAAACGATGCTTTCCGGGTTTTCCAAAAGGATTTTGCCAAGCGAAATCCCGGTCTTTACGGAATCCTGCTCCTGCTGGTTGGTCTCCTGAGCCTTAAGATTCTGACCCACGGTAAACAACACAATAAAAAAGAATAGTGCCTTAAACCATAATGGTTTAAGTTGTGGTATTGCCCCTCTTTTCAAACTTGTTATAAATTTTTCAGCGCCTGTTTTATAGTATCCTCGACGCTAAGTGAGGTATCCTGGGAAAGCACTTGGTCTACGACCCTTTCTGACTGCCTCCTGGTGAATCCAAGAACCTCTAAAGCAGATAACGCTTCTTCTTTGGTTGTATTGTTTGATGGAAGGGAAACTTCATCCATAGCGTAGACCTTCAAAATCTTGTCTTTTAGGTCTACAATTACACGTTGCGCGGTTTTGGCCCCAATACCTTTGATTCCCTGGATAGTAGCCACATCACCACCGGCTATGGCATCCCTGACCTGGGAGGGCGTAAGGGACGATAACATTGTTCTGGCAATGCTCGGGCCAATCCCGGAAACCGAGGTAAGCAGCAAAAATATCTCACGTTCCGCTTTTTCCACAAAACCGAACAAGGTATGTGCGTCTTCCTTGATCTGAAGATGGGTATAAATTGTAATGTTTTCATCCTCGGGAAGTAGCGAAAATGTATGTAGTGAAATATGCAAAAAATAACCCACACCCCCACATTCTACTACTATATAGGTAGGACTTTTTTCTACCAGCCTTCCGGACAAATGAGTGATCATGAAGTTATTCGTTATTCGTTCGTGCTTTTTTTCGTTTTTCCCGTTCCTGGGCATCAATCACCGCAACCGCGGCCATATTCACCATTTCGTCTACCCCTGCCCCGAGTTGCAAAATATGTACGGATTTCCGAAGCCCTAACATGATGGGGCCGATGGAGTCCGCATTATTCAGCCCTTTCAATAATTTGTAGGTGATGTTCGCCGCATCCAGATTGGGAAAAATAAGGGTATTCACTTTCTTGCCGGCAAGTTTCGAAAAAGGAAAATTATTGAGCGAGAGTTCCTTGTCCAGGGCAAAATCTGTTTGTATCTCCCCGTCAACCACCAATTCCGGGTTACGTTCGTGTAATATCCGGACGGCTTCCCGTACCTTCTGGGCTTCTCTGTGACCGGAAGATCCAAAGTTGGCATAGGAAAGCATGGCCATAACAGGCTCAAAGCCAAAGGTTTTGGCTACGTTGGCCGTCATTAATGCAATCTCCGCTAATTCTTCGGCATTGGGATCAATGTTTATGGAGGTGTCTGCCAAAAACAAGGGGCCCCTTTCCGTGATCATAATATTTACGGTAGAAGCGTTTCCTACCCCATGAGCCCTGCCAATTACTTCAAAAACCGGTCGCAACACTTTAGGGTACGCCCTGGAATACCCGGAGATCATACCATCTGCGGCGCCATCAAGTAGCATCATCGCACCAAAATAATTACGTTTCCCCATGTTAATCCGGGCACTGTATTCTGTTTCCCCTTTTCGCTTTCTCAGTTCCCAGAATTTGTGGGCGTATCGCGTTCGTATTTCGCTGGAATCTTCGGAACGCGGATCGATGATGGTAACGTCCGCTTCAAAATCCAACTCTTCTTTCAGTTTTACAATCGTTTCTTTATTCCCCAATAAAATGGGTAAGGCAATTCCCTCTTCGTAGACAATTTGTGCCGCCTTTATCACATCCAGCAATTCCGCTTCGGCAAAAACAATGCGCTTGGGATTCACCTTGGCCCGGTTGTGCAGCATACGCACCACTTTATTGTCATTTCCCGAACGCTGCATCAATTCCTCCTCATAGTCCTTCCAGTTCCTAATGGGAGCTTTGGCCACCCCGCTGTCCATAGCAGCTTTGGCCACCGCCGGAGGTATTCTGGCAATAAGTCTCGGATCAAAGGGTTTTGGAATTATATATTCCTTTCCAAAAGTAAGTCGGGTAGTGTCATAGGTAATGTTTACCTGTTCGGGAACCGGTTCCCGGGTGAGATCGGCCAGGGCACGCACCGCAGCCATTTTCATGGCTTCATTGATCTTAGTGGCACGCACATCCAGCGCCCCCCTAAATATAAAAGGAAATCCCAACACATTGTTCACCTGGTTGGGATGGTCGGAACGACCGGTAGCCATAATAATATCGTCCCGGGTGTCACAGGCCAGGTTGTAGTTAATTTCCGGATCCGGATTTGCCATGGCAAACACTATGGGGTCCTTTGCCATGGATTTTAGCATAGCCGGGGAAACAATATCGGCCAGAGAGAGCCCGATAAACACATCCGCGCCCTGCATGGCTTCTTCCAGGGTATCTATCTTCCTCTCCGTAGCAAATTCTTGCTTCTGTGGCGTCAAATTTTCCCGGTCTTTCCGTATCACCCCTTTGCTGTCCAACATTACCATATTCTCTTTTCTGGCACCGAAAGATTGGTACAAGCGGGAACAGGAAATTGCAGCAGCACCGGCGCCACTTACAACTATTTTTACCTCCTCTATTTTTTTCTCTGCCAGTTCCAGGGCATTCAACAAGGCGGCAGCGGATATTATGGCTGTACCGTGCTGATCATCGTGCATTACAGGAATATCCAGTTCTTCTTTCAGGCGTTGCTCGATTTCAAAAGCTTCCGGCGCTTTGATGTCCTCCAGATTGATCCCGCCAAAAGTGGGAGCTACGGTTTTGACGGTTTCCACAAACTTTTCCACATCTTCGGTATCCAGTTCAAGATCAATACCGTCAATATCCGCAAATATTTTAAAAAGCAGGCTTTTTCCTTCCATTACAGGTTTGGACGCCTCCGGGCCTATGTTGCCTAATCCCAAGACTGCCGTGCCATTGGAAATAACTGCCACTGTATTTCCTTTAGCGGTATACCGATATACCTCCTCTTTGTTTTTCTCAATCTCAAGGCAAGGTTCCGCTACACCCGGGGAATAGGCCAGGGCCAAATCCCTTTGGGTGGAATAGGGTTTTGTGGGGACCACTTTTATCTTTCCCGGCTGTGGTCGCGCGTGGTAAATTAAAGCTTCACGGCGTTGTTTTTCTTTACTCATGTTCCCTAAAATGAAGAATAAAGGTAAGCGTATTCCCCTTATCCGGGAGATTCTCTTTTTAAAAAACTACTGTAGCCGTTTGGAATTCCATAAAGCGTTTTTCAGCAACCTACCGGTTATACTATTCCGACCGGGTACTAGGCGTTGTCCAGCTTATCTTTAGGTAAATTCAAACGCATAGCCAACAGTCCGGCAATAATAAAGAATACCCCTGCAAACAGGATAGCATTGATGGCTTCATTACTCAATACATTTTTGATAATGGGGCCAAAACTTACCGTCTGAATTAACATGGGAATCACGATCATCATATTGACAATTCCCATATACACCCCCCTTCGTTCTTCCGGGATTACCTTGGAAACCATGGCATAGGGAATTCCCATCATAGCCGCCCAACCAATACCAAATAGTATCATGGGGGCTAACAACAGCCATTTGTTGGCGATGTAAGGCATGCTTAACATGGCAATGCCCGTTAATAACAGGCAGACCACATAGACCAATTTTGACCCTATTCGGGCCGCCATGGGCACAAGCGCCAGGGCTACTATCATGGTTATAAAATTGTAGGTACCGTTCATCAAACCGGCGTGACCCAGGGCCTGCTCGGCCAGGGATTGTATTTGCTCGGCAAATGACTGATCTTGTGCACTGATCTCCGCACCCTCCTTAAATGATGTCATAATCCCCTCGAAGCGTTCATTGTCTTCATTGGTTATACCATATAAACTGCTTCGCAGCATTGGGGGCATAAATTGCCAGTACACGAAAAGGGCGTACCATTGAAATAAATATACGGCAGCCAGTCTCCACAAAAACCCGGGCATTTCCCCTATGGCCTCAGCGGCTTCCAGTAAAGGATCCAGGGTATCCCCCAATTTTTGAATGGTTCGGTTACCTTTATTCCTTTTAATAAGACGATACAGAAAGAAAAGCCAAAAAAAGGCGTATACCAACATAAAAATAACCAGCAGGTTGGTATTCTCCCATAGCGGCGGATAGAATTGGGCCGTTAAATACCCCAGTAGCAGGGGAGCAGAGAAAATAACCAAAAGTACACTCAGAATCTGAATGATTGGCGACGGAGTGTCTGCATTGTGTTTTTTGATCTCCTCGAGTTCTTCATCAGAAGGTGGGATTTCCGGAGTTTTCCAAACGGACCACAACACAGTGCCTATAGACGCCAGAGCCCCCAAAAAGAAGGAATAATACACCCAGATAGGTATGGAGGACACTCCCTCTTCGGCACCATTAAAAAGACCGCCGGCATCTGCTGGTGTGCTGAACCAGTGTTGAAAGATAAACAGTGATAAGTTGGCCAAAGTGATCCCTGCTCCAACAAACAGACTCTGCATTTGGTAACCGTAGGTCAGTTGTTCATCAGGTAGTTTGTCCCCTACAAAGGCACGATAGGGTTCCATAGCAGTGTTGTTACCAGCATCTAAAATCCACAGTAACCCCACTGCAAACCAAAGTTCCGGACTAAAAGGGAAAGCAAACAGACATAAACTAGCTAAAATGGCGCCTATCAGGAAAAAGGGTTTTCTACGGCCTCCCCACTTGGGCGACCAAGTTTTGTCCGAAATGGCTCCGATAATAGGCTGAATCAACAAACCCGTAACCGGGCCTGCCAGATTGAGCAGGGGCAATTCATCATGATGGGCTCCGAGAAATGAAAAAATAGGGCTTACCGCAGTCTGTTGAAGACCAAAACTAAATTGGATCCCGAAGAATCCAACGTTCATATTCCAGATTTGCCAAAAGTTTAATCTGGGCTTTACCAATTTTACCATGTTTGAGTTAGTTTGTTAGTTGGTTTCTTGAGTGAAAAAACTCTTGCCTTTCAAGATACTATTTTTACCAAAGGATAAGGTAATGTTTCCAACAAAAAACGCGCTAAACGTTTTACGAAAACGTTTGCGTAAATCCTGCTACTTCAAAAAAGCAATGTTTCGTTTCAGGCCGGAAAACCTGGTTCGTTTTACAGCAGACTTCTTAAAAAGTGTTTTAAAAACTTCTTCTGTAATCTCCTCCCAATCTTTTTTCGTCATAGCAAGCAGCTCCGGATGAGGATGAAACAAGGGCTCCCTATGCGATTGGGAAAACCGGTTCCAGGGGCAAACATCCTGGCATATGTCGCATCCAAACATCCAATCCTCGAACTTTCCTTTTACCTCCCCGGGGATTTCATTCTTCAGTTCAATGGTGAAATAGGAGATGCACTTGCTACCGTCCACCACATAAGGCGCCACAATGGCTTCGGTAGGACAGGCATCCATACAGGCCGTGCAGGTACCGCAATGATCGGTTACCGGGGCATCGTATTCCAATTCTAAATCCACTATAAGTTCTGCGATAAAGTAGAAAGAACCTACTTCCTTGGTCAACAAATTACTGTGCTTACCTATCCATCCCAATCCACTTTTTGCGGCCCAGGCCTTATCCAGGACCGGAGCGGAATCCACAAAAGCTCTCCCATGCACCTCCCCTATCTCTTCCTGAATAAATTGTAAAAGAGCTTTAAGCTTGTCTTTAATCACAAAATGATAGTCCGTACCATAGGCGTATTTGGAAATCTTATACGAACCGGGGTTTTGTTCTTGTGAAGGATAGTAGTTTAGGAGTAATGAAATGACAGACTTTGCGCCGTCCACCAGTTTAGTCGGGTCTAAGCGTTTATCAAAATGGTTTTCCATGTACTGCATCTCCCCATGCCTGTTCCGGTTCAGCCAATCTTCTAACCTGGGGGCTTCTTCTTCCAGAAACTCCGCTTTGGAAATACCACAAGACAAAAAGCCGAGGCGTTGGGCTTCTTTTTTAATCGCATCCGTATACTGCACTTTGCTACCCTTCACCATCTCTTTTTTCAAATTGCAAAATCGCGTTCTTGGGTTTCAAGGTAATCAACGGAAGGATCTCAATATCCTTAGTTACAGGCACCATTTTTAAGTTCCGTATCAGCTCCGCAATCACCATTTGCATTTCAAACATGGCAAAATTATTCCCGATACACATTCGAGGCCCGGCGCCAAACGGGTAATAGTAGCCGGAGTGTTGGTTGGGAGGGCCCTTAAAGCGTTCCGGTCTAAAATCACCTGGGGCTTCCCAATACTCTTTATGCCGATGGATCTCCATAACAGAAAATAGTAAAGAGGTTCCACGCTCAAAATGCATTCCCGCGAATTCATCCTCTTCCAGATTCAAGCGGTCAATAAAATAGGCCGGAGGATACAGGCGCATGGATTCTTCCAAAACGTTTTTTATGAGCTGCTGTTGCATTAACTGCTCCATCAGTTCCCGGTTTTCCAAAGTTCGGATCTCCTTATAGATCTTTTCCTGGTACTCCGGATGTTTTGCCAATAGCTGGCAGGTAAAGGAAAGCGCATTGGCCGTGGTTTCATGTCCGGCTGTAAACAGGATCATGATCTCGTCAATCATCTGTTCCTCATCCATTGCCGTGCCATCTTCATATTGGGCCGCTAACAACATATCCAGCAGATCTCCCTTTTGCTGCGATGTTTTTTTTCGTTCAGCGATCAGCCCTCGGATCAATTGTCGTGCTTCCCGAACCATCTTAAAGTGCTTTTCCAGTATCCCACCGTGCTTAAACCACCATCCCAGATAGGGCTGCCGCAGTTCCCTGACCAACATTTTCTGTGAAGCTTCTACAATTTCCTGCAAACGTTGTATCTCTTTTTCCCTGACCGCGCCACTGAATAAGGCCTTGGCCACCACCTCAAAAGCCAGTTTGCCAAACCGTGGTGTAATAGCCACTTTTTCACCAACGGGAAGCTTCGCAATTTCCTTACGGATCGTCCGTTGCATTGTTCCTAACAGTTGTGCCAAATGCTTTTTATGGAACGAAGGCTGTATCAGTTTTCGTTGGGTTTTCCAAAGACTTCCCTCAGCTGTCAACAAGCCTTTTCCAAGGTATTTGGCTACTTCCTTTGTTTGAATGTCTGTTTTGGTGTAGTTTTTCTGGTTCTTTTGAAGGACGTACTGCAAGAGTTGGGGATTTCTGGAAAAAATCACCCGTTTTTTTAGTCCCAAGTGCAGGCGAAACGTGTCTCCTTTCTTTTCAAAATTATCATGGTGAAAGGGCAAAGGATTTTTTACAATTTCAGGAGCCCTGATCAGAAAGTCAAAAAAAGATACTTCGGGAATGGAAGTGGTTGTGTTCATGAGCAACTAAAACAAGCCCCCCTGAGTTCCTCCTTTTATCCTGCCCAAATGCTTATACGCCAATTCGGTAACCTCACGCCCTCTGGGAGTACGCATAATAAAACCTTGTTGGATCAAAAAGGGTTCGTATACCTCCTCAATAGTCTCCGCACTTTCCGAAACCGCAGTGGCCAGGGTAGTAATCCCTACCGGACCTCCCTTAAATTTATCGATGATGGTTGTCAGGATTTTATTGTCCATTTCATCCAGCCCATGCGCATCCACGTTCAACGCTTTTAACCCAAACCTTGAAATACTTAGGTCTATGTTTCCATCCCCTTTTATTTGGGCAAAATCCCGCACCCTTCGCAGCAACGCATTACTGATCCTTGGCGTCCCGCGGCTACGCCCTGCGATTTCAATGGCCGCTTCCATCGAGATGGGCACTTTTAGAATAGTGGCACTTCGTTCTACGATTGTGGACAACAGCTCGGTGCCGTAATATTCCAATCGGCTGGTGATTCCAAAACGCGCTCGCATCGGAGCCGTTAGGAGTCCTGAACGGGTAGTGGCGCCCACCAGGGTAAAAGGCGCCAAATTAATTTGTACCGTTCGGGCATTCGGTCCGGTCTCCAGCATGATATCGATCTTATAGTCCTCCATGGCGGAGTAGAGATATTCTTCTACAATAGGACTCAATCTGTGAATTTCATCAATAAACAACACATCCCGTTCTTCCAGATTCGTTAACAATCCTGCCAAATCGCCGGGTTTGTCCAAAACCGGTCCTGAAGTGACTTTAATACCTACGCCCAGTTCATTGGCCAAAATATGGGCCAGCGTTGTTTTCCCCAATCCCGGGGGACCGTGAAATAAGGTGTGATCCAGTGCTTCGCCACGCATATTTGCGGCCTGCACAAAGACCTTTAAGTTCTCTAAGACCTGTTCCTGTCCGGTAAAATCATCAAAAGAAACCGGGCGCAACGCCCGCTCAATATCCAATTCTTCCTGAGAG
Organism: Croceivirga sp.; assembly: GCA_028284285.1. Taxonomy (GTDB): domain Bacteria; phylum Bacteroidota; class Bacteroidia; order Flavobacteriales; family Flavobacteriaceae; genus Croceivirga. The sequence continues at coordinate 45,852 of JANQSA010000085.1, forward strand.
AAATGACCGCCAGAAGGATCCAGGTTTTCATTCATAACTCAAAGATAAGGCAATTCCACTATACCTTTTTCTAATTAAAAATACTACCATCGCCTGTATTTTTATAGTATTTTTCAACTTATGACAGTAACCCCCTATAGTACCGGTATTCTTCCATATATTCCTTTTTTCTACGTGATCTGGTCGGACGATTTGCTATCGGCCTCGGAAATTCAAGTGGTTCGAACCGCTATTACTGCGGATACCTCCTTAACCAGGGAAGAAAAAGAGCAACTGCTTTCCTGGTTGGATAAGAAAAATCCCCCGGGGAATGCTGAGATCAAATCCTGGCAACAACTGATCTCCAAAAGCGGGGTTCCCCTGGTAGAATCAGAAACCTATCCTCTGGAGGCATTTGCCCTAAAAGTGGCCCATTTTTATAAGGGTGCGGATGTCCCTAACCCGCAACTTCAAAAGATAGAACGGAATCTGGGTATTCAACCCAATCACTACAACCACTTGTTTAATGTTGAAGTAGTGCATCAAACTTTCGCCACAAGGTACAGCGGCAAAGCATTGGATGCCCTGTTAAATACCAAGGGGTGGGAAGTGATCCGGGAATTCCGGGAATTTTTGAAACAGGATCATTTTAGATGGTCCATTCAAAGGGACAAGTCCCCTTTTCGCCGGCACGTTTTGGATCAATTGCTACTATTGGCAAAAAACGGATGGGGCGCTTATGCTTACCCCAATGCCAATGGCGGAAAGGAAGATTTAGAGACCTATGCCTCCATTTTTGAACATCTGGTCTTTGTCGACGGCAGTTTGGCCGTAAAATTTGGAGTGCAATTTGGTCTTTTTGGAGGAAGCATTCAAAACCTTGGGAATCCCCAACAGCGTAGCACTTACCTCACCGATGCCGGGAAAGCAAAGCTATTAGGTTGTTTTGCGATGACAGAAACCGGTCATGGGAGTAATGTACGGGGCATTAAGACCACTGCCACCTACATTCACGAGGAACGTTGCCTGGTGATCCATACTCCGGGGAAAAACGACAATAAAGAATATATTGGGAATGCCCTTGATGCTACCCTGGCTACGGTATTTGCTCAATTAATCGTCAAGGGAAAAAATGAAGGGGTACATGCGGTTCTGGTGCCCCTGCGCAATCCCCACCATGAAGTGCTGGAAGGTATTACCATTGAAGACAACGGCTATAAACTGGGACTAAATGGCGTAGATAACGGAAAGATCTGGTTCAATCAGGTAAAGGTTCCTGTAGAAAACCTTTTGGATCATTATGGCGGCATCGATGACAAGGGGAAGTATCATTCGCAAATCAAAAACCCCAATAAGCGCTTCTTTACCATGCTGGGCACCCTGGTGGGTGGCCGTATTTGTGTGGCCAAAGGCGCTTTGGCTGCTGCTAAAATGGCATTGACCATAGCCGTAAAACACAGCCTCCAAAGGCGGCAGTTTAATGACAACATTAAAATACAGGAAGATCTACTACTGGACTATCCCAGTCATCAACTGCGATTGATCCCAAAAGTGGCCAGCTGTTACGTATATCACATGGTTCTACAACGTGCCATGAAGGAGTATGCCGGTAATATCAGTGATGACAAACGGAAAATAGAAACCCAGGTAGCGGGGCTAAAAGCAAGTATTACCTGGTTTGCTACTGCTGCTATACAGGAAAGCAGGGAGGCCTGTGGCGGAAAAGGCTACCTATTGGAAAACCGGATTGCCGACCTTAAAACCGATTCTGATATCTTCACCACTTTTGAAGGGGACAATACCGTGCTTTTGCAGTTGGCGGCGAAAGGAGTGCTTTCCGACTTTAACGCTGAATTCAATTCCGGGGGGTTCTCCAGTGTATTACGGTTTTTAGGCACACAGCTTTCGGATAGATTTGCCACTATTAATCCGGCCTATTCCAACAAGGTAGATAGTGAGCATCTATACAATCCCAAATTCCATTTGCATGCCCTGGATTTCCGGCTACGTCGATTAACCTATTCCGCGGCCCTGCGTATACGGAATTATATTAAGAAAGGAATGCCCAGTTACCAGGCTTTTCTTAAGACACAAACGCATTTACTGGCGCTGGGAGAAGCGTACAGCGATGTCCTGGCTATAAAGTGGTATTACGAAAAACTGGAAGAACTCCCCGATGATACTTACCGCACCCTACTCTATCAGTTAGGTGCTTTACATAGCCTGTCCACCATCAGAGCGAATGCCGAATGGTACCTGGAACAAGGGTATTTGGGGGGAACAAAGTCCAAAGCGATCCGCCAGCGCGTGGAACGTTTGTCTACGGAACTCAGACCGCATATTAACGCTTTGGTAGATGGTTTTGGCATTCCGGACCACTTGCGCACCGCGCCTATTGCCCGTTAATCCTCTTTTTTGAGCAATTGGGAGGTATCTAAAAAATCAGATACTGTGATCTTAGGGTTGCCGTAAAGGAATGTCCTTGCCGTGCCGCTTGAGTTTAAGACAAAGTTGCGAAACGCATAAATTCGGGCAAACGAAGATTCCTGAATGGTCAGATCCACCTCGGCGGCTTCCAGTTTGTCGCCTCGCAATTTGGAATTCCCAGACATGGCTACTTCCAAACTTTCGGTAGTTCCCTCCAAAACGAGGGAAGCGCTTTCCTTCAAGTCTACCTTCTTTGCGCCACTCACCGCATAAATAACGGCATTCGTTTTGTTTTTAAGGGTAACATTCAGTGAATCAATGTCGAGATTCAGATCAATCCTACTATTATCCTCTGCATTGACATTAGCCACAAAACCACTGGCGTCCAAATCCAACTCCGAATTGCCAAACGTATTAATGAAAAGTTCATTGGATTCTATCATGGCGTTACTGTACATTTTCCCTTCTCTTAAAGTAACCGCCTGCAATTCCCGAACGTTCACAGTAATCTCAAGCTTCTTTTTAGCTACTATATTATAAAAGGAAGAGATGATCAACGTGCTGTCTACCACTTCAAACTTTAGAACATCCACGAGATTATCATCCGCAACGATCTCATAGCCTTCTCCAAAAGATTTTTTCAATTGGATCTCAAGATCATCATTTAATTCAATAGCGCTGAACGGGGGAAGTTCTTCACGTACTTCGGTCACCGAACGGTTGCCTTTAATCTTGGGTTTTCGCTGGGCCACTAGCATACACGAACCGGCGAGCAATAGTAAGAATAACAGATGGCTTTTCATTTTTACATATTTTGGTGTTCTACATTTCAACGCTTTTCTGCGTGGTATCATATGGTTTTCCTGCAAATTATATAAAAAAGCGTGCCAAAGTGGAAACAAAAAACCCATCCGTTGGGATGGGTAGATTGTATTTGGTACCACAATTCGCTTTAGTGGTTCAATTCTTCTTCATTTTCCTGCAGCGGAATATGTTGTGGAACAAAATCTTGTCCCGGGAGGATATATTCCCCGTTTTCGTAGGTTTTACTGTAATCATATGCCCAGCGATGCACATGCGGGATCTCTCCTGGCCAATTGCCGTGCATATGCTCTTGAGGGGCTGTCCATTCCAAGGTGTTGGAATTCCAGGGATTCTGAGGCCCTCGCTTTCCGTAGAAGATACTACTGATAAAATTATAGACAAAGACCAATTGCGCCAGACCGGCAATCAATGCAAATACGGTCATGAGTACCTGTACGTTGGTCAATTCATCAAACATTGGGAAGGCCGTATTTTGATAATATCTTCTGGGTACGCCTGCCATACCCACAAAGTGCATGGGGAAAAAGACGCCATACGCACAGATGGCAGTGATCCAAAAGTGAATGTACCCTAAATTCTTATTCATCATACGTCCCTGGAACATTTTAGGGAACCAATGATACACTCCGGCAAACAGCCCGTACAGTGCCGATATTCCCATTACGAGGTGGAAGTGGGCCACCACAAAATAGGTATCATGCACATTAATGTCCAGTGTACTATCGCCCAGAATAATTCCGGTCAGTCCCCCGGTGATGAACGTAGACACCAGGCCGATGGAGAACAACATCGCCGGATTTAACTGCAAATTCCCCTTCCATAGAGTCGTAATATAATTGAACGCTTTAACCGCAGAAGGTATAGCGATCAGCAATGTTGTAAAGGTGAATACCGAGCCCAGGAACGGGTTCATTCCCGAGATAAACATATGGTGTCCCCAAACTATGGTAGAGAGGAAGGCTATGGCCAAAATAGACGCTACCATAGCGCGATATCCAAATATCGGTTTCCTGGCATTTGTGGCCATCACTTCTGAAGTTATCCCTAATGCAGGTAATAATACGATGTATACTTCAGGGTGCCCCAAAAACCAGAACAAGTGTTCATACAGTACGGGCGAACCACCCTGATAGTGTAGTACCTCGCCCTGGATGAAGATATCTGAAAGGAAAAATGAAGTACCAAAACTCCTATCCATCAATAACAACAAACCTGCAGAAAGTAACACCGGAAAGGAAATTACCCCTATAATTGCGGTTACAAAAAATGCCCAGATGGTCAATGGCAATCGGGTCATGGACATTCCCTTTGTCCTCAGGTTAATTACAGTTACAATGTAATTTAGTGAGCCCAAAAGCGAAGAGGCAATAAAGATGGTCATGGAAACCAACCAGAGCGTCATCCCTGCTCCGGAACCTGGTTGTGCCATGGGCAGAGCACTTAAAGGGGGATACACTGTCCACCCTGCTGCCGCGGGTCCGGCTTCCACAAACAGGGAAATCACCATAACCACCGAAGAAATAAAGAACATCCAGTAAGAAAGCATGTTCAGGAATCCGGAGGCCATATCCCGGGCGCCGATTTGTAACGGAATTAAAAGGTTACTGAAGGTCCCGCTCAATCCTGCCGTTAACACAAAAAATACCATTATGGTACCGTGAATGGTCACTAAAGCCAGATAAATATCAGCATCCATTACACCATCGGGAGCCCATCTTCCTAAAAGCGCCTCAAAAATGGGAAAGGACTCTCCCGGCCATGCCAACTGCATCCTGAACATCAGGGACATCGCAATTCCAATAAATCCCATGATCAGCCCGGTAATAAGGTATTGCTTGGCAATCATCTTATGATCCTGGCTAAAGATGTACTTCGTTATAAAGGTCTCCTTATGGTGATGCCCATGATCGTCGTGGGCGTGGTCTTCGGTATGTGCATGTGCAATTGCAGACATAATCCAATAGATTTTTTAATTTAACTTTCTTTTTCTAGCAAATTCTTATTCGTTTACCGCCACAGCATTGATTTCCCCGGTCATCTCTTCCTGAATTAGTTCAGGTGATGATGTAGCATCGGCAACCATCACGGTTTCGGCAAATGTTTTTTGTTCCTCCAACCATTTGTTGTATTCCTCTTCGGTCTCTACAATAATCTTCATCTGCATATTATAATGCGATGTTCCACAAATCTTATTGCAAAGTAAGATATAATCAAACTCCCAGGGATCCGAATTTGGCTTTCCTTCCGCAGCCCATTGCGCACGAAGGGCATTGGTCCGTTTTACCTTATCCACCACATCCGGATTCAATCGCATTTCCTCAGTAGTGATGGTAGGGGTAAACGAAAATTGTGTGATCATTCCGGGAACACAGTTCATCTGAGCTCTGAAGTGGGGCATATAGGCCGAATGCAACACATCCTGGGACCGCATGTAAAAGTTAACCTTTCGCCCAACCGGCAAATGCAATTCCTTTACAATAACATCATCTGAAGCATTAGGATCAGCTTCGTCCAGGCCTAATACGTTGGCCCTGTTGATATCAATAAGACGAACACTGGCATCCCCTAAAACGTTGTCTTCCCCTCCATATCGGGCCGTCCAATTGAATTGTTGTGCATACAGTTCTACCATCAGCGGATCATCTTCTTCGTTGATATCCATGATATTGGTCCAATAGTACAGGCCGGAAATAATCAGCCCTGCCAGGACAATTACGGGAATAATGGTCCAAATAAACTCTAGACGATCATTATCCGCATAAAAAAGGGCTTTTTTCCCTTTTTCGCCCCGGTATTTGTATCCAAAATAATGTAATAAAGCTTGCGTAATGGTCTGTACAAAGAATATCACCGCGAAGGAAACCCACATCAACGTATCGTATTCATCTCCATGTGCTGAGGCCGCTTCCGGCAGCAATACTTTGGTGTATTTCGCAAAACTAAAGATGGTAATCCCATAGATGAAAATCAAAAATCCAAAAAGCAAATATCCATTGGTCCGGTTATCCGAATCATTGGCAATCTCTGCTCTGGAGGCATCTACCCGTAATTGTGATAATTCAAAGATTTTGGTTAATTGCCAAATGGCTATTGCCACTAAAACCAGAACCGTTAAGACTAATAATGTCGTCATTTCGTATACTTTCTCTTGCGTAATTAGTAATGGAACTGTCTACTTTCTTCCAAAAATGGGTTGCGTTTTGGGGTCAACTCTTCTTTGGTCAGGGCATTAAACACTATGAAAATGAACAAGCCTGCAAAGAATAGTATTCCCCCTATTTCAGGTATTCCCAGATGCCAATTTTCTCCTACGGTTGCGGGCATAACCATATTAAATACATCCAGATAATGCCCAAATAAGATTACAATCCCCGTCATAATTACAAACCAATTCACCCGTTTGTAATCACTATTCATCAACACCAGCAAGGGGAAAATAAAATTAAGTACAACCATTCCAAAGAAGGGGAGTTTATAGTGCTCTATTCTGGTAACAAAATACGTCACTTCTTCAGGTATATTCGCATACCAGATTAACATGAATTGACTGAACCAAAGGTACGTCCAGAAGATACTGATCCCAAACATAAACTTGGCAAGATCGTGAATATGGCTATCGTTCACCTCTTCCAGATATCCTTTGGATTTCAAATAAATGGTGATCATGGCAATAACGGTAATACCGGAAACAAACATACTGGCAAACACATACCATCCGAACAAGGTGCTGAACCAGTGCGGATCCAAGCTCATGATCCAGTCCCATGACATCATGGATTCCGTAACCAGGTAGAACACCAAAAACCCGGCGGACCACCTGAATTTCTTTTTAAAGTTGGAATTATCATCCGCTGAATCGTGGGCCAGACTCAGTTTTCGGGAAACCTGCCGGTAGGCAATCCACCCACCTAAGAAAATGGCTGCTCTGATCAAAAAGAAAGTGGGATTAAGATACCCTTTTTTCCCCTGGAGTAATTCATCGTGTTCTACCACTTCAGCATCCATCCAGGTAAAGAGATGATTAAAATGCAACACGGAAAGTACAAGAATTACAAATACAATAATTCCCCCGGGCACCAAATAGGCCGTTATCCCCTCCATGATCCGGAACAAGAGTGGCGACCATCCTGCCTGTGCCGCGTGTTGTACGGCATAAAAGGCCAGTACTCCCAATGAAATCATAAAGAAAAAGAAAGCCGCAACATAGAGTGCCGACCAGGGCCTGTTCTTCAATTGGTGATACACGTGTTCATCATGCGCAGCATCGTGGCCTCCTGCGGCATGCTCGCCTTCCCCGTGAGCCCCACCGTGTGCTTCTGTATCCCCATGCCCCACAGCTGCGGCACCTTCATCACCATGACCTCCATGGCCGTCATCATGACTTGCCGCAACCATAGCTTTGGCTTCTTCTACGTTAGCGGGGGTGGTCATGAACCCGGCAATCAGCATAATTAAGCCAAGCGCCATCGCTATGTACGATCCAATTTTTAGTCTGTTTGAAAAAGTATATTTCATTCCGATTGGCTTATTTGGATAGGTCTTCTTTTAATTGCATTACATATTCCGCAATCTGCCACAATTCTTCTTCCGTACTCACCTGAGAAGCATACGATCCCATGGAGTTCAATCCATAATACATGGTATGGTACGTACTTCCTACCGTAATATTTCTTGCGGCATCCGCATAACTTGGAACACCCAATATTTTTTCTCTTTTCACTAAAGTACCCTGGCCTGCTCCTTTTGCTCCATGGCAAATAGCGCAATAGATATCATAGAGCTCTTTCCCCTTGGCCAAATTTTCTTCCCGCTGCAAAGAATCCAAAGGACTAGGTTGTAAACGGGCCAATTCCTTTCCTTCCAGGGTGTTATCAAATTCATAGGGCAACCATTCTCTTGACACCGTATTCTCGGCGGGCAGCATGGCCGCAGTACCGTCAGGAAGGAGTCCGTTAGCATTGCCTTCATAGGTCTCGTAACCCACAGATTCATACATATTGGGCATGTACTGATAGTTGGGTTCATTCTTATCAAAACAAGAAGTAACCCCTACGAAAAGAAGGATACACACCGCTAATTTTGAAATGCTTTTTATCATAGTCCTACTTTTTTGGCACGTGGACCTCAATAGCACCCGTATCCAATAACAATTCTTTTAATTCTTCCTCATCGCCCTTTACCTGTACTTCCACCAAAAATTTATCATCCGTTGTTCTCACATCAGGATTCTCCGCTTCTTTGAAGGGCCACATTTTGCTACGGAGGTAAAAGGTAATTACCATTAAGTGGGCGGCAAAGAACACTGTCATTTCGAACATGATGGGCACAAAAGCCGGCATGTTTTCCAAATAGCTGAAGCTGGGTTTCCCGCCAATATCCTGTGGCCAATCCTGGATCATGATGTAGTTCATCATGGTAATGGCAACGGCCAATCCCAAACAGCCATACATAAATGAGGTAATGGCAATCCGGGTGTCGGCGAGCCCCATGGCTTTATCCAAACCGTGGACCGGGAAAGGGGTGTACACCTCCTCGATATGGTATTTTTTGGAACGCAGTTCTTTAACGGCATGCATCAGCAAGTCGTCATCGTCATACATTGCCTTAAAAATAGTGGTTGCTGCCATGGTTTGTCTAGTCTAGATTTATCAATTTTCTTGCCTGCCCTGCCCAATCATCACGTCGCGCCCTTCCGGGGAATGAACCAGTGATCGAATCCAGTAAATCGTATTCATTTTCGGTCATTTTACTCACCTGCAAGAAGGAGAAAATACCAATCTTATTTAATGTCTTTTCCATTAACGGACCAATACCCTTTACTTTCTTTAAGTCGTCCGGGATCTGACTGCCAATATCAAACTTGCCAATACGATCCAACAGCTGCAGTACTGGCTGTCCCTGAGGCACTACCTCCGGCACTTCTTCTTGCTCCGGTTCGATCTCAATAATTACGCCACGCTCCGGTTTGGTGTAAAGCGGTTGACCCGCTGCACGAAGGGCTTTATACCGTTCTCCTGAGGATTTTAAGATCGATTTCACCTCTGCCTGTGCAATCACCGGGAATGTCCTGGAATAAAGAAGGAACAATACAAAGAAGAACCCGATCGTACCAATAAATATTCCGATATCCACAAACGTTGGCGAGAACATCGTCCAGGAAGAGGGTAAATAATCCCGGTGCAATGAGGTAACAATAATTACGAAGCGCTCAAACCACATCCCGATATTCACTACAATCGAGATGAAAAAAGAGAACATGATACTGGTACGCAATTTCTTAAACCACATGAATTGGGGAGAGAATACGTTACAGGTCATCATAGACCAGTAGGCCCACCAATAGGGACCTGTAGCCCGGTTGAGGAAGGCGTATTGCTCGTATTCCACCCCGGAATACCATGCTATAAATAACTCCGTAATGTAGGCGCAACCCACAATAGAACCGGTAATCATAATAACGATATTCATCAGCTCAATGTGCTGTACGGTGATGTAGGCTTCCAGGTTGCATACCTTACGCATGATGATCAACAGGGTTTGCACCATGGCAAATCCTGAGAAGATCGCCCCCGCAACGAAATACGGTGGGAAAATGGTGGTATGCCATCCCGGGATTACTGAAGTGGCAAAGTCGAAGGATACAATAGTGTGTACGGAAAGTACCAGAGGGGTCGCCAAACCTGCCAATACCAGGGATACCTCCTCAAAACGCTGCCAGTCTTTGGCCCTACCCGTCCAGCCAAAGCTCAACAGGCTGTAAATTTTCTTTTGGAAGGGCTTTATCGCTCTGTCACGGATCATCGCAAAATCCGGAAGCAATCCTGTCCACCAGAACACCAAGGATACCGAAAGATAGGTGGAGATGGCAAACACGTCCCAAAGCAATGGGGAATTAAAATTCACCCATAGGGATCCAAACTGGTTGGGTATAGGCAACACCCAATACGCCAGCCAGGGCCTTCCCATGTGGATAATAGGGAATAATCCCGCTTGAATTACTGAGAAAATCGTCATAGCTTCCGCAGAGCGGTTGATCGCCATACGCCACTTTTGACGGAATAGTAACAGTACCGCTGAGATCAAGGTTCCTGCGTGACCAATACCTACCCACCAGACGAAGTTGGTAATATCCCAGGCCCAATTCACTGTTTTATTAAGGCCCCAGACCCCAATTCCCGTTGAAATGGTGTAAATGATACAACCCACTCCCCATAGAAATGCCACCAATGCAATGGAGAACACTATCCACCATTGTTTATTGGCCTTACCCTCTACGGGTCTGGCAATATCTACGGAAACATCGTGGTAGCCTTTATCGCCAAGGACAAGGGGTTTTCGTATCGGTGCTTCGTAATGCGATGCCATATATCGTATTCTAATTTTATTGGTTATGCCTCGTTGGTATTCCTCACTTTAACATGGTAAAACACGTTGGGTTGTGTGCCCACATGCTCCAATAAGTGGTACATTCTTTCCTCTTTTTTCAACTTGGCCACTTTGCTCTCACTATTATTGACGTCTCCAAAGACAATTGCGCCACTATTACAGGCTGATGAACAGGCAGTCTGGAATTCGCCATCCTGCACTTCCCGTCCTTCCCGTTTAGCGTCCAGAATGGTTTTTTGTGTCATCTGAATACACCAGGAACATTTTTCCATAACCCCTCTTGAGCGTACATTGACGTCAGGATTCAACACCATTTTCCCAAGATCGTTGTTCATATGGAAATTGAACTCATCGTTGTCGCTGTACAGGAACCAATTGAAGCGACGTACTTTATAGGGGCAGTTATTGGCACAATAACGGGTACCCACACAACGGTTGTACGCCATATGATTATGGCCTTGCCTGCTGTGTGCCGTTGCAGCGACCGGACAAACCGTTTCACAGGGCGCATGATTACAATGCTGACACATTACCGGCTGGAAGGCTACCTGCGGATTTTCCGACGGATTCTCCAGGTCCAGCATGGTATTGCGATAACCTTCAGGAGCCGCATCCTTTTCTTCCACATCATTTTCAAAAGTATCGGCAGACGAATAATATCGGTCTATTCGCAACCAGTGCATATCCCGGGAAAGGCGTATTTCTTTTTTCCCTACTACCGGAACATTGTTTTCCGCATGACAGGCTATTACACAAGCCCCGCAACCTGTACAGGCATTGAGGTCAATAGACATGTTGAAGTGATGCCCAATGGAACGGTCAAAACCTTCCCATAGATCTACCGTAGTAGCAGGAACTTCCTGGTGATCTAACGACACTACAGGAACCGGATTCCAAACATGGGGCTCCTCGGTGTTAAACTCTTGTAAGGTGGTCTCCTTGATAATATCTCCACGACCCATTAAGGTATTGTGCAACTGGATACAGGCAAACTCATGTATTCCTTCCGCCTTGGCAAGAGAAACGGATTGTACATTATTGAAGTTCTTGTACAATGGAAAAGCGTTTACTCCGGTTTGCATTTCTTCCTGCACCCCTTCTTTTCTTCCGTAACCCAGAGATAACCCGACGGTTCCTTTTGCCTGTCCGGGCTGAATGATTACCGGCACATTTTCAACAGTTGTACCCTCTACAGTAACATTGACATAGCTCCCGTCCAGCCCTCCATTAGCCACATTATAATTTTCCAGGCCCATTTCAACGGCATCTGCTTTAGAGACCGTAATATAGTTGTCCCAGGAGACCCGGGAAATGGGATCCGGGAATTCTTGTAACCATGGATTATTGGCTTGCTTTCCATCTCCCATACCTACTTTAGAGTACAAGCTAAGTTCCATTCCTGGTGCTGTACTACTGGTAAGGGATCGCAATGCTGCTGTGATGGATGAAACAGTAGAAGTTATTTCTTCCGTTGTTTCCTGCGTATTATCGGTGGCGACCGCCTCTGTATCTTCACTAAGCCCAGGGGAAACACCTTCAAAGATCCCATCTTGTAAGGCTTTGTTCCAACTTGCGCCATTCAGGACATTGGTCGACCAGTTTTCCTTTACATAATCATAATAGCTCTGTTCACTACCCATCCAGTTCAACACACAGCTTTGGAACTGGCGCGTGTCAAAAAGTTCGCGGATCACCGGTTGCATCAGGCTAAAATGCCCTTTTTTCAACTCGGCATCCCCCCAGGATTCCAAAAAGTGGGAAGCAGCAGCAACATGGGTGACCGATTTTGCCGTTTCATCATTACTAAACGCAAAATAAACAGAAACGTCCACCTTGCTTAATCCTTCTACAAAATCATTAGCATTGGGCAGGGAATAGACAGGATTTACCCCGTCAATTATCAACATTCCCACCTTACCGGCATTCATATCCACCACCAGTTTATTTACCGCATTGACATCTCCATTTCGGACATATCTCGGCGTAGTAGGGTCAAAGGCTTCACTTTGCAACAGGGTATTGATAGCCAGGGAAACTCTTTGGGCATCCAAATCATTCAATCCGCAAACCACAACGGCCTTGCTCCCCGCCTTCCGAATTTCGGAAGCTACGGCATCTACCAAACCATCAATTTCCGAGTTTCCACCTCCAACAGTGCTGCCATTCAATTTGCCATAGAGCTTAGCCAGAGCTACTTTCATATCCGAAGGCTTCATAGGCACCCGGGTATCTGCATTGGCCCCGGTAAGCGACAAATTGCCCTCCATATGAATGTGGCGCGACATTTTTCCGTGATGGGGCACTCTTCCCTTCGCATAGCCGGAGTCATATCCTCCTCCTTGCCAGTCGCTCAGGAAATCTGCGTCAAAAGAAACAATAAGCTCCGCTTTGCTAAAATCGTAATCCGCCAAAGCCCTTTCTCCATAAGCGGCCTCATAGGCATTTAATGCCGCATCCTCAGAAATGGCATCATAGACAACATGAGCAACGTTTCCAAATTGCTCGGAGAACGCTCCTATTAACTTACTGGTGGAAGGGCTCGCATAGGTTTGTGTCAGGAACACTACTTGCCCTCCTGAATTTTGCAAGGCACCCAACTTGGCTTTTACGGTAGCATCCAGCACATTCCATTCGATGGGTTCCCCATTGGCCATGGGGCCTTGTACCCTCTTGCTATCGTATAAGGAAAGAACAGCGGCATTTATCCTGGCGTTTGCCCCTCCCAGGGTTTTGGCCCTGTCGTTATTTTCAATTTTTATAGGACGCCCTTCACGGGTCTTCACCAAAATACTGGCAAAATCAAAACCATCTGCAATGGTGGTGGCGTAGTAATTGGCTACCCCCGGTACTATATTTTCCGGTTGAATAACGTAAGGGACTGATTTGTGTACCGGTCCTTCGCAGGCAGCCATAGTAGCGGCAGCGGTACTAAAACCAACGTATTTAAGAAAATCCCTTCGGGAGGTACTAGAACTCTCTAAACCCTCTTTATCCCCGAGAAAATCATCTACCGGAATATGCTCTGCAAACTCGTTCTGTCTTAGCGTCTCAACAATGGAATCGTTAGGATTAAGCTCCGCTTCACTCTTCCAGTATCTTTTGTTTGATGCCATATGATTCTTAAAGAATATCTTCTATGATTATTAATAGTGACACTTACCACATTCCAAGCCACCCATTTGTGCTGCGGTCAGCTTCTCCACACCATATTTTTTTGAAAGCTCATCATGGATTTTCTTGTAATACCCATTGTCAGCTACCTGAACTTCCGTTTCCCGGTGGCAATTGATACACCACCCCATGGTCAATGGCGAATATTGGTACATGATTTCCATTTCTTCCACGGGCCCATGACAGGTCTGACACTCGATCTTCCCCGCGGTAACGTGTTGGGCGTGGTTAAAATACGCGAAATCCGGTAAGTTGTGAATACGCACCCATTCCACAGGCTGGGACTCTCCTGTATACCGTTGATTTTCTTCATCCCAACCTACGGCTTTGTACAGTTTCTTGATTTCGTTTGTATAAAACTCGTTGGTATACCCGTTAGCCAGGTCTTCCGCAGAAGGCCCTTCAGGATTACCCTTATACTCATAAATAGACTTATGACAATTCATACAAACATTCAGTGAGGGAATACCGGAATGCTTGGATACTCTGGCGGATGAATGACAATACTGACATTCTATTTTATTGTCGCCCGCATGGATCTTGTGTGAATAGTGAATAGGTTGAATGGGTGCATAGCCCTGATCCACCCCGATCTGAGACATCCAGGCATACGCAAAATAAGCACTCCCCAGTAACAGGGCCACCACAGTACAAAACACCAGAAATTGGTTTTGCGCAAACGCTTTCCAGATGGGGACGCGTTGCACCGCCGCTTCTTTTGCCAATTCCACTCCGTTTGCCTCGGCAATTCTTCGCAGTGTCCGGTTCACCAAGATCAGCATCACCACCAATAATCCGAAAATTACCGCCAGGGCTCCCAGAATAATTTGATTTGAAATACCTCCGGAATCCCCTGTTCCGGTCCCTGTATCTGCAGCGGCAACCGCTGTGACTACCGGCTCTGGCGGAGGCGCAGCGGTGTAGGCCAAAATATCATCAATATCCTGATCTGACAAGGTTGGAAATGCGGTCATCGCCGCCTGATTGTACTCGTTGTAAATGCGAATGGCGTAGGCATCTCCCGAAGCGATCATCCCGGCACTGTTTCTAATCCAGGCATATAACCATTCTTTATCTAACCCTTCTTCCTCCAGAAGCCGGGTTTCCACATTGGCCAGTGCAGGTCCGGTCATCTTCCTGTTCAGCGCATGACACGCGGCGCAGTTTTGATTGAACAACTGTTTCCCCTTTGCAGGATCGCCTCCCAAATCTGCAGCTGCCTCGACAGCCTCAGCTTCCGCAGGTTCGGCGGTTTCTTCTTGCGCTAAGAGCGGAGTAAAAAATAACTGGAGAAGTAAAAGAAAACTTAGACCAAAAACTTTTGAAAATTCAACCCGGTTGAATAGCTTTTTCATACTAACGTACTTGTTATCTCAATCCTGGCACGGATTTGGTGCTGATACTGTGAATACTAGCATTTACCGTGTCTAAAATTGCAGACAAAAATACAATACCGCTCACTTTTTTTAAATGTTAAGGGATTTATAATCCATAATTTATATCAATTCTAAATAGAGTAAATTCATTTTGTTTAAACATTAAAAAATTACTTTTGCAACTACCTTTTTTCTGTGAATCATGAGTATCCTTAAAACCTCAATAATTACAGTAGTTATCAGTTTTTTCTGCCTTAGCCTTACCGCTCAGGAGGGTGTGGTACGCATTCAACAAGATCCTAAAATTGATCAATTGCTAAAAGTGTACAAAAAGGTGAATTCTGAAAAAGGATACTATCAAATCCAGGTAGGTTTTGGCAATTACGAAAAGGCCCTTCAACTAAAGTCACAGGTGGAAACTGATTTTCCCAGGTGGTACTCCAAAATTGAATTTCAGGAACCTACCTACCGGGTGCGTTTGGGGAAATTTTCAGATAAACTGGAAGCCGAAAGAAAATTTGAAGAGGTCCGGAAAAAATATCCCAACGCCATGTTGCTGGACCCTGAAAATACTTCTCGCTAGCAGGGACCACGACAATATCAAACCAATGCACTTAAAGGCAACGGTGTAAACTGGTTTACAGCTTTTTCTTTACGGCTACTTCCTGGAAGGCTTCCACCTGATCCCCTTGCCGAATATCGTTGTAGTTCTTTATTTGAAGACCACAGTCATACCCTTTGGAGACCTCCTTTACGTCGTCTTTAAAGCGTTTCAAAGAGGCCAACTCCCCGGTAAACACCACTACGCCGTCCCGAATGAGCCGTATTCGGGAATTCCTGTAGATTTTCCCGCTGGTCACCATACATCCTGCAATTGTACCGATCTTGGAGATTTTGAAAGTTTCCCGAATCTCTGCGTTTCCGGTAATCTCTTCTTTCATCTCGGGAGAAAGCATCCCTTCCATGGCATCTTTCAGGTCATTGATAGCATCATAGATGATAGAATAGGTTTGAATATCAATTTCTTCCTTTTCTGCTATTATTCTGGCATTACCCATGGGCCGTACGTTAAAACCAATAATGATAGCGTCCGAAGCACTGGCCAGCAACACATCAGACTCTGTAATGGCCCCAACCCCCTTGTGGATAATGTTCACCTGAATTTCATCCGTAGATAGCTTTTGGAACGAATCCGTGAGGGCTTCCACAGAACCATCCACATCTCCTTTCAGGATAATGTTCAATTCTTTGAAATCACCCAGGGCAATACGCCTTCCAATCTCATCCAGGGTAATATGACGTTGCGTTCGCACGGTTTGTTCCCGTTGCAGTTGTGATCGTTTGGAAGCAATTTGTTTTGCTTCTCTTTCGTCTTCCAGCACGTTAAATTTATCTCCGGCCTGCGGAGCACCGTCCAAGCCCAATATGGAAATTGGGGTAGCCGGCCCGGCCTTTTTTACATTCTTTCCCCGTTCGTCCTGCATTGCCTTGACTTTTCCGCTACAGATACCCGCCA
Source organism: Croceivirga sp. (assembly GCA_028284285.1). Lineage (GTDB taxonomy): Bacteria > Bacteroidota > Bacteroidia > Flavobacteriales > Flavobacteriaceae > Croceivirga. The sequence goes on from JANQSA010000085.1 coordinate 62,532, forward strand.
AAACAAAATCGCCTACCTGTAAGGTTCCATTCTGCACCAAGATGGTGGAAACATAGCCTCGTCCTTTATCCAGGAAGGCTTCTACCACCGTACCGGCGGCCAATCTATCCGGGTTGGCCTGCAATTCCAATAGTTCTGCTTCCAGTAGTACTTTTTCCAATAATTCCTTTACCCCCTGCCCGGTTTTGGCCGAAATATCATGGGACTGGATTTTGCCTCCCCAATCTTCTACCAAAAGGTTCATTGCCGCAAGGCCCTCTTTAATTTTGTCCGGATTAGCTGTGGGCTTATCAATTTTATTAATGGCAAAAACAATGGGAACTCCAGCTGCCTGAGCGTGACTAATAGCTTCTTTGGTTTGTGGCATGATGTCATCATCCGCTGCCACCACAATGATAGCGATATCGGTCACCTGTGCTCCCCTGGCCCGCATGGCTGTAAATGCCTCGTGACCCGGAGTATCGAGAAAAGTGATCTTTTGACCGTCGTTCAAAGTAACGCCATAGGCCCCTATATGCTGGGTAATTCCACCGCTTTCCCCGGCAATTACATTCTCCTCCCGAATGTAATCCAGCAAGGAGGTCTTTCCGTGATCTACGTGGCCCATCACCGTTACAATCGGAGCTCGGGGCGTCAGATCTTCCGGATCATCCACCTCAACTTCTATGGATTCTTCTATTTCAGCGGTCACAAATTCCACCTCATAGCCAAACTCTTCTGCCACTATAGTTAGCGTCTCGGCATCCAGACGTTGGTTCAGGGTCACCATCATCCCCAGAGACATACAGGCTGAAATAATGTCTGTTGTGGAAACTTCCATCATGGTTGCCACCTCATTTACGGTGACAAACTCCGTAACCTTAAGTAATTTGCTTTCCTTTTCCTGTTGCTCCAGTTCTTTTTCGGATTGTTGCCTGTGGAGATCGCGCTTTTCACGGCGATATTTGGCACCCTTCCCTTTGCTGGTTTTTCCCTGGAGTTTTTCCAGTGTTTCCCGCACCTGCTTTTGGATCTCTTCTTCGCTGGGCTCCACCTTTGGCGCTCCGGTTCGGGCTCCTCCCTTTCGGGCTCCACCACCCCTGGCCCTGCCATTGGCTCCAGGTCTATCGGTTTTCGTTACGATACGCTTCCGACGCTTTTTTCGTTCGGTAACGCTCTTCTCCTCTTTCTTTTCCGGTTCTTTCTTCTTTTTGGGCTTTTCGAATTTACTAAGGTCGATCTTATCTCCCGTTAACTTGGGGCCGGAAAGCTTTTGGTATTTTGTGGCGATGGCTTCGGGTTCCTTGGGCTCTTCCACTTCGGGTTTAGGAGGTTCCGGTTTTTTCTCTACAACGGGTTCCGGCTGTGGTGGCGGTGATGGTGCTTCTTCCTTTGGAGGTTCCGGTTTCTTCTCCAAATCTATTTTACCCACCGTCTTGGGTCCGGAGAGTTCTACTTTCCCCCGGATCACATTTTCAGAAGCCTGTCTGCGTTCACGGGCCAGTCTGCGCTCTTCCTGCTCCCGCTCTATTTGCAAACGCAGTTCCTCCTTTTCCTTTTGTTTTTCCTCCGCTACTTCTTTAGAAGCTACCCGCTTGCTTTTATCGGTTTGGAATTCATCCAACAATACCTGATACACCTCATCGGATATTTTAGTCGTAGGCCTTGCTTCAATCTCGTGTCCCTGAGACACCAGATAGTCCACCGCCCTATCCAAAGAGATGTTCAACTCCCGTAAAACTTTATTCAATCGTATTGTTGGGTTTCCTGCCATAAATTACTTTTGGTCCCTTTAAATTTCGTGCAAATATAGTTTAATCTTCAAACTCTTCTTTTAGGATACGCACAACCTCATACACGGTTTCCTCTTCCAAATCCGTACGCTTTATCAAATCTTCCACATCCTGTTCCAAAACACTTCGTGCGGTATCCAAACCAATCTTTTTAAATTCTTCTATGATCCAGGAGTCAATCTCATCTGAAAACTCTGTTAACTCCACGTCTTCCTCAACCCCTTCCCGGAATACATCTATCTCGTAACCTGTAAGTTGGCCTGCCAGGCGAATGTTATGCCCTCCACGACCAATGGCTTTGGACACCTCTTCCGGTTTTAGGTATACCTGGGCCGTCATTTTTTCGCCGTCCAGTTTAACCGAAGACACCCTTGCCGGACTTAAGGCCCGGGTTACCATTAACTGGGGATTGTTGGTCCAGTTGATTACGTCAATATTTTCATTGCCCAACTCCCTAACTATCCCATGAATTCGGGAGCCTTTCATACCCACACAGGCACCCACAGGATCAATCCGGTCATCATAGGAATCCACCGCAACTTTAGCCTTTTCCCCTGGTATGCGGACTACTTTCTTAATGGTGATCAATCCGTCAAACACCTCCGGAATTTCCTGGAAAAACAATTGTTCCAGGAATTTGGGGGATGTCCTGGACATGATGATCGTGGGCTTATTCCCTTTTAATTCCACACTTTCAATAACCCCTCTTACATTATCTCCTTTTCTGAAAAAATCAGACGGGATCTGCTTCTCTTTGGGCATGATGATCTCATTGCCTTCATCATCCAGCAAAATAATGGCTTTATGCCGGATGTGATGTACCTCTGAGGTGTATATCTCTCCTTCTAAATCCTTGAACTGCTTGTAAATGGTGGTATTGTCGTGTTCATGGATCTTAGCGATCAGGTTTTGTCGTAAGGCCAGGATGGAGCGCCGCCCCAGGTCCATCAATTTCACTTCTTCGGAAACATCTTCACCCACTTCAAAATCCGGCTCAATCTTTCTGGCTTCAGACAAAGATATCTCTTCATTGGGTTCCTCTACCATCCCATCTTCCACTACCACCCGGTTGCGCCAGATCTCAAGGTCCCCTTTATCCGGATTGATAATAATATCAAAGTTATCGTCCGATCCGAATTTCTTCTTCAAAGCATTGCGGAAGACTTCTTCCAAAATTGCCATTAGCGTTACCCTGTCAATAAACTTATCATCCTTAAATTCCGAAAAGGAGTCAATAAGCGCCAGATTTTCCATTTTTATTCGCAATTAAAATTTTAAAACCACTTTTGCTTCCTGTATTGCTGCAAATGAGATCACTTCCTCCTTCTGAACGGTATGTTTCCCCTTTCCAACGGGCTTGGGCTCCCTGGATTTCCAGGCCAGGGTAATTCCCGATTCCCCTACTTCCCTGAGTTTACCTTCAATGGTAGTAGCTTCTGTTTTTACCTCCAAATGTCTACCGACATGCTTATGATATTGTCTTGGCAAACGTAGAGGAGCTGTTGCTCCTGCAGAAGTAACCTCCAAAGAAAAGTCCTGTGCTTCCCGATCAAGGTTATGCTCAACCGCTCGACTTATCTCCATACAATCCGTCAGGGCGACCCCTTCATCTCCATCAAGGACAATTTTTATAGCGTTGTCCCCACCCACCGTAAGGTCTATCAAAAAAAGGTCTTCCCGCTGGCGTAATGCTTTCTGTACTAATCCTTCAACCTTCTCTTTAAACATACTTTCAGGCAATAAAAGAGGGGACTTGCGGTCCCCTCATGAATACGGTGTATTTCATTTGCGTGGTGCAAAGATAGTACAAATCTTTGGTTTGCAAAATGTAAACTATCCTCAATGATTTCTCTTATATCAGGGACCTCCTTACTCAGCCCGGAAGTACCCTTTCCCTTCTTATAATTTTGATTAAACGCAGGGGTAACTTTTTTTTTGCCTGGAGATTATTAAGTTTGTCCCTGAATACTATACACTAAACGCTATGAAAATTTCTATCCTATTCAAGACCGGCTTTTTTTGTTTTTTTCTTCTGGCCTGTTCGTCTTACCTGACAACGGCCGAAAACATTAGTAAAACAAAACAATCGTATAACAAGATCCTGGTTGTAGGCCGCTCCAAGGACAACACGGCACGGGTCAAATTTGAAAACAGTGTTGTGGAACAACTACAACAAAATGGGGTATCGGCAATGGCATCCTATTCACTTGACGGTGCAAAAGACATCACTAAAAAGTACTCCGAAGATCAGACAGCGCAATTCAAAAAGAAACTCATGTCCGATGGTGTTGATGGCGTAATTGTAACCAACTTAATTAATACGGAGCAGTATACCGATGTTATTCCGGGAAATTCCTCTACATCCTATGTCCCGGCACGGGTGGGACGGTTTGGAAGATACCTCGCCTACTACCCTGTTACCACCTGGGAACCCGACCAGCTGAAAACAGGAACAAAATACGTTTTTGAAAGCAGCTTTTATCATCTTAAAGATGACCCCGGAGATAATCTCCAGTGGATCGGAAGATTTGAATTAAAAGATCCTTCTTCCATTCAGAAAACCGCTGAAAACTATGCCGAGGAACTTGTTACCGCGTTGTTAAAAGAAAGCATCGGCACCGCAGAATAGCAGTTCAAAAACGACTTTCTACAGGACGTCCTTTTGCTTTTAGAGAACCCCTATTGCCTGCCATTTCACAATGGCACAAAAGCCTTAGACCCTGGTGGAGTGCCTGATGTACTTTTCTACCACCACTGCGGTAATAATTACGAGATAGAATTGTCCCATTAACCCTACCAATATCGCTGCTTTTTGTGCTATGGGAATCACAGGGACAATTTCCCCATAACCAATGGTCAGCAAGGTGATGTAAGCGTAATACAGCATTGCCTCGCTAAACTGGACCATATTTTCAGTATTCAGCAAAATACCCTGAAAAGCTCCGGGATGGGTCAGCGCTATGGACATAAACAGGAAAAAGGCTAAAAACCCCAGGGAAACATACCCACTCATCAACCCCAATATCACATTCTTATTCACGTATTCTGCCCGCCAGACTTGTTGGATAATATTCCAGGTAACTACAATATGAAAAACAAAAAAAACCGTAAGCCGCATTAAAACATTTGTCTCGGATTCCTGCCTGTTGATCATAGAACTTCCGAATATGAAAGCAGCCACCACAAACAGCAATATAAAAAACCGGGTGATCCATTTCTTTTGGGAGATAATCAACATTCCGGCCAATATGCTTCCCAGATAGAGAATGGGGAGCAAAGCAAGTTCGTAGAGCCTGGGTGGTACGAGCAGGGATCCAAACAAAATAGCCAGTTGGATCACCAGGAAGATCTCAAAACGAAGTGTATACAGCCTTTCAACCATGATTCATGACCGTATGGATCTTAACTTCTTGTCGTTTCCCCTTCAATAACACATCACCGATGAGTTTTGATGAAAAAGGGTTCTTTATTTTCAAATCCTTCAACAGCTTTTCAGACATTAATATACTAACATTGTGCTTGTTGCACTCTGCCTGTATCCTTGCGGAAGTATTTATGACATCACCGTGATACGCCACTTCTTTTTTTACGACCCCAACCTCTGCCACCATTAAGATGCCTCCATGCAAACCTGCCTTAAACTCAGGGGAAATCCCGTATTTGTTGGTATAAAAGTCATTTTTATCCAGCAGTTTCTGCTTGAACGCAAAGAAAAGCTTCACGCAGTTGTTGTTGGACAACCCCTTTTGATACGGCCAACTCAATACGGCTTCATCTCCAACGTATTGGTAGATTTCAGCATCGTACTTCGGCACTACTTCATTAAGATCGTAAAAACAATCCTGTATCAACCGACTGTACTCAAAATGCCCCAGTTGTTCCGCAATGGCAGTTGACGATTTTAGATCCAAAAACATAAAAATACGCTTCTCTTCTTTGGGCTCCCTGTACTTTCCAAAAAGCATTTTTACAAAAACCCCTTTCCCAAACTTGTCATTGGCAATTTGTATAAAGGAAAAAATCAAGGCGGAAAAAATGATATAAATGACCAAAGTCCAAAAGGTTTTGTCATTTATCCACCACCCTTTATCATTGTCTATACCCATATCAAAGAACCTATTCGTGATTTCAATGACCAGGGTGGCAAGGATGACAACTGAAATAAGATATATCACGAAAGTTACCAGCAAATAAAGTCCCATGGAAATCCTTTTTGAAAGGTATTTATCCAAAAGAAATTCTATAACGGCACTTACAAGACCTACGAACAGGCCAAACAATATGAACATGGATAGGGCGCGAGAAAAGCTGTATTCAGTGGGTGTAATAATCCCGTCTTCCTCAGATAGTCCGAAATACCTGAAAAAGGCAAAGAGGGCCATTGCAATCATCCAATACACTACAGATTGCCCTAACTGTTTGAGAAATCGATTTAGGTTTCGTCGTTGTTCATTCATGACTACGCATCCAATAGCGCTTCATCAAATTCATATCCCTTGTAATTCACCTTAAAGAGGGCGCTATACAAGGAAGGAATGAAAAGCAAGGTAATAATCGTTCCAAATAATAGTCCTATCATGATGCTTATGGCCATACCTTCCCACATCTCCCCTCCTGAAAGATAGAGCGGAACCAGACCCAAAATCGTAGTAAAAGTGGATAACAATATGGGTCGGAAACGTTGTAAACAAGCGGCTATAACCGAATCCTGATCGGTTCGCCCTGCAGTTAATTCTACCTCCATCCGATCAATGAGCACAATGGCATTGTTAATGACAATACCGGCCAATGAGATGACTCCAAGAAAAGGCATGAAGCCAAAAGCCTCCTGAAAAACCAGTAAGCCGACAACAACCCCGATTATACCCAGTGGGATTGTTAATACAACCATAGCCATTTTTCGAACGGAATTGAACTGAATAATCAGCAACAACACAATAATAAAACCTGAAATAGGAAGATACCCTATAATTGGCCCCATATTCTCCGCAGTTTGCTCAGCATCACCTCCCAGCTCATAGGTATAACCCTCCGGCCAAACCCCATTCACCTGTTCTTTCAGCCAGGGAGTAACTACTGACATGATGGATGAGGCATTACCGCCATCACGCAGTTCACTGCTGATGTTTATAGTTCTTTTAATATCAAGTCTTTTAATCTTAGCGTATTGCCATGACGGCACTATTGAAGCTACTTGTAATAGCGGCACACTTTTCCCACTATTTTGCGAATACACATTTAACGTTTCCAAAGAAGCCAATGTTTGTTGCTGGCTATCTCCGCTTCGCATCAAAATGGGAATAGACTTATTATCCTCCCTGTACTCCCCCGTTTGAAAACCATCCAAAACGGTTTGTAATGAGGTGGCAATATCAGCACTGGTAATACCGGCGTTTTGGGCACGATTTTGGTCAATTTCAATCAAAAACTTTTTACTCTTCGGACCCCAATCGTCTTTTACATTTTTAGTAAATGCCACTCCGGACAGTTTTTGCTTCACACTTTCCGCTATGCTGGATAGTTGGTCTGGTTCCGGCCCAGATACCTTAATTTCTATGGGAGTTCCTCCCCCTCCGGAACCCAGGAACCCAACTTTTATATCCGCATTAGGAAAATTTTGAAAAGCATAAGCATCCAAACGTTTTACCATCTCTACGTTCTCTTCAAAAGTGGTCGTGTTTACCAGAATGTGGGCATAGTTGGAATTGGCTTCATCTGGTGCATATCCCAAATCATAAGACTCCGGACCTTCTCCGATGTAGGATGACCAACTTACAATACCTTTCTCCCTATCGCCATTTACTTTAAGGGAATCTGCCATGAAGCCTTCTATCTGTCGCACCACCTCAGTGGTCCGTTCAATTTTATTCCCTTCCGGCAAATTAATGTCGATGGTGATCATGTTACGATCACTATCCGGGAAAAAGATGAAGGGGATATACCCAAAGCCGAACAATGAAAGAAAAAAAGCCAAAAAGATACCAATGATGACTTTGTATTTATGACGCAGAGCCAATAATATCAGGTCTTTGTAGTATCGTTTCGCTGAGTTGATAATGCGGTCGATCAGACCAGGTCTCTTTTCACCTTTAGGCGCTACCTTCAGAAACATATAGCAGAACATTGTGATCACCGTAAGGGCGATCAACCAGGAAGACATTAAGGCGATGGTTATCACTACAAAAATGGGGCCTACAATATCTCCCATAGTGGTGGGAGAAAGATAAAAAGCCAAGAATGCCGCCGAGGTAGTTAAGGTTGAGATCAATAAGGGCATCCAAAGTTCAGAAAAAGCTTCAATAGCGGCCTGGTACTTTTCCATGCCCTGCTCCAATTTAACCATTATGGTTTCGGCCACCACAATGGCATTATCCACTAACATTCCCAACGCCATAATGAGCGCAGCAAGGGTTACCTGATTCAATCCCATATTAATAAAGCCCATGAGCATCAGGGTCATAATGGTTACAATAGGGATCAAACTCGCAATCACAAAACCAGTACGGAATCCCAGGAATATCAACATCACCAATAAAACAATTGAAATGGACTGTAAGAGATTCACCATAAAGTCGCTAACCTTAAGGTCAATGTAGGTATCCAAAGAAGACACCCGTGTCAATTCCAAACCTACCGGCAGACGATTTTGCCACTGGTTTACCACTTCATCAACCGCTTCGCCCAAGTAGACAATGTTTTTGTCTTCCTTAAGGTTGACATGCATGGTAATCGCCTCCTTTCCATCTACACTAACAATTTGCGTTGGAGGGTCTATATACCCTTTGTTCACTGTTGTAATATCTCCCAACTTCACCAGTTGAGATCCATTCCCAACGGCAATGAGCATATTCCGAATATCATCTACGGAATCGAAATTACCTGTTGGTTCCAAGATGATGCGTTCATCTCCCACATTAATTTGCCCCCCGGAACTCAAAATATTAGTAGAGGCTATGGTTTGTTGTAATCGGGATGAGGAAAGTCCATACTCTTTTAAACGCGCATTATCGAACTCTACAAAAACGCGTTCTTCCTGATCCCCGCCTAGCTCTACTTTAGCTGCATCCGGAAGTTTGATCAGATCGTCTTTGATATCATCGGCATACTCTTTCATTTCGGCATAACTGAATCCATCGGACGTCAATCCAACAACAATCCCATAGACATCACCAATACCATCATCATTTAAATTTGGAGCTACTCCGGAAGGAAGACCCTGGATGGTATTTAATTTTCGTCGCAAACGATCCCAAACCGATTGTAGTGTTTCCGGAGAAACTTCCTCTTTTAATTCAACGCTTACCACAGAAAGACCGGTTCTGGAAGTACTGGTAACCTCCTTAAGCTCAGGAAGCTCCTGTGCCACCTTTTCAATCTTGTCGGTTACCAATTGTTCTACCCGTTCCGGACTGGCTCCCGGAAACTGACTCACTACCGTAGCGACACGAACGGTATAGGGAGGCATACTGTCCTGGGATAGGCTGAAATACATATTTATACCTAAAAGGACGATGGTTGCCAGCACCATAAAGGTGATACGATTCTTGTCTATCGAGAATTTTGCGAGATTCATAAATTTAGCAATGGTGTTGGTTATTGTAGTTTTACTTCCTGGCCATCCAGCAGGGTTTGTAATCCTGCAACGGCAATTTTTTGCCCGGCAGACAACCCTTTGGTAACCTCAAAGCCTTCTGCCGAAAGGTCGCCAACGGTTATGGAGTGCTTCTTTACCGTAGCCACCTCTCCGTTGTCCTCTACTAAAAACACAAAACGGCCATCACTATCTTCTCCTACTGCGTTGGCAGGCACCACGAGTACGTTATTATTCACTTCCTGATCTCCAAAATCAAAGGTTACGTTCGCTGCCATTCCACTTTTAATTGCATCGCTGGGATTGGTAACTACCACTCGAACAGGATAGGTAGCGGTATTGGCATCCACCGCCGGGGCCACCTCAGTTACTTTCCCCTTGAAGGTCTCATCCGTCAAGGCTGAAAAGGTTACTTCGACATCCATATCCGGACTCACCCTATTGATCACACTTTCCGGGATACCCAAGGAAATCTCCATGTCTGTACCGGAGTTGAGGACCGCTACGGCCTGCCCGGCTTGTACATTCTCGTCCACCTCAGCCGATATAGAAGCAATGGTACCCTCTTCCGGTGCATAGATATAGCCGTACTGGATCTGTTCGGCCTGAATATCTACCCCTCTTTTTGCGGATTCATAACTTTCTTCTGCAGTTTTAAAAGAGTTCTTTGCTGCCTCAAAATCGCTAAGGGAAGAACTCCCTTTTTCGTACAGGGCGCGAACACGATTCAAACTGAGTTTTGCCGTATTCATCTGGGAAGCAGCACTGTTTAAGGTGGTGACGGCCTGTTCATAGGATAAACGGGAGGCTACGTTATCCAGGCGGGCTAAAAGCTGCCGTTTCTTCACCTTTTGTCCCAGTTTCATATCAAACACTACAATGATCCCGGAACTCCTGAAACTAAGGTTAATGATTTTATCCGTTTGAGCCGTCCCACTAAAAGTGCGCACCTTTTCCCCACCCAGAAATCCTACTTCCTGAAATTTTACCGGTCGCAAAACCTTTGTTGTGGCTTCCTCTTTCCCCCCACAACTACACAACAAAATAGTTAGGACCATTGTTCCCCAAAGTGCATTGTTATATTTCATTTTCTACGGTTTTCAGTTATTTAATTTCTGGTGTTCATATATTCAAAAAAGCGTTGGCGGAAGGCATCATTTTCCACCTCAGATTTGAGCAGGAAATAATAGCCCAGGGAACGTTCTAATTCCAGGGAGCTGATCAGAAAATTATACACCGCATTCACCCGGGCCAACTGCGCATTCAAATAGTTGTTCTGTGCGTCCAGCAATTGTACAATGTTTACGGCGCCATTGGAATACAGTGACCGGGTCAATTCCAGCGCCTCTATTGCCGTCTCTTCAGATATTCCGGAAAGTTCAATGTTCGAGACCTGATTGATCAAATTCAGGACCCCGTTGCGCACATTGGCATCTATGGCCAACTCCGTATTGTCCTTATTGATCTCCAATTGATCCCGTTGGATGGTGGCAATCTGTTTGTTGATGTTATTGGTGTTCTGATTAAAAATAGGCAGTGAAAGACTTAGCGAGGCATTATAGCTGTTGTCTACCAATCCGAATCCTAAATTGGGAGGAACCGTACTCCCTGCCCCACTTCTGTTAAAGACGCTGTTATAACTTCCCTGCAGCGCGACCGTAGGTACCAAACGACCGGAACCACTTAAGCGGATATTGCGTTCCACCGCCTCAATATTATAATCCAGCGATTTCAGTTCAGGGGCATTTCGAAAGGCTTCTTCCGTTAAAAACCCGATAAAGGGTTCCCGTAACTTGGGGTCATCTAAAAATTTCCTGAGCTCATTATAATTGTACCGTTCAAAAACGCCCTGGTCCAATTCTACCTCTTCCACATCAATCTGGGTATCCAGGGGGTTGTTCAGCACCTGATTCAGTATAATAAAGCCTTGCTCCAGTTGATTAACGGCCTCTATTAAGGATTGCTGGTTCTGCGCCATCTCACTTCGAAAACGCAGCATGTCCGATTTCCCCGACTGTCCCGCCTCAAAATTCTGTTCGGCAATCTTCATATTGGTTTGGGTAAGGTTCAGGTTCCGAAGTTGAATTGAAGTATTGGCCTTTAAGATAAGTATGTTAAAATACGCCGTGGTCGCGTCTAATATGGCGTCCAGTTGGGAGGCGTTAAAATTTTCTTCCTGTGCTTTTTGCAATTTCTTCTGAATGGTGATATTGGCACTGGCCGCCTCAGAATACAATGTCTGATTTAAAGTGATCGCACCGGCCGTAGAAAACTCGGGGTTTTGTCCGTTACTTATTTCCGCCAGATCCGGATCTACGTAGGTTCCTGAACCTGATGCGGTAAGGTTGGGCAAATAGTTGCTCCAGGCGGTGCGGACATCCTGTTCGGTGAGGTCCACATCCTTTTGGTTGGACTGTAAGGACAAATTCCGTTCTAAGGTTTCCTCAATAACATTTAAGAGATTATACCGTTTCTCTGCCCGTACGTTCCTCGGATTCCCTACAAAATCCGTTTCATTGACCAAACTGTATTTTATAGGAATATCTATGGCATCGGCCGTATTGAAATTTAGGGTTAAGCGCGGGGTATATTCAATATACACATCCAATTCGGAAAGTTTAGCCCCGGAAACATAGGCTTCCACTGTCAAGGCAATGCGCCTGAAAAATTGATCCAGGTCATCACTGGATCGTGTTGTAGCGTACATACCATCCTCTACATCATCCGGGCCATTCATGCTAAACGAAGGCAATTTTTTATCAATAAAAGCCTGGGCCAGTCGCCGGTTCTCTTCCCGGCTCAGGAAAAAACCACCAGCCATATATACCGCATCAATATTGTCCAGGTTATTACTAATATCGGAGGTAGAAGTGAACGGTATAAGCCTATAATCCACCTGTAGTTCTGCTGCGATTTTATCAAAGGTCTGTCTTACGGGCAGGATATCGATCAAGGGGGTTTCCATAGCCACCCCAAGGTTTTGAAAATTGGTCAACTCCTTAAACTTTTTAAGGTCCTCCCGAAACGATTCCGATGCGATCAGATAGGTAAAATTCTCAATGCCCGAGCTTTTTTTATTGAGATCTATGTTATTAAAATCCCGATTGACCGCTCCAAAGAGAATGGTGGGTTTTGCATGGGTAGCTCGTTGACTAATGATTTGATTGTTGATCACACCAAAGGCCAAAATCAGGTCAATGTTGTCATCCGCAATCAACTGATTATAGTTCTGTTCTGCAGTTTCGAGATTGAAACCGCTGAATAACAGGCCTTGCTCCGGAAAAACAATGGTAGCATCTTCCCCTACTACGGCCTGGACTTCATTCGTTAGTTGGTCAAATAACGGAGCCAATTTGGGGGATCCGCTCTCTGCAAGTACCCCAATAGAGTAGGTTGGCTTGTTTTGGGCAACTACAAAAACAGTGATTAGCAGAAATAACCACAAGAGGTGTTTTTTCATAGGTTAGTGTTTAGATCAGTCCCTAGCTTGTGTATTTTAAGAAAAGGATGTTGGATTGACTTAACCCGACCGGCGAAAATTAACAAAAAAAAAGGTCCACCCCTTTAACTTCTTTAAAATACTTGAATTTTTCAGGATTTGTTTAATCATTTCAGTTTTATTCCTATGGCGCATTGCAATTTCCCTAGACAAAATAAAAGCGTTTACCTCTTTCCGAGATAAGGTGAAGACGAAGAATCGTGGGTTCCCTTCTCCTTTAAATGAGGTCAGCAGAGGGGCTTTATTTCAACTGCAGTCGATGTATTAATTTTTCCACGGTCAACCCCTGTACGATGATGGAAAAAATAACCATACAATAGGTCACCACCAAAAACAGATCCCGGTGCATCGCCTCTGTAAGCCCTAGCGCCAACGCGATGGAAATAGCGCCCCGGAGGCCACCCCAGGTCATGATCAGGGTAGTATTGGGAACAAAATCCAATCGTTTTTGAAAGAGCTGGACAGGACCTACCAAAGAAAGGTAGCGGCAAAGTAATCCCAGGGGGATGGCCAATAGCCCCGCGTAAATATATTGGGGTTTGAACTCCAGCACCAGCATCTCCATCCCGATAAGCACGAACAGAATGGTGTTTAGCAAAATATCGATAAGCTCCCAAAACTTATCCACATAGTCTTCCGTGAGTTTGGACATGGCCCGTTCCCGGGTCTTACTGCCTCCGATATACAATCCTGCCACCACCATAGCCAGAGGCGCAGAAACATGAAGTTGTGTAGCCACAATGGTACCGGTCATCACCGTAGCCAAAGTAATGATCACCTCAATATTGTAATCATCAATTTTTTTAAGGAAATAATAGGTGAGCCATCCCAGCACCAGGCCGAGCAGTAGTCCGCCAAAAACCTCAACGGCAAATAATTCCAATATGCTCACCAGAGAGAAACCGGAACCATCGCCATTGGCCAGACCAAAAATGGTTAAAAACACCACTACGCCCACACCGTCATTAAAAAGGGACTCGCCTACAATTTTGATCTCCAGTTTTTTTGGCGCCCCTACTTTTTTCAGAATCCCCAATACGGCAATCGGATCGGTTGGTGAGATCAAAGCGCCAAACAGCAGGCAATACATATATTGTACCTCAAGACCTATCCAATTAAATACGTAATACACACTGGTGCCTATCAGGAAGGTGGAAACCAATACCCCAAAAGTGGCAAAGACCAGTACCGGCCATCGTTGTTCCTTCAGTTGTTTCAGATCGGTATGCAATGCTCCGGCAAAGAGGAGAAAGCTCAGCATGATATCCAGCAACACTACTTTAAAGTCGATCTTGGAAATGATAAAACGTTCTGCCTTAAGCAGGGTATCATCCACAAAACTCAAGGCAAATACCCCAAGGGTGAAGAGTATGGTGATCAAGGTAAGCCCAATGGTATTGGGCAATTTAATATAGCGTACGTTCAGGTATCCAAAAACGGCAGAAATAAACACCAGGATACCGGTAATGAGAAAGTAGTCCATTGTGGTAACAAAGCGGGAAGATATTCTTTTTTTAACTTGTTAGCCAGTTAACAATAAAGAATTAATACAACGCTAATGACCTGGCTATTGGTTTACCAGATTTCTCAGGGAAACATAAAAGAGACCTCATTGCTCGCAATCTCATTAAGATTTGGGAAAATGCGCCTCCCAAGGTTTGGATCGTCATATGCGTTACTAAAAAAAGCATCTCCATAGACACGAACATAAATTGTAGTTCCCGATTGGAAACCCGAACCTGACAGACTTGCCATATTAACGGTTACCTGGTCAAAGTCGGACCGGATCTCAATTACATCAGAAAAACTGGTAAAAACCGTACTGCTGACCGTGGATTCATCATGGTAAAACAACCGAATGTATCTTGGATTACTATTATTTGCGGCAGGTGTGGTAGAAAAATCAAAAACCAGGTCTTCCCCCGATACCGTCACGGACAAGTCTGAAATTTCTGTAGTAGAAACCTGGCCCAAAGAGGGGATATTGGTTATGTTGGTAACAGCCGGATTGTTGTGGGCCAATTCAAAACGTTTAAAGGTTCCGTAGCCCGATTTACGATATTCCAGGGTATAGGTTCCAAAAGTAACTTGAGAAAGTACAAAATCTCCATCATCATTTGTCAAATCCGATATTAGGGGGTTTGAACCTTCTATGGAGACGGTCATACCGTCATTAGTTAATTGATTTGTTAAGTCGTCATAAAGGATAACAGCTCCCCGAATATCCGAAGCGTTTATAGAATCAGGCCTTGTCTCGCCGTCATCATCGCTGCAACAAACAAGAACTATTACAAGAACAAAACAGAGGATAAATACAGAATTTCTTTTCATAATAGAGCAGGTTTAGGTAAAAAACGGGAGAGCTATTACGATAAATATAGGAAAAAACCTACTAATAGTAGCTTTCGGGTTGTTAAATCAGCCTTATGTTTGTCCAAATCGCTGCACAAAGTCTTTCTTGCCTGTCTTTGGCAAGAACTTCGCACCTATCGCTTTTCCTTGTTGTTGTGAAGTGACATTTCCCCGTAATCCATAGGCTGATAAACCTCTGATGGGCACTTCACAGAGCAGGAAAGTCATTTCGAACATCCCGATGGCTATCGGGAGTGAGAAATCTGTTCCTTTCATTTTCTTTGCTGTGTCTTCCTCTCGCTATGCTCGTCGTAGACAAAAGAAAATGAAACAAAAGAAAGGACACTTTTTGGAGAGGTATTTTTATCCCGAATTCTCGAGACAAAACCAGTGTCAAGCTTCTGAATCAACTCCAAGGTTTCGTCGATTCTTAACGAAGCCTGACACCTATACTGCCCAAAAAGCAAAGACTTAGATCATCTCTGGAAGAACCTTATCTTCCGAAGATACGTTAAAGCTGTCTCCCGTTGTGCGGAGTTTTACTTGCCTGCCTGCGACAGAACTTCCTCTTTACCACAAGAAAGCTTGCCTGCTGCAAGCAGGGATTCGTGCGGTAGCGGAGGTCGATCATGGTCGGCTTACCACCGTAGTCCTGACATTGAGCGCTACGGTATTGAATATGTCTTCAATGGGGTTGAGATCATCCACAAGATCATCAATCATGGCCCGGTTGAGGTCGTACTTTGGAGTAAACAGGATGTTTACGTCGTAATCCCCCGGTACGGCCCCATCAGCATTAACGGTGACCGACACGCTCCCTTCTTCCCCCGGCCTGATAAACCCTGCCTGTATTGCGCTGGACATTCCCAGGAAAGCGTCGAATATATTTTCTTTGGTATCGTCCGTTGCATTATTGCCATAATCACTTGCACTGATACCATGCCGGACCGGATGATTGCCCCTGTTTACCCACTTGAACCGGAAAGTTCGGGTTTCTCCTTGTATTACATCGGCGGTTGAAACCTCATTTTCCTCCAATTCAATGGGGTCTTCCACGTCCACAATTACCCGATATCGGATGTGCGCTTCCGATGTATTGACGGATAGCTCAAGCTCATTCCTATCCCTGAACGAAAGAAAGTCATAATCGCAAATAAAATCGATACTAAGATCCGTTTCCGGGTACCTGCTAAAATCATTGTCCCCTTGCCTGTATTGCAGTTCCCCACCTTCAACTTCTATGGAAGGCACAAGATCGGTCAGATCTGTTCCATTAGGAACCAGTATGAAAATCGCATTGAAATTCATTGCCGGGTACTCCACTATCCGCTGTGCTTCAATATCTGACGGTAAGTCGGCATTTTTGTCCTTTTCAAATCGAAACCCCGTAATCTTTGGTTCCTCTTTAGGAAGGGGATCCTCTTGTATGACGGATACACGATAGCTGATATTCCTATCCGGGTCTTCCAGGGAAGTAATGGTGTACGTAATTACGTTCCCCGCTCCAAAGGACTGTACTGATCCAACCACCGGGGAAATCTCAAATTTGGCCGTATCAAAATTGACCGAGGCCAGGCTCAGTTCAAAAGTGTCAAATGTGGCCGGAATGGTAATAATGATCTCCCCGGGTGTTCTTTGTGCTCCGTTGACGATTTCGGGTTGACGCAATTGGATCTCGACATAGGCGACTTCGGACAACTGAAAATCGGTCAGGTTGGCGGCCGTCATATCTACTTCAATCGGGTCATAGGTTTCCGGATCCTGATCGTTACCGGAATCACACCCTAAAAACAGTCCTATGGTTAAGAAAAAACCTATTGTAAAAACACTCTTCATACTATTGGACTTTTGTCTACATAAAAATAGAAGCCAAAAAGTGCAAAAAGTCTGACAAAAATCAAGATCCATTCTGAGGGCTTTATTTTTTAACATATGTTAAGGAAGAGTTGCCCCTGGTGGTAACTGTTGAGTTACATCAAGAATTTCATTATACGGTATTGCTGTTTTCATGCCTCTGATTAAAAGAAGGTACAAACTCCAGTTACTGTTTGTATTATCAGACACCGTATACCATTACATCATAGAAAATAACCATTTGATAATGATTTCTTATTCATTAGTTGTAAGAATTATCAGTTATTACCAACATGCGAATAGCCACCTTTAATATTGAAAATCTTGATGATGCTCCCGTAGCGCCGGAACGTGCTGATAAAGATCCCAGCTTTGAAGAAAGGGCGGCCATTCTTCGGCCACAATTACAACGATTAAAGGCCGACATTTTGTGTTTGCAAGAGGTCAATGGCCAAAATATTGATAACGAACCCAGGCAATTGAGGGCTTTGAAGGCATTGCTTAAAGGGACCCTTTATGAAAACTATCGTATCCAGTCTACTCACCTCAAGGGGAAAAAAGATGTGGAACGATTTCGTAATCTGGTCACCTTAATACATCCTACCTTTCAATTTGAAGGTGATGTACGGGAGATCCTGAATGACTTTGTGGATAAACCAGCGTACAAATATGCTACCGGTACAAACAAGGGGGTAATTAAGGACATTGGCTGGAACAGGCCATTGCTTTACTCAATAGTTAAATTACCCGGCGATCAGAAATTACATATAATCAATGCTCATTTTAAATCCAAAAACCCAACGGATATACCGGGCGAGGGTGAGGTGGATTTCAAATGGAATTCGGTGGCAGGTTGGACGGAAGGATTTTTTATTTCTTCACTAAAACGTGTTGGTCAGGCTCTGGAGACCAGAATTTTTATTGATTCGTTATTCAATGCGAATCCAAACGCCAATATTGTTATCTGTGGCGATATTAACGCCAATACTAACGAAGTGCCCATGCAGGCTTTAATGGGGGAGGTAGAAGACACGGGCAACCCTGCCCTGAACAACCGAACCATGCATCCTCTTGAACACACGGTACCGGAATCTTCTCGTTTTACGCTTTATCACCACGGCCGCAAGAACCTGCTGGATCATCTTCTTGTGAGCCAGAATATGTTGGCCGCCTATCAGACCAGTGAGATACATAATGAAATTGTGCGAGACGAATCCAGAGCTTTCGCGTATGATGTAAAGTTTCCCTCTTCCGATCACGCGCCAATCATTGCTCAATTTGATGATAGTTTGTTGAGATAGATAATGCTATAAATTCTGAATACTATATTCCTAAATTTACATTGTCATGATCTGTTATTCCAATTACCAATCGCTACATGGCCTTCACAGTTAAACGCAAAACCTATTTCATTACCGGAGGATTACTGCTTGTTTTTATCATTATCCTCATAGCCTTGCCTACAATTATTAAGAATTATGCCATCAAGAATAGTAAAACGCTAATTGGACGCCAGATTGATCTTGGCAAACTGAAGTACAACTATTTTACAAGCACAGCAAAAGTTTACGATTTTAAAATGTTCGAAGCGAATGATAAAGAGACCTTTCTCAGCTTTGATACGCTGGTTGTCAATCTTGAGCCGCTTCGCCTGGTTTTTGGAGAGAAAAACCTGGAGCAGTTTTTTGTTCGTGGACTGGAGGTGAATCTTGCCATGCAGGATTCAACTTTTAATTTTGACGATTTGATCGCCTTTCATTCTGTTCCGACAGACAGTACAACTGTGGAAGAAGAAAAGGAATTTAAATATGACCTTTCCAACCTGGAATTAAAAGGTGCCAATTTTTATTTCGATAACAGAAATGTCAGTACTGTTACTCGTATTGAAAACTTTTCATTCTTTATCCCACAGATCGTTTGGGATCAAACTGAAAAAAGTGAAGCAGACCTTGAATTTGCCTTTAAAAACGGGGGTTTCTTTAAATCGAACCTGAACATCAATCCAAATGATGGGGAATTTGACGCAAACATTGAAATCAACGGATTAAATCTAAAAGCCTTTTATGAATATGTAGCGCAATATGCCGAAATAAATGACTTTGACGGTACGATGAACAGCACGATCAATATTCATGGTAATACCAATGAGGCTACCAAATCCATCGTTTCAGGTGTTGTAGAAGTCAGTGACTTGAAAATGGTGGATCAATCGAATAAAGAATTCCTAAAGGCGCATCATATTACAGCAGACCTGGACCAAATAGATTATGCCAATAATACCTATAAGTTCGGAACCATTACGTTAACGCAACCTTACGTCTATTTTGAAATGGACTCCATTACCAATAACTATTTCAAAATATTTAAGCTGGAGGAAGAATCCGGGGGAGATGGAGAAATGGCCGTATCCAATACAACATCGGATACCATAGCATCAGAAAAGTTGTATTACGAAATAGACAAGTTGAAGGTAAATCAGGGGCTGATGGATTATAGCGACAATCTTACCGGTGAACGATTTGATTATCATTTAAATGCCATAACCATTGATTCGGATACTCTAAAAAGTGACGCCCGTTGGATCAATATCTATTCGGATATGCTGCTGAATAACAGAGGGAACTTAAAATCGAAGCTGGGGATCAATCCCAATGACTATGACAACCTGGATTTAGATGTTGTCGTTGAGAATTTTTTATTGTCGGATGTTAATATTTACGTCAACTATTACACCGGACACAACATCCTTTTAGGGGATTTTTATTATTATTCCAAGTCCAAGATTACTGATGGCGATATTCAAAGCGAAAACCAACTTCTGGTAAAAAACGTCGCCGTTGAGAATAAAAAAGGGGGGCTTTACACCCTTCCCTTAAAGTTCGCCCTGTTCTTATTGAAGGATAAAAATGGGGATGTGAATCTCACGGTACCGGTGCGAGGCAATATGAATGATCCCGAGGTAAACATCCGGAAATTGGTATGGACGACCATTAAGAACAAAATTACCGGCGCTGCGGCGAATCCCATTGGTTCCCTGGCAAGTTTGGTAGATGTAAATCCGGCGGATTATAAGGAACTGGTATTTGCGTATAATGACACCCTTCCAGGAGAAGAAAACCTCAGAAAGTTAGATAAACTTCTGGAGATGGAAACGGCAAAAGAAGGGCTAAAAGTACAGCTAGAACATTATGTGGATACTACACTACAAATGGAAGCTATAGCGGTAGAGGCTTTGGGGCAGCAGTTTTTTAAGGCGGAGAAAAAGGATTACCAAAAGGATAAGAAAGCCTTTGAACGCTATATAAGGCAGGAGACCAAAAATGACACCATCAGCGTTAAAACCGCAGCCCTTGCGCTTGTTGAGAAAGAAGAGTTAAGGAGACTTGCCGGGTCATATAATTTGGCATTGAGAAGAAATGTAAATATTTATTTACAGCAAAAGAAACCCGATACCCATATTGAGGTTGTAGCGGCAAATCCCAAAGAACCGGACCACGTGGGGTCCCAAAACCGATTACTGATTCGTTTTGATATGCTCACCGTACTTGCGGATGACGCTATTGTAACAGAGGCAACCCATGCCGAACGTTTTGATGATGAAAAGTAGGGGATACATGTATTGCGAAAAGCCCTTACCTATGGAGGCTACAAATGATATGAAAACAGGTTTTGATGTGCAGGCTCATTAAGATTTAAGTATGAGCTGCATGCCCCATAAAATGAAATAGTACAGCAACATGGGTGATACGTCCTTAAATACGTTGTGCGGGCCTTCACCAGGGATTAATACTACCTTACCCACCAAGCCTAAAAGTTGAAGTATCTGCTCTATGCTTAAAGTTTACATTTAATCAATAAAGTTTACATCCAATCAACAAAGTTTACAATATTATAATCTCAACATACTAAATTATTTATGTTATTTGTATGTAGTTGAGATGGACAATAGTGTCAAGTATACCATAGAATTTTTAGCTGAGGGTATTAAAAACTCGGATGAGAAATCTTTTAATACCTTAATAGATGTGTTGTGGGAACCTATGATGCGGTATGCTGCTTCAATTATTATGGACGATAACATCGCTAAAGATTTAGTGCAAGATGTTTGGGCAGATTATTGGCAACGAAGGCAAAACATAAATGTTGGGGACATTAAGGCCTATCTCTACAAAGCAATACGCTATCGTTGCTATAATCATTTTCGGGACAAAAAATTTAACGAAACGCAACTGGAAGCAGCCCATTCTGTTTTCGTCACCCCGGATGTAGAACGACACCAGGATGTTATTGAGTTGTCTGATTGGATAAACAGGACAATCGAAAACCTGCCCAAAAGATGTCAAGAGGTTTTTAAACTTAGCCGGGTCAACGATATCAATAATGTAGAAATTGCAAAGCAGCTCAATATATCCCAGCGTTCCGTTGAAAACCAGATATCCCTGGCACTCCGAAAACTTCGAAAGGATCTAACCACCGTAAGACTTTTTTCTTTCCTCTAGCTGTCCAGCTTTATCTTAAGGTTAACAAAAAATGCCCTTCTTTAAGGGATCATTAAGTCTTCATTTTTTCGTGTGCGTGGTGAAGTGCTTTTGTTACTTGGTATTGTAAGACATATACAATGACCGAAAAAGACGTCAAAAAATTAATGCAAAAATACCTCGATGGTACGATAACAGAAGTAGAGGAAAGACGCTTAGAGCAATTCGATGGTATTCTTTTATCAAAAAACAACAAAATTGATTTCAAAAGCGAAAGCCATAAGGCAAGTGTAAAGCAAAATCTTTCTCGAATCATTCGTAAAAGTGTTAAAACCAAACCCCGATACAAGTGGTTACGAATTGCCGCTTCTTGGGCATTGCTTGTGGGTTTGGGCATTGTGGTCTATAACTGGTCAAAAAGTGTTAACCCACCAAAGCCCGTTCCCGAAATTGTAGAGCGAACGGAATGGGGCCAAAAATTGAATGTGACCCTCGGGGATGGAACCCGGGTTATTTTGAATTCGGGAAGTACCCTGTGTTTTCCGGAACGTTTTGAAGGAGATTCCAGAGCAGTTGAACTTGTAGGTGAGGCATTTTTTGAGGTTGTCAAAAACAAGGACAAACCTTTTTTGATCAAAACGGCAGCCCTTACTACTACAGTGTTGGGAACATCTTTTAACATCAATGCCTATCCGGATGAAGCGGAAATAGCGGTCACGCTGGCTACAGGAAAAGTCAAGATTGCCTCGGCAGATAGTACGGTTTATATTAACCCCAATGAACAAGCCGTCTTCAACACTTCGACTAAAACCTTAAACACTTTCCAAGTGGAAATTAATCCCTATATCGATTGGAAAAACGGGATCATTCATATTAACGATGCTACTCTCGCGGAGACTGCTGATATCCTTAGACGATGGTATGGTGTTGACTTCGTTTTTGAAAATGAAAGATTAGCGCACTGTCATATCACGGCCACCTATGATAATCAGACGCTAGCGACCGTATTGGAAAGTATTAAACATGTAAAAAAGGGATTGGGATACGAATATTTGGAAGACAATAGCATTCTGATTACCGGAAGTTGTAAAGATTAAAACCCAACTAAACTAAATCACAAAAAGCCTATGAGATAAAAAAACGCAAAAAAGAGGCAGTCTGTAACACTTTGGCGAGCGGCAACAGACTGCCGACAGTCTGAAAATTATAAATAATTATAACCATCAAACATTATGTGAAATTATGAATTCGCTAACTATTAAACAATTTATCAAGTTGACATTCAGTACATTTTGCTTTCTAGTACTCCTGGCGCTTTTGAACCCCGCACTGGCTGCAGATGCGAGAGGGCAAAAATTGGAAACTTTCAAAGTAGACCTGGCTGTAAAAGATGCTTCGGTTATTGAAGTTTTAAAAGAAATTGAATCCCAGACCGACTTCAACTTTGTGTATGACCGAAAGGTAAAGCGCCTTGGCAACAAATATGATATTGAATACGAAAATGTTTCGTTACGCTCTGTTTTAGAGCTCATGGCGAAAGATGCCAACCTTATTTTTAGAAGAATCAATGAAACTATTTCCATTGATGTACGACCAAAAACTCCCAAAATACCGGTTGTTGAAATAGCTTTTAAGACGGTCACCGGTACTGTAACCGATCAGGATGGTATACCCTTACCGGGCGCTTCTGTTGTTGAAAAGGGAACGCTCAATGGAACAACCACTGATTTTAACGGCAATTTTACCATTGATGTAGCCGATGACGCTGTTCTTGAAATTTCATATATAGGTTATGCTACCCGGGAAGTGTCGGTACAAGGCCTTTCTACGGTATCGATTCAATTGGTACAAGATTCCACGCAACTTGACGATGTTGTGGTTGTGGGCTATGGGATTCAAAAAAAATCCGACATAACAGGTGCTATTGGTTCTGTACAGAGTGAAGATTTTAATAAAGGGGTTGTGGCCAATCCCGGCCAACTTCTACAGGGTAAAGTAGCCGGTGTTAATGTAACGAATGTAAGTGGTGAGCCCGGAGCGGCACAGAATATTATTATCAGGGGTGTTGGGAGTCTACGAGCCGGTACCACCCCGCTCTTTGTAGTAGACGGTTTTATCATTGATAACTCCGGTATTGGTGTCGCAGCTACAGCTAATCCCTTAAATTTTATCAACCCACAGGACATCGAATCAATTAATGTTTTGAAAGATGCTTCGGCTACGGCCATCTATGGTGCCCGTGCGGCAAATGGTGTCATTGTTATCACCACTAAAAAAGGAAAAGCCGGTAAAACGGAAATGAATTTAAACGTATCCACGGCCTTTTCCACTATTGCCAACCCTATGGATGTTTTTAGCGCCAATGAATTTAGAGAGCAGGTTGTTGCCGTAGGCGGTATACTGGAAGACTTCGGCGGCAATACGGATTGGCAGGACGCGCTGACCCGAACTGCTGTTTCCAACAATGTCAATTTCTCCATGAGTGGTGGGGTAGCGGAGAAGTCCTCCTATTTTGTATCCGTAGGTGTGGATGATCAGGAAGGTATCTTGGACAATAGTTCCCTAACCCGGTACTCCGGGCGCGTGAACCTCAACCAAAAGGCGCTTGACGGACGTTTTAATGTGGATTTGAATCTCACAGCTTCCAGGACTGTTAATGAACGTCCCGATGATCGGAATATAGTACAGGAAATGCTGGAATTGAATCCTACCATACCTGTTTTTACCGATGGAGAACCTACCTTTTTGGAAGAACGAATCAATCCTGTTCAGCGCAATCGGATCTTTACGGACGAAGCCAATACCAACCGGATTCTGGCTAACATTTCGCCCTCACTTGAAATCGTTAAGGGATTGGTCTATAAATTGAATCTGGGGGTAGATTATTCTTCTACCAACCGCGATGTGCAGCGATTGCCCTTTCCACGATTGGAAAACTTTGAAGACGGCTTTTTAAATACTACGGCAACGATCAATACCAATACCCTGGTTGAAAATACATTGACCTATACCCTATCCAGGGATAAGCACAATTTCACCCTGTTGGCCGCGCATTCCTATCAGCAAACAAGATTGGAGCGAAAAACTTTTGAACTGGACGGGTTTGCCGATAATGGGATCGAACCAAGGTTCCAGGACCAGATCAGTACGGAAGAATTGCCCTCCAGATTGGATGCCAGGGCATTTGAAACGGAACTACAGTCCTTTTTTGGGCGGGTTAACTATTCCTATGACGATAAATATTTGTTTACAGCCACCATGCGGGCAGATGGGTCTTCCCGTTTTGGGGAAAACAATAAATATGGGTACTTCCCTTCCGTGGCATTGGGCTGGAACATTAACAACGAAGATTTTATGGCCAACAATACATTGTTCAGCAATTTAAAGTTACGGGCAAGCTGGGGCCAGGCAGGAAATCAAGATGGAATTCCAAGTAATGTGAGTTTGGCGAGTTTTGAGGATTCCCGGGACAACACCGAGACCTACCCCCTGGATGGAGATGAAGTGACCCTGGATGATTATCCCTTTGGCACCGTCCCGGTACGTACTGCCTTTCCGGATCTTAAATGGGAAGTATCTACACAGACCAATATTGGTGTGGATTTTGGTCTTCTTGGAAACCGGATTACCGGTACCCTGGATTATTTTAACAAAGTGGTCACGGATGTGGTTCTTTTTGCACCCCGTACCGACCCGATTCAACCTACGGAAAGAATCTGGCTCAATGTTCCTGACATGGAAATTATCAACAATGGTATTGAATTTGCTCTGGATTACCGGGGGATGATCAGTGAGGACTTTAGCTTTAACATTGGGGGTAATATCGCTTACACCGATAACAAAATAGAAAATTCTCCCTATTCAGTATTAACCTCAGGAGCCGCAAGAGGTGCCGGTCAGACCGGTGCTACAATAAACGGTTATATCAATGGGGAACCTGCGGGGACATTCTTTATGAAAGAATTTATAGGGATCGGTGAGGATGGCTTAAATGAATTCAGGGATGTGAACGGGGATGGCCAATCCCTGGACAATGATCGTATCGCAGTAGGCAGTGCCTTACCGGACATTATCTATGCCTTCTATTTGAATTTCAACTATCGGGATTTTGATTTGAGTTTCAATTTTAACGGGGTTGCAGGAAATGAGATATACAACCATACGGCCATGACCATATTTTCCAATAGCCAATTGAGCAGAAACCTGAACACCACTGATTTTGCCATTCAATTTCCCAATGAGGATCTCAGCAATTCCAATGAGGTGTCTACCCGTTACCTGGAAGATGGCAGTTTCTTACGATTGAACAATGCCACCCTGGGCTATAATCTTAATCCTGAAAAAATTGGTTTGGGCGAATGGGTGAATAACTTCCGCTTTACGTTAACCGGACAAAACCTCTTTGTAATCACGGATTATTCAGGCTTTGATCCCGAAATCAATACGGGCGACGAGATTGATGATATTCAGACCTTTGGGATTGATCGTTTTACCTTTCCCGCACCCAGAACCTTGTTACTAGGCTTAAATGTATCGTTTTAATAAAAATTGTGTAAAAAATGAAAAATAGAATCGTAATTGCAACACTGGCTTTTTGCTCCTTATTACATTGGAACTGTACCGATCTGGAAGAAGTACGCCTGGATGAATCTGAATTCGGGGGCCAGGCGGAACCCGTTAGCGGGGTCATTGCTCCTGCTTATGGCTACGTATCCGAGGTTTGGCTGCATACCCGCAATTTTGGTCTCCAGATTATAGCCTCGGATGAGGGTATCCTTCCCTTTCGCGGGGGGACGGACTGGTTTGACGGCGGTAAGTTTATTGCTGTACATCAACATTCCACCACCCCTACCAATGAATTGGTAGGACAGACCTGGGACGAGGTGACGATCAACATTTCCAGAACCCTGGCTGCCATTGAGGTATTGACCCCTTTGGCAGAAAGCGGTGATACAGAGGCAGAAGGGGCCCTTCATGAAATGCGGGCTTTAAGGGCCTACCTCAATTTGTTGATGTTGGACAGTTGGGGATTGGTTCTTAGGAAAGAGTCTTCTCCCGAGCAGTCCGAAGTATTAAGGGCCCAGGAGGCCATAGACTATATCGAAAGTGAATTGTTGGCCGTGGTAGATGTCATTAACACCAATAGAGGTCCGGGCAGAATGACCCAGGCAGCCGTTTGGGGGCTTTTGGCGCGGTTACACCTGAACGCGGCGGTATACCGTGATCCCTACGGCACCCCTGATTTTAGCCAGGAGGATATGAATGCAGTCATCCAGTATACGGATAATATCATCAATTCCGGAAATTTTGCTTTATCGCTTGAATATTTTGATCTCTTCAATGATGATAACAACAGCAATCCGGAACTCATCTTTGCCCTGGACCAACGCGGTCAGTTGGAAGATGAGCACAGCAGATGGGCCTATTGGTCCATTTCCGGGGATATGTTCCCAAGACCGGAATTTCCGAGAGCAGATGGAACGGATGCAACAGCCTTTACCTCGGATTTTATTCAGACCTGGTTCGACGCCTATGACCCTATTGACCCTGCTGAAGCCGATGCAAGGTTCTATCAGCAAAATACGATAATTCCGGATGTGCAATTACAAGACTTTGAAAACCGGGAAAAGTTGATAGCGACGGAGACTGAAAATAGTTTTTATTGTATCGATCCGGATGATTTTGAAATGGATAGAGGCATTCTACGAGGCATTCAATGGGGGGCCCGAAAAGGTGAAGATGGCGCATTCCTTACCTGTGCTGGAGGCCAGGTACGGATTTACCCGGTCCAACTAACCAGGGGAAGCGGTCCGGACGTGTTTACAGGGTATGTGAATCATACCCTGGAGATAGATTTTACCGCAGAAGGTTCGCTGCATAACACCGGCCACCGCTGTTCCAAGTACCAATTCAGCCGCACCTCCCCGGACGGAAATGACTTAAGCAGTGTGGATTTGGTATTAATGCGTTTGGCGGAGATCTATCTCATGCGTGCCGAGGCCAAATTGCGAAATGGTGAAGCCGCCGGAGCTTTGGCGGATGTAAATACCGTTAGAACTTCAAGAACCGCACGACCAGAACAAACCCCGGAAGCCTTAACCACTATGGATTTGGATATTTTGTTCCGTGAACGTGGCTTTGAGTTATACTGGGAAGGCTTCAGGAGGAGCGACCAGATCCGCTTTGGTAAATTTGAAGATTCCTGGACCGAAAAAACCAGTACTGACGTTAATAAAAGACTGTTCCCCATTCCGCAAAGCGCAGTAGACGCTGCATCCGGTATTGATGGTTTCCTGGAGCAAAATCCAGGATATTAATATAGTAGTTAGTTTGAGTTAGTTTATCTAAAAGGGCGGTACCCTGGAGAGGTTAGCCGCCCTTTTTATTGGTCTTACCAAAGTTTAAGGGATGTCGTCTTCATTTTTAAAATTGTCAGGGGTAATTTTTGCTTGTGTCTCACTACAGGCCCTGCTATTACTCTCCTGTAAAACAGCAAACACTTCCAGTACACCGATCCAAATAGCCTTCATGGCCGACGTACACCTGCTGGATGTATACGGGGAATTGAAGGATATTGGTTACCAGGGCGTGGAATTCGGAAATGGTAAAAAAGCCCTTGTCCGCACCATGGATGCCCAAATGCGTTCTACCCGACTGTTCAACGAGAATTATTTGGCCTTTTTGTCCGCATTGGATGAGGTGGTAAAAAGAGGGATAAAACATGTGGTGCTGCCCGGTGATTTTAGTGATGATGGACAACCCTTGAATCTACGAGGATTAAACCAAATTTTGGAGGACTATTCGGAAAACTATGGCATTTCTTTTTTTGCCATTACGGGAAACCACGATCCTACCCGGCCTTTTGGGGACAAGGGGGGTAAATGGGATTTCTTAGGCAAAAATGGCAAAGCGCAACCCATTTTAAGTGAGCCCCATTGGCATAGTATCGATTCCATAATGGAACATCCCCCTTTACTAAGTTCAGACATTAGGGAGGCCGGGTATAAAGAGATCATGGATATACTGGGGGATCAGGGGTTTTTTCCCAAAGAGGAATATCTCTTTTGGGCCACTCCCTTTTCCAAATACAGGTATGAGGAGTATTCTATATCACAAGCCCATGAAGCCGCTGCATTTGAACAACGGCACTATACCATCGGCCCGTCCAACATGGGGTTACCTGACGTGAGTTACGTAGTGGAGCCTATTCAGGATGTTTGGCTACTGGCCATAGATGCCAATGTTTATCTTCCCAAAGGGGATGGGAAGGAATTTCATGGTTCCGGTATTGGCTATAACCGCGTGGTAAAGCATAAAAAGTATTTGATCAGATGGGTGGATCAAATGGTAAAGGAAGCCCACCGCTTGAACAAAACCTTGATTGCGTTTAGCCATTATCCCATGGTGGGTTTTAACGATGGTGCTTCCAAAGAAATACGAAAGTTTTTTGGGGATACCGCTTTTCAATCCCATCGGGTTCCGGATGAAATGGTATCCGAGATATTGGCAGATACGGGGTTGAAGATCCATCTGGGTGGCCACATGCACCTCAATGATACCGGAATCCATACGACCAAGGAGGGCAATACGCTAATCAACATACAAATACCTTCATTGGCAGCCTATCCCCCGGCATTTAAGGTCATGACTATTTACGACACGGAGGCTTTAGCGATTGAAACCGTTGTTTTGGATTCTGTTCCTGGTTTCGATAGTTTTTTTGATCTGTACAGAAGGGAACATTCCTTTTTATTGGAACAGGAATCTGAAAATATCTGGGATGATGGGATCCTGGACTCAAAAACGTATTACGAGTATACCTATAACCATCTACAAAATCTGGTGCACCTACGCTTTTTGCCAAAGGAATGGCCGGCAGGACCTAAAAGGATATTGACCACACTCACAGGACATCAGTTACTGGCACTCTCGCATATAGACAAAAGGTTTAATTCCAAGGAGTTGGAAAAGGTCTTGCAAGGTGATGAAAGTGACCCGGCCTGGCAAACGGCGCTTGCTATGGCTGAGACACAGATCATTGAAAATAACCTCAAAGTGGATGACTTTAAAAGCTGGAAAGGGGATACCTTTATTTTGGGGTTGTATACATTGCGAAATGCTGACAAAATTGCCTTAAAAGACATTGGACCCCACCGTATTGACCAGTATCGCTTAATAGCAGAATCCATGCTACGGAACCGGGAATCCGAAGTATTGGAACCCTTAAAACTATTTGTCACCATTTTTGAAAAACAACTCAAGGGTGCCCCGGCGGCTAACTTTTACGTGGATTTGATCAAAGGCCAGATAACGCCAATGACCCACAAGGACCTGATTGAGAAAAAGGAAACCAAATAGCAATAGTACTGCCATGAAATTATGTATCATACTGTTTCTTACCATGTCGCTTTGTGCGTGGTCCCAGCATGCAGAGAAACGGAAGGAAATCACCTATAAAGTGCATTCCCATAACGATTACCAACAGGGATTTCCATTTTGGAACGCCTATATCAATGGAGCTGCCTCTATTGAGGTGGATATATTTCTCAAAAAAGACAGCTTGTATGTGGCACATGGGGAGCATGAAATTATCAAGGGGAACACCTTGGAAAAGCTTTATTTGGATACGTTACAGCGATTGTCGGCATCCAATGATCTTCGGGAATTACAATTGCTGGTGGATATCAAGTCAGAAGCCTATACTACACTGGACAAATTAATTGAAGTTCTCGAAAACTATCCCGTCCTGCAGAAAAGTGGTAAAATCCATTTTGTGATTTCGGGGAATCGGCCCAAACCAGGGGATTATACCAACTACCCGGATTTCATCCGGTTTGACCATCAGGATTTGAGTAACCTTAATACTATACCGCTGGAAAAAGTAGCACTCGTTAGTCTTGATTTTAAACGGTATTCTGTTTGGAATGGGTATGGACGCCTGGTGGAATCTGAATGGGAAGCGGTAAAACGTATCGTTAAAAAAGTCCACAGTTTCAACAAGCCCTTCAGGTTTTGGGCAACATCAGATACGAAAACGGCCTGGGCCCGTTTGGCCCAACTTGGGGTGGACTTTATCAATACCGATAAGCCGGAACGGGCCGTACCCTTTTTAAACCAAATGGAGGGTAATACTCACCGGCAAGAAGCACCAATAGCGACCTATTTGCCTGAGTACGATTACCCTAAAGAAGCCCAACCCAAAAATGTGATATTGATGATAGGGGATGGCAATGGCCTTGCCCAAATAACAGCATCTCTGATTGCTAATCATGGACAACTTACGGTTATGGGCATTAAGGATATAGGCTTAGTGAAAACCGCTGCTTATGATGACCTTATTACGGATTCGGCTGCAGGAGCAACTGCTATGGCCACAGGTTCCAAAACGGACAACCGTGCCATTGGTGTTGGTCCAAATGGAGAAAGATTGCAAAACCTGGTTGAACTGACCAGTGAAAAAGGCTTTAATACGGGCATTGTAACAACCGATGCCATTTATGGCGCAACACCGGCAGCGTTCTATGCACATAGAAAGGAACGGGATGATAGCCGGGGAATTTTGGAAGATCTGATCAGCAGTGAACTTGATTTGTTTATAGCAGGAGGCCGGTCAAAAGAGGTAATACTCCAAAAAAACTTTAAAATAGTAGAACTGGAACAACTTACTGATCTGGAACAACCCGTAGCGATCTTCTTGGGTGAAAATAAAACTCCACCTCCGAACCAGGACGACAGTTACCCCCTATCTAAAAGTGTACAACATGCTCTAAAGGTTTTGGATAAAAAGAAGGAACCCTTTTTCCTGGTGATCGAGGGCGCCAAAATAGATAGCGGAGGCCATGCAAATGATATTGAAAAGATCATTGGGGAAATGCTTGATTTTGATCAGGCCATCGCCGAAGCTCTTCGCTATGCGGATACCTCTGAAAATACATTGGTGGTCGTAACTGCAGATCACGAAACCTCGGGTCTTGGTATCATCGCAGGAGATATACAAGGAGGTACTGTGCAAGTAGATTTTCTTACGGTGGACCATACCGGAATTCCGGTACCTCTTTTTGCCTACGGACCTCAGGCACATACTTTTGGTGGTAGCTATGAGAATACGGAAATTTTCGAGAAAATAATAGGGGTGCTGTTTCATGAGGAGTGATTTTTTGGAGATTCTTAGGGTATTCTTAGTCTATTGCTTAAGATTTCCTAACCCCTGAAAAAATTAAAAGTTTATTTATATTCAAAAAAAGTATTCTTTATCGACTTAATTTTTAATATTGGTAAATAATTATCAATGACTTTCTTTAAAAAACGCAATGATATCACCTTTGTGCTGCATGCTTCCTTAGCGGCGTTCGGAACCTATTTCTGTATGTATGCGTTTAGAAAGCCATTCACCGTTGGCACCTTTGAAGCCCTTACTTTTTTGGGCGTTGATTACAAAATCCTTTTGGTAATTTCCCAGGTCTTAGGGTATGCGTTGTCAAAATTCATTGGCATTACATTTATTTCAGAGCTAAAGTCTTCCAAACGACTATTCTACCTTTTCATATTGATTGCAATGGCGGAAGTGGCCCTGGTCCTCTTTGCGGTTGTACCAAAGCCCTACAATATTGTATTGCTTTTTTTTAACGGATTGCCCTTGGGGATGATTTGGGGGATTGTATTCTCTTTTTTGGAGGGCAGAAGGTTTACAGACATTTTGGGGGTGGTTTTATCTTCAAGTTTTATCGTATCAAGCGGGGTGGTCAAATCAGTTGGTCTTTATGTGATGCACCATTGGGGGGTTGATGAGTTTTTAATGCCTGCGATAACGGGCCTGCTCTTTGTGGTACCTCTATTGTTATTTGGTTGGTGGTTGGGCAAAGTACCTCCCCCCACAGAAGAGGATAAAAAATTAAGGGTTGAGCGGATTCCCATGACCAAAAGCGATAGAAAACGTTTGGTGAAACAATACTTTTTTGCACTCTTTATTTTGGTCTTTTTCTACACGCTATTGACTGCTTTTAGGGATTTCAGGGACAATTTTGCGCGGGAACTTTGGGACAGTATCGGGTATAAAGGTGATGTCTCGGTGTATTCCACATCTGAAATCAGTATTGCCCTGGTAGTTTTGGTGATCATAGGATTGGTTTTTTACATAAAAAATAACGTAAAGGCATTGTTTGCGTATCATCTGTTATTGATCCTGGGAACGGTAGTCCTTGCTTTTTCCACCTTGCTTTTTCAAACAAAACTTTTAAATTCCTTTGCCTGGATGGTATGCACAGGCTTTGGATTGTATATCTGTTATGTGCCGTTCAACTGCCTCTTTTTTGACCGTTTTATTGCTGCGTTCAAGATTAAGGGGAATTCCGGTTTTTTAATTTATATCGCAGATGCATTTGGTTATGCAGGAAGTATTCTGGTACTGCTCTATAAAAATTTTGGGCAGGCATCGCTCTCCTGGCTGAATTTCTTTGTTTATGGCACTTATATTGTGGCTGTTACAGGCACCTTAATAACGGCCGTTTCGTATTTCCATCTGAAGAAAAAGCATCGTATAATGAATTTTGAAAACAACCTGGTTCATGGAAAAAAGATTTGATGTCATTGTTATTGGGGGTGGAGTTTTAGGAACCTTCCATGCCTATCACGCCCTTCTAAAAGGATATAAGGTTTGCCTGGTAGAGAAAGATCGAATGCCAAAGGGGGCCACCACCCAAAACTTTGGTCAGGTAGTTCCCTCCGGAATGGATTCCAAATGGCAGAAGTTGGGTCGGGAATCCCTGCGAATCTACAAGGAGATCCAGTCAAAATTTGATATTTCAATTCGTCAGCAGGGTACGGTTTATCTGGCATCCGATGATGATGAAGAACGCTTATTGGTTGAATTGCGCAGCCTGAACAATGATAATGGGTATCCCTCAAGGATGCTTACCAAAAAAGAGTGCCTTACAAAATATCCCGGACTAAGAAATGATTATGTAACCGCAGGCTTATTTTTTCCGGAAGAGGTAACCGTTGAACCCCGTATCATGATCCATCGATTACAACACTACATGGTGGAAGCTTTGGATTTGGTTTTTAAGACCAATTTTTTAGTTGTGGATTGTGTCAAAAACAATGATGGCGTAGAAGTGGTGAGCACTACCCATGAACATTTAAAGGCCCATACCGTGATTATTTGTAATGGTGCAGATTTTAAAAATCTGTATCCTACCCTATTTTGGCAAAGCGATTTAGAGGTTACCAAACTACAGATGATGCAGACCAAACCTCAAAACAACTTTGAATTGAAGGGCTCCGTTTTAACCGGCTGGTCTATTAGAAGGTATGAAGCGTTCAGAGAATGTCCCTCCTATTTCGAAGTAAAATCCAAAGAGTCGGGTGATTCGCTGCAAAAAAAATGGGGAGTCCATATTTTGTTTAAGCAAGCTACTGATGGTTCCGTTATTATTGGGGACTCCCATGAGTATGCCGATGTCATGAACATGGATGATCTGGGTTTCGATATTAATGTGGATATTGATACTTTTATCCTCCATGAGGCCCAAAAGATCTTTAACCTCCCTACCTACAAAATACAAAACAAATGGTATGGTATCTACGCGCAATGTAAGACCCAGGACGTTTTTCAAAAGACCATTGATGGTAATATTCATATAGTTACCGGGATAGGAGGGAAAGGTATGACGGGAAGTGCCGGTTTTTCAAAAAATAATATTGCAACCCTACTTAATTGATCACGAAATAATGAAAGGAATTGAATTGGCCGTTTTTGATATGGCCGGAACCACAGTCAATGAAAATAATGTAGTATATAAAACGGTTCAAAAATCATTAAAAGATGCTGGTTATGAGGTATCCCTTGAGATGATTTTGGAACATGGTGCAGGTAAGGAAAAGCGAAATGCAATTGCCCATATCATTGACTTGATCAGCATTAAGAAAGCTGAACCCCAATTGATTGATGAAATATTTGAAAGATTTAGAGACGAATTGAAATCGGCCTATGAGGATTTGGACATTACCAGTTATGATGGGGTTGAAGAACTCTTTGGGCTACTTAGGAACAAGGGGATAAAAGTGGTTTTAAATACGGGATATGACAAGAAAACTGCTCAAAAATTGCTTAAAAAACTAGGTTGGGAAATCGGTCGGGACATTGATGGTTTGATTACCGCCGATGACGTAAAAACAGGTCGGCCATCGGCCGAGATGATTGAACTGGCCATGGAAAGATTCTCAATTAAGGACGCTTCAAAAGTGCTTAAAGCAGGCGATTCCATTATTGATATTGAAGAGGGTAAAAATGCTAATTGCGGATTTACCATTGGGGTATTGACAGGAGCACAAACACGGGAACAGCTTTTGACCGCTGAGCCTACCCTAATCCTTGATAGCCTGGCGGAAATAAAGCAAGCGCTCTGATCAGATAAAGAAATAGATAACTAACATTTGGCAAGTGGCTTTTCCTTTATTCACAGGTACATGCGGTATTCTTCCATCAAAGAATATGGAATCTCCCTCATATAACACCACTTCCTGGTCTGCGATACTATAATGACATTCGCCGTTGAGCACATATTTAAGCTCAAAGGCATCAGTGGTTACCTTATCCCTTTTGGAACCGGGTTCCACTTTCAGTAACACACTTTGAAAACCAACGGAATTCAATGACTTTCCAAATAGATAGTTGTAGGTAAAACCAATAGCGTCATCTTCCTTTTCAATAATGTGGGAATCATCTTTGCGGGCAATCAAAAAATTAGCTCCGTTGGCTATGGGAATACCATCAAAGAAATCCCTTAGTTCGGTTTCCAGGGCCTCCACTATTTTTAAAAAAACGGGAAGGGAGGGTATGGTCCTACCATTTTCTATCCTGGAGATTAAGCCCGATGTTACTCCTGCCTTCAAAGCAATATCGCTAATAGTTCTTCGATTGCTTTTGCGTATTTCTTTGATTCTTTTCCCAATCCCAACCAGGTAATCCTCCATTCTTCTTACGTATTTAGAATTTTACTTTTTGTAATGATTCAGTGTAATTGTTAAAATCGTATAATTGATTTAAGGTAGTGTTAAACAATAAAATAGTAACACTTCAACCGCGGACAAAATAATCAATATCTTGAATATTTGTAAATAATGTTAAACTAACTTTTAGTCAATTGCTTAACCTAAAGCTTCATTTTTTTTAACACTAATAGCAGCCTGCCTTAAACTTCATATAAGATATTTGTTGATAAATAATTAACCAATATTTACAAATATTCAAATAAAATAAAAAAAGCCCGGGGTTCGCATAGCTCGGCAAGCTTTGAGGGATGCTCCATGAAGCGTTTTTGAGAAGGGTAGTTCATGATAATACGATTTATCTGTTTTGTTCAATTTAGCGTGACAATGACCATAGGTGCTTTATTCCTATGGTCTTGTTCTTGCAAAACAAGGTCCATATGAATCACAATCAGATGGAGAAAAACATAGAACGCTTGGTTGAGGGGGATAGTAACCAATCCGAGGCAAGGAAAAACTGGTGGGCCTCAGAAATTGATGATACTACCCGAGAGATTTTGGATAAGGATGCTCATAGTTTTATCCATCAGGCACTTTCCACCCCCTGTCTGGACGTGTTAAAACATTGTGAAGGGCCTTATATTCAAAATCTAAAGGGCAAAAAATATTTTGACTTTCATGGTAACAATGTACATCAAATAGGGTTTTCCCATCCCAAATTAGTGAGTTCCCTGGTGGGTCAGCTCCAAGAGCTGACGTTTTCTACACGTAGGTATACCAATGAAATAGTAGTACGTTTTGCCGAAAAATTGTTGGCTACGCTGCCCAATTCACTCAACAAGTTGTTATTGACCCCAAACGGCAGTTCGGCTATAGGCATTGCACTGAAATTGGCCAGAGCGGTTACCCACAAACATAAAGTAATATCCTTTTGGGATTCGTTTCATGGGGCTTCCCTGGACGTGGCCAGTGTAGGTGGCGAAGCCATTTTTCTGGACCATATGGGGCCGGTGGCTACCTGGGCAGAGCGCATACCACCGCCAATAAGCTACCGCGGTATTTTTGAGGATGATGGGGATAAAGCACTGCAATACCTGGAATATTTACTGACCAAAGACAACCAAATTGGCGCCTTTTTGGCCGAAACCATTAGAAATACAGATGTACAGATACCTTCGAAAACTTTTTGGCAAGAAGCCCGAAAATTATGTGATAAACATGGGATACTTTTGATCCTGGATGAGATCCCTATTGCTTTTGGAAGAACGGGTACCATGTATGCTTTTGAACACTATGGTATAGAACCGGATATTTTGTGCCTGGGCAAAGGTCTCGGAGGGGGCATCATTCCGCAAGCCGCAGTAGTTGCGCGTTCAGAGTATGATCAATTCCAACACATATCATTAGGTCATTATACTCATGAAAAAAGCCCGTTAGGCGCAATGGCCGGTCTTACGGTCTTAGAAATTATTGAAGAAGAAAAACTTCTGAAGAAAGTAGCAAGGGATGAGGTTTTCATGCGAAATACGTTGCATCGCTTTCAAAAGAAATTTAAACTTATCGGCGATGTCCGTGGTATAGGCCTGCTGTGGGGCCTGGAACTGGTGACCGATAGGAAAACAAAGAAAAAGGCAGTGCAGGAGGCAGAAGAAATAATGTACGATTGCCTGGCAAACGGGCTGAGCTTCAAGGTTTCCAAAGGAAACGTACTACAATTATCGCCTGCCTTAACCATCTCAAGAAAAGAATTGGAAACAGCCCTTTCCATACTGAATGAATCCTTTTTAAAAATTAGCGCCATCGTTTAATAAAAACCCAATATTTGTCCTGATGCTTTTTTCGCCGACGTTTAAAGCTCAAAAAGGAGCAATTACCCCCTACCCCTGTATGTAAAGGATAATGAAACCGATCCATTTCATTTTTCAATGATCAAAAGACACTTTAATTCCGGTTAATACAACTTTGTTTAGGGAGATTGCCGAAACAGAGCTACTTTTTGGTACAATTAAAGAAAATAGGTGAAGTCTCGTAAACAGTTGGTTTTATTAAACTAACTGAGTTTAACATAGCTTACAAGGAAGCCAGAAATTCATAAAAACCCTATCTCAAATAAACCTTATTGTCTTGCAGCCAATAGTTCTTATGCTGTTGTATATCTTGGCTTGTTTCTCCTGCCCCACCAAATCTTAAAACCAGTATAGGTCAAAAAAGCGGGCATCAACCCGGCAATAAACCATAAGACTCTTGTGAACAGACCTCCAAATTCTCCAAAATGAATGGGTAAATGCCAGTTAGCCATTAGCGAGGCACCTCTTGGCATGTTTTGCGGATTGTATTCACCGATAATATTCGCACTTACCGGATCAGCTTGTAAAAAAATACGGGGTGCCGCACCAGCGTGCAGGTCAATACGTTTTTGGTAAGCAAAGGAAAGGGTTCCATCCAACTCTTCAGTCATCCATAGATTCCTTTTGTAATGGTCGGGATAGTATTTTTCCATCTCCAAAAGTGCCTTTTGAATCGAGATGTAGTTCTTCGTAGAATTATAAGGCCCTGTCTTGAGTTCAAAGACCGATGTTGGTGCTGACTCCGATAAAGTGACCTTATCTACCAACCACTGCATTTCATCATCAAAATAAAAAGCCGCCCCGGTAAACCCCAATAGAAAAAGTGGGATAAAAAAATAAAAACCATTGATGTTGTGCAGGTCATAGTTTAATCGCTTGGCCTTAGCATTCCATTTTATGGTAAAACTGCTTTTTCTCCTTCCCTTATTGGAAGGCCACCAAAGGTAAAGCCCGGTTGAAAGCATTACAAAGGCAAAGAGCAGTGAGGCAATCCCTGTAATTATCCGACCTGTTTCACCCATAGTTAGTGTGGTGTGCAAATCAAGGATAAAGGTAAAAACATCGTTTCCCAGACCTGATTTGCCTGAAGAAAGTTTTCCCGTAGACTGGTCAAAAAAATACCACTGGTCATCATCAAAAAATTTGAACACGTAGCTGTCCCTTCCGCGTTTCGGCCATTGGACACTCTCGATTTTCCGTTGGGAGATTTGCTCGACAAAGCTGACCATAACAATGTCGTTCTCAAAGAGGCTTTCCTGTTTTCTCGTTCGGTAAAGGTTGCTTTCCAAATATGCCACAATCTCAGGCTCAAAAACATACAGAGAACCCGTGATGCCCACAACAGAAAGTACCAAGCCCGCTGCCAACCCGGCGTATAGATGGATATGCCTGAGAATCTTTTTTATATGTCTTTTCTTCTTCGGCAAACGTAGACTGATAACGGGTTTTAAAATTCCGCGGCCAAAGATACTACTGCCGTGGTAGGTGCACCAAACAAGAACTGACCAAATGCTAGTCCTTCTAGAAATTGTTCGTTTGTGACATTGCGAACGTTGACACGAGCGGTCATTTTAGTACTTCCCCAATTGAATCCATAACGGGTGCCCAGGTCCAGGCGAACATACCCATCCACATTAAAGGTTTCCTGATTGTCCGCAAAACGATCTCCGGTATAGAAAAGCCCAGCGTTGACATCAAGCCCTTTTACTGGTAATTTATAATCAACAAACGTGTTCAATTGAAGTTCCGGAACACTTTGGGGTCTGTTACCATCTAAATCAGGTTCAGAGGGGTTATCAATCTCGGCATTCAGATATAGTCCTCCAAAAATTATTCTTGCCCTATCGGTAAGTTGTCCGGCAAGGCTCAATTCAACCCCTCGATGTCTTTGGCTGCCCCCGTAACGGAAAATGTTGTTGCCATCAATAAATGCTAAGGGCTGGTCAATATCAAAATAGGCACCCGTCAACAACGCGGATTTGAATATATTGGCCTTAAAACCTAATTCAAACTGTTCCGTTTCCGCTGGGTCAAGGAACAAATCGCCGCCCGTATTAAAGTTTGCCGCTTCCACAGGGATTTGTTCCCCCGTGGTTATTCCAGTGGAATAGCTACCGTACAGGTTTAGGTTGTCAACGGGCGTGTATATAATGCCAAAGTTCGGTGTCCACTGGTCATCTTTATAGGACGTTTGCAAGGTTCCTTCCTCATTGAAAACATCCTCATTTTCCTGTTCTGTCCACCGAACGCCCGCAAGCACTTCAAGATTGTCAAACACTTTTATGAAATCCGTTACATAAAATGCGCGTTGTGTGAAGAAAAGTGCATCCAAGGTCTGGCCCGAAAGGACCACGGGTCTGTCTAGGGCCACAGGATTGAAAATGTTGGAAGTTCCGGCATTGCTTTCACCGCCTTCGTCGAGTGAGAAACGCAATGGATTTCTGCTGTGGGCTACACCAATTGCAATGTCATGCTTGATCCCAAAAGTATTGAAGGTACCATTTGCGAATATGTCTAAAGAAAGGGGATCACGTACTTGAGAAGGGTCGAAGAATATATTTGTTTCAAAGTCCCCATTGGCTTGTAAAGAGCCATTTACAATATTTGCTCCTTGCTGGTCGCGTATCAATTGCATTTTTTGCACGCGTCCAAAGATGCTCCAAGTGTCCGAAATAGTGTATTCCGCCCCCAGGGAACCGACAAAGGTTCGGGTGGGATACGTTCCCCACTCCTGCCCAATGAACGTCTTAGGGTCAAAATCTTCCAACAATTGTTTTTGCTGGGCTATGGTCAAGGTAGGGTCAAAGGAATTCAACCGGATGGTTGCCTGTTGCTCAAGATTTCTAAACTGGTACTCTCCTTCAATGTCAATTCGGAGGTTTTTTATGGGTTTCCACTCGAAAAATGCACTTAGAAACTGCCTTGGTCCCGCTACATCATCCACAAAAGTGGCCTCCTCAGCGACAAGCGCATTGATACGGTAACCGAACTTTTCATTGACCATTCCCCCAAAATCACCGTGCACTCCTATTGAGCCATTGCTATCACCAAAAGTCTGGACAAACGCATAGGGATTCTGAGTTGGCCTTTTCAACACATAATTCACGATCCCGCCGGGAGGGGTGAACCCATATCTGATTGCCGCAGGACCCTTAATGATTTCAACGGCAGCCTTATTTTCAAAAGGGCTTTGGACCTGGTTTTGGAATATGAGATTCTCACGGCGGTAACTACTGGAGTTGTTCAAGTTGTAACCACGAATGTTGACTGTTTCATTAAAACCGGGGGGATTGCTGACAATAACCGAAGGGTCGTTACGTACCAGATCACCCAAAGAGCGTACCTGTTGGTCCAAAAGGACTTCCTGGGTAATAACAGAAACGGATTGGGGCACATCGACAATATCTCGCGTACCAAAGGTAACCCCTGTTTGCTCAGAGGCCACATAGCCCGTTTCCCGTTTCCCGGTAAGCACAACTTCGGAAAGACTTTCTGACAATTGTACTAGTTGAAAGTTGACTTCAAGGTCCCTTCCTATTGAAACGGAAACAACACTTTGCATACGCCCATAACCTACAAAGGAGACCACTACTGTTTGCTGACCGGGAGGGATATTACCAATTTGGTAATATCCGGAAGCGTCTGTGGCACCCCCTAACGTACTTCCTTTTATGGATATATTAGCGGATTGAATAGGCGTTCCTGAGGTATCGGTTACCCTCCCGCTGATACTACCTGTTTGAGAAAATGAAATCGAAGTAAAGAATAAGAATGTAACAGTGTAAAGTAATGTGGTTTTCATAGACCTGTTTGATTGGAGGAATCAAATGTAAGAGTAATTTTTATTTAGACCTAATATAAATAATATAGATTGCCTAAAACTTTACACCTCATCGGTATTTTAAATCGACCATTTTTCAGGGCATTTTTTCATCATCGCTTCTCGTTTTACGGGTAAGTCCCATTCTTGGCCACCAATCCTAATTAAAAACGTATACGGCGATCATCATACAGTACACCTTCATTTAACGGAACTCCCAATATGAAGCACTAGACGGAAGAGAAACCTATTCCCAAAAAGCGATGGTTTTGTGGTGTGCTTCTTAAATTGCCAGGTAATGCTTTATAAAATGAGCCACCCCACTTTCGGTGTTCCGTAAGGCTATCCTGTCCGCAATGGCCTTAACGGGGCTTACAGCATTACCTACGGCCACCCCACAACCGACACCCCTCAGCATTTCAATATCATTATAGTTATCTCCAAAGGCGATGACTTCTTTTAGTGTTTCCCCCTTTTCCAGGAGCAATTCAATTCCCTGCAATTTTGAGGTTCCTTTGGGGGCAATCTCAATTAGCCTGTCATTTGAGCGATACCATATTAAACCGGTATCAAATTTCTTTTGAAGTGTCTGTGAAAAGGAGTCCGGTACGTTCTCTTTTGCCATGAGCATTATTTTATGGGCGCCAATACCTCTTATCTTCCAGTCCTCGATGGTTTTTAGGCTACTTCTAAAAACAGGGGAAGTTCTCGTACAGTTTATCTCATTTTCAATACTATCGGTATGCTCCGACGTATACCATTCGTTAGTATTGAACAGTCCAAGTTGTATGCTGTTTTCTTCCGCGAGTTGATGTATGGATTCAATAAGTTGTATAGGGATTTCCGCAGAATATATTTGGGTAGCCCCATCCATTACCAGGGCCCCGTTGTAACAAATGATAGGCATGTGAGCGATTCCCAACCGTTCTTGCAGATAGGTAATTGCCTTTGGCATACGGGCTGATACCAGGATCACCTTCAATCTATCCTTTATCTTCGAAATTTCAGAAACCGTAAAGTTGGAAACATCACTTTTTGTGGAAAGCAATGTACCATCCAGATCAGTACAAAGTAATTTGTATTTCATGCTAGGTTGGACCACTTTTAACCGTTATATTTTTATCGAAGCACGTGTAGATACAGATCTCCTGCCTGGTCAAACAGGGGACCTTTAGGGTCTTTCTAATGCAACCGACCACTACCCTCAATGCAAAACATAAATACCAAAAAGGTCCGCAAGCCCACCTTAAGGGCTATTTCAATTTTGAGTGCATCCCTTTTATATTCCTTTATATCCGTTCAATACCTAAAGTAAAAGCACGGGTAACTACTCCCGTGCTTTTGAAATCAACTTAAACTAACTCAACTTAAAAAGTTTTATGGCCTAAGCCATTATGAATTGGCATTACCATCAGTAGCCCGGATTTTGAACATAAAGCCCGCCGGTAAAATCGATCTCTCTTTGTGGAATAGGGTAATATTCATCCCGCCCCATGGTAAATTGTGCATTGGCTAAAAAATCCCTTTTGGTTCTCTCCTCCGCCAAATAGGCGTTTAGTGTTTCCGCTGCAATTCCCCAGCGCACCAGATCAAACCAACGGTGGCCTTCCATGGCAAATTCCAACCTTCTTTCAAACATTAGCGCATTCATGGCGAATTCCTTTGTAGGGAAGGCAGCATAGGTTCCAATATTGTAAATATCGGTTGCCCCTGCCTCCAGCGGTCTTTGGGTGCTTTGCGCTGCCCTTTCCCTGATCTGGTTTATCAAAGGCAAAGCTTCGTTCCATCTGTCCAGTTGGATAAGTGCCTCAGCCTTGAATAGCAGTACATCAGCATATCGGATAAAATCAACATTTTTAGAAGTCCCCACAAAAGGTCCCTCTTTGAGGTAGCAGGAACAATCCGGGGCCTGCTGTTCTTTCATATTACCAAAATATCCATAAACCCCCGGATCCCTTGCCCAGCTAAAATTATAGATCATGTCGCCAGGTTGGCTCACCATAGTTCTATATTTATAGGGTCTTCCGGGAATTCCAATGGTATGGTCAATTCTCGGATCAACGGTCAAGCCGGCATCGGGAGGCGTTTCCCCGT
The DNA here is from genome assembly GCA_028284285.1 of Croceivirga sp. Classification (GTDB taxonomy): domain Bacteria; phylum Bacteroidota; class Bacteroidia; order Flavobacteriales; family Flavobacteriaceae; genus Croceivirga. The sequence continues at coordinate 105,828 of JANQSA010000085.1, forward strand.
TAGCATCCACAACGGTAAAAATATCGGTATCGTTAAAGGTGTCCAACAGGGGTAAACCTAAGGCATCTGTTTTGAAGGCGTTGACCATATTCTGACTGGCCAAATGGAATCCGCAGCAACCGTATAAGGGAGAGCCATGGGGGGAATTCAATCCGGTTACAAAGCTCACACGCCCCACCACAGTTCCATCATTTATGGAAAACTGTGCCGCCCAAATAGATTCGGGGCCATTGTCAAAACCATCCAGGAAGTTATTGGCAAAATCGGGCTCCAGACTACCGGTTACCTCATCGGCAAATGTAATGACCTCTTCCAAACGGGAGGTGTTAATCCCTGTGACCTGATGGGTCTCGTTTTGCTCATAGGCCTGGTATAACCGTAGCTTGGCCATATAGGCAGCAGCAGCATTACGGTTGGCCCGGCCCACTTGCCCCTGTGATTGTGGAAGATTATTGTAGGCAAACAAAAAGTCGTCGGCTATGGTATTCCACAATTCATCATTGGATAAATCATTGGAGGTAGCCTCAATATCTTCCTGAGTCAGATCTTCGGTAATATAGGGTATGCTTTTGAACAAAAGCTTTAACATAAAGTGGGAATGTGCCCTCAAAAATCGAAGTTCGGCCTGACGTACGGTCTTTTCTGCAAATTCTGCCTCAGGAATATCATTGATCACCCGCAGAGCAAAATTCGCCCTGGATATGGCCTGGTAATAGCTTGTCCAGGTGCGTGGGGTCATCCAATCCGGTGCGTAATCCGGTCGTGTTAGATTATATTGCTCGTAAGCATCCACCACGTCCACATCGCTACGTCCACCGCCTCCCTTATAAGCATCATCGGAACGAACGCTGCCATAGGCCCATTGGTGCGTTAACGGGCCCACCATTTCCTCATTGGCGATACCGGCATAGGCTGCAACCACCAACGCGTCTGCATTTTCGGCTGTCGCTACATTTTCGCTTGACAAAACCCCTTCGGGCTCATATTCCAAAAAATCTTCGGAACATGCCATAAAAAGCAATGCAGTCAAAATTCCTATTATAATTGTCTTATGGTTCATAGTTGTGAGTTTAAAAGTTCAAGTTAAGGCCCAATGAAAGTATGGTTGGTACCGGAATGGTACCCAAATCCGTTCGCTCAGGGTCGGAACCGATATAGTCGCTGGGGGTAAACCAGAACAGGTTTTCACCCTGTACATAGATCCTGAAGGTTTCCATACCTCCCCATTTTTCGATCAATGCTTTTGGCAAGGAATATCCCACTTGCAAGTTTCTTAATTTGAAATAAGAATTGTTCCTGAACAAATAATCCGAAATTTGGGTGTTATCGTTGTTCACCAAGGAAAGTGAAGGTACGTCAGTATTCGTATTCTGAGGGGTCCAGGCATCTAACACCCCGGTCCCGGAATTCTCCCTTGCGGAAGCGAAATTATTGAATCCTATGGAAGGGTCTTGCCCTATTCTTCCTGCGACACCAGAACCAAAAATGGACATGTCCCAATTTCTGTAGGCCAGATCAATCCTGATCCCATATTCCAGATCGGGAAGTGTATTTCCAATAAAATCCCGGTCATCTGCATCTATGACGCCATCATTATTGATGTCCACAAACCGAATACCTCCGGGCCTTGCCCCAATTTGGTCGGGAGCACTATCCACCTCGGCCTGACTCTGAAAGAGGCCGTCTGTCCTGAATCCGAAAATAGCAAATTGGGATTGTCCAATTATGGAATTCTGTGCAGTTCCGGGGAAAGCGGCACGGACTTCTTCCGGCAACTCGGTGATTTCATCCGCAAAAGCCCCAAAATTGGTAGTGACGCCCAGGGTAATCCCATTTTTAAATGTTTTGGTATAGTTTAATATTAATTCCCAACCTTTGGTTTCGGTTGTTGCTCCATTTAAAAAGCGTTGCTGACCTTCACCAATGGCCGAGGCGATAGGGGGATTGATCAAAATATCGCTGGTTTCCCTGCTGAAGTAATCAAAGGAACCCACAATGGCGTTATCAAACAGACCAAAATCAATACCAAAGTTCCATTCCCGTGTAGTTTCCCACCGTAACTCCTCATTTGGAGCTTGAATTGAAACAAAGCCCGAAGGCAATGTGCCTCCATTGTTTCCATCCAAATCGTAGGCGGTACCAATGTTATAAAAAGTATCAAAGAAAAAACTGTTGCCAACGATCGCCGTTCTATTTGGACCATACCTGGATTCGAACAGTCCAAAACGGGCAACATCACCAATAGTCTGGTTCCCTACTTCGCCATATCCTGCCCTGAATTTAAGATTGCTTAACCATTCCTGGTTTTTCATAAAGTCTTCATTGCTTATACGCCATCCCACGGTAGCAGCGGGAAAGATACCATAACGGTTGTCCGGTCCAAATCTGGAAGAACCATCCCTTCTTAAGGTAAAGGATGCCAAATACTTATCAGAAAAAGCATAGTTAATTTTTCCAAATTGGGAAAGCAGTCTGCTTCCAGTGGACGTCCCGTTGTTGGTGCGTATTCCTGTGGCTGCAGAGAGCACAAAGAAATCTTCGGTCTCAACCGCAAAATCATCTGCCTGTGCGAATACGCTATCAAAATCATCCTTGATGGCCTCCGTACCCAGTAAAACCCCAAAGCGATGTTGTCCTATTTCAAGATTGTAGTTAAGCGTATTGGTAAAAACAACACTTGTGAATTTGTTCTGGTCAATAATCAATCGATTGTTCGCCCTGTTCACAAAACCGTTGTTTACCCTTGGTTCAATGTCCTTTCGTTTGAAGTCACTATAATCCAGACCCAGGCTGGTGCGAAATGTCAGGTTCTCCAAAATGTCCCATTCTGCATAGATATTGCCAAAAATTGTAGTCCGTTCTGTATTGTCCCATCGGTTTAGGAACTGCATCAGTACGGGGTTGTTCCTATCCGAATACCCTGCTCCCAGAGGTCCTGCAAATTCCCCATTTGCATCAAACACGGGAAGCGTTGGCGCCAGGGAGATGGCCAGGAAGGGGGTAGGGGCACTTCCCACATCAGGGGAAGCCAGTGTTTCGTCTGATGTCGAAAACTGGGTATTGATGCCGACTCTTACCTTATTGTCGAAAAAATTGAAATTGGAGTTAAGCTTTGCGTTATAGCGTTCAAAACCGGTATGTTTCAGAATCCCTGTATTTTTCAAATACCCAAAATTGAGCAAATGAAAGGACCGCTCCGTTCCTCCCGAAATGGAAACTTCATTGTTAAAAACAAAGCCGGTTTCATAAGATTCCTCCTGCCAATCCGTATCTCCTACAGGAACATTGGGATCGCCGCCAACAAAGGGCTGGGGGGTAACACTATTTAAAACCGGATTGTTGAAATCCCCATTCCAATCAAAGTTATAGATTTCCCCAAAGCCGGAAGCAGGGTCTGCACCATCATTGACCGAGGCTCTCCATAAAACTTCCCCTCTTTGCTGGGCATTCAACATGTCATAGCGCTGCTGATTCTCAAAAAGGCTCGATAGATTGGAGTTAATGGAAATACTTAGTTTTTCACCCTCTGTGGTCCTTGCCCTGTTTTTCGTGGTTACAATAACAACACCGTTACCTGCGCGTGCACCGTACAACGAAGAGGCCGAGGCATCTTTTAATACCTGAACGGATTCGATGGTACTGGGGTTAATGTTGGAAAACACTTCAGATCGTACCGTGGGCACTCCATCAATGACAAATAAGGGGTTATTATCCCCAAGGGTGGTGGCCCCACGTATTAGTATACGGTTACTGCGGCCTGTGGGATCCCCGGATTTCTCAATGAATAATCCCGGCACCCTACCCTGAAGGGCTTGTACCGTACTACCGGAACTGAGTGCCTGTCCTTCTACCGGGGCCATATCAACTACCGTTACTGCTCCCGTAAGATCTACTTTACGTTCAGCGGTATATCCGGTGATGACCACTTCATCCAACAGCTGTGCGTCTGCCTGGAGCGCCATGTTGATAGTTGAGCGCCCATTGACCGGTTCTTCCGAGGTAAGAAACCCAATGTAGCTGAACACTAATGTTGCGTTGGAAGGAACATTGTCAAGCGTATAGTTACCGTCAAAGTCGGTTGTAGTACCATTTGAAGTACCAGCCACCAATACGGAGGCTCCCGGCAAAGGCACCCCGTCATCCGCTGAAGTGACCGTGCCTGTAATCTGCCCTTGGGCCAATAGGCCCAAAGGGACAAAACTTAAAATGTAAAACAAGAGCTTTAATTTCATAATTGAGCAATTTAGTTAACTGTTAATTCATGTATTTCTAGATTTTCGAGTGTACTTTTCGCGGTCCCGGATTCCAGGGAAAAGGTTTCAAAAGGTGCACTAGGAAAGAATATCTCGGTCATCACTATTTGGCCGTTATCATAGAATAACTCCAGGGATGTTTTGTCCAGTAGAATGGTACCGGTCAAAGTATTGGAATTGGAAATTCTGGGTGCTTTTGAAATACGATCCGTAAACTTTTCGGAGAACCCGGTCTTCCCTGAATTGTTCCGATCCACAAAAAAGGTATTTTCCGAAGCGTCCAGTCCAAATTTTAATTGGTCTCCCTGGGAATTGGATAGTGTAAAGGTGTAGGTACCCTTGCCGATGTCCGTTAGGGTAAAGTTGATCTCAGTCTTTGACAAACTTATCGTCTCGGAGGTGGTCAGAACCGCCTTCCCTTCGATAGCGATATTTTTATCGGCCACTTTTTTTGCACGATACCCATTGAGTTGTTTTACGGGATTGGAAATGAGTCGATACGTATTAGGTCCTTTGATCAAGCCCAATTCCCGGGCCACAGTGCTGGCACTACGCCATTTTTCTGTTGGAACCTGATTGGCATATAACCAATTTGACATCCACCCTATGAACAATTTCCCGCCTTCGGTTGTTCTTGTATTGGACCAGGTCACCCCGGCGTAATTATCACGGCCGTGATCTACCCAAAAACTGTGTTCTTTAGCGAGTTCCTTTCGAAAACCTTCGTCTATTGTAAAGGTTTTACCATCAAAATCGCCAACAAAATATTGGGTTGCCGAACCACTATTGGGTCCTCCGGGGTTTATGCTCACTAACAATACCCACTTGGTTTCCTCCGTTCCCTTTACCGGAAGTGGGAAAAAGTCCGGACATTCCCAGACCCCGTTATGGTTCCCGATCCCTTTTCCAAATTTGGAAAGCAGTTCCCAGTTTTTTAAGTCCCTGGAAGCGTAAAACATGATTTCCTGTCCCGCAGCAAGAACCATGGTCCACCGCTCTCGTTCCTGGTCCCAATCTACCTTGGGATCGCGGAAGTCAGGGATATTCGGGTTTTTAATGACAGGATTACCGCTATACTTTGTATAGGTTTGCCCTTCATCCAAAGAATAGGCAATAGCCTGTGTTTCATCATTGATCTTACCGGCTTTATCTGCTTCCATATCATGGTAGGTGAACATAGCAATTACCGGTATTTCCCCATCTCTGGAAAAGTTGGAGGTGTTCTTTATGTCTACCACTGCGCTACCGGAAAATATATATCCCATTTCATCGGGGTACAACGCAATGGGCTGCTCTTTCCAGGTAATTAAATCGGTACTGATGGCATGGCCCCAATGCATTGGCCCCCATGTATTGCCATCCGGATAGTGTTGAAAATAGAGATGGTAATACCCGTTATGGTAGAATAACCCGTTGGGGTCATTCATCCATCCTTTCTTAGGCGTAAAATGAAAATTTGGCCGATACATTTTCTCTTCCATTGAAGCCACCGTATCCATTTCTTCTGAATCTGCCCTATCTTTTTTCTCTCCAGAGGTTTTGCATCCCATTACAACTCCTATTACCAGTACTACTATAATTGATCTTACAATTGATCGTTTCATCTGTTTCAGTTTTAATTATTCAATGGTAACCCTTTGACGGGCATGGTCCGCTGTGCCCAAAGATGATGTTCATCCTGTTGGTTCCATTCCTTCTTATTCCGGGTACTTTCCTTTTATTTCACACGTCTTGAGTTTAGTTTAAAACGATTGGGTTTGGACAACGCCCTGCCCAATTCTTCCAGGCTTACTCCTTTGGTTTCGGGCATTACAAAGGCCACAAACAACAACTGCAACACCATCATAAAGGCGAAAAATGCAAAGACCGTCCCCGGCCCAACCCTGGTAAACAGTATGGGTACCAAAGAGGGTACTATAGCCGCGAGAATCCAATGGATAGATGATCCAAATGACTGTCCGGATCCTCTAAGGTGATTGGGGAATATTTCGGAGATAAAAACCCATATTACCGTACCCTGGCCTATTGCGTGGGCTCCGATAAACAGGAACAGCAGGACAGGCACGATCTGTCCACCCCAATCTAAATAAAAGGCACTGGAGACCAAGGTTAACGAAACAATGTAACCCACCGAGCCCATATACATGAGTTGTCTTCTCCCCAGGCGATCGATCAGGTACAAACCAAGAAGTGTAAATAGTAAATTGGCCAGGCCAATTCCTATACTACCGACCAATGCCGAGCTTTCTTCCATTCCGGATTCTACCAGTATTCTAGGGGCGTAGTACAGAAATGCATTGATGCCCGATAGCTGATTGAAAAAAGCGATCAAAAAGGCCAGGATCAGCGGAAATCTATACTTTCTCATAAATATATTTTCGCTTTGACTCGAGGTATCCCCCTGCTGATTTATCTCTAAGATCCGTTTTTCAAAATCCCTACCCGGATACATTAACTTCAGGACATCTTTGGCTTCGTCAAGGCGTGACTTTATAATAAGCCACCTGGGGCTTTTGGGGAGGCCAAGTGCGAAGAGCGTATAGATAAAGGCCGGGACAGCTTCAACACCTAGCATCCAGCGCCAGGCATTCTCCCCGATACCGCTGATCAGGTAATTGGAGAGAAAAGCGGCCAATATGCCCAATACGATATTAAATTGGTACATCGCCACGAGTTTTCCCCTATCTTTTGGGGGAGCAATTTCCGAGATAAAGGCAGGGGCGGCTATAGTAGAGGCGCCTACTCCCAGACCTCCAATGAATCTAAAAAAAGCAAAGGTGTAGGGCTCGTTGGCAAAAGCTGAACCCAAGGCCGAAACGGTATACAACATCCCTATAAAGACCAACGTTTTTTTACGTCCAAACCTATTTGTGGGCAAGCCTCCAAAAATGGCACCGACCATGGTTCCCCACAAGGCCATGCCAATTATGACCGTACCGTGAAAAACATCTGAGGATTTCCATAAGGATTGCAGTGTTTTTTCGGCACCGGAAATGACTACGGTATCAAATCCAAAAAGAAACCCTGCAAAGGCAGCCGTAATAGACCAAACCCATATTTTTTTCATAATCCAAACTAAGGTGCTGTTCTGCTAATGTATATGTAAAAAAGAATGGCCTATTTTGATAATGTTTCAATTTCTTATGATTTTGTTAAGAGATTAACTGATATGTTTTAAAAGATTACGTATCAGTTGTTTATAACAATTATTTAACATATCACCCTTTCAAAGAAGTACATTGAGGTTACATTACCTTTGAAATTGATACAACTACAACGGTTGCATACTAGTGATTTGTAATGAAAAAAGGTATTATACTGTCTTTCTGAAAGAAGCCGGGGATTTCCCGTACTTGCCTTTAAAGGCTGTAGAAAAGTAATTTGGAGAAGAGAACCCGCTGCTATAGGCAATTTCGGAAACAGACATAGTGGTCTTTTCCAACATTGATTTGGCCTTTTCCAAACGGAGATTACTTATGTAATCGCTGATACTGATCCCCATCATTGCCTTTACCTTCCGGTACAATTGAACCCTGGAAATATTGAGGTTTTCCGCTAGGTTTTCAACGGAAAAATCAGAATCCCCCAGATTTTCAGTGATCAATACGTTTAGTTTACTAACAAACTGCTGTTCCATATTTCCAAAGGAATCCGTATGTTCTATATTATGGATATTACTGGTATAGTAATACCGTAACTTTTCACGGTTGTATAACAGGGATTTAATGGATTGAACCAAAATTGAATAACTGAACGGTTTTGTCAGGTACAGGTCCGCACCGGATTGTAATCCTTTAAGATACGATTCCTTGTTTCCGAGTGCCGTAAGTATTATAGTTGGAATGTGCGATGTCCTCAGATCCTTTTTTAAGGTCTCGCAAATCTCAAATCCGTTTTTTTCGGGAAGATTGATATCGCATAAAATGATATCGGGGATGGTTTCAAAAGCTTTTTCCAATGCTTCCGTACCATTTGATAAATGGATTTCATATTCTAAATTGAGTTTGTTTCTTAAGAACAACGAAAGATCCTGGTTATCCTCAATGATCAAAACCGAATACTTCTCGTTTCCACTATCGGGAGCTTGTACCATATAATTCTCATCCACCAAATGTTCTGAAGTAAAATCGATAATATTGGTATCCACCAGGTCCTGATCTGGTACAATCTCATTTTCATCAAAATGTGCGCGCCCTTTATACAAATGAATAATGAATTCCGTGCCGTGGATGGATTTTGCCTCAATCGTTCCTTTATGCATTTCGATAAATTCTTTGCTAAGATGCAACCCGATCCCGGAACCGTTCTTTCTATTGTTGGAGCCCTTGAAAAATGCTTGAAACACCTGTCCCATATCCTTTTCAGGAATACCTATGCCCGAATCCTTAAAATGTACGGATACCTTGTTTTTATCAAAATGATCTATGATCTGTATTTCTATTTTTCCATTTTCCGGAGTGAACTTGAACGCATTGGATAGCAGATTGAAGTATACCTTGTCCATTAGGTTCCTATCCATAAACAGTTCTATTTCTTCATTGTTGCTGGTCAATTTAAAAGCAATGTTCCTTTTATTGGCCTCGCGCTGAAAATCCTTAAAAATACTTTGAGAGAAAAGGAACAGGTTTGTTTTTGAGGCACGCAACGTGAATTTTCGGTCTTCCACCTTTCTGAAGTCCAATAACTGATTGATAAGACGTAGCAGTCGATTTGAATTATTGTAAATCAATTCAAGCTCGTTAGCCAGTTTTGAACGCCTCCCCTTTATCCCTTCTGCAAGAGATTCTATTGAACTGATTATCAATGTTATGGGTGTTTTGAACTCATGGGACAATCCGGTAAAGAAGTTCAACCTTGCTTCATTGCTAAGCTTAACCTCTTCCGCGATTTTTTTAATTTGATTTCGTTGGACAGTAATCTTCTCATTCGTGAGCTCTAATTGCCTGTTCTTTTTTCCGATAGCAAAAATGGAATAAATACTGTAGAGGGCAAGTGCTAATATAATGGTTGTCAGTGTCAAGGTAATCTTTAGCATGTTATTCTGGAAATAATAGCGGTCCTCAAGTTTGGCGATGGCTGCTATTTGATTTTCGATATCGTTTTTTTGTTCGTTGATCCTGTCGAACTGGTTTTTCATGATATCGGCATTCACCTTGTTAATGATAGTGGTGGAAAGGATGTTATTTTTAGGGACGTACTCTTTATTCAATATCTGCAATGCCAGTTTAATGGCTTCATCACCCCCCGTGGGATATAGTACCGTAGCCTTTAATTTTCCGTCTTTTACCGCTTGTATGCCACCATCGGGGCCGGCCAGGCCGTCAACGCCAATAAAATCAATAGTGTCTTCCAATCCAAGATCACTTGCCACCTTCCAGGCACCAACCGCCATTCTGTCGTTATGGGCAAAAACGTAGTCCACCTTTATGTTTTGCTGTAACAGGGCTTTCAGCTTTTCCTGGATGGACTCTTTTTCCCAATCTCCTTCAATACTTCCTACAATTTTTGCCCTCTCATGTCGATCTATTATCTGATTGAACCCCAAGCTTCTTTCTTCTGCCGGGGAAGATCCCTTTAAACCCTTAATCTCAATAATCCGTATGGAATCTTTTGTATTGGAGGCTATGATTTCCTTTGCCGCGTTTCTGCCTACCTCAATATTGTCGGCTCCCAGGTAGGCCGTATAGTTGTGATTTTCCGTTTTACGATCTACCAACAATACCGAGATGCCCTCCTCATAGGCCTTCTGTACTACCGCCGTAATGGGTTTGGATTGAATGGGAGATACAATAAGAACATCAACACTATCGGCAATCAAACGCTCTATTTGCTGAATTTGTTTTTCTACCTTATAATCGGCATCCTTGATAATAAGTTCAATGTCCGGGTTTAACGAAGCCTGAAGCCGCATTGAATTGTTCATAGAACGGCGCCAGTCATCGTTGGTCATCGCCTGTGAAAAACCAATGCGAACTTTGTCATCTGAATGACCTACCCTGCACGAGAAAAAAAGCAGAACCAAGGTCAATACGAAGAAAAAGACGACCTTTTCGAAATTCATACTTGGACATGTACTTTAGCATAAACTTAATGAAAAATGGTCAAACGAATTGGAAATCCATTCGAAACGGCGGCCTGTTACGGTTCAAGGACTTTACGGGATAAAAGGAATTGCGGTCGATAATGAAACGGTATGATGAGAGTACATACCTCTGTTCTGTTTTTAATCCAATACGTCCACTTTGTTATGAACTTTACCCAAGCTTGCTATGAAGTTTAAAAAACATGAAAGATGAAAACACCGTAATTCTCTTCCTGAGCCCTCTCCGAACCGTAGAAATCAATATTAACCCCTAATCCAAAGCTCGTCCTGCCCAATGAAACTCCCCCTCGTACATAAAGTAAACTTCTTTCATGTGCCCCATCATCCAGGTTTTGATTGTATATACCCTGAAATCTGGAGTATATCCCTAAATTGTTTGATAGCCTTGGTTTATACTCAACGATACCTACCGTCTCAAAATTGATGGAGGGTGCCCATTGCAGATTGGGGCTAAACAGGAACAGCCATTTTGGGCTGGCAGAAAAAAACTGAAGGCCGGTAAAAGGGACCGCTCCTTTGGAATAGTGAAACTGTAATCCTGCTGTGGCAAACCACTTTTGTGAAAAGTTGTAGGTGAGGGAATTGGACATTACAAGCTCGTTGTTGGACCTTTCGTTCTCATACGGCACTAATGCCGAAGCGACACCAAAATATCCGAACTTACCCTTCTTATCTATGGGGAGATTCAATATGGTGAGATAATAGATTTCTTCATTGCCGAACATTATCTCCATAGGTATCGGGGGATTTTTGGTTTCCGGAGCTTCCTGTCCTTTCGCCTCGTATACAACAAGAATAAGCACACTAGAAATACATCGCAATACCCATAAAAGGTAATGTTTTCTAACTATTGGAATCATATCCTTTTTCTTTTTGATCCTCTTATCCTCTTTATCTCCAAAGACGCAACCAGGGCAATAGTCATACCCCGGAATCCTTTCCTACTTCATCTCTTTTTCGTTTCGGATGTAGAAAATACCTACCCCTCCGTTTTTCTGAAAATCCTTCTTTACGGTGATTCTCAATTTCCGCAACTCTTCTCTTGAAACAGGAAAGCTGTTATTTCGCCATAAGTCCACGATTTCGAAGTTGTCAACGGTTTTATCAAATATCTGGTCAACAGGCAGCTCAAGTTCGATATGTACCTCGTGATTCTTATCATTTCCCACGACAAGGATGCATTCATTCTTAATATAGCGTACATAGGGTATGGGAAGCCCTTCTGTGGAGCTCTCGAAATGGACAGGTTTCATGGATGGGCCCAGTTGATCATAGTTCAAAATGTGGTTAAAGCGTTTTTTGATATTCATAATGGTCTTGAAGTCCTCTAAAAACTCTTTCTGGCTATCTGATAGCTTCCAATTCAACCATGATGCATAGAGCCAGGCAGATGGTCCGCCACCTCCGAACATGTCCTTTTGGGCTGCAGGCAAGGGCCTGTATTCTGCATTGAATTCTTCACCCGACATCAATATTGGGATGGCCGTAGAAAAGATGTAGCAGTAGGCCAATTTGAACCGACTCCCCTTTAAGGCGTAATATGACCTATCCGCCTTCTTATCTATTCCAAAATCATGGTTGCTGATCGGTCTGGATAGCAATCTGTTTTTGATGGGTTTATGGGTCTCAGTAGGTAATATCGGCGGCTCACCATCAAGACCTTGCTGAAAATGCAAACGCATGTTCTCCGGAAAAACCAATATTTCCTTACCATGAAGACCACAAAAAGTGATGATCTCATCCCAAATCGCTAAGGTCTTCTCATCGGAATCATATCCGTTGGGTCCATCCAACCGAAAGCCATCGATATTATATTCGATCACATAATTGGTCCAGGTGGCTACCCACCACTTTCTAAACCCCGGATGGTCATATTTAAAGTCCGTCATTCCCCAGGAAGTTCCTTCAAACCAGTCCGGGTGTTCCGTCAACAAAGGGCTATCGTTGGTCACACCGTGGGTAATGACATCCAAAAATATCTTGATGCCATACTTGTGTGCGGTAGCAATGAGTTGTTTAAAATCCTCGGTGGTTCCAAGTCTGGGGTCTAAAACACTTGGGTCCGTTGTTGCATACACTGATGGGATGCCCCTAAAATGTGAAGTGGCGTGGGAAAACCCCGCCAACCAGATTCCATTGATGCCTATGTCCGACAGATAGGGAATTTTTTCATTCATGGACTTGAAAGTCCCACTACCACCACCATCAATCCCTGCGCCATTGGGGGAAGTGAACGCATAGGGGTTCACTTCATAGATTACGAGATCTTTTACCCAGTTCATTTTTTGGTTCCATAATACATCGCCCAGGTATTTGACCATGTCCAAATTGTCCAGACCGTCGTGCCGGAACTCCCCAAGTGTACGGAAACCGTTCTTTAAGTAATACCGTACTGCTCTTTGATTCCTTAGTTGAACCCCACCCCATAGTATTATTTTTTTGGTTCCCGATTTTTTCAATTCCCCTTCCACAAAAGACAAGAGAACACTTCCAATACCCTGGGACTGGACTGCATCAGCCACTGAAGGGGCAATAATAGCGTCACTCTCCGGATCCAATTGTATCGGATACTTTGAGAATCTGGATAAAGCTCCTTGGGACAAATGCGTTTTGACCACCACATAGGCAATTATAAGACCGTCTTTGAGACAAACAAACGCGCGATAACCCAGATAGTTCTCCCTGCAGATGGAAGATAGGACGTCCGTATCAATTGGATGTGGGGCAAAGTAACTTTTGGTCTCTTGGGAGAGTTGCTGAAAATATGTCGTTAACGGACCAGTATCTTCGGGTTTTACTTTTCTAAATTCCATCAGAAGTTGTATGTGCCGAGTACAATATTCTTCCCTTACCGCCTATCTAAGGGATGCTAAATGTTTTTAGAATATTATCCTCTTGTTTGCCCTTTCAATTTACTATTTTGAACACTTTGTATACCTTGAAATAAGGCGTGCCCATAGGATCTGACAATAAAGTGTCAAAAATGGAAAACCTGGTAGAAGAGTGATACATAAACAACCCCAAAACCATTTCTACCCACAAGGTGATTTTGATAAGGGTAATCAATTTGAGTACGTTCTAGGCCTTGTATTCCAGGTAAAACTGTTTTGGTGTTTTACCTGTTATTTCCTTGAACTGCCTGTTGAAGTGGGAGATGTTGTTATACCCTACTGTCCTTGAGATTTCCGAAACGGTTTGTTCCTTCGAAATCAATAACCTGCTTGCCTTACCAATCCGGATTTCGTTCAGGAACCTGCTAAATGTTTTTGTTGTTCTGGATTTAAAATATCTGCAAAATGAGGATTTGGTAAGATGTAGCATTTCGGCAACGGTTTGTACACGAACTTCTTTGTGATAGTTTAAAAGGACATACTCATGTACCTTCCGTATGCGCTCCTGGTCCAATTCATTCGTTGTTACATGGAAACCCTCTGTGGATAGCGGAAAAAGTTCCTTTGATTCCGCCAATACATTAAGAATATCGAGTAAGATCAGAATACGCTCAAATCCTTTGGCCCCATAAAGGGTTTCTATTTTTTTTGCCACTACGTTTCTTGTCCTGCCTGTTATTAAAAGGCCCTTGCTACTCCTTGACAAGAGTTTTTTGACCTTAACAGTTTCAGGCAAGGAAAAAAGCGTTGTCGCAATTCTATCGATCAAAAAATGAATGACATAGATATCCGATATTTTTGAACTATCCTTTTTATAAAAGTCATCATCATTTTTCCATACATGCGGTAGATTTGACCCAATCAGGGCCATGTCACCTTCATAAAAGCTTCCAATGTGGTTTCCCACAAACCGGGTACCGTAACCCTTGTTCACAAAAATGATCTGATATTCGGGATGGTAGTGCCAGGGAATATTGATATGTGGCATGACCTCTCTTTTTACCGCAAAAGAGGCATCCACGTAGTTCGGTACTTGCTCTAATATAGGTTTCATGATAAGGGATATCCTTACAGCTTTATGGCTATGGAATTACAGACTAAAATTAAGACATATTGGCCATTAACAGGATCAGGTTATTCATTTGCAACAGGCCTACACGATCTTAAAGTTCGCGCAAAACGGGAACTAAACAGAACCCCCAGGAAGAGTACTGGCGTTCTGTTCAATAGCGGGTTACACTGATAGATCATCTCTAAGGACCCCTATTTCAATGAAGAATTCGTTTAATGTCCTGTCTTAAAATATAGCCGTTGTAGGTGGTTTGTTTTTTGTTGAATTACTTTGTTTCTCTTTTTTGCAGGTTGAATACTGTTCCTGCCGGGTCCTGAATCCAATGCATATTATCCGGAAGTTGTTCGAGCTCGTCACAAGTTTCCACACCTTTTGGCGGTAGTTTTTAATTACCCTTTAGGGTATTAATTGGTTATGAAATCCAGCATTTCTTTGATGAGTCTTTGCCTACCTCGTTCCGGTTTATCAAGAAAGACATAATGCGTCCCGGGAATAGTGATACACCTGGACCTTGGTGAATTCCTCATGTCTTTCCGGATCGTCTCCAAGTCCTCCGGCCTGGACCAAAAATCCAGTTCAGTTCTAATGATGAGAACCGGGACTTTTAGATCCTTTGCCTCCCAATATTTTTTACCCAATGACATATAAAAACTTTCCTCCCTGTAGCCGCCAGGGACTTTTAACACCGTAGTATCGGCTCCAAAACCTGAAGCATACTTTCTATAGGCCCGCTCAACATTAGGGTCTCTCCAAAGTTCTTTCTTCTCAATAGGGATGGTACGCGTCCACGATCTGGTAAGATTTTCTTGTGGAGATTCCCTGAAGAATGAGGTCTTCTTGAATTTGACAGCGTCCTTATCAGACCGAAAATACTGTCTTAAATCCCAGGGTGCATTAACTCCATAAAGTGAGTTGAGAGAAATAAAAGTGCTAACAGTTTCAGGAAACTGTGTACCGTAATGACCAGCCCAGTGCCCTCCGGTGGCCCAACCAAACAAATGAACTTTTTGCACTTTATCACGATCCAGGATCCAGTTCACTGCAGTATGAATGTCTTTAGACGCTTCAATATGTGAACCCACAACGATTGTTGAATCTGAGAAATCGTAATCCGGTAATTCGGATTTTTCCCAACCCCTGATATTAACCAAATACACCTTGTACCCCTTGTTGGCAAATTCCTGGGCGAATGAACCTTCGGCAACGGGTAAATCAAAAGAGGTAGTAGCACCTGGGCCTCCTCCGTGGATCATGACTAAGGGAATATCCTGTGTTTGGTTAGATGGTGAAACTTCGCGAATGTGAAGTTGTAGGTTATCCTTAGCATTGATCAAGTGATCTTCTCGTGTTATGGCATTATCCGATAAGGATTTACAACAGCATAATGTTACTAATATGGTTAAGGGGAGTATTCTCATATCTGTCAGTAGTATGTCTTATAGTTATCTCGTTATCATTCACCATGTTTGGTCGTTGACTTCTTTTGTTCTTGAAAATTACAACATGGTTATGGCTATTGGTCAAAATTATATCCTTCCCTTGGACGATTGGGGTAATAAAAGGCCTGAATTGATGCATTTATTGGTTTGAACAATGATTTTCTTATGATATACCCAAACGATAGTTGCCAGGAGAAACCCATAGCTATCCACAATCCATAAAAGTTGTGCACCTGAAGGGTTGAGGTCTACCGTAAGTTTGGGAACCGCTAAATTCAATACCGTCAGGTCCATGGAATAGAGCATGCGAGGCAAAGCAATGACCGCCAGTCCAAGCCATTCCTTTTTGGTTGCTTTTAGTGAACCGGAATCCATCACCCTTCCATAACTGAGATGATGTTTCCAGCGGGATCCTTAAACCAGGCAATATGGGGTTCTGTACCATCCCCTGTGTTCCAGCAAATTCCTTTTTCATCAGTCTTCATGGGTTCAGGATATTGCTCAAAGGGGATACCCAAGCTGATCAAGTGATCTACCACTTTTTCAATGTCTTTTACCCCAAAGTTAAGCACTGTGAAATTTGCCGGTTGATGATCTTTCCCTTTGGGATAAATAATAAACGGGCTGCTACCTTCAGCCTTTATTTCCAGGATACCCATTTCATTTTCTTTTACATGAAGCCCTAAAGTTTCTTCATAGAATTTCCTGGACGCTTCCAGGTCGTTTGTGGTGAAAGAGCTGAAGGTGTAAGCGTCTTTTAGCATGATGAAATTCATTTTTAAATAAATATACGCATGGGCGCTGTGTCCCTGGGAGTGTAAATGAGGCAATCATAGGAGCTAATTGCGACAATCGTGATATGCTCAACCCGACTCCGAATGTACTATTGTTGCTGCTGCTCAAAACGGCGGCCAATAGCTACTATTGAACCACCCAATCATCCTTGTAATCTACCACATAGGAGCCAAATCTCCTTTTAAGCTCGTCTTCAACTGGTTTGGCTTTGGCCAAGCCTTCAAGCTCATACTCATTGGGTGTTCCATCCTCATTGAAATAATAGTCACGAGTCGGCTCGGTTGCAAAAACCCATATCAACCCTAATTTATCTTTATACTCTCCCCTGACCGATTTGACCAAGTGGCCCTTTATCATAAAGTGTTTTTCATATTCCGGTATGACATGGTTTACGAAAAATTCTTGAAATTCCTCCATGGTTACTCCTTCGTTAAGTTTTACCTCCATGACGTGCAATCCAATCAAATTGTCCCTTTGCAAGGATTGCCCAAAAACCCAGGAGGTGCCTAGAAGTAAAAAGAAAGTGATAATTTGCTTCATATCAGTTTATTTAATGTTTCGTGAGTTACTATAATTATTAAGACGACTTCCTTTGTGTAATAAAAACATGTCATTTAAAAATCAATTCTGCTTCAATCAATACATCTGGTACAGAGCGATTGCGATTACTGTTATGGTTGCTACCCTCTTTTCTCCAATGACTCGATCAACGCGTTGTTAAGCACCAGGTAGTTATTCCTGTTTCCATGTTCCCGGGCCAATTCCATTGAGGTTTTGGCAGCTTTTATAGCTTCTTTATTTCTACCCATATCTTTAAGAATTCGGGCTTTGTAGTGGTAATACCAATAGGGCTTCAATCCTTTGGCTTCCCCCGTGCGGATGGCTCCATTGATCATGTCTAAGGCCTTAGCATAATTGCCGTCATACTCATAATAAAACTGTGCGGCATGCCAGTAATGGGGTTGGGAAGAGTTAAGACTTGCTTCCAGTTGCCGTCGAAGCGTTGGCTTCACATTGGTTGTAATGGGAACGGTGATCTGCCAATTCTCCCAACTTAACTGTAAATCGATACTTTCCGGTTTAACATTGGTAAACTGACAAGTGAACGTCTCTACAAAATCGGAGCTATTCGCTACAGGAACTTCTGCCCGGCAAACGTCTTTTTTGATATCATATCCGTCAGATCCCCAATTTTCCAATCCTTTGTTTATTATGACCGTCCAGGTACTAACTTCAGGAATCGTATACAACACATATTCGCCCGCATCAATGATATTGCCTAAGATCTCCACTGGGCTATTGAATTTTATCCTGGTCGGCGCATTGGCTCCTGTCCTCCATACGGAACCGTATGGCTCTACATGCCCAATCATTTTTCGACCTTTAAGCCCGGGGCGGGAGTAGGTTAATTCAATACTGGATAGTCCGAAATCCTGAACAATGGTTTGTTCCGGACTTGGATTGGGTAAATTCACTTCCTGCGAAAACCCTTTATTGACTACAAGGAAGATAACCCACAATCCGAGACATTTTAATCCTCTATATACTAAACTCATACTTCAATTTTTATAGGTGTTTCTTTTGTCTTTTTAAAGAAATCCTTGTAGCCTATAAGCATTACTTGTACCAAAACCGGTTCATTTGAGCTGTTTATCAGTTCAAACCTACCCTCCTCGGTGGTTATCGTACCGGTAATCATTGTAGTATCCCGGACCTTTAATAAAATTACGTTGGCATAAGGTACCGGAGCATTCTGTTCATCTACGACCCCTCCGGTAATGGACCGTTGGGCTGTTATGTTATGGAGTATTAAAGTAAAAACCATCAAAAAGAAAAGGGTTTTTTTCATTTTCCATTCCGTTTGCCCTAATGTAGTACCCCATGAGGACGGATAGATTCCAAAAAGGATTGGCAACTCACGATGGCGTAAAAACTCCGGATAAATGCCCGGGAATGCCGTTGGTGTTGTCCTGGCTGTCTTTTGGGGCCTAAACCATGCGGTTCGTACTTAAAAACCCAAAAAATTCTACAAAAAATTCTTTCTTGCGGTAGTTTTAGCTTCAAGGGAATGTTCTCATTGGATAAAGAATACAAGGGCTGGCCGTTTACAAGAATCGCCAGGCATGTTTTGTATTGGGGCTTTTGGGTCACATTTTATTGTGTACTCAATGCCGCCTACCAGAGAACCGGTTACCTACAATGGTTATGGCTGGAGCTGATGTTCATGACGGTGAAGATTCCCTATGCCTATTTTGTTGCTTATTTTTTGTTTCCCAAATTCCTGCCAGGGAAAAGGTACGTTATCCTTTTTGCCTTGATGCTGTTGTTTGCTTTTGTAGGGGTGGCGTTGATGGTGGTGTTACTTAGATTATTTCCTGAGTTTGCCAGTGGTCAACCCTCCGATTTTTGGTCGGCAAAAAGCATTTTCAGGGCATTGGATCTAATATACATCGCTTCATTAATCGTTGTGGTAAAAATGATACAACGGGTTTTTCGGCAAGAACGCATGAATGCTCGCTTGAAGGAGGAGAAAATTGGCTCGGAATTGCAAATGCTCAAAAACCAGTTGCAGCCCCATTTCCTGCTCAACACACTCAACAACATTTACGGACTCCTATTGGATGGGGATAAAAAGGCGGGAGATACGCTGATTCAACTGTCGAACATCATCACCTATATGTTGTATGATTGCAATATGGACCGGGCAGAGCTACAAAAGGAAATCCATCTTTTGCAGAACTATCTGGAACTGGAAAAAGTACGATACGGAAATCGCCTTGATCTTTCCCTTGTTGTAGAAGGAGATATTGCTGAACACAAAATTGCGCCTTTGTTGCTCATTCCCTTTGTTGAGAATTCCTTTAAGCATGGCGTATCGCAAAGTCAGGGAAAAGCATGGGTGCGTATATTGATCCAGATATTTGGAAGTCAATTGTCCTTTCAAATAGAGAACAGTGTAGCCAGAACAACAGAAAGCACCCCAACCCTTAAAAGCGGGATTGGGTTGGAAAATGTGCGCAAACGCCTAAATCTCATATATCCTGATGCCCATACACTGGACATTCGATCCGGAGAAACCTTTTTGGTAAACTTAAATTTAGACCTATGAATTGCATGATCATTGAGGACGAAGAACCTGCTATTAAAGTTTTGGAGAGCCACATAGGACATTTTAGGGACCTGGAAATCCATAGCGTCTATAACAATACCATGGAAGCACTGCCCCACCTGCAACAGGCCGAAGTGGATATTCTGTTTTTGGATATTCAGTTGCCAAAAATTTCCGGTATTGAATTCCTCAAAAGCCTAAAAGTTAAGCCGGCAGTTATTTTGACCACTGCGCATAGAGAATATGCCCTGGAAGGATATGAACTCGAAATAACGGATTATCTCTTGAAACCGATTTCTTTTGAACGCTTTGCGAAATCCCTGGCTAAAGCTTATAATTTTAAGCATAGTAAATTCGAACAGGGACAACAAAAAATCGAATTACCCTATCCGGAGATAAAAAAAGGCACTGCTTTTTCCGCACCGTTCATTTATATCAAATGTGAACGTGAGTACGTTAAGGTACTTTTGGAAGAGTTACTTTATGTAGAAAGTATTAAGAACCATATCAAGGTGGTAACCAAAAAAGCAACGTTACTCACTTTAATGAGTATCTCCCAGATGGAGGAAAAGTTACCGCAAAAACACTTTATACGTATACACCGTTCATTTATCATATCGCTTCACCATATTTCAAAGTTCAACCACACTTATGTCATCATTGAGAACAAGATGATTCCTATAGGAAGGCATTACAAACAGGCTTTCGTCAAAAGCGTAGAGGAAAGGAAAGTCTAGGTGGGCCTGCAGCAATTCATTCGAGAGGATAGTTTTCAAATTATTTAAAGATCCCTGCTTGGGATGGAATATGCCCCTCTTAATTTGAGTATCCATTCCCGTTTTCTGGTCGCTATTATCTGTTTTATTAACACTTGAAGAATGCTTTTGGGGATATGAAATAAACCATATGGAATTCAATGTCCGGATTGTAGCAATGAATAGGTCGTATTCACAGGAGACAATCTTTCATGGCTTAGGAAAGCTGGCCTTCCCTATTTGTCCTTCCCTTAGAATTACGATTGGGATCTCGGTTCCGCTAGGGTAGGAAGCGATCTTCTGTTTGATCAAAGACCGTGCATTGTTGTCTATAAATTTTATCCCGGCCACTTCTAAGATCACATCCCCTCCCAATATGATTTCTTCATCGTTGATGGTAGCAGGAATATAACCCCCTCGTAACCCCAATTGGGCAGCGGCTCCTTTTGAGGATATAGAAAGAACCAAAAGCCCGGTTTCCTGAGGTACATTTAACACTCTTGCGAGATGGGCAGGCAGGAGCATCGCCTCCATCCCGGTCCAGGGATTGGGTTCTGTAGTCAATAATTGCTTTACGGTGTTAGAAGCCGTTACAAAACCGATCCCTTCAAAACCTCCTGATATTGAATAAATACTGCTGGCAATGCCAATTACCTCACCTTTCTTATTGAACATGGGCCCTCCGGAATTTCCGGGATTAATGGCGGCGTCCGTTTGTAAAAACTCGATCTGTTCAAAGTCATTGCTTAAATTTTCGGGAAAATGCCGGCCGCTGAGAATGCCCCGGGTCAGGCTTTGCGCAAAGCCGTGAGGTGCCCCCAGGACAAAAACATCTTCTCCGATACCCAGTGCATCCGAGTCGCCAATGGAAGCAATAGCTTTTCCCGCTGGATCAAAAGGACCCACTATCTTTAAAAGTGCCACATCTCCGGGAGGACTTGAAGCTACTACCTCCCCTTTATACACCTCCCCGGTGACAAATTCAATCTCGACTTCTTCCGCAGATTGCACCACATGGGCGGCTGTCCAAATATATCCTTCTTCGGATACGAGCACCCCGGAACCCTGGGAAACTTCCTCCACCATATTCAAGGATTCCCCGGAAGCGGAGGGGGCTAATACTTCTGCTCGAAGCACTACGACAGAAGAGCTTACGTTTTTATACAATTTCGGTAAAT
This sequence comes from Croceivirga sp., assembly GCA_028284285.1. Classification (GTDB taxonomy): domain Bacteria; phylum Bacteroidota; class Bacteroidia; order Flavobacteriales; family Flavobacteriaceae; genus Croceivirga. Next base: position 127,423 of record JANQSA010000085.1, read on the forward strand.
CCTGAGCTATCGTCAGGTTGGCCAGAAAAACGACTACCAGTACCAGAAATACACGCATGACTCGATTTTTAAGATGGAAAGATACCGCAATATGGCTTTGGATCGGGAATAAATCTTTAATTTCCCGCTTTCCCAGGTTTTACCTGCCGCGGTAGATAAACTTGCCTGGCTTTGGCAGGAACTTCGACCCCTTTTGTTTTTCAGTCATACTGCGAGCAGAAGCACTTTTCAGAGCAGTATTTGAAAATCTGTTCTTTTCATTTTCTTTGCTTGTCCAAAGAAAACGAAACAAAAGAAAAGACACTTTTTGGAGAGGTATTTTTATCCGCTAAAGCGGACAAAACCAGTAGCATGCTTCTAAATCGACTCCAAGGTTTCGCCGATTCTTTACGAAGCCTGCCACCTATACTTCCCAAAAAGCAAACACCTACATCATCTAAAAAGGTACCTTTTACTTCTAAGATTGCATTCAAGCTGTCCCCTTGTGGGAAGTTTTAATGGCTTGCCTTTGGCAGGAACTTCACGCCCTTTACTTTTCTGTGGTATTGCGAAGTGTACCACTTCGTAGAACGGTTAAGTGATATACCCATATCATCCATAAGCTGATAAACCTCTGTTGAGCACTTTGCGGAACGGGTGGAGATCAAATGATCCACATTTTTTTTGTATCCCCCTATTTATTTTTAGCCTAAGGCGTTTTTCACCCTACCAACTGATCCTGTTATCTCTTATATTGCATAAGAAAAAGAATAAAAACTTTTGTCTTTATTCCTACGTTGTAGCCCATTCAAAATCAGTTAAATCCTGTCCTTAAATTAAGGTGGTAGATGGGGAAAAATATGGACGAGCCGAACACCATTTCACAAAGTAGGCACATCAAAAGGTTTTAAAAATGTTTAAAAAAGCAGCATTTATACTAGTATCAGTCGTAGCAGGAGTTTCTTGTAATCAAGCAGACCATCAAAATACTTCCGAACAAAAATCCAATCAAGAGCACAAAAAGACGCTTTTTTCCTCTGAATGTATCACTGAAGCCGAAGTTGTGGCAGCCCAGGAAGAATGGGGGGCTGGAATCGTTAAAATTGGAAAAGCGTATTCTGAAGGAGGTGATCACAAACAAGCCGCTATAGCGCATATTCAAAATTTATATGGGTATGACTTTAGTTCGGTACTCTTTAAACCCACGCTAGCTTCCGAAGAACAATTCAGAGCAACGTTTGACGCGGCTTTGTCTTACTTTGTTGGTGGAAACGAAACCTACCAGGAAGACAAAGGGTTTGCTTTAGCCCCCTATACGAAAGTGCGTTGGGAAAACAGCGGAATAATTAATAATAGTTGTACTATGGCCATTGCCATGGGGAATTATTATTTTACTAAAACCGATGGCGAAGAAGTAAAAGTCGAATATACTTTGGGATACATTAAAGATGCTGCCGGAAAGTTGCGAATTGTTGTACATAAATCCGCTTTGCCCTACCGTCCGGAATAAATTGAAAAGTCCATTGGGAATAATAACATAAGGTGCTACAACCAAGGTTGTAACCTGCCCGACTGTCTCTTTCAGGTGGGTTCACCAGCCCGACAGTGGTCTGGCGGGTTGCTTTCCCAAACAACCTGAGGTTGTCTGTCAGAGGCAGGTCAGAACTGTGGTAAGCAATTTCTACATCAAATTTGTAACATGTTTCAAATAATCAGGTCTAATCATTAAATCAATATCATTTTTTACAAAAACTCAATCAAACTGTTTCAGGATCAAATGATTATGAAAAACCTGGTAAACATAACCCTTCTTTTTTTGATTCCGCTAGCTATATTTTCCCAACAAAACGCTGTTGAATTCGATCATATATTGATCACTAACGATGATGGTATCGAAAACATAGACATATTGGTAGCCCTGGCAAGAAGTGTAAAACCGCTCACGAATAGAGTCTCCGTGGTAGTATCCACCCAAGATCGTTCCGGAAGCTCTAATTACCTTACGATTGGAAAACACAAATCTTCGTATGAGGTAACCACAGAATATTTTGATCACGATAAGAATATTGGAATTTACACGATGCCGGGTTATCCTGCAGATTGTGTTTTATTGAGTTTAAGTGGGCTTTTTGCTAGTGACAGGCCTGACCTTGTGCTATCCGGAATCAATGGAGGATCAAATATTGGCCCCTCATGGTTCAATTCCGGGACCATTGGCGCCATAAGAACGGCGACTATTTTGGGAGTTCAAGGCATTGCGTTTTCAGGCTTTGATGACGATAATGAGATGTCATTCAGTGTAATTCCAGCGTGGATCTCTAAATTCTTAGACTCTGGAATTGTCGATAAAATCGACCCCCATAGTTACGTAACAGTTGCTTTTCCGGATATTCCTCTTGACGAAATCAAAGGGGTGAAAGTTTCGGAAAGAAGAATAGCATATGGCCAACCCAAAGTACTTCAGTTTAAAAAAGTGTTTGGTAAAAATATTGACGAATCAGACAATACAACCTTATGGGCATTTTCACCGGATGGCAACCCTAATACGGGAAATGCAAAGGATGATGTCTATTATTTAGAACAGGGATTCATTATAATTACGGCAATGACAATTGATGAAAATGACGAAAGATTGTCAGAAAAACTTAAAGCTATGGAATTGTTACTACCAAAATTTAACAATTAAAAAAGATATCAAGCTGTACCGTAGTGCACTATTTTTACTTATCAACTAAAGTTCAAATTATGAAATTCTACATCTCTTTACTTCTTGTTGTATTTAGCTCAAGCGCATTTGGTCAAATCAATGCAAAACTGATGCGCTATGTCGATGTATCAGAAACACAAATTTGCTTTGTTTATGGGGGCGATATCTGGGTGGTGGACAAAAATGGGGGTACTGCTACTCAGCTCACGAACTCCCCCGGAGAGGAATCTTATCCAAAATTCTCTCCGGATGGTAGGGAAATTGCGTTTACAGCAAGGTATAGAGGAAATCCTGATGTCTACATAATGCCCGTTACAGGAGGTGTTCCCCTGAGACTAACTTATGGGTCCCATTCAGATCGCATGGTAGAGTGGCATCCTTCGGGCGACAAAATCCTATTCGCTTCACGAAGAGAAACCGGTATTCCCTCCGGAGGTGTGAACCAACTATTTCTTATCCCCAAAACCGGCGGAATGCCGGAAAAATTACCCATCCCCTATGGCGAGATTGCCACCTATTCCCCGGATGGTAAGCAACTGGCCTACATTACCAAAATCACCGAGACATATCCTTTTAAAAGATATCGGGGCGGACTGACCTCAGAGGTTATCTTGTTTGATTTGGAAAACAATACGGCCAAAAATATCACAAACAGCGAAGCCAATGACGGAAAGCCGGCATGGGGAGGTGATAAGATTTATTTCCTATCCGACCGCGCAGATGACTTGCGATTGAACGTCTGGAGTTATGATCTCAGATCAGAATCACTCGATCAGATTACCCAATTTAAAGACTTTGACATTACCTATTTATCTGCTGGTCCAAAAGATCTGGTATTTGAAGTAGGTGGTGCGCTCCATCTCATGGATCTCGCTACAGAGGAATCGAAAGCGGTAGCAGTAAATGTCGTAAGCGATTTGACGCTGGAAATGCCCAGAAGGCTTGAGGTAGACAAGCAAATACGCGGTATGACGGCTTCCCCGGGGGCTAGTAGAATTGTATTTGAGGCACGGGGCGAATTGTTTAATGCCCCTGTAAAAGAGGGATTCGTTCAAAATATTACCAACTCTTCCGGGGCATTCGATCACAGTCCCACCTGGTCTCCGAATGGTGATCATATTGCGTATTGGAGTGATAGATCTGGTGAGTATGAGATCTATGTACAAGCTATGCGAACAGCACAGAAGGCCAAAAAGCTTACCTCCAGAAATAAGGGGTTTGGATACACCCTCTATTGGTCTCCGGATAGTAAAAAGTTGGCATTTATTGATGAGAAAAATGATATCAGTATTGTGGATGTGGCAACAGGAGCGGTTGATGTGGCGGATAATTATAACTGGAACTACGGCCATGGTGCCCGATCAGGCTACCCCATCAGTTGGTCACACGATTCGAAATTCCTGGCGTATTCCATCGGAATGGAAAATGGTAATGAAGCTATCTTCATCTATGATCTTAACAGTAAACAGTCAAAGCAAGTTACCAGCGGATTTTACAATGATTCCAGTCCGGTCTTTGGGGTAAAGGGTAACTACTTGTTTTTTCTTACTGACAGGAATTTTACCGCTGTGTATAGCGACATGCAGGACGGTACCTGGATCTACCCCAATGCCACACAACTGGCCGCTATAAGTTTGAGTCAGGAATCCCCGTACCTACTCCATGCCAAAAATGATGAATTAAAGGCCGCAGAAAAGGAAGAAGACGCAAAAGACAATAACAAAAAAAAGGGAAAAAAGGAGGATGCGAAAGAAAAAGCTCCGGAGCCCATTAAAGTGGATTGGAACGGATTGGAAAGCAGGTTGGTTATCCTCCCTGCCAAGCCAGGCAATCTGAATAACCTCATGGCCTTCGATGGCAAAGTAGTCTACCGTCGTTTTCCGAATTCAGGGTCAAATGGTGGTGATCCCGAATTGTTTTTCTATGATTTAAAAGAACGGGAAGAAAAATCCATCATGGCCAAAATAAACGGGGTAGTCAAGACGGCAGACGGGAAATCGTTATTGGTGCGAAGTGGTGCAAAATTCGGGATTATCCCACCGGACCCGGATCAAAAAATCAAGGATGCCATTCCTACCCAGGGGTTGGTCATGGAACTGAACCCTCGGGAAGAATGGCGTCAGATCTTTCAGGACACCTGGAGAAGACACCGCGATTTCTTTTACGACGAAAACATGCAGCAAGTAGATTGGAATGCGCTTCGCACCCAATACGGCGCGTTAATTGAAGATGCCCGATCGCGTTGGGATGTCAGTTTTCTACAGTCTAATCTTGCTGCCGAGCTGAGTGCCGGCCATACCTACACCTTTGGCGGAGATAACGAAAAAGTGGAAAATATCAGCACGGGTTATCTGGGGATTGACTGGGCCAGGGATGACAAAGGCTATAAGATCAAACGCATTGTAAAGCCTGCGGATTGGGATGCCGAAAACAGGTCACCTTTCGATCGTCCCGGAGTAAACGTTTCAACCGGTGACTATATCCATTCGGTCAATGGGATTTCCCTTCCGCTAAACAAAGAACCCTATGCCGCTTTCGAAGGGCTTAATGGTAAAACGGTGGTATTAAAGGTCAGCAAGAACGGCAATACGGGCGATGCAAAAGATGTGGTGGTCACCTGTCTTACGGGAGCACAGGAAGGGAATCTCCGGTACCTGGATTGGATTGAGAAGAACCGGTTACGCGTAGAAAAACTCTCCGGAGGTAAACTGGGGTATGTGTATATGACCAACACGGGCACCAGAGGACAGCTCGATCTGGTTAAAATGTACTACGGCCAGCTTGACAAAGAAGGGTTTATTATTGATGAGCGTTTCAATGGCGGGGGACAACTCGCCGACCGTTTTTTGGAGCTGATGACACGACCCGTCATTTACAATCTGTACTGGCGCCATGGCAAGTCCCATACCTTCCCCGTGAAGGCCAATACCGGGCCTATGGGTATGCTGATCAACGGCTGGGCAGGATCCGGGGGTGACGGACTGCCCTGGGCGTTTCGGGAGCTGGATGCCGGTCCAATTGTGGGCGAGCGAACCATTGGTATTTTGGTGGGTCCGGCCACGGGCCACCGGCTCATTGATGGTGGAGGAATTACTGTCCCCGGAGCGCGACTTTACTTTAATGATGGTACGTGGTTTGATGAGGGTGTTGGGGTACGACCAGACATTGCGGTGTGGGATGATCCCAATCTATTGGTACAAGGACGTGATCCTCAGATGGAGAAAGTGGTAGCGGAAGTGCTGAAGCTGTTAAAGGATAATCCAGAAGCTACTCCGCCTCCTCCCAAGGAGGATCGAACGGCAGAAGGCCTAAACAACAATTAGCTATCATTAATTGAAGTAGAACAGTACATAACCCCTTATATGTGGTAGTAACAGAACCACGTGTACTAACCGTTATGGGCTATTCATTAGCTCGAATAACTTCTCAGTACAATGCAAATCATATCCATAAGAGAAAATCCTGGCTATAAAAACATCGCAATCGCGTATTTTCAACGGAATTGGAAAAGTGTATGGCCGGTAATATATGAAGATGCCATCTCTCATTCTATTAATGCCAAAAATGACCTGCCACAATGGTACCTGTTGGAAAAAGAAGGAGAAATAATTGGATGTGCCGGATTAATAACCAATGACTTTATCAGCAGAGTAGATTTATACCCCTGGGTTTGCGCCTTATTTATTAATGAAAGCGAAAGAGGAAACTCCTATAGCTCCCTTCTTTTAAATAAAGCGAAGAGCGATTCCAAAAAATTTGGATATGACAATTTGTATCTGTGCACTGAACATGTGGGATTGTATGAAAAACTTGGGTTTACCTATGTGGGACGGGGATATCATCCATGGAAAGAGGAATCCAGGATTTACGGAATTGAATTGGAATAAAGAGCAGCTCTTACCATGCGGAGTTTCCACCGGAGGTTTATCCCCCTATGGATGGCGGACAAGGGTAACTTCGTACCTATCGCTTTTCTTTAGTGCTGCGAAGTCTGAGACTTCACAGCGCCGGGTGAAGACTTACCTGAAACTTCCCGGTATCTGGAAAACAAGGGGGTACACTACCCTATAAAAGCGCGCAAGGGTTGTGATGGTAGTGAATCAGATCGAATAACTTTTTCCCATAACAACGTCCAAATAATCGCCATTTTTTAAAGACTACCGCAACCATTTCCTAAATTGCATATCTATGTGATAGTGGCGCTGAAGTACGTAGTCATACCTCACATGCTACTTTTATACAATCTAACAATACAATAAATAAGAGATTATGAAAAAATTCCCCAAATTAAAAAGTGCCTTTATCCTGTTCCTAGTTATTTTGACGACCATTTCATGTCTTAACGATGATAACGGCGGAATTCCAAGACCCACAGAAAACATTTTTGAATTGATCGCTGCCGATCCCAATTTAAGCAATCTGGTTGCGGCATTAGAAGCTGCTGATGGCGACTTGCCCTCAATCCTTCAAGGAACCATCCCCTATACGGTAATGGCACCTACGGACGAGGCGTTTACCACTTTTTTGGATGGCAGGGAACTAAGTGATATTCCTGCAAGCACCTTACAACAGGTATTGTTGAACCATGTGATAACCGGAGAGTTGCGGTCCGCGGTGCTCTTAGGGGTAGGTTCGGGGTTTTTTGCGACCAATGCCCGGGGGCCTGTAGATGACTCCCGTATCAGCGCTTATTTTGAAGTAGCTTCATCAACAATTACCTTTAATGGCATATCCGAGGTAGTACAGCCAGATATCACAGCCAGTAACGGTACAATCCATAAAGTGGATGCCGTCATCGGGATACCGAATGTAATGGATTTTATTATAACGAATCCCGATTTCAGCGATCTGGAAACGGCTTTAACCACTGCAACACCAGATACGGAGTTCGATAGGATACTCAGGGAAACGGCCTTCAACACCATATTAGCACCCACTAATGAGGCGTTCGATGCGCTTTTAGCAGGCAATCCCGATTGGAATACTGTGGACGATATAGACGAGTCCCTCCTGGCCGCCGTAGTGTCTCACCATGTGATAGGTGGTGTCAATATTCTTACCTCTAGCATAAATGGTATGGAAACATTTACTACCCTGGAAGGCGACGAGCTTATTTTTAACCCCAATTCGGTGGACATACGAATTACGGACGGTTCCGGGAACACCAATACAGCTATACGATTGGCCAATATCCAGGGAAGCAACGGGATCATTCACACCATAGACCGTGTGCTGCTACCTGATACTACAAACTAGTTCGATCTTCGGCAGAAAAAACCACGTTCGTTCGGGATCAGCAAGCCTACCTCGCTGTGCGAAGTTTCTGCCGGAGGCTTATCCCCCAATGGATGGCGGACAAGGGTAACCTCGCACCTATCACTTTTCCATGGTACTGCGAAGTCTTAGGCTTCGCAGAGCAAGATACAAAATGAAAAATCCCGATTTAAATCGGGATTTTTTGTTGGCCTACCCACCTTCATTTCATTTCGGACGGGCAAGCTAGGACTTCCTTCGACTCCGCTCAGGATAAACTTCTCGTCCCAGTTTTGTTTCACAAAAAAATCCCATCATGCTGATGGGATTTGTCCAACTTCGTTGGCCTACTAGGACTCGAACCTAGAATGACTGGACCAAAACCAGTAGTGTTGCCAATTACACCATAGGCCATTACCGTACAAAAGCAAACTACTTTTGAGCGTGCAAATTTAAGACAAACTTTAATCCGAGCAAATTATTTCGGGCGTAATCCGTTCCTGCCCTGTTAAAGCTTTCATTAAAATTGGCAGGCGTCTCTTTTTAATTTGGTAAATTCGCCCCGATTGGTAAATCACGTACTGCATGTTTTCTAAGAACTATGAAAAATGGAACACCCTCCTGGGATGGGTTGCCTTTACCATTGCTTTAATCACCTATGCATTAACCGTTGAACCCACCGGAAGTTTTTGGGACGCCGGGGAGTACATCAGTACTTCGGCGAAACTGCAGGTAGGCCACCCTCCCGGTGCACCGCTATTGCAAATGATAGGGGCCGTTTTTGCCATGTTTGCCTTTGGTGATGCTTCAAAAGTAGCCCTGATGGTCAATATGGTTTCCGTGGTTTCCAGCGCTTTTGCGGTACTTTTTACCTTCTGGATCATTACCAACCTCACCAAAAAACTAATCACCAAAAAATCCAAGATCTCGGAAAGTAAAGCCATAGCTATTTTTGGTAGTGGCCTGGTAGGCGCCTTAGCCTTTACTTTTTCGGATAGTTTTTGGTTTAATGCCGTAGAAACCGAAGTGTATGCCATGGCCAGTTTTATCATGGCCTTATTGCTGTGGTTGGGGCTAAAATGGGTAGATCATTCGGAAGACCCCAGGGGCAACAAATGGCTGCTGCTCATCTGTTTTGTCATTGGCCTGGTCTTTGGCATACAGTTTATGGGATTTTTGGCTATTCCCTCCATAGGCCTGCTCTTCTATTTTAAGAAATATAAAAAAGTTACGGTCAAAAACTTTTTGATCGCTAACGGCCTGGTGGTCGGTATTCTGTTATTGGTCTACAAATTTTCCCTGACCTATGTCCTGAAATTGTTTGGTTGGAGCGAAGTGTTTTTTATCAATCAGGTAGGGCTGCCCTTTAACTCCGGAACGCTTATTATGGGCCTGCTCTTTATCGCTGTGTTTTACTTTGCCCTTCGCTACACCCGGAAGAACGGTTTTGAATTGGGCAACCTCATTGTCTTGTGCCTGATGTTCCTTATCCTTGGCTTTTCTTCCTGGTTACTACTGCCCATTCGGGCTAATGCCAAAACCGTAGTCAATGAAAACAATCCGGAAGACGCCCGTTCCTTGCTGGCCTATTACAACCGGGAGCAATATCCCGGGGTGGAGAGCCCATTTTACGGCGCCTATTATTCCGACAGTTTTGCAGAACCCGGAGAGGATATAGATGATAAGCCCAAATACGAAAAGGATGAGCAATTGGGCAAATACGTCGTTGTAAACAACTACAAAAACGCCCTTCAAGGCCCCAACAAAAAGCATGTAGGCCTTTTACCCCGACTGTGGAGCGACCAACATGCCGAAAACTATATGCGTTATTTCGGGCGTTTGGATTTCCGGATAAAGGCGGAATATATCTCCCAGAACGAATTACGCGATGCCGTAAACCAGTTCAAGCAGTTGGATGCCCAGGGGGAAATAGATACGGAACAATACATGCAGTTCCTGCGCAGTTTTTCGGACTATATAGATGTGCAGCCTCCTTCCCTGGGGCAAAACCTCAACTACCTTTTCGAGTTCCAATGGGGCTATATGTATATGCGGTATTTCATGTGGAACTTTGTTGGCCGCCAAAACGATACCCAGGGACGTTATGACCAAAATGGCCATTGGCTCAGTGGGATTTCCTTTATGGACAGTCTGCGTTTGGGAAGCCAGGACAATCTTCCCGGTGAGATATTGAACAACAAGGCCCGAAACACTTATTTCTTCCTGCCTTTGCTTTTGGGGATTATTGGCATTGTTTTTCAAATTTCCAGGAATCCCAAACAGTTTTGGGTGCTGTTTGTCTTCTTTATGTTCACCGGTTTGGCCATACAATTCTACACCAATCCGTACATCTTTCAACCCAGGGAACGCGATTACTCTTTGGTAGGTTCCTTTTTTATTTTCTGCATTTGGATCGGCATTGGGGTGTACGGTCTTTTTGAAGAGGTTAAAAAATTGCTCAAACCCAAAATTGCGGCTCCTGTGATCACCGTCCTTTGCCTGAGCGCCGTCCCCTTTCTGATGGCCTTTCAAAACTGGGATGACCACGATAGATCAGGGAGATACACCGCCCGATCCACCGCCAAAGCTTACCTGGATTCCTGTCAGGAAGATGCGGGGGCCATACTCTTTACCATTGGAGATAATGACACCTTTCCGCTTTGGTACGCCCAGGAAATTGAAGGCCACCGAACGGATGTGCGTATTGTAAACACCAGTCTCTTTGCTACGGATTGGTACATAGACCAAATGAAACGCAAAGCGTATGAAAGTGATCCCATTCCCTCGCAATTGACGCATGACAAGTATAGCTACGGCACACGGGATGCTATCTATTATCAAGGAGTAACGGAAAACCGTTGGACCATAAAAGACTTTATGAATTGGGTGGCGAGCGACAAACCTCAAACCAAATTCAGGCATCTGTTGGAAAAGCAGGGCAGGGACCTCAGCGTATTCTCTGAGAGTAATTTGGATATTGTGTACTACCCTACCCATAAAATACGCGTTCCCGTAAATAAAAATAAGGTCCTGGAAAACGGCCTGGTCAAACCAAAAGATTCCGCTTTAATTGTGGACTATATTGATATTGACCTTCCCCAAAGCGCCTTGACCAAACAACGTATCCTTATGCTGGACATTCTGGCGAACAACGATTGGGAACGACCCATTTACTTTTCCGGTGGCAGTTTTGACAGTGCGGAATATCTCTGGATGAAAAACTATCTGCAGTTGGATGGCCTGGTCTATAAGTTAGTGCCTATCCGCACCGAAAATGAAAGCCCGTTTGAGATGGGAAGAATAGATGCGGACCTTATGTACGATATTGTAAACAAGTGGGAATGGGGAAATTCGTCCGATCCGAATATCTATCACGATCCGCAGACCCGCTCTCAGGGGCTTTCCTTTAGAAGTAATCTGGCACGGCTAAGCGAACAACTGATCGAGGAAAACAAAATTGATAAGGCCAGGAATATTATAGATATGGCTATGACCCATATGCCCTTTGAGCAGTTCGGCTTTTACGCTTTCGTAGAGCCTTTTCTGGATGGCTATTACAAGGTGGGAGAACAAGAGAAAGCCAGGGAGCTGTTTGAAAAACTAAAAAAGGTCTATCAGGAACGCCTGGAATACTACGCCGGGGTGCCAAGGGACGAGCAATATTCAAAAATTGAGGATATCCTAACGGACCTGGAAAGCTACCAACGTATTGTCTTCATCGCTCAGGACAACCAGGATCTGGAGTATTCCGAAAAGGAATCCCTGATCTTAAAAGAGTATATTGGGTTGTTCGACAATTTTATTGAGGATGATGAAGGGTATCCTGCGGAATTCCCGGAGCCCGACCCGGATGTGACGGATTCCATACCCCTGGATACGCTGGGCGCAGCACAAGATTCCGGCCTAACCGACTAATGGCAGGGAAATGCTATGGTTTATTGAATGTATTCGTTAAGGATACCAATCAAAGTGTTGGCGTCCTGTTCGCCACTTTGCCGCCACACCATTTCACCTTTTTTGTAGATCATTAAGGTAGGTAATCCTTTAATCCGAAGTGCCTGGGATAACTCCTTGTTCTTATCCACATCTATTTTGATCACCTTTCCTTTATCCCCAAGGGCGGCAGCTACATCGCGAAGTACAGGATGCATAGCGGCGGATTGTTCGTTCCAATCCGCATAGAAATCCAGCAGTACCGGAATATCTAGGTCAATAAGTTCACCAAATTTGGACATGGAATAAAAGCATTTAGCAGACCAAATGTAACAAAATTTGTTAAAGTATTACCTGAAGTAAACCCTTTAGCCCCTTGATTTGGGTTAAATTCACGTTAAAGCTTTCTTCTTCTTTAGGGTAATTACCGAGATTTCCGGCCATATCCCCACCCGTCCGGGATACCCTATAAATCCAAAGCCCCGGTTGACATTAATAAACTGCCCCAACTCACTGTAGAGTCCGGCCCAATATTTATACCGCCATTTTACAGGACTCCACTTTACAAATCCCGGGATCTCTACGCCAAATTGCATTCCGTGGGTATGACCGCTTAAGGTGAGGTGAAAATGATACGCATCATGGATCACCACATCTTCCCAATGCGAAGGATCATGGCTCATTAAAATCTTAAAATCTTCCTTTCGGATACCGGATTTTGCCCGCTGCAGATCCCCGGCTTTTTTAAACCTTCCACGCCCCCAATTTTCAACACCCAACAAGGCGATCCGTTGACCTTCCCGTTCTAAATAGCGATGGTCATCCAACAGGAGGTCAAAACCAATGTCTTTCTGAATGGCCTTCAACTTTTCCAAATTCTCCGCCTTGGCGGCCGCAGTATCCCATCCGACATAATCCCCATAATCATGATTGCCCAAAACCGAGTACTTTCCGTCTTTTGCGCTTAACTGAGCGAAGACCTCTTTCCAGGGCTCCATTTCATCTGCCGTATTATTGACCATATCCCCGGTAAAGAGAATGACATCGCTATTTTGTTGGTTGATCAAATCCACACCGTACGCCACTTTTTTATGGTCGTCAAAACTGCCGCTATGGATATCCGATATTTGGGTGATCTGGTAGCCATCAAAAGCATCGGGTAAATCGTCAAACTCCAATTCATATTTCAACACCTGGTAGTTGTATTTACCCCGGTACATCCCGTACAGCAAGGAGCCAAACGGAAGCGCTGCTATACCTAAAGCAATGGCACTGATAAACTTTCTCCTTGATGGCAGGAACTCCCCACTTTCTTCGGTAACCCCTACGATCTTTTTATAACCGAACACTCCCAGCCGTACCACATCTTCCAAAAACAGGAAAAACCCCAGTACCATGGCCAGCATGAAAAAAGAAAAGAAAATACCTCCGGCCAGTGCTACCCCGCCACGCATGGCCGAACCTGGCACATAACTCAAGGCCTTTATTAAAAAAAAGCCCCAGGCGCTTAGAAAAGCCACCGCATAGCCAAGGTGTACCCAGGAATTTTTAAAAATGGTCTTTATGCCCTGGTAACCGTAAAAGGCTAAAATCAGATAGATGACTGAAAGGACAATAATGAATCTTGTCATTCACAAATTTTTTGCAAAAGTATTTCTTTTTGAAGGCATTAGGTCCGCTTTTGCTATTTATTTAACGCTCCGTTCTATTAGACGCATGAGGTCAGGTTTTGTTACTTTACCCTATGGGTGTCAACAATTGATAAGGAGGTTAGTGGGTAGTCTCTACAGGTAGATATTAGATATAAGACCGCTACGCTGTTAGAAAAAAGACACTAAAGCACTACCGTTTTCCTGAAATTTCAAAACACAACATCTAAGATCCCCTTTTTATCCTCAAACGAAATCTCTCCCGGATACTATTCCTTTTTTACATCGTCCTTCTGATTGTTCCTGTAGCCATAGAAAACACCATACTTTAAAATGTACCTCCCTTAGCTTTTGGTTTTATCCATTGGCATCTATTGTCTATGGTCTTACATCTATTGTCTATGGTCTCCTGTCTATTCTCTCTCGTCTTATATCTTTTGTCTTTCGTCTTTTACAATTGTTTTCAACTCTTTTCCCTACTTTTAAAGGCGGCCAACCCATTGCTGTAAACTGATAACATAAGAAACATGCCAGATCAAAAACGTCTCTTCCTCTTAGATGCCTACGCCCTGATTTTCAGGGGCTATTACGCTTTTATCAAAAATCCCAGGATCAATTCCAAAGGCATGGACACCTCGGCCATCATGGGGTTTATGAATTCCCTTTTTGATGTGATACGACGGGAACAACCGGATCATCTGGCCGTAGCTTTTGACAAAGGGGGCAGCGTGGAACGCACAGAACTATTTGCAGATTATAAAGCCAACCGGGACGAGACACCGGAAGCCATTACCATAGCAGTTCCCTATATCCAGGAGATCCTGAAGGCTCTTAAGATCCCTGTGGTAGAATTGGCAGGGTACGAGGCAGACGACCTTATCGGCACTTTGGCCAAACAAGCCGAAACGGAAGGGTATAAAGTTTTTATGGTAACCCCGGATAAGGATTTTGGCCAACTGGTGAGCGAAAACATCTTTATGTACCGTCCTGCCCGTATGGGGAACGGCATAGAGATATGGGGCATCCCCGAGATCCAAAAGCGCTTTGGGGTGGAGCGCCCGGAACAGGTGATCGACTATCTGGGTATGATGGGGGATACCAGCGATAACATTCCAGGCCTGCCGGGTGTAGGCGATAAAACCGCGCAAAAGTTTTTGCAACAATTTGGTTCCCTGGAGGGCTTACTCAGTAATACCGATCAGTTGAAGGGAAAAATGAAAGAGAAGGTCGAAGCCCATGCGGAGCTCGGACGGCTATCCAGGAAACTAGCGGAAATTAAAACTGATTGTGAGGTTTCTTTTGATGCCAAGGATTTTGAAATGTGCCCTCCGGACGGGGAGAAAGTACAGGAAATCTTTGAAGAACTGGAATTCCGGCGTTTAAAGGAACAGTTTATTAAACTGTTTTCCGGAGAAACCGAGGCCGGCCCACAGGTGACCAATACCGAAACCGCAAAGCAAGTGCACCCTGAACGTAGTCAAGGGGAGGCCAAGGTTGCCGGTAGCGGGCAGTTCACCCTATTTGGAGGAGATCCCTCAGAAGCCCCGGCCACCATCAAGGATGTGAGCAGCAGAATGACCCTTGATGAGGTGGCCCACTTTTATCAAACCGTAGAAAACGGAGTGGGCATGCAGCTCTTTTTGAAAAAGTTGATGCAGCAATCCTCGGTTTGTTTTGATACGGAAACCACTTCTATCAATCCCCTGGAAGCAGAATTGGTAGGTATTGCCTTCAGCTGGGATACGGGGAAAGGTTTTTATATTCCCTTTCCCGAAGACAGGGCGGAAACCGATAAAAAAATTGAACTGCTTCGTCCCTTTTTTGAAGCTACGGATATCGAAAAAGTGGGGCAAAACCTCAAGTATGATATCAAAGTGATGCAAAACTACGGGGTGGAGGTCAAAGGCCAACTTTTTGATACCATGTTGGCACACTACCTGATCAACCCGGATATGCGGCACAATATGGACATCCTGGCGGAAACCTACCTGAACTACAGCCCGGTATCCATCACAGAACTCATTGGCAAAAAAGGAAAGAACCAGTTGAGCATGCGCCAGGTACCGCTGGAACAACAGACCGAGTATGCGGTAGAGGATGCGGATATCACCCTACAACTGGCCCAACATTTTAGGCCGGAACTGGCGGAAGCTCATACTGACAAACTCTTTGAAGAGATTGAAGTGCCCCTGCTCCGTGTTTTGGCCGATATGGAACGGGAAGGGATCAATCTGGACAAGGCATTCCTCAAAGAACTCTCCACAGCGTTGGAGGTTGACATCAAGGAACGGGAAACTAAAATCTATGAACAGGCCGGGGAAACTTTTAATATTGCTTCTCCCAAACAACTGGGCGAGATCCTCTTTGGAAAAATGAAATTGGTGGATAAGCCTAAAAAGACCAAAACCGGGCAATATTCCACTTCGGAAGAGGTCCTCTCCTATTTGGCCAAAGACCATGCTATTATCCAAAATGTCCTGGATTACAGAGGGTTGACCAAACTGAAAAGCACCTATGTAGATGCGCTGCCGAATGAGGTACAGGCCCACAGCGGAAGGGTACATACGGATTATATGCAAACCGTGGCTGCTACCGGACGGTTGAGTAGTAACAACCCTAACCTGCAGAACATCCCCATCCGGACCGAACGGGGAAGGCAGGTGCGGAAAGCTTTTATCCCCAGAGATGAAAATCATGTATTGCTGGCGGCGGATTATTCCCAGATCGAGTTGCGGATCATTGCCGCTTTAAGTGAAGAAGACACCATGATCTCCGCTTTTAAGAGTGGAGAAGACATCCATGCGTCTACCGCTTCAAAGGTGTTTAATGTTCCCATAGAGGAGGTAACGCGGGAACAGCGGAGCAACGCCAAAACGGTGAACTTCGGGATTATCTACGGGGTGTCGGCCTTCGGACTAAGCAATCAAACCGACCTGAGCCGCACAGAAGCTAAAGAACTGATAGAAACCTACTACAAGACCTATCCCAAGCTCCGCAACTACATCGGTGATCAGATCGAATTTGCCCGGGAACATGGTTATGTACAAACTGTTTTGGGCAGGCGTCGCTATTTAAAAGACATTAATGCAGGAAACCAGGTGGTCCGTGGTGGTGCAGAACGCAACGCTGTAAATGCACCGATCCAGGGAAGCGCCGCGGATATCATCAAAATTGCCATGATCAACATCCACAAAAAGCTATCCAAAGGCCACTACAAGACTAAAATGCTACTGCAGGTGCATGACGAACTGGTCTTTGACGCCTACAAACCCGAACTGGAGGAAGTTTCCAAATTGATCAAAACCGAAATGGAAAATGCGTATGCATTGGCGGTGCCCCTGGATGTGGAAGTAGGGATTGGCGAAAACTGGCTGGAAGCACATTGATTTTCCATGTACTAAACACTACTCCATAATTGGATGAAATTGAATATTGAATGTATCATGAAACGAACATGAATTTTTTTAATCAAAAACTTAACACAGAGCAATGATTAAAACAAATTCATGAGAGAACGAGAGCAACGAGTGGTCGCATCAGTTCTTAAATTTTTAAGTATTTTATTTCAAATAGTTAAAAATTTTAAACAGATGAAACCAATAACTACCATTAGCGCCTCGGTGTTCCTGATCATTTTTTTAGCACTTTTCCCCTCGTGTAAAATGTCCAGCGAAAAAAAAGAAAAATCAACTGATGTAGAACTTCAGGCCCTTTTCTCACTCATGCAGGGTTCTTTTAACTCGGAAAAACAAGCGTTGGCAGACTCCACTTATTACAATATCTCTTTGCATATGTATCCGATTTGGGAGAAAAAAGGTAATTGGCTCTATGTGGAACAAGCCATGAATGCTATGCAGGACAAACCCTACCGACAACGCATTTATGAGCTAAAACGCAATGAAAACGGGCAATTGGCCAGCTATGTGTATGCCATTCCCGCGGATTCACTTTGGATTGGCAAGTGGAAAACACCACAGGCTTTTGATAGTCTCTCAGTCGGGCAACTCATGCTGCGTACGGGTTGCGAAGTGCTTTTGAATAAGACCTCGGAGGGTCTTTTTGAGGGCAAGACACAAGATGCCACTTGTGAGAGCAGCTTACGTGGTGCTTCTTACGCCATGTCCACAGTACGTATTTCTGTCAAAGGAATTGAATCCTGGGATCAGGGATTTGACAGTGATGGAAAACAAGTTTGGGGGGCAACCCAAGGGGGGTATATTTTTGATAAACTTGAATAACACTATTGCTGATAAAGGAACTGATCAAAACCGAAAAAGAAATACTTGTGAATTGGTAATCCCTGACAATATGCTATATGAGTTGTCTGACCTTACCACTATCCAAGCGCTACAAAAGAACTAAAAAAGGCACCGAAAACCGGTGCCTTTTGTTATCTCACTATTCGTTTTTTGCTTACCAGCCCAGGGCCAGTTTAAACTTCGATTTTCGTTCTTTTTTTACAGTGGCTTTCTTTACTGCCTTTTCACTTTCCCGTAAACGGGCTTCTTCTTCAAAATGGGCAAACATTTCCATGGAAAACGGATGCGTCTGCCACACGTTTGGATAATGCACTAACTTTTTCATACTACTAGTTTTTTGAAAAAAATGAGTCGCAAAATTCTAGTGAACCCTACAGCAGGACAACAACAGGATTTTCCATTTTATATGCTATATTACCCGAAATCAGCTATTTTAACACTACATTAAGGCAAAATGACATATCAATACCCCAATAGTACTGCATTATAAGGCATGGATTTTTCTGCGAAAGAGGGTTCACCACGCTATCTTTCAGAACCGGCGGTACCACGTTCTATGACAAACATCAGTTCTTTGCATTTTTTGTCAACTTTTTACTGTGAATAAATTTATTATGATTTGATTATCAAATAATTAACAATCGTAAGTTGACAACTTTTAAAAATACCCCCTATTTTATATGGACAGGTTTTCCCTAATTTTACAATTCGTTAACAAACACTGTCATTAACCTTTCAAATCCTGATACGAATGCAATTGACCAATGTCAAAACCGCAAAACAGTCTTACACCCAGCAGGAAGCCTATGCCGCTTCCCTGGAATATTTCAATGGGGATGACCTGGCCGCAATGGTTTGGGTCAACAAATACGCCCTAAAAGATTCTGAGGGCAACATTTACGAAAAAATACCGGATGATATGCATCGCCGTATCGCCAAAGAAATTGCCCGGATCGAAAAGAAATATCCCAACCCGATGACGGAAGACGAGGTATACGACCTTATCAAGGAGTTCCGGTACATCGTACCACAGGGTAGCCCCATGGCCGGGATTGGCAATCCCTATCAAATTGCTTCCCTATCCAATTGTTTTGTGGTGGGTAATGATGGAAAATCAGATTCTTACGGCGGTATTTTAAAGATCGATCAGGAGCAGGTACAATTAATGAAACGTCGTGGAGGGGTAGGCCATGATCTTTCGCATATACGGCCCAAAGGCTCTGCCGTTAAAAACTCGGCCCTGACCTCAACAGGTTTGGTCCCCTTTATGGAACGCTACAGCAATTCCACCAGAGAAGTGGCGCAAGATGGGCGACGCGGGGCATTAATGCTTTCGGTAAGTATAAATCATCCCGATGCCGAAGATTTTATCGATGCTAAAATGGAACAGGGCAAGGTAACCGGAGCCAACGTTTCCGTACGTATTGATGATGGATTTATGAAAGCCGTGGAGCACGGAACCCCCTATGAACAAAAGTTTCCTGTTTTCAGTGAGGAGCCCAGGTTTTCAAAAAAGATTGATGCTCAAAACCTTTGGAACAAAATTGTAAACAATGCGTGGCAATCCGCAGAACCGGGAATACTCTTCTGGGATACCATAGCGCGGGAATCCATTCCGGACCGCTATGCAGACTTTGGGTACAAGACGGTTTCCACCAACCCCTGTGGTGAAATTCCTTTGTGCCCTTACGATTCTTGCCGTTTGTTGGCCATTAACCTTTTTTCCTATGTGGAGCAGCCCTTTACCAAAGAAGCGAGCTTCAACTTTACGCTTTTTAGAAAGCACGTCGCAAAAGCACAACGCATCATGGACGACATCATTGATCTGGAGCTGGAAAAAGTAGATGGTATCCTGAAAAAAATTCACGCCGACCCCGAACTGGATGAAATTAAAGCCGTAGAGATCAGATTGTGGGAAAACATCCGAAAAAAAGCCCATGAAGGCCGCCGAACCGGGATTGGCATTACCGCCGAAGGGGATATGTTGGCCGCACTGGGTTTACGTTATGGTTCTGAAGTGGCCAATGCATTTTCTGTTGAGGTACACAAGACCATTGCTGTGGAAGCCTATCGGGGCTCCGTTGATACTGCTAAAGAACGTGGTGCTTTCGGCATTTATGATGCCGAGAAGGAAAAGGATAATCCATTCATCCAAAGATTGAAAAAAGCGGATGAGAAACTGTACTTTGAAATGTTGGAGCACGGAAGGCGCAATATTGCCTTGCTCACCATTGCCCCAACCGGCACCACCAGTTTAATGACGCAAACCACATCCGGTATTGAACCCGTCTTTTTACCGGTTTACAAACGCAGAAGAAAAGTAAATCCAAACGACACATCGGCAAGAGTGGATTTTGTAGACGAGGTAGGCGATTCCTGGGAAGAGTATGTGGTCTTTCACCATAAATTCAAGCAGTGGATGAAAGTAAACGGTATAGACACCGAAAAAAACTATTCGCAGGAAGAGATTGATGGGTTGATTGAAAAGTCCCCGTATTTTAAGGCCACTTCAAACGATGTGGATTGGCTGAGCAAAGTACACTTACAGGGTGCCGTGCAAAAGTGGGTGGACCATAGCATTAGCGTAACCATCAACCTGCCCAACAATGTTTCTAAAGAATTGGTAGGCCAGTTGTATCTGGAAGCCTGGAAGAGCGGTTGTAAAGGGGTTACCGTATATCGCGATGGTTCACGTTCCGGGGTATTGATCTCAAATGACGACAAAAAAGAGGGGGAAGGCGAAAACGATATGTTGGTTCGTTTTCCAAAAAAACGTCCTCAAATTTTGGAAGCTGACGTCGTTCGCTTTCAGAACAATAAAGAAAAATGGATTGCCTTCATCGGTAAAATTGATGGTAAACCCTATGAGATCTTTACGGGTCTTGCTGATGACGAAGACGGTATTCTAATGCCCCGTTGGGTAAACGAGGGCTTGATCATCAAAAACCGAAATGAAGACGGCACCTCCCGTTATGATTTTCGATTTCAGAACAAACGGGGCTATAAGACCACCATTGAAGGGCTATCGCACAAGTTTAACCCGGAATTTTGGAACTATGCCAAGTTGATTTCCGGCACGCTACGCCATGGTATGCCCATTGAAAATGTGGTACATGTGGTGAACGGCCTGCAATTTGACAGTGAATCCATTAACTCCTGGAAGGCAGGGGTAGCCAGGGCATTTAAACGCTATGTGGCTGATGGTACAGTGGCCAAAGGACAGCGATGCGATAACTGCAAGTCTGAAAACCTCATCTACCAGGAGGGATGCCTTACCTGCAAGGACTGCGGCTCCTCGAAGTGCGGATAAATGATAATAACACAACTAACTCAACTGAGGCGCCCATCATATGATGGGCGTTTTTTTGGCCCTACGTTTTCGCTGATTTAAAGCATTCAGGACCGTTCCAAATACGCCCAGGTAAAGTGCGGATGATGCCCATTAGCCCGTACCATTTTTACCCAGAGCAAGGTCATATGCTCCAAATGCAAGGCCTGGGACAAATCGCCGGTATCCAAAGTTTCAAATCCCAGATCATCGTTGAGTCGGGCAACGGTTGTTTTTGCCCCGCTGTCATTTCCTGCAATAAGCATCACAGGTCTAACCAAATAGTCCGGAAATTTCGGATTCGAAAGGTTTTCATGGCCGTAAATGGTATAAGCCTTCACCACTTTGGCATTGGGAGCCCATTCCTGTACCTTTTCGGCTCCGGAAATCGTGCTTTCCAATCCATGGGAGATTCCGGGCCCTACTGGATTCGTGCAATCTATGAGCACCTTACCTTTAAAATGCAAAGGTTCCAAAATGGAAGCGTTCAGCGTAAAAGGCGTCGCCAAAAAAATGACCTCGGACAGATCTATTGCTTGTTGTAGCGGTAACACCTCAAAGGCAGGGTTATGTTGCAGTGCTTTTGTAACACTAGAGCTGTCCGGGTTATCGTGGGCCACAATGATCTCATGGCCTTTTTGCTGCAGATTATGCGCTAAAGCAAGACCTACATTTCCTATTCCAATAAAAGCAAGTTGCATGTTATGAATTTAAGTGTTCTACTACTAATTGGGCTGCGGCCGCCCCGGAATTTTGTTGTTGTCCGGTAATTAAATTCCCATCCGCAATAGCATACGCTGAAAATGGTGCCGCGACCTTGAACGTCGTATCCTTTAATTTTCGGGCTTCTTCCTCAATCCAATAGGGCTGTATTTTTTGCCCCACGGCTTTATCCGCAAACTCCTCCTCGGCATTGGCAAAACCGGTCCAGGTTTTGTTGTTAACCAACAAGTTGCCGTCAGCCTTTTTGGCCTCCAGTAACAAGGTAGTGGAATGACAAACCGCGGCGCTGGGTTTACCGCTTTCGTAAAACCCTACGAAGAGTTCTTCCAATACCGGGTTTCCCCTGAAGGTGTACATTGGGCCCTGGCCCCCTACTAAGAATATGGCATCGTATTCCGTCGCATCCACGTCTGCAATAGCCATGGTGTTGGCCAGCATTTGTTTGAACCCATCCAACTGCAGGTACCCCAGGGAGATCACATCATGGGCGGAGTAACCGCTTGGGTCGGTAGGATCGGAATAGGGATCCATTTCAATTTTCCCACCCTCTGTTGACGCCAATTCCACCTGATAGCCGGCTTCCTGAAATACATGAAGCGGGTGGGTCAACTCCGCCGCCCAGAAACCAATAGGCCATCCGGTCTGTTGGGAAATGGCAGGGCTGCTGGCCACCATGAGCAGTTTTCCTTTAAAGGGCATACCGTGGGCATGTATATAGGCCTGAACTTCTTTGATATCATTTTTCATACTTATTTCTTTCAGATTTCCTTCAAATTTAATAGCAATACCTACCTTTGGCAATATACTTACCAAAAAGGTAGGTACTAACTTTTAAGAAAGTATTGAGATGCCGGAATTTCTATATAACAATAAACTGTACTATAATCCAGTGGAGTTTGCTATGGATCGTATCGGGGGAACCTGGAAAATGCCAATTCTCTGGCGATTAAAGGATAGGATCATGCGTTATGGGGAGTTAAAACGAAGTATCCCCCATATCACGGATAAGATGTTGACCACGCAACTACGACAGTTGGAGGCCGAGGGATTTATTACCCGAAAAGTATATGCGGTGGTCCCTCCCAAAGTAGAATATGCCATCACCGAGAAAGGCAGGACCGCCGTCCCGGTTATTGAAACGATTCGAAATTACGGTTTGGCATTAATGAAAGCAGAAGGGATTACCAAGGGGGAATTTCCTCAGGTGTAATTGTTACCAATTGTATCCAGTACGGTCAAAAAGGTCTCAAACTCGCTAGACCTCAGGTTCTTGATCGCTAACATCCGTAACTGATGGGCATGGGGCAATACGCTGTCAATGATTTCCCTACCCTTTTGGGTCAATTCCAGTTTAAAACGTTTTTGATCTCCCGTAAAACGTGTCTTCTTAAGCCATCCTTTACGTTCTAGCCCTCCGATTACCCTGGAAATTGTAGCACGATTTCGAAAATTGGATTGTACAATGTCCCTTTGTGAAGCGTCCTCCCCTAATTCATACACCTGGTGCAAAATTACCCACTGCTCAATGGTCATATCCACCCCCAGTGCTTCAAACCTGCGCAGATAGGCATCCTGGATCTTGCGCAATACCAAATCCAGGTGAAGTCCAATACCTTGTATTTCGTCTATTTGATGTAACATTTTGCCATTGACGTATTCCCGGTAATCCAATCATTGACGAGATGCCTTGTCAAGCTACGCACGACATTCGTTTTTTTAACCTAAAATTTTAATCCGAAAACATTTTCGTAATTCAAAAATACGTATTTTTGTTGCATCAACAACAAAATTATAGTTCATTTTAAAAATACTGTCATGGAAACATCAACCCTACCTAAACCTCAGGATGAAGCCAAGGACTTCATGCCCATTAACGGCACAGACTATGTAGAACTCTATGTAGGCAATTCCAAACAAGCTGCACATTTCTACAAAACGGCTTTTGGTTTTCAATCCCATGCTTATGCCGGTTTGGAAACCGGACTCAAAGATCGCGAGAGCTATGTGGTGATCCAGGATAAAATTCGCCTGGTATTGACTTCCCCTTTAAAAAGCGGTACTGAAATAGGAAAACACATTGATACACACGGCGATGGGGTAAAAGTAGTGGCACTTTGGGTAGATGATGCTACCTACGCGTACGAAACGGCCATTGCCCGTGGCGCCAAATCCTATATGGAACCGGTGACGGAAGAAGATGCCACCGGAAAGGTGGTGAGAGCGGGTATCCATACCTATGGCGAGACCGTCCATATTTTTGTGGAGCGTAAAGATTATAACGGTATTTTCTTACCGGGTTATAAAAAGTGGGAGACCCCGGACTATAACCCTGAACCCACAGGCCTTAAGTTTGTAGATCATATGGTGGGCAACGTAGGATGGAACAAAATGAACCACTGGGTGGCTTTTTACGAAAACGTAATGGGGTTCAAGAACATCCTTTCTTTTGATGATAATGATATTTCCACGGAGTACACTGCTTTGATGAGCAAGGTGATGAGCAACGGAAATGGCCGCATCAAATTCCCGATCAATGAACCTGCGGAAGGTAAAAAGAAGTCGCAGGTAGAAGAATACCTGGACTTTTACGAAGGAGAAGGCGTGCAGCATGTTGCCGTAGCCACAGATGATATTATTACAACCGTTCGCCAGTTGCGAAGCCGTGGCGTGGAATTCCTTCGTGTACCAAGCACCTATTACGATGCCGTAACCGACCGTGTAGGTAAAATTGATGAGGATATTGCCCCCTTGAAAGAATTGGGCATCCTGGTAGATCGTGACGACGAAGGGTATCTCCTTCAAATTTTTACACGCCCTGTGGAGCCCCGGCCTACCATGTTCTTTGAGATCATTCAACGCAAAGGTGCGCAATCCTTTGGAAAAGGTAACTTTAAAGCGCTGTTTGAAGCTATAGAGCGGGAACAGGAGTTACGGGGCACCTTGCATTAATCAAAATCTACATTATGCCGATTTATCACAAACTCGGAAAAATACCGCAAAAGCGGCACACGCAATTTGAAAAACCGGATGGTAGCCTGTACTATGAGCAGTTGTTCGGCACCATTGGCTTTGACGGGATGTCCTCCCTGTTGTATCATATTCATCGCCCAACGCAGGTAAAAGAAGTGGGCACACCACAAGATGTGAACCCCAAAATTGCGGTAGCCAAAAACATCACCTCCCGCAAATTGATCGGTTTTGATGTTTTGCCTACCGATGATTTCCTGGAAGCCCGTGAGCCCCTGATGGTCAACAGTGATATACATATTGGCCTGGCCGCCCCTAAAAAGTCGTTGACAGAGTATTTTTACAAGAATGTTGATGCCGATGAACTGCTGTTCATTCACAAAGGATCCGGTACATTAAAGACGTTCCTGGGGGATATTCCTTTTGAATATGGCGATTACCTCGTCATTCCACGCGGGATGATCTATCAAATCACTTTTGATACGGAGGACAATCGTATCCTGTATGCGGAATCCTTTCATCCTATCTATACGCCAAAACGGTATCGCAACTGGTTTGGGCAATTGTTAGAGCATTCCCCATTCTGTGAAAGGGACTATAAACTACCGCAGGATCTGGAAGCGCATGATGAAAAAGGAGAATTCCTGATGAAAATCAAAAAACAAGGAATGCTCCATAGTTTGGTCTATGCCACACATCCCTTTGATGTTGTAGGCTGGGACGGCTATAACTATCCTTACGGATTCTCCATTCACAACTTTGAACCCATTACCGGCAGGGTACACCAACCCCCACCTGTGCATCAAACCTTTGAGACAGGAGCCTTTGTGGTGTGTTCGTTCTGCCCCAGACTATATGATTATCATCCCAAAGCTATTCCGGCTCCCTATAATCACTCCAATATTGATTCTGATGAGATGTTATATTATGTAGATGGCGACTTTATGAGCCGAACGGGAATAGGCCCGGGGTATATCTCCCTGCATCCCGCAGGAATCCCACACGGCCCGCACCCGGGCACCTATGAAGCCAGTATTGGCAAAAAAAGAACCGAAGAATTAGCGGTGATGATCGATACCTTTAAACCGTTGATGCTTACCGAAAATGCCATGAAAATTGATGATGGGACGTATTATCAATCCTGGTTGGAGTAATAATAAGAACGAAGAAAACAGATAAAAGAAAAAAGACTTTCTATACACTGTCTTTTATCTTACTTCTCATTTCTAACATCTAAATAAATGATCATAAACATACCTGAAAACTCAGATTTCTCCATACATAACATTCCGTTTGGCATATTCTCCACCCAAAACAAAGGCAAACGCGCCGGAGTGGCCATTGGCGATCATATCCTGGATCTGGCAGCCGTTGCCGAATTGGGAGTTTTTGATTTTGACGCCGGGGTACTGGAACGGGAAGACCTCAACGATTTTATCATGTTGGGAAAAGCCACTACTTCAAAAGTCCGAACAGACATACAGCAGTGGTTACAAGATGAACATTCCGTTTTGGCCGGAAAACCGGAGCTCTTTGTGAAACAATCGGAAGCCCAAATGCATATGCCGGTTTGCGTAGGGGATTATACGGATTTTTATTCCAGCATTGAACACGCTACCAACGTAGGGAAAATGTTTCGCGACCCGGAAAATGCACTCTTACCCAACTGGAAACATATTCCCGTAGGCTACCACGGAAGGGCAAGCTCTATAGTTATTAGCGGGACCCCTGTACACCGACCCAAGGGGCAAACCTTGCCAAAAGATGCTACCCAACCTGTTTTTGGGCCCTCCCAACGGCTGGATTTTGAACTGGAAATGGGATTCATAGTGGGAAAAAATACCCCGTTGGGAGCATCCGTATCCACCCAAATGGCCGAAGATTATATTTTTGGGTTGGTCCTTTTCAACGACTGGTCAGCACGAGATATTCAGAAATGGGAATACGTTCCCCTTGGCCCTTTTCTGGCCAAAAACTTTGCCTCTTCCATTTCGCCATGGATCGTGACGCTGGATGCCCTGGAACCGTTCCGGGTACCGGGACCGACTCAGGAACCCAAGGTACTCCCCTATTTGCAATACGAGGGAAATAAAAATTATGATATCCATTTGGAAGTAAGTATTCGCCCGGAAGGGGGTACGGAAACCCCGATCTGCCATTCCAATTTTAAATATATGTACTGGAACATGGCCCAGCAATTGGCGCATCATACCGTAAACGGATGTAATATCCATGTAGGAGATATGATGGCTTCGGGAACTATTTCCGGTAAGGAAGAAAATAGTTACGGTTCCATGCTGGAACTCTCCTGGATGGGCACCCAACCCGTACAATTGAAAGACGGGTCTGAACGCAAGTTTATCCAGGATGGTGATACCGTGAACATGAGAGGATATGCTCAAAAAGGCGATATTCGTGTAGGATTTGGTGAGGTTTCCACAAAAGTATTGCCTGCAAAATAGCATTGCGATCTTGTTTGCTTCTGCTCACCTGATAGTACAGAAAAAGCATTTATGACAACAACCATCAACCCAAAAGATATTTCACAACAGGAGCTACATGGCATATTGTTAACCGCCGTGGCGCCCCGGCCTATATGTTTTGCCAGCACTGTGGATTTGGACGGCAATGTAAATTTAAGCCCGTTCAGCTACTTTAATGTGTTTAGCTCTAACCCTCCCTTGCTGATCTTTTCTCCGGCAAGGAGTGGAAGGGACAACACCCATAAGCATTCCTATCTCAATGTTAAGGAAGTACCCGAAGTGGTGATCAATATTGTGAATCATCCCATAGTAGAGCAAATGTCTTTAGCCAGTACAGCCTATGAACGGGGGGTGAATGAGTTTGTAAAGTCGGGTCTGACACCTGTTCCCAGTGAAATGGTAAGACCTCCAAGGGTGGGTGAAGCCCCGGTAGCCTTTGAATGTATCGTGCAGCAAACCATAGAACTCTCCCAGGAACCCGGAGCGGGAAACCTGGTATTGGCCCGGGTAGAACGCATTCATATTAATGAAGCCTATTCGACCGAAGGTAAACTGGATACACAAAAACTGGATTTGGTCGGAAGAATGGGCGGGAACTGGTACATCCGTGCTATTGACAATGCCCTTTTTGAAATTCCCAAGCCTATCCGGGGTAAAGGTATTGGGGTAGATGCCCTTCCCGAAGGCATTCGCGAGAGCAACGTATTGACCGGGAATAATCTGGGAAGGTTAGGGAATCTACAACAATTACCAAATCCACAAGAGGTTGAGGCCATAGCTACAGATGATGAGGTTCAAATGATGGCTAAAAAAGTGGGACATGAACCTGCTACCCACAAAGCACAACTGCATTGGTTGGCGCAGCGTATTTTAGATGAAGGGGATACTACAAAAGCCATGACCCTATTATTACATGCCGAAACCTTGTAACGATGGCTGAAGGAATTGAGTCCATTTTTAAATCGTATCTGCAACCCAAGGAAATCTACAAAGGCGGTAAGAACATCCCACTCTCCGACAAAAAAATTTACAAGCTCTCTTCCAACGAAAATCCTTTGGGTGCCTCTCCAAAAGCAGTGGAGGCGTTGAAACGGGCAGCGGAACAAGTGGCTATTTATCCGGATCAAACAGACATTCGGTTTCGGGAAGCCCTTGTACAGGACTTTAATGGAGCCCTAGCAGTAGATCAATTTCTGACGGGAAATAGTGGTTCGGAAATCATTGATATGCTGTTGCGCGCTTTTATCCATGAGGGGGACGAAGTGATCTTTTCCAACCCCTGTTTTCTGCCCTATTCTGTTTTTTCCCGTTGGTACGGAGCAAAACAAGTAGATGTCCGATTGCGAGACCCCGACTATTCCTGGGATCTGGAAGGAGTATTAAACGCTATCACCCCCCGCACCAAGATCATTTTCCTTACCAGCCCTAACAATCCTACGGGCACCTATATTCCCCGGGCGGTTGTAGAACGTTTCCTCGCAGAGGTCCCCGATAACATCCTTATTGTCTATGATGAGGTGTACCGGCATTTTGCCGATGCCCCGGATTTTGTTACCGCACTGTCTTATGTAAAAGCGGGTCATAATATTATTGGCCTAAACAGTTTTTCCAAGACCTATGGCCTGGCCGGGCTTCGCATTGGGTATTGTTATACCACTCCGACTATTGCCAATTATGTCCGACTGATCCATAAGCCTTTTTTACTGCCTTTGACTTCAATTGAAGCTGCTATTGGAGCACTAAGCGATACGGAATTCATTAAAAAAACGGTGGAAACTGTGCGGATAGGCCGTAAGTTCCTTTCTGAAGAATTTGAAAAACTGGGTATCAAATACTGGCCCAGCCAGGCCAACTTTTTTATTATTGACCCGCCTTTGCCCGAAATGGATTTTACAGACCAACTTATGGATCATAGCATTATGGTACGACCCGTATCGCAATTTGGGGCTCCCGGGAAGGTACGGATCACGGTTGGGGATGAAGAAGCAAACAAGGCACTGGTAAAAGCCCTTCTAAAGATAAAAACCCGCTAAAGAGCGGGTTGTGTATCTTGTAATGCAGTATGTTATTGCTGTATTCTAATAAAAACGGCCTCGGCACCATCATAGTTGTTTTCATCAATAGCTGAACCATCCACTATAAAGGTATCTTCATCTTCAAAGCTAACGGTAACCGTCTCTTCCTCTTGCTGATCATTGGTAAAAGTGAGTTGATCGCCATCCAACATCCATAGCGTAGTTTCGATATCGCTTTCCTCAGGACAATTCACCGTTATACCCCCACCGCCCTGATCAAGATCAATGCTATTTGCTAAATAATTGGCTTTGCTCTCAGAGCTAACAGTACCATCGTCCATAAAGTCAAACGTTACCACATAGCATTCCTGATCAATGAGAAAGCCCACAATGTCCTTTGCAAACTCCAGGTCATTATCGTCTACGGTTTCATCAAAACGAATATCACTTAGCCCCCACAACCCAACCAGATCTCCGGCAGGCATATCATCATCCATCCCCATTTGATCATCATCATTCATGCTGTCTTCAGAATCCGTGGAACATGCAAATATTAAGGCAAAAACCAAAAAAAGGAGGGTTACTTTTCTTTTCATCTGTTTGTTTTATGGGGTGTCTTAACAAAGAAACGAAAAAAAGCAGGGGATAGTACCGGTACATGGTAAATTCAAATGTGTAATTATTCAAAAATTCATTTCTCGATAAGAAGATAAAAATGCTACAACTGTATCAAACTGAGTGATATTTAAAATAGATACAAAAGAAGTGTTTACGCCCCTTTACGAACCACCTTAAAGACGGTATTGCCGATTTATTCCTCAAGGAAAAGGCGGTCAAAGCCAAAAAATCAATGATACGGTATCCCCGGATTTAAAGTGCAATGGTATTGTCTAAATTGTAGTACCCTCCTCTGTTTTCTTTTCGTTCCATGGACTGACCGATTATTAAATGGGCAACATTGATCATATTTCTTAATTCGCAGAGTGTCGTTGTAATTTTTGAGCTTTTGTATAGTTCCTCCACCTCCTTGTAGATCAAATCCAGATGCAGGACCGCCTTCGCCAATCGATCGCTGCTTCTCACAATACCCACATAGTCGCGCATTAGCGCCTGTAACTTTGTGAGATTATGCCGTATTAGGATATACTCCTTGGGGATATGTGTCCCTTCGTCGTCCCATGGCGGAATGGAAACATCAATGGGGTCCACGGGATGTGCAAGATGGTATTTAAAGCTGTTGTTCGCATATACCAATGCTTCCAACAAAGAATTGGAAGCCAGTCTATTGGCCCCGTGCAACCCGGTTCTGGAACACTCGCCGCAGGCAAATAAATTGGTTATTGAAGTCCTCCCGTGTTTGTCCACAACAACCCCACCGCATAGATAATGAGAAGCAGGTACTACGGGAATCCAATCCGTTTCAATGGCAATGTGGTTGGCCAAACATTCTTTGTAAATAGTAGGGAAATGCCTTTTGAATTCATCCATATCCAAATGGGTACAATCCAAAAAAACGGAGGTATCCCCTGATCTTTTCAGTTCGTTGTCTATACTTTGCGAGACAATGTCCCGGGAAGCCAATTCAGCCCTTTCATCGTAATCCGGCATAAACCTATGGCCATTTTTAGTACGTAAAATAGCTCCAAAGCCGCGAACGGCTTCGGAAATTAAAAATAAGGGGCCCTCCTTGGCCGTAAACAGGGCGGTAGGATGAAACTGTACAAATTCCATATCCCTGATCTCCGCTTTGGCCCGGTACGCCATGGCAATACCATCCCCTGTGGCAATTACCGGATTGGTCGTACGCCCGTAAACATGACCTATGCCTCCGGTAGCCAACAAAGTACTGTCTGCCTTAATTGTAATAATATCCCCGGTCCTTTGATTCAATACGTACGCCCCATAACAGGATACTTGTCTTGATTTGGGAACCTCAAGATGATGTTCCGTGATAAGATCTACTGCGAAATGATACGATAAAAGGGTTACATTGGGCAAGCGGTTTAAACTCTGCAACAACGCCCGCTCCACTTCGTAACCGGTGATGTCCTTATGATGCACGACCCTATGTACCGAGTGGCCACCTTCCCTGCCCAAATCCAGTTTTCCAGAAGCATCAATATCAAAATTGGCCCCCCATAACATCAATTCCTTAAGTCGTTTCGGGCCTTTCTTTACCACCATTTCCACTACTTCCTCATCACAAAGCCCATCCCCGGCCACCAAGGTATCCCGGATATGCTTCTGAAAGGAATCCTCCTCCAAATCCAATACCACCGCAACACCGCCCTGAGCGTATTTTGTATTGGATTCATCCTCATCGGCCTTTGTGACTATAGTGACCGTCTTGTCCGACAATTTTTGGGCAATTTTCACTGCGAAGGTCAGTCCCGCTACTCCTGAACCAATTACGAGAAAGTTTGTCCGTATCATCTTAACCGGATAGCTCCAACATTCTTTCAATAGGCACCAACGCAGATTGTGCCAGGGCCTCCGGAACCTCGATTTTTGGGGACTCATCGCTAAGACAATCATATACCTTTTGTAAGGTATTCAATTTCATATAAGCACACTCACTGCACGCACAGGTATTGTCTTCCAATGCGGGAGCAGGAATAAGAACCGTATGGGGTACTTCTTGCTGCATTTTGTGCAATATACCGGCCTCTGTGGCCACGATAAACTGTTTTTCGGGGTGTTTTTTCACATAATTGATCATTCCGGCAGTAGAGCCAATATAGGTTGCGACATCCAGTATATGTTCCTCGGATTCGGGATGTGCGATGATCACGGACTCCGGATTTGCCTTATGGAGTGCCAATAGTTTTTCCATTGAAAAGGCTTCGTGTACTATACAGGAGCCGTTCCAAAGCAAGAGGTCGCGCCCGGTTTTTTTGCTTATATACCTGCCCAGGTTTTTGTCCGGCGCAAAGATAATGGGCCTGTCTTTGGGAACCGATTCCACAATCCTCAAGGCATTTGATGAGGTACATACCACATCGCTCATCGCCTTGATTTCCGCCGAACAGTTGATATAGGTAATTACCAGGTGATCCGGATGGGCCTTTATAAATTTCCGGAATGCGTCCGGCGGACAGGATTCGGCCAGGGAGCAACCCGCATTTAGGTCGGGCAGTAAAACGGTTTTGGACGGATTCAGGATTTTGGCCGTTTCCGCCATAAAATGTACCCCGGCAAACAGAATAATAGAAGCGTCAGTTTCAGCGGCCTTTTGAGAAAGCCCCAAACTATCCCCTACATAGTCCGCAATTTCCTGTATTTCCGGCCGCTGGTAATAGTGTGCCAACAATATGGCATTTTTGCTTTTTTTTAATCCTACAATTTTGTTTGCCAGCTCCATGTCCCCGGTTCTACGTTTTTTCGGATGCAAACGTATCATAAATGCATTCCCGAAAAAATGATTTTCGTCATCCGGCGCCAGAGCCTCTGACGTATTTTGTTTTAAGAACACAAATTTGATTTTTGACTTTCCCATAGGCTTTACAAAAAGATTACGATAATCCTATGGATATTTTCAAAATTTGATAGTCATTTTCCCAATGGATTGTAAGCACCCTTGCAAAGTTTAAATCCTGAGATTTTTTGCATACGATTACCCTGGGGAGCAGTACCTAAAATAGGTTGGATTTATGAGACTTGGTGAGTTTCGATAGATAACACTCATTCCTTACTTTCTCTATTCATTGTCTTTTTCCATAGTACCGGCTATAGAAAAACAGGGAAAGTCTGCCCACCCTTATACCGAAGGTCTTGCACGTAGGCCACCTTAGTTTTGCTCTATTACGGGGATTCCAAGTTCGCTTTCCCCAGTTTTCGATTTCACTTTATTCTGGTATTCAAATTTGTACATTTCGTGAGTAAAATAAGAGTACCAATTCCAAAACTTTAATGGATTTCGCTTGAATGTCCTAAACAGTTCAAGTTCCTCATATTCCGGATTGATCTTCTTGAAGTCGGCAAAATTTCTTTCCATCATTTCAACATCCCGACCTTTACTGGGCATCGTGGTAAATTCAAATTCACCATTTTCCGTTTGATAGTGATAGGTTCTAAATAGCCCTTCAGTAAGTACGTTTATCCAAACGGAAAAAAAATTACTCAGTAACAAAAGAACAATGATAACAATCGATATCCTTAACCATTTCTTTTTCATGTGCTTACTCTATTAACTCAAATGTTACAGATTTTCGAACGAATACAACGGAAAAAAACTCAAATTCACCACCATTTTTGTTGGCCGTTCTCATAGGTGAAGATTCTAACATCCGAACCTTTGGTATGATTTTTAAGAACAAAAAGCCCATTGTTTGGACAATCTTCGAACACTATCTCTTCCTTATTGGCAATTTTTATGCCCAGGGAGTTCCATTTTCCATGCTCGTTCCAAAAGAACAATTCATAAGTGTCACCTGTCTCAATTGAATTTCCATCGCTAGGCGGATAGAAATGAACGCTCTTGACATTAGTCATACCGCTACTTCCCAAATCCAATCCAACCCACCCGCCTTTTTTTTCTTTGGCAACGAAATATGTAAGGACCTTGCCGTCCAATATCTTACCAGGTTCACCATCCTTTACGAAACTACTACTTAATAATTTGCCCGTTAATCTAATATTGGAAACTCTGTTGTATGAAGTTGAATCTCGGTAAAAGCGCATTTCAGCTACCCTACACTGATTATCCGGTAGGATAAACCTAAAACAACGGTATTCATCCTTTGAAACAAGGGAATACTTGTTTGTTCTTGGCTTTGGGACAGAGCGTATTTCGAATAGGTTTACCGCGTCTTTGAAATCCACACGGTTCGCGCCTTGAAAAACCCCACCAACCATTTTGGCCAATGCATCCTTAACATAAGCTCGTTCAAAATACTTCCTTCGAAGTCTTATAGTTTGGCGGTTGCCCAGATTAGGCCTTAAATAGTGAACCTCACCATTTTTGTTAAATATAAATGGTGGTATTGGGATTGTATCATTGAGAAATCTTGGAAGATAAACTATTCCTGTACCCAAATTTTTAAAGCTATAGGTATTGTTGGAATCAGCTTCTGCCCATACCAATTTTTTCCAACGATCCTTGTTAAAAACATATAAAAAAAGAATGTCATCCTTTGGATTCGGGCCTAGCTTTAGTTTTAAATTGGCTAAAGGAATATCATATTCCGATGTCACGTCAAGAAGATTAATTCCAATAGTTGAGGATATGGAAGTCACATTTGCCCTGTTAAGCGAACAGGGAATGTTCTCCACATAGTTTCTATACGTGTTTCTATGAATCTTCGCGGCCTTCATTTTTGTGATATCGTTTTCTGGGATGTAGTTGAATCTATTTTTCAAATAGGCGGAATCGGAAACATTATGGGGATACAAGGGGTCAAACACAAAAGGGATATTATCCCCTTCTTGAACAGCGCACCAGGTATGCCCCGCACGATGATTGGCCCAAATCGCACTCTCCGCTGAAGCGGGAATACCCATTGCCCTTAAAGCATAAATGTTCATCATTACCAAGTGATCACATTTGCCAATTTTTAATGAATCAAGCTCTTTAAACCCTAAGGCATTGGGTATTGGCCTTAAGTCGGAATAATATTCCATATCCTTATTGAACGATTTGTTTATTAGGATGGTAGCTTCACGTATACTGGTTGGATTCTTTATGGAGTCCAAAACCCAGGCATATCTTTCCATCAGCGTTCGTCTCCAATCTCCAACAGGTTCTTCAAATACCCTATAAGGAATAACGTAGTTGCAAAAATCATTGAAGGAAACATTTTTGGACCATGGAAAGTTCTCCCATGCCTCAAAAGAGAGCTCAATATTTTCTATGATATAATCCGATTTAATATTTTGAATATTCTGTTTTACTTTTAAATTTGAAATAGCATATTCCATTTGACTTTCCTTAAATATGGAATCAAACATCTCCCCCTTGCCTTTTTTACTTAACATGGGGTCTTTCCATATTCTCTTCACACTCTTGAAAAAAACAGGTTTTTCCTTAAGCAAATTATTGACATAAGAATTTTTTCCAGGCAAGTTTTCTATTAAGAAAACCGCTGCTTTTCTTTTTAAACTATCTTTAGGACTATCGTAATGGGCTAGGACTTTCTCTAATTCGCTTTTATTTTTTCCGGCACTTATCAAAGCATAATCCAAAGTTGTCTTTTCTTTCGAACAAGAAAAAAAAAGCAAAGTCAATAGTATAACATTTAGCTTGTTATAAATTGATATTTCCATGGAAGTTATATAATTATAGAACGTTTGTTTATACTACGAGTACAATAGAAAATGCTAGATTATAAGAGGATCGATTACCCTTAAGCCTTTAAAGAACTTACCTTGAACTTTTGTCCTATCCGCTCTTCTCTATCTGGGAACAAACCTCGACCAGAATAATAGGAGGGCGGTATATACCTGCATTCTTACCTATTAGAAAATATACTCCTTAAGCCCCACTCCCAAAAGGCAAGACCATTCATAAGATAAATGTCATACCGTTGCCGTTTGACTCCCCTATGGCATTAATATGTAGTACCATCCAGAACCCCCTTGTGAAATCAATATCCATGATTTTAGTTTATAGCTTTTCGGATCAAACAAAAGTGT
The DNA here is from genome assembly GCA_028284285.1 of Croceivirga sp. GTDB lineage: Bacteria > Bacteroidota > Bacteroidia > Flavobacteriales > Flavobacteriaceae > Croceivirga. The sequence continues at coordinate 163,349 of JANQSA010000085.1, forward strand.
TCCTAAAGGCATCGAGGGATTTTCCTTTCTAAAGTATACCATAACATCGGGAGCCATTTTGGCCAATGCCCTCTTAAAAGGTCGGTATATTTCATGTTCTTTGTAAAAACGAAGTGGCTTTGCATCTAAATTTTCCAACCCTATGCTATCCAGCTTCCTTGGAATTAAGGAAAAAAGTGTATCGAAGCTATACATTTCATAAATTGTACCTTCTTTTAAAGAATCATTGAGCAATCCGCCATTCTCTGAATAAATGTATCTTTTAAACAAGGTATCGGTTGAAATATCAGTTTTACCTTTGTTATGTATATATTCTGCCAAATCCTTAATTTTTTTATAATACTGTACTTCTTGAGAATACCATTCTTCAAAGTCCTTTTCTTGAGAAAAAACAATTGAGATGATAAAACAAAAACAAATCAAAGGGATATATGTTTTCATTTTTGAATAATTCTATTGGCAACCGCTGCTGATAGAGGGAGCATTACCACCACTACGGTTAATAGTATTTCCCCCATTGTTGGACATCCCTCTAATCACTTCTCCTAGCTTTCCAGGATTCTCGCCACCCGTAGTCGTTCCCGGAAAGATTCCCCAAGCATCTTCAATTCCCATACCCGCAATATTACCAATTTGTCTTGCAAAATCAGTACAGTTATAGTCATTTAATCGATAAGTGTTGGCATAATTTATGGAAGCATTCAATATATGTACAAGTATGTCTGATGATACTGTTCTTGAAATACTTACATCGTAGTTGCGCCCGCCATCATTACCCATTTGACTGGGTCCAGAAAGTGCTCCTTTACCTTCTTCCTGCGGATAAAAACCGAAAGTGATACTTGTGGTTCCTTGAGTTATGGAGACAAATGCATGACCAACATCTAGAGTGGAACTGATTGGAGTTGAATTATTCCTTACAGGTTGGTCGGCGTAGACGGTCACAACTGCACTTTGAAAAATACTTATACAATCTGTAAACTCAATCATGTTAAGGATAGGAATATCTGGGCCTAATTCTAGGAATACGTCCCTACCATCCCATATAGTGTTTACACCAGTTACTGAATGTCTCGTTGATCCTCCAGATCCACCAGAAGTATACGAATAGGTGCTATTGTAACTGCCCGATGGCCTATTCTGGGAATATAAAAGCTGATTGACATTGGACCAGTTAATGAAGTTAAAAGAACCAAAATTGTTTAAGTGGTCTCTTTCGAAAGTTAGGATTATCTCTGGAAGTACCCAAGCCTGAAGAATTGAATCCCAGACCCAACCACTTCCTCCTCCATTCGGAGGATCGTCATTCTCTCTGGCCGACGAAGTGGTTGGCAATAGTTCCAATTCATTGGCTCTAGTCTCAATAGGTTTCTGTAGCTTTTTGATATAAATGAAAGATCCATCCAGATTCATTGCAACCTCTCTGATATAATCTTCGTATGGCGTAAGTACGAAGACAGTTGCAGATGTCTCTTCATGATCCAATTTGATTTCTAAGCGAAAAGTAGTTGTATCTGTGTCCGAACTCAGGGATTCAATACTCAAAGTATGTTTTGACCTTAGTTCTGTATTGGCCCAGTCCCAGGAAATATTGTTTTCGGTAATAGCATTCGTACGACCAGCCATTTCATTATCATACCATTTTTTGGCTCTGTTAACATCGTAGGACTGTGCCATTATCCTTGATTCGACCCGTATCATGTCAATCTCATCATCTACGATTATTTCCTCCTTTGTACAAGAAAATATTGACAATAATGTAATTAAAGCAAGTTTTTTTTTCATGGTCCCTTAAGTTTAATTGACGTTTAACCTACATCCTTATACCTTTAGCAATTGATTCACGAATAAGCAATCACATCTTTGTGTTAAGAATGTTTATTTAGGTTTTAAACAACACTTTTTAACAGAATTTAGAATGAACTAAAAGTAGTGTTGAAATGGAAGTGTTTCAAAAATACATCCGTTTTTATTTAGGATAAATCCGTTTATTTTTTACGGATTATATTTCATTTTTGTAGGAAATTATATTATAAATTTTTTGTGAGCCTCTTTTAACAAAGTGTCTTTTTCGTTGGAGTTTACGTTCAGTTTCTTAAAAATATTAAGCTTTCGTTTTTCAACTACCGAAACGGACATCGCTAATTTATTAGCAATATCGGTCATTTTATAACCTTCTTCCATCAGTTTTAGTATCTTTCTTTCCGTCTGATCTAACGATAGTTGACCCAAAGCTTGTTTCCTCAAAAAATCCAATACCGTCATGCTGAAAAAAAAAGATCCGGATAAAAGCTGTTGTAAGGCATTCTCTAAGTATTCGGCATTCAATATTTCATCCTTTATGATAAATCCTTCTGGTTGGCAAGAGCTAAATACTTTGGAGTAAGTATAGTCATTAGCAATACATGTTATGACCACTATTTTCGTTCTCGGACTTACTCTTCTTAGATATATGGCTGAATCAAGGCCATTTTCAACCTTTTTGGTTTTTAAATTTCTAAGTCTCAAATCTATTATCGCCAACGCAATTTCCGCCCGATTTTTGATGAGGGTATCGATTTTCTTTTGAGTGGAGTTATTAGAATTAGCTTGAAATATTTGATTGTCAGGAATATCCATGGATGATTTAAGATTTTCCAATACAGTTTTATAAAAGTCCGATATAATTGGAACATCTTCCAAAATCAATGAAGCAGAAGTAGCCATTTTTTTATTGTAATTGAATAAAACTTTACTTCGATATCCTTTGCAATTTGCTAGGTATGTCTATATTTTTTTCGTACTACAGCATTCTTGGATTTCCAGATGCTTAGGATATAAAAAGTCTAATACACTTCCTCTAAATATTTGAAAACATCCTTTTTAATATCAGTGATTTTTGAATTACGCACCTTAACGGGTTGATTTAAGATTTCCAGTGCAATTTTTCTGGCAAGGACGTGGTTCTCGCCTCTTTTGTAACAAAGGAAAAGATAGTACTTGGGAACAAAAAGATTTGGCACTACCTTAGTGGCAAACTCATAGTTTTTTAGAGCTCTTTCCCTTTCGTTGATTGATTCATAGCTAATTCCCAAGTATATATAGAGGTTACTGGAGGGTAGGCGGTTACTACATAATTCAAGTGGGCGTATAGCGGCTTCCATTTGTCCATTTTGTACTAAAATAGCACCATAATGGAAAATAAATTCTGGAAATCCCTTTAAGGTATCATTAAATTTATGTAGCTTAAAAATGTACTTTTCCGGAGCCTTTGTCTGCAAGGCTTTTTGCCTTTCCCATTCTCTCAAGATATTTAGAACCGTAATTTCATTTAATAAAACAAAGCAAAGAATAATACATGCCGCAATTCCCGTAATTCTAAAAATTCTAATGTTTAAAGAATATCTCTTCCCACAATTTAGCGAAGAAGCAGAACCAATTAAGACAAAAAACAGAAAAGAGATCTCAAGTTGATTTAGAGGATATGAAAACAAGGAGAAAACGAAGAAACCTGTTAAGAGCGAAAAAAGTTGTAAATTCCTCCTTATACTTAAAAAAATCCAAAACAGGATAAATAGAAATAGTATGAAACCTATAATACCATACTCAACAAATATTTTTAAGGGTAAATTAAAGGCAAAAAAATTATTTCCGGATATCTGTGCTTCTTTTTGTTGGGATTTTTCCCTTTTAAAATACATCCCTTGATAATTGTTATAGACGGCCCCAAACCTATTAGCACCTACGCCGAAAAATGGGTTTTCCTTAATGATTTCGACTGATACTTTCCAAACAAAAAGCCTCCCATGTATTGACTCTTTTTTAAATGTAAAGAATAGTGCAATCAATAAAGACCCCAATAGAATTACGTACTTCCATTTAACTCGGAGCAAAATGAGAATGCCCAACAATAGCATCAGGATAGCTGCTCTTGAAGTAGTGAAAAAAAGAATAATGGCCAGAAGTAATAAACTTAGGATTGTTAAAATGTTTAAATAGACTGAATTCTTCTTTTTCAAAAATGTAATGCCAAGGAGTATTCCAGTAGATGCTAAACACGCTAACGTTGAGGAGTTAGAAAAATTCCCTTTTATTTGGTTTGGATTAATTGAAGATAGTCCATTCTCCAAGATTTGAACCATGTTCAACTGTGCCATACCAACCAAAGATTGATATACGGCAACTAGAAAAACGGCGATAAAAAATTGATTTCTTTTATTTTGTGTCCTTATAAGCCTTCCTAGAAAATAGGCCGTAGAGTATATTAGCAACCATCGGGCATTATAAGTTGCATATTCGACGGTAAAGGACTTAAATAAATAACTTAGGGAGTAAACTAGGAATAGGGTTAAAACAATATCAATAAGATTAAATCCGCCGGATTTTCTTCTGGATAATATTCCTAACAATGCATGAGGGATTGTTAGCGATAAAAGAACAACACCTACAGCAACAAAGGAAATCGAATTTAGCCAAACGTTGTCATATGATGTAATAATCACTATAACAAAAAAGACTGTTCCAATTAGTACTCCTGATCTGTTCTCAAAAGAATCTTTGACTTTCAATAATATACAATCAGAATCCATTTATACAGAGATAATCGTTCGTACATATATATTACATTAAAATAAAGGTATATAATCAAACGGTTACTCCGTAATGGATTTGTCCTAAAAAAAGGTCATTTTACAGTACGCTTCATGGAGTGCCGTTTGTATTGGCCAAGGTGTCCATTCTTGGTCTTCTTTAGTGGTTTCGTTAATTGGCCTTTTACGGGACTTTTTACATTTTACGCAATCTTACTTTCTTAAAATTCATGAAGAAACTTTGTAAACCCGGGGCTACAACAACGGACACTTTACGATTTATGGCTGTTGTAAATACTTATTTAGTATGTACATTCTAAAATGCCAAATTGTTTTTTTAACTGTCATTTACATCCTCATTAAAAGACAAACCGGTAGGTGGCTTTTAGTAAAAAGATGTTTTGCGGGGTTTGTCCGAAAACATTGTCTTCCAGATTAGCGAATAATCCGTTTGCCGGGTCTCCGGATTGGGAGACGTCCTGGGACCACACCAGAAAAATCTCCGAACCGGGAATATACTCCCATCGAACGACCAGGTTGGAACGGAATTGCACAAAGGCAAAGTCAGGATCATCAAAAGTAAAATCCACTGTCCCGTCCAAATCTTCATCTACTGAAAAGGTGTCTTCTTCAAAAGCTACCTGATTGGTATCGTACTGTAAAAATCGATTGTTGAATTCACGGGCTGTAGCGTCGGTTACGTGTTTAAAATTGGAATATCTCCCCCGGGAGATAAACGGTTGCCCCCAATACTGTACGGTAAGGTTAGGATTGATATTGTAGTTCAGTCGAACAGACATGCTTAGGGTCCGTTGTTCAATTTCCCCATTCAAATAGCGTACTCCGTTCGTGATGTCAATATTATCTATGTACTGTAATTTATCGTTGTTGATACTGTACTGCGGAAATACAGATATACGTAGGGCATCTATGGGTTGGTAACGGAACCCAAATTCCACACTGTACCGCTGAATGGAGTTATCCAGCGCCCTGGCACCATTGTGGAAAAACTGTAGGCGCAGCTTTTTTCTATTATCCGTTCTAACACTATTCCAAAAACTCATTTCGGGAGAGCGGCGTAACCTTGGGCCGCCCCTGAGGGCAAAGTTATCGTATTGAATTGGCACATAATTGACACCCAGATTGGTAAACCAGTTGTTGTCCCAATTTTGCCAGCTGTTGGTATTAAATCGCAGTTGATTGTGATTGCCGCCAAAGTCCCAAACACTCCAATGGTTGTAATTGATCCCTACCCTTCTAAAGGTACTGTCCGGTTTTAACGTCCGGTATCCGATCCAGGTGTAATGGCGAATATCGTCGGATTCCCGTTGAAACCCGATATCATTCATTTCCAATTCCGGGGAGCGCCAGGTTCCTCCTGTTTCAAACATGAAATGGCCATCCCCTACTTTCCCCAGTTGCAGGTTGCCCCCGGTACCGGTCAAAGAAGTGCGCTCTTCGTCCACGGATACATGGTCCGCATCCACCCTTTGGAATAGGTGGGTAATGGACTCCTGGGTAGCACGAATAGCTTCTTCGCTTCCTTCTATGTGGCTCCAATTAATATTTCCGCCAACATACCAGTCGCGATCATGCCATTGATGCTTGAAATCAAATCCTCCGGTATAGGCAGAACGATGAAGGAAGCTCACATTCTCTGCCAAAGCATCCCGGTTAACCGCTGTGAAAATTCCTCCGATATAGGAATTGCGTTCGTTAAAATCCTTTTGCAATCTCCCTACAAAATAATTGGTGAGTGGTTCCACCACTTCCCTACGGCGTTCTCCATTGTTATCTATAGTCGCGTATTTTTCTGCGGTAACACTCTCCAAAACCCCTATGGCCCAACCATCCTTGGTCTTTCCGCTAAATTTTGCTGCTCCAATGATCTGGGTATTATCCGGAATATCAACAAACTCACCATCCGCACTATCCGGGGAACCCTGAGGACTACGCCCTATACGCCTGCTGTAGAACACATTGTCAAATCCAAAGGTGTTGCCGGCCTGTGATTGGGAAAGATTAAAATTGAAGATATTGTTGTTTTCTACAAAAAAAGGACGTTGTTCACGGAAGAAGATCTGGAAACCATCCAGTGCAATCGCCGAAGGGTCAGCCTCTACCTGTCCAAAATCCGGGTTTACCGTTAAATCCAGGGTGAGATCGTTGGTGATCCCGATCTTGGCGTCCAGTCCGAAGTTAATATCCGTCTCATTACCATCACGGAAAGGATTGCCTTCCTCCGCTTCATAGGTCTCGCCACTGGCTACCGTATAGGGTTGAATTTCCAACTGATGTTGGGATTCTATGTTTTTAAGCCCGTGTAACTCCCCAAACTCGCTTACCCATCCCGGTGCATCCAGGGGAATACGCTGCCAAAGCGAACGCTCTTCCGCTCTAAAAAAACGCCGGGTAGATTGCAGCCCCCAAACCTGTTCCGCTTCCTTTCCGAATTTTATCTGGCTAAAAGGGATTTTTAATTCAGCCGTCCATCCCTCATCGTCCACATGGGTCCTGGTATACCAAATGGGATTCCAGCTATCGTCCCAGTTATTCCCATTTTCAGAAACCAGCTCATCTCCCTTTACACCAGCGGCGGTCACTGTAAAAGAGAAGGCGGTGCGCTTATCATGATAACTATCTATGTTGAATTCTACCCAATCCCCGTCAAAGCCATCCCTCCTGGACATTCGCTTCACGATATTCTCCGGCTCCCCGTCTAAACAACGCACTCCTATATAAAGGAACTTACTGTCATAAACGATCTTAAATTTGGTTTGATAGCTGGGCGGGGTATTCTCATCCGGCCTGTTCTCGATGTAATCCCCAGCCCAATCTACCGTTTCCCAGATGGGATCGTTCAACAAGCCGTCAATAGTTGGAGGGGAATCCTCGCCAATGCCCCGGGTCACATATATTTTCTTTGGAATTACATCAGAGGCATCCGCATCGTTCACTTTGGCATCTGCCTCTGCTATATCCTGGGAAAATGTAAACGCCCCGATGAAAAGAACACAAAGTGCCAGGGTTGGTTTAAACACGACTGCTCGTTCTTTGATTGCTACGAATTAAAGACTTGCCCGGGCACAAACAGTTACAGTTTCCAAAAAAAAATTAGTTTTTTTAACATTTAAAGGCGCCCTGGATTCCGGTATTTCGAGCTACCCCAAAAATGAAGAAATATTCCTTGCCATACATTTGTAATTCAATTGAATAATTGTACATTTGCAGCCCGTTTTAAGAGGCGGAACTTTTAATAATACCTTTCGAGGAAATGGATACATTAAGTTACAAGACAATTTCTGCAAACCAATCTACTATCAATAAAGAGTGGTTGCTAGTTGATGCCGAAGGACAAACATTGGGTAGATTAGCTTCTAAAGTGGCCAAAATTCTACGCGGCAAGTACAAGCCCAATTTTACACCTCATGTAGATTGTGGCGACAACGTGATTATCATTAATGCTGAAAAAATACAGTTGAGCGGCAACAAATGGGATGATAAAACCTATCTGAGGTATACGGGTTATCCCGGTGGACAACGCTCTACAAAGGCCACTGAAATGCTGGAGAACCATCCTGAGCGGATCATCGAAAAATCAGTGAAAGGTATGTTACCCAAAAACCGACTCGGTGCGGAGATATTTCGAAACCTGAAAGTGTATGCGGGAACGGAACACAAGCACGAAGCGCAAAAACCCAGAGCCATTAATTTAAACGACTACAAATAATGGAGGTAGTTCATAAAATCGGCAGGCGAAAAACTGCCGTAGCAAGAGTATATATTTCAGAAGGAAAAGGAGATATCACTGTTAATGATAGAAAATTAGAGGACTATTTTACTACGGCTCCTCTACAATACAAAGTAAAACAGCCGTTTACCCTTACCAATGTTGACGGGAACTATGATGTAAAAGTAAACGTCTATGGCGGTGGTATTACGGGACAAGCAGAAGCAGTACGATTAGCGTTATCCAGAGCCATGTGCCAGATAAACGAAGAAAACAGGGAGATTTTAAAACCTGAAGGACTGCTTACCCGGGACCCCCGAATGGTAGAGCGTAAAAAGTACGGTCAAAAGAAAGCAAGAAAGAAATTCCAATTCTCCAAACGATAGAATTGAATTTGGGTTCACTCCTCCTTGGGAGTTGGGAAAATTAAGGATACTTTATCGTATCCAATACTATGAAGTTCATTGAAAAATCCGGCCATTGCTGTCGGTATTAAATTTTAAATCAAGTTGTCGTTGTTCCAAAGGGCCATTCGACTTTTTGGAAATTAGTTTAGCATCTAAATGACCAGGGCGAAGCGTAGCTGACCACCTGGCATTGCTATCTCAACGGAACGTAAACTAAAGTAAAAAATGGCAAACAACATTGAAGTAAAAAACTTATTGGAAGCTGGTGTCCACTTTGGACACCTTACAAGAAAATGGAACCCCAATATGGCGCCCTACATCTACATGGAGCGCAACGGGATCCACGTAATTAATCTTTACAAAACAGCAGCTAAATTGGAAGAGGCGAAGGAAGCCTTGAAAAAAATTGCTGCTTCGGGTCGTAAAATCCTTTTTGTGGCCACCAAAAAACAAGCTAAGGACATAGTAGCGGACAAAGTAGCCAAGGTAAACATGCCCTACATTACGGAAAGATGGCCTGGTGGCATGTTAACCAACTTTGTAACTATCCGAAAAGCGGTTAAAAAAATGACCGCGATCGACCGAATGAAAAAAGATGGGACGTTCAACACCCTATCTAAAAAAGAACGCTTACAGGTAGATCGTTTGCGGGAAAAGTTAGAGAAGAATTTAGGCTCTATTGCAGATATGACCCGTCTTCCCGGAGCTATCTTTATCGTGGATACCATGCGGGAGCATATCGCGGTAAAAGAAGCCCAAAAATTGAACATTCCCATTTTTGCGATGGTGGATACCAATTCGGATCCCCGACCTATTGATTTTGTCATTCCTTCCAATGATGATGCCGGTAAATCCATAGATATCATTTTGGCCGAAGTAACCAGTGCGGTAGCTGAAGGCCTGGCGGAACGCAAAGCGGATAGGTTAGCGGAAAAAGAAACGGCTGCTGAGGCACCTGCAACAAAAGAAGCTCCTGCAACAAAAGAAGCTCCTGCAACAAAAGAGGCTCCTGCTGCTAAAGAGACCACTGAGGTTAAACCACAAGAGGTGGCAACAGTTGCTACTCCCGAGGCAACGGAAAAATCCGCTGCGCCGGATGACCTTACTAAAATTGAAGGTATTGGTCCGAAAACCGCAGAAGCGCTACAAGCTAATGGAATACTCACCTATGCCGATTTAGCCAGGGCGTCTGCCGAAAATGTAAAAACCACGTTAACCGAAGCCAGCCCTCGCCTGGCACACCTTGAGCCTGCATCATGGCCAAAACAGGCTCAGATGGCAGCTGATGGTAAGTGGGATGAGCTTAAGGAATGGCAGGACAAGGTCAAAGGAGGTATAGAAGAAGATTCCGAAGAGTAATTTAACGTTGTACTAAACCCGAACACAATCTTTGTGTTTTACTTTACATAAATTTTAAATCCAAGAACAAATGGCAAAAATTACCGCCGCTGATGTAAATAAATTGAGAAAAGCCACCGGAGCAGGTATGATGGACTGCAAAAACGCTTTGGTAGAAGCTGATGGTGATTTTGAAAAAGCAATTGAGATCCTTAGAAAAAAAGGACAAAAAGTGGCTGCCAAGCGAGCCGATCGGGAATCTTCCGAAGGGGCTGCGATCGCCAAAGTAAATACTGAGAATACGGTTGGCGTGATCATTTCTTTGAACTGCGAGACCGACTTTGTGGCCAAGAACGAAGGATTTGTGCAATTAGCTCACGAACTGGCAGAACTTGCTCTTGATTTTGAGGATAAATCAGCATTTCTGGCTGCACAATTTAACGGTATGACCGTTGCTGAAAAGCTAACCGAACAAACCGGTGTGATCGGAGAAAAGATCGAGATCGGCAGTTTTGAGAAGCTAAATGCTCCTTTTGTGGGTTCGTATATCCATGCCGGGAATAAAATAGCCACTCTGGCCGGACTTTCTGCTGATGTTGAGGGTGTTGCTACTGCTGCCAAAGATGTAGCCATGCAGGCTGCCGCCATGAATCCTGTGGCACTTAATGAAGAAGCTGTAGATCAATCTACTATTGATAAAGAGATTGAAATTGCCAAAGAGCAACTACGCCAGGAAGGTAAGCCGGAAAATATGTTGGACAATATTGCCAAAGGAAAGCTTAATCGCTTCTTTAAAGACAATACTTTGGTAAACCAGGCTTTTATTAAGGATGGGAAGCAAAGTGTTGCCCAGTATGTTAAATCTGTAGATTCAGGCTTGGAAGTGACCGGCTTTTCAAGGGTTGCTTTAGGATAAGTTCAAAATCTAACGTAAATAAGAAAAAGACCGCTACCTTCTTGGAGCGGTCTTTTTTTGATCTTTTAACTTCTTTATTTTTTTGTTCATAAGTGTATTGTAATCATACTCATTGTTCACATTAAGCCTAATTCCTTCCCGATAAAAATGAATGGCCTGGTCAATATCACCTTTTTTCTCCAAACCCTCAGCATAACCCGCTTGTGACACCTACCAGTCAGGATTGACCTCAGCGTTCATTTGATATACCAAACAGGCTTCTTCTATATTCTCAGAACGGAAAAATGAATTTCCGATACTATTGATATTCCATTTCAGATTATCGAAACCATAGGCTGAATCCTGTTCCCTTAATTTTGTAAAGGTTCTTTTGGCATTTTCATAGTTTCTACCCAGTATTTGCCTCATAACCTCCTGTTCCAATACCAATGACTCCGTGTGTTCGTTTGTGATAATTTTCGAAATATCATTAATAATCAAATCATAACCAGGATGCAGATAACCATTAGACACCAAAATAATGGTCATATTCATATCAGGGAATTTTCTAAAACCAGAAAGGTTTCCTCCGGTAAATCCATAGGAAATTTTGTTATCCACATTATAGATTCCCCAGCCATGCAGAAATGTATCTTTTTTGCTGTGGAATTGAAAAGGGGTCCACATTTGGGTTTTGGTTTCTTCTTTTAGTAATTCATTGTTGTCCAATCTTCCATTCCATGCGATAAACTCATCTAAAGAAATATTCAGACCATTCCCGGAATGTGCTCTTGTTCCAAAGTTTAATGTATCCCTTCGGAATGAACCCTTTTCCGGATCATAATAATATCGCGGAGACCTGTTTTCAATTTCTTTCTTTGAATTGGATGAAAAAAAAGCTCCACCCCTGGAATGCGGAAATTGGTTTTTCAGAATATACCCATCAAATGATGATCCGGTTACTTTCTCGATAATCTTGGCCAGCAGCCAATAATTGGTCTGATTGTATCGAAATTGATTTCCGGTTTCAAAATCCATTTGGTCTTCTAACAATCTTTCCAGTACTTCCTCATCGGATAAACCAATGGGGTACCTCAAATCGGGCAAACCCGAAGAATGGGTTAGTAAGTGTTCAATGTTCACTTTCCTCCAGGAAACGGGAAGGTGGTCAAAATACATCGAGATTTTATCCTTTAGGGAAACCTTTCCAGTTTCGATAAGTTGAAATATTCCCGTTGCCGTTATCAATTTGGTAGTGGAAAAAACCCTAAAAACAGTTGTATCCGTGACCGGTATGTTACTCGCTATTGATGCTTTGCCTAAACACGAACGGTAGATCACTTCATCATCATCTATAATCGCTAAAGCCAAACCAGGGATGTTATGAATCTCCATGGCAGCATGTAAATAAGCATCTAAATCCTTCTTTTTTTCTTCTGATAGTACTTTCTGATGATTCTCCTTACAGGAGATTAGAAATACGATCAAAGCCGATAAAAGCGTTATCTTATGGATGTTCATTGTTTTAATTTACAAACCGAACAAGCACTCCATTTAGATATAAAACATGAATACTTGCAACTATTTTGAACATAGTTAAACCTTCTCGATTTGTTTTTGCAGGCATTAAAAACGGTATAAATAGGCTTAAATCAGGGAACCGTCTACTTCGATTTAATCATGATATCACCATTGAAGGTTTTAAACAGCATTTCCGGGCCCCCACCGTTAATAGTTCCCCTGATCCACTGTTCAATTTTTACCTTGTACTTGCCGGAGGATTTCCCTCTATCTACCTGAGGTTCATTCTTGGAAACGGCCATATCAAAATCGGTATACACATCGCCCATATCTGATTTTGCCTTGACATTCGCTTTTAAAGACTTTGGAAAAGTCACTTCCACATCCCCGTTAAAACTGCTAAAGGCCATGTCTTTTCCGTTGGTTATGCTTTCAAAACTTACTTTTAACTCCCCGTTGGTAGTATTGGCTACTACGGAGCCGCTGACCGCTTCCAAAGTAATATGGCCATTAACATTGCTTATTTCCATCTCACCATTAACCCCCTCAACGGTAATATCTCCGTTATTTATGGTCTTAAGTTCTAAAGCAAAATTGGCAGGGACTTTTATGGACAGATCTGTCTTTTTATTCCATAGTTCATTTTGAATTTGCACTACATTATCCTCTTCTTCTGCACTGATATTCAGGCTGGATGCGGATATTTTTTTCATTCCGGTTTTGCCGCTCTTATTCTTATCCTTTTTCCCGCAATCCCCACAACGCTCTTTCCCTTCACGAATAGTGGCCTTAACCATCACTTCCTGGCCTTCATAGCCAACAACATGAATAGAACCGGAAATCTGTCCTACTTCTAATTTACCAGGACTCCCAGGGCTGCTTAAAGGCACCGTAAACAAGTCTATCTCTTTTGACTGGGCAGAGAGCACTCCTATGGCACAAAACACCCATACTGTCATTATCCTTTTTATAGTCTTCATAGCGTTATATTTTTTTGATGAATACATTTCCATTTAAGGTTTCAAATTCCAGGGCAATTCCACCCTTCCCGATTTGTACTACCGGAGTGGACTCATACTTGAATTTTGCTTTTCTTTTTCCGGTTTGGTCCTTCTGGGTCCGAACGTATTGTTTTTCGATGTCAAAATCCGTAAAAAGTTCTCCATTCATGCTTTTAAAGGATACATCGGCACTTAAAGGATTTCGGTAAGCAATGTTTATGTCCCCATTCAGGGAATAATACTTAGATGCGCTTTCGGGATTACTGGAATACGATACATTAACCGCTCCATTGATGCAATGTAAGTTGGTCTTACCCGCAACATTATCCAGCTCAATCCCGCCATTTACGTTATTTACTTTTATGAAATTGCCTTGAGTGTTGGCAACATAAATATCCCCATCGTTTACCGTGCTGATGTTAAGACTAATTCCCCGGGGAACCTTAACCGTAAAACTCAATCGATGGTCATATACCGGCTCTTCATAATTGTTACACCAGTTAAACCTGAGTCCCTTTTCATCATATTGAATGTAAGGCGCATCCGGGTGAACAATAATGCGATTGGACTGTTCTACTACTTTTAGAGATAACTCTTTTTTGCCTACTTCCAGGTCTTCTTTGGTATCCGCAGAAATTTCCTTATCCACTTCAACCTGTATGGTACTTCCCGAATACCCTTCCACTTTGACCGGCCCGAAGATATTTTGGATCACCAGGGTATTCTCCGATTGCGTATTCTCAAAAGAAAGCGTTCTGGTCACTTCTTCTTTGAAAACTTCTTTTTGGGCGGAGCACCAACTAATGACACTCCCAATCAACAGCGTGGTAATGATTGTTTTTCTCATGATGTTAAAAATTTGACTGTTCGTAATTTGATTGTTTTGTTCCCATGGAACGATTATACTATTTAAATGATCGATGCAATAGTGCTTTCTATCTTTTTCTTCACTGTAGTATCCAGCTCCTCTTTTTCCAATAGCTTTTTAAATGATTCAATTGAACCCTTCTCCTCCAGTGCCAACATCAGATTCGCCAAAGTAACCTGTATAATGGGAGACTCCTGATTGGGTATAGACTGGATTATTCCCTGTCTCACCAGGGGATAGTTAACATAGTTACTAAGCGACTCAATGGCTGCCAATCTCACATTTACATTTGGGTCATTGTTCAGGGTTTTGAGTAGCGCATTAATGACACGCTCATCTACCTTTACTATTTTGTTGGCTTCACTTACCCCCTGAAGTCTTTGGTTCGCTGAACTTTGTTCCAACAAGGTCAATACCAACTTTTCCCTTAGTTCTTGTGTATCGGAGGTATCCACTGTTTGAGCCGGTGTAGCTGCTTCGCTGCCACCAAAGTTCAGAAGATACCCTCCCAATATCCCCAACCCGAGGATCAATACTCCGTATACCAGTTGTGGTTTGAATATCCTGCCCAATAGCTCATTTACCCATTGGGATCCGGAAGTCCTTTTCTTGTTACTACGGATAATTTCAGCATCCAATGCCTGGAAAAAGCCCTGATCCATTTCCGGAGAAGGCTCGGGAACTTCCAACTGTTCAAAATCCTCCCAAACTTTTGCCAATTCCTCCAGTTGCTTTCTGGCAGCAACATCTTTCTCCAGAAAAGATTCCAACTCCTTTCTCTCATTGGCAGGAAGGGTACCTCTTAAATACTCTATCAGCCGTATTTCAAATGTTTCCTTCTTCATAGTTTATCCTATTTCCATTTTTTGTACAATTTGCCTGAGTTCTTTTAAGGCACGATGCGCCTTAACCTTTGCTGCGCCCTCGCTGCATCCCAGGATCTTTGCAATCTCACTGAATTTCATTTCCTTAAGTTTACTCAATACCAAAACCTCCCGTCGCTCCTCATCTAATCGCATAAGTCCTTGTTGTAACAAAGACATATCATCCTTCTTTTCCAGATGGGATAGCGCATTTTCATGGTCCCCCATTTTATAATCCAAAAGTGAAAGATCTGCCTGATACAGCTCTTTATTCTTTTTATAATGATCATATCTCACATTCCTTGCGGTACTGAACATCCAGGCTAAAAAAGAACCTTCACCCTTGTAGGTATGTCTGTATTTCAACATCCGAACAAAAACATTTTGTACCAAATCTTCACTTATGCTCACATCATGGTTCATATTGTAAAAAAAGCCAAACAATCGTTTTTTATGCCTTTCATACAATAATCCCAACTTGTCCAGATCCCCGGATTTTACTTTAAGCATCAGGGCGTCATCAGTTAATGGGTACATATTTCGTTTGGTATTCAAAAGGGTATACTGTTATTGCTAAAAAAGGTTACAGAAAATAGTATTATTTTATTTGAAAATCTCCAATACCGGGGGATTTTGAACTGCGGGAAGTCAAAAATAATTTTAACTATTTTTGCGGGAACTTCAAAAAAAACCTGCATGCAGTACAAGAGAATCCTACTGAAATTAAGTGGGGAAGCCCTTATGGGAGAACAACAATACGGTATTGATCCTGAAAGGACCTTAGACTACGCCCAGAACATAAAATCTGTGGTAGAAAAAGGTGTTGAGGTGGCTATTGTAATTGGAGGAGGAAACATTTTTAGAGGGCTAAAAGGTGTAGGACAAGGGATGGATCGTGTTCAGGGCGACCATATGGGAATGCTGGCTACAGTAATCAATGCCCTGGCGCTGCAGAGCGCTCTGGAAGGAATTGGCGTTGAAACCCGCGTCCAATCCGCTATAAAAATCAATGAAGTAGCCGAACCTTTTATTCGGAGAAGGGCCATACGGCATTTGGAAAAGGGAAGAGTGGTTATTTTTGGAGGAGGCACAGGTAATCCGTATTTTACCACGGATTCTGCCGCCGTTTTACGTGCTATTGAGATAGGGGCGGATGTAATTTTAAAGGGGACCCGGGTAGATGGTATTTATAGTGCGGATCCTGAAAAGGATAAAAGTGCTACAAAGTTTGACTCCATTTCGTTTAACGAAGTGATTTCCAAAGGCTTAAAAGTAATGGACACTACTGCGTTTACCTTAAGCCAGGAAAACGAACTTCCCATCGTGGTTTTCGATATGAATACCAGAGGGAACCTGATGAGAATTGTTTTGGGCGAAAACATTGGAACAATGGTTAACAACTAGTCCTGGCACAAGAATTGATTTCATAACAAAATTTTTTCCTATGAATGAAGAAGTAGAATTTATTTTAGATAGCACCAAAGAAAACATGGATGGCGCCATGGCACACCTGGAAAAAGAGTTTGTTAAAATTAGAGCAGGTAAAGCCAGCCCGGCTATGCTATCTTCGGTAATGGTGGAATACTATGGTTCCCAAACACCGTTATCTCAGGTATCCAATATCAATACCCCCGATGCACGAACCATTTCCGTGCAACCCTGGGAAAAAACCATGATCCCTGAAATAGAAAAAGCGATCATCAATTCCAATTTAGGTTTCAATCCCATGAACAACGGAGAGAGCGTTATTATCAATGTACCCCCTTTGACGGAGGAACGCAGAAAAGAACTGGTGAAACAGGCAAAGGCCGAAGCGGAGGACGCCAGGGTAAGCGTACGCAGTGCCCGACAAGATGCCAACAAAGAATTAAAAAAGTTGGACATTTCCGAAGATCGACTGGCTAATGCCGAAATTGATGTCCAGGAATTAACGGACGACTACATTAAAAAAATTGAAGAGGTACTTACCGTCAAAGAAGCGGAAATAATGAAGGTGTAAAACCTCATTACTTTTTGGGCGCAAACTTTTTCATTTTCTACCTTTGCAGCCAATAAAAAGGCATGCTCAAAGAATTCCTTCAAGGGTTTTGGTCTACAGTTGCGCGATTGATTCTTCGAAACAGAATCTTGATCCTGTTCATCATAGCTTCCTGCACTACTTATTTAGTGTTTCAATGGGAAAACATGCGTTTTTCCAACACAGAGACCAGCGTGCTGCCGGACGATCACCCGGAAACCCTAAGATATGCTGAGTTTGTCTCTTTGTTCGGAGAAGAGGATAACGCTATAGTCTTAGCTGTCCGGGACAGTGCGCTTTTTTTACCGGACAATTTTAATCGATGGAATAGGCTGAGTAAACAATTCCAGGCCAATCCTGAGATAAACCTTGTGATATCCACCGATAATCTTCAGGAACTCATAAAGGATGATGAAAAGCAGGAATTTGTCCTTAAGCCCTTACTGGAAAGTGAAATAGCCTCCCAGGGAGATATTACCCGTTTTAGGGATAAACTATTTAATACGCTCCCGTTTTACGAGAGCCTCATTTTCAACAAGGAAACAGGAACCATTCGAACAATTATTTATCTGGACAAGGATATTTTAAATACCACTGTCCGTAATGAGTTTATTCTGGGCGACCTGGAAAACCTCGTTGAAAATT
Source organism: Croceivirga sp. (assembly GCA_028284285.1). GTDB lineage: Bacteria > Bacteroidota > Bacteroidia > Flavobacteriales > Flavobacteriaceae > Croceivirga. The sequence continues at coordinate 181,202 of JANQSA010000085.1, forward strand.
TTGAAAATGAGACGCAATTAGATGTAAAAGTCTCCGGAATGCCCTACATCAAAACATGGAATTCCAAAATCATTATTGACGAAATTGGAATATTTATCCTTGCCGCGCTTTTGGTTACCTCATTGATCTTTTTCTTTTTCTTTAGAAGTTTCCGGGCTACGTTTATCTCTATTTGTGTTGTGATTATCGGGGTAATGTGGACGTTTGGGATCCTGGGACTATTCCAGTACGAAATTACCATTCTCACCGCACTGATCCCTCCTTTGATCATCGTTATTGGAATCCCCAACTGTATTTTTCTGATTAACAAGTACCAACAGGAGGTAAAAAAACACGGGAATCAGGCGTTGTCGCTGCAACGCGTGATTACCAAGATTGGAAATGCTACTTTGATGACCAATGTGACAACAGCCTTGGGCTTTGCCACCTTTATTATTCTGGACAGTGTCCTGCTCAAGGAGTTTGGAATTGTTGCTTCCATAAGTATACTCTGTATATTTTTATTATCACTCTGTATTATTCCCATAGTGTACAGCTTTATGTACATCCCCAAGGATAAGCATTTGAAACACCTGAGTAAAAAATGGATGTACACTTTTGTGAACTGGATGGAGCACGTTGTGCGAAATCATCGTATTTCAGTCTATATCACGGCTGTCACTGTGCTGGTATTGAGTATCATCGGGATTTACCGGATTGAGATCACCGGAAGTCGTATAGAAGATTTGCCCAAAAATGCCAACTTTTTTAAGGATATCCGTTTTTTTGAGAAGGAGTTTGATGGGATCATGCCTGTAGAGGTTGTGGTAGATACTAAACGAAAAAATGGCGTTACCAAGTTGGCCACGCTTCGAAGGATGGATCAGCTGGCACAGGAAATTGATGAGATTCCGGAACTTTCCAAAACCCTCTCCGTGGTAAATCTGGCGAAATACTCTAAACAAGCCTTTTACAATGGTGTTCCCAGGTATTACCAATTGCCCACCTCACAGGAGAATACTTTTATTATGGATGTGGCCCGAAAATCTTCGGAAAATGGGGATTTACTGGAAAGCTTTGTAGACAGTACCGGCCAGATCGCCCGGATGACCACCTTTATGCGGGATGTTAAAACCCCCCGTATGGAAGAAATAGAGCAGGAACTACTAAAATCCATAGCAAAGACCTTTCCTCAGGATAGGTATAACGTATACATGACCGGTAAAGCACTGCTCTTTTTAAAAGGCACCAAATACCTTATTAAAAATCTGTTGCTCTCGCTCACCTTGGCCGTAGGGCTTATTTCTTTATTTATGGCCTATCTTTTCCGCTCCTTCAGGATGATCATAGTTTCGCTTATCCCCAATTTATTGCCTTTGGTTATTACCGCAGGCCTTATGGGCTATTTGGGAATACCTATAAAACCTTCTACGATTTTGATTTTTAGTATTGCCTTTGGTATTTCCGTGGACGATACCATCCATTTTTTGGCCAAATACCGGCAGGAACTCACCGCAAACCGTTGGCAGATCAAAAAATCTGTATACAACGCCTTGCGCGAAACCGGTGTGAGTATGTTCTATACCTCGGTAGTGCTGTTCTTTGGCTTTTCGGTATTTATCATCTCGAGCTTTGGAGGCACCCAGGCGATGGGCGGACTGGTATCCGCCACATTGCTGTTCGCCATGCTGTCTAATTTAATCCTCCTGCCCTCCTTATTGCTTTCCCTGGAGCGTAGCATCGCCAACAAAAAGATCTTTAAAAAACCACACATTGATGTCTTACCCGTACAAGATAAAGATTCGGATAATGCCTAGTGTCATGTCAATTCTCAAATGGCTATGTAAAAATTATAGATTTTAAGGCAGGCCTAGACGGAAAATCGTTGCATAGCAGGGCCTACGGAACTATTTTCCAACGCAGGGATGCCTCAAAAGGCTAATTTTTACCCGTTAGTTGAGGGTTGACATGACACTGGTTTTTTTAGGGGAACAGAACTTACACCCTCCCGCTAAAACAATTATCTTTGGGGCTTAATTTTTGCTGAGATGATTACTCGATTTTCTGTCAAGGAGCTACTCAACACAGAACCTAAAGAGCAAGAAGTGGTCTTGGAAGGCTGGGTAAAAGCTTTTAGAAGTAACCGATTTATTGCCCTTAATGATGGATCTACCTTAAAGAACCTGCAATGTGTTGTAGATTATGAAAGCTTCGATGAGGAGCTCATTAAATCCATTTCTACAGGTGCTGCCATAAAAATAAAAGGCAGCTTGGTAGCAAGCCAGGGAAGAGGGCAAGCCGTGGAAATACAAGTAGATCAACTTACCCTACATGGAAAAGCAGATGCGGATACCTATCCCATCCAGCCTAAAAAACACTCCCTGGAGTTTTTACGGGAAAAAGCCCATTTAAGGGTGCGTACCAATACCTTCTCCGCAGTCATGCGGGTACGTTCCGCTTTGTCTTTTGCTATTCACAGTTACTTTAAGCAAAACGGGTTCTACTATATGCACGCGCCCATTATTACCGGCTCGGATGCGGAAGGTGCCGGAGAGATGTTCCGGGTAACGACCCTGGATGCCAAAAACCCTCCTTTGGACCCCGAGGGCGCCGTAGATTTCAAAAAGGATTTTTTTGGCAAGGAGACCAACCTTACGGTATCCGGACAATTGGAAGCAGAGGCCTTTGCTATGGGTCTCGGAAAAGTATACACCTTTGGACCGACATTCAGAGCAGAAAATTCAAATACCTCCCGGCATTTAGCGGAGTTTTGGATGATAGAGCCGGAGATGGCTTTCTACGACCTCGATGCCAATATGGATTTGGCAGAGGATTTTATCCAATGGGTGATACGATACGTCCTGGAGAATTGTAGTGAGGATATCCAATTTTTAGAACAACGCCTTTTGGACGAGGAAAAATCCAAACCTCAGGCAGAACGCAGCGAGATGCCGTTGATAGCTAAATTGAAATTTGTGGTAGACAATACTTTCAAAAGAGTGAGTTATACCGAGGCTATAGATATCCTTAGAAATTCAAAACCCAACAAAAAGAAAAAATTTGAATTCAGTATTGACGAGTGGGGTGCCGACCTTCAAAGTGAACATGAGCGCTATCTGGTGGAAAAATATTTCAAATGTCCCGTGATCCTTTTTGATTACCCGGCAAGTATCAAAGCATTTTATATGCGACTTAATGAAGACGGTAAAACGGTACGGGCCATGGACGTGTTATTCCCCGGAATTGGAGAAATTGTGGGAGGGTCTCAGCGGGAAGAACGCCTTGAGGTACTACAACGGAAAATGAGCGAATTGAATATCCCGGAAGAAGAGCTCTGGTGGTATTTAGACCTTAGACGGTTTGGTACGGCAGTACACAGTGGTTTTGGCCTGGGTTTTGAACGCCTTGTGCAATTTGTAACCGGCATGAACAATATCAGGGATGTTATTCCCTTTCCCAGAACCCCGCAAAATGCAGAATTTTAAACGTAATTCTTTAACTTTAAAAGTAAGGAATACACAGATTTATGCTTAAACAGCACTTACAGTTCAGACTTTCTCAAAAGCTATCTCCTCAGCAGATCCAGCTGATGAAGTTGATTCAACTCCCTACCCAGGCATTTGAACAACGTTTAAAACAAGAACTGGAAGAAAATCCCGCTTTGGAAAGTGGAAAAGCAGAGAGCGTAGAAATAGAGGAAAATTTTGACAATAGTTTTGAAGAGTCAACGGATAATGATACCATAACCACTGAGGATATCAATATTGATGACTACCTCAGCGACGATGAGATTCCGGACTATCGGACGCAAGTCAATAATTATAGTGCGGACGAAGATGAAAAAAGTATCCCTTATGCAGCAGGAGTCTCGTTCAATCAATATTTGCTCAATCAGCTCAGTACAGTGTATTTGGATGACCAGGAATGGGCCATAGCGGAGTTTTTGGTAGGTAGCGTGGACGAAAGCGGTTACATCCGCAGACCACTGTCCGACATCATGGACGACCTTGCGTTTACCCAAAACATTTTCACAGACGAAGCTACTATAGAAAGGGTGTTAAGCTCTGTACAAACCCTTGATCCTCCAGGGGTTGGTGCAAGATCCCTCGAAGAGTGCCTCGCCATCCAATTAAAGCGAAAAGAGCCTACTGCCGCGGTGGAATTGGCTATCGCCATACTGGAAAAGTCTTTTGAACAGTTCACCAAAAAACATTTTGAGAAACTGCAGGCGAAGCACAACATAAGTGAAGAAGAATTGAAAAATGCTATCGCCGAAATTGAAAAGTTAAATCCAAAACCGGGAGGATCTTTTTCCGGAAACAATCGCATTGTAGAACATGTGGTTCCGGATTTTTCCATTCGGATCGTGGACGGAGAACTGGACTTAACCTTAAACGGCCGTAACGCTCCTGAACTGCACGTCTCCAAGGAGTACACCAATATGCTCATGGGGTATAAAAGTGCCAAGGAAAAGAGCAAGTCCCAAAAAGATACCATTCTTTTTATTAAGCAGAAACTTGATGCCGCCAAATGGTTTATTGATGCTATAAAGCAACGCCAGCAGACGTTGTATATCACCATGAACGCCATTATGCAATATCAAAAAGAATACTTTTTGACCGGGGACGAACGCAAGCTTAAGCCTATGATACTAAAGGACATAGCGGACGAAATTGACATGGATGTTTCTACAGTATCAAGAGTGGCCAATAGCAAGTATGTAGACACTCCGTATGGCACAAAACTCATTAAGGATTTCTTTTCGGAATCCATGAAGAACGTACAGGGTGAGGATGTTTCCACGCGAGAGATCAAAAAGATATTGGAAACGGTGATCAATGAGGAAGACAAGAAAAAGCCCTTAACGGATGACAAATTGGCCAAACTCCTTAAAGAAAAGGGATATCCAATTGCCCGAAGAACTGTAGCGAAATATCGGGAACAACTGGGTTTGCCTGTTGCCAGGCTCCGAAAACAGATCTGATGCGGTTTTTGCTATATGCGATCTCCTATATCTTTCATCCATTGCTCATCCCCATTGGAGGCACACTAGCCTATTTCTTAATCACACCCAGATTTAATTCTTTAGAACTGCAAAGTGGCAATATTTTACCCATTTTCATTTTAACGGTGATCATTCCCATAATTTTCTTTCTTATCCTAAAAAATCTGGGATTGATTTCTTCGGTTTTTGCCCCTTCCCTCAAAGAACGAAAATATCCGCTATACATGAGTATGGTGCTGTACCTCATGATCTTGTATCAGGTAATCCCTTTAAACTACATTAATGAACTTTACTACTTTTTTGTAGGATTACTTATTGCTACCTTCTCTACCTTACTTTTGTTATTTGTCAGGGTAAAAGCCAGTATCCATCTTTTGGGCATGGGATGTATCCTCACCTATCTTGTAGCGCTAAGCATCCATTTTGAAATTAATATCACCTTTGCGATTGCCATTTTCACACTTATGACCGGTTTGGTGGCTACTTCCAGGCTCTATATGAGGGCTCATTCCAAATTGGAACTCATCATTGGTTTTATGGTAGGATGCTGTTCCCAGCTTGTTGTACTGAAATACTGGCTATAAGATGTAGAAGATAACCCCTATTCTGATAGGTCTTACATTGAGCTGCTGTCCCTCAAATACGGCATTGCTGTCCATCAGATCCCTTAGCGACCAGTAGAAATGCAGGTTCCAGGTGTTGTATCCAAAATTAACTATCCAACCAAATTGCCACTGTTCTATATTGGGAACTGAGAAAGCAGTATCTCCTTCATCTGTCACTACTTTCGCCCTGCGGGAAAAAAGATATTCCGCTTTAAATCCCGTGTACACCCGCCAAAACTTGTACGCAATCGGATTGGAGGTACGCCATCTGATCTCCAAAGGAAATTCTATGGCATGGGTTTCTAATTTACTGCGATTAACTTCCTCCTGTTCCAATGGCAATCGATATACTATTCCCCCCGGTGTTTCCACGGCCACAATATTGGTGTAATACGAATTGGTGGCGTAACCAAAACCCAGACCCAATCCAAAATTCCGTGCTTTGTTAAGTGGAATATCCTTTATAAATCCCAGCTGTACATTATAAGACAGGCTTTGCTGAACGACACTTCCGGGCTTATCCAGTAAAAAATTATAGGCAAAGGCGGCATAGAATTGATCTTCGAGATACTTTTCATCATAAGTGCCATCTGTTGATGTCTGCTGCGCGAGAACTACAGCGCACCCCAGGAGAAAAAATGTCATTGTTATTACCACCCATCGAAACATGCCACAAATTAAACAAAAAACCCTGGTAACGCCTTTAAAGGTTTTTAGGCAGCTACTCAATATTTTGAAAAACATCTCCCTGAACGGTAGTGTAATTAATCTTTAAAAGGTTTATGCTTTGTAATTCTTCCTTGAGATCAAGAATAATTCCCATTTTAATGGTTTTGTCTGCCTTGATCGATACCATCGCAGATTTTCTAAGGTGTTCCGGCATTAAATACAACTCCCGTAAGGCATTAGACGCAATTTGATCCATACTTACAAACGTATTTCCTAATTGAATTCGAGGTGCCGTGCCCAGAAGTGTCTCCTGCCCGTCTTTTGGTTTTCCCACATATATTTCAATAATATTATCAACCTTCATCAGTCTTTCGGCTTCTGTGGCGAGGGGCAAGGTGTTCTCCACCATTATTTGCTGATTATTGATCGTTACCACGGTCATAAAAAAGAATAGTAAAATGAATACAATGTCCGGTAACGAGGCTGTGGATATTGCAGGCAACTTGTTTTTCCTAAATGTTCTCAAGCTTGACATGGATGTTGAATTAAAAGTTTGAAGTGCTGATTTCCAATATTTTTTGTGGATACATCTCCTGAATCTTCTTAATCTTACGTTGTAATACCTCTTTCCGTTCGGTCACTACTCCACCTTTGTTATATTCTTCTTTCATTTCTTCAAAAGTAGCTCCGTATAAGGTGATACTTACCTCATTCCGCAATTCATTATATGCTCCCTGTAATTCATTTTGTACAGTAACATAGACAGAATAGTCAGCTTCTCTAGGTACGCGTAAAGCGATAATTGCTTTTTGAGGATTCTCAGATAAGAGAGCGTCACCTGTTCCTGCACAATAAGAACAGTAACCTGAATTTCCCGGTAAAATTCCACCGTTGTCAATAAACGCCTTAACCATTTTACGCAATTCCGAAAACGGCGTGGTCTCTCCTTCGACCATAAGTTCACCGGTTCGATTAAGGTTTAATTCAAAAAGGTTTCTATCCTTTATTTCCGCTGTTGTTCGATTTTCCTTAGGAGGGGTAATCCGATGTAATCCCTCATCCGTTGGAATAGAAGCAGTAACAAGAAAAAAAATCAACAATAAGAATGCGATATCCGCCATTGAACCAGCGTTCACCTCCGGTAGTTGCCTAAATCTGGACATAGTTTTGAATTTTCAGTAGCATTTTACAAAGAGTGTTTCAGCTAAAGACATCAACAACTATTCCAAAAATAATGTTAAATAAAAAACGCCTCAAAAAGAGGCGTTTTAAAATTTCAAGTTGGATAACTAACCTATTGTAAGTTGTTAAATGCATTACCCTCGTAGGTAGTGTAATTTACCTTCAAGGCGTTTACTTTTCTCAACTCCTGTTTAATATCGGAGATGAGTCCCATATTTGCATTCTTATCTACTTTGAGTGCAGTAGTTAACACGTTTTGCAATTCTTGAGGCTTCTTAGCCCTTTCCGCCAGGATATAGGAACCTACCTCCCCGACACTGGCAAACTTATCATTCAACTGGATTTTTGGTTCCGTTCCATAAACGCTTTGGTACTCCCGGGTAGGTTTACCCACGTAAATGTAGATGACACGGTCCTTCTTTTCCAGTTTTTTAATCTCACTTGCATTGGGCAACGTATTTTGCACCAACAACGAGCTATCTTTCATTGTAGTCACCGTCATGAAGAAAAACAGTAACATAAAAACAATATCCGGAAGCGATGCTGTGGAAACTGCAGGTAAATCACCATCTTTTTTCTTAGCGAATTTAGCCATTTGCGTTTTGTTTTATATAGTTAGTTAACAGAAGTTTCTGCCTCTGACAGCTTCTGAGGAAATAAATCCTGAATCCGTTTTACCTTGGGCTTCAGATCATCCCGAATAGCCGAAGGTGTCTCAGGATTCAAAAATTCTGCCTCCATATCCACGAAATCCTGGCCGAATAATCGCTGTGCCTCTCTATTCCTTAGATCATTATAGGCACCAACCAATTCATTTTGAACTGTTATATAAGTGCTATACTTTGTTTCACGATCATTCTTTAAGGAAATGATGGCCTTAGTGGGATTATCAGAAGATGAAGCATCCTTTCTGCCCCTACAATAGTTACACGTACCATCCCCACCATTATCCAGGAAGGCTATAGCTGCGTCACGCAGCTTCCTTAAATCCATTAACTCTTCTTCCACCAGCAGTTGTCCGCTCCTATTAATATTCACGGTAAAAATGTTTTTCTGCTTAATTACCACATCCTGATCTGGCGGTTCAATAGGCGGCAACATCCTGTCCAATCCTGCATCCGTTTCTATGGTTGTGGTAACCAGGAAAAAGATGAGTAGCAAGAAAGCAATATCCGCCATAGATCCCGCATTTACCTCTGGTGCTCCTTTTCTTCTAGGCATAATTTTTATTTATTTTCCAAAAGCTCTTTTAACCCCTGGCCATAACATCAACACAACGGCTACGATGACCATTCCAAAAAACACATTTAACAATGTACCGATCGTTTTAACGGTGCCCACCGAGGTTTCAATACCCCGGCCTGACATGGTATCAACAACGGGCTGTTCGTTTCCAGCTAAAGCGTAACCTATAATTGCCAAAATAGCCAGACCTCCCAAGGAAAACAGCGCCTTTTTAAGTCCTCCGCGAGAAGTAAATACCTTTTTTAATCCGAAGAACAGTGCCGCTGCGGCGGCTACAATTAACAATATCCACATCAGCATAAACATAACGCTGATACCCGTACTATTGATGGCATCAGGATCTGCTTCATCCGGCATCATGAAAAAACACATGATAGCGGCAACGATCCCAATAACAATCAAAACAATTTTTAAAATTCTGTGCATCTCTCGATAGTTTAAATGTTAAAGAGCAATTACTTCTTGGTATGGGAAACCAACATATCCATCAATGAAATTGATGAATCTTCCATATCGTTAACTATACTATCGATCTTAGCTATGATGTAGTTGTAAAAAATCTGAAGAATAATGGCTGTAATTAATCCGAATACCGTGGTCAAAAGAGCGACCTGAATATCTCCTGCGATCAAAGAGGCACTTAAGTTACCCACTGCTGCAATCTTTTGAAAGGCTCGAATCATACCAATTACCGTACCCATAAATCCGAGCATGGGAGCAATAGCGATAAACAGGGATAACCAGGAAACATTTTTTTCCAGTTGCCCCATTTGAACGCCTCCGTAAGCAACAACCGCTTTTTCCGCAGCATCCATGCCTTCATCTACTCTATCCAAACCTTGGTAGAAAATAGAAGCTACAGGTCCTTTGGTATTCCTGCAAATTTCTTTTGCAGCCTCAACTCCGCCCGAAGCCAAAGCATCTTCTACTTGCTGCTTGAGTTTAGCAGAATTAGTACTGGCCAGATTTAAATAAATGATACGCTCTATAGCAACAGCCAGCCCCAGAATAAGACAAAGCAACACTATACCCATAAATACCGGCCCACCTTGAATGAACTGCTCTTTCAAGATTTGAGTAAAACCTTTGCTTGCTTCGGCTGCAGCTTCTTCCTGCAATAGTGCGGCAGAAGCTGTTGAAGTACCTAAAATGAACATTCCGGCAGTAGCCAGAGTAAAGGATATTTTCTTCATTGTGTTCAAACTTAAATTTAGTTAGTTAATAATGTTAAAGATATAAAAATTTCGCAAT
>JANQSA010000032.1 GCA_028284285.1 Croceivirga sp.
GCCAATCCGGCGGCGATCACAGCTTCCTCCAATGCTGAAAGGTCATCGGTCGCTACGACGATCTCTACCAGGTTCTTTAACTGGAGTTGTGTAACAAAATCAATAGCCGCCTGTGGAAGCAGTACCTTGTCTATGGTATGCGCTACTCCATTAGTGGCAATGATATCGGTATCAGTAATGTTGGCATCCGTATCGGAAGCATCTCCAATAACAAAGGTGTCGTTTGAAGCGATAACTTCAATGGAATTATCTGTAAAGGCGGTGGGCACGGAGCCGGGTTGAAGGTCCGCCTCCAGGACTCGCTGTGGCACGACATGATAAAGGAGGATATTAGTCAACAGGTCCAGTTCTTCCTGGGTATCAAAATCGGCCAGGCTATTGTAATCGTCTCCCAGGATATCCAAAAGGGCAACAAAAGCATCATTGGTAGGGGCAAAAACGGTAAATGGACCATCTCCACTAAGTGTTTGAGCCAATCCGGCGGCGATCACAGCTTCCTCCAATGCTGAAAGGTCATCGGTCGCTACGACGATCTCTACCAGGTTCTTTAACTGGAGTTGCGTAACAAAATCAATAGCTGCCTGTGGAAGCAGTACCTTATCTATGGTATGCGCTACTCCATTAGAGGCAATGATATCCGTATCGGTAATGTTAGCATCCGTATCAGAGGCATCCCCGATAACAAAGGTGTCGTTTGAAGCGATAACCTCAATGGAGTTATCTGCAAAGGCGGTGGGTACGGAACCGGGTTGAAGGTCCGCCTCCAGGACTCGCTGTGGCACAACGTGGTAGAGCAGGATATTGGTCAACAGGTCCAGTTCTTCCTGGGTATCAAAATCGGCCAGGCTGTTGTAATCGTCTCCCAGGATATCCAAAAGCGCAACAAAAGCTTCATCGGTAGGGGCAAAGACGGTAAACGGGCCATCCCCGCTAAGGGTTTGGGCCAATCCGGCAGCGATCACAGCATCCTCCAAAAGCGATAGCGATTCCGTGCCGACCACAATTTCCACAAGGTCCATAAGCATACCTGCATTGATAGCGTCTAACACGGACTGTGGTAATAATACTTTATCTATGGTGTGGGCTACTCCATTAGAAGCGGTGATGTCGGTACCGATGATGTTGGCATCCACATCAGTATCATCACCAATAACAAAGGTGTCGTCAGAAGCGATAAGCTGTAAACTGTTATCTGTAAAAGCAGTAGGAACCGATCCCTCTTCCAAATCTGCCTCCAGGATGGTTTCATTAGGAATTACATGGTACAATAGGATATTGGTAAGTAAAGCGATTTCTTCAGGGGTATCGAAATCATCCAAATCATTGTAGTCATCCCCTAGCATCTCCAACAGCGCTGCAAAGGCTTCATCGGTAGGCGCAAAAACAGTAAATGGTCCTTCACTACTTAGCGTTTCCACTAAATCAGCTTTGATTACAGCTTCTTCCAACAATGATAGGGTTTCGGTAGCAATCACGACATCTACGAGGGTCTCACCATTGATCATTTCAATAACGGCCATAGGTAGTAATACCTTATTAATAATGTGAACCACTCCGTTACTGGCCAAATTGTCCGGGAGGATCACTTCTGCGTCTATAGGTGTGGCATCCTGGATGAAAATCCCGCCTTCCAGGGATATGGTAAGATTTTCCCCTTGTAAGGTGGTAAGCATTTCTTCATCCGATAAATCATCAGATTCCAGCGCTTCACCTCCTATGACATGATATTGCAGGATAAGGGCCAGCAGATCCCTTTCTTCCGGAGTGTCGAAGTCATCCAAAGAATTAAAATCGTCCAATTCCTCAAATAATGTGTTGAAAGCATCGTTGGTTGGTGCAAAGACAGTAAAAGTGTTGTTCCCGTCAAGGGCTCCTACTAAATCCGAACCCTCATTTTCATCAGCTTTGGTCAAAGCATCCACCAAAGCACCTAAGGCTTCGGTGTTTTTGGCTGTTTCTACAATTGTAGCAGTTACCTCGTCATCTTGAAGAGAGTTGCTTTCGTCATCGTCCTCGCAGGATATAACAAGGAGGGTGAACAAGGCCAGAAAAAGGTAGCCTTGCCACTTTAGGAAATTTTTCATAATCAATAGTTTTCAAGTAAAATGTTTAATTGTTATTGCCTATCAACAAACACTTGCGAGGAATCTTCTTTCTTGATTTTATTAGAAATCCTTTAAAAAAACAGGATTTTTTCTAAAAACACGAGGATATTACGTCAGTTAGTGCATGTTTTGATAAAACAACTTTAAGATTAAACAAAATGGAAGAGGTTGCTTTTGTTTCTTATTTTTTTGTAAAAGTTTAACAAAATTAACATAAAAACAAAAAAACCACCCGAAGGGCGGTTCTTATAAAGGAAATGTTTTTTGGGAATTTACAAACTATTCAAGGCCTCTTGTGGTAGCAATACTTTGTCAATAAAGTGCACCACTCCATTGAGTACTTCCCGATCGGCGGCGGTTACCATGGCAGGGGTTCCGGTTTTATCCAGAATTGCTACCCCATTATCCAGGTTTACTGAAAGGGTTTCTCCTTGTAAGGTGGTAATTATTTGTTCATTCGATAAATTGGAGGATAGCGCCTTGGTGTCGGTAACAAAATGATACGACAAAATGGTAGCCAGCAATTCCAGTTCCCCTATGGTGTTAAAGTCCAGTAAGGAATCGATACCCTCTAACTGGTCAAACAGATCCAAAAATGCCCGGTTGGTAGGTAGAAAAAAAGTAAAAGGTGCGCTTAATTCTTGCTGAATGTTTTCGCCGGCCATCAAAAGCGCCATTACCAAAATGTCGTTTTCCGAAACCAACGCCAACAATTGCCGGAAGTTTTCTTCTGTTTCATCTACAATAGTGGTGATCACGGATTGTGGTACTAATACACGATCTATACCATGTATGATGCCGTTACTGGCAGGAATGTCCGTAAAGGTAAGTTCAACAATGAGATCAGTGGCATCTTTGAGTAGAAATCCATCCGGACTCTGAAGGACCGCAATAGGGTCGCCTAAAAGGGTGGGTAGCTCACCAACCATCAAGTCAGAGGATGTGATTCTTCCGGGGACTACATGATATAACAATACGTTACGTAAAAGATCAATCTCAAAATCCAAATCAAAATCTTCTATCCCATCAACTCCACTGCCCAGCAATCCAAACAGAAAAGTAAGGGTTTCGTTGGAAGGAGCAAAAACGGTAAAAGGACCCTCTTCTCCAAGAGTGTCTAAAAGTCCTGTTAACCGCAATGCCTCTTCTAAAAACGTCAACTCGTCATTGCCTTCTACTATGGTTCCAATGGAAGGCATCCCATTAGTAGGATTGTTTATGTCAATACCGAGATCACCCAATACGTCCGCTACTTCTTGAGAAATTAAGATTTTATCTATGATGTGCACCACCCCGTTACTGGCAGTTTTGTCTATTTCCAATAAATTGGCATCTGTATTGGAGGCATCGCCAATGACAAAACTATCTCCGCTAGCAATAATTTCCAGGGTTTCTTCCGAATTCAAACTGGCCACTGTTCCCGGAGAAAGGCTGGAGGAGGGAAGATTTTGAGGTACTACATGATACTCCAGGATCTCTGCTAACAGCAGGCGTTCAACCGGATTGGTGAAGTCATCAAAGCTGTTGTAATTATCACCCAGCAAATCAAATAATTCTTCAATTGCTGTATTTGTCGGTGCAAAAATGGTGAAGGGGCCTTCTCCGCTTAAATCGTCCCCCAAACCGGCTGCAATTACCGCTTCTTCCAATAAGGAAAGGCTTTCTGTATCGATCACAACATCCACCACAGTTCCCGAAGAATCACCAGGCTCAGGGAACAGAATATCCAGTACGGCCTGGGGAAGCAACACCTTGTCTATAATGTGCACCACACCATTAGACGCTTCATTGTCTGCATCAATTACTTCTGCCTCATCCTCTGTTTTGTCTTGTATGAAAACACTTCCGTCCACATTGACCCTTACCGTTTCCGTTTGTAGGGTTTCCAATTGGGTGTCATTGGATAAGTTGTCAGAAAATGCTGCCTCGGTGGTAACCACATGGTATCTTAAGATTTCAGCCAACAGTTCTTTTTCTTCATCGGTATCAAAATCCTCCAAAGTATCAAAACCGTCCAGTTCATCCAGAAGCTTATCGAATGCTTCGTTATCAGGAGCAAAAACCGTGAATGTTCCTTCCGCTGAAAGTGCCTCAACAAGACCGGCTTCTGCGGTTTGTAAAGCTGTGACCAGATCCTCCAATAGGTCAACGGATGAAGCCAGGTCAACGATATTTACTGTAGTGGTAGCATTATCGTCATCCGCACCACCATCATCGTCGTCGGAAGAAGAATCCTCGTTGGGGTTTTCCGGATTCTGCGTTTGTTGTGGTGTAGGATCACCATCATCATCATTGCTGCAAGCAAATACCAGCAGCATTAAGGTGAATAAAAACAACCATTTGGCGTAGTGTGGGATGGGTTTCATTTTCATTTTTTTTGTTGTAGTTCTCGAGTGCTGAAAATAGGACTTAATTGTGCCAAATAGTTAAAAGCATTCTTAATTCTAGGTTATGCCAATATTAAATATGGCGGGTCTGGCTATCTAAGAGAAGAAAAATCCGACTTCAATATTTTGTATTTTTGCCACGTCATGAAAAACAAAAGGATAAAAGTTGTTGTAGGACTTTCGGGAGGTGTAGATTCCAGTGTGGCGGCCTTTTTACTAAAGCAAAAAGGGTATGAGGTCATAGGGCTTTTTATGAAAAACTGGCATGATGATTCAGTTACCCTGTCCAACGAGTGCCCATGGCTTGAAGATAGTAATGATGCTTTAATTGTAGCCGAAAAGTTGGGGATCCCTTTTCAAACCGTAGATCTGAGCCGGGAATATAAGGAGCGCATCGTGGATTATATGTTCAAAGAGTATGAAAATGGGCGTACACCCAACCCAGACGTCCTGTGTAACCGGGAGATCAAGTTCGATGTTTTTTTAAAGATAGCCATAGGTTTAGGGGCAGATTATGTGGCTACAGGACACTATTGCAGAAAAACGAGTATTGAAAATGCATACGGCACAACCACGTATAAGCTTTTGGCAGGAGTGGATTCCAATAAGGATCAGTCCTATTTTTTATGTCAGCTCTCGCAAGAGCAACTCTCTAAGACCCTGTTTCCAATAGGGGAATTGACCAAACCGGAGGTACGAAAGATTGCTGCTGAAAATGGATTGATTACTGCAGATAAAAAGGATTCCCAGGGATTGTGCTTTATTGGCAAGGTACGTTTGCCAGATTTTTTGCAGCAAAAATTGAAGCCGAAGACCGGAGTAATTGTTGAGGTCCCGGCAACCTCAGATCATTACCATAATAAAGCTGCCTTTTTTGCTTCAAAGTTGGAAGAACTGCAATATCATGCTAAGAAACCACTATATTCTTATGAAGATGGCGCTGTAGTTGGGCAACACAACGGCGCTCATTTTTTTACTATCGGTCAACGAAAAGGTTTGGACGTAGGGGGTACCAGGGAACCCTTGTTTGTGGTGGATACAGATGTGAATAACAATGTTATCTACACCGGCCAGGGCAAAGATCACCCGGGCTTGTATCGCAGAACACTTTTTGTAAAGGAGCGGGAATTGCACTGGGTTAGGGAAGATTTGGCCTTGACGCTGGATGGAACGCTTGAAGTAATGGCACGTATCCGTTACAGGCAGCCGCTTCAAAAGGCAAAGCTATTCCGGGTACATGGCGGTTTATATGTGGACTTCCAACAAAAGCAGTCCGCAATTACCGAAGGACAATTTGTAGCCTGGTACCACAACGATGAACTGCTAGGTTCAGGGGTAATCTCTTAAGGGCAATGGAAACCAGGATCACCACACTCTTTAACACCCAATACCCTATAGTTCAGGCAGGGATGATATGGGCCAGCGGCTGGCGCCTGGCGTCAGCAGTTGCCAATGCCGGGGGATTGGGGTTGATAGGGGCCGGGAGCATGTACCCGGATGTTTTGGAAGAGCATATCAAAAAATGCAAAAAAGCTACAAACAAGCCTTTTGGGGTTAATGTTCCCATGCTCTATCCGGATATTGACCGGTTAATGGAGATTATTGCCAGGGAAGGTGTAAAAATCGTGTTCACTTCCGCAGGTAACCCCAAGGCCTGGACCCCTTTTCTAAAGGAACATGGAATTACGGTAGTGCACGTGGTGAGCAGTGTAAAGTTTGCACTAAAAGCACAGGAAGCCGGAGTGGATGCCGTGGTGGCAGAAGGGTTTGAAGCAGGTGGTCATAACGGTAGGGAAGAAACTACCACGATGGTATTGATTCCTGCTGTTAGGGAAAGCATTCATATTCCGCTGATAGCCGCAGGAGGCATAGCCACAGGCCGGCAAATGTTAGCCGCTATGGTCCTGGGTGCGGACGGGGTTCAGGTAGGAAGTCGTTTTGTGGCAACACCAGAAGCATCGTCCCATCCTGCATTCAAGGAAGAAGTGGTAAAGGCCAAAGAGGGAGCTACCCAACTCACTTTAAAAGAACTGGCACCGGTACGTTTATTGAAAAATAAGTTTTACCATGATGTTCAGAAGGCCTATGCCCAGGGGGCAGATACCGAAGCCCTGAAAATACTTTTAGGGAGAGCCCGGGCCAAGCGGGGGATGTTTGAGGGTGACCTCAATGAAGGGGAATTGGAAATTGGGCAAGTTTCGGCTTTGATACATGAAATTACACCGGCAGCGGCAGTTGTCATGCAACTCATGCAGGAATTTGAATCCGCGAAAAAGGCATGGGCCACACGTTGATTCCTTCTGCTTCTTAGCATGTCCTTTTTATTTGGAAGATTGTAGGCTTCTGTTACGAAGTCAAGCTTCCTTTGCATTTCATCGATTTTTTACATGGGTTATCCACACTTGGTTATATTTGCCCTGCAATGAGGAAGCTACAAACCGTATTGGTAATTGTCTTTTTGACGCATGGCGTTTTGGCACAAATTGAACAGGATAAGGCGCTTCATTTTCTTGGGGGCAATCTTTATGGACTTGCCGGTGCCGGAATTGCCAAGCAAATATCAGATGGTAATCGTTGGTGGACTTTTGCCGGAGCTATTGGTGGAAGTGCTCTCATTGGGTTGGGGAAGGAAGCGGTGGATTCCAGCCAACGTCCAGGTGGTTGGGACAATGATGATCTTCTCGCTACCATTTTAGGAGGGGCTACCGTGGGTATCACTATAGATGTGTTCACGGATCACAAAAAAAAGAGGATGAAGCGGCGGATGGACCTGGCGCTCACCAAAAATCTCCCGGAAAAACAGATGAAAAACAGGTTGGATCAATTTTTAGATACCGGTTATCTTCCCTCTTTTACAACGCTTTCTATGACCTATAACCCCTAGGGCAAGCAACATCATAGCAAGCCTCTTGCTTTGATTTCCAGGTACCTGTTAATAGTGTTGATCGTCAATTCCTCCGGCTTAGTGAGCATGGTTTGGATACCGTGTTTTCTTAGTGCATTCACTACAAGCTTTTTCTCATGAATAAATTTTTCCGCTATGGTTTGCTCAAAGATCTGATAAGTGGTTTTTGGTTTTTGGGATACAAATTCCTGCAATTCCGTGTTTTCAAAGAAGACAACTACTAATAAATGCTGTTTTGCAATAGCTTGTAAATAAGGCAGTTGCCGGTGCAAAGCATCTACCGTCTCAAAATTAGTGTATAATAACAATAGACTCCTTTGACTGATATTCCTTTTGATATCAATATACAACCGGCTAAAATCACTTTCCAGGAAATTTGTTTCCAGCTTGTACAGTGTTTCAAGGATAAGACGCATTTGGGAACTTCTACGTTCTGCAACTACCCTATTTTCGGTTCTATTGCTAAACGCAAACATTCCTGCTTTGTCACTTTTTTTAATGGCGATATTGCTGATGACAAGGGTGGCATTTATAGCATAATCCAACAAAGTAAGGCCTTCAAAGGGCATTTTCATCACCCGGCCTTTGTCTATTACCGAATAAATAGGTTGTGATTTTTCATCCTGATATTGATTCACCATCAACCGATTGCTTTTGGCGGTAGCCTTCCAATTAACGTCCCGGATATCATCGCCTTGCACATATTCCTTTATCTGTTCAAACTCCAGAGTATGGCCAATACGACGGATCTTTTTGAGCCCCAACTCAAATAAACGATTGGAAAATGCCATGAGGTCGTATTTTTTCAATTGCAAAAAAGAGGGGTAGACCGGTACTTCTTCGGCCTTGCCAAACTGAAAACGCCTGCATAACAGCTGTAAGGGAGTAGTGGCAAAGACATTGAGGTAACCAAAAGTGTACACTCCACGTTCAGTGGGGCGGAGCGTGTACTGTAATTGTTTATGCCCTCCCGGATTAAGGCCATCCTTTAGTTCAAAATCCCTTTTTTGAAATTGAAAGGGCAGCTCGTCAATCACCTTTATTCCCAAACGGAATAAATACCCATTGGACACGGTTATGACTACGGGATTTTTATCCCCATTGGAGAGTTTTTCCGGCAGCACTCTGGACGCCGTAAGGGTTCCTTTTGAGCCAAAAAGCAAAAGTGCATCTGCTACCACAGCTACGAGAAAGAGAAAAAAAACAATCCGTAGAGGACCCAGTAAATTTGGAAAAATGAAAGCTGCAAGAAATCCAAATATAATGGCAGCAAGCACTACAAAAAAACGACGCTCCAAGTATATATTTTTGAACAGGCGCTTCAAGGGTTATCGTGGTATTTCAAGAGATTCGATCATAAGGTCCACCACCTTTTCCGGGGTCATTCCTTCCATTTCCCGTTCAGGGGTGAGTATCACCCGATGTGCCAAAATAGGTTTGGCCACTTTTTTGATATCTTCCGGGGTAATAAAATCCCTACCCTGCATTGCGGCCAGTGCTTTAGAGGCATCCAGTATAGCGATAGAAGCCCTGGGGGAGGCACCCAGGTACAAGTTGGCATTATGGCGGGTATGGTTTACTATAGCCGCTATATACTTGAGTAAATTGGTCTCAACGATCACTTGTTTAATAGTGGCCTGGTAGGCAATGATCTCATCCGCCGTTAACACCTGGTCAATTAAATTCTCTTCCACCTCACCTTTGTTGTTGTGCTTGTTTTCCAAAATGGTAATTTCCTCTTCCAAAGAAGGATAATCCACTTTTATCTTAAACAGGAAACGATCCAGCTGAGCTTCCGGCAGGCGATACGTACCTTCCTGCTCGATGGGATTTTGCGTGGCAAACACTAAAAAAGGAGGAGGCATTTTGAACTCCTGTCCATCTATGGTTATTTGCCGCTCAGCCATGGCTTCAAACAATGCGGATTGTGTTTTGGCCGGAGCCCTGTTGATCTCGTCAATTAATATCAGATTGGCAAATAATGGACCTTTTTTAAATTCAAATTCCGTGGTTTTGACGTTGAAAACAGAGGTCCCTAAAATGTCGCTGGGCATCAGGTCCGGGGTGAACTGAATTCGGTTGAAATCCACATTCATGGTTTTGGCCAACAGCTTGGCCGTAATGGTCTTGGCAACCCCTGGTACCCCTTCTATCAGGGTATGGCCATTGGCCAAAATGGAGACAATTAACAATTCTATCATTTCGTTTTGTCCAATAATAACCTTTCCTAATTCGGAAGTTATCCGTTCTACGGCCTGCTTCAGTTCGGAAAGGTCTATTCGGGTATTGAATTCAAGGGGGTTTTGTGGATCTGTTTCCATATTAATGTGTAAAGGCGTAAATTTTGTTGTTTAAATGTATTAAGTCCTGTTCCGTGGCAACCGGTTTTCCTTTCAATTCCAGGATCAAATCCATCAGGATCTTGATCTCTGTAACAGCCTTTCCGGATTTTGCCGCCAGAAGCTCTGCAGTGTTTTGGTTGATCTCCGAAATATCTACATAATAGCGTTCATGTATATAGGCGAACAAAAAACGAATTTTTTTCTGGATTAAATCCGTATAGTTCTTGTTTTGATAATAGAGGGATCCCACCGTTCTGGCAAATTCCACAGACGAGTTTTCGTTTGGGGGAATTACCGGAATTATACGCTGTTCCCTTTTTCCCTTAAAAATTACAAAGAGGAGTAGCCCCGCAATAGTCAAATAATAGGTCCATCGTAAGGCGGTTTGGTTAAGGACAAACCGCATGGGAGAATCAATAATAACCCTACTGGCTTTTTTGTAGTTGTCCCAATACAATGCAGTGTGGTTTAAATAGGAAAATACACGGGAAACATATTCCTCGTTTCCGTTAAGTAAGTAGTAGTTGGTAAAGGCCTGTGGCGTGGTATGAATGAAAAACCTTCCTTTACCATGTTGGGTCATGATGAAATTGGGCATCTTCACGGTTTCCTCCACCTTTTGTGTTAGATCGTTTTTTCGTTCAAACTTCAGGTATCCCAGAATTGTAGTTGTGCTGGAATCCAAACGGGTAATATGGGTGCTGTAAAGCCCACGGGAATACAAATATTCTGAACCCCGAAACCGGTTGTGGGTCAAACTTACGGCTACCGTATCTTCCTGAAGAGCATAGTTGCTTTGAAAGCCCAGGTTTAGTGTATCTGCCAGAATATAGCTCACCGAAGTGGCAGCGAGAAAGGCGGAATTTCCATCTGCAACAAACTGTAGCAATTGGCGGGTCTCCTGTTCGTCCATCGCTATGTGATCATTAATCATCAAATAGTTAAAAGAGTCAAGAGTATCTCTATGCACCAATACATCGTAAAGACTTTCTTCAATGGTTTTGATTTCGCTTTCAGGAAATAGATCTGCGAGTTCGTTATACAGTACATAGCACCCGAAAGGGACTTTGTCCGAGGCAGTGTAGGAAGGTCGCCAGTTTATCGGTTTAGGTCGGATAATTTCTGTGGTTACAATAGCCAATACCACCACTCCAAAAATGACAAGTATGATTTTTGAGCGCTTCTCCATAACTACTAGGGCAACAGTTGATCCATTTTTCCAAATCGTTCCCGGACCTTATCAAAAGCACTTTTGTCCAGAGCTTGTTCCCCATACCAAACGTAGTCATACAGATAGGATAACTCCTTGAACCGGGATTGTAATCGGGGTTCCTGAATTTCTTGTTGATAATCAGAATTGGTCTTCTCAAAATGCCATTGTATGATCTGTTTTTGTGACAAGCGTTGTAGCAACTTGAGAAAAAGAAAGCGCACGGCCAACCTATGCTCCCCGTTTCTTAGGGCCTCAGATAATAGCTCATCAAGATTTACTTGTTCAATATGCCGGGTGGAAAGTTCAACATCTGCAATGGCAGTAGATCCTTTGGTAAATAAGGCCTCAATTCGTTCATTGATCAACAAACGGATAATGAGATAAAGTATCAGTCCTGAGAAGACGATGTAAATACCCCATTGTATTACATTAAAGGCTTCCGGTGAGATTTTTATCCCGAAGGTATCCGAGAGCCACATATTCAACCAGTTAAAGAAGCGGGCGATAAGATTCTGGGATTCCCCTGTCTTTACGTTGTAATCAAATTCTTCTCCGTTATAGGTCCGATTAAGGTCTTTTAATTCCGGGCGGGCGTACAGGTTCCCAAGGCTATCCTCAGGAACAACAAGAGTGTCCTTTACGGACTGAGCCACACCCAGCGAGGTGGTCATAAATACAATAAAGCAGAGTATGTTTTTCACTTTAAGGATTCTCCTATTTGATCAATTTTTTTCCGTGTATTTATGTTATAGGTTTTCTCATGCAGCGCATAGTACAAAATGCCGTTCACAAATTGAGATAGGCATTGGCCGTAGACCATAATAATCAATACTGCACAGGTCCCCAGGGTGTAGACAATGGTTGCCACTATAGAGTTCAAATAATCAACATTATTTTGTACTACATGGAAAGTGTACACCCCAATAATAACTCCCGGGATGGTGAAAGTCACAAGCATAAGAATGCCTATCAGTAGTCCCAATATGAAATTCACACCCACTGATTTCCAAAAATTTCCTGTTACCAGGTTCCATCCTTCCCCAAGGGATTCCATCACTCCTTTTTTATTTTGAAGCATGTCATAAAAAGAAACCCCTAACCAGGCAGCTAAAAAGTATTGCAAAACGTACTGGACGAATAATCCTACCAGGGGGATAAATGCAAAGATCACCGCTACTATCAGGAACAACAGATACACCGGGACGAGCATCAAGATGAATAGCAGGATATTCCCAAATTGTTGTTGTATCCTGTTCCAGACTATCTTTTTGTCAAAAGCATTGGATTGCAGCTCCTCATAACTGATCATATAACTACTGGCAAGGCCATAGTTAAGCACGGCTACCGCCAACAAAATGAGTACGAAAAGAATACCTCCCACACCAATAAGTACAAAGTACTTTTCATCCATGGGTTCCCGGGCTACACCAAAGCTACCCGAATTCTCGTAAGCAATAACTCCCATAAAGCCGGAAACCAATAAATAGCTCACAATAAGTAACCCAATCAAAAAAATACCGTTGTAGCTGAGAAACACATGGGTAAACTTCCTGATGTTTTGTTTGAAAAAATCAAAATATGTAGTAATAATATCCCCAAAATCACGATTGATGCGAAGGGGAATGTATTTGTCCATCATATAAGGTATTTAAAATTCTTGGATAGATGCCGTAATAGAAAACCACTAATACGAAAGAGCTGCCGATGATAAGAAAAGCTAACCAGGCCGGCATTTGCGTATATCGGGTAATAAAACCTTCAATAAAACCCGCAACAATGAAAAATGGGATGGTGCTTACCACCACTTTTAAACCATCTTTAGCCCCTTTCATAAATGAAACTCTCCTGGAAAAGGTTTTAGGGAAAAGTATGCTGTTCCCCATTATTAAGCCGGCACATCCTGCCACTATGATTACTGAAATTTCTATAGTCCCGTGCAACCAAATCTGTTTGTTGGCTTCAAAGAATACGCCCTGGGTATAAAAGAAGGTGATAAAGGCACCCAGCATGACTCCGTTACTGAACAAAATGTAGCCCGTGCCAATACTGGTGATCACCCCAAAGGCAAAGGCCAGAAAAGCTACCCGCATATTGTTAATGGTGATCCCCAGGAAGCTCCCAATCTCACTACCTCCTTTGTAAATAGCCGCAGGGTCCCCTTTGGCAATGTTGTTCAGGGTCTCATTTACGTAGGCATCTCCCAGGATCAATCGCACAAAGGTAGCATCGTGCAAGGCAGAGATGCTACCTATTACAGCGGCCAGTATAAAAATGAGAAGGGCCACCAGTAAGGTTTTCTGATAGCTTTTAAAAAAAAGCGGAAATTCATAGGCCCAGAAATCCAGGATACGGTTGCCGGTTTCCTTTTTGTTCTTGTAAATTTTTTGATGTGCTTGCGAAGCCAAGCTGTTTAAATAGAGCAAAGTCTTACTTCCCTCGTAATAGGTTTGGGCATATGCAAGGTCGTTTGTCAGTTGAATGTAGCCTTCTGCCAAAGCATCCGGATGGGTCCTGGAGCCAAGGAGGATAGCCTTTTCAAATGCTATCCATTTTTCCTTATTTTGTTTGACAAATGCGGCTTCACGCATAAGAGATATCTCGGCAATTAAAAGTAAGGCTTAATGGGGAACCTTCAAATCAATACAACGCAAAATGTGAACCTTAATTATAAAATTGTAAGTATAGGGGAACGCATTATTGCATTTTTAATAGACGCTTTTATCCTGTATCTCTATGCTATTCTGGTGAGACTGATAGGAGATGCTATTGGATATGTGTATGATGACCGGTGGACCCAACGGGGGCTGGTTTCCCTGATTTTTTTACCGGCAATGGGCTATAGTCTTTTTATGCATAGTATTTTCAACGGGAGGACTATTGGGAAAATGTTACTCAAGATGCGGGTTGTACGCCTGGATGGTACGCCCGTACATTGGAGTAACTATTTGGTGAGATGGATGTTACGCCTGGTGGATATTTGGATCTTTTTCGGATCCATTGGACTTCTTACCATTTTGTTTTCCGAACGACGGCAACGCCTGGGCGATGCAGCAGCCGGAACTGTCGTGATAAGTACAAGAAACAAGCTTACTGTTTCCCATACCATATTGGAAGAGGTGGAAGAGGAGTATGTTCCAAAATTCACCAACGTAACTTTACTTTCAGATAAAGATGTCCGTTTGATCAAGGAAACCTATCAAATTGCCAAAAGGAGTAATGACTACAAGACATTAAATGCCCTTAGAATCAAGGTGGACAGTATCTTAAAAACAAATTCCGAATTGTATGACAAACAGTACTTGGACACTGTACTGAAAGATTATAACTATTACACGCAAAAATTCTAAAGGTTGTTCTATCAGGTTATTGATATTTTAGGGACCATTGCCTTTGCCGTATCCGGTGTACTGGTGGCCATGGAAAAACGGCTCGATCCGTTCGGGGTGTTCATTATTGCATTTGTTACGGCAATAGGAGGAGGTACCTTACGGGATCTTTTAATGGGTAACACCCCAGTGGTTTGGATGCGCGATGCTACCTATTTGATTGTGGTTATTGTCGCGGTAATTTTTGCCATACTCTTTGCCCCACAGTTAAAGTATTTACGAAAATCATTGCTCTTTTTTGACACAGTCGGTATTGGGTTTTTCACCCTGGTGGGTATAGAAAAAGGTTTGGAAGCAGGGCTTTTACCCGTAATGTGTATTGCCTTAGGGACGGTAACCGCCAGCTTTGGTGGGGTTATCCGTGATATTCTCTGCAGTGAAATACCGGTCATTTTTAGAAAGGAGATCTATGCGACAGCCTGTATATTTGGGGGGATCTTTTATTTTATGCTCATGACCCTTGGGATTCCCGAAAAGTACGGTTATATCGCATCCATAGTGGCAATTATCACGATACGACTATTGGCCGTGAGGTTTGGCATCGTATTACCTAATATTTACAAAAAGGAAAACAACTAGAGTACCTCTGCTTTGAGGATATACACATTTTGCATAGGCCATTCTCCCTGGTCAATGGGTACTTTGTTTATCTTGTCTACTACATCCATACCGTCTATAACCCTACCAAATGGGGTATAATCACCATCCAGGTGATACGAGCCGGGTTGGGTTACCACAATAAAGAACTCATAGGGCGATGCCAGTTTGTGCGGATTGTCGCGTTCACTGCTGGGCATGGAAACCGTGCCACGATGATGCTTATGCCCTTTTCGGGTATCGGGAGGCAGAAGATAACGCCCGATGGCCCTTCGTTTTTTACTGGTCTCCCGGTCGTCTGAATTCCCCCCCTGAATGATAAAATCCGGGACTACCCTGTGAAACTGGGTATTGTCAAAATATCCCTTTTTGGTTAGGTAAATAAAATTAGCCTTGTGGTAAGGCACATTGTCATAAAGTTGAATGGTAAAACTGCCCAAACTGGTGGTGAGACGCACTTTACTTTCTTTAAGCTCTTTTGCATAGGCGAAAAAGAAATCAATGGTATTCTCTTCAGTGAGTACAAAATCATCCTGGGCCGGTGTATGCTGAACTTCAGTCGCCTCTTCCGTTGTTGGAATAGAATCACCCGGAGAAGTTTCCGGAGTTTTTACCTTTTCCTCAGAAATTACTTTTCCCGCTTCTTTTGGAGCATCTTTGCACCGGGTAAGAAAAAATAATGGTAAAATTGTCAGAAACGCGAACTTTGAATAGCGCATGGATTTTTACAGTTTTAGTAAACAGGTTATAAAAATAAAAAATCTGCCTTTGCCGGGGGAGGCTTCACATTTTAAGCTGGAGCCGGAAGTACGTAGGCAATTACGCCAATCCCGGGTAAAGAATTTTGAAAATGCCAAGAGAGCAGCAGTGTTGGCCTTGTTCTTTCCTGCCGGCGACCAGACCACCCGGTTGTTACTCATCCTAAGAAAAAAGTATCCCGGAATACATTCCAATCAGGTGGGTTTTCCGGGAGGTAAAGTAGAAGAAACGGATAAAGATCTGATAGAGACCGCAAAACGGGAAACCCATGAAGAAGTAGGGGTAGACCCTTCATCCATTGAAATTGTACGTTCCTTAAGTGAAGTGTATATTCCTCCAAGTAATTTTCTGGTACAGCCTTTCTTAGGGTTACGGGATATCCCGGCCTCCTTTGTAAAGGATACTAAGGAAGTGGAAACCATTATTGAGGTAAAACTGGCAGACCTAATGCATCCCAATCATCTTACAGAGCAGCGTTTAAGTACGTCCTACGCGCAACAGATTGTGGTCCCGGCCTTTAAGCTAAACGGTTACACCGTCTGGGGAGCTACAGCAATGATGCTAAGCGAGATTAAGGATCTGTTGGAAAAGGTGCTTTAAACCCTATTTTGTACATTTACTCGTATTCAAACCTTATGAACCTTTTCAAAACCACTCCTTTTGGCCATAATTTGTTTCTAAAAAAATGGCTTATCCGGATCATGGGGGTAATTACCCATTCTCGCTACAAGGGGTTCAATACTCTGGAAATTGAAGGTTCAGATGTTATCCGAAATCTACCAGATAAAAATGTTCTTTTTGTTAGCAATCATCAAACCTATTTTGCAGATGTGGTGGCCATGTTCCATGTATTTAATGCTGCTTTGAGTGGCAGAGAGGACAGTATAAAGAATCTGGGCTATTTGTGGAGTCCCAAGTTGAATATTTACTATGTTGCTGCTAAGGAAACCATGAAAAAAAGCCTATTGGCCAAGGTTTTAGCCTATGCGGGTTCCATAAGTATTGAACGCACCTGGAGGGCCGATGGGAAAGAGGTGAACCGTCCGGTTAAATTCAGTGATATTTCCAACATTGGTATTGCCCTCAAAGATGGCTGGGTCATTACCTTTCCCCAGGGCACTACCAAACCCTGGAAACCCCTTCGGAAAGGCACAGCACATATTATTAAAAAGTATAAGCCTTTAGTGGTACCCGTGGTTATCGATGGTTTCCGTAGGTCTTTTGACAAAAAGGGATTGTATATTAAGAAAAAGGGAATTCTTCAATCCATGATTGTAAAGCAGCCCCTGGAGATAGATTATGATAACGAATCCATAGACCAGATCATTGAAAAACTGGAATATGCCATAGAGCAGCATCCTTCTTTTTTGAGGGTTATTTCCCAGGAGGAACTGGACGCCTACGAAGCAGATCACCAAAAAAGGCGATATAGTTATCGCGGGGATTAAACTTCCAGCTTTTGTAGTTCACGGTAATTACTATTCAATCGTTTTAAAAGTATACCATAGAGCAGCCTGTAGAACAACCAGATGACCCCTCCAAACAGAGCAATGATCATGACCACACCAAAAAAGAACAATCCGTAGACCAACAAAGGATTATCAGCATCGGAAGCCCTCTCGATCAACTGTGAAAATTCGGGTTCAAAGAATACCATTTCGGTGATTAAAACAAGTAGGGAGGAGGCAAAGAGCGCCAAACTTATCCAAACGTAGGTCATTACCGTTTTACGCACCCGGATTATGTTTTTCATGAGTTCTCTTGTGGAATCTTCAGTTGATATTTTTCGGTAATTCAAATAGAATTTTATAACAAAGAAAAGTGTAATCCCATAGCCCAGGTACTCAAAAATGGAAGCAATCATGTCGGTATATTTAGTTTCCGCCAATTGGGCATCCCCTTGTAAGGGGATATTTCCAAGAATAATCCAAAAAATAAACTCCCCTATACTAATATAGAATATCCATTTGACCAATGAACTGGATTTCTTCCAGAGCATTTTATGAATGTCGTCATAGCTTAGTTTTGGGAGTTGTTTCCCTTTTTTTTGCCAGTCCTTTTTTAAGAGTTCCAATTCGTCCATCATACCTTAAGGATTTAAGATGGTTCTTAATTTGTTTTTTACCCGGTTCATTTTCACCCTGGCATTCACCTCCGTGATTCCAAGGGTTTCTGCTATTTCCGTATAATTCTTATCTTCAAGATACAAGAAGACCAGAGCTTTTTCAATATCCCCCAATTGTTTTACGGCATTGTACATCAATTTCAACTGTCTTTCCTGGGTGTCATCATATTCGTCCGCCTTAATTTTAAAAATTACCGAATCATAATCCTGGGTGCGTACCCTTTTTTTGGATTTGCGATAAAGTGTAATGGCGGTGTTTAGGGCAACGCGGTACATCCAAGTACTAAATTTAGAATCTCCCCTAAACTTTGGATAAGCCTTCCAAAGTTGAATCGTTATTTCCTGGAACAGATCGTTGTGTGCATCCCTATTGTTGGTGTAGAGACTACATACTTTATGAACAATGTTTTGGTTGTTCTCAAGTGCTGTAACAAATTGATGTTCCAGTTCTTTGTTCACAGGTGGTTGGTAGGATTTTGAAAATTAGTAGGGTTTACATGAGATTTGTTACAAAAAACCGCTACAATTTTTTATTTCAAAATCGATAACGAATACGTTTTTTTGCCATAATCCGGAACTTTTTTCTTCCCGGTATCCCATCTCAACCCAATTCCCAATTTGTAAAACGATCTCGCTACACTTAAGGGTTCTGACGACCTAATTATTCTCAAGAGTCTATCCTGTAATTATTGGGTTGTACGGTACTTATCATGCATATCCTACCAAGTGCGGACACTATTTTTTGGGTAGGATCAACGCTTTTTTGGATAGTAAAGATACCAAAATGCCTTGCTCGGATGGTTTGCGCAACGGCTAATGTATACCTTTGCAATTTTACGGCATTATGAACATACCACAATCCAGTTTTAAACGGGTCATTATAATTGGCGGAGGGTTTGCAGGCATTGCTTTAGCCAGGAAGCTGTGTAAAAAGGAGTTTCAGGTGGTGGTGATGGACAAGAACAACTATCATACCTTTCAACCTTTACTATATCAGGTGTCTACCGGTGGTTTGGAACCGGACTCCATTGCATATCCCATTCGGAAGGTATTGCAAGGGTATCCCAATTTTTTCTTTCGTTTAGCGAAAGTATTAGAGGTGGATACTGAAAACAATAAGGTTCACACCACTATTGGCGAGCTTAAGTTTGATTATTTGGTGGTGGCTACCGGAACAACAACCAATTTTTTTGGCAATAAGGACCTGGAAAAGTACAGTATGGCTATGAAGACCATTCCCCAGTCTTTGAACTTACGGAGCCTGATCCTTGAAAATTTTGAACAGGCGCTGTTAACGGATGACTATCATGAACGGGAAGCGCTGATGAATTTTGTGATTGTAGGGGGAGGCCCTACGGGAGTGGAATTGGCCGGTGCGCTGGCTGAGATCAAAAAAGGGATTCTTCCCAAAGATTACCCTGATCTGGATACGCGAAGGGCACAAATAAATCTGGTACAGGGCTCGGATCGATTGCTTCCGGAAATGAGTGAGATCGCATCTAAAAAAGCAGAGGATTTCCTGGAACAACTGGGTGTGCACGTTTGGAAAAACGTTAGGGTAGAAAGCTATGACGGAAAGCTAGCCCATACCAACACCGAAACCACTTTTGAAACGGCCACTTTGATTTGGGCCGCCGGAGTAAAAGCAGTAACCCTTGAAGGATTGGATGGCGATAATCTGGTTTCGGGTTCCAAACGGCTTAGGGTGAACCAATACCATCAGGTGAATGGGTATGAGCATATTTTTGCCATAGGGGACGTGGCACAAATGGAATTAGAAGCCTATCCCGATGGGCACCCTATGATGGCACAGCCCGCTATGCAGCAAGGTGAGAACCTGGGAGAGAACCTGGTCCGAACATTAACGGGAAAAACGCTAAAACCTTTTCAGTATCGGGATAAGGGAAGCATGGCCACCATTGGTAGGAATAAAGCCGTAGCTGATTTACCCCGATTTAAGTTCCAGGGAGTTTTTGCCTGGTTTGTTTGGATGTTTGTACACCTGTATTTTCTTATCGGTTTTCGCAATCGGTTGGTGGTCTTTATTAATTGGGTGTACAACTATGTGAAATTTGATCGGGAAGCCAGACTTATCATACGCCCCTATAAAAAGCAATACAAGACGCAGTTGGATTGAGTTGAAGGAGTACCTAATGGGCTAAGCCAATACGAACTCCAAAGTAAATGCTAATTTAACCTTTGCGGGATTTCCTGGTCGTATCCCAATGACCAACGTGCGCCGTAGACATCCTCGTATTCTATTTGAAAATCGAACTGAATGGCATACAACAGTTCCAGGAACTTTCTGAAATCCGAACTGTTGTCAAACGAAGCAATTTCTACTGTGCTATTGGCGGGAATCAAGACTCCGGCGGCTAATGTACTGTATAAATAGTGGGTAGAGTCCAGGAAGGATCCACTGCCGGACAGATGTTTGAAAAAAGCATCCGTTTTGGTGAAGCTTTTACCATCCCCCAGGGTAAGGGTAACTTTTTTTACTAATGCGGGCCCAATCCCTTCATTGGCTATGACCATATTATGCGCTCCCGGGGAATCATCAAACCACTGCGTAACATAAGGCATAACGGAAGCGCTGTGTTGCTTTTGCATGAGTTTGTTTTCCTCCCTGGCCAGGTAGGATTGGTACAAAAGTGCAATCAACGAAATCACACTGATAAAAAAAGCTGAAACGCTTAGCACTCTTTCCGAAGACCATTTCATAACGTTCAATCTCTTTTTCATACTACTGAAATCCTTTTGTTTGTTTACATGTGATGGATGCAAATATAATTTGTTTGGGTAAAGCGCAGTCTTTATTCGTCCTGGCTTGATCTTCTTGGATGAAATTTTTCTATCACTTTGGCCAGGTGTCTCCGGTTCACATGTACATAGATTTCCGTTGTTGTAATACTCTCGTGACCCAACATTTGCTGGATGGCCCGAAGATCGGCTCCATTTTCCAACAAATGAGTAGCAAAGGAATGCCGAAAGGTGTGCGGACCTATTTTTTTACGTAAACCAATTTTTTCTTTCAAACGCTGAATCATGGTAAAAACCATGGCCCGACTCAGGGTTTTACCACGACGGTTTAAAAAAAGAAAATCGTCAAAGTCCTTGGCAATGGGTTGATGCGGGCGAACATGTTGACGGTAAAGATCAATATAACGTTTGTTTACAGCGCTAATAGGTACAAGGCGCTGTTTGTTTCCTTTCCCGGTCACCTGGATAAAATCTTCATCAAAATACAAATCCGACAATTTCAGCGCGATCAGCTCTGAAACCCTTAGCCCACATCCGTAGAGCGTTTCTAACATGGCTCTGTTCCGTTCTCCCTGGGGTTTACTAAGATCTATAGCGCCAATTAGGGCGTTAATTTCATCAACAGAAAGGGTGTCAGGCAGTTTTTTACCAATTTTAGGGGTTTCTATGAGATCCATGGGATTATCCTCGCGTAAGCGCTCAAATACCATATAGTTAAAAAAACCTTTTAGTCCGGAGATGGTACGGGCCTGTGTTCGGGCATTAACGGTTTTAGCGACTTCATAGATAAATTCTTGGAGGATGTCTTTTGTGATGGTTTGCGGGGTATCCTGTATTTGGTGCTGCCTTAAAAAAACGATGAGTTTTTTAATATCCAGGGAATAATTGGAAATAGAGTTCTCGGCAAGTCCCCGCTCTATTTTAAGGTAGTTTTGGTAGTCGTTTAAAGCATCTTGCCAATTCATCGGCTTTTTTAAAACAGAAGGTTAGGTAGGGTGTACCCACTAAAATCCTAAAATTTACGTTTGGATAAAAATAACGGATAATTCTGTTCAGACTACATATATCAAAATTTCCAAACCAATCGATATGAAAAATTATTTCTTCTTCTTCTTGTTGTCCTTTTGTGGAATAGTGAGTGCACAATATGTGGACCGTTCTTTTTTTAAGGCTGGTTTTCATGCCGCTACAACGGTAGGGGACGCTTCTGATTTTGCCAATTTGGGACTGGGGTTGGATTTGTATCAACACTGGGGAGTTTCCAGAAAGATAGATCTGGGGGTAACTACGGGGATACAATATTTTTTTGGCTTAGATTCTACTGACGATGTAGGCCCGGTAAGTGTGACCATACGCGGGGAAGATACCATTTACGTACCAGCTGCCGCCTTGTTCCGGCTATATCCTACCCGAACCGTAAATCTGGGAGCTGATGTGGGTTATGCGTTTGGACTCAACGATTTTTCGGATGATGGGTTCTACTACAGGCCAACGCTTTCTATTAATTTATCCGATACTACGGCGCTAAACTTTTCGTATACCGGCATTAACAACGATAACTTTACCTGGTCTACGATCGCCGCCGGGGTACTCTTTTTGTTCTGAGATAATCCAGGCTTAAAACCAGCAAAAAAAGACGTCTTACGGTATAATAGTAGTGTAGGTATTTTCTTAGCTTTGCCACCTAATCTCTAAATTTTAATACTATGAAAAAAGTGTATGCATTATGGGTAATGGTAGCTATTCCCTTTGTGCTATCCGCTCAAACTGAAAAAGGAGGGTGGCTTATTGAAGCCAATACGGGAACGGCAACAACAGGCAACACCTCATTTTCATTAAGCTCGTCTGATGGAAATACAGATTGGTCCATAGGCGCGGATGCCGGTTATTTTGTGATGGATAATCTGGCTGTAAAGGCAGGTTTGGGGTACTCTGATGCCGGGGACTTTGCTGATGGGGTATTGGTTTATAAAATAGGGGGAAAATATTATATCAACGGACAAATACCTGTGGGATTGGATTTTACAGGTTTTTCCAGTGACAGAAATGATGGAAGCTGGGTAGGAGCACAGGGAGGATATGCCATTTTTCTGGGAGAGAGTGTAGCCATAGAACCTGCGGTGCGCTACAACTTTACGCTTGATGAGAGCCAAGCGGAAAGCATTTTTCAGGCGTTGGTGGGCTTTACCCTATTTTTATAAAATGCCTGGATTAAGACAAAGTGAATGGGAGTAAAGGCGACTGCTTTTATTAACAATTATAGCATTTTGTACCTTTACCTTACAATTAAAAACACATATCATGAAAAAACTGTTGATTACTGCTGTGCTAGTACTAAGCATAATGATGTTTACCCACGCTCAAGAGGGTTTTGCTGCAAAAGCAGGGTTTAACCTGGTTACCATTAATGTGGATACTCCTGGGTTTTTTGACGAAGACGATAGTGAGCTCGGTGTATTCTTTGGAGGAGGATACAATTTTGAATTAAGCGAGGAATTTGATATAGAACCTTCTCTGCTTTTTAGTATTGTGGACGAGTTGACCTCTCTGTATATTCCTGTAATGGCGAAATATAAGATTTCGGAGAAATTCAACATTCAGGCCGGACCTCAAATAAACTATCTGTTGGAAGATCTGCCGGATGGCGAATTCGGTTTGGATTTGGCCTTTGGAGGGGCTTATAAAATTGATAGTAACTGGTTTGTAGAAGCACGCTATGGACTTCAAATCAGCCGGGGCGGTGATTTTGGTGACCTGGTGGATATTAACACACTTACTTTTGGAGCTGGTTATAGATTTGACTAGTCTTTTAACAACAAAGACAATTATATATTGGGGGGCGCTGCTCCCTTTTTTTATGCCTTTAAATTATGTGTATTTTTAATTCATGAAATTGATCATAATTAACGGCCCTAACTTGAATCTTCTGGGAAAAAGGGAACCCGAAGTATATGGTACCCAAACCTTTGAAGACTATCTTCTCCTACTGAGAGGAAAATTCCAGGAAATAGACCTGGAGTACTATCAATCCAATATCGAAGGGGAGCTAATTGATAAAATCCAGGAAGTAGGTTTTACCTATGACGGTATTATTCTAAATGCCGCAGCCTACACGCACACCTCTGTTGGGATTGGCGATGCCATAAAAGCCATCACTACTCCTGTGGTAGAGGTGCATATATCCAATACGTTTTCCCGGGAAGAATTTCGCCATCGCTCTTATGTGTCGCCCGGGGCAAAAGGAGTGATTTTAGGATTCGGTTTGCGAAGTTATGATCTGGCTATTTTGAGCTTTCTTAAAGAATAATCCGAATTAAACTAAAAGGCCTTTTTCTTTCGTTATTGTATAAACCCCTTATCTGATGAAACGATTTAACCTGTTCTTTTTCTTTATGGTGGTATTGCTCGCTGCGGTATCCTGCGGAGACGATGATACCGATACAGAAAACCAAAATAATAATCAAAATTCTGAAGAGACTTCCGTTTCTCTTGTTAATGCCTTCCCGGAGCTTTCCTTTAATCAACCCTTGGATCTACAGGTCCCAAATGATGGTACCGATCGCATATTTGTGGTGGAAAAAGGGGGTAGAATTAGAGTATTTCCCAATGAAGCGGATGTTACGGAAACCACAACTTTTCTGGATTTAAGTGCCAACCTTTCCACAGAAAGTGAACAAGGCCTGTTGGGCCTGGCGTTTCATCCCGATTTTTCTTCCAATGGGCAATTCTATGTGCATTATAGCCCCGATGAATCAACATCCCGCATTTCTAGATTCACGGTAGCTATGGGTGCCGCCAATACCGATCTTAACAGTGAGTTGATCTTGATGGATATCCCTCAACCCGATACGAATCATAATGGCGGGCAGTTAGCGTTTGGCCCTGATGGATTACTTTACCTGGCCATCGGAGATGGGGGAGGTGCAGGTGATCCGGATAACAACGCCCAGGACCGTTCCAATTTGTTGGGCAGTATACTGCGAATTGATGTCGACAACCCTTCAAACAGTTTGAACTACGGTATCCCTTCCGACAATCCTTTTGTAGGGAATAACAATATACGGGAAGAGATATTTGCCTATGGACTTAGAAACCCCTGGCGTATGAGTTTTGATCCTCAAACCGGGGAGTTGTGGACAGGTGATGTGGGTCAGGGCGCCCGTGAGGAAATCAATATCATTCAATCCGGGGGCAATTTTGGCTGGAGACTGTTCGAAGGGACCTCCTGTTTTTCCGGTGATTGCGATAATACCGGGCTGGTTCCGCCCATATTTGAATACGGCCATAGCAATGGAGATCGTTCTGTTACCGGTGGGTATGTGTACCGGGGAGAGATATCCACCCTACAAGGAAAGTATATCTATGGCGACTTCGTAAGCGGGAGAATCTGGACTATGGATACGGATGGAAGCAACAATCAACTGCTAACGGCTTCCGGCTTAAATATTGCTTCTTTTGGTACAGATGCCAATCAGGAACTCTATGTCTGTGCCTTTGACGGGGCAATCTATACGCTCAGAGAAGTACTCGTCAACTAAGGTGTTGCAACGCTTAAGTACTTTTTGTCCGCGTAAAATGTTCCAAAGGGAAGGAGGGAAGCGATAAAGAAAATGATAAAACGCTTTATTCCCCATTTCCGTTCCCAACAGAATATTCCGGCGAGTACTATAAATACAATAAACAGGACACCATGAGCATAGCCTACCCATGTGTTGGGTTCGGGGATCTCTGCCCAATATTTCAGCGGCATGGTTAACCCAAACAACAACAGGTAGGAAATACCTTCAAGAATAGCGCTTGCCCGGAAAATCTTTAACAAGAGATATGGTTTTAAAGATGGATAACTTCGTCATAGGCGGCAGCTACCGCTTCCATAACCGCTTCGCTCATGGTGGGATGAGGATGTACCGCTTTTAAGATTTCATGACCGGTGGTTTCCAGTTTTCTTCCTACTACGGCTTCAGCGATCATGTCCGTAACACCTACCCCTATCATGTGGCAGCCTAACCATTCCCCGTATTTGGCATCAAAAATAACCTTTACAAAGCCCTCAGGATTTCCTCCTGCCTTGGCTTTACCACTGGCAGAAAAGGGAAATTTACCGACTTTAATATCATAGCCCTGTTCCCTGGCTTGTTTTTCGGTAAGTCCTACTGAAGCTACTTCCGGTAGACAATAGGTACATCCCGGGATGTTACCGTAATCCAGAGGCTCTACATGCATCCCGGCAATCTTTTCTACACAAAGAATACCTTCCGCAGAAGCCACATGCGCCAGGGCAGGTCCTTGGGTAACATCACCAATGGCGTAATACCCCGGAATATTGGTCTGATAGAAATCGTTCACCAAAATTTTATCGCGGTCCACGGCAATTCCAACTTCTTCCAACCCAATACCTTCAATGTTGGTTTTAATACCTACAGCAGAAAGTACAATATCTGCCTCCAGGGTCTGCTCACCTTTTGAAGTTTTGACGGTTGCGGTAACCCCATCACCAGAGGTATCCACCCGGGTCACCTCAGCCGAAGTCATGATCTTTATTCCTGATTTTTTAAAGCTGCGTTCCAGTTGTTTGGACACCTCTTCATCTTCAATGGGAACAATATTGGGTAGATATTCTACTACGGTCACTTCTGTTCCCATGGCGTTGTAGAAGTAGGCAAATTCAATGCCTATAGCCCCACTTCCCACAACAATCATCTTTTTGGGCTGCTTCTCCAGGGTCATAGCCTCCCGATACCCAATAACTTTCTTTCCATCCTGAGGCAGGCTGGGCAGTTCCCGGCTTCTTGCTCCTGTGGCAATAATAATGTGGTCTGCGGAATATTCTGCAGGGTCCCCGTGTTCTCCCTTGACTATGATCTTCTTGCCCGGCATGAGTTTTCCAAAACCGCTCAATACCTCAATCTTGTTCTTTTTCATTAAAAACTGCACCCCTTTGCTCATGCTATCGGCAACATTTCGACTTCGTTGTACCACTTTGTCAAAATCGTGCTCTACCTTTTTGGCTACCAGGCCGTAATCCTCGGCATGCTTGAGGTATTCAAAAACCTGAGCGGATTTCAACAACGCTTTGGTAGGAATACAGCCCCAATTCAGGCATACCCCGCCTAAACTTTCTTTTTCCACAATTGCAGTTTTTAAACCCAATTGAGAAGCCCTAATAGCAGTAACATAACCTCCGGGACCACTGCCCAAAACAATGACATCAAATTTGCTCATGCTTTTGTCTTTTTCTAATTAACGGAGTGCAAATTTAGTGAAGTGTCAGGAGTTTTCACCAAACATTTTTTTGTTGAATATTCCGGACTGGCCTTTGGGAATGGATAGGGATTGCCAGTGAGGGCCTTTTATCATTTTCCCTATAAAGATAATTTGCCCAACATGAGAAGCATAATGGGCCAGTTGCCTGTTTATTGCTTGCGGAAGGGTGTGTTCTTCTCCCCGTATGGTAATCAAAGTACCAAAATTGGTGGGGTTTACTACTTCCAAAGCACTAAAAAGACATTCCCAACCTTGCTCCCAAACCGCAATTAAAGCTGTTTTGGATTTTGAGGGAACTTCAAATTCCTTATCTCTATTGCGCCAGGATTTCTCGCCGTCTTCTGTTAAAAAGTCAGACCAACGGCTCAGCATATTCCCTGCCAGATGGGTTATGATAATAGCAATGCTATTGTCCTGCTCGGAAGGACGCCAGTGCAATTCATTTTCGGTTAACTGGGCAAAAGTTGCGTCGCCGTACCCCTTATAGCGACTAAACTCAAAGGTTACGCTTTTTAGGTAGCTGTCTATAAAATCCACTGTTATTCGTTTGGGCCAAAATCAATGCTTACGGAATTGATACAGTACCGTTGGCCCGTGGTTTCCCGGGGGCCATCATCAAAAACATGGCCCAAATGACTACCGCAGTTGGCACACAAGGTTTCGGTTCGGATCATACCGTGAGAAGTATCCCGCACATACTCAATAGCGCCTTCTACAGCACGGTCAAAAGAAGGCCATCCGCAGCCACTTTCAAATTTGTGATCGCTCTCAAAAAGCTTAGCGTTACAGGCCTTACAGTGGTAGTTCCCATTTTCAAAATGAAGATTGTAAGTGCCGGTAAACGGCCTTTCTGTTCCCTTTTGGCGCAACACATGATATTCTTCAGGGGAAAGCTGTGCTCTCCACTCGTCTTCTGATTTTTCTACTTCGTATTTCTTCATGGATTCATTTGGTTTGCATCAGGAACAAAATCCAGGGCTACCCCGTTTATACAATGTCGTTTCCCGGTAGGTTCCGGGCCATCATTAAAAACATGCCCCAGATGTCCGCCACAGTTAGCACAATGCTCTTCCGTCCTGGGATACCCTATTTTATAATCCACGTCGTACGCCACATTGCCTTCAATTTCCTGAAAAAAACTGGGCCAACCCGTTCCCGATTTGTACTTGTGCTCGCTTTTGAACAAAGGGGTCTTGCAACCTGCGCATACATATGTTCCCTTCTTTTTGTTGTCCAAAAGATCGCTGGTAAAGGGGTTTTCCGTAGCGGCCTTCCGGAGCACATAGTATTCCATATCCGTCAATTCCGAACGCCATTCGGCATCCGTTTTTGTAACAGGATAAACAACTTCTTTTTCATCGGTTTGTGCCAGGTCTTTAGTGTCTTCCTGGGAGATACCCCTGCAGGCCCCTAAGATCACCAAGGCAAACAACGCAATATTTTTTCCCATGCTTTTCTTTTCCGTATTAGACGGGGTATAAAGCAATTCCTATCAAATGTACTTCAAAATGATTTAGTAAAGGCATACCCATCTTCCGAGGAAAATGGGTATGTGCTCTTCCTGTAGTGTTCTATAGGTCCAGAGATATTCTTTCAATGCTTTGAACTTCAAACTCCATGGCACCCATAAGTTCATCCAAATTGGAGAGATCTATGCTGGAATCCGTGCTGAACTCTGCAGGGACAACAGCAATCCGGAAGATTTGATCATCTGTGTCGCCGGGAAGCAATAAACCTAAATCAAAATCCGATTCCAAGAAGATGTTTACGTCCAAAAAAGTGTGATCATAATTATATTGAAGCAGGCCTTGGTCTACAATCCGGGTTTGGGGAAGCAGACGCCAAACATCAATAGGGTCTCCTCCGTTTGGATCATCTACCTGCTCAAATAACAAATAGACCAGCACCACATCGGATTCAAGGACTTCCACGTTTTGTGGGAACTCGAAGAAAATGGAAAAATCATTTTCGGGAGAAAATGTACCCTGAATTTCTACTACCTGGCCGAGAATGTTCACACCATCCTGTCCATCAAATCCATCACGTCCGGGAAGACCGGGAGGGCCTTCAGGACCTTCACAACCAAATAACAATGCGACAGCAAATAGTCCTAATAGTGCTTTTATCCTAAAGAATGTCTTGATTTTTTCCATGATAATTGATCTTTATTTGACTTGATTTATTTTAACAATTACACCAAGATCAAAAAGCGTTCCAAAAAATAGTCATATCCATTGGCACTGCAATTTTCCAACAAATCTTCTATCCAAAACTTAATGGAAAAACAATTTGTATTTCATTGCTCTGATTTGTTAACTTTAGAAATTTGCAAGATCAAATAAACCAAATAACCAATTCGACTATGCTGCGTCAAGAGCGTGTGATCGTTGAGAATGTATATCCGCAACTCAACGGAGGTGATTTTTTTATCAAGAGAGTACAGGATGAATCCATAACGGTCTACGCCGATGTTTTACCGGATGGGCATGACGTGATCCAGGCGGAAATTCTATTCCAGCATGAAACTGAAAAAAAACCGCAAGCCATCAGAATGCAACATCAGGGCAATGATGTGTATTATGAAACCTTTAAAGTGACGCAACAGGGTTTTTATACCTATCAGGTACGGGGTTGGGTAGATTACGCGTTGAATTGGCAACATGGGATTGAAGTTAAAATTAGGGATGGACAGCACGTTGCCAGCGAACTGCTGGATGGTATACAATACTTGAAGTATATCAAAAAAAAGGGAAACACGAATGAAAAGGCCTATGCTAAGGAGTTAATAGGGTTTTTTGAAGATGAGGCCAATTATGACAAGGCTATCGAAGCAGCGGTTTCATCAGCACTACATGCCCTGTTCTTAAAATATCCTGAGCGGATTTTGGCAAACAGTTCCAGGAAGTTCAAAGTATATGTAGACCGTAAAAAAGCCAACTTTAGCACCTGGTACGAGTTTTTTCCGAGGTCAGCAGCCGAAGAACCGGGAAAGCATGGAACATTTAAAGATTGCGAGCGGTTACTTGCCAAAATTGCTAAAATGGGCTTTGACACCCTTTATTTTCCGCCAATTCACCCAATAGGTGAAAAAAACAGAAAGGGAAAGAACAACACGGTTGATGCCCAAGAAGGGGACTCAGGTGTTCCCTGGGCCATTGGTTCCAAGCATGGAGGGCACAAATCCATCCACACGGAATTAGGGACCGAGGAGGACTTTAAGCAACTTGTTGGAAAAGCCATGGATTTTGGATTAGAAGTAGCTATGGATATCGCGTTCCAGGCCGCTCCTGATCATCCCTATTTGACTACTAACCCTGAGTGGTTCAGGAAACGCCCGGATGGAACCATCCAATACGCGGAGAATCCTCCAAAAAAATATCAGGACATTGTAAATTTCTATTTTGAGAATAAAGAATTTAAGGCACTTTGGGAGGAATTGTTAAGCGTGGTAATGCATTGGGCGGATTTGGGAATAAAAATGTTCCGGGTAGACAACCCGCATACCAAACCTTATTATTTTTGGCATTGGCTTATTGGCGAGGTAAAAAGGAAACATCCGGATACCCTCTTTTTAGCAGAAGCGTTTTCAAGGCCCAAAGTAATGCAGCAATTGGCTAAACAGGGTTTCTCTCAATCCTACACCTATTTTACCTGGCGGGTGAGCAAGTGGGAGCTCACGGAATACCTTACGGAACTTACCCAAACGGACATGAAGGAGTATTATCGCCCTAATTTTTGGCCCAATACCCCGGACATTAACCCCTACCATTTACAGGGAGGTAATGAGGCGATGCACTTGATTCGGTATGCGCTGGCTGCTACTTTGAGTGGTAATTTGGGAA
Source organism: Croceivirga sp. (assembly GCA_028284285.1). GTDB lineage: Bacteria > Bacteroidota > Bacteroidia > Flavobacteriales > Flavobacteriaceae > Croceivirga. The sequence continues at coordinate 30,686 of JANQSA010000032.1, forward strand.
TCTATGGACCTGTGTTTGAATATATGGTCACCGAACCTTATCCTAACAAAGAGGAGTACCTGGATTGCGAGAAATACGAAATACGCCATTGGGATTGGTCCATCGAAAATAAGATTACCCATGTGATCTCAAAAATTAACGGGGCAAGAAAAGATCACGCTGCCCTTCAACAAACAAACAATCTTAAGTTTTGCTATATTGAGAATGACAATCTCATGGGATTTTATAAGTGGGATGATGACAAAACCAACGAAGTATTAATCGTAATAAGCCTGGACAGCCATCACACCCAACAGGGCAGCCTGCAACTGCCCTCCCCGGATTTGGCACCCTCTCCCGATCAACCATTGCATTTACAGGACGTGATCACTGAGAATGAGTACGATTGGTATGATGAGTGGAATTTTGTGGAACTTACGCCTTCGCTGCCTTTCCATATTTTTCATATAAAACGGTAGGCAATGGCAAAAGTTAAGAAGGAAACTTTTCATGTACCCCCCTATAAGTTTGATGTGCCCTGGGAAACGCTGTTGGACGACAAGGCTTTTTTACAGGTTTTTTTGTCCGATGTTTTAGAGGAATACATTATTAATCAACGTTGGTACGGAGGTAAATCGAGTAAGTTAAAATACATTGAACTTCAGGAGTATTTTCGGATCCAACAAAGAGGAGAGATCTACTACGGCCTTTTGCTTGAAATAAATTTCACCGAAGCATTTTACCAACATTATTTTCTTCCTATCGCATTTGTTTCTGATGAAAAATTTGCGGAGAAGGATCGTATTCTTCCACTGAAATTAAACGGTCAGGACGGATTTATTATTGATGCACTTAATCTTGAAGCTTTTAGAAAGCTGGTGTTTGAACGTATCCTGACAGCCGAACCCAACGATACCACCCGGGTGCGGTATCATAAAAGCGTGGATTTTAAAGAGACAGAATACCAATCATCGCGATTTATGGGTTTGGAACAGAGCAACACTTCCATCATCCTAAATGACCGACTGGTAATTAAGTTTTTCCGCCGCATCTATGCCGACAAAAACCCGGATTACGAGATGAGTCGTTTTCTTTCGGAACGAAAGGGCTATAAGAATACTCCGGCTTACAAGGGAAGTTTAAGCATTATGGATACGGACAATGTCAATGTCACTATAGCCCTTATGCAGGAAATGGTTCCCAATCAGGGTGATGCCTGGGATTATATGTTAAATGAGGTCAGAGGGATTTTTTCAAATTTGGAACAAAAACGAATCGATATCAATACCTTGCCTAAGGTCGCTTTGTTTCAGCGGCTGAAGATACGGGATGTTCCCCCCGAAATCATCGATTGGGCGGGATTAAACGTTTTTTTAAAGCTTCAAAAACTGGCTAAGAGAACTGCCGAAATGCATATCGCTTTGGGTTCAGAATTTGAGGATACTGCCTTTACCCCGGAACACTTCAACGGGGATTACGAGGTTTGGCTGAAAAACAGGTTGTTGTATCAATTTCAGAATAGACTCAACACTGTAGAAAATAACTTGCACCGCCTGAAAGATATGTCCCTGGAACTTGCTAATGAATTCCTGGAGCGCAAGAACGAAGTAAGAAAACGTTTTGTGAATTTTGATTGGACTGAGTTGAAAGGGGAACGCATTCGTGTACACGGGGATTATCATCTGGGCCAGGTTTTGGTACAGGATGATGATTTTTATATCCTGGATTTTGAAGGAGAACCGGAAAGCACCATACGGGACAGAAAAGTAAAACAACCTCCTCTTAAAGATGTTGCCGGCATATTCCGTTCTTTCCACTATGCGGTATATGCTGTAATTTTTAATCATGGAGAAGAATACCCCTACTCTCAGGAAGAATTATTCCAGGCTGGAGAGCTGCTCTACCATTATTTTATTGGAGTGTTTTACGAGGAATATGTAACCCTCATCCAGGACAATAATATCAATATAGGTTATGTAAAAGAACGTACCTTTTTACTGAAATACTGTATGTTGGAAAAAGCAGTGTATGAATTGGGATATGAGATGAACTCAAGACCGCTTTGGGCGGTGATACCTTTACGAGGTATTATGAGTATAATGAATTAACTAAACAAAAAGCAAAAATGGCAAACGTAATACCACATAGTTTTTTTACTGAATTTGATATCAATTTGTTCAAAGCAGGCAAACATTACCGGCTTTACGAGAAATTAGGGTCGCATATAACTGAAGTCGACGGTGTAAAAGGAACGTATTTTGCCGTTTGGGCGCCTTCTGCCAAATCCGTCTCTGTGGTTGGGGATTTTAATTATTGGGTTGAAGGTGATCATAAGCTATTGGTACGATGGGATGCCAGTGGAATTTGGGAAGGCTTTATACCCGGTGTTGAGCAAGGCGCTAAATACAAGTACAAAATACACTCCCATAACAATGACATGAATACGGAAAAAGCAGATCCATTCGCCCGCTATTGTGAACAACCCCCAAAGACGGCTTCCATTGTTTGGGATGCTCAATACCAATGGAACGACCAAAAGTGGATGGATACCCGCGAAGGTCATAATAGTCTGGATAAACCCTATGCTGTTTACGAAGTGCACCTGGGTTCCTGGAAGAAAAAGAACGGCTGGGAGTCGCTTTCCTACGTAGAGGCTTCGGAAGAATTCGTGGAGTATGTTAAAAAGATGGGCTTTACCCATGTAGAGTTTATGCCTATTATGGAATACCCGTTTGATCCTTCTTGGGGATATCAACTAACAGGGTATTTCGCTCCCACTTCCCGATTTGGAAAACCTGAGGATTTTAAACTTTTGGTAGATAAGTTCCATCAGGCCGGTATAGGGGTAATCCTGGATTGGGTGCCTTCCCATTTTCCGGAAGATGCACACGGGCTTGGTTTTTTTGACGGATCACATCTTTATGAACATCCGGATAGAAGAAAAGGCTACCACCCGGATTGGAAAAGCCTGATCTTTAATTATGGAAGAAATGAGGTGCGGGCATTTTTGATCAGCAATGCGGTATTTTGGTTGGATCAGTTTCACGCTGACGGATTACGAGTAGATGCCGTTGCCTCTATGTTGTACCTGGATTATTCCCGTGAAGATGGCGAGTGGGAGCCCAATATGTATGGGAATAATGAGAATTTGGAAGCCATGTCCTTCATTCGGGAGATGAACCAGGAGGTGTATGCCAGTTTTAAAGGGATACAGACTATAGCTGAAGAATCTACGGCTTTTTCGGGGGTAACAAAGCCAGTACATTATGGAGGGCTGGGTTTTGGTATGAAGTGGATGATGGGATGGATGCACGATACCCTGGAGTTCTTCAAAAAAGAACCCATACATCGCAAGCATCATCAAGGCGATATCACCTTTAGTATGACCTATGCGTTCACTGAGAATTTTATGCTTCCCTTTTCTCATGATGAGGTGGTATATGGAAAAAACTCCCTTATCTACCGTATGCCTGGCGATGAATGGCAGCGGTTTGCCAATCTCAGATTGTTGTATGGCTATATGTACACCCATCCCGGAACAAAATTACTGTTCATGGGTGGTGAATTTGGGCAGACTTCTGAGTGGAATTTTCTACAAAGTTTAGATTGGCACCTACTTGATTACGATTTACATCAGGGGATCCAAAGGCTGGTCCAGGACCTAAATGCTATTTATAAAAAAGAGCCGGCGCTTTTTGAAAAGCAATTTAGCCCGGAAGGTTTTGAATGGATCGAATGGAACGATGCCGAGAATTCTGTACTCACCTACATCCGTAAGGGGCACGATCCTGCAAACGATCTTGTTGTTATAGGGAACTTTACCCCTGTACTTCGCGAAAAATATCGCATAGGTGTACCAAAAAATAAACAACTGAAGCTATTATTTAATAGTGATGATGAACAGTACGGTGGCTCGGGAAGAGGCAAGAAAACGGTGAAACCTACACAGAAGCCATGGAATGGTAGGGAACAATCTGTTGAACTAACGCTACCACCCCTAAGTATTCTTATTTATCAATAACCCCGACCAAGCTAAAACGTTTTCGTAACCTACTTGTTAACAAGAAGTTTTCCTTATTTCCGGTGAAAATGCTTTTTTTGCGGATACTAAATAGTTCTTTATATGATTACTAATACAGAACTGGATCGCCGGGGGAATATTTTTCCTAATCGTATTGTTGATTTCAAACAGGATAATGATCAACTTTATTTTACCACTGAGAATGGTGTGATCCTGGAAATGACGGTAATGCGAGACAGTATGGTTCGATTTCGATATGCTACCGAATATGTGTTTGAACCTGATTTTTCCTATGCCATTAGCAAAGAAGTGATCACGGGATATAATAAGCTGGAGGTAAGGGAGGAAACCTCGGGATATGTAATAGAGACCTCAAAAATCAGAATTTATATCAACAAGAGCAATCTCAAGCTTCAGATAGTGGATTTGGAAGAGATGGTAATTAATGAAGATGAGGTGGGATTCCATTGGGAGGAAAACTATGATTACGGGGGCAATATTGTAAAAATGTCCAAGGTGAGCCAATCCGGGGAAAGCTTTTATGGAATGGGGGACAAGGCCTCCCATACCAACCTGAAAGGCAAAAGGGTTAGCAATTGGGTGACGGATTCCTATGCGTATGGAAAGGATCAGGAACCGCTGTACAAAACCATTCCCTTTTATGTTGGATTGCACAATGAAATAGCTTACGGCATTTTCTTTGACAACTCTTTTGGATCCTATTTTGATTTTGCCCATGAAAGAAGAAATCTGACCAGTTTTTGGGCAGATGGCGGCGAAATGAACTATTACTTTTTTTACGGCCCAAAAATATCTCAGGTAGTAGAAGCCTATACGGACTTAACCGGGGTTCCTGAACTACCGCCAATGTGGGCGCTGGGTTTTCATCAATCCAAATGGAGCTATTATCCGGAAAAGAGGGTGAAGCAATTGGCTTCCACCTTTAGAAAACTCCAAATTCCCTGTGACGCCATCTACTTGGATATTGACTATATGGAGGGTTTCCGATGTTTTACCTGGAATCATCGCAGATTCCCCGATCCAAAGAAAATGATTTCTGAGTTGGAAGCAGATGGTTTTAAAACCGTAACCATGATAGACCCGGGACTTAAAATTGATCCGGAGTATTGGGTATATCAGGAAGCCATGGAACAGGATTTTTTCTGTAAGCGGGCTGATGGACCACATTTTAAAGGAAAAGTCTGGCCGGGAGATTGTAAATTCCCGGACTTTACGGATCCCGAAGTGAGAGAATGGTGGGCTGGACTATACAAAGAAATGATAGCGGAAATAGGCGTTCATGGGGTGTGGAATGATATGAATGAACCTGCAGTAATGGAAGTGCCTACTAAAACTGCAAACCTGGACGTACGGCATAACTATGACGGCCATCCGTGTAGCCACAGAAAAGCACATAATGTGTATGGAATGCAAATGGTTAGGGCTACCTACCAGGGGCTTAAAAAATATACTTTTCCCAAACGGCCGTTTGTGTTAACCCGGGCGGCTTACGCCGGCACACAACGGTATTGTGCCACATGGACAGGGGATAATGTAGCTACCTGGGAACATCTGTGGATTGCCAATGTACAAATGCAAAGAATGTGTATGAGTGGGTATTCTTTTGTGGGGTCTGATATTGGCGGATTTGCAGAACAACCCAATGGGGAGTTATTTGCAAGGTGGATACAGCTCGGTGTTTTTCATCCTTTTTGCAGGGTCCATTCCAGTGGAGATCACGGAGATCAGGAACCCTGGTCGTTTGGCGATGAGATCACAGGTATTGTACGTAAGTATATTGAATTGCGCTACCAGTTACTCCCGTATTTATATACCATCTTTTATCAATACGTGACCAACGGTATTCCTATGCTGCAATCCCTGGTGTATTATGATCAGGAAGATCCGCAAACGCACTTTAGGACGGATGAATTTCTTTTTGGGAAACATATTTTAGTCTGTCCGGTGCAGGAGCCTAATGCACAAGGCAGAAGAATGTATATCCCAAAAGGGAAGTGGTATAATTACTGGACAGAGGAAATAGTAGATGGGAAAATGGAAAAGTGGGTGGCAGCGCCATTGGATAAGATTCCCCTGTTCATCAAAGAAGGTGCCATGATTCCCAAGTATCCTGTACAACAATACGTAGGAGAAAAGGAAATAGAAGAATTAAAGATTGATGTATATTATAAATTAGGCAGTGAAAGCTCTACGATTTATGAAGACCAGTTAGAAGGATTCGATCATAAAAAAGGGAGATTCAGCCTAAGAAAGTTCAGGCTCAGAGGTAAGGAAAATGAACTCATTATCCAGCAGTTTAAAGACGGCAGCTTCACCACCACTTACGACACATTAAAAATACAGTTTCACGGGCTTCCTTTTAAGATTGGGAAAATAGAGGTAGATAACGAAGAGGTAGACTTAAAAACATTAAAATATGACGGGAACAGCAGTATTGAAGTAAGCAAAGACATGATGGAGCTACATGTCTTTGGAGCGTAATTTTTTGCAATTTTTCTTAAGTATTGGGTTCATAAATAATGCAATGCAACCCATTCTTTTTGTAATGGGTTATCATAGAATTTCATAAAAAGGAGAGTCATTGCAACATGAGTGGTATAAACTTTCTTTCGTTGACTCCACTTAAATAACGCGAGTTCGGGATACTTTTTTTCTATTTAATTGATATTCAGAACCTAGTTAAAAAGGATCAGGTCAATTGCAGTTGAGACCTATCCGAATGACCCTACTTTAACAGCTTCTCGTCTGTACTCTAGGCGACAAGACTAACCTTCAATGGGATTAAAAAACAAAAAAGCGAAAGGCCTAAACTGACGTTATCTTACCTCGCACACGTCTCTCATCCAACAAATTGCTATTACAAGAACCGGTATGCTGAGTTTTGTTCGGAAATGGATAAGGTCAGGGTTGAGTTTTCCCGGTTACAAAAGGCCCAAGCGTTTAAAAGTTTTGGACTTCCTTTTTTGATCTAATAGTGATAAAAGAGTTGCGCCTTTGAGAACTGCCTGGAAAATAAACAAAATAGCATTGCCAAATCTCCTTTTTAAAATGGTGTAACTGGTTTGAACGAAGTTACTCCAAACTTTTTAGCCTCATTAATAGCAAAAGCCGCCTTTTTTCTTAAGTTTTCCATTCTGTCCAAGCTATGTGGGTGAGTACTCAAAAACTGTGGTGGACCCTGACCATTACTAAGGGCATTCATCCGTTTCCAAAGTTCAACAGCTTCATTAGGATTGTAACCAGCGATAGCCATGAGAAGCTGTCCAATTTCATCAGCTTCATTTTCATGAGCTCTGCTATATGGTAACATAACACCAACGGTAGAACCAACACCATAGGCTTGCATCCAAATTTGCTGTGTTCGAGGGTCTTCATTGCTGGTGGCCAGAGCAACACCAATACCACCTAATTGCTGTAGTAATCCTTTGCTCATACGCTGTTGACCATGATTTGCCAATATGTGTGCTACTTCGTGTGCCATAATAACAGCTATCCCAGTTTCACTTGCGGCTACTGGAAGTATTCCGGTATAAAAAGCAATTTTTCCACCTGGCATAGCCCATGCATTTACCTGCTCGGAATCAATGAGAGCATACTCCCACTTATAATCTTTCGTGTAACCCTGATATCCATTGGCACTTAAAAATCGTTCGGAAGCAACGGCTATACGTTGCCCTACTCGATCAATCATTTCGGATTCTTTGGTCCCAGTAACAATTTTATTTTCACTTAGTATCTGATTGTACTGAGCGAATGACGATGGGAATAATTGATCATTAGATACTAATGCTATTGTTTGTTTCCCTGTAAATGGGTTCGTGGCACAGCCCATTATCATAAGGCATATGGCCAAAAGGCTTGTTGCTTTCTTACAGCACATAGTTGATGGTTTTATTTGACGAGGAAGTTATAAAATTCCATCCATACATGTTGACCCCAAATTTTAAATTTGGTCACTTTTTCTCATGAAATAATTATTTTCTTATGATGTGAAGTGCTAAGAAGTTTTTATCAACTGCTAACGCTTGAGTTCCATTCATCTTTAACGTATTTAATGAAAATGATGTATTGTCCAACTGAGTTTCTCCGATTTCAAAAGGTAATCCATGGATCTTTGGCAGAAATGTTTCGTAAAGTCTAATATGCTTTCCTACTATATTCTGAATTCTAATTTTTTAATCGAAAATTATACTTATGCTGGCTTTACTTAGAATTACCGAAATTTTCTGTTCAATCTATGATTTTTACAAGGAATTCGTTCCTTTTTGGCATAACAGCCTTCTGGCAAAACAGGAAGTGGCAAAATTTGTAATTACTTCTTTCCGATAAGCAAAGATTAAATAATCAAAAAGCTGTTCTTATGTCGAGAAGCTTTTTATATTTTTAGGCGATGACAAACGTATTTGCTTTAAAGGGCAACAAAAGATTACTCAACGCATGGGCCTTTTATGATTGGGCCAATTCAGTATATAGTTTAGTAATTTCTTCGGCGGTTTTTCCCATTTTTTATGGGGCATTATTCAGATTGGCCGAAATAGAAAAGGTAAGTGTCTTTGGTGGGGAGATTGCCAGGGCACCGCTTATAAGTTATGTAACCTCCGCCGCTTTTGTTTTTATTGCGGTTATTACCCCCCTGGTTTCAGGTATTGCGGATTACTTGGGAAACAAAAAGATTTTTCTGCAATTCTTTTGCTACCTCGGTGCGGTATCCTGTATCGGGCTCTACTGGTTCTCATTGGAACATATCTATTTTGGGTTAGGTTGTTATTTCTTTGGATTGGTGGGTTTTTGGGTCAGCTTTGCCCTTAACAATTCCTACTTACCGGATATCGCTTTCCCAGAGCAGCAAGATGGGATAAGCGCAAAAGGCTTTGCGTTGGGGTATATAGGAAGTGTAATTCTATTGCTGGTTAACCTGGGAATGGTCTTATATCCAAATGCCTTTGGTATTGTAGATACACCCAGTGAACCGGCAGCAGTAAAGGCCATGAAATATTCCTTTGTCAGTGTGGGGATATGGTGGGCTTTGTTTAGTCAATATACCTTTAAATTCTTACCTAAAGGATATAAACGCGAGGGAGAACGGAAAAACGTGATTTTAAATGGTTTTCGGGAACTCAGGAGTGTTTGGAAGCAGTTGGATTCAGAAACCCGGTTAAAACGGTATTTGGGTGCATTTTTCACCTACAGTATGGCAGTACAGACCATTATGTTGATTGCCACCTATTTTGGAGAGGAAGAAATTGACTGGGGTTCCGATGATTTTAGGCAAATAGGCCTGATTGTGAGTATACTGATAATTCAAATTATCGCTGTCGGAGGGGCTTACCTAACCGCTTTCCTATCCGGAAAGTTGGGAAATATAAAAACCCTGATCTGGGTCAATATTTTCTGGCTGGCATTATGCGTTTATGCGTTTTTCCTTAAAACTCCGATAGACTTTTTTATCGCCGCAGGATTGGTGGGAATTGTAATGGGAGGAATTCAGGCCTTATCGCGTTCTACCTATTCCAAATTTCTTCCGGAAACCACAGATACCGCTTCATTTTTTAGCTTTTATGACGTGGCCGAAAAAATTGGAATAATCATTGGTACGTTTCTGTACGGCTTTGTTGCGCAAATTACCGGAAGTATGCGCAATGCGGCCATATTTTTGGGGATTTTCTTTTTACTAGGGGCATTTTTGTTGACCAGAGTAAACAAAAAGCCCTGACATGAGTCAGGGCCATTGATTGCTTTTGATTGATGTTTTGTGGTGTTTACAGCATTTACTAATAACTGTTGATGTCTCCGGAGCCTGAACTTTTGGTATCTATTTTTTTTGGATTTCCTTTATACGTGATATCGCCGCTTCCGGAAACCCGGGCCCTTAGTGTTTGTGTTGCCGTAACTTTAATATCTGCCGAACCGGAAACCTGAGCCTCTACAAAGTCAGCTTCCAGGTCATAGGCCTTAATATCGCCTGACCCTGATACTGAAACTTCAAAATCCGTAGCTCTTCCGGCCAAGTTCATATCCCCTGAGCCGGACATGGAGGCATCAATACTTTTGGCTTCTACTTCCAGGGTGATATCGCCCGATCCTGAAATAGAGGTTTTGAAATTATCGGACTTCAAAACAGTTTTTCCTACAATATCTCCTGAACCTGATAGGGATACCCCATCCACACTTTCCACCGGAACGGTAATGGTAATCCCTTCATTCCAGCTTGAAGGCCTTAGATTAACACCCTTTTTTTGTTTAATAGTTAGTTTTCCATCTTTTACTTCGGTTTTAATATATTCCAGAAGATTCTCCTCTCCTCTAAGGGTAAGTTCTCCTTCATCTCCATCTACCAGTTCCAAATCAAACCAACCGGCCAATGCCACATAATCATACTCCCCAACGGAGCGCTCTATAGTTACGGTGTTTCCATTTCCTTTTACCCTTTTCCACTGCGCATTGGAAAGGGTTACCGTTACAATTGCCAGAATAAATGTTAGTGTTCTTTTCATGATGTATGTTTTTTGATTTTTAATAACTGGAGATATCGCCTGAGCCCGATGCCTTACTATCTATTTTACTGGGGTTACCTTTGTAGGTAATATCCCCTGAACCGGAAACTCTGGCCTTAATTTCTTGATTTGCCGTAACTTTTAAGTCGGCACTGCCGGCAATATTAGCCTCAACAATATCGGCTTCCAAATCAAAGGCGCTAATATCTCCGGAACCTGCTACGGAAACTCCGAAATATCGGGTAGAACCGGATAAAACCATATCCCCGGAACCTGATAATGAGGCTTTAAATTCATCGGTTGCTACCGCCAGATCCACGTCCCCTGATCCCGCTAAGGTAGCTTTAAAAGTAGCTGTTTTGAGAGTAGTTTTGGACATAACATCTCCTGATCCTGCAAGGCTTACCGCACTGATTTCCTCAACGGGAATGGTGACTACAATTCCATTTCCTTGTCTCGAAGATTGCAAATTGACGCCTTGCTCTTGTTTAATGACCAGTTTCCCGTTTTTTACCTTGGTTTCAATGTATTCCAAAAGGTTTTCTTCTCCTTTTATGGTAAGTGCTCCCTCTTTTCCATCGACCAGTACGATATCGAACCATCCGGCTGAGGCAATTTGATCATATTCCCCTACGGAGCGTTCAAGGGTTACGACATTGCCATTTCCTTTGATCTTCTTTTTACCCCATTGGGCACTTACCGTTACAGAAAGCATTAGTAAGGTAACAACACATATGTTTCTCATGATTGTTTTTGGTTTTTTGATTATTAATTTTTGTAGAACGATACTCCGCCGTAATCACTTCTGATCTGAATTACGTTACCGGAATTATCATTTCCATAATAGCCATTATAGTATTTTTCACCTGACTTTTCTTTTCTTATCTGAATCTCAAAATCGTCTATCCCGTTGACACCAGCATATTCCGTGGAAATATCAAAATCAAAGTAATATTCGGGATGATATCCTATTTTAATACCTGTATAGTCCGATTGTATATTGATATCGCCGGCCTCTGGCGTCATTTTAGCAATTTTCAGGGAGCCATAATCTGAAGTGACGTTTACATTTCCATGTACATCCCCGAGTTTAATGCCAATATAATCGCCAACGCCCTCAACGTTTTTAACCTTACCCACTGCCATAGAACCATAATCTGAAGAGTACTCCAAATTCCCCATCTCATCAATAGTGGCATTGGTATAATCCGCTTTTACATTCAAATCTCCCGCTTTTTCAATGGTAAACCCGGAATAATCTGCAATAATTTGGCCGCTGTTCACATATTCAAAGGTAGAGCGCGAGGTATAATCGAAGCGCAGTTCATTATTCCTACCTCGTAGCTCACCGATCTCCATTTTCCCGTAATCACAGCTGATCTTTGCATGGCCGTCCACGCGATCCAAATAAATGTTACCATAATCATTGGAAAGGTTAACACTGTTTTTTACGGGCAATTTGATGGTATAATTTACTTGGACACTTACATTGTTCCGTTTACCCCATTTCCATCCCCAATTTCTACCGCGATCTCCAAATCGGGTAATGGCGGATACCATACTGGGACTGCCGTCAAAATCTACATCTATTTCATCCAAACGGTCCTGAACACGTTCTTCGTTATTTCCGTTGGCTTTGATCTTTACCTCTATCATCACGGTATTTTGGTCCCAGGAAGTAACGTTGAGGTTGCCGTAGCTGTTTTTCACTTTCAGAAGTGCATCGGCATTTACACTGAATTCTTTTTTAATCGTTTTTTCCTTGGTATACCTTCCTTTCATTCCCCCGCCATCAATACTTGCATATGCGGCAAATGGTAGGGCTACCAGGATTAGACTTAGATATTTAAATAGTAAAGTTCGCATCATGCTCTGGTTTTAAATTTTTAATCGTTTCTATGTTGTCTAACACTTCTTGCAATAAATCAATCCTGGTTTGGAAATTGGTAATCATGGCATTTAACAACAACTTGCTGTTTCCGCCATTGATTAAGTCTTGTTCAAGGGCTTTGTAATCTGCTTCCAACTTTCCGAGTTGCTCAAGGGTATCATCGACTAACTTGGCGGTTTCCGGTGATTTTTCCTTTTTAAGAAGCTGTACTTGCTGTTCAATTAGACTGGCAAAATAAAACTCGGTTTCAGACACCTCCGGAGCAATTTTTACCACTTGTTCCTTAATGGTGGGCTCAAAGTCAATTACTTGCCATCCCAAAAAGGCGATTAACGCTATGGAAGCCGCTATAGAGAGAGGTTTCCACCAATTTTGTTTTTTGGTAAGCGTAACTACCCCTTTGGTGTGATTCAATTTGTCCAGAAAACGCTCTTGATGACCTGCCCTGGGCTCTTCAAAGTCAAAGTCATTTTCAAGTTTTCGGAATAATTCCTCTAATTCGTTCTTTTTCATAACTTAAATCGTAACAGCTAATTTTTTCCGCAGACTTTCCTTAGCTCGGGAAATAGTGGTTCTGCAGTTGGCATAGCTAATGTTCATAATTTTGCTTATTTCTTCGTAATCATACCCTTCAACAAGGTGTAAGGTCAAAGAAACTCTGTAGTTGTCTTTCAAACTTTTCATGGTTTCCATCACTTTTTGAGCCTTCAGTTCCGTATAACCATTAGGGTCTGAAGTAACTTCATCATTATCTTCGACCTTGTATAGTACCTCATCCAAATTAGCAGCATTGTTTTTCTGTTGCTTTCTGTAATGATAAATACTGTTGTTGATTACAATTCGCTTTAACCAGGCGCCAAAGGTGACATCACCTTTGAATGTATGTAGTTTGGTGAATGCACTTAAAAATGATTCTTGCATAATGTCTTCCGCTTCTGCGGTATGTTTTACTATGCGTAGTGCTGTGTTATACATGGCCTTATAATAGCGATTATAGATCTCCAACTGAGCACTTTGTTTTCCTGCTAAACACAGTTGTAACAATACGTCAGTATTTTCATTTTGGTGGCTCAAAAGATGAATGGTTTGTTCTAGAGATAAGGAAATTTAACAAATGTTACACTTTTGAGGTACTTTTTTGATTTTAATGGCACAGGAATTGTTCCCTATATGCTACTTACCACAATGGTAAAATTTTAAATAGCTGTAAATCAGCCTTGTTTTGCAGAATTATGTTGCTGAACTACCGTTGAAGCTATTTTTTTAATGACAGAATGACCGAATAACAGATATGAGCGAAATCAAATTCAAAAATATTGACAATATGTCGTTTCAAGGATTGGACGAGGATGCGGAGTTAATCCCTTTGCTTACCCCGGAAGATGAAGAGGAAATGAACAGGGAAAACCTACCTGAGACGCTACCTATTTTACCTTTAAGGAATACCGTATTGTTTCCGGGGGTTGTTATACCTATTACTGCGGGAAGGGACAAATCCATAAATCTTATAAAAGATGCCAATAATGGGGCAAAGGTAATTGGAGTGGTTTCCCAAAAGGACGAGGCGATTGAAAATCCTGGGGTACAGGATATTAATGTTCTGGGAACCGTTGCCCGGATCTTACGTGTATTACAAATGCCTGACGGGAACACTACCGTGATCATCCAGGGAAAAAAAAGGTTTGAGATTACAGAGGTCATCACGGAAAGTCCGTATATGACTGCCACAATTCAGGAAGCCCATGAGGTGAGACCTGATTTGGATGATAAGGAGTTCCTGGCGATAATTGATTCCATTAAGGAGTTAGCCTATAAAATTATCAAGGACAACCCTAATATCCCCAGTGAGGCTACATTTGCTATTAAGAACATTCAAAGCAATTCCTTCCTGATCAATTTTGTTTCCTCCAATTTAAATCTTGAAGTTGCTGAAAAACAAAAACTTCTGGAAATACATAGCCTTCAGGAAAGAGCACTGGCAACGCTTAAATACATGAATTTGGAATTGCAAAAGCTGGAGCTAAAAAAAGATATCCAGACCAAGGTCCGTCATGATATGGATCAGCAGCAAAGGGAGTATTTCCTTCACCAGCAAATGAAGACCATTCAGGAAGAGTTAGGTGGGATTTCCTATGAGGAAGAGGTAGATGAAATGCGGGAAAAGGCCAAAAACAAAAAGTGGGGAAAGAAGGTAAAAGAGCATTTTGAAAAAGAATTGGCAAAAATGCAGCGCCTGAACCCCCAGGTTGCGGAATATTCTATTCAACGGAATTATCTGGACCTTTTTCTGGAATTGCCGTGGAACGAGTATTCCAAAGACATTTTTGATTTAAAACGCGCGCAAAAAATTTTAGATAGGGATCATTACGGACTGGAAGATGTAAAGCGCCGCATACTGGAATACCTGGCTGTACTTAAACTTCGAAACGATATGAAATCTCCTATTCTGTGTCTTTACGGACCTCCCGGAGTAGGAAAAACCTCGTTGGGGAAGTCGGTAGCAGAAGCCCTGGGCAGGGAGTATGTGAGAATGTCATTGGGTGGATTGCGGGATGAAGCGGAAATACGAGGTCATAGGAAGACCTACATCGGGGCCATGCCGGGTAGGATCATTCAAAGTATTAAAAAAGCGGGGACCTCTAATCCAGTATTCATTTTGGATGAGATTGATAAACTGGGAAGTAGTCATCAGGGCGACCCCTCATCGGCCATGCTGGAGGTATTGGATCCTGAACAGAATAGCGAATTCTATGATAATTTCCTGGAAATGGGGTATGATCTTTCCAAGGTAATGTTCATCGCTACCGCAAACACGCTGGCCACTGTACAACCGGCACTCCGGGACAGAATGGAGATCATTAATGTTACAGGCTATACAATTGAAGAAAAGGTAGAAATTGCAAAAAGACATTTGTTACCCAAACAATTAAAAGAACATGGTCTTACTACAAAAGACTTAAAGATCGGCAAGCGGCAATTGGAAAAAATAGTAGAGGGGTATACCCGGGAATCCGGAGTGAGAACCCTGGAAAAACAGTTGGCTAAAATGGTACGTTTTGCAGCTAAAAACATTGCTACGGAGGAGGAATACGAAGTGAAAGTAACCCATGAGACCATTGAAAAGGTTTTGGGGCCCCCAAGACTGGAAAGGGATAAATATGAGAATAATGAGGTGGCAGGTGTGGTCACAGGCCTGGCATGGACCAGTGTGGGTGGGGATATTTTGTTCATTGAGGCAATATTGTCCCGGGGCAAGGGTACCCTGAATATTACCGGTAATCTGGGCAAGGTCATGAAAGAATCCGCTACCATCGCCATGGAGTTTATAAAATCCAATGCGGATGCTTTTGAAATAGATCCCGAAGTATTTGAAAAATACAATGTACACATTCATGTTCCCGAAGGGGCAACTCCCAAAGACGGTCCCAGTGCTGGGATTACAATGTTAACTTCCCTTGTTTCCCTGTTTACACAGAGAAAAGTGAAAAAGAGCCTCGCAATGACGGGAGAAATCACCTTGCGTGGAAAAGTACTTCCTGTTGGCGGAATCAAGGAAAAGATTCTTGCAGCAAAGCGAGCTCGGATCAAAGAGATTATCCTTTCCGAAGATAATAGAAAGGATATTCTGGAAATTAAGGACGAGTACTTAAAAGGCCTTACATTCCATTATGTATCAGACATGAGTGAGGTTATAGATATGGCGATTACCAAGCAAAAAGTCAGGAATGCAAAAAAACTCTAAGCAGAAAAACTATATCACTACATCCCTGTTATTTACAGGTCACAGATGTTAACTCAAAAGTAGTGTAGGTCTGTCCCGGGACATAAGCTGCAGATAGCTGCACTGTTGTTGTAGCCATTGACGGTAAAAAATCAATCGCAAGGTCGCCTGCAGTTTCCACCGTATTGTTTTCTTCTGTTGTTGTTAAAATTGTATATTCCATTGGAATAGAACCGTTAGAAGTATCAAAATCAAATTCAGTGTTATTGGTAACGTTAAAGGTTATAACAACCCTGTTAAAAGATAGTTGGATTGCAGTAACTGTACTCACAAAACTAAAACCATCGGCAAGGCATTCTTGTTGATTGCTGCTATCGTCTTCATTTGAACAGGAAACTATAAAAATTGATACTGCTAGACTGGAAATGGTCAAAAGTTTTTTGATAGGCTTCATTGTGTTTGTTTTAAAATTTATAACGTATTTTCAGGATAACTCAATTTTTACCATTACATCGGAAAACAATAAAAATGTCATCATAAAACTTCTCGTTATTTTCGGGCAATGAAAAAAATCATCATCGCCATCGATGGCTATTCCTCTACAGGTAAGAGTACCGTGGCCAAACGTTTAGCCAAAGCTTTGGAATACATTTATGTAGATACAGGGGCAATGTACAGAGCAGTAACCCTTTATGCATTGGAATGCGGTTTCATAGATGATGGCAGTGACAATTTTAACCCTTTGATTAAGGCTCTTGACGCTATTGTGCTGCGCTTTGAACAGAACCCTGAAACCGGACAATCTGAAATTCATCTGAATAACAAAAATGTAGAACATAAAATACGTACGCTTGAAGTTTCAAGCTATGTAAGCAAAATAGCAGCTATCCCGGAAGTAAGGAAGAAATTGGTAGAACAACAACAACAGATGGGGGCGGTAAAAGGAGTGGTTATGGACGGCAGGGACATTGGGACAGTGGTTTTTCCGGAAGCGGAATTAAAACTATTCATGACAGCTTCACCGGCAAAAAGAGCACAAAGGCGTTACAAAGAGTTGATGGAAAGGGGAGAGGAAGTTACCTATGAGGCAGTACTTAAAAATGTCCAGGATAGAGACCTGATCGATTCATCAAGAGATGTTTCACCTCTGGTCAAAGCAAAAGATGCAATGGTATTGGACAATAGCAATATGGGGCATGAAGAACAATTCCAGCGCATTTACCAAAAGGCCTTGGAAATAATCAATAGCTAAAAAAAGCGCCGGTAAGGCGCTTTTCTTTGTTCTGTTGTATTCTCTTAAAGATTTGGGATGACCAAAACCTGATCCGGGTGAATTACATCGGGGTTGTTTAAGATATTGGTGTTCGCTTGAAAAATTTGGTTGTACTTCATAGCGTCCCCGTAGTAGTGCTTCGCTATTTTACTTAAGGATTCACCACTTTTTACAGTGTGCTTGTGATAGACGGATTCATCGGCAACGGTAATATTAGCTTTAATGTCAGAAGGACTTTCACCACCAATTGCTTTGATCTTGTCCCAAATAATGTTTTTTTCATAAGGGGTTGCGGCTTCACCTTTGATTTTTAGAACGCCCCCTTCTTCGGAAACATCCCCGCCCTGAATTCCTAATTCCTGGCCCAGATCCAAAACCGCTTGATATTTTGCTTTTGCACTCATGTTCTCTAGATTTAATGGTTAATAATTAGGAAACAAGATAATTATAAAAGTCACATTTTAGCTTAAATTTTCATTAACTGTACCCCGAATACCGAAGATTGAGAATAAGGGTTTGTTTAACAAGGATTTAATTGTATTTTTGCACTCCTTTTCTGGCGACTTGGCAGGGAATGAAAAGGAGGAACAAATAGGATAACATCTTTTACAGTGTATCGCCTATCCCTGTAGACTGTAAAATACAAATGATAAGTCCAATTTTAAGTTGGCAACTGAGTAAATAATGGCTGAAGAAAAGAAAGCCGCCGAAGCAGTTAAAGCAACTGCTGAGGCCACACAAAAGGCTAACCCGGTAACCCAGGAGGTTAGCGAACCCACCCAAACCGTACACGAAGAACCGCAATCTGCACAACAGGCAGTGCCAAAACAAGATCCGCAGGAGTTTTTGCAAAACTTTGATTGGGATAAGTATGAAGAAGGTATTGAGAAAGTGGAAGATAGCAAGCTTACCGAATTTGAACAACTGGTTGCTGAAAACTTTGTAGATACAGCAGATGAAGAAGTTGTAGACGGAACGGTGGTACATATGACAGACCGTGAGGCAATTATAGATATTAACGCCAAATCCGAAGGGGTCATTTCTTTAAATGAATTCCGGTACAACCCGGATCTAAAAGTTGGGGATAAGGTTGAGGTGTTAATTGATATTCGTGAAGACAAGACAGGTCAATTGGTGCTGTCCCACAGAAAAGCGAGAACAATAAAGGCCTGGGATCGTGTAAACGCTGCCCATGATAAGGAAGAAGTGGTACAGGGCTTTGTGAAGTGTAGGACCAAGGGAGGAATGATTGTAGACGTTTTTGGTATTGAAGCCTTTTTGCCAGGTTCACAAATTGATGTGAAGCCTATCCGTGATTATGATCAATATGTGGGTAAAACCATGGAATTTAAAGTGGTTAAGATCAATCATGAGTTCAAGAACGTTGTAGTATCTCATAAAGCGCTTATTGAAGCTGATATAGAAGAACAGAAGAAAGAGATTATCGGTCAGTTGGAGAAAGGACAGGTATTGGAAGGAGTGGTAAAGAATATCACTTCCTATGGCGTCTTCATAGATCTTGGAGGTGTGGATGGATTGATCCACATTACTGATCTTTCGTGGAGCCGTATTAACCATCCGAATGAAGTAGTAGAATTGGATCAGAAGCTCAACGTGGTAATCCTTGATTTTGATGACAACAAGTCCCGAATTCAACTGGGACTTAAGCAATTGGAAAAACATCCATGGGATGCCTTAGGAGATAACATCCAGGTAGGTGACAAGGTGAAAGGTAAAGTAGTGGTAATTGCGGACTACGGTGCGTTTATTGAGGTAGCAGAAGGTGTAGAGGGATTGATCCACGTTTCCGAAATGTCCTGGTCTACCCATTTGAGATCCGCTCAGGATTTTGTGAGTGTGGGTGATGAAGTTGAGGCTGTGGTACTCACTTTAGACAGAGAAGACAGAAAAATGTCTTTAGGGATCAAACAGTTAACTCCTGATCCTTGGACGGATATCACTTCCAAATATCCTGTAGGATCCAGACACAAAGGTATTGTGAGAAACTTTACCAACTTTGGGGTTTTTGTGGAAATGGAAGAAGGTATAGATGGACTTATTTATATCTCAGATCTTTCCTGGACCAAAAAGATCAAACACCCTTCGGAGTTTGTAAATGTTGGAGACACTCTAGAGGTAGAAGTATTGGAGTTGGATGTTGAAGGTAGAAAATTGAGTCTTGGGCATAAACAAACTACTGAAAATCCCTGGGATAAATACGCAAAAGAATTTGCTGAGGGTACTGTCCATAAGGCGGCGGTTAGCGATATTGTAGATAAAGGAGCCACCGTGATGTTGAATGAAGATATCACTGCTTTTGTCCCCTCAAGGCATATGGAAAAAGAAAATGGCAATAAACTGAAAAAAGGCGAAGAAGTGGAATTCAAGATTATTGAATTCAACAAGGACTTCAAACGTGTGGTGGCTAGCCATACCGCAATTTTCAGGGAGCAGGAAGAGCGTAATGTACGTACAGCCAGGAAAAAAGCGGCCGCTGCGGAAGAAGCGGCACCGACTCTTGGAGACGCTAATGCGCAATTGCAGGCCTTGAAAGACAAGATGGAAGCAGATTCCAGGAAGAAGTAAACAGGCGTTGCAGTCCTAGTTATAATTTGACCCCGGGAATATCCCGGGGTTTTTGTTTCAATCAGGTTAACAGGAAATGCTTACTTTTGTAGTTCCGGTAAGTTGAGAAAGCGTACATGAGTCAGAAAATCCTTCTCTCGGCCAAAGAAATCAATATCATCCTTCATCGTTTGGCCTGCCAACTGCTTGAAAATCACATGGATTTTTCAAATACCGTACTGATTGGTCTTCAACCCAGAGGTATATTTTTGGCGGAAAGATTGGCCCGGATTTTACAGGAGGAGTATCTCGTAAAGAATATAAAACTGGGCTTCCTGGATATCACTTTTTATCGGGATGATTTTAGAAGGGGTGATAAAACACTCCAAGCCAATACCACCAAAATTGATTTTTTGGTAGAGGACAAGAAAGTGGTTTTTATAGACGATGTCTTGTATACGGGACGCAGTATACGTGCTGCGCTTACGGCAATTCAATCGTTTGGAAGGCCAATGGAAATAGAACTACTCACCTTAATAGACCGTCGTTTCAGCAGGCATCTCCCTATTCAACCCAATTACAAAGGCAGGCAGGTAGATGCCATAAACAACGAGAGGGTCTCGGTGATGTGGAAGGAAAATGATGGCAAAGATGCTGTATATTTAGTAGATAAAGTATGAGTGCATTAAGTGTAGATCACTTGTTGGGAATCAAATATCTTAAGAAAACGGATATTGAACTTATTTTTGATACGGCAGACCATTTTAAAGAAGTAATCAATCGCTCCATTAAAAAAGTACCTACCTTACGCGACATTACTATTGCCAACATTTTCTTTGAAAACAGTACCCGAACCAAGTTAAGTTTTGAGCTAGCTGAAAAACGTCTTTCTGCAGATATTATCAATTTTTCGGCGGGGCAATCTTCAGTGAAAAAAGGGGAAACCTTGATAGATACCGTGAACAACATTCTTTCCATGAAAGTAGACATGGTAGTGCTCCGTCATCCTAATCCTGGTGCAGGGATTTTTTTAGCCAAACATGTAAAAGCGGCTATTGTCAATGCAGGGGATGGTGCCCATGAGCATCCTACCCAGGCATTACTGGATACCTACTCTATTCGGGAAAAATTGGGAAAAGTTACGGGAAAGAATGTGTTGATCGTTGGGGATATACTACATTCCAGGGTAGCCTTGTCTAACATTTTTGCACTACAGTTGCTGGGCGCAAATGTGATGGTTTGCGGCCCTAAAACGCTATTGCCAAAATATATTGAAGCTTTGGGAGTGGCCGTGGAAACCAATCTGAAAAAAGGGTTGGAATGGTGTGATGTTGCTAACATGCTTAGGGTCCAAAACGAAAGAATGGAGGTCAGCTATTTTCCCACCACTCGAGAGTATGCGCAGCAGTTTGGATTGAATAAACGATTACTGCAAGAGTTGGGCAAAGAGATTGTGATCATGCATCCGGGGCCTATTAATCGCGGAGTGGAAATCACCAGCGACGTTGCAGATTCAGGACAATCCATTATCTTAGAGCAAGTGGAAAATGGTGTCGCCATAAGAATGGCTGTTATTTATCTTCTGGCGTCTAAAATTAAGTGAGCATGATTTTCAATAAGGAAGGCACTACTACTATTGTTTTTCAGGAGAACACCTCGCTGGCAAGTTTCCTGTCCAACCTAAAGGGGGCATATCCCGGGATAAAGCATGATAACATTATTGTCAACCTTTTTTCATTTGACCGGTTAACGGTCAATGATGTCCTTGAATTTTTACAACTTTCCAATACGCATCGTGCTTCCAACAAGTCTTTTGTTTTGGTCACGGATAAGGTCACCTATGAGGAAGTTCCGGACGAAATCTGTTTGGTTCCCACTATCCGGGAAGCAAAGGATATCATAGAAATGGAAGAAATTGAGCGGGATTTGGATTTATAATTAAAAATTGTAAGAGGAAAATTAAAAATTGGTTTGATTAAGTCAGAAAACATCATTCAACAAAAAACCTTCACCCTTGCCGTAAAAGTTATTCGACTCGTAAAGTCTCTTGAGAAGGAGCAAAAAGAATATGTTCTCTCCAAACAATTAATGCGCTCAGGTACAGCCATTGGCGCTTTGGTCCGGGAAGCTGAACATGCAGAAAGTAAAAAGGATTTTATTCACAAAATGTCAATCTCCTTGAAGGAAGCCAATGAAACACGGTACTGGCTGGATCTTTTGGAAGAATCGAAACTCATATCTACGGAACAACTAATTCAGCTCCAAAAGGAAAACACAGAGGTAATTAAAATACTGGCCTCAATTGTAAAATCCAGCAAGAACAATTTATGAGCAATACTTCATCCTTCACTTTTAATTTTCAATTTTCAATTATTAATTGTTGAACAAAGTGAAACTAACTATACTAGGTTGTTATTCCGCAACCCCAAGAACTCTTACGCATCCCACAGCACAACTACTCCAAATAAAAAAGCACTTTGTTTTAATTGATTGTGGAGAAGGTACCCAAATTCAGTTGAGGAAACATAAATTGAAGTTTTCCAGAATCAATCACATCTTTATTTCTCATTTACACGGGGATCATTTTTTTGGACTTCCCGGACTTATTTCCACATTCCGTTTACTGGGACGCGAAGCCCCATTGCATATTTATGGTCCCAAAGGAATAAAAGAGGCGATAACGCTGCTTTTAAAACTAGGGGACTCCTGGACCAATTATCCGCTGATTTTTCGTGAATTGGAATCCAAAAAGGCGGAGTCGATCTTTGAGGATGAGGCTATAAGTGTAACCACTATCCCATTGGACCACAGAGTGTATGCCAATGGCTTTTTATTTCGGGAAAAACCGGCGCCCAGAACCCTTAATGTTAATGGGGTGGCCAAATATGACATAGATAAGAGTCAATTTAATAACATCAAAAACGGGAAGGATGTTGTTTTAGAGCATGGAATTATCATTCAGAACGAGGAACTTACTTTTGACCCTCCACCTACCAAAAGCTATGCCTTTTGTAGCGATACGGCCTACAATGAAAATATGATTGTTCAAATTTCTGATGTGGACGTGCTGTACCATGAATCTACTTTTTTGGAATCTGAGGCGCACCTTTGCAAGAAAACAAAGCACTCTACGGCTAAACAGGCCGCTGATATTGCAAGACAGGCTAAGGTGGGCACCTTAATTTTAGGGCACTATTCTACCAGATATAAATCCTTACTACCTTTCCAGGAAGAAGCAAAACAGGTTTTTGCCAATGTAGAATTGGCAGATGACGGGAAGTATTTCGAGTTTTAGTAATTTTCAGGTTTCCTTTCTTTTGGTGAAATTTGTGTCTAAAACTTGTAGGATGCAGCAGGATCTTAGTGACCACAGAAAATCGTATCAAAAAAGTGCACTTCTGGAAGATACCGTTCCCGAAAACCCTTTGGAACTCTTCCAAAAATGGTTCTATGAAGTACAAGCCAGTGATGGGGTAGACGAACCGAATGCTATGACGCTTTCTACCATTGGACTGGATGGATATCCTAAGAGTAGAGTAGTATTGCTGAAAAAGTATACCTATGAAGGCTTTATCTTTTATACCAATTACCAGAGCGAAAAAGGAAAGGCTATTGCAAAAAACCCATCTGTCTGTGCTGCTTTTTATTGGGCTAATTTGGAACGGCAGGTAATCATAAAAGGCCGGGCGGAAAAGATAGCGGAAAATTTATCCGACGGGTATTTTGAAATCAGACCACGAGGGAGTCAGCTGGGGGCTATGGTTTCTGAGCAAAGCGAGGTGATCGCGTCCCGGGAGCTTTTAGAGGAGCGGTTACAACAACTGGAAAAAGAGATGGAAGGAAAAGAACTGCAACGGCCGGAATATTGGGGAGGGTATATTGTAAAGCCCGTTTCAATGGAATTTTGGCAAGGACGCCCTAATCGACTTCATGACAGAATCCGATATGAGCTCCAAAAGAATTATGACTGGAATATTGAACGCTTACAGCCCTAACACATGAAACGAACATGAATTTTTTTAATCAAAAACTTCACACGGAGCGATGATTAAAACAAATTCATGAGAGAACGAGTGCAACGAGTGCCTGCCTGCCGCAGGCGGGTTTTTAAGTATGTTATTTTCAAATAGCTAAAAATTTTAAACAGATGAAAACTATAATTTTTGTCAGACACGGGAAATCTTCCTGGGACTACCAGGTAGGAGATATGGACAGACCCTTGAAAGAACGAGGTATTAAAGATGCTCATTTGGTGGCCAACCACTTAAATTCGCAAGGGTACAAAATAGATTTTGCCTATTCAAGCCCTGCAAACAGAGCACTGCACACCGGCCTGATTTTTTTACGCACTTTAAACTACAATTTCGCCCAATTCCAGGTAACTGATAAACTTTATGATTTTTCCGGTGAAACTGTGCTGCAATTCATAAAAAGTTTGGGCAATGAAAACGCTACTATTCTTATATTCGGCCATAATTTTGCATTTACCAATCTGGTAAATAGCTTGGGGGATACATATATAGATAATTTACCCACTTCGGGTATGGCCATTTTGGAGTGGAATATTGACAGTTGGAGGGAGATTCGAAAAGGCAAAACCAAAACCCTTGTATTTCCTAAACAACTAAGATAACGAGAATGGCAAAACCCAAGAATGAATACATAAACCGGGAAATTAGTTGGTTACATTTTAATGACCGGGTGCTGCAAGAAAGTGCGGACCAAAATGTACCCCTTATAGAACGACTTCGTTTTTTGGGGATTTTTAGCAATAATCTGGATGAGTTCTTTAAGGTGCGGTATGCCACTGTCAAGCGGATTGTAGATGCCGGAAAAACGGGGAAAAGTGTACTGGGGGGTGAAGTTGCCAAGGTTTTGTTAGAGGAGATCACCAGAATTGCTATCAAACAACAAGCAAAAAGCCAGGACATCCTAAAAAAGATTCAAAAAGAGTTGGCCCGGGAAAACATATTTTTTATCAACGAAACCCAGGTTAGGGAACACCAGGCGGCCTATATCAAGGAGTATTTCTTGCGAGAGGTGAATCCGAAGTTAACTACCATTATTCTTAATAATTTAAGGGAATTCCCGTTGCTGAAAGATACCGCCGCGTATTTGGCGGTGCGCATGGTGTTGAATAAAGAAACAGGCACCTTTTTGAGAAAGCGAAATGAGGTGCAGTATGCATTGATAGAAATCCCTAAAGGAATAGATCGCTTTGTAGTGCTTCCTGAAAAAGAGGGAAAGCACTATATTATTATTTTAGATGACGTCATCCGGTTTTGTCTGGATAGCATCTTTACCATGTTCGATTATCAGGACATCTCTGCGCACATGATCAAAATTACACGAGATGCGGAGTTGGATATTGATAACGATTTAAGCAAGAGCTTTATTGAAAAAATATCTTCCAGTGTAGAAGGCAGAAAGGTAAGTGATCCTGTGCGATTTGTGTATGATAAACGGATCAAGATAGATACCCTCCGTTTTCTGAAAAATAAAATGGATATTGAAGAAACAGATAGTGTAATTCCCGGGGGGCGGTATCACAATCGCAGGGATTATATGGGATTTCCGAGTTTGGGAAAAACGGATCTGTTGTATGATAAAATCAAACCACTTCCTATAAAAGGATTAAGTCTGGAGGGGAGTATTTTCGAAAGGATCGCACAAAAGGATTATCTCCAATATGCACCTTACCAGACCTTCTCGTATGTGATCAAGTTTTTAAAGGAAGCTGCTTTAGACCCGTTTGTTAGATCCATTAGAATAACGGTCTATCGCCTGGCGAAAGATTCCCAGGTAGCAGCCGCCCTGATCAATGCAGCGAAAAATGGGAAAGAGGTTACTGTTCAGATTGAACTGCAGGCCAGATTTGATGAGCAGGCCAATATAGAATATGCCAATAAATTGCAGGAAGAGGGAATACGACTCATCTTTGGCGTTCCGGGGCTAAAAGTACATAGCAAGATATGCCTGGTAGAGCGGGAAGAGGGGGATAGCATAAAACGATACGGTTTTGTGAGTACAGGAAACTTTAATGAATCCACGGCTAAGATCTACACGGATTATACCCTGTTCACCGCCCACGACGGTATTTTGAAAGAATTGGACAAGGTATTTGGTTTCTTTGAGACCTCTTACAAAATCAATAAATACAAGCATCTGATCGTTTCCCCGCACTATACCAAGAATAAGTTCATCCAGCTCATAGAAAATGAGATTGCCAGTGCCATCGTAGGTAAAGAAGCCTATATTAAAATAAAAATGAACAGCTTTACCTCTTACAGGATGGTAGATAAGCTTTATGAAGCCAGTAGGGCCGGGGTAAAGGTGCAATTGATCATTCGCGGAATTTGTTGCCTTATTCCGGGGGTTCCGGATATGAGTGAAAACATAGAAGCCATTAGTGTAGTGGATAAGTTTTTGGAACATCCCAGGGTGTTCATCTTTGGGAATGAAGGGGATACAAAGGTGTATATTTCTTCAGCAGACTGGATGACCCGAAATCTGGATTATCGGGTGGAGGTAGGTTGTCCTATCTATGACGAAGATGTGAAACAGGAACTGATAGATACTTTCGAGATTTCCTGGAAAGATAATGTCAAAGCAAGGGTTTTTACGAAAGAACAGGACAATGCGTACAGAATTGCCGAGG
The DNA here is from genome assembly GCA_028284285.1 of Croceivirga sp. Taxonomy (GTDB): domain Bacteria; phylum Bacteroidota; class Bacteroidia; order Flavobacteriales; family Flavobacteriaceae; genus Croceivirga. Next base: position 57,309 of record JANQSA010000032.1, read on the forward strand.
GCCCGGAAGTACGTTCACAATTTGCTACGTATGATTACTACCTGGAGAAACTGAAACAGTGAACTAACCGTGCATAGTTTCCTTTTTTCCCAGGTTTTTCATTATCTCAGCTTCATAGGTCAATAACGCCTGCCATTTTTCATCCACTTCTTCACGATTCCCATACTTCCTGGCAAACTTGAGGAACATGGTATAATGATTGGCCTCACTCACCATAAGTTTGCGGTAGAATTCTGCCAGTTCTTCGTCGGCAATGTGCTCTGATAGCAATCGAAACCGTTCACAACTTCTCGCTTCAATCAAAGCTGCATACAAGAGTTTATGGACCAAATGGGTTTCCCGGCTTCCTCCTTTTGGGAAGAATTGCATAAGCTGAATGACATACGCGTCCTTGCGCTCGCGGCCCAGCACCCAACCACGCTCCAGGATTCTTTGGTGTACCATATTAAAGTGTCCCATTTCTTCCCTTGCCAAGGCCGTCATTTCTTTTACCAATTCCGATTTCTCAGGAAAACCAACGATAAGGGAAATAGCAGTACTGGCTGCTTTTTGTTCGCAATAGGCGTGATCCGTAAGGATCTCTTCAATATTTTTTTCCACGATATTCACCCATCGCGGATCTGTGGGCAATTTTAATCCTAACATGATTCTAATATAACTGTAGTTGTAAAGATACAAGTAATCCTTATGGATTATTATAATTGGGGAGTATCATGGTTATCTTTATGCAGGACAAAACGTTTTACCCCTATGCAGGAAAATACTTCCGGCACACCCCTTCTGGATTGGATCACGCGGTATCCGGATACCACCAAAAAAAACTGGTTGTTGGCAAAAATACAAGAGGTTACCGCCAGCAGATCCGCTAGGGAGCTCTATATCTCTTTTAGCCTCTGTAGTACAAGGTTGGATAAAAATCTGGTTGATTTTTCTACAGTAGAAGAAGACCAGTTGGTTGCTTTTTTTCGAGCTCGAAAAGCTACGGAAGTTGAAGTTGGACGTATCGCTTTACTGATTTCAAGTTTGGAATCTGATCCTGATTTTTATGGAGAAAAAGTCCAAAAACTACTGCAGATAGCAGATAGCCAAGAGTTGGTTACCATTCTTAAATATTTAGTAGTATTGCCTAATCCGGTGGCGTTTTGCAATGCTGCAGTGGATGCTTTGCGGACCAATATTGCAGATGTTTTTGACGCTATTACTTTAAATAACCCCTACCCCGGGCAGTATTTTAATGAGCAGCAATGGAATCAAATGTATTTGAAGGCCGCTTTTATGCAACGCGATCTAAGTAAAATACTTGATGTAGAGCGCCGAGCGAATAGAGAATTGGCACGTATCATTTCGGATTATGCACATGAGCGATGGGCAGCTTCCAGAGATATAGATCCGGAGATATGGCGACCTGTCTCAAATTTTCTGGAAGGGGTATTGGTTCGGGACATAAAAAGACTGTTTGACAGTACAAATCCCTTAGAAAATAGGGCGGCAGCACTTGTGTGTTATCATGCCGATTCAGATAGCGCAACTACTTTGTTGAAAGCGCATCCGGCCCTAAAGCGAAAATTGGAAAATAAAAGCCTTACATGGCAAACTATTAAAAAATGAATATGGAAGAGAAACTACAATTTATTGATCCCCACATTCACATGACCTCGCGTACCACGGATGATTATGAGGCCATGGCAAAAGCCGGTATTGTTGCAATAATTGAGCCCTCTTTTTGGTTGGGGCAACCCAGGACACAGGTGGGCTCTTTTCAGGATTATTTTAGCAGCTTGGTAGGCTGGGAGCCTTTTAGGGCAAGTCAATTTGGCATTAAACACTATTGTACTATCGGGTTAAACTCAAAAGAAGCAAATAATGAACCCCTTGCAGAGGAGGTTATGGAATTACTTCCCTTATATCTCCATAAAGAAACGGTTGTGGCCGTTGGAGAGATAGGGTATGACGATCAGACGCCTGCCGAAGACAAATATTTCAGGCAGCAATTGGAGCTGGCCAAGGAGTTTAATATGTTAGTCCAGGTACACACCCCTCACCGGGACAAAAAAGCAGGCACCATTCGAAGTATGGAGGTCTGTTTGGAACATGGGTTAGACCCTGGCATGGTAATTATTGACCACAATAACGAAGAGACGGTTCAGGAGGTGTTGGACCGAGGATTTATTGCAGCATTTACCATTTATCCGAAAACCAAAATGGGTAACGAAAGAATGGTAGCTGTGGTAGAGCGGTTTGGAAGCACCAATATTATTGTAGACAGCTCAGCAGATTGGGGGGTGAGCGATCCCTTGGCAGTGCCCAAAACAGCTGGTCTGATGTTAACAAAAGGAATTGCAAAGGAAGATGTAATAAAGACCTGTTATCAAAACGCATTGGATGTTTTTGGCAAATCAGGTAAAATGAAAGCCTCACATTGGACGGATGCGGAAGGGATAGACCAACGACTCCTGTTCAATGATAATAGTGTGCTTCGCGGCCAGCTGCCCAAGGTTGAAAAAGATAAGATTGTGTAATGCGCAATCGGTTAAAAGGATATCTACAACTTTGTCGTCCACCTAATCTTCCTACCGCAGCAGCAGATGTGCTTGCGGGTTTGGCCATTGCCGGGTTTTTTGTGGCGTCGGAAACGGGATCATTTATCTTTCCCTTAGAAGAAAAAGCCATTTTGCTGGTAGTAGCTTCTGTACTCCTTTATGCCGGAGGTGTGGTACTCAATGACGTTTTTGATGTCGCATTGGATACGGTAGAGCGTCCTGAACGTCCTATTCCAAAAGGGATAGTTCCCTTGAAACATGCTGCAATTTTTGGATTTTCGTTGCTGTTAACCGGTGTAGGAGCATCCTTTGTAGCGGGGACACTTCACGGTGTGGTAGCCTTGGTCTTGGCGGGAGCCATCCTTTTATACAACAAGTATTCCAAGCATCATGGATTTTGGGGACCTTTGAATATGGGGCTGTGCAGGGGACTGAATTTACTATTAGGGTTGGTGTATTTTGGAAGCTTTTTGCAGACAGGATATTGCATTATACCGGTAATTTACATTTTCGCAATTACCAGAATAAGTCAGGGAGAAGTCTATGGAAACAACAAAAGGAGTATTTTACTGGCGGGATTATTATATGTTTTTGTTATTCTTCTCGTTATCCTATTACATCAAAAGGTAACACATTTGGAACCCTACTATATTTATTTCCTATTGCTTTTTTCGCTGGCGGTGTACGTTCCACTGATCAAAGCCTATCGCGAGAATGGCCCTAAACAAATCCGAAATGCCGTAAAAGCGGGCGTTTTGTCTTTAATATTGTTAGACGCTGCTTTGGCGGTGGCCCATTCAAGTTGGATAGTAGGGGTATTGATCGTTTTATTACTTCCGCTGTCCATTATACTTTCCAGGATGTTTGCCGTTACTTAATTTTGTATATGACCTCGTTTCAAGCCATATCGCAGTCGTTTACCGTAAGTTATCATTACGAAGTCCACTTTACGGAAGGTGTTTTTGATGAAGAGAATCCTATATTTCTCGATCTGTTTAAAACCATTACAAGTGATTTGCCCATCAGGCTACTCTTTGTTCTGGATGCCGGTGTAGCCAAGTATCATCCGGGGTTGATCGATGCCATAAAAAAATACAGTGACCGCAATTCCAAACATCTGGCATGTACCAAGATTATAACGGTTGCCGGGGGGGAAGAGAGTAAAAATGACCCTAAACAACTGGAGATGGTCTTGCACGAGATCAATAATCTATCCATTTGCAGGCATTCTTTTGTTGTTGCTATCGGCGGGGGAGCAGTCATTGATATGGCCGGTTATGCCGCGGCTACCGCGCATAGAGGAGTACGTATGATTAGAATTCCAACTACCGTTTTGGCGCAAAACGATGCTGCCGTAGGAGTAAAAAATGGGATTAACAAGTATGGGAAAAAGAATTTCCTGGGTGCTTTCGCTACTCCGTTTGCCATAATTAATGATTTCCGGTTTTTAGAGACTTTAGAACAACGGGACTGGATATCCGGAATAGCAGAGGCCATTAAAGTAGCCCTGATTAAGGATGTGGATTTTTTTACTTTTATCAAGTCCAATGCCAAGGCCTTGGTCGATAGGGATGCCACCGCCATGTCTTATGTTATTCATCGGTGTGCTGCTTTGCACATGGATCATATTGCTCAAGGTGGCGATCCATTTGAAAGTGGTTCTTCCAGACCGTTGGATTTTGGACACTGGGCAGCCCATAAACTGGAACAAATGACCGGCTATACTATGCGTCATGGAGAAGCTGTGGCCAAGGGTATGGCATTGGACGTTACTTATGCGTACTATTTGGGATATATCGGTATAGAAGTTTTGGAAACCGTTCTCGGTGTATTATCAGAGATTGGCTTTGATTTGGCACTTCCAATTGTTTCATTGGAACAAAAAAAGGAATTGATGGAAGGGTTAGAGGAGTTTCGAGAACATTTGGGGGGCGCACTGACCATTACTTTAATTTCCGGGATAGGAGTTCAATATGATGTGCACGAGATAGATCGGGAAAAAATGTCCAGGGCAATAGCCGTTAGAAGCGGTTTAAAAGAAGAGTTATTTTGTTGATCCAGGAGGACGTCCATCTTTCGTACTGCACCAATATTCATCCGGGTGAAAATTGGGACATCACTTTTCGAAATCTTCAAAAACACGTTCCCGTTGTAAAACAGCGGCTTTCGCCACATGCGGATTTTGGTTTGGGATTACGGCTTTCTAACAAAGCCAGCGAAGAACTGGGGGTTTCAGGAAATCTAAAAAACTTTAAGGACTGGCTTGAGGAGCAGGGTCTCTACATCTTCACCATGAATGGGTTTCCTTATGGAAATTTTCATTTTGAACGGGTTAAGGATAAAGTACATGCGCCGGATTGGACCACTGTTGAACGCTTAGCCTACACCAAAAGGTTGTTTCAGCAACTGGCATTTTTACTCCCTGCAGGGATATCAGGGGGAATTTCCACTTCACCGGTTAGCTATAAGCATTGGTATGGTACTGGAGAAGAAAGGGAGCAAGTACTACAGACCGGAGCTCAACACATCGTTCAAATAGCGGTCTTTTTGTGGGAACTTGAAACGACTTCCGGAAAGTATTTGCATCTGGATATTGAACCGGAACCTGACGGGCTATTGGAAAACACGGTGGACGTGATCTCCTTCTTTAAGGAGTATCTTATGGTGGAGGCGAGAAAAGCGTTTATGCAGCTAGGTTTTACCACCACGGAATCCGAATCACTGTTAAGACGATACATTACGCTTTGCTATGACGTTTGTCATTTCTCTTTAGCATATGAAACCCCGGAAACCACCTTTGCATTATTGGCAAAAGAGCAGATAGAAATTGGAAAAATCCAGGTCAGTGCTGCGCTAAAAATTCTTTGGGATGAAAAGGCGAAAGCAGAAATTTGGAAGTCTTTGGCCGAATTTAACGAACCTGTCTATTTGCATCAGGTAACTCAAATTGAACAAAACAGTGTAAAGACCTATCCTGATTTGCCCATAGTGTTGAAGGAAAAAGAAGCATTTAAAGAGCTCCGGGCGCATTTTCATGTTCCCATTTTCTTAGAAAAATATGGTCGCCTTTATTCAACACAGGAGGACATTATCAAGGTCATTAATTATGTAAAAAAGCATAAGATGACCAGGCATCTTGAAGTGGAAACCTATACCTGGGATGTTTTACCGAAACAACTTAAATTGGATTTGGACGATTCAATTGTACGTGAATTGCGCTGGCTTAAAGAAAAATTCCAATGAAGAAGACAGTAGTGATCAATGTGGTAGGGCTTTCCAAACGCCTTATCGGGGAGCATACCCCATTTATCCGGAGTTTTCTGGAACAACAGCACCATGCTTTGATACAACCCGTTCTTCCTGCGGTGACATGCAGTGCCCAGGCTACCTATCTCACCGGCATGCAGCCTTCAGAACACGGGATCGTAGGTAATGGCTGGTATTTTAAGGAAGAATGTGAGGTAAAGTTTTGGCGGCAGAGCAACAAGCTGGTTCAAGCGCCAAAAATCTGGGAAAAGCTTAGGCAGGAATTTCCGGGGTTTACCTGTGCCAATCTTTTTTGGTGGTATAATATGTATTCCACTGTTGATTTTAGTGTTACACCCAGGCCGAATTACCTGGCTGATGGTAGAAAAATTCCGGATGTCTATTCCCATCCTTCCCTGTTACGAGATCGGTTGCAACGGGAATTAGGTACTTTTCCTTTGTTTCATTTTTGGGGACCTAAAACTTCAATTGCCTCCAGCCAATGGATTGCGGACGCCGCATTACTTACCGATAAGTGGTACAACCCAACACTATCATTGGTCTATTTGCCGCATTTGGATTATAACATCCAACGGCATGGACTCAACTTTGAAGTACTAAAAACGGACTTGGCAGAGATTGATTCAGTAGTAAAACAAGTGGTAGACCACTTCCAAAAACAAAATGCCAGCATTGTACTGCTTTCGGAATATGGGATCACCAATGTAAACCACCCTATTCATTTAAACCGTATTTTGAGGCAGCATGGCTATTTGGCGCTTCGGGTGGAACGCGGATTAGAATTATTGGATGCTGGAGCAAGCAAAGCTTTTGCCGTGGCCGACCATCAAATTGCCCATGTTTATATCAATGATGTTGCGGTGAAAGATGAGGTAGCAGCACTGTTAAAAGAGGTGCCAGGTGTGGATAAAGTGCTTTTCGGAAAAGATCTTAAAGCCTCCGGTTTGGACCATGAACGTGCCGGAGACCTTGTGGTGGTAGCTGACAGCGATTCCTGGTTTACCTATTATTTTTGGGAAGAGGATACCAAAGCTCCGGACTTTGCAAGAATGGTGGATATTCATAAAAAACCGGGCTATGATCCGGTGGAAATGTTTACGGACCCGTCTGATCCATTCGTTGTACCCAAGATCATATGGAAGCTGGTAAAGAAAAAGATGGGCTTTAGAACGGTTATGGATGTAATTCCTCTAAAAGCGGAGCTTGTAAAAGGTTCACATGGAAGAATACCCGAGGACAAGCAAGATTGGCCTGTTCTTTTGCACAATGCTTCAGCCGTTGATAAAATGGGCAAAACGATCAAAGCGACAGAAGTATTTCGTATTTTGGAAAAGATAATCAAACCACCCAACCATGAATAACTTCTTAAAAATCTTAGGTTTTGTATTGGCAGTGCTTTTTATTTGGGCAGCGGCAGTGCAATACAATGACCCGGATGCTTTCCGGTGGTATGTGCTTTACGGCGTTGCTGCCCTGGCTTCCATTTTGTTTGCTTTAAAACAATTGAAGTTTTTTTGGGCATTGATCTTATTTGGATTTTATATAGGTTTCGGTATTTATAATTGGCCGCAGCAGTTTGAGGGGGTCACCATAGGAGAGGGTGATATTGTGAATATTGAAAAAGGGCGGGAGGCCCTGGGAATGATATTTGCGGGAGTTGTTATGCTGTTTTATGCCCTGATCATAAAAAGAAGCCCGAGGTGGTAAATTAAAAATCCAGGTCAAATTCTTTGCGAAGTAAGTCGATAGCTGGGTTTTTTTCCTTCAGTTTTTGGTATTTTTCTTCCGGTGTGAAGGCGAACTTTTTCATTGTTTTTTCATTAACGGTAATCTGAAGTTCAATACCGTAGTTTTGTAGTTTTTCCTTCAAATAGTTTACTACCATTGTTTGTTCCCGTTCCACTTCTTTTTTCATGGTGGTATTAGGAAGTTCGATCCAAATAGTATAGTCATTTTTCAATCTGGGAATATCACTTTGCAGATTGCTAGCTAGTATTTTCTTACCCTGTGCATCTATTTTATTTACCAGTGCCTTCCAGTGTTTTTGCATCTCCTCTTCGGTAAAGGGTTGTTTGGGAAGATCTTCTTCAGCCGTTTTAGGATGTTTTACGGCTTGATGCTCTTTTTTTGCCTTTAGACTGGACAAGGAAAGTCCTGAGACTCGCTTTTGTCGATCCTTCAGTTGCAAGGGCTTAGGATCAATCTTTGGCGGCGTGTCAGTACCATTTTCATCTTCCCCCGGTTCGGAAGGTTCTTCTACCAGGATAGCTTCGGTAGAAATTTCCTCTTTTATGGAATAATTAGATGCCTTTTTAAAGGGTTCACTTTTAAAATAGGTTGCCGGAATTATGGCATCATTCTTTTTTTTTTGAGTATTGAACGTTATTGAGGCAAGTTGCATTAGGGTAAGCTCCACCAATAAGCGTTGATTTTTACTGGCTTTATAATTAAGGTCGCAGGTATTGGCTAAATCCAACGCTTTCAACAAAAACTCTTTTGAAGTTTTTTGACATTGGAGGGCATACTTTTCTTTGGCGTTATCTCCAACTTCCAGTAAAACATGAGTCTCCGGTTGTTGACATACTAATAAATCACGGAAATGCGTCGCCAGGCCGGAAATAAAATGATGTCCTTCAAAGCCCTTGGATAGCGTTGTATTGAAAAGCAACAATACTTCGGGAATGTTATTTTCCAGGATCAGATCCGTAACTTCAAAGAAGGTGTCGTAATCCAGTACATTCAGGTTTTCAGTGACGGCTTTTCGCGTGAGACGTTTTCCGGAGAAACTCACCACACGATCAAAAATGGAAAGCGCATCCCGCATGGCGCCGTCTGCTTTTTGAGCAATGATATGTAAGGCGTCATCTTCCGCCTCCACACCTTGTTCCTTTGCAATATATTTTAGGTATTCCGCTGCATCTTTTACAGTAATCCTTTTAAAATCAAAAATTTGACATCTGGAAAGAATGGTTGGGATAATCTTGTGTTTCTCCGTTGTGGCCAGGATGAAGATAGCATGTTTAGGAGGTTCTTCCAGGGTTTTTAAAAAGGCATTGAAGGCAGATTGCGAAAGCATATGCACCTCATCAATGATGTACACCTTAAACCGTCCAACCTGAGGTGGAATGCGCACCTGGTCAATCAGGTTTCGGATATCGTCTACGGAGTTATTAGAAGCCGCGTCCAGTTCAAAAATGTTAAATGCAAAATCTTCATCTTCCCTTTCTGTTCCATCCTGATTGATCTGTTTGGCCAAAATACGGGCACAGGTGGTTTTTCCGACACCTCTGGGGCCACAGAAAAGCAGCGCCTGAGCCAAATGATCATGGGCAATAGCATTTTCCAAAGTAGCGGTAATAGCTTGTTGCCCCACGACATCTTTGAACGTCTGGGGTCTGTATTTTCTAGCCGATACGATAAACGGTTCCATGGCTCTAGTTAAGACCAATAACAAATATAAAAAGAGCCTCCGGCATTATATTTGATCTCAATACGGATGTTCGGTTTTTTATCAACAATTGCTGTAAATTTGCCATGAGCAGGCCACCTTATCGCCCCGACCGGAATTTGCTTTGGAGTACATACTATTTTAAGGCTATAAAGGTCAAAGCAAGTTCAGGAATGGGGAGGAAAGTCCGGACACCATAGTGCAGCATAGCGGGTAACGCCCGTCCACCGAAAGGTGAGGACCAGTGCAACAGAAAGGATGTACAGTTAGGCTGTAGTGAAATCAGGTAAACTCTATGCGGTGCAACGCCATGTAAACCAGCGTTTGAGAATGGCACGTTCAAGTTGGAGGGTAGGCGGATAGAGGTGTTGGGCAACCAACACCCCAGATAAATGATAAGGACCGATGGTTATCGGGATACAGAATCCGGCTTATGGCCTGCTTTTTTCAAATCGTAGGTGCTCATCATGTACTGGCTAGTGAATCCGAGAAGTTCAGATACCGTGAGTTCCCATAAAAAAACTAAAAACACTACTCCCGTATTTTCGCTGTTCGGTAAAATAGGGAGAACCGGACAAATCGGTTTGGGGTGCATGTTCTACTACCAAAAGACCATTTCTCCTAAGCAATTCATTTTCAAAGATCAGATACGGTAGCTGCAGAAAGTCGTCTACACTCAAATGGTAAGGGGGATCTGCAAAAATAATATCGTATGTCGCCTGTGTTTTTTTTAGGAAGCTAAAAACATTGGCCTTTGTGATCCGGATATCCAATCCTAATTCCCTGGCCGTTTTAGTAATAAATTGCACGCAGGATATATTGTTATCCACAACCGTGATGACTTTAGTGCCGCGGGAAGCAAATTCATAAGCAATGTTTCCGGTACCTGAGAAAAGATCCAAAACCACTGCCTCCTCCAAAGGGTAGCGGTTACTCAATATATTGAACAACCCTTCCTTGGCCATATCTTTTGTGGGTCGTACCGGAAGTTTTTTAGGGGCAAGGATCCGTCTTCCTTTGTGTTTTCCTGAGATAATGCGCATTGCTTAGAGCGAACTGAGCAGTGTTAAATCAATAGAACGGTCTTCCTCTTCCCCCTGGGAAAACAGAGCGTTTTTCGGGACAAAAACGGACACTTTTTTTATGTATTGGTAGCAAATTTCGAACAAAGGATCATCTTCTTCAATTTTTCCAAAAAGCCGCAATTTTACCTCTTCCGTATTCAATTCCAGTTGCTCATAGGTAAAGAGGATATAGTACAAAAAATCTTCCTTTGTTTTATAATCAAATTGATTGTAAAGCTTTAGCGACTTTTGTTCTAACACTGCAATTTCCATGGTTTTTTTACCAACATGAACATAACAGCTAGGTTTATTGTTTTTTTGTTGGAAAAGTGTCTGCAGCAATACGGCACTGTTGTGCTTGAATTCGAACTCCCCAAAACAATCAAAAATGAAGTTGTTTATGTTGGTAAATGGTATGTAGACACATACGAGTTCCTGGTGCGGAAGGATATCATAAACAATGTGGTCATTGGCCAGTATTTTAGTATTGAATTTAAGATAATTGGCCAATTCGTTTTTATCGAATAATGCTTTGGGAACCAAACAGTACAGGTGATTTTTATGAACAACTCCTACTTCCGCAAACCGATGTTTTCTTAGCTCGTGTACGTCTATCAGCTTTTTCAGTTCTTTGAGAACAAGATAAGGGGTGGATGTGGTTTTGAATTCCAGGGCATCGGAAAACAGGACTTTATGGGCGATGGTATCCATAACACAAAAAGAAAGTCCATTCAAGCCAACCTGAATGGACAATTTTTTGTAAGGATGATTATACTCTTTGGTATCGATATTAATCGGTGTTTCGCCTGTCATATATTGGGGGCCAGTTCCCGTTGGTACTAACATCTACTAGGGACCCCACTTTAATGAATTCCCCGTTAACTTCTTCCACACTATTTCGAGCGTTTTCCTGTGCCAGGAGATCGGTAGGTTGGTCATACAATACGACATTTTTTTTCACCTTTGCTTCAAATACCGGAGCTCTATAACCGCTTTTGTCAATGATATCGGCCTTTAATTCAAATTTTTCGTCGTTTTGAGCAAAAGGGACATCCATCATGTTTTTAAAAGTCGGGTCATTTCTAAAGAGAGAATCCTTGACCTTTACAAAACCTAAGGTATCAATTACCACAGTATCCACTTGAAGTTCTATTTGGTATACCCTGTCATAACGCATAAAAGAGGAATCACGTTGCTGGGTGATGGTATAACTACCCGTGTCTACAAACTTGATAAGGTTTTCAAAATTACCTGCGTATTTTCCATTTACCGATTTATAGGCTTCCTGTGCATCACGAATGTCTTTCAATTTGTCTATAACAGCTTGGAATCGTTCCTGGCGCACTTTTTTGAATTCAATAGGTCCATTTACGGATTGATAAATCAAATAGGCAAAAACACCGCAAACTATCCACAAAACTATTTGTACAATGATCTTCATTTGTTATGAGTTAATTAGATTTAGTGGTTATCAACAAATCTACAATTTTTTTTGAATCACGAAAGTTTTACCCCTAAAAATGATGCCTATATTTGACCTTATATGACCCATGATTCTTCCCACGACTTTCTGAAAAAGCTGCTAAAAGCTTTCCCTTTTACACCCACTTCGCTACAGGAATTGGCACTACAGAAACTCTCCGTTTTTATCACAGTTCCCAGGGGAGAACAACTCTTTGTTTTACGGGGATATGCCGGAACGGGAAAGACAACAATTGTGGGGTGCTTGGTACAACAACTCTGGCATCTCAGGATGAAAGCCATATTATTGGCCCCGACAGGAAGGGCTGCAAAAGTAATGTCCAGCTATTCGGGAAAACAGGCGTATACCATTCATAAGAAAATATACTTTCCCAAAAAGCAATCCGGGGGAGGGGTGCAGTTCGTTTTAGCACCTAACAAACATAGGGATACCCTTTTCATTGTAGATGAAGCCTCTATGATTCCTGATGTTCCCTCTGATTCCCGATTATTTGAGAACGGTTCCCTGCTGGATGACTTGATGCAATATGTCCATTCCGGGCATAATTGTAAGTTACTATTGATAGGTGATATCGCACAGTTGCCACCTGTTAAACTGGAGTTGAGTCCTGCCTTGGATCCCGATATTCTTGAGATGCGCTATAACAAGCAAGTAACTCAGATTGAATTGGAAGAAGTAATGCGTCAAAGCAGTGTATCAGGCATTTTATACAATGCCACACAGCTTAGGGAACATTTACAAAACGGTTATTTTGATAACTTTCAATTTCACCATGTACAGTTCAAAGATGTTGTGCGCCTGGTAGATGGTCATGAAATACAAGAGGCTATAGACAGTTCCTATTCCCGGGAGGGAAAACAGGAAACTACCGTTATTGTCCGTTCAAATAAAAGGGCTAACCTGTATAATGAAAACATACGACAACGCATATTGTATTTAGAAAATGAAATAGCCGTTGGTGATTTTATGATGGTGGTCAAGAACAATTATTTCTGGCTTCCCACCTCTTCCCAGGCAGGTTTCATTGCCAATGGGGATATTATTGAGATTTTAGAACTTTTTACCCTTAAGGAGTTGTATGGATTTACATTTGCCGAAGTAAAAGTGCAAATGGTAGATTACCCGGATCAAAAACCTTTTGAAACGGTGTTATTGCTAGACACTATCCGCACAGCATCGCCATCCTTGTCCTATGAAGATGGTAATCGGTTGTATCAGGAGGTGGTTAAAGACTATGCACATGTAAAATCAAGGTACAAAAGGTTTCTCGGGGTAAAGAATAATCGTTATTTCAACGCCTTACAGGTGAAATTTTCGTATGCCATAACATGTCATAAATCTCAGGGAGGGCAATGGAATACGGTTTTTGTAGAACAACCTTATCTATCTGACGGGATAGACAAGGAATTTTTACGATGGTTGTATACGGCCGTTACCCGGGCTAAACAAAAACTGTATTTGATAGGGTTTAAAGATGATTTTTTTGTTGCCTCCGAATGATTTAATTTAGACAAAACAGCCATTTATGACTTCCGAGACAGTGATTAGCATATTTTTAGGGATAGGACTTGCAGCTTCAACCGGATTTCGTGTCTTCCTACCGCTATTTGCGTTGAGTTTGGCCGCCTATTTTGGGGTATGGGAACTCAACGAGAGCTGGCAGTGGATTGGCAGTTTGGCTGCTGTGCTTACCTTGGGGGTGGCTACATTGGCAGAAGTGTTTGCCTATTTCATTCCATGGGTGGACAATGCTTTGGATAGTATTGCCATTCCTCTGGCAGCCGTGGCAGGAACTGCGGTAATGGTCTCAACAGTAGTAGATTTGGATCCAGTGGTCACCTGGTCCCTGGCTATTATTGCCGGTGGAGGTACCGCCTCAGCCATAAAAGGGGCCAACGCAGCAGGTAGATTGACGTCTACTGCTACAACGGCGGGAGTAGCCAATCCTCTGGTGTCTACCGTAGAGACCGGTACAGCATTGGTGGTATCCACAGCCTCAATCTTTGCGCCACTTCTGGCTGCCGTATTAGTTATTATTATTTTAGCCATTATTTTTTGGATTTATCGAAAATTACGGCCAAGGATCAACAATTAAATTGAGGAATGAGAATAATTTCTATGATCCCTGCGCGCTACCAGGCGTCTCGTTTTCCTGCCAAACTTATGCAGGATTTGGGAGGAGAACCGGTGATTTTACAAACCTACAAGGCGGCAGTTCAAACTCATCTTTTTGATGCAGTGTATGTTGTTACGGATAGCCCAATGATCTTTGATTTGATCAAAGAAAAGGGAGGAAATGCTTTGATGAGCAAAGAGGAACATGAAAGTGGTAGTGACCGGATCGCGGAAGCTGTTTCCAATATAGAGGTGGATGTAGTGGTCAATGTCCAGGGGGACGAACCTTTTATTGACAGAGAAAGTCTTGAAAAATTAATCGAGGTGTTTAAAAAAGATGCTGTTCAGGAAATAGATCTGGCCTCTTTAATGACACCGATACATGACTGGGACGACATTTCCAACCCGAATACGGTAAAGGTTGTTGTGGATAATCGTAATTTTGCCCTCTATTTTTCTCGTTCCCCTATTCCGTATCCAAGAAACAAGGAAGTGGATACCGTCTATTACAAACATAAAGGGGTGTATGCGTTTAGAAAACGAGCGCTATTGGATTTCCGAAAGCTCCCCATTTTGGCTTTAGAAGCCACTGAAAAAATAGAGGCCATACGATTTTTAGAATATGGTAAAAAGATTAAAATGGTAGAGACTAAGGTGACCGGTATTGAAATTGATACACCGGAAGATTTGGAACGCGCAAGAAAAGCATGGAAATAGATTTTAGCAATATAAAAGTCATCGGTTTTGACGCGGATGACACGCTTTGGGTGAACGAAACTTACTTCAGGGACACTGAAGAAAAGTTTGCAGATCTTTTAGAACGTTATGAGACTAAAAACAAAGTGGATCAGGAGTTATTCAAGATGGAGATGCGAAATCTGGAGCTTTACGGATATGGCATAAAAGGGTTTGTCTTGTCTATGATTGAGTCCGCCTTGGATTTATCTAACAATTCCATCTCACAGCAAACCATTTTGGAGATTCTGCAATTGGGAAAAAACATGATCACCCATCCAGTGGAATTGCTGGATGGAGTAGAAGAAGTATTGCGATCCCTGGAAAAAAAGTATCGTTTGATCGTATTGACCAAAGGAGATCTTTTGGATCAGGAGCGCAAGTTAGAAAGGTCCGGTCTTTCCCGTTATTTTCATCATGTAGAAGTACTGAGTGAAAAAAAAGAGGAAAATTATCGCAACCTTTTAGACCATTTGGAAATCTCAATAAAAGAGTTCTTAATGATTGGAAATTCATTGAAGTCCGATGTGATCCCTATTCTAAATCTAGGAGGAAAGGCAGTACATGTACCCTTTCATACCACCTGGGCGCATGAATTGGTAAGCGAGGATGAGGAGAAAACCAATAATCATTTAAAGTTGAACTCTATTCGGGATATCTTGAAGTATTTGAATTAGAATGAAGCAAGACAAAGCGATAACGGCAAAAAAGACAGGGCATAGGGACAAACCTTCGTTCAAAAATTTTCCAATGGTTCCTCGTGTAGTGTATGGAAGGGGAAGTTTTGATCAATTGGCAGATATTATTTTACCCAATCGAAGGAATTCTGAGGCCCCGTTTATTTTTCTGGTAGACGATTTTTTCCAGGGAAAAGAGCTGGAACAACGTATCCCCTGGTTGTTCAATGACCAAATCATTTTTATTTCCGCTGATGAAGAACCCAAAACAGCACAGGTAGACGCCCTGGTTCAAAAGATAAAGAATGACTTTGATGAGGCCCCATCCGGAGTGGTAGGAATAGGAGGGGGAACTTTGTTGGACCTGGCAAAAGCGGTGGCCATCATGCTAAACAATAAAGGATGTGCCTCACAATACCAGGGATGGGATTTGGTAGGGAGACCAGCGGTGTACCATGTTGGAGTACCCACAATTAGCGGTACAGGGGCCGAAGTCTCTCGTACAACGGTATTACTTGGCCCGGATAAGAAATTAGGGATCAATTCGGATTATACTCCCTTTGATCAGGTGGTCCTGGACCCGGATCTGGTGGCTACAGTACCCAAAGCCCAATGGTTTTATACAGGTATGGATTGTTTTATTCATTGTGTAGAATCTTTGGAAGGTACTTATCTAAATGCTTTTAGTCAGAGTTATGGTGAAAAAGCCCATGATCTTTGTCAGGAGGTATTTTTGGGGGATTTGCCCCAAAACAAAGCAGAGGAAAAGTTGATGATGGCTTCCTGGCATGGGGGAATGAGTATTGCCTACTCCCAGGTAGGGGTAGCCCATGCCATGAGCTATGGCCTTTCCTATGTGTTGGGAACCAAACACGGGCTGGGGAATTGCCTTGTTTTTCAACACTTACAGGAGTTTTATCCCAGGGGAGTTGCGTTGTTCCTTAAAATGAAGGAAAAACACGATATTGATTTTCCTCATGGGCTCTGTAAAGGCCTTACGGCATCGGAATTAGAGACCATGGCGCAAATAGCGCTTTCCATGGAACCCCTATGGGAAAACGCCCTGGGGAAAAACTGGAAGGATAGGATCACACAGGATCAATTACAACAGATCTACCAAAAAATTTAGATGCTTCACGCACTGGCTAAGTTCATCTTTTTTAAGATTTTGAAGTGGCAGTTTAACGGGGAATTCCCGGAAATCCGGAAATGTGTGGTTATTGTGATACCCCATACGCATTGGTTGGATTTTCCTCTGGGTTTGATCGTGCGAAAAGTAGTCAACAAAGAGATCCATTATATTGGTAAAAAAAGCTTGTTCCGTACTCCTTACGGCTGGTTTTTTCGATGGACCGGGGGCACACCGGTGGATCGTTCCAAAAACCAGAACATTGTGGATGCCGTGGTTGAGATTTTTCAAAAAAGGGAAGTATTTCGCTTTGCGCTTGCCCCGGAAGGCACCCGCCAGAAAGTAAAAGAGCTGCGAACCGGGTTTTATTACATTGCCAAAAAGGCCAACGTTCCGATTGTAATGGTAGCTTTTGATTTTGGGAAGAAGCGGGTAAAAATATCCGAACCCTTATGGACTACGGACAATATGCACCTCGATTTTAGAAAGGTAAGGCAGTTTTTCAAAGACGTAAAAGGCCGGATACCTGAACTAAGTTATGAGTAGCAAAACTTTACTTCTTGCCCAACTCCAAATTCGTACTTCTACCTATGACTTATGACTTTTGAACCTTCACTTTTCACCTGGAATATAGAAGACGGAACATAGAACTTAGAACTTAGAACACAGAACACAGAACACAGAACTTAGAACACAGAACCAAGAGCCAAGAACCCTCGTATTTCTCACTTCGCATTTCCCACTTCGTACTTCGACCTTCCAAACACCCAACATCAAGCCTCAAATTCCAAATTCCAAATTCCAAATTCCAAATTTCAAATTCCAAATTTCAACACCCAACATCCAACACCCAACATCCAACACCCAACATCAAACACCACGCACCCAACATCTATCACCTACGTCTTTTTAAGAGGTTTCGGAGGCTTGGGCTTTTCCTTTTTTAGGGTATTTCCCGGGAAGACCATGGTGGTGCTGGAGTAACTTTCCCCAAAAGTGATGGCTGCTGCATATACCTGTTGAATGGCATCCACTACCTGTGCTTCGCTGAGTTCTCGCAAAGGGTGGGTGTAGACTGACCAGATAATTTCGTCGCTAAGGGCGTATTTTACGTCCAGGGCCGAGTGAAAATTGGCTACTAACGCATTGAGTAGCTCTTCCTCGCCCAGTTTCTCCCGCTCCACGATAGGAGAAATGATCCGCATTCTATTGGCGTTTTCATCATAGATGCAGATCAGCATGGCATCATTAAATAAGAAATGCACAGTATTCCCTTGTATACTCACCGTATCTGCTTCCTGTTCAATAATATCCAATAGCTTTTCCGGGGTCATTTCCTGGGCGGAAAGTGAAAAAGCAAACAACACAAGAAAGAAAGTAACCAAAGTGTTCCTCATGAATACCATTTGAAATTAAGTCGCCGGAGTAGGGCAACCATTACAAGGTACGTTTTATCTGTTGAGTTGCGGAAGGCTACGCTCACTTTTATGTTACCAAATTATTAAGTACAGGGACCTTCAAAAGTAATTTTGCCTGAAGCTACCTGGAAAAGTCCCCGAATATCCATTTTTTCCAACAAACCATACAATTTAATTCAGGCAAATAGAGTAGAATCAATAGTTTGCCATTTCGTTCTTCGCCTCACGTATTAAGAAGCCGTTATCCTTCCTTAAAGTTTCCGATTCATAAAATTTCGGGCAAAACTTACTCCTAATTTAGAGGAGTTCTAATCGACCCCAAATTGTATCGGAACACTCCTGGAAAATTATACTTATTAATTGGAAAACCTCTATGACCGACTGCTATTCTACAGTAGGGAGATTCAGAAAAGATGGTAAACCTAATAGGTGTTTTTTGGGAATTAGCTTGTTTGTTGCTTTTAACCATAGCAAAAAGTCAATTGTCCACCATTAACATCATTTTCTATGAAAAAAACTACTTTTCTCATTCTTTCTTTACTCACTTTATGTTGTAGCTATACGATAGCGCAGACCACCATTGCCTCTCAGAGTTTTGAGCTGGAAACTCCCGGGGACCAATACGCTAATGCCGCTACAGATGGAAATTCTTTAGCGCTAAATGCTATTGTAAATATTGGTAATCAGGAAGGGCAATCTCCTGTGGATGCTACGGCAGCAAGTGCCGGGACGTTGGGTTTTGATGCCTCATGGCAAAACACCAGAATGGATGTTGGTCTTTCCGACGGAGACTTCGTAGGGGTAACCGCTTTTACAGGCGATGTGGGAAGTTTCCCTGACGGTACTCAGGGGTACCAATTTAATGATCCTGATGGTCGTTTGATTTTAACCATGGAAACAGTGGATATTTCTACTTTCACTAATGTTGTTGTAAGCCTTGACTATTTTATAAATAGCACAGGATGGGAAGCGGACGATGAGATCATCATAGTCGCTAATACGGATCAAGGTACTTTCACTATTCTAGATACCTCAGGAAGTGATATAGATGACCTGGGGATAGAAGGAAGTTTTACAACAGGGAGTGTTACTATTCCGGATACTGCTTCTACAGTGCAATTGGTGATAAGCTCAGATTCCAATTCAGGTGTAGAAAATCTTTATATCGATAATATCGTAGTAAGCGGAGATCCTGAGGTTGGTACCGGTTCTCCCGCTTTGATCATCTCCGAGATTGTAGATGCCACCTTACCTGGCGGGCTGCCAAAGTTTGTAGAGCTGACGAATGTAGGAACAGAGGTGATAGACCTTTCACAATATTCGATCGGGAACTTTAGCAATGGAGGAACTACCCTGGGGGGAGGAGCATCTACCTTGCTTTCAGGGAATTTAGCACCTGGAGATTCCTATGTGATCAGTTATGAAAATGGAGATAGTCCGGGTAGTGGCGCCTTTTTTGACACCTATGGGTTTGACCCGGATAATTTTGATTTGGGTTCCTTTATCAATGGAGATGATGTGGTGGCGCTGTTCCTTGGTTTAGCTACGGGAGACGGTACTGATGCCACCTTAGTGGATGTTTATGGCATAATTGGAACGGATGGAACGGGACAGCCCTGGGAATATACGGATGGCTATGCCTATAGAAATACGGGAGTCATCGCCCCGAACAGCACGTTTACCTTATCGGAGTGGATTGTTGGTGGCGCTAATTCCCTGGAAACCGGGGATGATGCCACGGAACTACCACTAATTTTGGCAAATACTACTCCAGGTGTGCCCGGAGGTCCTGTTACAGACACCACTGCTCCTGTAATTACACTGGTTGGGGATAATCCTTTAGAACTGGCTGAGGGTGATACGTTTACTGATCCTGGTGCCACAGCTTTGGATAATGTGGATGGTGATATTACCGGCAATATTGTAGTAGGTGGAGATACTGTAGATACCAATACCCCGGGAAGTTACGTGATCACCTATAATGTAATGGATACAGCTGGGAATGCTGCTGTAGAAATGACCCGGACGGTTAATGTCAGTCTGGCTTTAATGCCTTCGGTAGTGATCAATGAAATAATGTATAACCCTGTCGAAAGCGGAACAGATACTACCGAATACATCGAGTTGTTCAACAATTCTGGTTTTGATGTGGATTTGGGGGGGTGGACCTTCTTCCAGGGGGTGGACTTCACATTTCCCACAAATACAATTTTAGCAGATCAAGAGTATTTGGTGATTACTGTGAACGCTTCAGGATTCCAGAGTGAATACGGTTTTGCGGCAGACTTTGAGTGGACGAGCGGGGCACTTTCAAATAGTGGCGAAACGATTGAGTTGCAGGACGCCTCTGGTGTTACTCAAGATATTGTTAGTTATGATGATGCTGCTCCGTGGCCAACAGAACCGGACGGGACCGGTCCTTCTTTAGAACTTCGGGATCCCGGCTTGGATAATGGTCTTGCTGCAAGTTGGAGTGCATCGGTTTCTAATAACGGCACCCCCGGAACTCTAAATGGGGAGACATCAAATCCTCCAAATTTAGTTATTAATGAATTACGAATTTCTTCAGGAGGCGACTCCGATGATGCGAGTAATTTTGTAGAACTTTTTGGTGCACCTAGCACGGCTTTAGATGGACTTACCATAGTGGTAGTTTCCGGAGAGTTTGCTCCTGGACGGGTAGACTTTGCTTTTGATTTAACGGGTACCTCCACGGACGCGAACGGATTTTTCCTGGTTGCAAATGCTGATATAGCTACTGCTATTTCACAAGTGGAGCTTGATCCAACGGATTTAACAGCTGATTTTGACTTCTTTGGTTCTCCGGTCACCTTTTTGCTTGTACAAGATTTTACAGGCAATCAGGGGGATGATCTGGACGAAGATAACGACGGTACTTTTGACAACGCTATAGGAACTATAATTGATTCCGTTTCTTTGGTTGATGGTGACGACACTCCCGATGTCAGCTACAGTATGTTAATATTGGGGCCATCAGGAAACTTTCCTCCAGCGGGACTTTTCAGGGATGTGGATGGTACCGGAACGTTTATGGAACTGGTCTTTGGAGATTTTTCAGTAGACACCCCCGGGTTTACCAATGTTTCTGATAATGGCGGAGGTCCGGCTGTAGATGTTCTGATTAGTGAAATACAAGGGAATAACAGTAATCAACAGTCGAATATTCCCGGTAGTGGAGCGCATGATGATCGTAGTCCTTTAGAGGGGCAATCCGTTACTATACAGGGTATTGTTACCGGGGTGTATCCGGATCTGGATGGCTTCTTTATGCAGGAAGAGGATACCGACAATGATCCGGATCCCACTACTTCGGAAGGGATTTTCATCTTTGTGGGAAGCGATCCTACGGTTGGCGTAGGGAACCTCGTAAGTGTAACCGGCGCCGTGGATGAGTTCTTTGGAATGACGCAAATCGATAACGATAATGGTGACTTTGCTGTGGTTATTGAGAATTCCGGAAACAATCTGAATCTCGTTTCTGCAACGGCTATTGATCTACCGGTACCCGCCGGTGATTTTGACGATTTTTATGAGCAGTATGAGGGGATGGTAGTAAACTTTACGGATGATCTCTTCGTCTCCGAATACTTTCAACTGGCCCGTTTCGGGCAGGTGATCCTCACTGAAGGGGGCAGGCCTTTCCAATATACACATGGTGATGATACCCCCACTGCAGGCGAGTTTGTGAATTTTCAGGATGCCCTGCGGCGTAGGCAAATTATTGTAGATGATGGGAACAATATTCAGAACGAACCCCTTCCCGATGGGGTGCTCTTTCATCCACAACCCAATGGCTTTGGGGTAGGTACCCAGGGAACCCACTTCTTCAGGGGAGGGGATAAGGTATCAAATCTTACTGGAATTTTACACTGGTCCTTCGCCGGATTTACAGGAACGGATGCTTGGAGGATACGACCTGTGGATGCGGCACCAACCAGCTTTACGGCTACCAATACCCGACCGGCCTTACCGGAAGATGTAGGAGGAAATATTAAGGTAGCTGCGTTTAACGTATTAAACTACTTTACCACCTTGGATGAAGGTTCCAATGTGACTTTTACCGGACTGGAACCCCGTGGGGCTCATAGTACCGATGAACTCACCCGGCAAACCGATAAACTTGTAGAAGCTTTGGCGGCTATCGATGCCGATATATTTGGTCTGGTTGAGTTGGAGAATGACGATGATAATTCTACGGTGAAGGCCGTCATAGATGCCTTGAACACAAAGGTGGGTTCGGGTACTTATAACTTTATTGCCACCGGGGTAACCGGAACTGATGCCATAAAGCAAGCACTGATTTATAAACCCGCAGTGGTCTCCCCAATTGGGGCAGTAGCGGTTTTGACAGACGCCGCGTTTGCGGACCCCAATGGTACGGGACAACAACGGAATCGGCCGGCCATTGCCCAGACATTTGAAGTGACCGATACCAATAACCCGGATCTTGGGGCGATATTTACCGTAGCAGTGAATCATTTTAAGTCCAAGGGAGATTCCGGATTGGACGACGGACCTTGTAACAACCCGGCGTCTAATGCAGATTGTGATCAGGGCGATGGCCAGGGCTTTTGGAACGATACCCGTACCAAAGCAGCGCAGGCCTTAGCCGACTGGTTAGCTTCTGACCCTACCTCCTCCGGAGATGCAGATGTAATTATCCTCGGAGATCTCAATGCCTATAAAGGGGAAACCCCTATCGCTGCACTCAAGAATGCCGGGTATGCGGATCTGATTGAAAACCTCCTGGGAAACAATGCCTACAGCTTTGTTTTTGATAGTCAATTAGGCTATTTGGATTATGCCATGACAAATGAGGCCATGACCCCTCAGGTAACCGGTATTACGGAATGGCATATTAATGCTGATGAAGTTAACGTATTTGACTATAACAATACGGTTCAGGATGGTAATGAGCAGAGTTTTGAAGCCAAACCTACCGGGAATACCTTATTTGAAGTAAACGCTTTTAGAACTTCGGATCACGACCCTGTTATAGTGGGTATTGACCTGAGCATACCGGATACGATACCTCCAATAATTACATTACTCGGGGAAAATCCTTTGATTTTAACCTTAGGAGAGCCGTTTGAAGATCCGGGTGCTACGGCTTTGGATGATGTGGATGGTGAAATTGATCCTTCAACTATTGTGGTGGGAGGGGATATCGTCAACGTAGATGTCATAGGGACGTACCTGATTACCTACAATGTTACTGATGCCGCTGGAAATGCCGCAGAAGAGCTTACAAGAATAGTCATGGTTGAGGAGCCGGAACTAACAGTGACCCGTTTTGTTCTGGTTGATGCCAATAGTAACCAAGATATCATGGAACTTGTGAATGGTACGATAATTGACCTAAATACTTTAGCTTCCCGGCGACTCAATATCAGGGCCGAGACCACAAGTGATACTAAAAGTGTACGTTTTGTATTAACAGGAGCGCTAAGACAAAATAAAGTTGAAAACCTAAGGCCTTTTGCTCTTTTTGGAGACCTGAACGGTAATTATGCGGGAAGGAAATTTGTTCCCGGAGAATACCATCTAAGAGCGATACCCTTTTCTAAAAAAAGATTAGGAGGGGATAGAGGGAATTCGCTTGAAGTGGATTTCAGTGTAATTAATTCGGGCATTTCTCCTTCAGATATCATTAAGACCATAAAAATTGCGCCAAACCCTGCCAGGTCATTTACCAAAATTAGTTTTGATGCACCCCTTGATGTTGAACAGATCAGACTCTTTAATTTATTCGGAAGATTGGTAAGGGTATACGACGGGAATGATGTTAGACAGGGAGATTTTTATGTACTGAATTTAAGAAACTTACGATCAGGCTTATACTTTGTTCGTGTGCAAGATTTTGAAGGAAATAAGGTACAGAGTCGTCTTTTGAAAAGATAGAAATTGAATCTAACCTTCTTAATGCAAAAGCGACCCCCAGGGGTCGCTTTTTATACTACTGGTATGTCCAATTTTTCTATTCCGTCATCGTATGATAGACATTCTGGACATCATCATCTTCATTTTTAATAATTTTTCAACGTCAACAATCTTTCCTTTATTTTAAGGTCTAACTACTTATGGAATTCTTTCAAAATTCAGATTAAGACTTCAATAAATCTATCTTCTAACTTTTAATAGCAATAAAACTGTTAAAGAGTGTAGAGAAAAGTGTCAATAATACACCGTATTCATGCGAATCATCGTTATTTGTCAATCGTATAGTTAAATATTATTCTTACAAAATTTATAAGAAAAATATTTATTATATTTTATTATCATTCTAATTAAAGGTGAAGTAAAAAGCATACGCTAATCAGACATAAACCTGAGTGTCTCTAAAATGTTCAGGGAATTTAAATCAATAATATTTTTATAATGTTAGACAAAATTTTAAAATTAGAAGGAGTTGAAAAATTAAATAAAAAGGAACAAAAGTCGATTATTGGAGGATTTGAAGAGGGAGTTATTGAATGTGGATTAGTACCGGATGGCACTCCTTGCGTTCATCGTATAACTACAGAGATAGGTGTTTGTCAAGGGACTGTTTGTGTAGTATAATGGAACACAATAAACCAAAATGTTTAAATAAAGCCTGCTAAAGAAACTAGCAGGTTTTTCTGTAGATAATAAGATGTTTTTAGCTACTCTCGCATCGTATGATACACGTTCTGTACATCATCATCTTCCTCTATCCTTTCCAGCAACTTTTCCACATCGGCTATTTGTTCTTCGGAAAGTGCCTTGGTCACCTGGGGAATGCGCTCAAAACCCGAAGACAAAATTTCAATCCCGCGAGATTCCAATTCTTTCTGGATATCGCCAAAACTTTCAAAAGGAGCATAGATCAAAATGCCGTCATCATCTACAAAAACCTCTTCCGCTCCAAAGTCAATCATTTCCAGTTCCAGTTCCTCCGGATCAATCCCAGCCGCCTCAATTCTAAAATTACAGGTATGGTCAAACATAAATTCTACAGAACCTGAAGTACCCAAACTTCCGTTGTATTTATTAAAATAGCTTCGAATATTGGCTACAGTGCGCGTGTTATTATCGGTAGCGGTTTCAATAAGGATAGCGATGCCATGTGGGCCATATCCTTCAAAAAGTACCTCTTTATAGTCGCCCTGGGATTTATCGGACGCCCTTTTTATGGCTCGTTCAATATTGTCTTTGGGCATGTTTACGGCCTTGGCATTTTGAATTACCGCACGTAATCGGGAGTTGGAATCGGGATCCGGGCCACCCTCTTTAACGGCCATCACAATGTCCTTACCAATTCGCGTAAATGCTTTGGACATCGCTGCCCAACGTTTTAGTTTTCGTGTTTTTCTAAATTCAAATGCTCTTCCCATAGAAGTTTTGCTTTAAGGAATGCTCAAATTTAAAAAAAGCCGCTATATGTTAAAAAAGGAGTTGTGGATTACCTGTTGACGATAGTCTCAATGGTTTTGGCCAGTGTGATATCCTTTAAAGTTATCCCCCCAACATCGTGAGTGTTCAGACGAATCGTAAGGGAATTATATACATTTTCCCAATTGGGATGATGATTCTGGGCTTCACATTCAAAGGCAATTCTTGTCATAACGGAAAACGCCTCTTTAAAGTCCTTGAATCGAAAGGATTTGACAATGGTTTCTTTATCTACCTCCCAACCCGGAAGGCCTGCAAGATGTTCGGTTAACTGGGATTCACTTAGTTTTTCCATAGTCTAAAGTTACGGATTTCATTCTACCGACAAATGATGGTCAATGACTTCCTGATAGGAAAAACGCAAGTTTTTGGGAAGCCGATTTTCCTTTGGTAAAGCTGCCAGGTATCGGTCATCGTTAGTAGTATACACCTTTTTTAGCAGGGGATGGTAATTTCCCATGCGCTTTATTACTTCTTTTATAAAATCTTCATGATGCACTAAATCTTCACTGCCCAGGTGATATATCCCGGTTTTTCTTCTGTTGATCAAATAATGGATTTGTTGAGTTAAACGGTCATCCGTGGTTACGTTGACTATAAGGTTGGGAAATACTTCCACGGGTTCATTGGCATCCAAATTTGCTTTTATCTCTTTTAGGCGTGGAGAGGCATTTCCAAACACCATAGGAACCCTGAGAATTGCTATTTTTTTCTCCGGCATGCGCAGCATCATATTTTCTATCCGGATCTTGAGCTTTCCATAAATACTTTGGGATAAGGTTTTGTCAAATTCATAGGAAGGGAACTTACTGTAAGCATCAAAAACATTGGCGGAGGAAATGAAGTATAACCTACAGTTATTTTTGGTAAGATATTCCATAAGATGCATGTGGGCCTGGATCTGTGAAGGGAAGTCGCCTCTAAGTGCAGAAATAATGTAATCCGGCCGGATCTTTTTTAGGAGTTGAAAAATATCATCCTCATTTAAGTCATAGCTAAAAAAATGTTTATTGGATACAAAATTGCGGTTGGAATAATATGTCCCGTACACGTCAAAATAATTGCAAAGCTCTTTATACAACACTTTGCCGATAAATCCACTAGCTCCTAAAATGAGAATTTTGTTCTTTTTCAAAATATGGACAATCTGGTTTTAGTGGTCAATTTTTCAAGGGCTTCCATACCCAATTTGGAATTTCCTTTGGGGTTTAAGCCGGGGGACCAGGTGGCTACACAAAACTTATCCGGCAGTAGGGCTACAATTCCTCCGCCAACCCCACTTTTCCCCGGTAATCCCACTTCAAAAGCAAATTCTCCCGCTTCATCATAAAAACCACAGGTTAACATTATTGCATTAATTCGCTTTACCTGGGCCAGGTCCAAATAGGGATTATTCTGTAAACACTTGCCGCGATTCGCGAATACGTAATAGGTATTTACCAATTGTTCGCAGGACATGCGCAAAGCACATTGGTGAAAGTAGAAATCCAAAACGGTGTCTACATCGTTTTCCAGATTTCCGAACGACTTGATGAGATAGGCAGCGGCATAGTTCCTGAACCCGGTCTTTTTCTCCGATTGGGCTACTTTGGTATCAAAAGTAATAGAGGGATCATTTGCAATGTTTTGTATAAATTCCAAAAATGTTTCCTTCGGGTTTTTTAGTTGGGACACTAAAATATCTGCAACCACAATGGCTCCTGCATTGATAAGCGGATTTCTTGGTTTTCCCTGTTCCTGTTCCAGTAAGGAAAGATGGTTAAAAGGATCTCCGGAAGGTTCTACCCCAACACGTTGCAACAAATCATCCCCAACTAACCGAAATGCCAGAGAAAGCGTTAGCACTTTTGAAATACTTTGCACAGAAAATTGCTCTTTTGCATCACCACAGGTATACAACGTCCCTTTTTCATCAACAAGGGCCATGCCAAATTTGTTGAGGTCTATTTGGGCCAAGTCGGGAATATAGTTGGCTACCTCACCGCGCTCCTGCTTTTTAACTGATTCATTGTAGATGTCGCTTAGAATACCCTGGTAATTCATTCAAGTACTTTTGTAAAAAGGAGGCTTGACAATAGTTGCAGGAACACGGTTTTTTCGAATTTGGATCTGGATTTGTGTCCCCACATCGGCGAAAGCCGTAGGGACGTATCCCAATCCGATACCTTTACCCAAAGAAGGCGACATCGTTCCGGAAGTAACTTTACCGATCTCGTCCCCTTTATCACTCAAAATAGGATAACCTTGCCGTGGAATGCCTTTACCAGTCAATTCAAAACCTACCAGTTTCCGTTTTGGACCCTTCTCTTTTTCTATTTTAAGGGCTTCTGAGTTCACAAAATCCTTGGTTAACTTAGTGATCCAACCCAATCCGGCCTCAAAAGGGGAAGTAGTATCATCGATATCGTTGCCATAAAGACAATAGCCCATTTCCAGGCGTAAGGTATCGCGTGCAGCCAGACCTATGGGTTTAATGCCTTGATCCTTACCGGCTTCCAACACTTTATCCCATATTTGTTGAACTTCCGAATTCTTACAGTAAATTTCAAATCCTCCGGAACCGGTATACCCGGTAGCCGAAATAATGACATGTGCTACCCCTGCGAAGTCTCCCACAATAAAGTTGTAAAACCTGATGGCGGAGAGGTCATGTGATGAAAGGGACTGCATAGCTTCCACAGCCTTTGGTCCCTGGATGGCGAGCAGGGAATAGTCGTCAGAAATATTCCGCAGCTCGGCACCAATATTTTGATTGTACCTGGAAATATGTTCCCAGTCCTTTTCAATGTTTGAAGCATTTACTACCAATAGATAGGTCTCATCCTTAATACGGTAGACAATCAGGTCATCCACAATACCACCATTTTCATTGGGTAAACAACTGTATTGCGCTTTCCCAACGGTTAGTTTTGCAGCATCATTAGAGGTAACTTTCTGAACCAGATCCAAAGCATGCGGCCCTTCAATTAGAAATTCTCCCATGTGGGAAACATCAAAGACACCCAAATGATTTCTTACTGTTTCGTGTTCTATATTCACACCTTCGTAGGATACCGGCATTTGATATCCGGCAAAAGGAACCATTTTTGCTCCGAGCGCTACATGAGTTTCAGTAAGGGCAGTAGTTTTCATTGTATAGGATTAAATCAACATAAAAATATCGAATTAAAAATAGCCTGATCGATATGACCGGGTATGTTTTAAACAATAGGGTGTTGATTGATTTTTTTGGAAAAAACTCAATTTTTTATCAAGAGCGACTTGAGATCTTCGTAAGTACTTATGGGGATTGATTTTTTTTCTTTACCCATTACTTTTTGGATCTGAATCGGGATTTCGGGAACAATTCCCAGGGTTTCTTCAACCACGGGCAAAAACTTTACGGGATGCGCAGTTTCCAGAAAAATGCCATAACTCCCGGGATGTTGCTGCTGGTAGGTGGTAAGACCTAAATACCCAACAGCGCCATGGGGATCCGCAACATATCCGGAGGTGTCATAGACTTTTTTCATTGCGCTTTTTGTCTCTACATCGCTAAAGGAATAAGACGAAAAATACCTGGAGAGCAGTGTAAAGTCATTTTTATACAGGTTTTGGATCCTTATAAAGTTACTGGGATCCCCTACATCCATGGCGTTGGAAATTGTTGCTACTGAAATCTTTGGGCTATATTTCCCGGTTTGCATAAAACGAGGGACTACATCATTACTATTGGTAGCGGCGATAAAGTGGCTCACAGGCATTCCTAGTTTTTGGGCTACTATTCCGGCGCAGATGTTTCCGAAATTCCCGGAAGGGACGGAGAAGACAATTTCTCTTCCTTTTGTTTTGGCTTGTTTAAAAGCAAATAAAAAATAGAAGAGTTGCGGGAGCCAGCGGGCCACATTAATGCTGTTAGCTGAGGTTAATTTCCGTTTTTCAAGAATGTCCTGATCTAAAAATGCGGTTTTGACCATGGTTTGGCAGTCATCAAATGTTCCGCGTACTTCCAGGGCAGTTATGTTTTGTCCCAGGGTAGTTAACTGTTTTTCCTGTATGTCGCTTACTTTACCGCTGGGGTATAACAGGACCACCTGAACGCCATGTACTCCCAAAAACCCATTGGCTACCGCTCCCCCTGTGTCTCCGGAAGTGGCTACCAGGACCGTGACCTCTTCCTTTCCTCCTTCAAAAAAATGCCCTAAACAATGTGCCATAAAACGCGCACCTACATCCTTAAACGCCATGGTAGGGCCGTGGAAAAGCTCTAAAGCAGCTATGTTCTCTTCCAATTCCACCAAAGGAAAATTAAAATCCAGCATTTGATCCAAAATTTCCCGGAGCTTTTCAGCGGGGAGATCCTCCTCAACAAACTGTTGTATTGCGGTAAATGCAATCTCTTGATAAGAAAGCGATTCTATTTCATCAAAGAACGCAGTCGGTAAGGGTGTTATCCTTTCCGGAAAATAAAGTCCCTTGTCCGGGGCAATACCACGGATCACGGCTTCTTTAAAACCTACACGATGTTCAGGGTTGTTAAGGCTATAGAAATTCATACGGCTGTTTAAATGGACTTCATTCCCGTAGAAGATATTCCGGAAACGTGGACTTCAAAATCCAAGGTTGTGTTTAGGTATACTTTTTCCATGGCATTCGAAACATTTTCAGCAGTTTCCTTGCCTCTGGAAAGTGCAAAAATAGAAGGGCCAGAGCCCGAAATTCCGACACCCAGGGCACCGGCCGCTTTGGCCTCCGTTTTAATAGTATCGAACATCGGGATTAACAGGGAACGAACAGGTTCCACAATATGGTCTTCCAATGAACGCCCGATCAGGTCATAATCTTCCTTGAATAATCCGGCGATAAGCCCTCCCAGATTGCCCCATTGTTTTATTCCTTTTTCCAAAGTGATATCGGCTCTGAGAATTTTTCGAGAGTCGGAAGTCTTTACCTCAATTTGAGGATGAATAACCGTGGCATATAGTTCGGGGGGAACCGGTAAACTTACAATATCCAAAGGGCTGTAACTACGTATCAAGGTAAATCCCCCAAACAACGCAGGAGCTACGTTGTCCGCATGTGCCACGTTGCTTGCTATTTTTTCACCTTGCCGGGCGAATTCTACCAATTCCAATTTTGAAAACGGCTGTCCTAATAATTCATTCATGGCCCAAACTACTCCTGCACTACTGGCAGCGCTGCTGCCAATTCCACTCCCGGGTTTTATTTTTTTGTGTATTTCCAGTTCAAAACCAAAAGCGGAATTACTTTTTTCCAAAAGTGCCAGGCCGGCAACCCCTGCAACGTTTTTTTCCGTTTCCAGGGGTAGGTCCTGCCCCGTGATTTTTGTAATACGAATTCCCGGTGTTTGGGTTTTTTTGACTACCATTTCATCGCCTACAGCTTCCAATGCCAGCCCAAGGACGTCAAACCCACAGGAGATGTTGGCAATGGTAGCAGGACAAAACACCTTAATTTTTTCCATGGCTAAAAATTACCAATTCTTATGATGTCTGCAAAAATACCAGATGCCGTTACCTCTGCTCCGGCTCCGGCTCCCTTAACAATGAGGGGTTGTTTAGGATATCGCTCTGTGAAGAAAAGCACAATGTTATCACTACCTTCCAAATTGTAAAAATCATGTCCAACAGGGATTTCCTCAAGCCCTACTTTTGCCTCTCCCTCTTCAAATTGCGCCACATATTTCAGTCTGCTGTGTTTTTCCACTGCTTTTTTGTACAGGTTTTGAAAAGTAGCCTCATGTGTTTTTAAGGACTCAAAAAAGGTTTCGATTGTTGGAGCCTTAAGGCTTTCTTCCGGTAAAAAGGAGTTGTTCTTAATGTCTTCAATAGCGATAACGTTACCGCTTTCGCGTGCCAGGATAAGAATTTTTCGCATGACATCCACGCCACTGAGGTCTATTCGCGGATCCGGCTCAGTATACCCTTGTTCCTGAGCTTCTTTGACCACATCATGAAAGGTGGTTTGCTCATTAAAAGTATTAAAAACAAAATTGAGACTTCCGGAAAGTACGGCTTGTATCTTTTTAACCCTATCTCCGGAAACAATCAGATGTTTTAAAGTGTCAATTATGGGCAAACCCGCCCCAACGTTAGTTTCAAACAGGA
Source organism: Croceivirga sp. (assembly GCA_028284285.1). GTDB lineage: Bacteria > Bacteroidota > Bacteroidia > Flavobacteriales > Flavobacteriaceae > Croceivirga. Next base: position 88,726 of record JANQSA010000032.1, read on the forward strand.
AGGGCGCGTTGTATTCTTTGGACAAGGCCTTTAGGCGGATATAATTTTCATAGTCCGAGGAACAGGCGATTTTATTACAAGTGACTACGGCGATATTATTTTTCAAGTAATCCGCGTAGGAGGAAGCCACTGCCGTACTTGCGGTGTTGTCCACAAAAATACTATTACGGTAATTGAGGGCTCTGATTTTTTTGAGGAACTCTTCAACGCTGGTGGGTGACCCATGCTCTAAAGCAGCCCTCCAATTATCCAGGGAAATCCCATTCTCCTCAAAAAGCATTTTCCTGGAATTAGCTATACCAATTACCCTGAGGTTAAGCTTCAATTCCTTCTTCAAATACTTTCTTTGCTGATCGATTTGTGCTAAAAAGCGTGTGCCTACATTACCTACTCCCATTACAAAAAGGTTGAGCTGTTTAATGTTTTCTTCAAAGAAAGTTTCATGTAGCGCATTCAGGGCTTTTTTTACATCCTCTTTTTTGATTACTGCAGAGATGTTTCGTTCTGAAGCCCCCTGAGCAATGGCCCGGATATTCACATTGTTCTTACCCAAAGTGCTAAACATTCTACCACTGAGCCCTTGATGACTTTTCATATTATCCCCAACCAGCGCAATGATGGCAAGGTCACTTTCTACAACTACGGGATTCACCTTTTTAGCCCCAATTTCAAAAGCAAACGCCTGGTTAATAGCAGTCACCGCTTTATCCACATCTTCATCCGCAATGCCAACGCAAATCGAGTGCTCCGAGGAAGCCTGCGTGATCAATACCACACTGATACCCTGAAAAGATAGTGTTTCGAATAGCCTTTTTGAGATACCCGGAACGCCTACCATACCCGGGCCTTCCAGGGACAACAGACTGGTTCCTGCAACATGGCTTATTCCCCGAACCGTTTTCCCTTGTCTGTTTTGGTTCCTTGTGATAAGCGTGCCACTATCTTGGGGAGCAAAAGTGTTTTTTATTACAATGGGAATGCCTTTGCTCCATACGGGCTGGATAGTAGGAGGGTAAATGACTTTTGCTCCAAAATGGGAAAGCTCCATGGCCTCTTCATAGGAAATATGCGGGACGCTCTTTGCTTGTTTTACCAATTTTGGGTTGGCTGTAAACATCCCACTAACGTCAGTCCATATCTGAAGTTCAGAGGCATTTGTAGCAGCAGCAAGGATAGCAGCGGTGTAATCAGAACCTCCCCTTCCTAAAGTAGTGGCATTCCCGGATGTGGAAGAGGAAACAAATCCCGGCACTACAGTGATAAGGTTATCCGTATCCTCAAAGTATTTTTTGCATGTAGCATTGGTTAACTTAAAATCTACATTGGCGTTGCCAAATTGGTCATCTGTAATGATTAACTCCCGGCCATTTTTTGATCCTACGGATAATCCTTCGGATTTGAAGTAGGCCGCTATAATAAAAGAAGAAAGCAATTCCCCATAGCTTACGGTCTTGTCAGACAATCTGGGGGTGGTTTCCCCGATGAGGAAAGCGCCTTCCAAAAGCGTCTCCATTTCATTTAGCGTATGCTTTACACTACTTAACACTGTGCTCTGTTGCTGTAACGGGAACAATTCCTTTACGGTGGAAATATGCCGATCTTCAATTTGACCTAAAATGGTCTTGTACCCTAATTCGTTCTTGGAAGCGAGGTCCAGACATTGAAGGATAAGGTCCGTAACCCCACCCAATGCGGAGACAACAACGATTAGTTTTTCGGTTTCAAAGGAGGAGATTATCTGTTTTACCTGTTTTATATTGGCGGCGTTAGCTACGGAAGTGCCTCCGAATTTTAGTACTTTCATGATTATGCTGTTAGTATGAAAAATGGCAATGAGTGGACAATATGGAAGAAAACTTTACCCCATAGGGGTAATCCTTGCAGTAATGGTAATAAAAGGTATACCAGCAGGTAAAAGGATTATTCTGTCCGAATGTGTAAATTGCATTTGAGTCCGTAAAGCTTCAAAAGTAAGCTTTTGTGTGAGTACGTCAAATTTGTTTGTCAATTTTTGTCAAATTGTCAATTTTCTCTAGCTAAAGTTGTCCTATGAAAATTTTATCCGCCCAACAGATCTATAAAGCTGATAAATTAACAACTGAACGTCAGCAGATTTCCAGTGATATGCTTATGGAACGGGCGGCCACAGGGGTATTCACTTGGATGCATCACAGGTTGCAGGAAAAACCAATTCCCATCCATCTGTTCTGTGGAATTGGCAACAATGGGGGAGATGGTTTGGCTTTGGCCCGACAATTATTGGAGCATAACTACAGGATTTCGGTTTATGTTGTCAACTATAGCGACAAACGATCTCAGGATTTTCTCATCAACCTCGACCGACTCAAAGACCGGAAGCTTTGGCCGGAGTATTTAGATGAGCAGTATGCCCCTCCGGACATCGGAGTAACTGATATCGTAGTGGATGCTATTTTTGGGATAGGGCTAAACAGGGCTCCCGACCCATGGGTCAGGGATTTAATGGCACATATTAACCAATCCGGGGCTTTTGTACTATCACTGGATATTCCATCCGGATTGTTCATGGATAAAACACCTTTGGATACAAAAGGTGTAATACGTGCTAATCAGGTGTTAAGTTTTCAATTTCCCAAGCTCCCTTTTTTTCTTCCGGAAACCGGAGTTTTTTTAGGCCGTTGGGATTTGCTGGATATTGGTTTGGATGAGACCTATACTTCTCAGCTGGAAACCGCCTACGAATGGGTAGAAAAAGAAGAGATGATTTCTCTGTACAGGCCTCGATTGAAGTTTTCACATAAGGGGAATTATGGGCATGCTATGATCATTGGTGGCAGCTATGGAAAAATAGGCGCGGTAGCATTGGCGGCCAAAGCTTGTCTCGGTACAGGATGCGGATTGGCTACAGGGTTTACTCCAAATTGTGGATATGTGCCCTTACAAGCTTCCCTGCCTGAGCTAATGGTGCTCACGGATGAAAACGAAAACTGTATTACGAAAATACGCCTTCCCTTCACGCCAAAGGTCATTGGCATAGGTATGGGTATGGGTACGGATGCCAGAACCCTGAAGGGTTTCGAGGATTTTTTGAGGAACAATAAATGCCCGTTGGTCATCGATGCGGATGGATTGAATATTTTGGCTAAAAAACCGGAACTACTATCCTTACTCCCTAAAGGATCTGTTTTGACACCTCATCCCGGAGAATTAGAACGGTTAATAGGTTCCTGGGAGAATGATTTTCAAAAGCTTGAAAAAGCAAAGAAGTTTTCCAAAGAACACCATTGTATCCTAATCATTAAGGGAGCACACACCATCACAATTAATGGCGGTAAGGGATTTGTAAACTCAACCGGAAATCCGGGAATGGCTACGGCAGGTATGGGAGACGTCCTGGCAGGAATGATTACCGCCCTTGTCGCTCAAGGGTATACATCGCTACATGCCAGTGTTTTAGGCGTTTACCTTCACGGATTAGCGGGAGATATCGCAGCAACAAAAGTGGGATACGAAGCGGTGACCGCTTCGCTTTTAATTGACCAAATTGGTCCTGCTTTTCGGCATGTATTAGAGTCCGGAGTTGTAAATGAAAAAGAAGGGTAAAATAAGGGTATACACTTATTTTGTTCTCTTTTTAATCCAGGCCACAGCATTCTCGTATTCAATGAAAAATTCCATGTTCTTCTTATAGAACAATTTTTCAATTTTAAAATTATGCATATCAATCTCCTTCTTGGAAACGATTGCGAAAGCCTTTAGGTTTTCCATACCCCTCAAATAGGTATAGATAATAGGGTCTATGGCGTAGGAGTTTTTTCTAAAACTGACATATCCAAATTTTTTACCCCTAAAATGGATTTCAGAAATACCTATTATTTGGTAGGCTCTTTCCAAAGTGATCGTCGCTCCTTCATCAAAAGTGGCAACCATATAATTATCAAATACTGTTACTTTTCCTATGTCTAAATGATACTCCTTTACGACTATAGGTTTTTTTGTAAAACCTAGTTTCATCCCCAATGTTATATAGTGTTGCTACGAATGTATTGGGGGCTATGTCAATATTGAAAAATTTTAGATTAAAGGCAGATATATCGTTTAAATCGTTAAATGGTAGGGATAGGATTAAAGATTTGAGGCTGGCCCAGGGGAAAAAAACAAAGGGAAGCAATACGCTTCCCTTTGTGCAATACGATGCGGCTTAATTACCGTTTGTTTATTTTGATTTTGCTTCCGAAGACTGCTCGGCTTTTTCGATTTTAATAGTTAATTCTTCCTTTTTAGCATCAAAATCCATATAAATGCTGTCCCCTTCTTCCAAGTTCGAATTCACAATTTCCTCGGCAAGTACATCCTCTATATACTTCTGGATAGCACGCTTTAAAGGTCTGGCGCCATATTGTTTATCAAATCCTTTGTCTGCGATGTAATCTTTGGCAGACTTGGAAAGCGTTAAATCATAACCAATTTCTTTAATGCGTTTGTAGAGCCTATCCAGCTCAATTCCAATAATCTTGTGAATGTCTTCTCGTTCCAGCGGATTAAAGACAATTACATCATCTATCCGATTTAAAAACTCCGGAGCAAAAGCTTTTTTAAGGGCATTTTCAATAACGCTCTTTTGATGACTGTCTGCCTGAGCTTTCTTTGCTGCCGTTCCGAAACCAACACCCTGACCAAAATCCTTTAATTGTCTGGCACCGATATTGGAAGTCATAATGATGATGGTATTCCTAAAATCTATTTTTCTACCCAAACTATCGGTAATGAAACCATCATCTAAAATTTGAAGCAGCATGTTAAAGACATCCGGATGGGCTTTTTCTACTTCATCCAGCAATACAACGGAATACGGCTTTCTGCGCACTTTTTCGGTGAGCTGCCCGCCTTCTTCATACCCCACATATCCCGGAGGAGCACCAACCAACCTGGAAATAGCAAATTTTTCCATGTATTCGCTCATATCAATCCGGATAAGGGCATCCTCAGAATCAAACAACTCCCTGGCCAATACTTTGGCCAGCTGTGTTTTACCAACACCCGTTTGACCTAAGAAAATAAAAGAGCCTATGGGTTTATTAGGGTCTTTGAGACCAGCCCGGTTTCTCTGAATAGCTTTGGTTACTTTTTGCACGGCCTCGTCCTGCCCAATTACATAGTCCTTGATTAAATTAGGGAGTTCCGCAAGTTTGTTACTTTCAGTTTGGGCAATTCGGTTCACAGGGATACCGCTCATCATGCTCACCACATCTGCCACATTGTCCGCGGAGACCGTTTCCCGATTTAATTTGCTTTCCTCTTCCCAACGCTCCTGAGCCGCAGCCAAATCCTTTTCCAGCCGCTTTTCGTCATCACGGAGTTTTGCCGCCTCTTCGTATTTCTGCTTTTTTACAACGCTGTTTTTCAGTTCCCGCACATCTTCAAGTTTTTGTTCTAACTCCAAGATTTGCTTCGGTACATCCATGTTTACAATATGCACCCTGGAACCTGCTTCGTCAAGCGCATCAATGGCCTTGTCCGGCAGGAACCTATCGGTCATATACCGGTTAGTGAGCTTAACACAGGCGTCAATGGCATCATCGGTATAATTTACATTATGATGATCTTCATACTTTCCTTTGATGTTCATCAAAATCTCCAAAGTTTCTTCCACTGTGGTAGGCTCTACCATCACTTTTTGAAACCTTCGTTCCAAAGCCCCGTCTTTTTCAATGTACTGCCTGTACTCATCCAGTGTTGTTGCTCCAATACATTGAATTTCTCCACGTGCCAAAGCCGGTTTAAACATATTGGAAGCGTCCAGACTACCGGTAGCACCGCCTGCCCCAACTATGGTATGGATTTCGTCAATGAAAAGGATGATGTCGTCGTTCTTCTCCAATTCGTTCATTACCGCTTTCATCCGTTCCTCAAATTGGCCGCGATACTTAGTACCTGCCACCAGGGAAGCCAAATCCAGGGTTACCACCCTTTTGTTGTACAGGATTCGGGAAACCTTTTTGTTGATAATACGCAGGGCCAATCCTTCTGCTATAGCACTTTTACCCACACCGGGTTCTCCAATTAACAAAGGATTGTTCTTCTTTCTCCTGCTCAAAATCTGGGAAACGCGTTCAATTTCCTTTTCCCTGCCTACCACAGGATCCAATTTGTTTTCTTCAGCTAATTTGGTTAGATCACGACCAAAATTATCCAAAACCGGGGTCTTGGACTTTTTACTCCCCTTTTGTTGACTGGAAGCCCCAAAACTTTCCTTGGAATCCCCACCATCTTCAGGTTCACTGGAAAATGATTCTGATGTGGGAGAATCCACGTAGTCATCCTCACTGGTGATCATGGATTTAAACTGTTCTTTTACATTATCATAATCTACTTTTAACTTATGCAGCAATTTGGTGGTAGGGTCATTTTCATTACGCAATATGCAAAGCAGTAGATGTGCGGTATTAATGGAAGAGCTTTGAAAGAGCTTTGCTTCCAAAAAAGTGGTTTTTAATGCACGTTCCGCTTGTCGTGTTAGATGTAAGTTTTTTTTGTCCTTTTGAATGGAGCCTGTATTAGGGTTCGCCGGGCTTAAAATCTCGACTTTTCTACGAAGGTGGTCTAAATCTACATCCAGGGCATCTAAAATGTTTATCGCTTTTCCATTTCCATCACGCAGCAATCCCAACATCAAATGCTCGGTTCCAATGAAGTCATGCCCTAAGCGCAGGGCTTCTTCCTTGCTGTAGGCGATCACATCCTTGACCCTCGGTGAAAAATTGTCATCCATAGCTATTCTTATAATCGAACTAAAATTAATAAAAGTATTGCAACGGTGTTCAAATACCGTACCCTTATTCGATAAAGTCGGACGAAATAACGAAAAATAGCCCTTTTTACAGAATATTTAACGGTTGGGGAATCCAATGGACACTGCTATTTCGTGTTGATAATTTTTTTAATAAAGTAGTGGACCAATGCCCTAAAGGGGGCATTTTTTGGTATATTGCCACGATATTTTAACCACAAAAATGTACTAATTTTTTGTAATGGCGGAAGGAGAAAAATTGATACCTATTAGTATAGAGGATGAAATGAAATCGGCCTACATTGATTATTCAATGTCGGTCATTGTGTCACGTGCACTGCCAGATGTGAGAGACGGTCTTAAACCCGTGCACAGGCGGGTACTGTTTGGGATGCATGAATTAGGGGTGAGGGCGTCCAGTTCTTACAAGAAATCCGCAAGAATTGTGGGTGAGGTGCTGGGGAAATACCATCCTCACGGGGATACCTCAGTGTATGATACCATGGTACGGATGGCGCAGGAGTGGAGTTTGCGTTATATGTTGGTAGATGGTCAGGGGAATTTTGGGTCTGTAGATGGGGATAGCCCTGCGGCAATGCGGTACACCGAGGCCAGAATGCGCAAAATTTCGGAAGAGATGTTGGCGGACATTGATAAGGAGACTGTAGATCACCAACTCAATTTTGATGATACGCTGCAAGAACCTACCGTACTGCCCACAAGAATTCCAAATCTTTTGGTTAACGGTGCCTCTGGAATTGCAGTGGGGATGGCCACCAATATGCCACCACATAATTTGGCTGAAGTGGTGGAGGGTACGGTAGCCTATATTGATAATTCCGATATTGAGATTGATGAACTTATCCGGTATGTAAAAGCCCCGGATTTTCCCACCGGAGGGATGATATACGGTTATGACGGTGTTAAAGAAGCCTTTCATACGGGTAGGGGAAGAGTGGTGATGCGGGCTAAATCCCACTTTGAAGAAGTTCAGGGCAGGGAATGCATTATTGTCACGGAAATCCCATATCAGGTGAACAAGGCGGATATGATAAAAAAGACCGCCGACCTGGTAAATGACAAAAAAATAGAAGGTATTGCTACTATTCGGGATGAGTCCGACCGAAAGGGAATGCGTATCGTATACATGCTAAAAAGGGATGCCATACCTAATATTGTGCTGAATATGTTGTACAAGTATACGGCATTGCAATCCTCGTTTAGCGTTAACAACATCGCTTTGGTCAATGGAAGACCGCAGCTATTAAATCTAAAGGAGCTCATACACCACTTTGTAGAACATCGCCACGAGGTGGTGGTAAGACGCACAAAGTATGAGTTGAGAAAGGCAGAAGAACGGGCCCACATACTGGAAGGACTTATTATTGCTTCGGATAATATTGATGAAGTTATTGCCATAATTCGCGCATCCGCAAATGTGGAAGAAGCCCGTAACAGTTTGATTGAGCGTTTCAAGCTTTCCGAATTACAGGCCAAAGCCATAGTAGAAATGCGCTTGCGCCAACTTACCGGTTTAGAGCAGGACAAACTTCGCGAAGAATACGAGGATCTGCTTAAAACCATTGAAGACCTGAAGGATATCCTGGATAAGAAAGAGCGAAGAATGCAGATTATCAAGGACGAACTCCTGGAGGTGAAAGAAAAATATGGGGATGAGCGCCGTTCGCAAATTGATTTTGCCGGAGGCGATCTTAGCATTGAGGATATGATTCCGGATGAGCAGGTAGTGATTACCATTTCGCATGCAGGCTATATCAAGAGGACCCCTTTAACAGAATACAAGACGCAGCACAGAGGAGGTGTGGGACAGAAAGCCTCCACTACGCGAACCGAAGACTTTTTGGAACATTTGTTCGTAGGAACAAATCACCAATACATGTTGTTTTTCACCCAGAAAGGCAAGTGTTTCTGGATGCGGGTTTTTGAGATTCCGGAAGGCAGTAAAACTTCCAAAGGACGTGCTATTCAAAATCTCATTAATATTGAACAGGAAGATAAGGTAAAAGCCTTTATCTGTACACAGGACCTGAAGGATGAAGATTATGTGAATAGCCACTATGTCATCATGGCTACCAAAAAGGGAGTGGTTAAGAAAACCTCTCTGGAGCAATATTCCAGACCCCGGCAGAATGGGATTAATGCTATCACTATACGGGAAGAGGATGAGCTATTGGAAGCTAAACTTACCACGGGAACCAGCCAAATACTATTGGGCTTAAAGTCCGGAAAAGCCATCCGTTTTGAAGAAAGCAAAACGCGACCGATGGGTAGAAACGCCTCAGGAGTTAGAGGGATAAGCCTTGCCAACGAGCAGGATGAGGTTATTGGAATGATCTCTGTGCATAATTTTGAAGAGGACATTCTTGTGGTTTCGGAAAATGGATACGGTAAAAGATCTAACATTGACGACTATCGCGTAACTAATAGAGGAGGAAAAGGTGTAAAAACGATCTCTATTACGGAGAAAACGGGAGAATTAGTAGCTATCAAGAATGTGGCAGACACCGATGATCTTATGATCATAAATAAATCAGGTATTGCTATCCGGATGGGTGTTGAGGATTTGCGTGTAATGGGTAGGGCTACCCAGGGGGTAAAACTCATCAATTTAAAGGAAGGAGATTCTATTGCGGCGGTAGCAAAAGTAATGAAAGACGAAGACGCTGTAGATGATGTTGATATCCGAAATATAGAGGTAAATGAAGAAGATGGCACGGCTCTTGATACCGGTGAAGGCGAAGAGAACAAATAATAATCAATAAACACTAAATTAAATTACGCTTAAAATGAAAACTAAAGTTTTAATATTGCTCGCCCTTTTCATAGTTGTGGCGGGTTATTCACAAAAAGACGAAATAAAGGCAGCCAGTAAAGCATTAAAGGCGGGAAATGCAGCTGCTGCCAAGAGTGCTTTGGAAGGTGCTTCAGGTAGTATTGACGGGGCAGATGCGAGAATGCAAGCTCAGTATTATGCGTTATTAGGCAATGCACATTCCAGTTTGTCTGAATTTAGTCCTGCAATAGAAGCCTATAACAAAGTAATTAGTATTGAAGAGGCTAGTGGAAAGGCGAAGTATACAGAAGAGGCAAAGCAAAAATTAGGACAGATGACCGGTGATTTGGTAAACGCCGCAGTCGAAGACAGTAATAACAAGAAATATTCTGAAAGTGCTACCAAACTCCACCAGGCGTATACCTTAAGCCCTACGGATACCATTTATTTGTATTATGCAGCAAGCACAGCTGTTAACGGAGGTCCTGATCTTTATGATCAAGCTATCCAGTACTATGAGAAATTAAGAGATTTAAACTATGACGGAAGCGGTGTAAAATACACCGCAGTAAATGTCGCCTCGGGAGAGGTAGAGGAGTTGGATGAGAACACCCGTGACCTGTATGTAAAGGCAGGAACCCACAAAGATCCAAAGGAAGAAAGAACACCTTCCAAAAAAGCAGAAATTGTTAAAAACATTGCCTTGATTTATCAAGAACAAGGAAAAAATGACGAGGCATTGGCTGCTTATGAAGATGCTATTGCCAGTAATCCCAAAGACGTAAATCTTGTACTGAATAAGGCCAATTTATATTACACAATGGGCGATAAAGACAAGTTTAAAGAATTGATGTCCCAGGCTTCGGCAATGGCCCCGGATAACCCGGACCTGTTATACAATATTGGTGTAATTAATATGGAGCAAGGCAATCTTGAAGAGGCAAGAGCAGCTTATTATAAAGCCCTGGAAGTAGATCCCGGTTACGTAAATGCACAACTAAATCTTTCCACTACCTATGTTAATGAGGGAAATTCGCTGATTGATGAAATGAATGAACTAGGTACTTCTCGAGCTGATGCCGAAAAGTACGATCAGCTTAAAGCGAAAAAGGATGAGTTATTTGGTAAGGGGGCAAATATATTGGAAGAAGCTTTAAAAGCTAATCCGGACAACGAAGGAATACTTACACAATTAAAGAACATTTATGGCGCGCTTGGCGATACTGAGAATTTCATGCGTATGAAAAAATTACTTGGCGAATAAGATACCGCTAGTCGTTAGTAAAATAAAAAGTCCGCAGATTTGCGGACTTTTTTTTATATGATCTTTTTTATCACCCGCAGTTGATGTGAATACCTGCGGTTTGTGGAATTGAATATACCGGTATGATCCAAACGATCAATACGTACATAACCGTAGGAATGAATGATATAATTATCTTCCAGAATAATACCAACATGATCAATTATCCCTTCGCTATTGTCAAAAAAGGCAAGATCCCCGGGTTCACTTTCTTCAATAAAACTTAAAGGCTCTCCTTGTGTTGCTTGTTCCGCTGTGGTTCGCAATAGTGAGTATCCGTTTATTTTATAAACCATTTGGGTAAAACCGGAATTGTCTATACCAAATGGGGATTTTCCTCCTTTTAAATAGGGACTGTTGAGATAGAGTAGAGCCGTGGGGGTTAAATTTGATTTTTCATGCTTTGATGCGGTAGGGATCTCTTCCGGGGTATGGCTTAAAAACGGTGCGATATCCAATCGGGAACCCAGGACAATAGGGAGAAGAATATCGTGCTTTAGGCAAACATGTGTAATGAAATCCGAGGCATAGGAAGCGTTTTGTTGTTCGATCTTTTGAAAAATCTCTTCTGAGATCTTGAAAATCTGGGTATTCTTCACCCAGCCTTCGCAACGGTCAAAACTTAACTGTATCCGGCTCCATTCCTTTCTTGACTCCTTTATTTTGAAATGATCACCGTACAATACCTGAGAGATCATCTCTGCATCTTCCTGAGGGGTCAGCCTCAGGGAAACCATACTTAAATGCCCAAGCCCATATTGCATGTAATCACGTTTGGTTACAGTCTCTCCAACACCATCGCGGAAGCCCCTCCGCCACCATTGCAAATGGCAGCAGCCCCAATTTTGGCGTTATTTTGGGCTAAAATGTGAAGCAAGGTTACCACAATACGCGCTCCTGAGCATCCCAGTGGATGTCCCAGAGAGACCGCTCCTCCGTTTACATTTACATTTTTATCCGTTAGTCCTAAAAGTTTCATATTGGCCAAGGCCACAACCGCAAAGGCTTCATTAAACTCAAAATAGTCGATGTCGCCAAGAGAAAGGTCGGCCTTATCCAAAGCTTTAGGTAAGGCTTTTGCCGGGGCAGTAGTGAACCATTTTGGTTCTTGTGCCGCATCGGCGTAACTTCTGATTCGGGCCAGAGGTGATAACTTAAGTTCTGCAGCTTTTTCTGCGCTCATAAGGACCAAGGCGGCAGCACCGTCATTGATTGTGGAAGCATTGGCGGCCGTCACCGTACCCTCTTTTGAAAAAGCGGGTCTGAGGTTAGGGATCTTCTCCATCTTCACATTTCTGTACTCCTCATCCTCAGTAATCAAGAGAGGTTCTCCTCTTCTTTGTGGTACTTCCACCGGAAGAACTTCTTCTTTAAACCTACCGGATTTCCAGGCTTCCGCAGAGCGCTCATACGATAGTACCGCAAAAGTATCCTGTTCCTCTCTGCTAAAATCGTACTCAGCAGCACAGGCATCAGCACACACCCCCATGGCATTTTGATCATAAACATCTACCAAACCATCCCTTTGCATTCCATCTATCAAGGTTGCGGGTCCAAATTTATGGCCATTACGCATATGGACATAATGTGGAATCATACTCATATTTTCCATCCCTCCGGCTACTACAATCTGTGTATCCCCCAGCGCAATGGACTGAGCAGCCTGCATAATGGTTTTCATTCCGGAAGCGCAGACTTTGTTAACGGTGGTACAGGGTACACTTTCCGGGATACCGGCATACATCGCTGCCTGCCTGGCCGGGGCCTGGCCCGTACCTGCTTGTACCACATTACCCATCAAAACTTCATCCACCTTGTCCGGGCTGAGACCAATTTTTTCCAGGGCTCCTTTTATGGCAATAGCGCCTAATTTAGGTGCCGGGATACCGGACAGCTTCCCGAGAAAGCTCCCTATTGGGGTCCTAACTGCAGATACGATAACTACTTCATTCATGATATTCATTATTAACTAGAGCGAAAATACTAATTTTAATAGCAATCAGGGGACGTGAAGGAATGCCTATTTATTTTCTATTTTTGGAGGAAGTCTTCTTAATAAATGGGAAAATCGCTGGATAATTTTTACAGGAATCAATCACTTATTTACAAGTATTTTCTTTATCTGATTTCCATTGCTTTGATCGTATTTTTCTTTCCCAGGGGGGGGAAATTCAAATATGAATTTCAAAAAGGGAAACCATGGCAATATGAAAATTTATACGCTCCCTTCGACTTTGCCATTAAGAAGACTGATGCGGAACTACAAAGTGAACGTCAGGAATTAGAGCAGAGCAGGTCAATTTACCTGACCTACGATGAAACCCCTGTAGAAAAGGCACAAAAGGCATTTGAGGAAGCCTTTGGGCGGCAGGTTTCGTCAGGGACCTATGCCGCCGGTTACCGAACCTATCTTTTTGGTTTGGGGAATAAGGTGTTGGACTCCATTTATAGTAGGGGAGTTTCTGACGGTACGGTTCCCTCCGGTAGATTGTTTTTAATCTTTAGAAATGAGGCAAGATCCATTCGACCAGATCAGGTGCTGGATATGGCACAGTGCCGTTTACTTATTCGCACGCAAGTAAGAGAAATAGGCAATGCTGCCCTGGAAAGCAAATTGTCCACCATGTTAGAAGGTGTATTGCTTCCCAATGTTTTTTATGATGATACACTTACGGAAAGCGCCCTACGGGAAGATTTATCAAAAATATCGTATACCCGGGGAACTATTCAGGAGGGCAAGCTGATCATTGTAAAAGGAGAGGTGGTAGAAGCAGAAAACCTTACCATTCTTAATTCTCTCAAGGGAGAGTATGAATCTGAACTTTGGAAGGGGAATAATTATTACTTCATCCTTTTCGGATATACCATTCTGGTAGCACTGGTATTAATGATGCTCTTTCTTTTTTTAAAGAAGTACCGACCTGAGATATTTACGAACAATAACAAGGTTACCTTCATTTTTTTCAATGTTCTTCTCATGGTATTTGTCACCACTTTGGTAGTCAAAACCAACGAAAGTTACCTGTATGCCGTCCCGCTGTGCATACTACCCTTAATCTTGAAAAACTTTTTTGACGCCCGTCTGGGCCTATTTGTTCATGTTCTCACCATTCTTATCCTCGGCTTTGTGGTGCCCAATAGTTTTGAATATATCTTTTTACAGATAATAGCCGGTATTGTTACCATTCTTACGGTTTCTGAATTGTATAAACGCGCCAACCTGTTCATCTCTGTCGGCCAAATTACACTGATTTACATTGTAGGATATTTTGCCTTTCACAGTATCCATGAGGGAAATATGAACAACATTGAATGGATCACTTTTGGTTTTTTTCTATTGAATGGGATGATTACACTGTTTGCTCAACCCTTGATCTATTTGTATGAAAAAATCTTTGGATTAGTTTCAGATGTTTCGCTTCTGGAACTTTCGGATACCAATTCAAGATTACTCAAAGAATTGGCAAACAAAGCTCCGGGAACATTTCATCACTCGCTTCAGGTAGCTAATTTGGCCGAAGCAGCCGCTAGCGAAATTGGAGCCAATGCTATGCTGGTAAGAGTGGGGGCGTTATACCACGACATTGGAAAAATGCTACGTCCTACTTATTTTACGGAAAATCAGATTACTAATGTGAATCCACATGATGATCTGCCCCCTAAAGAGAGCGCAAAAATAATTATAGACCATGTGATTGATGGCATAGAACTCGCCAGGAAGAATAACATTCCGGATCGCGTGATCGATTTTATTCGCACGCATCATGGCACGACTTTGGTGTATTATTTTTATAAAAAACAACAAGAAGCGGACCCCGAAACGGAAGAAAAGGTCTTCCGCTATCCGGGCCCTATCCCATTTTCAAAGGAGACAGCCGTACTAATGATGTCTGATGCCGTTGAAGCGGCATCAAAAAGCTTGAAGTCCCCAACCTATCCTGTTATTGATGAGTTTGTTGAAAAAATTGTGCAGGGGCAGCTTGGTGCCGATCAATTTATCAACGCCAATATCACTTTGAGGGAGATAGAAGCTGTAAAGAAAGTGCTTAAAAAGAAGCTTACCAACATCTATCATTTACGGGTAGAGTATCCGGAATAATAAAAGCAATTCCCAGGGACAGTGTTTTGCAATTGTTAAAGGTTGCCTAAGGAGATTGCTTTGTTAAAAGCGGATCGTTATATTTAAGTAGTAACCCTATCAATATAAAATGTAAAGCTATGAGTAGTTCTATTCTTAAGCTAGTAGGTGTTTTTGCCATGATTATTTGTCCGTTTTCCATTTTTGGGCAGTCATCTGGCCCGTCGGAAATGTTGGGAGAGGAGTGGAAGGCAATCAATGGCTATCCTTCTTACCTGCAACAAAACGAATCGGATTCTTTGGTGGTCTGGCAGGAACAAATTCTGCTACACATGGATAAAGAGGCGTTACTCCCTAAAGATCATCTGTTTTTCAAGGCTTATGTACTCACCGGGCCAAATCAATTGAGGGTAAGTGCCAGTGAGGTAATGAAATTGGAACTCCTGGATAAAAAAGGGAATCTTGTGGAAACCCAATACCATAGAATTGAGGGTGGTGCCAGCTTTGGTGCTTTTCAAATTCCAAAGAAAACGAAACCCGGGGAATATTATGTCCGGGCGTATACACGATGGATGTTAAACTACGGCGTGGAAAATTTTGCAGTAAAACGAGTTAAAATTGGACCGTTTAGAGCAAGTGCCGATTTTAACGAAGAGATGGAAAAACATGTGGAAGTTTTTCCTGAAGGTGGACAGCTCGTCGCCGGGTTGAAGAACAGGGTAGCGGTTGCTTCGGATTGGGTGGACCTGGGGGGTATGACTGTGGTTGATTCCAAACAAGAAGTGGTAGCAACGCTTAAGAAATTTGATGCCACGGTCGGTAGTTTTGCACTGAATCCTGAAATGGGGCAAAGCTATTACCTGATGTCAAAAAATGGTAAAAAAATGCGATTACCCGATATCCAGGGATCAGGCTATGCTATTCAGGTGAATAATATAGAAGCGGACAATGCCATTGTAGAGATTGCCGTTTCTCCATCATTACAGGGAAAACCGGTTACCCTGAAAGGAGAAGTCAACGGGATAACCCGGTTTGAAAGTGATATACGTTTTGATAAAAACAATACCACTAAAATAGAAGTGTCCAAGGCAGGCCTACCCAACGGAGTGGTTACGCTAAAAATTGAAGACGAACTTGGGCAAATATGGGCGCAACGCCCCTTACATATTGCGAATCAGGAATTAACCCTACATGTAAAGGAAACACATAATAATGAGAAAGAATCTTTCCTGCTTAAAGTGGTAGATAGCGAAGGAAAACCGGTTGCAACTGATATTTCTTTGTTGGTAAAAGACCAAAAGCACAATTCGCTATTCTCCGCGGATACCGAAAGCTTTACGGGTCAACGCAACCAAAGGTTCATTAATGACCTATTGGTTTGGACCAATCAGCTACCTAACGACTTTCCGTTGAACAAACACCAAGTACTGCCAACTGAAATCAAATATAGTTTCCAAAAGGGCCTGGAGTTTTATGGCCAGGCCTATGATTTGAATAATTCGCTACTCATGGATCAAAACATCCAGGTAGTGATATTCAAAGGGGATAACACCGTAATTCAGGAAGTAAAGACCAATTCAGAAGGTTTGTTCTGGCTGGAGAATCTGGATTTTGAAGGTGAGGTGGATATGCTTTTCAGAACAAATGGAGAAGATACCTACACTAACTTGGTCAGGGTAATACCCTTTGATTATGAAACTCCTGAATTGAAGATTAACTATGAAACGGCCAGCCAACCTTTAGCGCAAAATCCGAAAAGCAAACAGTTTATTTCCAAACAACGATTTGAAAACTTTGAGTTCAAGGATAAACCGGAACGCTTAATTCCTTTGGAAGGGGTAACCCTTACCGGGGATAAAAAAATGAAAAAGATCACACCTTCGGTCTACAACATTGAACCTACCAGGGTAGTCTACCAAAACCCAAAAAGGCCAAAAACAATTCCCCAACTCTTTCTGGGGATGCCTGGAGTCCAGGTGGAAGGTTTGGGAGATCTTTATCCTTCTATAACTATAATTGGTAATGTCGGCGCAGGTCCTGTGCTTTGGGTGGTGGATGGTTTTCCCTTGTCCCAAGCCGGTAATGGTGGTATGAGCACAATTGGCAATGGCACCATCAAACATTCTTTAGACGAAATTTTAGATTTGGTAAACTTCCAGGATGTAGAACGCATAGAATTGCTTACCGGACCTGACGCGAGTATTTTCGGTTCCAGAGCTTCCGGAGGAGTAATCCTGATTTATACCAGATCCGGGTCCTATGCCGCTGAAGTTGCTGTCCGTAAAGATGCGCAGTTGAAATTTAAGGGCTTTCAAAGTGCAGTACCTTTTGAGGAACTGATGACTTCAAAAAGAGGTAAAAGGACTAAAAAAAGCAGCACCTTGTATTGGAATCCCAATTTGAAAACCGATGCTAATGGTGAGGTGGAAGTTCCGTTCGCTTTAGTAAACAGTGAACAAATAATTCTGGAAGTAAAAGCCGTAACGAATGATGGCAAAAAGGGCAGTTTAATTACGACTCTTCTTCCGCAATAATGGTTCAGGTTTTTGTAGACGGTTTTTTTAAAGAAAGGAAATTCTGGCTTTTCCCTGAAGCTTTAAATAATTACCAAAATAGTTGTTTCCTTAATGGCGAAACGGTATTTTTGCACCCGCCTGAACAACAAGGTGGAAACCTTTGGGCAGGCCAATTTTTTAATACGTTCATCATAACCTTGGAGAGGTGCCGGAGTGGTAACGGAGCAGATTGCTAATCTGTCGACGGGTAACCGTCGCCTGGGTTCGAGTCCCAGTCTCTCCGCCATCGTCAGCTGGAGCTGATAGAAGCAAAGGCTGACTATATGTCTGAAATATGTTTTCTTAGGCATAAAGTAAAAAAACTGAAAAGACTGATTTGAAGATGCCATCGCACCGTCTGGCACTTCCTCCAAAATGTCCACTGGACATTTTAGACTCAGTCCGGGGTGTAGTACCGTGTCAGGCACGGCGCAAGCTCCGCCCGCCTGCCTGACGGTAGGCAGGGAATCCGGTCTACTTTTGTTAGGCGATTTGGGATTTGGGTATTAAAATTTGAAGTTTTCAGTTCGTAAGAACTGTTTCGGGGTGTAGTACCGTGTCAGGCACGGCATAAACTCCGCCCGGTTACCGGTCTACTTTTGTTAGGCGGTTTAGGATTTGGGTATTAAAATTTGGAATTTTCAGTTCGTAAGAACTGTTTCGGGGTGTAGCGTAGCCCGGTTATCGCGCCTGCTTTGGGAGCAGGAGGTCGCAGGTTCGAATCCTGCCACCCCGACAAATAAAAGCCAAAAAAGTTCTCGTAGAAAGTTTACTTTCTTAAGAGAACTTTTTGCTTTTATAGAAAATTAAAGCACAGCTTTAATTTGCAACAATCCATCATCAGGATGCACGTAGTGAATCCTGCCACCCCGACGAACCACGTTTCAGTGGATGTCAAGGCACTGTCAACTGACTGATTGACAGTGCTTTTCATTTTTATTGCATTCATCTAATATCATCTAAAATCATATAAAAGGTGTAGCGTTCGGTGAATCAGTTCAGAATAACAGTGTAAAATATTGATATACAAGTCATTGTGATTATGGACTGACTTCAGTCATCCCGACCAAAATAGCTCCATCTTTCTAAAATCCTCTTGTTTAGTTTTGTTATTTTAAGGTTAGTGTTGAAGATGGATTCATTTGCCATCTATATTTATGAAAGTAAAACATAAATTAAAACCGTCGCTACGATAAGTATCGTACCCATTATATTCACCAAAGGCCATTTTTTATCTGAAGTATCTTCATACGTTTTTTCTATGTAAACTGTATCTCCATACATTTTGGAAACAATAAACATGATAATAAAATTTAAAACGAACTCTATACCCCAAAGATGTACAAAATGGATATTTACATCAAAAACAAATGTGGTTAGAATGTAAAAGGTGAATCCAAAGAAAAGCCCCGCTTTTGCCCCAATTGCATTAACTTGTTTTACAAAAATTCCAGCGATTATTACCGAAGAAATAGGGATAAAGAAAATACCATTTAATTCCTGCAATAGAAAATAAAGCCCGTCAGGGGCATAGGCCACCAAGGGGGCAACAGTTATTGAGATGACGGCCAACAGTACCGATATCAGTTTTCCGTAACGCACCAGTTTTTCATCCGAAACGTTTTTGTCAATAGATTTTTTATAGATATCATAACAGAATACGGTACTTGCCGAATTCAGTACACTATTGAATGTACTGAGGACCGCACCAAGAATAACCGCTGCGAAAAAACCAAACAAATACGTTGGCAGTACTTTCTTCACCAGCATGGGGTAAATCAAATCCGGTGTTTCGTAGTAAGAGTCTTGAAAATAGTAAAAGGCGATCAACCCAGGCAAAACAATAATCAATGGTACCAAGAGCTTAAGAACACCTGTATAAATCAGACCTTTCTGTGCTTCAATCAAGTTCTTTGCGCCAAATGCCCTTTGAATGATAGCTTGGTTCATTCCCCAAAAATAAATTTGATTGATCATTAGCCCTGTAAACAATACAGAAAAGGGCAAAACGGAATCGGGCTTTCCAATAATATCAAATTTATCAGGAGCAAAATCATAAACGGTAGAGAGTCCTTCAAGTATATTGCCGCTACCAATTTCATACAATGCAATTCCAGGTATCAATAAGCCCCCTAACATAAGCCCCACACCATTTAGAGTATCAGAATATGCCACTGCTTTTAATCCTCCAAAAATGGCATACAAAGAGCCTATTACGCCGATGATCAAGACCATATAGATCATAGCTACACTCTTGGGCACACTAAATAGTGTAGAAAAATCGAAAACACTTTCAATATTGATAGCGCCCGAGTACAGTACAATAGGCAACAAGGTAACCACAAAGGACAGCATTAATAAAAAGGCCACGATAGAACGTGTTAAGCCGTCAAAACGTTTTTCTAAAAACTCCGGGATAGTGGTCAAACCCATCCGAATGAACCGTGGCAAAAAGAAAATTGCAGCAATGACAAGAGCGATTGCGGATGTAACCTCCCAAGCAATGACTATAATCCCATTTTTATAGGAACTACCGTTCATTCCAATCAAATGCTCTGTAGAAATATTGGTCAAGATCATTGACCCTGCAATTATGGGTCCTGTTAGACTTTTTCCGGCTAAAAAATAACCTTTTGCCGTGCTGAAGTTATCTTTTCTAAGCTTATAAACCGTGTAAATGATAACGAATAGCGTAAAACCAAAAAAACCAATATAGGCAGAGATCATTATGGCAGTTACCCAATTAGAATTTCAATGTTGCTGGCAAATATTTGGCAACCAAATCTTCATAATAAGGCTTTAATGCTTTAGCATCTGGTGGCGTGGGTGCTTTTGAATACAAATCGTAGGGGTTGAATTTTTTGACCCATTCGAACATTTCATGGTCTTTTTTATCCATTAAATGATTGTATGCACCTTCACGGTGTTGGGCATAGAACGAATGGTAGCGAATCATGTAAAGTGCTGGTTCGGGCAAATAATCTTTCATGATTTGATAAAGATATTCATCATGCCCCCAGCTCATTTTAACTTGGTCCAACCCGCAATTTTCCTTGTACACCCCAAGTTTACTTGTATATCTTTCGTCTTTTGAATCTGGATTCTCCTCAAAAAATTCGGGATATACTATCTTATCAGAAAAGGCACATCCTACAGGGAAAGTATCGCCCACAACGGCCCACTGCGGTTCGCCAAAGAGACAAAGTACTTTGCCCACATCGTGCAAGAAACCGGTCAATACAAACCAATCGGGATGTCCATCTGCACGAATCGCCTCGGATGTTTGCAACAAGTGCTGCAATTGATCTAAATCGATATCAGGGTCGCTATCATCAACAAGCGTATTAAGAAAATCTACAGCTTCCCAGAGTGTCATGGTACGTTTATCAAATTTCAGAAATTCGGCTTCCTTTTCTTTTACGAAATCATACGTCTGAAACTTATGGTTTAACCGATAGAATTCACGTACGCCATCAACCCTTTCAGAATCGACATAATTTCTGTAGTCTTCTTTCTCTTTTACCGTTTCGTCAGGGTCGGGGTAGCGCCGTAACAAATCATCTTCCCAGTCATCCACATCGTTCATTGGCTGCCGAAGATTCTTATTTTCAGATGGTTTCATAGACACTGTATTTGGTTAACGTAGAAAAACGAAAGTACTGTTTCAGAAACTAGAGAACATGGAATATCATTTCAAAAATATGGATATTTTCAAGCCTGCTGATTTATATTGATTTCGTTTGTATATTTTTTTTAATCAATTGACTGGGTGGATAGCCAAATTGCTTCTTAAAACAACGACTGAAATACAAGGGGTCGTTGAATCCTACCAAGACTGAGACCTCAGAAACGTTGTATCGCCTACTTTTCAGTAACCCTGCCGCCTGTTTTAAACGTATTGTGCGAATGAATTCGTTAGGTGCCAAATCGGTCAACTCTTTGATTTTCCTATATAATTTGGAAGAGCTCATGTTTAGTTCTTGGCACAACAAGGAAGTGGTTAAATCAGCCTCACCAATTTTTTTATCAATCAGTTCAGTTATTTTTTTCATAAACTCTTCGTCGATGGGTGAGTGTGTCAAAAGGGATATCTCACTGTCAACTTCACCTGAAAATTTAGCCTTCAGTTCTTTTCGTGAATTGATGATATTTACGATTCTGGTCTTTAGTAATGCGGGGTCAAAAGGTTTTACCATATAGTCATCGGCACCTACATTGTATCCATGTACTTTATCCTCATTTTCAGAACGCGCGGTCAGCAAAATAACAGGAATATGACTTATGGCCTCATCCTTTTTTAATTCTTTACAGAATCGAAGTCCATCCATAACGGGCATCATAATGTCCGCAATACATAGCATGGGCATTATCTTACGACACATTTGCAGGCCCTGCTGTCCATTCTCGGCGCAATATACCTTGTAGTACTCCGAAAGATATTCCTCTACATAGTTCCGTAATTCAATATTGTCTTCTATAATGAGTATTTTCTCTTTGATATGGGTTGATTGTACAATCTTCTTTTTAGGGGCAGTTTTTCCTAATGCTTTTATACCCGATGTTTTTATTGATACGTTTCGTATTTCATTTTCATCAAAATACTTTCTTTCAATTGGTATCTTCACCGTAAAAATCGACCCCTTGTTTGGTTCACTCTGGAGTACTATTGTTCCCTTATGTACTTCTACAAGGGACTTTACCAGTGAGAGCCCAATACCTGAGCCCGTTGTGCTGTCTTTACCGTTTCTTGCCTGGTAAAAGCGTGAAAAGATGTTTTTTTGGGCTGATTGTGGTATCCCAATACCGTCGTCACTGATTTCAAGCAGCAGGTGTTTTTCTGAGTCGTCGGTGAATCCTACGAACAGGTCTACACTACCATTACTATCGGTGAATTTTATTGCATTGGACAAAAGATTGTACAGTATTTTATCCAATTTATCCTTATCCATCCATCCGGTAATAGCATCGTACTCACAATTAAAGTTAAAGGAGATGTTCTTGCTAACGGCCCAATCTTTAAAGGAGTCAAAAATATTCTGGCATTGCTGTAATATATCTATTTCACCAACTTTTAGGCTTAACCCTCCTGTTTGTGCCTTTCTAAAGTCCAGTATTTGGTTAACGAGGTTGAGCAACAGATTGGCATTTTGATGGATAAGCTGGGAGCGTGACTCTAAAAATTGATTTTGTATTTCGGTCGACTTTTTAACAAGGTCTTTGGCCGGACCTAAAATTAGCGTCAATGGTGTTCTAAGCTCATGTGAAATGTTGGTGAAAAATCGAAATTTTTCATTGTTCAATTTTTCAATACGCTCCTGTTTTATTTTTTCAAAAAGCAAAGCCTGACGCAGACGGGATTTGTTTTTTAATTCTCTTCGGACAATGAAAAAGCCGATCAATAAAACTGTTAGTGTAATCACCAAAGCTTCTGGAGTTAGCCAAAATGGTGATTTTATGGTGATGTCATAAGAGGCAAAATCACTCCAATATCCATTGCTATTGCTGGAACGCAGCTTAAAGGTATACTTGTTGGGATAGAGGTTTGTATACTGTACGGTTCTGGAATTGCTCCCGACAGTGATCCAATCCTTGTCAAAACCTTCTAGTTTGTACTCATATTTGTTCAAACCTTCGTTGGAGAAAGAAGGATTGGAAAACTGTAGTGAAAAATTACGGTTATTATAATTGAGAACCACTTTTTTTCCATAATTGAGGTCCTGCATATCAAACTTTTGTTTGTTGATTTTGACCCCTGGATAGACCAATTTGTTCTGAACTTTAAATTCTGTGATAAAAGGTTTTGGTGACCACTGGTTTTCCTTCAAGCTGTAGGGTGAAAAATATATGACACCATTCTTGCCCCCGAGGAAGATATCTGAGCCCGCTACGTGATAAAATCCACTTGAACTGAACACATCCAATCGATTACCACTATTCGTATTGTAAACACTGACCTCATTGTTTTCTGTATCCAATTTGGCAATACTGTTGTTCATGTTCAACCAGATCATACCATTGGCGTCCGTAAGCATATCGGTTATCCATTTACCAGATAGTTCTGCAGGGCCGTCAAACCTTTCAAAAGCATCCTCTTTTGAATTGTAATAACTGAGACCAAGTCTTGTTGCGGCCCATAAATTATTCCGGGGGTCAATGATGATATCGCTTACGTTATCATGTGGCAGGCCTCCTGGATAATCTGTAGAGGCCCTGTAGTTTTTAATGTCATTTGTTATTAGATCTAAGCTAGCTACACCATCCTCAGTAGCGAACCATATTTTTTTATTGTTGTTGGCAACTACTATTTTATTTATGGACCGTCCGGGAAGCAATCTTCCCATATCTTGAATTGGCGTCAATGTTTTTTTATCGAAGAAAAGTGCCCCGCCCTCAAAAGAACCAGCTATCATGCTGGTATCATTGTAGTTGCTAAATGTAAGCACCGATGAGCCTTGAAATCCCAAATCTACATCTCTCCAAGTATTATTAATGTAGTCGTATACTAAAATACGACCATCCCAAAGCCCGCAGTAGAAAACTTTGCCATCTTCAGAATAGATACTGGCGATATCATATTTTTTGTCAAAAAGTGGCAAGAACTCGTCTTTATGCATGATGAACAAACCATTGTGCCTGGTAGCAACAATTACTTTATTGTCATATGTTTTTGAAAATCCGCGTATTCGAGGAACTTGATTGTCAATGTGCAATGAGATGCTCTTATTAAGTTTGAACTGGTTTTTGTATGGGTCATATTTATCAAGTCCATCTTCGGTGCCAATCCACAATACTCCAGAAGTATCAAAATAAAGCGCATAAACAAGGTTATCTACAACAGAACTATCATCTGAAAGTATGGTATAGTGCCAATCGTAGTTTCCATCTGCTATATCTTCTAGTTGGTTACAGGTAAGAAGACCACCCAACGTACCGACCCAATATTGCCCTTCAGGGGAACGCGCCACCGAAATAAAGTGAGGTCCTAGTTGCTCTCTGACTCCTCGATTTTCTATATATAGATTTTTAAAAGCATTTTTTTCCTCGTCTAGTTTGAAAAGGCCATTTCGTGTTCCGATAAAAATATCTGATTTATGATCTTGGTAGATAAAATTTAAATAGGGGTTTTGTTCTTCTAGATCAGATGGTGATAAGGTGTACTGGAATATACGGTTACTGTTTCCGTCATTGTCCAACACTATTTTCGCAACAGATTTTTTTCCGTACGAACCGACCCAGATATTTCCCTGGTTATCTTCGAAAATTTCCTTTACGTAGTTGAATCCGTCGATATCAATCTTGACAAAAACATCCTCACTACGCAAATACCTGTAAAGTCCTCGAGTCTTTGTGCCTACCCATACTCTTTTTTTGCTATCCACAAGCACCGAACGTATTTCACTATCGCCCAGACTATCTGGATTATCGGCCTCTGGTAAAAAGGTTCGAAAGGAATGGCGCTCTAAATTCAAATAGGTCAATCCATTTCTGGTGCCAATCCAAAGTTCATTGGAATCACTATCGAACTCCAATGCTGTAATATCATCATTTTTGAGTCCGTAGGTATTGGTCAGACTACTCAGGTAGGGTTTAAACTGATACCCATCAAAACGATTAAGACCCCAAAATGTGCCTAACCATAGGAGACCACTATTATCCTGTATGATATGGCGAACAGAATTGTGGGACAATCCATCATTATCATTGTAATGTTCGAACTTGATATTCTGAGAATTACCCAGAAAACATAGGAATAGTATCGGGATCAATTCTTTCCCGAGCGGTATTTTACAAAATCGGAGCAATAAATGCATACTGTAATTTACAATTTATCAATCACTTACAACTGATTTTTCTGTACCTAACCGTTCTATGGTTCCCGTTTTCAAATCGATGTTAAAATTATTAGAGGGTGCACCATTAAACGAGCGGTAAAAAATCCTTGACCAGGACCGTAGGTTTTCCTCCTCTGAATTTTGCCACTGCTCGCACAACAATTCATATTGTTTCAGTCGATGGGCACCTATTTCTGAAAAAGCAAGTTCATCCGCCTTGTATATCTTATAGAAATCAAGAATCATATCCAAACCAGTCCATTCCTCAAAATCCGAAATACTGACATTGATTGCGTCAAGTCGGGTTAAAAACGTATTGGAATTTACGGTACTTTCATAGAGTAATTCTCTTCCCGATTTTAATATGACGTTCTCCACAAATTGTTTGGGCCAATCATCTGGAATAAATCGAAAACGAATCAACTCATTCAAATGCCAATTGGTGAAATCTTTATAATTTTTTGAACTTAAGACATCCTTGTCCCAAATTAACGTATCCTGATTTTTTTTCAGGTGCTGGTGTTCCTGATAATACAATGAAAACAGAGAATTAAATTGGGGAACGTCATTTAATACTACGGTCTCAACTTGATATTCATGTGTGGAATTTAAAGTCAATATTTTATAAGCTGATGGATAAGCGGCCAGTGAGGGTGTCTGTATGTTAAAGAGGGTGTTCCCTTTTGCAGAAGTATGCACTCCGGTATCATTTAAGTGCATATGCCCAGCAAAATGAATTTGTAGTCCCGCATCAGCAAAAATTTCCGACACTTCTTTGTTTGGAATCCTGTGGGATTGCAATTTATCGGACCCAAAAAGACTTTTTATGGCTTCAGAGGCCCCATCGTTAAATTCTACTATGGGGTAATGACTAAAAGCAATCAAATTTTTATCCCTACGTTGGGCTTCTCTGGATACTTTTTTTACCCAATCAACCAAATGTTTCTTATGTACAACAACATCATTGTAGCCAACACTTGATCTATGAAAATGAGAAGCTGTGTTTGTCTCATTTGATATGTTTTCTTTTGGTATATATACATTGCCGTCAATAGCCAAAAGCCAGGTATCTCGAATAGGTTCTACCAAATAGCTTACATCTGGAATAGGATTGTTTGTATCTAAAATATGATAACTTCTTTTTGTCAATGACGCCTCATCGCTCGCTTTTCTGTGGGTATAATTGTCATACGAATATGTGGAATATGGAGTTTCCCAATAGAAAAACTCTTTTCTCGGGTAAAAACCAAAATCGGCCAGCTCGTCGGTAATCTCTTGATAGCCCCATTCTTTGATGTCTTCTGTGATTATTGGGGTCAAAGCATATGTATTTGAGGGTTCTAACATGCTCGAATCACTGAAAACAGGCTGTTCCTTACCATCTTCTCCAAGAAAATTTGTTTTGCCTCCTTTCTGAGTAAATGGACTAACGGGATCATGATTTCCGGTAGTCAGTAAAAACTGAATCCCATGGTTTTTTGAATACGCTTTAAGTATTTTTTTAAGGGCCCTCACATTCATTGGTTGCCCATCATCCGTGAAATCACCAGGAAGGACAACCAGCTTAATATCTCTTTTTGCTATATCTTCTAGTGCGGTGGTAAAGGCAAAATAATTTTCATTGAACAAGCGGGTCGAGCGTACTTGCGCTCCCATGGTTCTAATGGTGTAGTATTTACCGGTTTCGGAATTTAACACACCTCTATAGTCCGTATCTGAGAATTCGGCACAGATATCCTGAAGGTGTATATCTGCCAAAAAAGCAATTTTCACTTGCTGTTTTTGTCCCTCTTTCGTGTTACAGGATGAGAACAGGACTAAAAGGGCAAGAAAAAAACTACCAAGAATATATTTACTTCCGAATTCGCTCATATACGCCTTTGCCAAAATTTATCTGAAAGTTTGAAGAAAATAGAGTTGTTGGAATATAGTAATCGGTAGAAATTATCTGAGCTCCAGATGCTTTTGCTTTTTCAAATCGGGTATAATCGTTACTTCGTGCCTCCATAGTTCCAGCATCTGCCCTTGTTCGAACCAGAAAGCCTTTTGCCACCAAGATCCTGATATAGTTGAAATTCTTTATGGGATCATTGATTATGCGAAAGGCGGACTCAGGATTTCCTTCAGGAATATTTACAAACAACACCCTATTTTTCAATGATGGATGTCCATCGATGTAGGCGTTTATCTTTTTTTCTTTTTCATCAAGAACAAAAATAAATCTGCCTCTAAGGTTTTCTAAATTTGGCCATCCTTTTGTGGTTATGGCTTCTTCCAAACTATCATAATCACCCCGTACCATATCTGGGGTAATGAGTTTATCTTTAGATAGAACACTTATGATTTCTAAATCCAAACTATCCAAGGCAGCTTTTGTAAACGGTAACGGGGCGGTAGTTTGAGGCACCTTACTATCTTTTGCATTAATCAGTATAAAGATGGGGGTGTGGTTCGGATTTTTATCGGACCATTCTTTAAGTTCGCGCAACCCTTTTTTAAATAGTAATTGATGGCTCCTGAAATCTATATCTTGAATATGAAACATTTTGAGTCCGGGTGCTTTCAACTCAGAATTTGTATCAAAAGGCAAGGGAGTTTCCCCGGCTTGCTTTATGATAGCAATGCCTTTTGGCTTGGCATATCTGCCACCCATGGGATCATGAAAAATATCCAGTTCTAAATTGCGTAAACCTAAATCCAATTGGTCTGTTAATGATGGATGGTCGTACTGTAAGGACTTTGCCATTGTTGAATCCAATTGAAAAAGGTAGTTCCATAATGGTTTTTCAATAGCAATTTTATAACTATTGTGACTGCCAATAACCTGAATGTCGTTCAAGGCGATTTCTGATTGACCATATCCGCTTGAATGTAAGAGAACAATCAAAAAGAATAGATGGAGTTTTTCTTTGAAACACATTACCTGCTAATTCTTATTTTGATTCTACGAATTCTACGTTGGTTAATTTAACCACAATAGGATTGGGCCAAATTTTATCATTATAAAGTCTTTGCGCTTTACTTATTGAAATTTCCAATAATTCTTCATGTTGAATAAACCTTGATGTGGGAATATTTTCAGGCCAATATTCAACAACAAGATCATTCTGTCCCAATACCGAAATTGTAGTATTTGATGTTGCTTTCAAGTTTTTTATTAGAAAATTTCGGCGTCTTCCCTTAAACCAATCCTTTTGCCTGGTCACAAATGCGTACACCGCATTCTCATCTTCGTTTTGGGTAAACCATAAATATCCATCTTTGACAAGCGTGGGAAGTGGCCCTATATTTTTTACGGCCTCATCGTTAACAAACATCCAAAGGGCCAGTTCACGCAGAAGCTCTTCTTGTTCTATTGGGATTTCACCATTTGGTTTTGGACCAACATTCAACAGAAAATTTCCGCCTTTGGCGCGAACTTCAATAAGTTTTTCTATCAAGTCCGTGCCATCCTTATATTCTTCATTGGTAGGTTTATACTGCCATTGCGTGCCCATGGTCATACAAGTTTCCCACGGACCGGGCATTGGGCCATCGGGAATTTTTTGCTCAGGGGTTTCCATTTCACCCCGGGTGACGAGAATATTTGGGGCTATCGAATGTACATATTGAACTAATGGGCCACTTTCAAAAGCATCGAAAAATAGTATATCTATAGGGCCATAATTGGTTATCAGCTCCTTTACCTGTGCTTTATCGTATTCTAAAAGCTCAATATTTTCGGTAATTTGACTCATCTTACCTTTACGCGAAATCGTAATTCCCTGTTTGTCTAAAAAGCTAAAATCCTCGGGGGAGAAATATACTCCAACCTTAAGTCCTTGTTTACGTAAAGCCTTGAAAAGTATGTCGGTAATATCATTCCCATAAGGCGTATTCATGATATTGAAGTCCGTTGTTTTGGTATCCCACATACAAAATCCATTGTGGTGTTTTGTGGTGAAAACGACATACTCCGCTCCTGCCAATTTAAAAAGGCGAGCCCATTCATCAGCATCAAATTTATTAGGGTAAAATGTTTTGGGGAGCTCATTTATATACTTATGTACATATTCTTTTGATGCTCCAACCATGGAATGGCTTATAACGCTCCCCAATTGGGAGTCTATGCTCCAATGTATAAATAAGCCAAACCCCAAATCCATAAAATCCTTTTCAAGGACCGGGTCGTTTTTAAGCTGGGCAAAAGCGCAAATGCTTATGATATTGAATAGGAAAAAATGCTTTATCGAATGGTTGCACATCGCTATTTGGTTGTATTACATCTTATCCAATGAAATGAATAGGTAAAATACTTATTCCATACTACTATTTCTAGACATTTGAATTGTGAGAATACCTCCGCTTGTGATGTCTTCATGCGAAATAGTAAATGATTTTAATGGCTTGTCATTGAACAAAATCCCATCAATGTAAACGTTATCTTTGCTATTGTTCAAAACGTTTATTTCTAATGTTTTACCGGAATAAAAGTCAGGATTCAGCTCAATGGTCATTTTGTCAAAAATTGGACTTCCAATCTGATACTCGGGGTTTTCTTCCGTACCTCCGTTCATTTGAAACAGTCCAATTTTCATTAATACGGCCAAACTGGCCATTAGGCCTTGATCTTCATCACCGCTATAACCAGTTTTGGGGGATAGACCACTGAATACCTTTTCTACAACCTTTCTGGACCAATATTGGGTCAAATCCGGCCTACCCAATTTATGGAATACAAATGCCGTCTGCATAGAGGGTTGGTTTCCATAATTTATTGGGATACGGCTGTAATCAGGATGCATCTCACGCTCGTGCGAACTGCCCGCTGTAAAATTGAGCTTTTCGGCTTCTTTAAACTGTCCGTTCAATCTCTCAATTGCTTTATCCTTACCTCCCATTAGCTGGGCAAGTCCGTCCAATTCATGGGGGACGAACCAAGTGGATTGCGATGCATTAGACTCATTAAATCCATTTTCATAGCTAAAAGGGTCAAATTCGGTTTTCCACTTTCCGTCTATATCTTTTGGCCGCATCCAACCTGTATCTGAATCGTATACATTTCTATAATTTTTGGACCTTCTCTTAAAATAGGGATAGTCATCATCATAGTCTAATTTTTTTGCCAGTTGGGCGAGTGTATAATCTTGATACGCATATTCCATGGTAAGGCTTGCCCCGTCTTGATGCAATCCAAATTTGCCTTCTGGGATGGGGTAAGGCACATACCCTTTGTCCAGATAATATCTAAGGCCACCTCCTAGGTTGGTATGATGCTCATATCCCGCCTTTTCCATGATACCGTTTGGCATATGGTTCTTCTTGAGCTTCTGATAAATGGTATCCAGACCTTCGGTTATAATGCCCTTCTGAATGGCGCTGACAATAAAAGGGGTAGTGGACGCTCCTGTCATTACATAGGTATAGTTACCACCTGATGGCCCTCTGGGTATAAGGCCCCCATCTTTTTCGTACTGTAAGAGCGATAGAACAAATTCCTTTTTTATTTCCGGATAGACCAGTCCCCAAAGTGTATTTATGGTCCATTGAGCACCCCAAAATGCATCGGAATTGTAATGGTTGAATTGGGGTGTCCCGTCATTTTTTAACGGTAGTTGCCCAATTCTAAACTTTTCTCCGGTATTGTCCGGGTAGGCACCGTTTACGTCACTAATAATTTTACGACCAAGCAACGTATGCCACAAGTCGGTATAAAATCGTTTTTGTGCCTTTTCGCTATTGCCTTCAACTTTGATTCTTCCTAAAAGCTCATTCCATTCAAGTTTGGATTCATTAACGGTTTTTTCAAAATCCCAATGGGGTAGTTCAGTCTCCAAATTAGTTGAGGCGTTTTTCACTGAAGTATAGGAAATGGCGACCTTCATTAAAACGGAATCTTTTTCTCTGCCTAAGGACACCAGATAATTGCCACTTTTTTCATCTTTTTCCAAATTGGAGATAGCTGTGTTCAGTTCAACCTTAAAAAAAACACTTGTAGGTTTAGGTCTTCTTTTGGTGGGAGCGATGACAAAATTTCCTATCAGTTCAGCATCTCCTGTTTTTTCCAGTTCCCCGTTTATGATTTTACAAGGTCCTAAAATTCCGTTAAGATTAAAAAGAATAGCTCTTTCACTGGTTTTTGGAAATATGTATTGATGAAATCCCACACGTTTGGTACTGGTGAGGGCAACATCAATATCATACCGTTGTAGTTTAAGGGAATGATAACCTGGCGTTATCTGTTCTTCCTCATGACTGAATTTTGAATAAAAATCCTGAAACATGGAGTCCCTATTCTTATGAGTTAGCGTTACGGGCATTACAGATAGTCCAGATAATTGCCACCCATGAATATGGCTAAAGCCTTTAATGGTATCTACTTCATAGCGGTAACCACTTCCCCAGGTACCTTGTAGTTGGGTATCAGGGCTTAAATTGACCATCCCAAAAGGACGACTAGCGGACGAAAAAAGAAACCATCTTGAATTTTCGGTGTCCAGTTGAGGATATACCATATCTACAGGGTCGGGGAACCTCTCTTTTACTCTAGCCTCAGATTTTTGTGTAGGCTTGTTGCACGCAAGCCAAAACAAACAGGTGAGGATAGACGATATAGCTACTACTTTTTTTACAATCATGATTGTATTCTACTCATCTTTCTTAGATTTTCAGAAATTTGAAAGAGCATTTCAGGTGTAGGAAAACCGTTGTTGGGTCTACGTATTTTTGGGTCGTACCAACCTTTCCACTTATCATTTTCGCTATTTTCCAAGCGGTTATCGTAGAGCGTTTGCAATTCTGCGCTCAATTTTTCCAACTGAGTGATGGCATTATCCAGAGCATTTTTATTACGATCAATCTCAAACTGTCGCTTTAAAGATGCCATCTTGTGTAGGGTGGTTTCAAAATTGATGAGGTCCCGATACAATACAATAGGCAAATAGATATAGGAATAATAAAACTCGTCGTCATCTAAATCATCCTCCATTCCCTTCTTCGCCTCTAAAAACGCTTTTTCCAGATGTTTTTTTGTGGTTTGTACATGTTCAAAATCGTTTGCTACCCGTTCATATGTGTAAGGTACTTCGGCTTTACCTGGACGCTGAATTGGTGAATTGGATAAATAGGCAATGGCTTCTCGTATTTCCCACAAATGCTGTACATAGCCTATTTTTCCTACATTTTGCGCCTGATGCAGTGCCTTCATGGCTTTAACGGCATATACAGCCTTTTCTTTGTTAAAATAGCGTTGGGACCAAGTGGTATAGAATTGCTCGGCATTGAAGTTTGTAGGGTCTTGACATATTTGACTGTAAGCTTCGATATTGAGTAAAAAAGGACGGAAAGTCTGCCCGTTCACCATACAAT
This sequence comes from Croceivirga sp., assembly GCA_028284285.1. Classification (GTDB taxonomy): domain Bacteria; phylum Bacteroidota; class Bacteroidia; order Flavobacteriales; family Flavobacteriaceae; genus Croceivirga. The sequence goes on from JANQSA010000032.1 coordinate 121,404, forward strand.
AGGCATCAGCTCCATACTTATCAAACATCATCTTCATCTTTTCCTCAACTCTTCTGGGATAAGGATTATGTACAGTATGGTTTAACCAAAAACCTGCGTGCATGTAGGTTCCAAATTGGTATCCATCCGTAGTATCTGGGAGGTATTCAAAACCTCCAAAACCATCATCTGACCAGGCAATAATCCAATCTTTTGGTGGTCTAAAGCCTTGATTATACATATCCATTGCATCTGAATAGCAGATGAGAACTTTTGTTGCGTCTTTCTTGTAGGAGTCGACAATTTGGTCAAAGACCTGAAATACCTCATTGAACACTTCAATCTTGTCTTCACCACAAGAACTTTTATATTCCCAATCCCATACTTGGTTTCGTGGCCTCAAAATAAAGATGTCAGTTTTCGCCAGGGGTGTTTCCTCAAAATAATAGCGCCAGCTGTTAATCCAATCCTCTTTATGTTCTTTCCAACAGCTTGCCTTCTCCTCATCCATAGGTTTTAGCTGATAGCCTAAGGCGAAATCAACCTGAATTTTCATCCCCTTAGAATGAGCATAATTTATCATCTTATCTAAGTATTCCACGTCGAGTTGGTAATTCGGTACCAGTTTTTTATACTCCGGTCGTAGAAAGAATTCCGGTCTGCCTAACATGTCAAAAAACTGTATGGCGTTATAACGCAAACGTACCAGGGCATCAATCATCTCGGTATAGCTTTCCCAATCGTATTCAAGCAGTTTTCCACGGTAATTGGCCAACTCGTCCACATCGTTTTCAAAATAGCAACGGATAGGGACTTTTGGTGGGGCAATGGATTTGTTTTCAAAGTCAAATACGTTGTTACCCATATTTTTTTGGGGCTCTTTACCTGTCCAATATGCTAATGGGTCTATGCGCAGCACTTCTTTGGAATAATCGTAGATAGTTTGCTGTAAGCCTTCAATATCAGAGCCTGCCAGGAGAACAATATCCTTTGAGTCAAATGACTGTACTTTTGTACGTATGCCACCGTTTGGTCTAAGTTTACCTTGTAATTGATGTTCTCTTAGTATGGAATCTAAAAGCTGGTTGGATTCGGTCGTGCCCACGATAATCAATTCCCCACCTTTGGGAATCTTTTCATTATCGGTGATTACTTGAATCGGTTTATCCAAGACTTGGTTCAAGTCACCTATCAAATCATCAACAGTACTTTTTTCAATGGAATTTAATGACTCGCCAGTAATGAGATAACACGGGGTCTCCTCTTTTCCCGTACAAGAGGCTAATGCAAACGATATCAAAAGTAAACTTGTGAGGGTACGGATACCATCAAATATTCTTCTTCGCATACGTAGATTGCTAGAAATGGTTTTCTTTTAAAATGAGGACGGTAATTAAAAAATGAGCAGGCGATATAAACCTGCCCATTACTTGAAAATTAACCTAAACTAACTCAAACACTATTTTTAAACTGCTAATAACCAGGGTTTTGTACCAATCCAGGTGTTTCCGCCAATGGCCCAGGCGGGATTGCAAAAATCCTCTTATTGGGGTCTGCATCTGTTTTGTCCGTCCAAGAATCTTCCCATGTCCCAAAACGTATTTGATCGGTTCTTCTATGATACTCCCAATAGAATTCAAAACCTCGTTCATCGTAAACATCGTCCAATGTTACCTCTCCCAAGGCAAAACCAGCACCGCCCCGAGCTATCCTAACAGCATTTATATCGGCTAGGGCGTCACCCGATCCTATTCTCAATTGAGCTTCTGATCGCATTAAATATAAATCAGCCAACCTGAACACCACGATATCTACACCTGTATCATCTCTATTGGCCCCTAAATCCTCGATGCTCCATTTAGAAACCCGAACGCCAACAGATTGGTTTTCAGCAATTAAACTTACCTCTCTTGTGTGATTTGCCATGGTTTCGTCTCGTGTCCAAAGTTGAACGGGAATGATATCGACGGTACCATCATCGTTAATTATAGGTGTTCCATCATCGTTGTTAAGACCATAGATTTGGCCTTGAAGGAACCCTCTGTTCATTTTATAATCATCCAGTGGTATGGTAACCAACTCATTAGGATAGTTTTCCTTATAAAATCTAGGGTCATTTTCTGCATCCCACTTATCCAAAAATTCGGGCAGTGTGCATCCTGCATCAGAGCCTGTTTCAAAGCCGCCATCAACGACATAAAGCAGCCCTCTGGATAAACCGTTTGTAGTATTTCTTGATACACTTCTACCCCCAATTCTTATGGCTGTTTTTTCATTTTTTATCGACCAGATGATTTCAGGATGATTTTCATTATCAGGGTCGAACATACTGAAATAATCATTGGTTTCAAGAGAATGTGTTCCACCATTGATTACTTCAGTGGTTAAATCGATAACCCTTTGCATGTCTTCATTGGAGAATGTAAAACTTGAGGCATACCGATCTTCGTAAACTGCTTTATTCAAATAGATTCTTGCCATGAGCGATTTTGCCGCATCTTGTGTGAAGCGTACCGTATTTTTGCCAGTAGGAAGGCTCGATATCACTGATTCCAAGTTCTCGATTATGGTACTTACAGCCTCAGAACCAGTAAGGATTTGTGGGTCTTCGTTAAAATTGATTTCGGTAATACCGCGATAGGGTACTTGCCCATACGCATCTAAGGCCACCCACATGAAATGAGACAATAGCGCTACCGCCTCAGCATGCTCTTGCGAACCTTCATCCAAAAAATCAACGGCTTGTGTTGCACTAGCCAGGCCTGCTGTAATATGACCGAATGTCTCTCTTGTATATCGATGATTCGGCAACCAGTCGTGTCTGTGCAATTCCTGAAAAGTGCCTCCATCAAACCAATCGCTTTGTCTTGTAGGCACCATACCCTCATCCGCTGAAAAGGTCTGTAGTGCAAAAAACCATCGGTGTCCATAAACCCTTCTCATATTATTATATGCCGGGGCCAAAAGGTTCAATGGATCGGCATTGGTCAACAGATCCTCACCTCGGGCCTCGTCGATAATTTCTTCTTCGATATCGCATGATTGAAAGCCGAGGAGGACAACCAATATGATGCTAAAAATTATAGATTGATTTTTCATAACGTTTTGTATATTGAATTACTCTACTATTTTATTTTAAATTAGAAAGAAAGGTCAATGCCGAATATAAAGGTTTGAGGACGTGGATACCCTCCAAAGTCAACACCGTATACGTTTCCTCCTTGTGTGTTGATTTCAGGATCATAACCCGAGTAGTCGGTAATGACAAATATATTTTGCCCCGTAACATATACCCTTAGCGTGTCTAGAAAACCATTATCTTCTATATTCCAACCTAAGGTGGCATTGTTCAATCTAAAGAATGAACCGTCTTCGATAAATCTTGAAGAAGAAACAGGAGCTACCAAGGGACTCTCATCAACATCTAGATATTCCCGGAAAATATTGTTCCCGTTTTGCCCCAAAGAAGCTGCACTGGAGTAAGCCCTCGCCGTGTTATTAAAAATATCAATTCCGCCAACTCCGTTAAAACCTAATGTTAAATCAAAGTTTTTGTATGTCGTGCCAATATTTAATCCGTAAATGGAATTTGGCAATGCATCGCCCACTATTTCCGGATCTGATACAATTTCTACACCATCTGCATCAAACCCTTGAAACCGAGGCAAAAAGAACGATCCCGCAGATTCTCCGTTCGTGAAGATGCTGCTAAATTCTCCTGAAGCCCCAGGACCTGAGATATTTCCAACAAAAATGTCGGTTGTGAGTCCTTCAATGCTGTTATCCAAAAATGAGATGTTTCCCGTTAGGTCAAGCGAGAAGTCTTCCGTTCTTACAACGTTTACGTCCAACGCAAATTCAAAACCTTTATTAATGACTTCCGCATCAGAGTTTACAAAAATTGTGCTGGCCAATGCCGGGACCGGTGCAGAGACTTCTAAGAAAAGGTCCGTAGTAGTTTTGTAAAAATAGTCTACCGTACCGCTGACCTTACCATTGAGTATAGCCCAATCCAAACCAATGTTATATTGTTCGGTTACCTCCCATTTTAAATCAGGATTCGGAGTTCGCGTAGTGGTTACACCATTGACAACGGTGGTTCCAGCAAAGGTAAAGCTATTGTCAAAGCTAGTTGCAAAAGAGGCCTGTGTCACTCTTACCGGGACAGCTTGGTTACCTGTTTGTCCCCAACCTAGTCTTAATTTTAGGTTCGAAAACACCTCAGAATCCGTTAGAAAGTCTTCTTGACTTATTCTCCAACCTAAGGCAACAGCAGGAAAATATCCATACTTATTGTTTTCACCAAACACCGATGACCCATCTGCCCTTAACGATGCGGTTACCAAATATTTATCCAAAAAGCTAGCATTGAACCTACCAAAGAACGATTGCAGTTTTCTCTCGGTATTTGATGATGCTACAGTGGTATTCTCTGGAGAGGCGACCCCCAAATTGAAAATTGGGTCAATCTCTGTGGTACTAAAGTCGAACCGTTCTATCCGCAAAGCGGTGTTATTGAACGTTTGATAGGAATGCCCTAAAAGAACATCAAAATTCCATTTGTCATAGCTTTTTGTATACGTCAAGAAATTCTCTATCAATACATTGGTATCTTCCCTTGAGTCCTGAGTAACCTGGTCTTGACCTTGGTCCCCCCCATCAACAGAATTGTTGAAGAGCCTGAAAAAACGATCTGTATCCGAATTTTCATAACCAAAATTAAGCTTATAGTCCAGGCCATCTACAATAGTATAGGTGGTGGTGAAGTTCGCCAAGATCCTTTTGCTTTCGGCCCTATCCCGATACAGGTCAAAAAATGAAACCGGATTGTCCGTTGCACCTGCTCTTGTGGTTGGTTGGCCATCGGCCCCGAAGACAGGAGAAGTAGGGTTGGCCCTTAGTGCCCCGGTGATCACGCTTCCCAATGCCTGGCTTTCGTCCGTAAGATTGGCTATGGCAAGGTTAGCCCGGAACTTTAAGCGGTCATCCAATAACGATGTACCTAAATTGACCCTTCCGGTAATACTTTCGTGCTCTGTAGTTTCCACTACCCCTTCTTGATCCAAATACCCCAACGATACACTGTACGTGGTTGAACCGGCTCCACCCGAAAAACCAAGATTATGGTTGCTTACTTGTGCTGTTCTATAAACTTCATCTTGCCAATCAGTATTGGTATTTTCACTATCAATATAAGATGCTGGTTCTCTTCCGACTATGGGGGCTAAACGTGCTGTTTGTTCCCGATATTCACTCGCACTAAGCAGGTCGACATCTCTTGCTACTGTTGCAAAACCTGCCGAAGAGCTGAGGGTAAATTTTGTTTTGCCCGTTTTTCCTTCTTTGGTCTTGATCAGAATAACCCCGTTGGCACCCCTAGTACCATATATAGCCGTTGCCGAAGCATCTTTTAAAACGGTTATGCTCTCAATATCTTGGGGATTCAAAAAGTTCAAGGGATTTTTTGGTCTTGAAGTTCCGCCAACACCTGAAAGACCATCCGAGGTAGAAGAACCGCCATCCAAAGGAACTCCATCGACAACAAATAGTGGATTACTGGAGCTACCGATTGAATTTACACCACGAATATTGATATCAATGGCACTTCCTGGTTCACCAGATCCAGTTGTCACGTTCACACCGGCAATCTTACCTTGTAATAACTGCCCTGGAGCATTATTGACACCTTTGTTAAAGTCATCGGCGCCGATTACCTTGACAGCACCTGTTACGTCTTTCGATTTCACTCCGCCGTAACCTACCAGTACGACTTCATCAAGACCCGTTGAAGCAGTTATTAATTGCACCGTATAGCTTGATGAACCATCGAGTGCAATTTCTTGGGATTCAAACCCGATGTAAGAAAATAGCAGTATGGCATTGCTGTCGCTTACCATAATGGTAAAATTACCGTCAAAATCAGTCACAACCCCATTGGAAGTTCCTTTTTCTAACACACTGGCTGATGGTAAAGGGATATTTTGATCATCTAGCACCGTCCCTGTAATTTGAATTTGTGCCGTGGATGCAAATGGAATAATGAACATCAACAGTATTAAAAGTTTTAGTTTCATGATTTTCGGTTATTTATTTTGATAAAATTATGTTAATTGATTTCTGAAACGATGGACACATTCTTCCAAAACATGTACAAATCAGTATTTTTTTAAGAGCAAGAGATTTGGAATTTTAAGAATCCATCCTTTGTTGTTCCGCTTCAACGAAGTACTACAACATCCATGCTTTTGAAGAAATTATCCATTGTTGTTTATCGCATTCAGACTATTTTCAATCAATACACGAAGACTAACTATTTACACATGCGAAGAATAGGTTTTTTTTTCATTGGGAAATACATGTTACTGTTTTTGGGCGTATTTCTGACGGGTTGTACGGAAACAAAAAAAGATAATGCTCCCTGGGAGTCTTTATTTGATGGCGAAACCCTAAAAGGTTGGGAACGGATGGGAGGTGAGGCCCCTTACAGTATTAGGAATGGGGCGATAGTTGGTACCACGACACACAATACCGCGAATACTTTTTTGACTACCACTAAGATGTATGACGATTTTATTTTTGAAGTAACTTTTAAAGTGGACACAACAATGAACTCCGGCGTACAAATAAGAAGCAATAGCTTTGAATATTACAGGGATGGCAGGGTTCATGGATACCAAGTTGAGATAGACCCATCTGACCGTGCATGGAGTGGAGGTATTTATGATGAATCAAGAAGGGGATGGTTAAATCCCATATCGGAAAATACACAGGCCCAAAAGGCATTTAAGAAAAACGAATGGAACCATTATCGTATAGAAGCCATTGGCGATACTATCAAAACATGGGTCAATGATGTCCCCGCGTCACACCTGATAGATGACAAGACGGCAAGCGGATTTATTGCTTTGCAGGTGCATAGCATAAAAGAGGATATGCAAGAGGGAACCGAAATTATTTGGAAGGATATAAAAATACTAACGGACAGCCTATCGAAATACTCCCGAAAAACACCACTTGAGCCTATAATCACAAGAAACCGGTTAACTATTGACGAAAAGAAAAATGGTTGGCAACTTTTGTGGGACGGAGAAACTACCAATGGTTGGCGAGGAGCACGTTTGGACGAATTTCCTGATAAAGGCTGGAAAATTGAAGAGGGCGTCCTTATGGTTTTGTCTTCCGGAGGTGAGGAGTCCGCTGCGGGAGGAGATATTGTGACCAGGGATGTATATGGCGATTTTGAACTTAAGGTTGATTTCAAGTTAACGGAAGGAGCCAACAGCGGTATCAAGTACTATGTGGACACGGATATCAACAAGGGTCCCGGTTCTTCCATAGGTTTGGAATACCAAATATTGGACGATCAGCGACATCCAGACGCCAAAAAAGGCAACCACGAGGGTAGTAGAACGGTGGCATCCCTTTATGATTTGATCAAAGCGGACATCAACAAGCCCATAAAGTCCATTGGAGACTGGAATACCGCCCATATTATTTCCAAGGATAACCACGTAGAGCACTGGTTGAACGGCACCAAAGTTTTGGAATATGAGCGTAAAAGTGATACGTATAGAAAACTGGTCTCCGAAAGTAAATATGTAAAATGGCCCAATTTTGGAGAAGCTGAAAAAGGTCATATCCTATTGCAGGACCATGGAGATCATGTCAGTTTTAGAAATATTAAGATTAAACCTATAGCCACCAATTCATTATGACCACAAGACGAAATTTTATTAAAAAAACTGCTGCGGCCAGTGCAGGGGCAACTTTGGGTGGAATAGTTTTACCACAAAGTAGTTATGCGCGTATTTTAGGTGCCAATGACCATATCAATTGTGCGGTGATTGGAGTCCGTAGTAGAGCAAAAGCCCATGTAAAAGCAATCAATGCGGATGCAAACGCCAAGATACTCTATAACTGTGATGTAGATGATGTCATCATTGAAGAGCATAATCTATGGTGTCAAGAAACCATAGGATACCTCCCTAAAGTTGAAAAGGATTTTAGAAAAATTTTGGAGGATAAGGATGTGGATGCTGTTTTTATTGCAACCCCGGAACATTGGCATGCACCGATGGCCATAATGGCCATGCAGGCCGGTAAACACGTCTATGTAGAAAAGCCCTGTAGTCATAATGCCTATGAGAATGACCTTTTGGTGGCAGCTCAAAATAAATATGGAAAAAAAGTGCAGATGGGCAATCAGCAACGTTCCGCTGATACTACCATCTTAGCGATCAACGAAATTAGGGCAGGTGTTATCGGTGAGGTATATAAAGGCGAAGCCTATTATACCAATAACAGAGGTTCTATCGGTATTGGAAATAAAGTTCCCGTACCAAAAACCTTGGATTGGGAACTATGGCAAGGTCCCGCGCCAGAACAGGACTACAGGGATAATATACATCCGTATAATTGGCACTGGTTCAGAAACTGGGGAACAGGGGAAATCCATAACAATGGCACCCATGAAATTGATATATGTAGATGGGCCCTTGGGGTAGATTTACCAAATTCGGTCACCTCGTTTGGTGGAAAGTACACCCACGAAGATGACTGGGAATTTGTAGATAACCAACAGGTGACATTTTCCTATGACAACGATAAGTTTATTACATGGACGGGCCATAGCAGGGGAATGATGAAACCAGATCGCCCAGGAAGGGGAATCACCATTTATGGTAGCAAAGGATCGATACAATCCGATAGAAATTTCTATAAACGGTATGATTTACAAGGAAATCCAATCAAATTTGAATTTGAAAAAGCTTCAAGCGCCACTACCAATACAAGGGGTGAGGGTATGTTGGATGTCAATCACGTAGGCAATTTCTTTGATGCCATCCGAAAGGATACCAGTCTTCGTTCCGATATCAACGATGCCAGTATATCAACCATGCTCTGTCATTTGGGCAATATGGCGCAAGACGTTGGCGAAACGTTAAAAATAGACACCACAACCGGTAAAGTCTTGAATAGTGATAAGGCCATGCAGGCATGGAAAAGGGAATATGCCAAAGGATGGGAGCCCAAACTCTAATTGTAATGTATGAAAAGAAAAGACTTTATAATCAAAAGTGGGCTGGCATCCGCAGCGATTATAACACCTTATGGATTTAAGGCCAATCCATTATCGTACTTTACTAAAAATAACACACTACATATCGGTATTATAGGCCTGTGTACCCCGCCAGTTGGCACAATTCTCTTTGTGGGAAGTGGTGTTGCCAATATCTCCGTTTCTCAAGTTGTTAAACCCTTGCTACCGTTTTTGGCCATAATGATTTTTGTGTTGCTTTCAATCCTTTACATACCAGAGATCACTATGATTTTACCAAGACTATTTGGTTTGTAATCGTATGGATTATGAAAAATATCGCCTGCTTATTAATACTGCTTTTCTTTGCAAAGAGTCAAGGGCAAGACTATTTTGATATTCCGGAAACAGCATTTCAAACGGTTTTGAACACACCTGTTCGTATTGTTGAAAAAGGAGAAGGGCATTATTTTGTTGATTTTGGAAAATCTTTTTTTGGGACGATTCAAATACTTAGCAAAGTCGCCCAGAATGATTCATTAATCCTTCATTTAGGGGAAAAGCTTGCAGCTCCCCGTACCGTAGATAGAAACCCGGGAGGAAGTATACGATATCAAAAAACCAAATTAACGGTCAGCCAGCCCAACACACCTATGGTCCCTTCATTGCCGGCAAATAAGAAAAATACAAGTCCACCTGCGATACAACTACCAAGATCTTTTGGGGTTATTATGCCTTTCAGGTATCTTGAAATTGAGAATTTAAAAATTCCTGTAACAGATATTGAAATCTTTCAAAAAGCATTTCATTATAAGTTTAACGATGAGGCTAGTTATTTTTCTTCTTCTAACACAGTACTGGATGCTGTTTGGGATTTATGCAAGCATACTATTAAAGCAACAAGTTTCACTGGATTTTATATAGATGGCGATAGGGAACGTTTGCCTTATGAAGCAGATGCATATATCAATCAATTGAGTCATTATTGCTTAGACAACGAATATTCCATTGGCAAGCGAACAAACCAATATTTTTTAGATAATCCTACCTGGCCCACCGAATGGCTTCTGCATACCGTACTATTGTTTTATCATGATTTTATGTACAGCGGGGATATTCAAATGCTAGCTAGCAATTATGAAGCATTGAAACAAAGAACCCTCTTGGATTTGGAACGTGAAGATGGATTGATTAGCTCCAAATCCAAAAAAATGAATCAAACCTTTGTTTCAAAATTGGGCTTTAAAAATCCAGAAACAAAAATAAGGGATATAGTAGATTGGCCACCTGGGCAACAAGACACGGGTTGGAAATTGAAAAATGAAGCTGGAGAACGTGATGGATATGAAATGGTTGCTATTAATACTGTGGTGAATGCATTTTACTACCGGAACTTGGTCTTGATGTCTAAAATTGCTGGGCATTTAGATAAAAATGAGGAAGTTGTTTTTTGGAGCACCAGAGCTGAAAAATTAAAGAGAACTATTAATACCAAATTGTTTGACATAAACAGAGGTATATATATTGATGGTGAAGGTACAAATCATGCCTCGTTGCATGCAAATATGTTTCCATTAGCCTTTGGTCTGGTTTCAGAGGAGCACAAAAAAACCGTAGTAGCTTTTATTAAAAGTAGGGGTATGGCCTGCAGTGTTTATGGTGCACAATATCTTTTGGACGCCTTATTTAATGCAGAAGAAGCTTCATATGGTTTAGCTTTGCTTACCGCAAAACATGACCGTGGTTGGTACAATATGATTAAAATAGGGTCTACAATGACTCTGGAAGCATGGGACCCAGCATATAAGCCCAATTTGGATTGGAACCACGCTTGGGGAACGGCACCAACAAATATTATTGGGAGAAGACTATGGGGAATTACACCCACCGAACCAGGTTTTAAATCAGTTCAAATTAAACCCCAACTAGGTGATTTGCAGTATGCCGAGATCAAATTACCAACAAGTAGGGGCAGTATTGTTTGCAATTATAGAAAAAGTTATTCGGAACAGGTATTTGAAGTTACACTACCCGCAAATATGAAAGGAACCTTTATACTTCCAAAAGGGATTTTTGCTGTTGAATTCAATGAAAAGATGGGCAAATCAACAGGTGAATTATATCTTAAAAGCGGCTTAAATAGTATCCTTATATATACCCGGTAAAGCTCTACCATAGTCTTTTTTAGAGTTTTACTAAAACGATTACAATCGCACCAGTCCATTTCCAAAGGGGTGGATAACTTTTGGAACCTGATTGCCCTCTGGATATAAAAGAACCAAACTTTTTTTTGCCTTATAGCCATACTCTGGTAAATGGATGGTAAGTATCCCTTTTTCAACTTTATAATCAAGACTTTCTAAGGGTATGCCATCGGTGACAATCGCATAGCGTTGGTCTTCCAGCATGTAAAAAATGGTCTTTGGACCACGAATGGAAACATACTTAAAACCCTCTGCTAAATTTGATGTGATGCGTTGGGCGTTAGCTGTGGTCAAGTGCAACAAAAAGGTGATACTGCATAGAAGTAGAATCTTGGACTGGAACATTTAAAAAGATTTGGAATATTCAAGTACGTGAAATTAATGGTCTTAATCCAGGAGTTTTCGATGAACAGTAACTATTCAGGAATTTTTCGATAAAGAACATAATGTCCGGACTTCTTTTATGGCTGAATGGCACACAAACCTGGGTTATAGGTGTATTTACAATATAATTCTTACATAGCTAATAGAGTACATTGCTAAGTTCAACTAAGACGGGGTTTGTTTTAAAAGCCTTAGTGAATCGGAATTCGTAAATAGTGAATTTTTGTTAATTGGTTGTCCAGCAGAAGATTTGATTTACGTTGAACTAAAAATTGACTGTTTTTTGAAACCATTCAATCACTAAAATGTTTTTTTATTAGAGCCTCTTTTCTGGTCTTTTTTAATGGTATTAATAAGTACAAGCAGTATATGAAGATGATCCAAAGGGTGGCCTTTTTACCGGATTTCCACTTTATACTGAAGTTAGATAGATAGTTCTGAGGGGACTGGTATTCGAACCAAACGAAGAAAATCCAATGATAGGTTGGAGAAGCGCTTCAAGATATTATTCAGACGCATTTAGGGAAGCTTTTGTTTTAGAATGCAAAGCATTGAACAAAGTGAGAGATGAATTTGGCCTTGAGAACATTACAGTTATGATTCCTTTTTGCAGAACACCTCAGGAATTGGAGAAAGTCTTGAAAATAATGAGCCAAAACGGATTGAAGAGGGGAGATCGGGGTCTTGAAATATACCTGATGGCTGAATTGCCCTCAAATATTCTTTTGGCGGAACATTTTGCCCCGATGATTGATGGTTTCTCAATAGGTTCAAATGATTTGACACAGTTAACGTTGGGGTTGGATAGAGACTCAAGTCTTGTGGCCCATTTGTACGATGAACGAAATGAAGCTGTGAAGATCATGATTAAAGATTTGCTGGGAACAGCAAAGAAATTTGGCACCAAGGTCGGTATTTGTGGTCAGGGACCTTCCGACTTTCCCGACTTTTCAGAATTCTTGGTTAATGAGGGGATTGATACCATTTCCGTAACCCCTGATTCCATGCTAAAGACATTGAAGGTAATTAGTGAGGTCGAATAGTTGAGAAACTGAAAAATACGTTTCCGGCATTTAAGATAGTTCTACTTTAACAAGATTTGTTAATAGCGGGAATCCTAAATTCCAACAGGGCACACGTCCCCTTTCTTGATCGTGAAATCCAGGACGGTTCTAAAACCCAAATGCTCGGCTCCGGAATACATTTGTAGACATTCTTGAACAATCCCCTGCACAATGGTTTTCACTGTACAAAAAGGAACCTCTTGTTATTACTTTTTCCTTAGCAAAAGAGTTATTTGGGTTAAAGGTTTTTTGTGCACCTCTGGGGTTTAGGATCAACTCAATTTTGGCCAATTGGGTTTACAAGAAGTCCTAATGATTTTTGCGGGCAAAAAAAAGCGCACTTTCAGAAAAGAAAGTACAAGTACAGGAGCATCCTAGTCGCTAAATTTGAGGGGTATTGTGTTTTGAATTTTTGCGGCCTTTGCTATTTGCTGGCAGCATATTAGACCAACTTTAATTCCGCTATGATCCACGACAGTCTATCCACTATTTTATTTTTTGCTCTTTTGGTGGGCTGTGCCCCAAAAGAAAAGAAAGGGAACGATTTGCCAAAAAAACCGAACATTGTCCTTTTTCTGGTCGATGACATGGGTTGGCAGGACACCTCGGTTCCTTTTTGGAATAAAAAAACACCTTTTAACCAAAGGTACCAAACTCCCAATATGGAACGATTGGCCCGGGAGGGCATGAAGTTCACCCAGGCCTACGCCACCCCGGTTTGTTCCCCCACCAGGGTGAGCCTAATGACGGGGATGAACGCCGCTCGCCATCGGGTTACCAACTGGACATTGCACAAGGATGCGTTGCAACCTATGGAAGTAAAGCATAAAGATCTTTCTTTTCCCAGATGGAATGTCAACGGTCTATGTCCCAATTTGGGATTGCCATATTCGGTACACGCCGATGCATTACCTAAACTGCTCAAGCAAGCGGGTTACGCCACTGTTCATGTAGGCAAGGGACATTTTGGTGCCATCGGAACGCCTGCGGAGGATCCTTTGGCCATTGGTTTTGATGTCAATATTGCCGGACACGCGGCAGGAGCACCTGAAAGCTATTTGGGCAAGGAAAATTTTGGCAATTCTGAAACTTCCAAAGATTCTCCATGGCCTGTTCCCGGTTTGGAAAAATACCACGGAATGGATATATTTTTGACCGAAGCACTTACCCGTGAAGCCAAGTCGAGCCTAGAGCCAATTGTAGATGGAGAGACCCCTTTTTTCCTTTATATGTCGCATTACGCTGTGCACACTCCTATCATGGGTGATGATCGATACCTAAAAAAATATCTGGAGGCCGGGTTGGATTCCACAGAAGCCAAATATGCCACCTTGGTTGAGGGTATGGATAAAAGTCTTGGCGATATCATGGACTATTTGGAAGAGAAACAACTAAGCGAAAATACCATTATACTGTTCATGTCTGACAATGGCGGACTAAGCGTTCATGGTCGGGGAGGCGAACCCAACACCCATAACCTGCCATTGGCCAGTGGTAAGGGATCCATTTATGAGGGCGGAATCCGGGAACCCATGATCGTAAAATGGCCCGGGGTGGTACAACCGGGATCGACCAACGACAATCCTTTGATCATCGAGGATTTTTATCCCAGTATTTTGGAAATGGCAGGAATCAAAGACTTCAATGTTGTGCAAACCATTGATGGAAAAAGCTTTGTACCCCTTCTCATCAACGACGGCCCGGATCAAAGGAAAACAAGACCCCTCTTTTGGCATTATCCCAACGAATGGGGCCCCAATGGCCCTGGCATAGGGGCATTCAGTGCGGTGAGGCTGGGCGATTGGAAACTCATCTATTACCACCTTGACGAAAGTTATGAACTGTTCAATATTGTACAAGATATTGGCGAAGCCCATAATTTGGCCGAAACGGAAACAGAAAAGGTAAACGAGTTGGCCAAGGTACTGCGTACTTTTTTAATAGCGGCCGATGCGCAGTTCCCATCCCACAAATCCACCGGGGAACCGGTGGCATACCCATGATAATCTGCAGGGAAAACGATATGTTTTATTTCAACTGACCAAACAACTTCATAGTATGAAACAAATGGAAAAAGTGTACCACACTGATAGTGGCAATGTAAAAGTGAAAAGGCCTTGCCTGAAAAAAGAGTTAGCTGTATGGTCCCTTTTGCATTCGCTTTTGGCCCTACTTTTCCTTTCTTGCTCGGAAACGACTTATGAAACCAATTGGACGATGATTCCGTGGCCCAATGAAGCTGTCTGGGAAAATGACCGTTTCTTTTCCGAAAACATAGTTAAGTTACAAATGAACGATGAAGGTCTACAGGAAATAGCCGATTTTTTTGTTCAGGAAGTGGCTCCGTACATAAAAGTTGATCAAGCTTCCCCGAAATCGGATAAAGGAACATTGGTACTTGATTTGGATTCCAGTTCCGATCTTTCAGATGAAGGGTATATATTGGATATTACAACTGATGGTATTTCAGTAAGGGCGCCAACAACTAACGGGATTTTTTATGGCTTGAAAACACTGAAGCAACTTATATGGGCCAATCACAAAGACAATAGCCCATGGGCACTTCCCGTGGGTACCATAACTGATGTACCCCGATTTGCCTGGCGGGGAGTAATGCTGGACGAATCTCGGCACTTTTTCGGCCTGGAAAAGGTGAAGCAATTGCTGGATCTTATGGCCGAGCATAAACTGAACAAATTCCATTGGCATTTGACCGATGAGCCCGCCTGGCGCATTGAGATCAAGGCCTATCCCAAACTTACCCAAATTGGATCCATTGGGGATTGGAGCAACAGCAGCGACGAAGCCAGGTTTTATACGCAGGATCAGATTCGTGAGGTGGTCAGTTATGCCGCCGAACGTCAGATTGAAGTGATTCCTGAAATTGACATGCCCGGGCATGCCTCAGCAGCAAATCGTGCTTATCCCGAGTTTTCAGGTGGGGGAAATACGAAACATCCCGAGTTTACCTTTAATCCGGGCAAGGAAGGCACCTATACTTATTTGACCAACATCTTAAAAGAAATCGCTGTACTGTTCCCTTCGGAATACATTCACATTGGTGGCGATGAAGTGCATTTTGCCAATGAGCAATGGCTCAAGGACCCTTCGGTATTATCCCTTATGAAACGTGAAGGATTAAAGGGCTTAAAGGAAGTGGAATACTATTTTTTAAATCGAATAGCAGATTCCCTTACGGCCATGGGGAAAAAAGTGGGCGGTTGGGACGAAATTACCGGTTCAGGTTTGAACAAGGATACCTCCTTGGTTTTTTGGTGGCGGCATGACAAACCCGACATATTGACCCAGGTATTGCAAAACGGTTTTCAAACCGTATTGTGCCCAAGAATTCCGCTGTACCTCGATTTTGTACAGGATAGCACCCACCAATATGGTCGAAAATGGACGGGCAACTTCGGGGATGTTTCCCAGGGCTATCACTTTCCGGATGCTTCTGGGCTCGCCCTTGGTGAAAATGACCCAATTAAAGGGATACAGGCATGCGTATGGACGGAAAGGATTGCCAATGAAGCCCGATTGGACTTTATGATGTGGCCAAGGTTAACAGCCATATCAGAAGCGGCCTGGACCAAACCAGCGTCAAAATCCTATGAGGGGTTTTTACAGCGATTAGAACATTTTTTACCCTTTTATGAAGACAGGAACATTGGTTATTTTAACCTGTTCGACCCCGCTAGCACCCCCGAACCCAAAGGGAACGACGGGCCCAATTGGCAAGAAAACCACAGGCAATAGATTAAGAAAGACCAACACTGCATTGTACAACTTTAAACAGACCAAAATACCATGATGAAACATATACGACTGATAGTTGCCCTTGGAACCATACTTTTTTTCGCGTGCACCCAAAAAAAAGGTGATGATTTGAATTTAAGCGAAAGGATTCCCATACTGACGGAGGATAATTTTATCAGAACCGAAGGCTATTACAACTGGGGGGGCTCCATATACAAGGATCCCGAAGGAGTGTACCACTTGTTTTACTCCCGTTGGAAAAAAGAACATCGCTTTTATGGTTGGCTTACCCATTCCGAAATCGCCCACGCCACTTCCAACAGTCCGAATGGCCCTTGGAAATACCTGCGCACCGAGCTTAAAAGCCACGGAAAGGGGCATTGGGACGCCATAACGGCCCACAACCCAAAAATCAAATACTTTGATGGAAAATTCTACCTCTACTATATTGCCACCAATTTTGGCGATAAGGAGTATACCGAAGAAGAGCTGTACGAAACCTCACAAGTAGGTTATAGCCATCCCAACTGGAATATTTTGCGACCCAACCAACGTACGGGTGTGGCAGTGTCCAATTCCATCAATGGGCCCTGGGAACGGGTGGGACAGCCATTGATAGAGCCCTCGGGACCCATCACCACCCTTACCGTAAACCCGGCCATAACCAGGGACAAGCAAGGGAAGTACCATTTGGTGGTAAAGGGAGACAAACCCAATGAAACCCGGTTCATACGCAATCAAGCGATAGCGGTTTCGGATTCCCCAATTGGACCTTTTCAAATGCTGGAAAAACCAGTGATAGATTATATGGATACCGAGGACATGTCCATTTGGTATGACAACATCAGGGAACGGTTGTATGGGGTGTTCCATGCGCATTCCTATATTGGGCTGGTCACTTCACCGGATGGTGTTCATTGGGAAAAAGCCCAGAATGATACCATTACCACCAAAAATCTTAAAATGGAAGACGGTAGTATATTCAAGCCTGATCGCATGGAACGGCCCTTTGTACACATAGAAAATGACATACCCGAGGTGCTTGTAGTGTCCACCAAGGTAAAGGATGATTCTTATACGCTCTGTATTCCTTTGAAAAACTGATTATAAGCTAAAACTAAAAAACAATTGTTGGCCGATATCCATAAAATTATGCGCTCCAATTGCGCTTAATTCAGCAACAAGGCTTTTTGTGCCTTTCTTTTGCACACGTCAATTTCAATCTAGGATTACAAGAGCAAAATGAGTTATTGGTAAGAGGGCAGAGTTATTAGGACACAAAAAGAAGGTAACGTTTTTATGGGTTAGGACATTAAAGTTTACATCGGTTATATAACATAGATGACTTTTATCATTTAGATATGAATAAAAAATCCATGCCGAGAAGGACTTTCATCAAAAGTTCCGCCATGTTGGGAGCGGCATCTTTTTTGGGTACCGGTTGCATAGATAGTTCAAGTTCTAAAGCAAAGGACACAGGCAATGGGAAACAGAAAGGACCGAATATGGTTTTTGTGTTCCCGGATCAGATGCGTAGGCATGCCATGGGCTTTATGAAACAAGACCCCGTAATTACCCCTGTACTGGATAATTTTGCAAAGGAGAGCATTGTATTTACGCACGCCACCAGCACGCATCCCTTGTGCAGTCCGTATAGAGGTTCTTTGTTCACCGGACTTTATCCCAATCAATCCGGGTTGGCCACCAACTGTCATTCCACACGTAAAAATGTTTATCTAAGGCGGGAGACCACCACCTTGACCGATATATTGGCTAAAAACGGCTATGATATTGGTTATATCGGTAAATGGCACCTCAAAACACCTGAAGAAGGGAAAGGATACGCCGGCCCCTGGATTCCTAAAGAGGATAGGCACGGAATCAACTTTTGGTATAGTTGGTCAGATAAACATCAAAACAACTTTGCCCCCAGTTATTGGAAAAATGATGCTCCGGAACATGAACTGATAGTCCCCGGTAGAATCTGGTCTGCCATACATGAAACCGATGTGGCCGTTGATTACATTCATAACTCGAACGATGAATTTAGGGATGAAAACAATCCCTTTGTATTGTTTGTTTCCTGGAATCCGCCACATGATCCCTACTCCAAGGATGATGTTCCAGAAAAATACTATGATCAATATGGTGCGGCAACCAGTAAGGAGCTTTTGAACCGGGACAATGTCATCTTTTCAAAAAAAACCGAAACGGCCGCCAAACATGCTCGAGGATATTTTGCTTCAGTGACCGGAATTGACGATCAGTTCGGACGTATCTTACAGGCCTTGAAAGCCACAGGGCTTGAAGAAGATACTTTGGTTGTTTTTACCTCAGATCATGGAGAGATGCTTGGAAGCCATGGATTAATGACCAAAAATCAGTTTTATGAGGAATCTTTTGGCATACCCATGTTAATGCGTTGGAAAGGAAAACTTGAAGCCCGCATGGACGATCTGTTGATAGGAACACCCGATTTGATGCCTACATTGCTTAGTTTGCTAGGGCAAGAAAATGGAATTCCAGATGCCATCCATGGTAAAGACCTGAGCAAGGCCGTATGGAAACAAAAAGATGCTTATCGCCCTGAAATTGCCCGCTATTACAATGCCTCCAATAATGCCCGGGGATTGAGGACACACGATATGGCCTGCTTTTTTGAACGTAGCAATGACAATTCAAACGATTTTTTGTTCAACCTGAAAGAAGATCCCTATCAGATGAACAATCTTGCCAAACAAGTGCCCCGCGTTTTAAAAGAATTTGGTATGGAGACGCATGATTGGCTGAACACCATAGAGGACGATTTTTCGAATTATAAAGACGAAAGATCGTATCTAAATACAATTCCTGTTTAGGGTATGGAAAGCATTGTAGGTGCACTTATGGGGATGCTTATCTAAAAAACAATGGGACTATGAATCTCGGTTATGTAAAAGTATTGTTGTTAAGTACACTTTTTGCCTTGGCACAATCGGTGCATGCCGGCGCAAACAGGGGACTGTTAAAACAATTCTATAAAAACCCCAAACTAGCTGATTGGATCTTGCCCCAAAACAAATGGGTGACCTATCCCGATTATGCCGATCGGGAAGCCTGGAATAAATTGCCGAGCGATTTAAGACAGTCGTTTGTTCGGCAAGCTGAAACCTATGCGGATTTTAACTGGCCTTCAATCCCAGCCACCAGTTATCTCGATTTTGTCAGAACAGGAAATAGAGAAGTGATGCAAGTGCCCCATAGAGCACGTCGGAAAGCTCTTGATGCATTGGTGTTGGGCGAATTGGCCGAAGGGGAAGGCCGCTTTATCGACCAGATCGTGAACGGAGTGTGGGCGTATTGTGAACAGACCTATTGGGGATTGTCTGCCCATTTGACCATGCAAAGAAAAGGCGCAGGCCTGCCCGACCCCGACGAACCTACCATAGACTTGGGGGTCGGGAGTACAGGGGCGTCCCTGGCCTGGACCCATTATTTTTTCAAAGAGGAATTCGACAAAATAAATCCGTTGATCAACGAACGGATAAAAAAGGAGATTACCGACAAAATATTGGTGCCTTTTTACACCCGTAGCGACTTCCAGTGGATGGGCTTTGATACCGAATTTGTGAACAACTGGAACCCTTGGTGCAATTATAACGTACTGAACTGTATTTTGTTGATCGAAGAAGATAAGAAAAAACGGATTTCGGGTATTGGAAAAGTGATGCGCTCAGTGGATGAGTTCATCAACTATTACCACGATGACGGCGGCTGTGAAGAAGGGCCTGCTTATTGGGGGCACGCCGGAGGAAAGCTGTTCGAACTGTTGGATATACTGTACAAGGCATCCGGTGGAGAAATCAGCTTGTTCCATCATGAACTCATCAAAAATATCGGACGCTACATTTACAGAGCGTACATCGCCCATCCGTATTTTATCAATTTCGCGGATGCCAACGCACGCATCCACACTCGTTCGGGCGTGATCTACAACTATGGGAAAAGGATCAAGGATATGGACATGATGGCTTTCGGGGCATTTCTCGCCCGTGAATATGGCTGGGATGACTATAAAATACCAGTTGGAAAAATAGAGACCACTTTGAACAACGTATTTCTTCTTGATGAAGTACTTGAGTGTGCCCCCAAAGAACCTTTGCTCTCCCATTTTTGGCTGGCCGATACCGAAATCATGGGTGCCAGGGACCGGACAGGTTCTACGGACGGTTTCTATTTTGCTGCAAAAGGAGGCTATAATAAAGAAAGTCATAACCACAACGATGCAGGCTCCTTCATTTTGTATTACAATGGCAAGCCCTGCATTGTGGATGTGGGAGTGGGTACATATACCAAAAAAACCTTTGGCCCCGAACGGTACGATATCTGGACCATGCAATCGCAGTACCACAACTTACCCAGAATAAACGGCTGCGACCAGAAAGATGGCAAAGACTTCAAAGCGACTGATTGCCAGTTTTCCGCCAGTTCGAAAACGGTAAATTTTAGTGCGGAAATCGCCACGGCCTATCCCCCGGAAGCCGGTATCAAGACGTGGAGGCGGTCGTATCGATTAAAAAAGGGCAAATCGTTCAAAATATCGGATACGTTCCAACTCACAAAAAGCAAGGGGGAAACGTCTATCAATTTTCTTACCGTTTGCCGTGCCGACATCGATACTTCCGGTAAGATAAAGCTTAGCGGAGCGGATTTTACCCTATGGCTGGAATACGATTCCTCTGCCATGCTGGTATCTAAGGAATCTATTGATATTCAGGATAGTAGATTAAAAAGGTCTTGGCCCAACGGACTTACCCGACTTGTTTTTTCTTTTAATAAACCAAAATTGTCTGGCGAAAACAACTTTGTCATTTCCCTATAGTCAAATATGAACCAAAAAATAAAACACAGAAAATCATGAAGTACATACAAAGTTTCATCGTAGTTCTGATTCTTATGTCGTGTCATATAAATAAGAAAGAGTCCGAAAATAAGAGTTTGATCGAAGATAATTTTCAACTGGCACAGGTACAATATACCAACATGCTAAAGGAAGCGACAGATCCCACCCGTGTGCCCAGAACAACAGCTGAAGATGGGAAATTGCTAACCACGGACATCAAATCATGGACCAGTGGTTTTTTCGCCGGCAGTCTTTGGTATTTGTACGAATACACCAAAGACGAAAAGTGGCGGGATGCCGCGGAAAAATGGACCGCAGCATTGGAACCTGTGAAATTCGTGACCAACAACCACGATGTGGGGTTTATGATGTATTGCAGCTATGGCAATGGTTTAAGGCTCGTTGAAAATGAGGCCTATGAACCGATACTCATCCAGACCGCCGAATCGTTGATGACCAGGTTCAATCCGACGATCGGTTGTACCAAATCATGGGACTACCGCAAGGCCTGGGATGGCAAGACGGAATGGTTTTTTCCTGTGATTGTTGACAATATGATGAATCTTGAACTGCTTTTTTACGCTTCCAAAGCGACCGGTGATCCCAAATATAAAGAGGTTGCCGTACGGCATGCCGAAACGACCATGAAAAACCATTATCGAAAAGACTTTAGCTCTTACCATGTGGTCGATTACGATAGCATCAGTGGCCATGTGCTTGACAAAGCCACTTGCCAGGGCTATACCGACGAATCGGCCTGGGCCAGGGGGCAGGCATGGGGGTTGTACGGCTTTACCATGATGTACCGTGAGACCAAGAATCCAAAATTCCTGTCATTTGCCTCAAATATTGCGGATTATATCATTGAACATCCGAGCATGCCCGTCGATAGGATACCGCTTTGGGATTTCAATGCGCTTGACCCCGATTTTCAACCGGAATGGACCGTGGATAAATCGAAATATACCTTGAAGGAGCGGGACGCATCAGCTGCGTCCATCATAGCGGCTGCCCTCTATGAACTCAGTACATTTAAGGGCGAGGATGGTAAAAAATATCGGACGTTTGCCGATCAGATAGTGGAAAGCCTTTCATCCCCTGCCTATCGTGCAAAGGCAGGGGAAAACAACAATTTCATTTTGACCCGAAGTGTCGGCAGTATTCCGCATGGAGGGGAAATCTCGGTGCCCTTGAACTATGCGGATTATTATTTTTTGGAGGCACTGTTGCGAAAAAAGGAATTGGAAAAATAGGATATCCTTTTTTCTATGAAGCTGTTTAAACTCTTAAAATGGGGAGAACCTATCAGGCCTTCCAATAATTTCGGGCCATATCCGCTACCGGAAAAGGCATTGGCCGTTTTGCAAAGGAGAATGCAGCTATTTTTCAACTTATATGACCAGAGAACGTAACCCATGTACCATCTGCCCAATACAACATCAATATTCAACAATATGAAAAATATTAGATTTTTGACAATAGCATTATGGATTTTTCTGCTCATACCATTATGCAGCGTCAATGCACAGGAATCCAACGTCGATAAGTTAGAATCGAATCAAGGTAAGATGCAATGGTGGAAGGACGCCAAATTCGGCATGTTCATGCACTGGGGGCTGTATTCCAAAACGGCCGGTATGTGGCAGGGGCGAAAATATAAAGGGGCAGAGCATTTTATGCTTTATGAGCGCATTCCGTGGAAAGTGTATGCCACAATTGCCGATGATTTTAATCCGGTGGAATTCGATGCGGATAAATGGATCAAAACCGCCCGCGATGCCGGTATGCAATATTTTGTAATTACGACCAAGCACCACGATGGCTTTGCCATGTACGATTCCCCATCGAGTGATTATGATATTGTGGACCGAACGCCATTTGGAAAAGACCCCATGAAAGCTTTGGCACGTGCTTGTCGTAAATATGGGATCAAACTAGGGTTCTATTATTCGTTGGGGCGCGATTGGCAGGATCCCGATGCACCCACAAACTGGCCCACCAAGGCAGGACGAAGCAACACTTGGGATTACCCCGATGAAGATGCGAAAGTGTTCAATCGGTATTTTGAACGCAAGGTCAAACCCCAGATTAAGGAGATTATGACCCAATATGCACCTGTCGATATTTTGTGGTTCGATACACCAGGTATGATCAGCAAATCAGAGAGCCAAGAGTTACGGGATTACGTACTGGGTTTTAATCCCGATTGCATCATCAACAGCCGCATAGGGCATAACCTGGGCGACTATCTGGTGCTTGAGCAGAATATTTCGAAAGAGAACATTTCAAAGCCTTGGGAGTCATGCATAACCATGGGCAGAAACTGGGGGTATATTAAGTACGATACGGTATACAAATCACCCGAAGTTCTTGTAAGACAGCTATTGGACATCACCAGCAAAGGAGGTAACTACTTGTTGAACAATGGCCCCAGGCCAGATGGCAAGATGACCGAAAAGGCCGTTGAAAATTTAAGGATTGTCGGCAAATGGATGGATAAAAATGCCGAAGGCATATATGGCACTTCTCCATGGGTACAGACAAGTGAAATCCCAAAACCGGAAGAAGCACCAAAGGACAGCAACATGGAAGTCGAGAAGAATACTATGAAAGATGCCGAAAATGACGCCACTTCCAAAGCTGTTTTCCCACAGGTATTTTTTACACAAAAAGAAGGGGTTTTATATGCGTTTGTAAGTAGTTGGGACGATCAAACGGCTTTAATAAAATCTTTGGGAACCGATCGGTCAAAACAGATTTTGAAAGTTGAACTTTTAGGTGCTTCCAGGGCGGTTGAATGGAAACAAACGTCAAAGGGACTAATTGTTGAACTCCCCAAATACAAAAAAAATGAAGTTCCAGTATCGGGATTTAAAATCCAGTTCTAAGCTTCAAAAAATACCGTTTTTAAATCCAAAAAAACTGTTCCGTTATACAGCGGTAATAGATTTTGCGATGTAGTAGGGTCAATGGCCAAATGGAATCATTTCAAGTAAATTTAAACTACTTATCAATATAGACTGAACCATGCGTACCTTTTTTCTTTTTTTAGCACTTTGTCTTTGTTTTGGGATACCATCCGTTTTTGCCCAGAGCCGATGGGACAACCCCAATTTTGTGATTATATTGGCCGATGACCTTGGGTTTGCCGATTTGGGAACTACGGGCAGCAAACAGATTAAAACACCCCATATTGATCAATTGGCCCAAACCGGTGTACTATTTACTGAAGGTTATGTCACTTCAGCCGTTTGTGCTCCCTCTAGAGCCGGGTTATTGACTGGTCGCAACCAAGTGGAATTTGGATTCGACAATAACCTGGGGGACAACCTGCCCGGCTTTGATCCACACTACATGGGTCTGCCGTTATCGGAAACCACTATTGCGACCCGATTAAAAAAATTGGGTTATGCTACTGGCCTTATCGGCAAATGGCATTTAGGGGGTGAGGAACATTTTCATCCCACTCGAAGGGGATTTGACGATTTTTGGGGCTATGCCGGTGGAGGGCATGACTATTTTAAAGAGGAGGCCAATACCCAAAATAGTTACTTGTTACCCATTCAGTGCAACTATAAGACCCCGGCTCCCATCAGCTATATCACCGACGATAAAGGAGATGAGTGCACCGATTTTATTGCCCGTCGCAAAGACGAACCGTTTTTTCTCTTTGCCTCCTTTAACGCTCCCCATGCCCCTATGCAGGCACTGGAAAAAGATATAAAGCGTTACTCCCACATCAAGGAAAAAAAGCGAAGAATCTATGCAGCCATGGTCCATCGGTTGGATGTGAACGTGGGAAAAATCATGAAAGCCTTACAAACCCATGGTGTCGCAGATAATACCTTGGTCGTCTTTTTAAGTGACAACGGTGGCCCTGCCGATCATAATGCCTCCTGTAACGCCCCTTATAATGGGCAAAAGGGAATATTGTTGGAAGGTGGTATCCATGTGCCGTTTATCATGAACTGGCCGCAAGGACTTAAGGCAGGAACCCAATATGACCAACCCGTAACGTCCTTGGATATAGCTGCCACGTTTTATGGACTGGCCGGGGGCAAGGTCACTTCCAGGGAATTTTCAGGAGTCAATTTACTGCCCTATATCACAGGTGATAAAACAGATGCCCCACACGACCGATTAAAGTGGAAGTTCACCATTAGCCGTGCCATTAGGGAGGGTGATTGGAAATTGGTAAGTGTTCCCGATCGTTTGCCCATGTTGTACAATTTACGGGATGATGTTTCGGAGCAACATAACATGCTCTTGGAAAATCAGGAAAAAGCCAAAGAACTTTTGGAAAAATTGGGAAAATGGGATGTACTATTGCCACATCCCCTATTCTTGGAAGGCTCCAAGTGGAAGGCCAGGCAACTGGAACTCTACGATAGAAATTATGTATTGGAACAACCCGAGTGAGTTCCGAATTTAGGGTGATGACACCCTGAACTTGAAACAATAGCCCCTGAAAATGGTCAACACCATGAAGAGAAGCACGGTTGAAACGTAGCTAGAGGGTGTTGAATCCTCGACTTTAGGGGTATAAAACCAGAAATGAAAAGGGCCGATTGGAAAATCGGCCCTTGATACATGATTTAAACTAACTCAAAAAAAATTTAACTAAACTTATTTAACGCTTTTGAGGGCATACTAAGCTTTTTGCTAAAATATTATAGATTAGGTTGTTAACCTTCCTATTAATTTACCATATCTAATACTTTTTTTACTTTATTAATGAATACTATTCCATTTGTAAATCTAATTCCCCAAATATCCCCATTAAGGAACTATTAACTTTATCCACAAATGATTGAATATTCTACTATTGTACCAAGTTCATTTATTGAATTGAATACTATCTTAGGGTCAATTAAGATGTGTATAACGGCCCATAGTTTTCGCATGCTCTATAATCCGCACCTTCTAGATCTTGACCATAGGCGTTCCATGCACTGGGTCTGAAAATATCAGATTCATCCACGTTGTGCATACATACCGGAATACGTAGCATGGAGCATAATGTGATAAGTTCGCTACCAATATGCCCATAGCTAATGGCACCATGATTGGCACCCCATTTAGCCATAACGGTATAAACATCCGTAAAAGCTCCTTTTCCAGTAAGATAGGGGACAAACCAAGTGGTGGGCCATGTGGGGTTGGTCCTTTCATCTAGAATTCTATGGATGTCCTTGGGTAGTTCCACGGTCCATCCCTCAGCAATTTGAATAGTGGGTCCCAGTCCTTTTAAAAGATTGATACGACACATGGTCACCGGCATTTCACCCTCAGTTTTCAGTTGGGACGAAAAGCCGCCACCGTTAAAGTACTCTCTAATGGCTTGGGGCCAGCGGGTATTGGAAAGACAGTTTTCCATATCAGCCTCTGTAACTTCCCAAAAGGGTTTAAGAACCGATTCGCCATTTTCATCCTTCATTTGTCCAGTTGCATCGAGCGTAGTGGAACCGGAATTGATCAAATGGATGATACCATTCTTGGCCAGTCCGGTCAGGGTTTTCCCCGTGACCCTTTTCACGGCATCCGGACTCCAATACGTGCGCACATCAGAAAATATTTGGGCGGTATTTGTCAACAGATGCCCAAAGAGCATAGAAACTCCATTTAAACTATCATTTTCTGTAGCCACGATAAAAGGCTGTCGTATTCCGTTCCAATCGAAGGAGGAATTAAGAATTGCCTCCATAAAGTCGCCATTTGGCATAAAATCCGTCCACTGGCGCTGGCCCTGGAAACCTGAAGCTATGGCATTCCTCCCCATAGATTCCTCATTAAAGCCAATTTCGGCTAATTTGGGGTTTCCTATCATGATATCGCGAACAATTTGTGTCATTTTAACCACTATTTCCCATTCCTCTTGCTTCCGCTTGTTGTTCACCCTATTGTGTTTGCTGTTCCAATCCTTGCCTTCTTTGCACTTTTCCCTGGTCCAAGTCATGGCACGTTCAAATTCTTCATGGTCATAAATACCATTATTAAGTCTGCGTATGAGTTCGGTCATATCAACAAATTCCGTACGCATTCCCAAATAGCTATAAAAGAAATTAGTGTCCACCATGGAACCTGCGATCCCCATGGAAGAATAGCCCAAAGAAAGATATGATTTGCCCTTCAGCTGCGCTACTGCCAGACCTGCTTTAACAAAGCGAAGGATTTTTTCTGCTACATCCTTTGGGACCGAAGTATCATCAGCATCACAAACTTCACTACCATAGATACCAAAGGTAGGAAGGCCTTTCTGGGAATATCCCGCTAGGGCTGCTGCCAAATAAACAGCACCTGGCCGTTCAGTACCGTTAAATCCCCATATTGCTCGGGGATATAAAGGGTCTGCACCCATTACTTCAGTACCGTAGCACCAACAGGGGGTTACAGTCAATGAAAGTGCCACACCTTCTCTTCTAAATTTATCGGCACATGCGGCCGATTCGGAAACTCCTCCTATAGTGGTATCAGCAATCACACATTCCACTTTTTCTCCAGAGGAAAACCTTACATTCTCTTCTATGAGTTTTGCGGCGCCCTGCGCCATGGCCATACATTGTTCTTCAAGTGATTCCCGGACCCCACCTTCACGACCATCAATTGTGGGGCGGATACCTACTTTTGGCAAGGAGCCTACCAATCGGGTCCCGTGTATTGTTGCGTTCATAATCCTAAGTTTTTTTGTTATCAAAAATTTCCTGATATCTGTTTTGGTGTGAAGATGGGTACACCAAATAGGGTTGGTATCGTATTGCCGATCGTGCCTCCTCTAAGTCTTTGTAATAACCTACTCCTGTAAAAGTAAAAAGGGCGCTTCCCAATACCGTGGTCTCTTTTTGAGCAATCAATTGGATGGGGATACTACAGACATCTGCCTTTATCTGGTTCCATAGCATATTCTTGGAACCTCCCCCAACACAAATGATCTTTTCAGCTTTAAAATTGGCTGCCTTCTCCAGGGATTGCAGCGCATTTTTCAATTTTAGTGCTAATGCTTCCAGGCAGGCTCTGTATATTTCGCTTCGTGTAGTGCTCAGTCTTATACCCGAAATGGCCCCACCGGCATCTTTAATGGGGTCATAGAATTTAGGGTCAACAGTAATGCCTTTGGCTCCCGGGGGAACTTGTTCGGCCTCTGTTATCATGAATTGATAGCGATTGCCCTTGGGCACATCCCGGTAAAAGTGATTCCCGACCCATTCTAACAACCCGGAGGCCACAAAGTTTATTCCAAGGTTATATATGCCCTTTACGGCATCAAACTCTGTTGTAATTCCCAAATTGAGTTGTTTCTTTGTGGCACTGTACTTTTTGCTTCGGCACATTAGTATTTCCCAAGTGCCTGAACTCAGTACGGGTTCGTACAAACCCACACCAGAGCCAATAACTGCAAATTGGGTGTCATGACCAGAAAGGCAAACAGGAACGCCTTCTGGAATACCCGTGGCTTTCGAAGCGCTTTTTGTTATCTCGCCCACTACCTCACCGGCTTGTGCATGGGATCCGAACAGATTTTTGGGAATCCCCAGCTTTGCCAATAAGGGAGTGGAAACTTGTTGGGACCCAAGTTCTGCTACCATTGCCGTGCCCAACATGGTAGTGTCGTTCACTTGAACTCCGGAAAGCAGTTGAACCAATAAGGAGGGCATAAAAAGAAAACGACTGCCTTCTAAGGTTTCAGGATGGTTTTCTTTGAGCCATAACAACTTAAAGATGGTATTGAAATCGTATGGATAAACCCCTGTCTTTTCATACAGTTTAAGCAAATCAACATACTTGTCCAATGATCTTAAGATGGAATGGGTACGATTACATTGCCATGAAATCACCGGATATTTTAAATTGCCTTTAGGATCTACCACTGCGCCATCAACACCGAAGGTGGTTACTGAAACCCCGATGATCTCAATATCCTTAATTTGGTCGACCACAGTTTTTGAGGCAGCACATAGTTTATCCCAAATAATTTCCAATGGCCAAATTTTTCCGTCTTTAAAATTCGGATCTTCGATCGAGGCATTGGGTAAGGAATGGGAAGCTTTTATACTTCCATCAGGGGCCATGGCCACTACCCTTAAATTAGTGGCTCCACAATCAAATATTAAAACACAAGCTTCCATACCATCCAGTTTAGAACGTTATAGGAATATTTCCAAGCCCTTAAGTTCTTCATCCGTTAAACCAACGGGTTCAAAGTTTGCGGCCCAGGCCATTAATAATAACTTAGCTCCTTTATTGGAAACATCCAGATAATCAAAAGCCTTTTCCACATTTTCTCCAGAGGCAAGGGCCCCGTGCTTTTCCCATATCACCACATCTCGATGTTTGAGCCCATTTATGGTAAGATCCGCCAACTCTTCCGATCCCGAAAGGGCATAAGGCGTACAGGAAACTCCCTTGGGAACAAAAACCCGTACTTCAGGGCACATTTTCCAAAGTGATCTATTGGTCTTTTCTTCGTCCTTGAAAATGGGATGATGACTTAACACAATCAACTCTGGCGGATGGGTGTGCACCACTGCCTTATATCCGGATTTGTTTTGGGCGTTTTCGTAATGGATTTTCACATGAGAGATCAGCTCGCTGGTCGGTTTAAATCCTTTTTGTTTACCACCCCATATAATGGAGTAGGCAGTGGCTTTCTCATTTATCTTAAGGATACAAGCCGCCTCCTCAATCCTATCGATCAAGTTTCTTAAGTAGCATCCGGTACCCGTAACGAATAGTACCATACCGCCCACTTCCTTGGGCAGGGTACAGGCGACCTTTTCCATGTTCGGAATTTTGTATCCAATAAAATACTCAGTGAAATTTACAGAAATGTTCCCGGCATTCCTTTCGGCCCATTCCCTGGTCCATAAGTATCCGGCAATACGTGAAATGTTTTCTATTTCTTCTATCACAACCTTTGGTAGTTCAAGGATTTTGAGCTTATTTTCATTCATAACACAAAGTGCTTTTGTATTTAATTAAAGTAATCCAAAAAACCTTTGGCAAGCAATGCCCAAAAGTGTTTTATTTGTATCTATTTCAATCTTACGAAAATGAAACACTTGCGCAAGAACACTTTGGGAGATCCTTCCACCGTAGAACAGATATTTACTAAAGTGTCCCTTGAGATATGGTGTTGTCGATATTGGTGCCTAAGGGAATGGGAATGTAATGAAACGGCATTTCCCTATTGGCGTATCTACTGGAACAAAAATGAAGGCGGTGTGATAAGCTATCAAGAAAAAACCATCGAAATACAAAAGGGAAAGGCTTATATTTTACCTCCCCATACTTCTTTTAGAACCCATATTACCGGAGGTATAAAAAAGACCAAGGGTATGAATGTGGTGGGAAGGGAAATACGACATGAGGATAGGGAGTATCTACTGTTGGACAAGCATATCCTACATTTATTTATACATTTTAATTTGGGAGTACCCTATGATTACATTAATCCTGATGTGTTTGAAATCCCATTGGGAAAAAACCAACTGATGCAGTTGGAGAACCTGGCACACCTTCTCAAAAGCACATCAGTGGCGCCAAAAAAGAACCAGGAATTTGAGACCGGACATAATTTTCTG
Organism: Croceivirga sp.; assembly: GCA_028284285.1. Classification (GTDB taxonomy): domain Bacteria; phylum Bacteroidota; class Bacteroidia; order Flavobacteriales; family Flavobacteriaceae; genus Croceivirga. The sequence continues at coordinate 152,288 of JANQSA010000032.1, forward strand.
ATTCAGTCCATTATTCTTGGAATCCTATCGGATTTGCCCGAAAAAATTTGGAAAACCACCGCCTTGGACAATCGTATTTCAAATGTTATCCATTTAATTGAGAACAACATAGACTATAATTTCACGAATTCGGAACTCGCTCAACAATGCCATATGGCCACCAATTCCTTGATTCGGCTTTTTAAGGAAGAAAAGGGGATTGCAGTACAAAAATATATCCGTGAACGGAAGATGGCCCGGGCGCATACCCTGTTGGAACACACGGAGCATAGTATCGAAACCATAGCTGAAATGATGGGCTATGCCAATCGGTACCATTTTTCCAGGGTATTCAGGCAAGTGACTACAAATACCCCTGCCCAGGTGAGAAAAGATTCCGTTTTAAAAATGGAAAGAAGCGAGGTGTTTGTATAGGTCATCAAAGAGCGCTGTAATGTTGGGAAATCGATTTAGACACCAAATGGATGAGTTATTGACTGTTGACAAGGTCAAACCCGCAATCAACCAGATTGAATCACATGCGTTTTTCCAACAACCTTTGGCCCAGGAAACTCTAACGGAATATGGTGTGCAAATGCAGGCCTGGGCCCCTTTTGCAGAAGGGCGTAATGGGCTTTTCCAAAACACGGTTCTTAACGAAATTGGGAAAAAATACAATAAAACCTCAGCACAGGTTAGCCTCCGGTGGCATTTTCAAAGAGGTGTCGTAACCATTCCAAGGACCTCACAAAAATCACATATGATAGAAAATTTAGACATTTTCGACTTTGAACTTAGCCAATCGGATATGTTGTCAATTGCGAAATTGGATTTGGAAAAAACCCAATTTCCAGAATGGACCTAACGACATAGTTTCTTGTAAAGGAATGAAAATAAGCAACCATTGTTTTATTCCCAATTCAATTGGGGGTGTTTTTCCCGAAGATATTTATTGACCTTCACAATGTCCTCCTTTGCGGTAAGGTCAGGCACATGCTCTGAAAATGGAATCCCAATTGTTGTTTGGGGATAATCCTTCAACATATTTAATAAGGCAGTGGGCAGTTCTTTTTCGTTTCGCTCCGGATGTACCGGACAGTTTTCGAGATATGGATATATTTTAGCGCCATCGAACTTAAACGCGTTCATGCTTATCCTGGTCTTACCTTTAGTATCCTTGTAGCATTCAATTTTATCTTCGGACGGTTTTTCGATAATATCCAAAAGGTAGCCATCCTTATCCAGTTTTGTCACGGCAAACCTTGAAATGCGTTCCAACGAAAATTGCATGGAACCCCGGTCATAGGCGATAAACGCATTGGGACTTGTGCTTTTCCGAAGTGCTTCAAGAGCGTTTTTCGAATATAAATTATCACTGTTACAGACGGAATAATATGTTTTGTTCAATTCAGGGAACTGTTCCATTGCTTGGTAAAGTGCATCCGCAGTTCCAAATGGTTTCACCCGGTCTTTGGGCACGTATTGGGTGGCGAATGAAATCCTCATTCCGTGAAAAGTGTTGTCGCGGTCTTTTTCTCCGTAAAATTCTTTAAAAAGTGTCCCTTGTTCACCAATCACCATGTATATGTTTTGGTAGCCCGCTTTTTTGGAATTGTAAAGCAGATAGTCCATCATGGGGCGCCCCTCATGCCCCATGGCAATCAATCCCTTATTGCGCTCATTGGCCTGCTTGATCTCTTCATTACTTAGCCCGGATCGATCGGAAGCTGCTTTTTTCATCCGCGAAGAGGACCCTCCCGCAAGAATTACCAAGTTTGCATGTGTATTCATTGTTTTAAATATCTTGATTCAATAATTCTTACCCCTTGATCCACTACCACAGTATAGGCATCCTTTGCCCCGGCTTTTAACAGTGCTTCTATAACCTTAGCCTGCGTGCCATCCCTACTCAGCACCACGATGCTGCCCCCGCGGCCCGAGCCCACGATCTTTGCCCCCAGGGCTCCAGCACTGATGGCACCATCGATCATATCATCTATTCGTGGTACAGTAATTTTCAAAAAGGTTTTCAGGATTTGGTGGTGCTCACTCATAAGTGCACCAATATGTTGCATGTCCCACTGGTCCTTTTCAAACTCCCTCAGGGCCCTTTGCGTAATGTCGTGGTTGAGAATTGCTGCCTCCAAATAAATCCCGAGTTCATCACTTACATACTTCAGCAACTTTGGCAGGTCGGCTTTTTTGGCCATGTCAATTTCGAAAGCGGGAAGTTTCTGCTTGATCTGGTGTATGGCCAGGAGGGCTTTTTCCTTGAGTTCGCCCAAGACTCCTGTGGTATCTTTTGGAATGCCTGATTCCGCCACGATCAATCCGGGCAACTGTTTATCGAAGAGTTTGTAATGAGCATCTGCTCCGGTTTCCATGTACATGACATGCCCCAGGCCAATACTGTAATGATCCATCTTTCCACCAGGAGCCCCATGAAATGCTACCTCTGCCTGGTGGGATATCTTGGAGAGAAACGCTTTTGTCAAGGGCACATTGCACCCATAAGCCTTGATAAGGAAATGTACCCACGCCAGCATTAACGCGCTAGAACTGGAGGTCCCGGCATTGATGGCGATATTGCCGGAAATGGTGATGTCATAGCCATGGGTGGGAACACAATCGTAATCTTGCAAAATTTTGATAGCAGCCAGCAAATGGTCGCCTTTTTCAACCTTGCCTATGGGTATGTTGAGATCAATGATGCGTTTTTCCCCTATATCGGGTTTGTTAATCAAAAGTAGTCCAGTATTGTTCTTAAAGGCCGTCAATTGAATGTGCCTATTTATAGCGCAGGCGATGACGGGTAGTTCCAAATAATCTTGGTGGTCGCCAAAAAGGCAGGTTCTTCCTGGGGCTACCGTTATAATTTTTTCCAATAGCGTTTGCATATCTGTTTCCGTTACCGACATGATCAAATTTCATTCATGAAAGGGGAAAAGGATGGGTCATTTTCAGAGCCGGTCCATCCGGCTATGCCCGATATATCATAGTCTATTTCACTTACCGGCCAACCCCTGCGACCATATGTCCTGTATAGCATATTGTTTGATTTCCGTTATTTCAGATTTCTTTGATCAGTATTTTATTTCGTGATGATCCCCAACTCGGCAATTAAGGCTTTTCCTGCATCGTTTTTGGTCTTTTTGGGGAGGAATTTGAGATACCTTCCCTGCACCGTTTTGTTAAACCAGATGCGTTGTTCTATAGGGTTGTTCAGCACATTGGAGAATTCCCCTTGTTGCACCAACGACCAGTTGCGCCCATTGCTACTGCTATAAAGCGCATAATGGGTAACAATGCCCGAAAGATGCCTGTGCTGTGTGGGAGTATAGGTAAAGCCCTTGAACTGTTCGGTCTTTCCCAAATCAATCACTAATCCCTTCCGTAATTCACTTTCGGTCAGCGTATAATCCGACCAAGGGTCATCGTCAATAGCTCGAATGGCCTCTTCGGTGATTGATCTGCCAACAATGCTCCAATCTTTTTTGCCAATATCAAAACGGATCACTTTGGGTTCACTGCTTCTTTTGGAATCGGGGTCATAGCTTATGACCGATAGTTGAATGGGAGCAAGGGCCTCAAAAGGAACCGTGTATCTTGTAGATTTTGCACTGGCTTCTGAGCCATCCGTAGTATAGTAATAGTCCACTCCTGCTTCCAAACTTTCAATACGAAGCATTCCGGATTTATCCCGGGTAACCTTTGGTACTTCAACCATGGCTGGGGCCAGGTACACCTCAATATTGGAAAGTACAGGAGCGGCTTTGGCATCGTCAATGGTCACCTTTAGTCGACTTGCCGTGGTTTCTTCCAAACGAAGCAGTCTTTTATAACCAATGGTCCCAAAGCCGCCCAAAGATGTCCATTCACCATCGGTAAAGGCTTCCAAAGAAAAAGACCTTACCCTTTGCCCCAAGGGAATATGCTCTTGGATAAGCATGCGGTTAAAGGTGGTGGGTGTTCCAAAATCTAGGGTGATGGAGGCCGTACTTATCGAATCATCCGTGGCCCAATAGGTGGTGCCCTGACCGTCAACTAGATTGTCGGCTCCGTAAGTGCTATGGTCGCCCCGAACGTTTGATGCCTCAATATCTTTGCCCAGGGCCAGATTGTTGGCAAAATCCAAATCGAGCTGGGCGCGGAGCTTTTTGAGCTGAGCTATGTCTTTTTCGTGAACCAAGCCCCTATTGTCCACGGGCAGGTTAAGCAGGAGCGTGGCGTTTTGCCCTACGGAACGGTAATAAATGTCCATCAAATGTCCCAAAGATTTTACCTTGTCATCCTCCGATTTATGGTAAAACCAGCCTGGCCGTATCGAAACATCGGCCTCGGCAGGTACCCAGTGTGTACCGTTCTCCTGCCCCATGGAATATTGCTTGGCATATTCAGGCATACCGCCATAAACCTCGTCCTTCAACAGAGGCGACCATGTTACATCATAGGCAAAACCATGCTCGTTACCGACCCAACGGACATCGGGGCCGGCATCGCTCCAGATGATGGCATTGGGTTGCCATTCCCGTATCATTTCAATGGTGGTGGGCCAGTTGTAATAGGTCTTTTTGTCCACCCGTCTCGTCTCATCGGCTCCACCATAATATCCGTCGCCACCGTTGGCTCCATCGAACCACACTTCAAAAACATCACCGTATTGGGTAAGCAGTTCCCCAAGCTGTTTTCTAAAGTAATCCACGTATTCAGGTTTACCGTAGTCGGCATGGTTGCGGTCCCAGGGTGAGGTGTAGATACCCAACCTTAAATCATATTCTTTGCAAGCGTCCGCCAATTCTTTTATCACATCACCTTTACCATCCTTCCAAGGGGAGTTTTTAACCGAGTACTCGGTATATTCGGAGGGCCAGAGACAAAAACCATCGTGGTGCTTTGCTGTTATGATGATGCCCTTCATCCCGGCCTCCTTAGCCACACTAGCCCATTGTCTAGCATCCAACTCTTTAGGGTTAAACATCTCTGCAGGGGTGTCACCATAGCCCCATTCCATATTGGCAAAGGTATTCAGGCCGAAATGGATAAAGCCGTAAAATTCCATCTGCTGCCAGGCCAGTTGCTTTTTGTTGGGGATAGGATCAACAGGTTCGGGGGGTGGCGGTGCGGGACTACAGCCGATAATAACCAATGTCAGTAACATCAGGTAAGCTTTTGGGTTGGTATTCATTGTTATACGTTTCATTTTTTAAGTTTCTGTTGTTTTGGATTTATTGTTCGTTCTTCAATGTTGATTGCTTGGTGCTTGATGCACGGTGCTCTATGTTTTTTGATCCCTTTGCCTTTCCAAGCTCTGAACTCATAACAAGTTCAAGGGTAGGTATCGCTTCGGCTCCGCTCAGCGACCACATTTTTCAAGTTGAATTCTGTCCACTATTACTACTCACTGCTTATATTTTCTCTTCTCTATTTTCTCTTCTCTATTTTCTTTTGTCTAGGTTGTTGTTTCTGTAGTTTGGGGTTTTTTGTTCGGTCTTGATGGTATCTGTTCCTTTTCTAAACCCTAAACCCTAAACCCTGAACCCTAAACCCTGAACCCTGAACCCTGAACCTGAACCTGAACCTGCTTACTGCTACAGCCTACTGTTTCAAGTTTCAATTTCAAAGTTTTACCTCTTCCATTGTCATAATCCTGTCCGATGTCTCACATTTAATATCTCATATCTACAATATCAAAACCCCTCCAATACCACGTTTTCATCCTTTTTCAAATCCACATCTTTCTGATTATCTCCATAGACCAACTTTATTTTTTTGTCTTCCGAAGAAACCAAACTAAGTGATCGCAGACTATTGTCTTCCCAAACCATGTCTACGGTAATATTGCCCCTGGCCTTTAGCCCTTTGACCTGTCCGGTCTTCCAGCTTGGCGGCAATGCGGGAAGCAATCGCAGTATTCCCGGTTCGTGCGATTGTAACAGCATTTCAGCTACCCCTGCGGTATAACCGAAATTGCCATCGATCTGAAATGGGGGATGGGCATCAAATAGATTGGGGTACATGGATCTTTGGAACAACAGTTTTATATGTTCATGGGCCATGGCCCCATCCAATAAGCGTGCACTGCAGTTGATGAGCCAGGCCCGACTCCATCCCGTTCCCGCACCCCCATTTTCCAGGCGATAATCCAAGGTTTTCCGAACCGCGTTGAAGAGTTCGGGTGTTTTGCTTTGTGTTATGGCGATACCCGGATGAAAGCCGTAAAGATGCGACATATGCCGATGGCCAGGTTCCGGTTCACCATATTCACGATCCCATTCCAAAATACGGCCATCGCCGCCCAGAACAAAGCCCGGGCGCAATCGCCGTTTCTGTTGGGTGGTTATTTCCAAAAGTTTATTTTCAATATTTAGTATTTGACAGGTCTTGGTATAGTTGTCAAATACCTCGGCAATCACTTGCTGGTCCATGGCACTGCCCATACAGGTAGCCACCGAGTCCATTTCTTTATTAAAAAACCGGTTTTCGGGTGAGGTGGAGGGAGCCGAAACCAAATAGCCGTCACGGGGATCTTCGATTAACCAATCACTATAAAATTGGGCCACTTGGTGTAGGGCTGGAAATACCCGCTCCTTAAGGAAGTCTTTGTCTTGGGTAAATTCATAATGCTCCCAATAGTGTTGCATCAACCAACCGCCGGCCCCTACAGAGCAGCCCCAATAAGCCGTTGGAGCACGCAACCAAGTGGGTGCCCATAGGTCAGTGGCGTGCGGTACAAAACTGCCTCGACAGCCATAATTTTTTTTGGCGGTGACCTTTCCATTTTCAATGAGTTTGTCGACGTAGTCAAACAGCGGTTGGTTGAGTTCGTCCAACTGGGTGAGGTTAGCGGGCCAATAGTTCATCTGTAGGTTGATGTTGAGGTGGTAATCCCCGTTCCAGGGTGCCTCAATATGGGGATTCCAAAGGCCTTGCAGATTAGCCGGGTTGGAGCCGGGACGCGAGGAACTGATGAGCAGATAGCGTCCGTAATGAAAAAGTAAGGCGTCCAAACCAGGATCAGATGCCCCGTTTTCAATGACGGCCAATCGCATATCCGTAGGGATGCTGTCTTTTTCCCCATTATCCAAACGGAGATGGGTGCGGGCATACAACGCGTCAAAATCCGCTTTATGGTCTCGCCAAATTTTGGCATAACCCGCATCTTTGGCCGCTTGCAGTTGTTCGATACTCTTGTTGGTATACTTCTCGCTATAGTAGGATGAATTGGAGGTAAGATAGCATACCACCCTTTTGCTCCCTTGAAGTTGTAAATGGCCCTTTCCCGCTTCAACCGTTCCGTCTTTATGGTCAATCTGGAGCCTGGTCTGGAATTTGACCCCCGTGGTAATGGGTGTTGGTTTGGAATCAAAATAACCACCATACTGGGTCACTTCACCATCCATGACCAACACCTTGTCCTCATTTACCCAAGTTTTGGCAGTTGGGTGCCCATGATCTTCGGGGCGTTCCATACGAAATTTGGCCCATAGGCCTTTGGGGTCTTCTGTAGAGAGTTCCACCACCAAGGCTTCGTGGGGATGCGAAACGAATACCTTTTCTGTTACCTGATACCCATTGGCTTTGTAGGAAACCGAAACAAGAGCCTCATTGAGGTTGAGTTCCCTCCGGTAATCTGTAATGTTGTCGTGATCAAAATCAATGAACAAATCCCCCATGGTCTGGTGGGAACGCACCACTTTCTTTCTGGAAAATTTATCTACAAAAAGACTGTCGGCCAAAACGTTTTCGCCCTGAATCAGCAGTTCCCTTATTCTTTGGAGATCTTCGGGGGTGCCGTCAGGCTCATCCCAATCCGGACGGTCCGAAGGCCAAAGGGAATCGTCATTGAGTTGAATCCGTTCTCTTATGGGATCACCAAAGACCATGGCTCCCAATCGCCCGTTACCCAGTGGTAGAGCTTCTTCCCATTCTTTGGCGGGAGCGTAATACCAAAGTATGTCTTGGGCTATGAAGTTTTCTTGGCAAGACAGAAGACCGACTAAAATACCTATCAACCCAACTCGAAACAGCTTAATTTTGTACAAGTGCAAAGACATAACGTATCGATTTATTTTTCATCCAATAGTTTCCCCACTTCCAAAAGGATATCCACACTTTCGGGTGGAATGTTACCATTGCCATCAGGCCCTACGTTGAGCAAAAGGTTACCGCCTTTGCCGTTGATGTCCTGCAATTTATCATAGACCACTTGGGGTGATTTCCAATCGGTATCGCTCGTCTTAAAGCCCCAGGAATGGTTCATGGTATAACAGGCCTCCCAGTAATGTTGAAGCGCCTCGTCGGGATGCTTTTGTTCGGGGGTTCCAAAATCCTTTTTAAAATGTGCCCGTTTGGCCACCCGGTTATTAATGATGATATCGGGCTTCAAGTTGAGAATGTAGTTGTACAGTTCCTTGCCGGTTTGCAAATCCCACCAATGTACCCAATCGCCATCAAACCACAAGATGTCGGTATCATACTTTTCAATGAGTTCCCTGACCTGGTTTTTAAGGTAGGTAACATATTCTTCCTTTTTTCCGGTTTTCATGCGCACCTCGCCCCACAGGGTCCACCAATCCGTTCCATCAATATTGCGTTCTTGTGAGGCATGGTGCCAATCGATAATACTGTAGTAGGTACCAAATTTTAGCCTGTGCTTGCGGCAGGCGGCACTCAACTCAGCGATAATATCCCGTTTAAATGGGGTGTTGGCCACATCAAAATTCGTGTATTCACTATCCCAAAGGCAAAATCCCTCATGGTGCTTGGTGGTGACGACGATATATTTCATCCCTGCCTTTTTAGCGGTTTGGGCAACGAAATCGGCATCAAAATCCTTGGGGTTAAAGGTATGGGTGAGCATGGCGTATTCCTGGGGGGCTATATCGGCATGAGCCTGGATCCATTCTGCATATTTAGGCATGATCTTCCCTTTCCATTCCCCGCCTAATTGGCTGTACAGCCCAAAGTGAATGAACATGCCGTATTTGGCTTTTTTGAACCAGCTCAAACGTTGGTCGAAATCGGATATGGATTCGTTCAGATAATCCCTTTTAGTTTGGCTTCGTCCCCAAATCACGGCAAGCAGGATGAATGCCGAGGCCAAAACAATTCTTTTTTTTGTCATAGTTGCTCTTTTATGTTTTATCTTGTTAAATCCTGTTTCCAATTTCAAATAAAACAGATATGAATTGATTTTCTTCGGTGCGATTATCCAAGCATACCAGTTCCAATTGGATAAGCGCCCCTGTTTTGAACCCATTCATAGTTCTGGCGCGGCTACAATTGCTGTACACTTTTATGCTCAACACAAACCACGTTCGTTTTGGGTGTGTACTTCATTCCAAATCGACAATAAACACCGTACAGTTTTGGTCGGGTTGAAATTCCGGAAGTTGTATCCCAAGTCCACCTTCTATTCTTTCATAATTCAGGTTCTCGCTTGTCTCCAGCACAGTTATTCCGGAAGGTGTTGTATTCAACTTTTTCACTACAATCCTATCGCTCAATATGGGCCAGTCGAAGACAAACAGGTACAGTTTTTTACCTTTTTGGGTAATATATCCCCAATCTTGCTCGGCAACCGGATTGGGCTCAGCACCATAAATGCCCTCTCCATTGATGTCCATCCAAGCGCCGATTTCCTTTAAGCGTTTAATGCTGGGAAGAGGGAATGTCCCATCAGGTTTAGGTCCCACATTTAGCTGGTAATTACCGTTTCTGGAGGCATTGGCTACCAAATTCCTCAAGAGTTCCTTTGTTGGTTTCCATCCAAAGTCTTTGAGATGATAGCCCCAAGAACGATTAAAGGTCCCTGATGTTTCCCACGGTTGTTCTATATAGCCATCCGGGAAGGTGTTGTCCATCATGGAAAGGTAGTCAACACGCTCTTCTATACCGGGGTACTCAAAAGCGATTCGACTTCCTATCAATACTTTGTCGCTAAGGCCTCTTACATGTGCAATCAGTTCATCCACTTTTTCATAGGGTAACAATTCAGATCGCTCCCAGGTATCAAACCAAAAGAACCAGGGATCATAGTTTTCTATAAGTTCTGCGACTTGTGGCAAACATATCGTTCTCCAATACTGGTCAAACTCTTCTGCTGTAGGTTGCGGCATCTTGGGTTCGGTGCCCAATTCCTTGGAAGGCCATGGTGGAAGGGCACCTCCTTTATGCCCCCAATCTTGCCAGTGCGAATAATAAAAGCCCAACTTTATGTCATATTTTTTGCAGGCTATTGCCAATTCGCCAAGTATGTCGCGATTGAATGGTGTGGCATCAACCACATTATATTTCGATACCTTTGTGGGCCATAGGGCAAAACCGTCGTGGTGTTTGGCCGTAATAAGAAAATACTTCATGCCCGCTTCACTGGCCATTCGAATCCATTCATCTGCATTGAATTTCTCTGGATTGAACTGTCGGGCAAACTTTCGATATTCCTCGTCCGGGATACCATTGGGCCAATTTCCCTGCATACGGATCCACTCGGCATACCAATTCCGCCCCATTACTTCTCCATTGTACACCCCGGATGGTACGGAGTACAGTCCGAAATGGATGAACATCCCAAACCGTGCTTCTTCAAACCATTTTACCCGTGCTTTATCCTCGGCCGATTTTTGTGCATTGCCCTGCGATATGGCCATAAAGGCACAAGACAGTATAATATGAATAAATTTTTTTCCCATAATCTATGATTTTATAAACTGATACTTTCTATACTCTAAATGAATGTTACCATGATTTGTTTTTGGGCTAAGAAATTCTGTAAATTCGCCCTTATACCCATCTAGTTTTTCAATACGATTTTGACGGTGGTAACAATATCGCCCTTCTTATGTGGGTTGACAAAGCGCAGTTGCTTCCCCCTTTTCCTGAAGGTGATGGCACTTTGGTCGTCAAAGCGTTCCATTTTTTTGATTTTTAAAGGAGTTTCCAAGGCGATGGATTCCAGATCAGCATCAAGAATATGCAGGTATACCACCCTGTCCTTTTGTGTGGTGACATAGGCATCTTCTTTTATCAATGGCCCTCCACGGGTACCGTAAATGGTTACCCCGTATATATCCATCCATTGGCCCAACTCTTGGAGTACCTTAATGTGTTCATCCTGTATTCTGCCATTGGGCATAGGGCCCACATTGAGCAAAAAGTTGGAATTTCTACCGGCCGCGTTGACCACATATCTGACCAGGGTCTCAAGCGATTTGTGGTTGTCGTCAATAAGGTTAAAGCCCCAAGAACCGTTGATGGTCTCACAGGTTTCCAATGGCAGTTCTCCAATATCCTCGGCCGCGGTGCCGAAGCCCGTGGTGTTCTTTCCCGGTAGGTCCTTTTCGAACATTTGGAAATCCTCGCCAGCATAAGGGGCTTCGTGATGGTTGTTGCCAATCAATAGGTGTGATTTGATATCATGAATCAATTTGTAGGTCCGCTCCAATTTCCAATCGGTATTGTTGTTGTCGATGCGATAATCAACCCTTTTTAGCCACGTCTCTCTATCTGGGACCTGATCCCAAAAGCCATCGAACCAGAATCCAGCAATGTCATAATTTGTAGCCAATTCCTTAACTTGGGCATCTTGATATTGTAGGTATTTTTCCCAATTTCCTGATTCAGGACGTTCCGTATACCGACCCGTCCATCCCCTCGGAAAATAATCGGGGTGGTGCCAGTCCAACTGAGAATAATAAGCAAACAATTTGATGCCCTGTTCCTTACATTCCTGTTCCAACTCACGGAAGATACCCCTTCCCAAAGGGGAACCGTCCACAATATTATAATCGGACACTTGGGAATCGTACATGGCAAACCCATCATGGTGTTTGGTGGTAATGGTGATGTACTTCATGCCCGCGGCCTTAGCCAAAGCAACCCAGGCCTTGGCATCGAACTCCGTAGGGTTAAAAAGTTTGGGCAGTTTTTCATAGGCATCCACGGAAATTTTCTTGTTCTGCATGATCCATTCAGCAATGCCCTCTTCTCCGCCACCCCCTATGATACTGTACAAGCCCCAATGGATGAACATACCTATTTTGGCATCTTGGAACCACTCCCGTGCCACTAGGTTTTCCGCTGTGGGGGTATACGAATCTTGTGCACGGCCTGAAAAAGGGCTTATCAGGGCGATTGCAATGCACCATACTACCGACGACAATTTTGTGGTATTCATCAGTGTTCGATTTAGTTGAGTATCAATTCGATGACCGGTATTTTGACATCGGGTTTGATCACGGGCAACGATAGGTTGATGTCATTGTGCCCCATTTTGAAATCAAAAGCATGGCCATAGGGTTTGCTTGTGCGTATTTCGGAACCGTCGTGCAGAAATTGGGCGTACTTGAGTTTTCCTTTTAGTCCCCCAATGACAAAGTTCTGCAAGGGGTAGTCCAACAGGTGCACATATAGTCTATTGGTCTTTTCATTGTAGGTGAGCAACGTATTGGGTGGCGCCTCAAATTCTTCTGGTGCCTGGGTGCAGCCATAGATGGCACGACCGTTGAACTTCATCCACAGGCCCATATTGTCCAAGCTGTTCTGCGCCCTTTGGTCAAAGGCGCCCCTCGCGGTGGGTCCCACATTAAGTAATAGGTTGCCCCCTTTGCTCACGGTTTCAATGAGTAGTACCAACAGTTGCTTGGTGTTCTTCCAGGTATTCTCATCCCGGTAGTAGCCCCAAGATCCACTAAAGGTCTGACAGGTTTCCCAGGGTACCTTTTTGCCATCAATGGTAGGCCATTCGGGAACTTTGAACTGTTCCGGGGTTACAAAATCGCCGCCGCCGTTAACACCCTTAAGATCTGCGCGGTTGTTGACGATGATCCCGGGTTGTAGCTGGCGTACCATTTTCAGCAGTTCTACCGAGCCCCATTCTTTCCAGCCTTTGCCGTGCTTTCCAGGATACGAAAAATCTAGCCAAAGCATGTCTACCTTACCATAGTTGGTTAATAGCTCACGCACCTGGTTGTGCATGTATTCGCGATACTTGGTCATGTCCCTATCCTTGTTGAGTTTGGCATAGTTTTTATCATTATCCTGACGTAGGGGATGGATACGGTCAATGGTAAAATGCGGATGGTGCCAATCGATCAAGGAATAGTAAAACCCGATCTTCATACCTTCTGCCCTAAAGGCATCGACCCATTCCTTTAACAAATCCCTACCAATGGGTGTATTGGTGGCCTTATAGTCCGTGAATTTAGAATCGAACAGGGTAAAACCCTCATGGTGTTTTGTGGTGATCACGGCATATTTCATGCCGGCGGCCTTGGCCATTTTGGCCCATTCCCTTGGGTTATACAGATCGGGGTTGAATTGCTCAAAATACTTTTGATACTCCTCATTAGTAGTCTTTTCACGGTGTTTTACCCACTCATGACGGGCAGGTAACGCATACAGTCCCCAATGGATAAACAGGCCAAAGCGGTCGTGGGTCCACCATGCCATGCGTTCTTTTTTCTGGGCTTCAGTTTCGTCCCAAATTTTCTCTTGAGCTGTTCCCTGGCCCGTGGCCAGTAACATTACTAAAGCTATAGCTACTTTTGTTCTCATGTTCTTTGTTGTCATCATTTAGTTGAATGATGGAATGGCTTTGGCATCAATACCGAAAACTTGTTCTATAATGCCTTCCAGTACTTTGGCCGATCCCTCCAAATGAAATGTCATCTGAACGTGGGTGCCGCTTTCGCCGGGGGCAAGCGCCAGGGCTGGCGAAGAAGTTTCCAGTTCATAAAAGGGACCCAAGGGCTTGGCACCTGGCTCCGGGGCACCATCATTGTAGGAGTTAACCGTATCGCCCCCATAGGGTTCGTCCTGAATTTCCCAGGTGGAATTTACATAATCGGATACCCCATCGGGCTTATTGTATTTAACCAGGGTGAGCACTCCATTTTTGGCATCGTAGGCGCCCAATACATCCTTCGCCCGGCTGGGCAACAGGCCAATTTTGCTTCGGTATTGGCCATCACCGCTAAAGTAGACCATGTTTTGGGTGGTAATTAATCGACTCTCCGGGATTTGTCCAAAAGATTCATAAATGTTCACCACTTTGCCTGAACCGCCATCCGCATCCGTATGATAAGGAATCATCACTGTTGTGGTTGGCGACGGGGTAAACATACCCAGTAACCATATGGACAGTAGGCCGGTTTCCTTTCTCCAGGCACTTCCACCCGTATTGGTCACTGTATTGTTGGTTTCATAGCCCACCGCCTGGGCTCCATCCAAATTGGAAAGCCCCAATTGCTGCATGATGTCCTTGTTTTCAAGGATTTTTATCTTGCGCTCTATATCCAAAGTAAAGGTGAATCCGGAGTAATTGGTCAACTCAGTACTTTTGGTAAATGTGGCTTTGGTTGAAGAGGAATCTTTTACCGCATAGGGTTCCAGGTCAATTACCTTTGGGGTAAACCAATTGTCCAGCGTAAATTCCTTTCCGTTTTCGAAAAAGATGGAGTACTGTCCGCCTTCTGGCCCTAACCAAAAGCGTTCCTCACCTCCATATACGTTGATGTGTTCCGAGATTTCACCAGCTTCAAAAAAGGGCTTGTTTAACCAACCATAACTGGATCCGGTGCTACCGGCGGTACTGGTCATCACCCGGCCCTGTAGCGCTGGGGAAAGTGCTATTCTTCCCGTGTTATCATGGGTGGTCAATTCAATAATTTCAGTATGCCCGCGTAAAAAAATGACATCCTTTTCATAGTCTGTGATTTTTGAGGTTGGTTGGTCCATCTCTTTTTCATTTTGATTCTTTGGTTTGGGTTGACAGGCCATCAGCGCCAATGCCATACCCAATAGGAAACTGCCCTTTTTTACGGTTTTAGAATGCAACATCATCTTTGCCATGTAGTTTGCCCCAACAGAAAGATGAAAATACAGCATATCCCATGTTGAGCCTGTTCAAAATTTAGCCTATTCCTGTATCTTTTTTGCCTAAAATTGCTTTATCACTTGAAAATTGATTGAAAAATGAAACCATTGGGGCCTCGGCCTATATAGTATTCTTTTTTCCTTTTCCAAAACTCAGGACATCCCCACCACTTATTTTTGGTACCAAAAGGTGGCCCATTTGATATCTACTGTACGGGTGGTCCAACCCCATTTTTCCATCTGGAAATCCAGTGATTTGCTGAATGGGATGCCGTCCAATAATCGTACCCTTGAATTTACAGTTACCCCCGGACCTTTGAGTGTATTCGCATCGCCGATGGGCTGCGAAATAAAAACGTGGTTGTACAGTTCAGGGTGTCCCCAGGCATAACCGTAATAATCTTCGGTTCCCGTACCAAAATGGTTGGGGAAATCGCTGCCATCAATATATATTTTTTCATCACCTTCACCCCACCATACCCCAAACGGCTTGAATATCTGATAGGTGTCGCCTACATATACCCCCTGACCCTGGTCTATTTTCAGAAATTCCAGATCTACACCCTTTTTGGCCTCCACTGGAAAATCGGGTCGTTCCTGATGAACGGTGTGGAAATACATGGAACTATTGGCCCATTGGTAGGGAACGTTTGAAATGCTATAATTGACTTTTATGGGTTGTTGCGAGCGGTTTACCAGGCTAATCACTGCTTCCTCTTTAAAGGGCATTAGCCAATAGGAACCCATGTTGCCCATATTGTCCGTTTTTCGGTAATAGTCCTTGACGATCACTTTTTGATCGCCCGACCCAAAGAAAAGGCCCAACGGGCATACCACAGTTTCTTGACCGTCAAAACTGATTTTAAGCAAAGTCTCTTCCAAGACGAGATCTACATCCTCTGCATCCAAATTCAAACTGATGTTGTTGATGGCCTTTGCCCCTTTTATGGTCAGGGTTTCGGTGGCTTTAGGATGGATGACCATACCCATCCAATCGCTTTGGGTGGTTTCTCCTTTTATGGGCATGTCGGCGATCGTACTGTTTTGGAATGCGTTGAATTTCTCATTGACTTCCTTTAAGGTCTGGGCGTACTTTTTTGGAGTTTCCCTACTAAAGCTTTCCACCTTTACATTGTCTTGGTACAGGCGGTAGTTGATGTTCCAAAACACACCTTCAAAAGCCCCTTTCTTTTCCTTGGGCCCTTCATAGGTGATTTTTATGCTCTGCTTAAAGGGAATGGGCGCATAAAGGTTATGCCCCGGTTTGGCCCCTTTGTTGATGGGCAAATCGTCTTGATCTACCGATCGAAAGGAAAGGGGATAGCCAATTTCGGCATTCTGGCCAATCAAGACACCCACATGGTCGGCCTCCCAAAAGGGCACCTCTTTTCCGTCAATAAAGAAGCGTAGGGCATGCTTGGCGTTGAGATCTCCCGTCATCCAAATCCGGGTAATGGCTCCGGGCCCCTTTACATCCATCATCACTTGCACATCTTTATTTTTATAGGTTTCATGCGCATAAAAATTGCTCCAATCCTTATTGGCGAACATATCCCCATCATCAGCCCGTTTGTCATAGCTGCTTACTTGGTGCAGGGTCCACAGGCCTTCAGGGTGTTTGGTCAGGACTTCACGGTCCAACATTTCCTCCAAGAGCGACTGGAACGTAACCTTTACCGTACTTTTCTGGGCTGTTAATAATGTAGTACCCAAAACCCAAAGGGTAGAAAAGATGAAAACTGATTTCAAAAGCATACTCCTTCTCATGGCCATCTTTTTTAGTCTATTTTAATCTTTGTTGGATGCAGTTTTAATTGAATCAGCTTCTTCATCACTGCATATAGGTTGGCTTCCACATTTTGCCCAAAGGCATCGTGAAGTGCACTATACAAGGCAAACAATTGCTGATAGACTTCATGTGCTTCGGCATCGGGAACGTAGTTTTTGTTGGAGGACACGGCCAGCCGGTCTTGGACCATCCCTATGTTCTCAAAGCCTTCACTACTTTTTTTAGCGGCCATGGCCCCCATGATAGCAGCCCCCACAGCCACGGTTTCCGGATTTTCGACCAATTTCACTGTACGGCCCAATACATCGGCATACAGTTGCATGAACAGTTCATTCTTATGCCCGATGCCCCCGGTGGCGATAACTTCCTTGATGGCCACCCCCTGTTCTTCCACCCGTTTGATAATTTTCAAGGCACCAAAGGCGGTTGCTTCAATTAGCGCACGATAAATTTCATAATCTTTGGTGGCTAGGGTCTGCCCAAGAATGAGTCCGCTGAGCTGTTGGTCGCCAAGGATGTTGCGGTTGCCATTGTTCCAATCCAGAGCCAGGAGTCCGCTTTCGCCCGCTTTGAGGGCAGCGGCTTTTTTGGTGAGCACCACATGGTGGTCGGCTTCTTCACCCAGCACCTGTTGCACCCACCAGTCCAAAAGGTCGCCCACAGCGGCCTGTCCGGCCTCGATGCCAATATGTTGTGGTAGCACGGAACCTTCCACAATACCGGCCACACCAGGAAAATCCTCAGGAGCCTCTTCCATGGGAAAGGCCATGATGTCGCAGGTAGAGGTGCCGATAATCTTTACAAATTTTCCTTGGCCCACTCCGGCCCCAATGGCACCCACGTGGGCGTCCAAGGCCCCTACGGCAATGGGAATGCCCTCTGGAATGCCCAAACGTTCGGCCCATTCGACAGACAATGTTCCAATGATTTCCTCAAAGGTATATGCCGTATCATATAACCTATCTCTAAGATCGGCCAATTTGGAATCCAAGGAACCAAGAAATTCCTTATCCGGAAGTCCGCCCCAGGTTTTGGCATACATGGCCTTATGTCCGGCAGCGCAAACATTGCGTTTTACTTGTGCCACATCGGTAATACCCGCCAAGGTGGCCGGTATAAAATCGGATTGTTCCAACCAACTATCCGCAGCATGGAAGACCACTGGGTCTACGTTTAGACAATGCCAAACTTTGGACCAAAACCACTCCGAAGAATAACTGCCTCCACATTTTCTTAAATATTCCGGTCGTATTTCAGCAGCCTTTTGGGTAATAGCCAAGGCCTCGTTCACTGCGGTATGGTCTTTCCAGAGCCAGGCATAGGCGTTGAGGTTGTCCTTGAACTCCGGTAAGGCTTCTAGAGGCCTAAGGTCTTGTTTTACAGGGATGGGGGTGGAACCAGTTGAGTCTACCCCAATACCGATGATTTTGGCAACATCCAGCTTTTTTTCCACAAACTGGGCCACCGCCATTTTGGTAGCCCTTTCCAGGGCATTCATATAGGCTGTTGGCGATTGGCGGGCCAACAGGGGTTGTTTGGCATCGGTAAAAATACCGTTATCCCCTCCTTCATAGGCAGATGAGCCGCTGGCCATCATTTCACCCGTCAGTAGGTTCAGCAAAACCGCTCTTGCGGCACTGGTTCCAAAATCGAGCCCTAATGAAAACGCCATAGGATTACTTTTTTTGCATCAACTTAGCTTGATCTTCCCCTCCATTAATGATGTACAGTAGGGGTAGAGGTCTGTCCACACCCTCTTCAAACTGGGGCTTGGCGGTCCAAGGGGCAACGGACAGTACATTGCCCATATCCATCCAGAATTGCAAACGGGCCCTTTTTAAATTCCAGGTCATGTGAAAGTGGTTGGCCGGAGCGTAGTGTTTGTATTCGTTCATGCTCGCATGCTTGGGTACCACAAAGGTGTGTGGCCAGGTAGGGTTGGCCGTTTGGCAAACGGCATGTGCCAATTCAACTGGCGGCAGTACTGTTTTTGCCTCGTCCCAAACCATGGAGAACATGCCCGACAGGGAACTGTAGGCTAAACGCGCTGCAATACCTTCGATGCCTTCAGGGGAAATAAAATGGGTGGAATTGCCCAAATATGAAAAATAGTCCACTGCTTTTGGAAAGGATATTTTGGAAAGGATGTCCTTGGGGTCTGCCCCCGGTAAAGCGGCCCAATTAAATGAAGCTGAACCGGAATTTACACCATCCACAAAGCCTCGTTGTTCCCATTCGGTATCGCCGGTGAGGGCGATGCCTTTGTCCTGGGCAAAGATGGCAATTTCACCAGGTTCCCAGACTTTTCTAAAGTCCATGAACAAAGGCGGATTACCCCCAGAAAGCCAGGTCATAAACAATTGGGTGAGCAGGGCTTGAACATCGGCCTCTGTGGCATAGGGAATGACTTCTTTCGGGCCATTATGGTCAAAGGTGGAATTAAAAAGTGACTCCATGATATCTGCCACAGGAAGTGGAATGCCCCGGGCATCGGAACCCCATTCCAACTGACTCATAAAGCCCCCGCCAACGGCATTCAGTTCTTTCATCAAATCCCTGACGATGAGGTAAAGGGCCAAACTTTTGTCCAGGTTGCCACTATCAGCATCTTCGGGCAATTCTATGCCTGCGGAACCTTCTTCTAACCAGGTGCGAAGGCGTTTGAGTTCTTCTTTGTCGTAGGACTCTTTTTGTAGCATGTCGGCCAAAAGCTTCATGTCGAGTCGTGTAATTTCTAACCCAAACTGGTTTCGGGTAGCAGCAACATGTGGCAGAGCGGTTTCCATACCCATAGAATCGTGTCCAAAAACCACCACACGTTTGCCCTTGAGACCTTGTATGGTTGTAGCAGCATAGCACCAATCAATAAGGTTGACCTTGGTCTCGGGAGACATCACAGGATTCAATCCAGTATCCGCCCAATTGCCTACGTTGATGTGGGCCAGTCTTCCCGATTGGGCCAAAGCCCCATTAGTGGCATGGGTAAAGACCACGCCAGGGCGTGGGCCACTGTTTCCCGTCGTGAAGTTGAAAGGCGTATCGGATGGAAAATGTGCCAAGAGTGACATCACGGTCAATTGGGGAAAAGCCCAGGTATCGGGTACGCAAATGATGATGTTTACCCCTGCCGATTTAAACTGTGCCGCCACGGCATCGGCCTGTTTTTCACCATCCACCAATAGGTCGCTATACACCACGGGAACATTTTGTTTGGAGGGGGTATAGATTTCGCCGGATATTTCATCGGCAGCCATTTTTACAATATTGGCAGCCCGGGTTCGGGCATCGGGATCTATTCTGGGGTCACAAGTAGCAAAAACACCAATAACGGGCAGACTACTCTTTTCAGTTTCAACAGCGCTTAACTTTTTTGCAGACATATCTTTATTATGTTTTTAAATGTATTGTAGTTGTTTTTTTTCCCGGTTCATGGATCTAAAGGAATAAATGGCCACCAGAACCAGACAGGTCAGTGGCAAGACAAACGAAAAATTGACCTCCGGAATAAAGCCCAGCACCTTAAGGTCACTCAGGCCGGTACCACCCATATCAATAATACGGCCTTGTATAGGGGGCATTAGGGCACCCCCAACAATGGCCAAGACCAATCCTGCAGATCCCAATTTGGCCTCGTTGCCCATACCTTTAAGGGCAATACCGTAAATGGTAGGGAACATAAGGCTCATGGCAAAGGATACGCCCACCAAGCAATAGAGGCCCAACATGCCGTGGATCATGATGGCCCCTACGGTAAAACCAATTCCCAAAAAAGCAAAAACTAGCATGAGCCTGGCCGGGTTGATGTAACGAATCAAAAAAGTGCAGATCCAACGTGCCGTCAAGAACAAAATAGTAGAAGCCGCTACATAGACCACTGCATTGAGCTGGTTGTCTGCCGAACGTGATTCATTGAGGTTGGTCACATACTGATAGATAAAGGTCCACACCATAATTTGGCAGGCCACATAAAAGAACTGTGCCAATACACCCTCGTAGTAGTTTTTGTTGGAAAACAACTTTTTAACGGTCTCCTTGAGGTTCAAGGCCTTTTCCCTGGGTCGGCTTTTCTCGATTTTCATAAAGATAAATACAATCAAAATGGCAACCACCACAAAGCCGAGTATGATATATGGAGTGCTGATCACACCCATGTCATGCTCAATGATCTGCTGTTTTTGTTCTGGGGAAAGATTTGCGGTTGCATTGGATGAATCTGCGCCAATTTTGGTTTCCAGGCGTTCCACCACAAACAAACGGGCTACCAGTTGCCCCGCCAAGGCTCCCATAGGATTAAAGGCCTGTGAAAGGTTGAGCCGTTGGGTGGCGGTACGCGGGTCGCCCAATTCGAGTACCATGGGGTTGGCCGTGGTCTCCAAAAAGGCCAAGCCAAAGGTGAGCACGTAAAGAGAAACCAAAAAGAGATCGTAATCCACCCCTTTCGCCGAGGGGTACATCAACAGGGTGCCGACCGCAAAAAGAAAGAGTCCCAAAACAATACCCGACTTATAACTGTATTTCCTAATGTACAAGGCTGCGGGTATGGCCATAGTACCATAGCCCCCATAGAAAGCCAATTGTACATAGGAGGCCTTTACATTAGAAATGTCCAATACGTTTTTGAAGACCTCCACCATAGGGTTGGTGAGATCGTTGGGAAAGCCCCAAAGAAAAAAGAGCGAGGTTACCGCAATATACGGCAGTAGCAATTTGGTTTCCACTACTTTGGGCCTTGTACTGTTCATATAAGATATGTTCTAATTGTTGGTTTTCATTGTTTTCTTGGGTACAATTGGGTACCACCCCAGTATGTTTTTAATGCCATAAAACATTAGTCATACTCCACGGCCAAGGCTATATGCCCCGTAAATTTTGGTACGGTCAAAACGACCTTGCCCGAGTCTAAGCTGTAGTCCAGTTCTTCCATGTTGGGCACGGTGTATATTTTTTTGATGTTCTTGTTTAGGTCGAGTTTTATGGGAGTATCGTGAAGAGGCACCAAATCCTCTATAACCCGAACGCTACCCCGTTGAATGGGGGCGGCATAGAGCAAATGCAGCACATACCGTTTGTGTTCCGGTTGGTGCAACAGGTTAATGCGTCCCAAACTGGGGAGTTTCACCTTTACCATGGGTTCAATATCCAAACTATTAAAAGCTTCCATGAACAATTCACGATGCACCCGGGCCCCATGTCCAAAATACATTTTGTCCAATTCATGGGCAATGTAAACCACGTTCCCCGTTTTCACTACCCCTGGATGTGGGGCATTCTGTAATTGGTAAGGGGTGTTGGCATGTGAGGTAAAATGTTCCCAGGTTCGGCTAAAATAAGGTTCCCGAACGGTAGCAATTACCTTCGAACCCTCAAGAGGCTTTACACGTATACCAGGCGTGTAATTGAGAAAGGGTGAGTCCACCAAATCTGTTGATTTGGGGTTTTCCACATACAGATAATCCTTGTCGTAGCGGGCTTCCCCGATATACTCAATCCCGAGGTCGAGTTGAAAGGTATTGCCCTCTGTTTCGAAAGCCCCTTTGCTCATGACCAGCAACTTTCCTCCCCTGGCTTGAAATCCTTTGATGCGTGTGATTTCTTGTGGGGAAAGTTCAACCTGGCTGGGAATCACGATTACTTGCAATGTTGCCCAGTCACCAAGGTTATTGGCGACTACAAAATTGACCTGGTTTTCCATCAACATCCTTGCGGTTCCCTCATCACGCGCCCTATCATTGGTAAACCACAGCCCGACTACGGCTTTATGGTCCGCCCCAATGCCATATGCCTCAATTTTTTCAACATAATCGAAAGCATGGCCAATATTTTCATAAGTGGCCATTTCCAGTTCTCCTGATGGATGCAATTGATCACCAAAATTCGCATTGGCCCCAAAGGCCACCATGGCGGCCGCTTCGTACCAAATGGCATCTTTGTGCTTAAATCCCCCAAATTCACCCCAGGCTTTATGGAACTTACCGCTCATCGCTACCATTGGCATACCGGTATTGGCGAAGTACTTGGCCCTATAGGGAAAAATATCGTAGCCACCCCAAGCCGTGGGCAAATCTTCCAAATCTATTTTGGTATTGTACTCGTAAAGCTTGTTTTTAAAGGAGTGACCATAACCCAAATGTGTTGTCCAATTGTAAAAGACCGAGGCCTTTGGCAGGTGTTTGAGGATGGTTTCGCGGGTTTCTTTCAGAAACTTTTCCGTCTTTGTTACGTGGTGGGCCATGGCGGCAGCATCGTCTTGCCAGTCAATACCCTTGGCTTCCATATCTTTTTTGCTCCATTCATTGTAATTGGGACTCCGCAAGGGGACAATATCATACCATATTCCGTCCAAATCATAGTTTTTGACCAGTTCTTCGGTTTGCCTTAAGATAAGGTCCAAGTAGGGCCCTTCGGGGAATAGCACGGGCCACCCCCAGCCCATGGCATCCGTAGGGTTGGCCGCAGCTTTCTCTGCCGTATAGCGGTCTTTGCCTTCTTTGTCCAGAAAAACCCAGTTGGGATGGTTTACGGCATCCTGTACAGACCATCCGATGGTGTAGTAGGCCTGTACGCGAACACCTATTTCATGGCAGGCTTTTATCTGCGCCTTCAACAAGTCAAAATCGAGGTTAGGATGTTGCTGGCCAACCTTGGTTGGATAATACGACCAGCCATGGTGGCCTTTGGCAAAAATGTTGATGGCATTTACATTGCCCGCTTTTAGTGCATCCTGGAATTGTTTTTTGTTGAATTTGCTTCCGATGTTTTGTAGTGCCTCGGAAGTATGGAAATCCAAGTGTATTTGTCTGCTGCCCTCTTTTGTACGGAATTCGGGCAGCTGTTGCGCTGCCATCTGCACGAAAGAAAAAACGGTTAAAACATATATAAGGCTGCGGGTATTGGTTTTAAAGTTCACGTGTTATGTTGTATTAGGGTTGTACTGGGGAAAGGGCTCCCTCTTTCTCGATTACCAAGATGGTGTCTACATCGTCCATTACCACTCCGGAAAGGTCTAGTTGTAGATGTCCATTTAGGGTAAACGGCACCTCTTGCCCCCCTCCAAAAAGCGTTACTTTGGTGACCTTGCCTGTTACGGGAACGTCCAGCAATTTCGTTTTTGGGTAGTCCAAAATGTGAAGATAGGTTTTGCCGCCTTCCTTGCCTTGCATCATTACCCCCCAGGGTTGCTCGGCCATGGGGCCACCACGGGTATTGAACACGCTTTCTCCATATTTGCGGTTCCATTGGCCTATTTCTTTGAGGCTATTGATGACCTCAGTCTGAAATTTTCCCGTGGGCGGTGGGCCTACATTCAAAAGCAGGTTCCCGTTAATGCCCGCAGCGCGCACCAAATAGTGCACCAGTTCTTTAGTGCTCTTAAATGCTTTATCCTCGGCATTGTAGCCCCAATGTTTGTTCATGGTGTCAGCAGATTCAAGGGGAAATTGTGATACTTCCTTGGTATTGGCCGCATAGGTGTCGTGCCCTGGGAGCGAGCGTTCAAAAACTTGGTAGTCCTCTCCGAATTGGGGCACACTAAAACGGTTGTTGCCAATCATGGAGTGGGGTAGGTTTTTATGGATGATGTCATAGGTTTCCTTAAAACGCCAATCCACGCCTTTCTCAATATCCCAAACCCCATCGAACCACCAACTGGAAATGGGCCCGTATTCACCGCTGCTCAACTCCTCCACCTGAGCGTTCATATAGTCGAGATATTTATTGATGTCGCCACTTTCCGGACGGCCATTTTTCCAGCCGGTTTTTCCTCTTGGAAAGTAGTCAGGATGGTGCCAGTCCAAATGGGAGTGGTACAGTCCAAAGGCGATGCCCTGTTTTTGGCATTCTTCGGCCAGTGCCTTGATAATGTCCTTTTTATAGGGTGTGCGATCCATAATGTTCCAATCCCCATGTTTGGTGGCCCACATGGCAAAACCGTCGTGGTGCTTAGAAGTGATCACCATATATTTCATCCCAGCCTCCTTGGCCAGGGCTACCCATTCTTTGGCATCGAAATCAACAGGGTTAAATTTGGGAGCCAATTCTTCGTAGTCGGCAATTTGCCACTGGCGCTGCTCCATTTCCCACTCGTTCTTGCCCTCAACGCTATAAATACCCCAATGGATAAACATACCAAAAGTGGCGTCACGGTACCACTCATAGGCCGCCTTTGAGGCACGTATGTTGTCCCCGTTTATCTGGGGTTCCAAGCCATAAGATTCATAGCCCTTTAGATAATAGGGGATTTCTTCTGTATCTTCCGCGTCTTTTTCAGTTTTGTTCTCTTTTTGGACGCATGAAATTCCGATAAGCACAGCCATGCACAACAGCCAATTAAGACGTTTCATCATTTTCATCAATATTACCAGTAAAAAAAGTGTTATACCGAATCCATTCCATCCGGCAAATTCCACCAAATATAGGTTTCGACAGTGAAAAGACCAATGTAAAAAATGATTATTTTTGTGTATAATTTTACATTTTATGTCTGCACTAATTATTGATAACCTATCGGCAAGTGGCGACCCTTCAGACACTCAACAGCAATTTGAACCCTTGGACTTTAAAATTTTGTGTTGCCGATATTGGTGGTTCGAAATATGGAATGGACAACGGTTGTCCTTTCCTTTTTGGCGATTGTATTGGAACAAAAACGAAGGGGCATACATCTACTACAAGGAAAAGATGTACCTGTCGCCAAATGTCGTGTGCATCATCCCCCCACATACACCTTATTCCACGGGAATTGAGAATCAAAGGCCTGTGACAAGTTCCCCCCATTTTTTTAAGTGTGGCAGGATTGGCTCACATCAAGAGGAGCGGGAACATTTTGAGAAAGGCCATATCCTTCATTTTTTTATTCATTTTACCTTGGGAAGGAACTATGATAAAGTGGATCCTGGCATTTACGCCATTCGAATGACCGAGGAACTCTCTTCTGGTCTGTCAAAAATTGTAGATGCGCTGGTCAAGGGCACCCAGAAGTTCAGGCAAAATGAAAGTTTAGATGTGTATAATCTTGCACTGTCCGCAGTAAACGAAATCCTCCCCAAAGCCACTTTTTCGGGAAACACCAACCAAGTGGTGGGGCGGATCATCGATTTTATGGAAAAGCACATGCACACCAAATTGACCGATAGCAGTTTGGCCTCAATGCTCTCTATGTCAACAGGTTCATTTTCAAGAATGTTTAAAAGGAGTACTGGGAAAAGTCCTAGTGTTTATTTGCGTCAAATCCGGATAGAAAAGGCAAGTAACCTCCTTTTGTATACGGACACTAATATTGACACCATAGCTGACATTTGCGGATTTTCGGATCGTTATCATTTAACTAAGGTGTTCTCCCAAATAAAGAAAACCTCACCGGCAGCTTTTCGGAAAAGTGCGGGTTATTTTTAATCCATCCGCTGCGTTTCTAGCGTTGTGGAAACAGCCCATTACTTCAGCTCGCCCAATTTTTGGTACACTTTTTCCTTGATGTGTTTTGTCCTTACCTCCACCGAAGGTAGTGGGGGCAAATCCGATGAAGGCTTATCCAGATAAAAATAGGCAGTGGCCGAAAAATCGTCGCTCCTGTAAAAGTTATTTGACATATTTCCAGGAAAATCGGCATCGGTGGCCTTGGGTGGGTTCTCCATATCCAAATATCTTTTGGCGGCCTCGTAACCATCATCATGTACATAGGACCAAACGGCGGAGATGTCCACGCCGTTTTCTATGAGCCCCACCATGTTATTCCGGTTGGTATTCCCTATTTGCTGGATGGTCACCTTGCAATCTTCGTGAAAGTAAACGGGGTCGTAAGTGTGGAAACGGTAAAAGGTATAGAGGTCGTGTTCCTTATTCGATACCGTGCTTCCTTGGATCTGGTTGTCAAATTCGCCCTGTCCCCAACCCGTGCCAATATAATCCTCTGTGCCCGTACCGACCAAGGTGGGAAACTCCCCGTCGCCATCCAGATAAATCTTTACTTCGCCCTCACCAAACCAAGTGCCTTGGTACTTTTTGTTACCGATTACCCCGATGTTAGTGCCCAGATATCGACCTCGTCCATTTACTTTGGGTAAGATGGTGTAGTCCACTCCCTTGGTGGTCGTGGTGTCACGGTTCCAATAGGCATGGAAATAGAGCGTGTCGTCTTCCAATTTGCCCACTTTAACCATATCAACTTGATAATAGAACATGATGAAATCTTCCGACTCGTTCACGACCTCGATTTTGCCCGATGTATGGAAAGGCATGGGCACGGAACAATTAAATGAGCGGCCTTCCGGCATGGAAAAAAAGACGTTTTCAAAGGGACGCATCAGCCCAAGGCCCATACCAAAAAAGTCGACAAACGGAGCTGAAACGGCTGGTTTCGTTTCACCGTCCCAGTACATGTTAATGCTCATCTTTTGTCTGTTCTCCTGGTTCCAGGCAAAAGAATTGGCAGCCCATATCTTGGTGATGATGCCTGGTCCTTTTTGATCAAAGATGACCAGGGTATCCCCAGGGCCTATCATACTAAAAGCATCGCCCTTGGCTCCTTTGTTGGTCATGCCTCCCTTGCCCTTTTCTCCCTTTTTGTTCTCGGAACTGATCCATCGGGTCTGTACACCTTTCGGGGCGGCCTTGTATACCTTCTTTATATCTTCTAGGGAAAATCCCTTTTCCTTATTTTCGGATTGTTGGCAACCTGTGAAGAATACCAAGACAGAAATGGTTAAAACTGTTGCTGTATGTCTCATGTGGATGCCGTTGTTTTTTAAACTATGCTGCTGTTGATTTATTACATCATTTTGAAGGGTTCCCAAAGATATTGGGGTTCATGCATTGAAACTGCTACAAAATACTTCAAGGACAATACTTTTTTTGCCATCTTGTTGGGGTTTAAGCTTCAATGCTGTTTGATATTGACCCCTTGATTGTGATTGGTTCAAATACCTGGTGTTTCTAGTTTCTGTTGAGTCAAGCTTAGGGTTCAATCCAGAAAAATCTAAACAAATTCAATTTACGGACCCATTTTTTATTCTTGGCTTGCCCTTAACATCAACGGACACCACCCAACCAAAACTATCCGTTTTTTTCTCGGGCAAATCAATGCTTAATGTGCCATCCTCCTTATTAAAATTCAGTTCTTTTTTGGAAGCACTTAAATACGCCTTGGACACTTTATTGTCAATGCCTTCAATGATGAGCTTACCATTGGTGGGGTAACTGTAAACAAAGAAATTTAAGCGTGATTGATTTCCATTGGTCAACACGGTATTTGATTTCCCTTCAAACGGCAATTCACTAAATTGAGAGGCAGTGGTACCGAAAATTTCAGAATTATATTTTTTCACCAAATCGCCAAATTCATTAAGAATATCCATTGCTACCGTCGGGACATTACCTTTGGCATCCGGACCGATATTAAGCAATAAATTACCGCCTTTGCTATTGATATCCACGAGGATTTTAAACAACTCCTCGGATGATTTCCAGCGATCATCATGCGCACTGTACCCAAAACTTTCATTCATAGTATGGCAAACTTCCCATGCTTCACTATCAAAACCCGTTGCGGGCACGTATTTTTCAGGGGTTATATAATCACCATAGGGGTTTTCTATACCATTCCAAAAGCGATTACTGACCACAATATCGGGTTGTTCTTGGGCAATCATTTCCAGTAATCCCTTGGTATCCCATGTTTTCCCCTGCTTGCTTGTACAACTGTAATCGGACCAAAGCAAATCAATTTTACCATAGTCGGTCATCAATTGTTCTACATGGCTTTTATAATAATCAAGATAGTCCGCGGTATTATTGGTGCGTTTTGCATTGTTGAGTTCATAATGGAATGGGGAATCTGGGTGTTGCCAATCGATCAGTGAATAATATAGGCCCACTTTAATGTCTTCCTCCCTGAATGCTTCCACATATTCCCCAAAGAGATCCCTGCCTTCCGGCGAAATACTTACCTCTACGCCATATGGATTGTTTTCCTTCCTGGCATAGGGATGTTTTGTGTTGAACAAGGTAAAACCGTCGTGGTGTTTGGACGTCAATACCGCATAGCGAGCACCAATATGCTTGGCCAATTTTGCCCACTTTTTAGGATCATAATCTTCAACGGTGAAGCCCGGTCGCAATTGTTCCGCGTAATCCTTGGTGTCAGCTTGCGACCATACCTGGATCCATTCCGCATAATGTTGCTTATAACGCTTTCCCTTATAGTAGCCACCGCCCGCGCTGTACAAACCCCAGTGAATAAACATGCCCAATTTGGCTTCTTTGAACCATTGGGTACGCGTTTCTTTGGTTTTGATGAAATGCTCCACCCCTTCATAGGGTAATTGGCGCATCAAAGTGTTATCAGAGCTGGTTTTAATAGGGGGGCTTACTTTTGGCGGTCGACTGTTCTCTGGTTCGTAAACGACCCGAATACCCACGTCATGCATATTGTACCAGGGCATATAGCTACTGCGGTCGGCAACACGGGAATAAGGTGCTTCATCACTCAAATAACCGCCACCGCGTACCGCATAAAAAGAACCATCATTTGGCCCCAAAGGATTTATTTGGGCCTCTGAAGGATATTCACCGTACCAACTACGGCACCATTCCCAAACATTTTCACTCATATCATAAAGACCCAATTCGTTGGGCCGTTTGGTGCCAACGTGATGCAATCTTCCGCCATCGCTATTCTTATCAACCGTTGTTGCTCCCTTGGCATAGCGGTGCCCTTCGCTTTTGAGTCCGCCTCTTGCCGCAAATTCCCATTGTGCCTCTGTGGGCAGTTGTATCTTTTTGCCCAATTTTTTGCTGAGCCATTCACAATACTTTCTGGCCCTGTGAATATTCACATGTCTAATGGGCTCATTATCATGAGGGGGATCCACATATTCATGTGGCAATTTATCACCGGTTTCCTCACAAAACGCGCGAAACTGGCCAACGCTTATTTCCTTTTGACTGATGTAAAAGGTGCCCACAGTTACCTGGTGCGGCTTTTCATCCAAATCACCATAGGCATCGCCCATGATAAAAGTGCCTCCTTCAACTTCCACAAAAGTAGGTGTTTGCTGAGCCAAAGCCAGGATAGGCGCAAATGCTCCCAGCACAACAAATGCGACCAACAACTGCAAGATTCTTGTATTTTTCATGTGATTGTTTTTATCGTTTTTTCAATGATTTGACCCGGAACTGTGCATTCCACCCATATTTGAAAACCATACTATTGTGTTTTCCATTCTTTTGCCGATAATACATAGCTCCATTTTATCAAAATCAATAAGCTGCATGGACGGAATGGTTCAATTCCATTTACACCCCCTTAAAAATCAATGCCAACAGGCACATTGTAGCGCTTATATGATTCTACTTTAAGGGTGGATAGAGATAGGCAAACCTATTTTACCAAATATAGGAGTGACTACTTAAAATTCAAATGTCAAAACTGGCTATATTTGTGTATTTTTTTGTATTTATAGCCACACTTGTGAAAACTCGTATCTCAAAAATCGGTTCCCTTTCGGGTGCAAATCAAGGTTGCATACCGTTGGATTTTAATATTCTTCGTTCTCCCCTTTGGTAGTTAGAAATCCGTAATGACCAATGACTTCCCCTTCCTTTTTGGCGTTTCTAATGGAACAACACCTTAGGAGCCTATGTCCACTGTAAAAAAAGTAACCTTATCGACGGACAGTGCCTCTCCAATTTTTCATAAAAATCCTATTCAGCTGTTTTTGAGAATAAAAGGACAAACAATACCCTGCCAAGTTTATTTCAATGCGGAAGGATACGTTCCCATGAAGCTGAAAAGAACTAGCTTGAAAGGAGTTATATCCGCTACATTGTTTATGTATTTCAAGTTGGAAAAAAGCTGCGATACCCTGAAACTTGAAATCTACGAACTGTAGATTGCGAGGTCCCTTTGGGATGAACTTGGCAACATTTTGGAAACCCAGTTGGACAGCACCTTAAAATTCAGGTAGAAGGAAAGTCCGTATGTGTATAATATTGCGATCTCGTTTTAAAATTCTATTGTCTTCCGACCTCTTTTTCAAAAACCGCAATCCACGAATTGGGCAAATCATCAAATTTACGGGGAAGCATATCAATGCCTTGGGCGAATCAAGGGTTGTTATGCAGAATTTCGCAGAGAAATTCAGGGAACCACTAAGATTTCAACCCTTGATGGATATGCCTAGTTAGCACCTATTTAACCCAAACTAAGTCCTCTTCAACCTATTATTTTCCTGTAGTGGGACCGCCTACATTCAAGATGGACGGGATACGCTCCTTAACGGGTGGCAAGGATGGAAATTTTGCATGGGGCAAAGTTTGGTACCAATAGGCCACGGTATAGTAATTATCGGAACGGTGGTTGGCATGTCCATGTTCAATGGTCATCTTAAATGAGGTATTAAAAGGTATGGGCGATGTATCGTGAAAGCGGTATACCGTCCACTCGGCCCCCTTGTTGTCCCCTCCGTTCATCGGGTTGCCATAGGATTGGTACGCAAATGTAGGCTTTGTACCCCCAAAAGGATTGATGCCACAACCCCCGTAACACCATGCACCCAGGTAATAGTCTTCGGCACCAGTACCTTTTATCTGCGGTTCTTTGGCCCCATCAATATAGATCATTTCATCGCCTTCACCCCACCAGTCCCCTTGGTTTTGGATAATGCTGTGGGTTGCGCCGATGTAATTTCCGGTGCCCGTTGCCTCAAGCATCACGTAGTTGCCTTTGCCGTCCTTATTCTGATGGGTGTTGATTTCGGGCACATAATTGTTTGGCCAATCGTTGGTCCAACCATCGGTAGGGGTTTGCTGCCTGTATTGGGCATGGAAATAAAGCGTCTCTTCGGGCAGCGAGCGGTGTTTTTCCCAGTCGATATTGTAATAAAAGGCCTTTACCGCCTGCCCCCCTTCATTGGTCACCGTAATTTTTGCCTTTTTCTTAAAGGGCATGGGAAAGTTCGCATTGAGGGCCTTTTGTGAGCCTACCGAGGTATATTTTGATTCGTACATCACATACTTGCCCAGGCCCAGACCAAAGAAATCACCAATGGGCGTCTCCACACTGGGCGATTCCTCCCCATCCCAATACATGCGCAATACTATTTTTTTAAGATGGTAGGGTTCGTCTGAGGCAATGGTCATCCAAATGTGCTTGATAATGCCCGGGCCCTCCACTTCCCCGACCAAACGGGTCTGGCCCGGTTTTAAGGGGTTGCCCCAACTGCCATCATCATTACCCCCACTGGGGTCATAACTGGCCATACGTTGGGGGGTATAATCGTTGGGTGTCCACAGTTGGGAGGTCTGGGAACTCAGCGTATACACCAAAAAAGAAGCCATTAAAAATAGAGTCGCTTTTGTTTTCATTGTCTGTTTCTGTTTCATTTGATTTTATTTTATTAGGGATCTGTTTTTATAAACTCAAAAAGGGTTTTCCAAGCAACGGACGTACCATCCCCTTATCTAGCATTGGTAATCTTAAAGCTCCATGCATATAAACAGGGTACTTCATCATAGGCCAATGCGGGAACTTGTACCACCAGATTGCCTTGCTCGTAGGTATAGGACAAATCGCCTTCTAGGCCCAACAAAGTGATTTTGGTTTTTTTTGAAGGCTTTACTCCCTTTATAATCAACTGTCCTTTGGGTAGCTTTGGAGAAATCGCATAAATATCGTTTTCCTTACTGGTAAAGAACAATTCTTTCACCGCTTTTCCAGGCTGTTGGTCTACGGTCTGCTTCAATATATAATCCCCTTCAACGTAGGATTGTCCGGGCTGTAGCAGTTCAAAATTTCTATCCCCTTGCGACCATTGGCAGGGCTTTTTCCATTTTCGGGTACCGTAGATGGCCTCTCCGTTAACATTGAGCCATTCTCCAATCTGCAACAGGCGTTCTTGCATGATCACAGGTATCTTGCCAGCTGCCGTAGGACCTACATTAATGCATAGGTTGCCCCCCTGACTCACAATATCGACCAACATTAGGACCAACATTTGGGGGGAGTTGTAGTCTTCTATGTCTTCATTTCTATTGTATCCAAAGGAAAGACCCATCCCCCTAATTTCTTCCCATGGTTTGTTGAACTTCACTTCTTCACGCAGGTATTCGGTGGTAAAATAGCCGCCGTGCTTGTGGCGTTGGTCTTTTTCCCACCTATCGTTGATGACCACATCATCCTTGACAGGCGATTCGTTGAACAACCAGGCCAACAATTCGGTGCTTTTCCAGTAGCTATCATCCTTTTCCCATTCCCCATCTGCATAGATCAAATCAGGTTCATAGTTGGTGACTAAATGCTTAAATTGGGGATGATAATACTCCGTGACAAATTTATCCAGTCCGGCCTTATACCAGGGATGGTACCATTCGTAAAGCGAATAATATAGACCTGCCTTTAGTCCGGCATCCTTCATGGCCTTTACATAATCCCCTACCAAGTCCCTTTTTGGCCCGGTTGCCATACTGTTCCACAAATAGCCCCGTGATTTGGTGGAATGTTCATTGGGCCATAATGCAAACCCATCGTGGTGCTTTGAGGTCAGAATTACATATTTAGCCCCAGATCTCTTAAATAACGACGCCCATTGCGCCGGATCGTAAAGCTCGGCTTTCCACAGTTTTGCAAAATCGATATAATTGAAATCTTCACCATAGGTCTTCTTATGAAAATCAGGGATTTCTTGACCAGTGAAGTTGCCGTTGCCAAAAATGGATTGACTCGTAAACCACTCCAAGTACCATTCCTCATAAGTGCCTTTTGGTGACCAAGAAGGCACGGAATACGGCCCCCAATGAATGAAAATGCCAAATTTGGCATCTTCAAACCAGTCCGCTACGGGACGTTGATCCAAAGACTTCCAATCGGCTTCGTATTGCTGTGCGCCAACACCAAAGTTTGCTGCCATAAACAACAGCACCATTGGTAAAATTCCATAGCGTTTCATTCACATCGAAATTTTTACTTTTTAAACCATAGAGACCGCTGCAAAAAGATTTGACCAGTTGTACGGAAATGAATTGGGCTTCCAGTTTATCCATAGCCTGTCTATTGTATCCCATGGAAATTCATCGGTGCCATGCTCGGTCTGTGGGCATCGCACTTTTTTCCCATTTCATTTTGCAAAGGTATCTGTTGAAATAAATTCGTGTTCAGTTTTTGGGAAAGCTCTTTCAACGGCTTCCCCCCAATTCATATCCTTATATTGATTGTTCACCAAGTGGAATTTACATCAGTGGGTTTTAGTCAAATTTTTACTTTTTTCAGGCCCAAATATGCGTCTGCCATATACCGGTTCCAAGTCAACTACTTTCAATCGCAAAACCCCTAGTGGGTCATCACCGGATGAATGGATTTTCAATTTCACATAACGCGCTTCAACAGGCTCTTGTTCTGGCATGTATTGTTGGTTAATGGCCAGTGTTGAAATCTTACGCCCCTCACCAAAGGTTCTCCAGTTTTTGCCATCTTTTGATATTAAATACTCAAAATCGTAACCGTGCTTAAAATACACCTCGCGCTTGGTCTTGGCATCGATATAACCAAAAGCGGAACTCACATAATACACATCGGAAACTTTACCCATGTCCACAATCAATTCCCCTTCTTTTCCCGCACCTTGCCAATAGGTCTCCGTTCTACCATCAGTAGCAAAAGATGCTTTGCTATTGCCCGCACTACCTATGGCCGTTATTTCCTTACCGACCACCGTTCCTTTTTCAGCAATATAAAAATTGCTGTTTACCGGTAGTGCCGGAGGCAATAATTTTTCAATCTCCTCACGACTTCTTATGGTCTTAATAATGGATTTTACTCCTGCCTTTTCTTTGATCCAGGTTGGATATTCCCCGGCTTCTTTCTCAAAATAATAGGCTGCACCCCTCACCACATAGTCGTGAGAACCATTGGCCAGATAAGGTCTGTGCGAAGAACCAATGACCACATTGTCCCTGATTTCAATGCCACGTGAACCGTTATCCGGGTAAATACCATGGCTATAGTGGGCACAATTGGGCGCCTCAGGATATAGCACGCCCTCAATATAATTGGCATACCACTTGGTCCCGGGGGAAGCCCCCAGATTATAAATGGCAGCAGTATCCCCCAACTTCTTGGTCACATTATTAATGCTATTGTGGGCTACGATCACTCCACCTGCAGACGTTGGGTGGTTATAGGCTTTGTCCGAACCATCTTTCCAAAAGGCAAAATGATCCACATCGTATCGGCCCCAGCCCCATCCAAGGGAAATACCTCCAGCAGAAGAGCCATCGATGGTATTATTGACGATGCTGGCATCTGTTACAAAGGAACATTTAATGGCACAAACATCGAAATATTCCAGCCCTACATCTTTAATTGTATTGTTATCGATGATGATTTCACGACTTACGTTACTGCTTATGATATGATGATCCTGAAGGTTACCCATGGTAATGGCTCCACCGGAGATGCCATCAAAAGTGTTACCAAAAACATTCACGTTCTGGTTATTGGTGTCAAAGTTCAATGCGGTACTGCCCAGATTTTGGAAGGTATTGCCCTTTATAACCACATTATGTGAATTTTTAAAGTGCACATTCCCGGGAATATCGATCAAACCTTCAAATCCATCTTCAATGGTTTGGTAATCGGAATCCGTTAAATAGGCACCTGATTGGATACTCACATAACCCTCAGGTTTTGAAGCTTGTTTCCAGTTGCCATATTTGAAGGTAATGCCCTCAATGTTCAGGTTGCTTACGCCATCGGCATCGATCAGTTTTTCCAAATTGGATAAGACCACTTTGGCGTTCTTCAGGTTTTCTCCCTTTACTGGTTTGTAATACACCCTGCTTTTACGCTTATCCAAATACCACTCGCCTTCTTCATCCAAGAATTCAATGGCATTTTCCAACCAAGCCACAGCTTTGTCATTGCTGTTTTCATTGATTGCAAAAGGGCCGATCCGGGCCAGTTCCCAATAGCGTTGGTTTACGTACGCCACGCCATCCTCTATCTTATCCAACTTACCGCGATACATTTTCCAACGCATAATGTTCACCATTTCAACATCACGAACATTGGATAGCTTCGGAAAGCCTTCGGGAACTTTAAAGCCGTTGGGCGTATTTTCATCATCACGGCAGTCGACCGAGTTACACGGATTGGGCCGGTTAGAAAGTCTTACCCAGCCTACACCATCTTTGGTTCGGGCTCTAACTACCCGTTTATCGTTGATGTATAGATGACGACCGACAACTCCGGCCGATACTTTCGCTGTCCAAATACCGTCTTTTCCTGAATTTCTCCATCCACTAATGGTAACACCTCCACTGATAACTGGTGTTGCTCCTTCCGCAGCCTGAATCGATAGGTTTGAATCCTCTGCATTGAGCGTCAAGGGCCTATTCAACACATATTCCCCATCCATAAGGTGGATCACTACAAAACCATCGGCCTTTCGTGCCTGATTTCTTGCATATTCAAGGGTCTTCCAAGGACGGCTCTTGGTTCCATCGGCTTTATTGCTACCTGATGGGGAAATGTAATAATTGCTCTGGGCAATAGCTGTAAAAGTACCTAAAAGCAACATTACCAGCAACAAATTGATTGACTTAAAACTCATATCTCCTATTTTAATGTAAACGAAATCCTTATCCTGTTAGAATACCTTTTTGACCTTTATCACAACACAGTATCAGTGGCTATTTTCAAACTTTCCCCTACTTACGCACAAGGCCACCGTAAATAGGGCGTTGGTCTGCCACCTTGAACCGCAATACGCTTAGGGGATCATCTCCCGATGAGTAAACCTTCAGTTTTACATATCTGGCCTCGGCAGGTTTGTACTCCGGCATGTATTGTTGGTTGATTGCAATGGTCGAGATTTTACGGCCTTCTCCATAAGATGTCCAGTTTTCACCATCCAAAGAAGTGAAATACTCAAAATCATAGCCGCGCTTGCAATATACCTCCCGCTGGGTTTTGGTATCGATATAACCAAATGCGGAGTTCACATAGTACACATCCGAGATTTTGCCTAAATCAAGAATCAGCTCACCTTCCTTACCCGCTCCTTGCCAGTAGGTTTCTGTTTTGCCATCGGTGGCGAAAGATGCTTTGCTGTTTGCAGCACTACCTATGGCGGTGATATGCTTACCTACGGCCACTCCTTCTTTTACCACATGGAATTTGTGGCTTACCGGCAAGCGGTTTGGCATAAGTTTTTCAATGGTTTCACGGGTTCTTATTTCGGTGATTTCGGACTGGACACCGGCCTTTTCCTCAACCCATTTTGGATATTCGCCAGCTTCTTCCGCATAATAGTAGCGGCTGCCTCTTACGTTATAATCGTGCGATCCATTGGCCAGATAGGGTTCACGGCCATTGATTACCACATTATCCTGGATTTCAATACCACGCGAACCGTTATCAGTATATATGCCATGGACATTATGGCTACTATACGGCGTACTGGGCAACCTAATATTTTCAATATAATTGGCGTACCATCTAGTCCCCGGTGAAGCTCCCAGATTATAGATGGCTCCCGTATCTCCCAACAGGCGGGTTATGTTGGTAATATGGTTATGTGCAACAATTACGCCACCTGTTATGCTAGGGTGGTTATAGGCTTTATCGGAACCATCCTTCCAAAAATCAAAATTATCCACATCGTAACGGCCCCAGCCCCAACCTAAAGAAATACCACCTGACGAGGCCCCGTTGATGGTATTGTTGATAATGCTGGCATTTTTTACATAGGTACATTTAATGGCGCAGGTATCATAATATTCCAAGGCCACATCTTTGATTGAATTGTTGTCGATAACGATATCCTGGCTCAATAGATCGCTAACGATATGGTGATCCTGCAGGTAACCAATGGTAATGGCTCCACCTGAAATCCCTTCGAAAGTATTGCCAAAAATATTGACGTTCTGGTTGTTGGTGTCAAAGTTCAAGGCTGTTCCGCCCATGTTCTTAAAGGTGTTGCCCTTTACAACCACATTACGAGAATTTTTAAAGTGTAGGTTTCCCGGAATATCCGCCAAGCCCTCGAAGGCATCTTCAATGGATTTATAATCGGGGTCTTTCAAGATTGCCCCCGATTGAATACTTACGTATCCCTGTGGTGTGGAAGCCTGTTTCCAATCGGCATATTTAAAAGTAATGCCTTCAATACTTACATTGCTTGCGCCATCGGCATCAATCAGTTTTTCAACATTGGACAACACTACATTGGCATTCTTCAGGTCTTCCCCTTTAAGCGGCTTGTAGTAGATGGTCCGCTTTCGCTTGTCCAGATACCATTCCCCTTCTTCATCCAAAAACTCGATGGCATTTTCCAACCATGTAACCGTGTGGTTTTTATTATTGAACAGTATGGCATAGGGGCCAATTTTTGCCAAATCCCAATAGCGTTGGTCTACATAGGCCAAGCCATCTTCAATCCTGTCCAGTTTGCCGCGGTACATCTTCCATCGCATAATGTTCACCATTTCCACATCCCCAACATTGGATAATTTTGGAAAATCTTCCGGCATTTTAAAACTGTTGGGGCTGTTTTCTTCAATACAAGTAACCGAATTACAAGGATTGGGGCGGTTCGCATTCCTTACCCATCCTTTACCATCTTTGGTACGGGCCCTAACAGCCCGTTTATCGTTGATGTATAAGTGTCTACCGGTTACTCCAGAGGGCACTTTCGCCGTCCAAATACCATTTTTTCCTGAGTTTCTCCATCCTGAAATGCTAACACCACCAGTAATAACCGGTGTTGCCCCTTCTGCCGCTTGTAGCGAGAGGTTTGAATCCCCCGCATTAAGAACCAAAGGTCTATCCAATATATATTCACCATCCAGAAGGTGAATCACTACAAAATCATCTATTTTTTGTGCCCGATCTCTGGCGTATTCCAATGTTTTCCAAGGTTTATCTTTTGAGCCTATTGCTGAATTGCTGCCCTTAGGAGACACATAAAATACTGTTGACTGAGCCCATACACTGCCTATGGAAACCATTAGGACAATGGGTAAAAAACTAATTTTAAAACATTTTTTCATGCTGTTCTTTGCGCGATTACTGATTTAATTTTTCCTTAATTTTTGAAGTTTTTCTGCATTTTGGGCAATGGCCTTGGAATCCAATTTAAATAGGTTTACCACCAATGCGGTTATCACGAATACGATGGCGGGTACAATTGAAAACACCACTAGAATACCATTTGTCGCCTCAGCGGACTGTTGCACCCCTCCACTCTGATAGCCATAATAGCCCATAATGGCCAGGGCCAGGGCGCCTCCTACCGAAAGCCCCATCTTTAGGGAGAACAAGGTGAATGATAATGTGAGTCCATCCAAACGTTTTTTAAACTTCAACTCCCCATAGTCCACGGCATCTGCGGTAAAGGTGAACCAAATCGGGGCAATCATTTGATTGAAGAAACCCACAAAAAATTGGATGACCATAATAAGAACGATATTTGAATTGCCCACTACAAAGGATATGGCCGACATTACCGCGCAGAGGTACAATAAAACAATGTAGGCCTTTTTTTTGTCCATAACGTCCAACAGTTTTGCGGCCAACTGCGCACCAATCATTCCCCCAATCATCCAGATGGACAGGAACCAAGCCGAATAAGTGGCCGCGTTTTCCACATACAGGGTAATGTAGAACATTTGTGTCGTGTTTTTTATGGTCTGGGCGGTTACCATGACCAAGGTCGCCAAGGCAACCAAACGGTACTGGTCATTTTTGAATATAAATTTTAGGTCTTGGTACAGATTGCCTTTTTCATCTTCCATGCCCTTAACACGCTCTTTGGTTGTGGCAAAACAGATCATAAAAAGAAGAACCGACAAAACGGCCATGATGATCATGGCATTTCTATAGCCGATGGCCGGGTTGTCCCAGATGGTAGTTAATGGCAACACCAATGAGGTCACCACCAGTCCACCCCCGGTAGCGAACATAAAACGTGTGGCATTAATGGATGCCCGTTCTTTGGGATTGCTCGTCATCACCCCGGTCAATGCCCCATATGGAATATTGGTCGCCGTAAAGAGCAACATCAATGTAGTGTACGTGGCGTAGGCATAGATTACTTTTCCCTCAGGACCAAAATCAGGGACGGTGAACACCAACACGCTGGCCACTGCATAAGGTATTGCCAATATGATCAAATAAGGGCGATATTTTCCCCATTTGGTGTTGGTCCGATCCACTATACCGCCCATTATGGGATCAGTAACCGCATCTACGATCCGTACCACCAAAAATATTGAAGCCACCGTAGTGGCACTCAAACCGTATATTTCAGTGTAGAAAAAGCCTAACAACAATAATACGGACTGATACACAAAGTTTCCGGCCGTATCGCCCAAACCATACCCTATCCTTTCCAGGAGACCTACCTGATTTTCATTTGTTTTTAGTTTATTCACCTGTAAACTCGTTTATTGAATGATCATTCCCTCCCTATCCGGTAGGGCCTGGAACTTTGTGCTAGGAAGGGTTTGGTACCAAAAAGCCACTGTGGCAATATCGTCCTGTCTGGCAAGATACTTGCGGTCTTCCACCACATCGAACTGTTTGGTATTGAACTTTTTCCAACCCAAATCCTGCACGGTCACCCTTAATTTTTTGGTAAAACGGATGGGATCCGGAATGTGCCAACGGTACAACGAAAAGCGGGGTTGTATTTTGTACAGGCCATCGGGAGCTTCATAGCGGTGAAAACCCCCATATGCTGAATTGTAGACGGTATACCCTTTGTTCGTCTCCCAATTGAAGGCACCCAGAAAATAATCTTCCAAACCGGTACCACATATTGTGGGAAACTCTTCATCATCGTCCATGTAGAATTTCACTTCCCCCTCGCCCCACCAGCCACCGGCTCCATTGAGGCCCACACTCATAGCCGTGCCGATATAATGACCTTGCCCATCGACACTATCGATAATGGTGTGTACTTCCTTTGGCTTGACCGGGTTGGACCTTCTGAACGATGCATGAAAATAGGCACACGCTTTAGGTATTTCGGTCAATTGGTAGTTGATCTGGTAATATAAGATCCGATCAATGTCGCTTCTATTTTCCATGGTGAAATAACAGCGTTCCCTAAATGGCATACTCCAAAAGCAATTGAACGCATTGGACGGATTTACGGCTACCGGAATGGAATTCAGTTGTGCAAATTCCCCGCCAAGCAGCACATCAGTATTGTCCACATAGCCACTGGCAAAAAAATCCGGAAAGGGCACTTCCACTGAAGGATGTTCCTGATTGTCCCAATATATCCTGATAATCAAGTCCCTTGAGATAAGGCCGGTCATCCACATGCTTTGAATAGCACCCATGCCCTTGATGTCGGCTATAACTGTCGTCTCTCCCGCCGCAATGGTTATCGCCGGGTTTACTTTCCAGCCCCGGCCCAATTCACTCGACTGTCTTTCGGCAAAACCTGTGGTGGCCATCCCTCCCATACCGGGTTCCCCAGTCGGATTTTCTGCCGTAATACATCGTGATTGGGCAGCTGAAAGGAAGCTTAAATTTCCCAATGTGTTGTTCAATCCGTTGAATTCCATTTTTTATTATCTGCTTCTGTATCGTTTATTGGATTTTATCTAATCATTGAAACCCCACCGTTCACCGCAACGCTTTAGTCATTGTCCCCAGTCAAATCACTTTTGAACAAAACTAGGGTTACCAATACCGTGTAAAATTGGGGTGATCTTACTTTAGAGTTTAGTCCAGACGGGTTATCGCATTTTACCAAATATAGGCGTGGCGGATGAAAATCTAAATGTAAAAATTGTCCATAATTGTGTATATTTTGGCATTTAGATGTATACTGACCATAGACGTCATCTTGGAAAGCGATGCCTCTTTTGAGGCAAACCAAGGTTATTTCTTCTTGGATTTTAAAATTTTATATTGCCGATATTGGCAACTCCAAATCCAGAATGTCAACCACATTGGTTTTTAGCGTTTGTTTCGAAACAACAATCAAAGGCCCATAGCTACTATAAAGGGAAAGTGCTCTATCGCCAGACAAGTAATCCAAATATCTCTTACGCCTTTTTTAATGAACGTATGAGGCTAGGTGTAGTCCTTTCAAATTTAATTAAATGTGATAATAACATCCCCATGAAGTTGAAAAAATTCATTTTGAAATGAGCCATATCCTCCACTCATTTGTGCATTTTAAAATGCACAAAAGCGATGGCAATATAAATCTTGGGATCTACAAACTTAAGATGGGCAATCCCTTCTAAGAGGGGCTTGGAACCCTTTTGAACCTCTTCTTAGACCGCACTCTAAAACTTAGGGAAAACGAAAATCAGAATGTGTATAATATAGCACGCTCTTCTATACATCGTCTTTTCTTCCATGGTCGTTTTCCTAAAACCACCATCCTTACATCGGGCGAATCATCAATTTTTTGGAGAAGCGTAAGGACCATCAGCTTAGATCAATATTCGAAGACCAATCCGATATGCCCCTCCAATTTTTTCACCTTTAGCGTATACTTGCCGCCATTCCTTTTAAATTCGACAGGCTGCATAGATGGAATGGCATATACCTTTTTTATTTCCTTGTGCAAATCCATGGTAACAGGCACATCATAAAGCGGTACAATATCTTCAATCACCTGTGCTTTTCCCCTTTGGTGGGGTGAAGCATACAGCAAGTGGAGTACATATCTGCTCTTATCGGGCTGGTGCAACAGATTTACCCGTCCTGCACTTGGCATGTCCACTTCCACCATAGGCCGGGCGCTAAGTTGTGACAAACAATTATAAAACAGGTCACGGTGCACCCTGGCACCCAATCTAAAATAACCCTTTGCCAGGTCACTGGGGATAAAAATGATGTTGCCTTTTCTGGTGACCGCAGGATGCGCCGCATTTTTTTGGCGATATGGCGTATTTTGGTGGGAAGAGTATGCATGTATCCTACGGTTAAAAAACGGCTCGCGCAAATGGGCCAAAACTATGGTGCCCTTTTCAACTTCAACCCGTAAGGAGGGCTCATAGTTCAAGAAGGGGGAACGTACCAAATTTGCTGCTATCTCGTCCCCCGCAATCGTATAGTCCACGTCATATTCGGCATCGCCCAAATAGTTGACGCCCATATCAAAATGAAACTTTTTGTTTTTTCGATCCATGGCCCCTTTGCCCATGACCAAAAGCTTGCCGCCATTATCCATAAAGCCCTGAATTCGCTTTACGTCCGCTGGATTCAATGCTACTCCGCCCGATAAAATGATCACCTCCAGGTTCGACCAATCCTTGCGATTGCTGGCCATCACAAAATCTACCTGGTTTTCCAATAGCATGCGAACCAGGCCCTCGTCATGTCTCTTTTTGTTAGCAAACCAAATGCCCACCGAGGCCTCATGTTCCGCACCCACACCATAATCCTCTATTCTTTCCACATAGTCAAAGGCATGCCCGATATTGCGATAGGTCTCCATGTCCATTCTTCCCGAAGGGTGCAACTGGTCACCAAAATTTGCGTTGGCCCCAAAGGCTACCATGGATGCCGCTTCGTACCAAATGGCATCTTTATGCTTAAAGCCCCCAAACTCGCCCCATGCCGTATGGAACTTTCCGCTCATGGCCACATAATCCATATCCAAATTGCCATAATATTTGGCCCGCAAGGGAAACAGGTCGTAGCCATCCCAGGTAGTGGGAAGATCCTCCAAATCCAGTTTTGTATTGTATTGTTCCAATTGGTAGTCCAAGCTTTGGGGAATGTTGAAATGGGTGGTCCAATTGTAAAAAATGGAGGCGTTGGGCTTGTATTTTTTTACGATTTCACGGGTCTTGTTCAAAAAAATCTTCATCTTTTTGATATGGTGCCGTTCCACGGCCTTGTCATCGTTCAGATCAATTCCGTTGGCCATAAGATCTTTTCTTCCCAGCTCGCTATAGTTAGGGTATTGAAAGGGCACAATATCAAACCAAAAGCCATCGAGATCATAGTTTTTAGCCAATTCTTCCACTTCGGCCAAGATAAGGTCCAGATAGGCCCCTTCAGGAGAAAGCGTGGCCCAGGAATAGAAGGGATACAACTTTTCGCCTTTCTTGATTTCATCGTCAAGCCCCGACCCGAACCAGACTTCCTTTCCTTCCTTATCCTTGATGATCCATTCCGGGTGTTCCCGTGCATCCTTGGCGGACCAGCCGATGGTGTAATAGGCTTGTGCACGAATGCCTATTTCATGACAGGCCTCAATTTGCTCCTGTAAAAGGTCAAAATCCAGATGGGGGTGTTTTTTACCCACTTTGGTGTTGTAATAGGACCAGCCGTGGTGCCCTTTTGAAAAGATGTTGATGGAGTTCACCTTGGCCGTCTTTAGGGCTTCTTGAAACTGCGCTTTGGAAAATTCGGAACCAATGTCCTGAATGACTTCCGAGGTATGGAAATCCAAATGTATCTGTCGGGTGCCTTCTTTGGGACTTTGGCCGACCATGATGATACAGCCTAAAAAAAATAGTTGCAGTGTTGGTTTTAAAATATTCATTTTCAATTAGTTATTTTATTTGATGGTTTTGGATCACCTTTAAATAACGCAAGTTGGCGGCATCCAATAAATACTAGGGCGTGTTAACACTAATTCGGAAATGAATGGGCGTAATCATGGTCTATTCGCTGTCTTCTTAAGCACTTCGACTTTTCCACTATTGGCACTTGCCACTAAAAGTTGCCCCCCAGAATTGGAACGTACCGCCGTCAATTGAGTAATGTTGCCCTTTAAAAAAATACCACTTTCCGAAGGGGACAATGCCCTAAAATTGTTTTTTCCATCCCCCAAAAGGCAGACCCCGACTGAGGCATCGTGCCATCCATAGGTGTTTTCCGAGGCATGGGTATTTCCAGCCGCTATAATATCCATATTTCCATCCCCA
The DNA here is from genome assembly GCA_028284285.1 of Croceivirga sp. GTDB lineage: Bacteria > Bacteroidota > Bacteroidia > Flavobacteriales > Flavobacteriaceae > Croceivirga. Next base: position 196,827 of record JANQSA010000032.1, read on the forward strand.
TTGGCATCATCAATATAAATTGCAAAAATGGGACCCATCTGAGCCTCAATAGGGAGTTCCCTCATGGTAAAACTATTGTTTCCGTCATTAATAAAAAGTGTGGAGGCAAAGGTTTTTGCTTCCAGCTTGAGGGCTTTTTTGGTCAGATTGTCCGTCAATACGTTGTCAAATGAAGCTTCGGAATAGGCTTGGTAGGTTTTAAATATCTTTTTATAGGCCACAACCTGTTTGGCCAAGTCGTCAAGACCATGATAGGGAAAGAGGTCGATTCCTCCGGTAGCCGTTGATTTCATGTAGCAAGCAAACAAAGGATCTACTTTGCCATTCTCGTCAAAGTCATCGGCATATAGCAAAAAGGGGCGGTCGGGAGTGGCCTTGTAATCCTGGTTCAAGCCCAGATTGCCCACTACATAATCGGTGTCACCATCATTGTCAAAATCTGCAGCCTGAATCGTATTCCACCATCCTGTGCTTTTTGAATCTATGGACAAGGAAATCCTTTTTAAGGTTCCGTTGTCATTTTTAAAAATGGTCAGGGGCATCCACTCACCAACAAGCAGTAGGTCTTCCCAGCCATCACCATCATAATCGGACCATATAGCATCGCTTACCATACCAACTCCAGAGAGTCCAGCTACCTGTTCGGCTACATTGGAGAAGTTACCGCTGTTGTTGTTCAATAAATAACTCTCCGGAGCCATGGGATACTGACCCGGTGAATATCTTCCCCCTACAAATAAGTCGATATCCCCATCTTGGTCATAATCGGCCCCTGCAACACAGCCTCCACTGGCGGTCAATGGGGGAAGCTTGTTCGATGGTTCAAAATGGCCCAGACCATTATTTATATATAGACGGTCTTGATAAAACGGCGAGTTCAGTGGATGTTCGCTTCCGCCGCTCACCACATACAGGTCGTTGTCTCCATCATTATCGGAATCGAATAAAAACGAATCCATATCCTCATATTGGGCACTGCTTTCTGGGAACTCCTGCTTTCTGAATTTTCCTGAGGAATCTTGGACAAACAGCGATGAAACATTGCCATAGCTTCCTCCTATATATATATCGGCACCCTTCTTGCCATCAAGCGGCCCAGCTGTCATTGTCGGCCCGCCCCTGGAATACATTTTTAGCAATAGCGGATCTGCATCAAAATCGTTGAACATGTTTTCCTCATGCCTATGGTCTAGTATACTATCTACAACCTTAGTGAACAGTCCCCTGTTTTTTTCGTTTCGCATTACCCGTTCCGAATCCCCTTTTTGGTGGTTGATTTCCACGGTTTGGTTTACGGGAATATGCCTTTGAACAAAATGAGTTCCATCGGGCCATATCACCTCTATTTTATCTATGATGGTATCTTTGCCCAGGCCAAAGTGTATAGCATCGTTCATACTGGACAAATAGCCTCTGGTCGGGGCCACATACGCATATTGGTTGGAACCATTGTGCTCGACATACACCTTGGCACCTGTGGCATTGCGATTGGAAGTCGCACCATTTAACCTCACCTTTAAATAATTGTTCTTGTTTTCCGTGATATTTTGATAGACCAGGGCCTCGTGGTCAATATCATTGGTGACAATGTCCAAATCGCCATCGCCATCCAAATCTGAGAATATGGCTCCATTGGAAAAGGAGGGTATGCCCACCCCGGATGCTTTGCTAACATCACTATAGGTTAAGTCCCCATTGTTTTGATAGAGAAAATTGGGGATTTTGACTTCGGGGATAATCTTATAGAGTTCCTTGGTTCTATTCTGTTTTGCCTCCTTGGTGCCAAAGTAGGAGTTATTAGCGTCGTAGTTGATAAAATCCAGATCGGTCATATCTTTTACAAAGCCATTGGAAATAAAAATGTCCCTGTCCCCATCATTGTCAAAATCGGCCAATAGGGGAGCCCAACTCCAATCCGTTGCGTGTATTCCGCCGAGTTGGCCTATTTCCGAAAAGTGTATGTCGCCGTTAAGGTCTGTACCTCTGTTCAATTGGAGGGTGTTACGAACATATTGGGGAATGTAGCCCGCCTGGTTGATCAATCGGAACTTTTTCGGATGCATACCGCTGAGCATTGACTTTCTTCGGTCGTTGTTATCAGGCAACATATCCAGCACCATAATATCCGGAAGCAGATCGTTGTTCACATCGGCAATATCCACCCCCATACCGTTATAGCTCTGGTGCCTCAGATAATCCTCAGAGAGATCTTTGAACGATTTATTACCTTGGTTTATGTACAAGCGGTCATTGGGCATAAAATCATTGGCTACATAAATATCCGGCCAACCATCATCGTTAAGGTCGTTTATCGCCAAACCAAGGCCGTAGCCCTCATGCACAATACCGCTTTCCAATGACTTTTCTACAAAATAGGGGTGATCCATGCCATCAGATGTTCCCAAGTTTTCATATAAACGGTCTATGGTTTGTCCTTTGGTGGCGGCAAATGCCTTGTCATAAATAAAAGTCTTGTCAACGGTATCTATACAATTGGTAAGAATAAATAGATCGAGATCGCCATCCCCGTCGTAGTCAAAAAAAGCAGATTGGACACTGAAGGAAGCATCAGCAATGCCATAATCGTTTGCCTTCTCCAAAAATGTCGGAATACCTTCCTCGTTTAGTCCTTGGTTTATGAACAGCAAATTTTTTTTATTGGCACTCTCATGCCCCGCGATATTCACATAAATATCTAGCCAGCCATCTGCATTGATATCCACCATGGAAACGCCCATGGCCCATCTATCAGTGGTCATCCCGGCCTTGGATGTAATATCCTCAAATTGCATCGCTCCCTTATTCATATATAGTTTAGAGCCCACCATATTGCCACTAAAAAATAAATCGGGCAGGTTGTCGTTATTGAGGTCCCCAACACCCACGCCTCCTCCATTATAGATATAGTAGTAATCTACCAAGTTGATGGAATCATTTGCGGTGATGGTATTTGAAAAATGGATGCCCGTGCTTGAAGGTGATAGTACTTTGTAGGCAATACCGACTTTTTCTTCTTCACAGCTGATTAAGCAAAGAATTAAAATCAATGTAGCAAAAGGTCTTGTCATATATGTCTCGATAGCGATTGATGATCGTACCACAAAATCTTTTGGGGGAATATGCTGCGGGAACAGCATTACCCCCAAAAGAAAACTTAAATCAAACTAAACTAACTCAATAAAAACAGTATGACCAAACTATATTATAGATAGGCCGGGTTTTGATTTAGGTTGGGATTGGTATCCACATCCCCTTGTGGTACAGGCAAATACTCATTTCTTCCCTGAATAAAGTTCGCATTTGAATTACCCCTTCTCTCGGGGTTGTTGTTAAAGGTTTCAGCAGCAATGCCCCAGCGCAACAAATCAAACCATCGGTGGCCCTCGAACGAAAGTTCGCGAACACGTTCATCTCGAATGGCCTGCCGCAATCCATCCTGTGCCAGGCCCGTATAAGCTGGCATATCTACCCTGGCTCGTACCTCGTTCAAACGGGCCAATGCATTGGCAGATCCACCGTTGGCTTCGTTTTCGGCCTCGGCATACATTAAAAGTATATCGGCATAACGGATATTTCTCCAGTTTTGGGTGCTGGCGGCCCATCCACCGTCGTCAGCACGGGTATGGTCGAAGTTCAAGTACTTTCGTATCAATAGATCTCCGGATGAGAAGTTGGTTAAAAAATCATCTTGATACACTTTGGCTCCAGGATAATCCCAAACGATAGAAACCTTCGTTCTGGGATCTTCCTCACCACCAGTGGTGGTCTGCGCCATAAAAAGATCAAACACCCATTGGTTTACATCAGCCGAACCCTGACTCGTATAACCGGGTGGGGCAATATCATTTTCCCAGGCCTGTCCTCTCCAAACATTACCGCCAGATCCACCCCAACCTCCGCTGAGGTTGGCATCATATTGGATCTCGAAGATAGATTCCGCGTTGTTTACATTGGCCTCGTCAAAATTATGCTCATAGGCAACACCATCTAGGGTGTACTCCCTGTCCAGTATTTTTGCAAATTCGGCGGATGCCTCGGCCCATCGCTCTTGGTATAAATAGATTTTTCCCAGCATGGCAAAAGCCGCCGCTTGGGAAGCACGGCCCGTGTTGGCGGCATCCCACTTGAATGGCAAGGCTGTCGCGGCTTCGCTAAAATCAGCTTCCATGGAATCATAAAATTCATCGGCACTTGCAGCGGGCAGTTGGAGGTCCTCTACCGACTGGATAGTGTTTTTGTACAAAGGAATGTGTGGCCCCCAAGTATGGAACAAATAAAAATGGGCAAATCCCCTCAAAAACTTTGCCTGGGCAATGATTTGTGCTTTCAGGGTCTCATCCATATCAATATTGGGCACATTGTCAATCACTTGGTTCGCCGTAGCCACAGTTTTGCTGATTTCCCGCCAAAACTCCAACATTCTGGGTTGAGTTGAGGTGGTGGTAAACGTGCCCGGGTCATTTACATTGGTAAGTGGAAAGGGATCCACATCATCCCCACGCTGGATCAACATAATACCTACACCCATCCTTCCAAAAGATTCCACAGTTGGCAAAGTCGCATAAACTGCTGTCAATCCTTGTTGGGCATCATTTGCGTTCTGCCAAAAACTCTCAGAGCCCAGTTCGTTGGGGTTGACTAAGTTCAATTCTACATCAGGATTACATCCTGTAAATACCAATACCATAAAAGACATTGGTATCAGATATTTTCTAAAATCTCTTTTAACTTTCATATCTCAATTTTTATTACTTTAAATTTTTCTCATCATACTCTATTTAAAAACTGGCTTGCAATCCAAAGAACACCATTTTGGCCGTTGGGTACGACCTATCGATTCCTGCTCCAAAAATGTTTGAATTGCTGGACCCCACATTATTGCCGTTAAACGACCTTCCGACCTCTGGGTCATAGCCCGAATAATCGGTAAATGTAATCAGGTTTTGGCCACTCAGATAGACCCTTAGCCGTTTAAATGTATTTTCCGGAAAAATCCCTTCGGGAATGGTATACCCAATTTCAATGTTCTTCAATCGTGTATAGGAACCATCTTCTACATAAAAACTGGAAACGAGATCGTTCCCAGATGGATTTCCATCTACCATTCTCGGGATATTGGTATTGGTATTTGTAGGGGACCAAGCGTTTCTGGCAAATGAGAATATGTCACTCCCGCCAGCTGTCTCAAAGAAGAAATCATTGATTCGGGCGTTAAACAATTCTACCCCCTGTACTGAAGTCCAGAACATATTCAAATCAAAATTCTTGTAGGAGGCATTAACGTTAAGGCCAAGTTGAAAATCAGGTATAGCACTTCCAAGAAAATCCCGGTCATCTTCATCAATATCTCCATCATTGTCCAAGTCCCTAAAGTTCAGGTCCCCCAATTGTGCCACTCCTGTTCTGCCATCAGCAGCAATTTCCGCATCGGTCTGATAAACCCCTTCTACAACAAAACCGTAATAACTGCCTATCTCTTGCCCAACATCTGTAAGAGTTGCAAATTGACCACCGGCATTGAACCTTCCTCCAGGAATAGGCGAAACACCTTCACCCAAGCCAGTGACCTCATTGGTCAATGTAGTAAAGTTTAAGGACGCGTTCAGGTTAAAATCATCCCAACTGTTCCTGTAGTTCACCAAAAACTCAAAACCCCTATTTTCAACATCGGCAGCATTGGTCCTCAAAGACCCCCCTTGCCCACCACCGGCAGGTATGGGAAGATTCACCAAAATATCTTCGGTTTCCTTGATGAAATAGTCCGCGACGACCCCCACCTTTCCATCAAAAAGCTCAAGATCCACACCAATATTGGTAGACGTCGTGGTCTCCCAGAATAGTTCCGGATTGGCCAAATTCAGAATGGTACTACCTACAAGGGGCTCCCCGCCAATGACTGCAAAGTTTTGATTGTTCAGGGTACTTTGAATATCAAAATTACCTATGGCCTGATTCCCCAGTTGACCCCAGCTGCCCCTAAGTTTTAGCTCGGTAACCGCACCATCCTTTGGAAAGAATCCCTCTTCACTTATGCGCCAAGCTGCCGAAAAAGAAGGAAAGTTACCCGACCTCAAATCTTCGGCAAATCGTGAACTCTTGTCATTCCTGATTGTGGCACCTAGAAGATATTTATCCTTAAAGATATAATCTAACCTTCCAATCCATGAAACCAGAGCATTTCTTTGTTCGGAGCCAAAAGTGGCGGTTTCTACATTACCGGCATTAAGGGAGGTAAGTGCATCGGAAGGAAATTCTTGGACAATTCCCCCAGCGCTTCTTGACTTGACATTCTGCGTGGTGTACCCTCCTAAAAGAGAGAGGTTATGATTTCCAAATTCTTTTGAGAAGCTAAGGGTATGCTCGGAAAGGACATCTACTACGCGGGTAAAACTTTCATTTAAGGTAGCGACAATTGTGGTGTAAATAGGGTTAGCTCCGGTATTGACCACTGGCACAAAATTCCTGTTATGGAACAAACTGTAGTTGATTCCCAAGTTATACTTATACGTTAAGCCATTCAATATTTCATAACTAGGTGAGATATTAAAAATGACTCTGTCCCTTATGGCTTCTTGATCTTGTGATTCGGCAAAACCAAAATAGTTTGTGGCGTTTCCCGTGAACTCTGGAGGAGCAAGCCCCCAGCCGCCATCGGGATTGTTCTCATCAAAAACGGGTTGTATCGGGATAGCCCCTCCACCTACCATGAAAACGGGATTGGTATCCTGTATTTCTCTTGATAAAAATAAACTCTCTTCCACTTTAAAACGTCCCTTTCTAAAACTGGAATTTGCCCTAACATTATATCTCTCATAACCTGATGAGTTCACCATCCCCTCTTGGTCAAGGTACTGGCCCGATAGATAAAACGTAGCATTTTCGCCTCCACCGGAAATGCTGAGGTTGTAATCTTGGAACAGGGCACTGCTTAATTGCACGTCTTGCCAATCTGTATCGATGCCGTTGGTTGATAATACCGGGCTAACATTACCTCCATTGGCATTCGCTTGATTGCGCACCTGAACATACTCCTCAGCACCCAGGAAATCCAATCTATTGGTCGGGGTTTGGATTCCGAGCTTGGAGCTAAAATCAATTTGTATCTCCCCCGATCGGCCTCTCTTTGTTGTGACAATAACAACACCATTGGCCGCCCTACTACCATAAATTGAAGCAGCGGCCGCATCCTTAAGGATTTGTATGCTCTCTATATCATTGGGACTGATAAAAGAGATATCGTCCGCAAAATTGCCGTCAACAACATATAGAGGCTGATCATTGTTAAGGGTTCCCGAACCCCTGATCACGACTACTGCACCAGTTCCAGGAGCACCGCCACTATTTTCCACATTGACTCCGGCAGCTCTACCCTGCAACAAACTTGCTGTGTTTGTATTGGAGATTTTCTGCGCATCTTCAGTGTCAACCGTGGCAATCGCCGCGGTTACATTACGTCTTGACTGGGTTCCGTAGCCCACTACTATGACCTCATCCAAGCCCGCCGCGGATTCTTCCAAAGAAACGGTGATCTGGGTTTGCCCATTTATGGCAATGTCCTTGGGAGAAAAACCGATATAGGAGATGGTCAAAATGGCCTCTTCACTAGCCACATTGAGGGTAAAATTGCCGTCAAAATCCGTCTGGGTTCCGTTGGTGGTACCCTTTTCAACAATGCTAGCCCCTGGCAATGGGGAACCGTTGGCATCCGTTACCGTTCCAGATACCGAAAACTGTACCATGGACAAATTGGAAGGAATCGGCAAATCGGCCATGGGTTTTGTCCTTCCTTTTTCAGCTCTTGCCTTAAGCACAATTTGGTTGGCATTGATGGCAAAGGTGGTCGCCGAATTTTTAAAGAGGTTGCGCAATACGTATTTGATGGTTTTATTTTCTGCCCTTAGGGTAACCTTGCGGTCCAAATCGATATCTGGTCTACTATAGAGGAAGCGAAAGTCAGTTTTGCTTTCAATTTTTCGTAAAGCTTCCCTAACAGTGGCTCCCTCCATTTCAATGGTTATTTTGGAACCCTGTGAATAGCCTTCACCAGCGGTGACCTGAAATAGCACTAAGGCAATGAACAACGCGGAGAGTTTCATCTTTAAGTCGAGCTTAAAATTGGGTAAAGGGAACGACCCCCTACGCATTTGAATGCTTATTTTCATATTTTTGTTTGATTTTAGTTAATAGCTTTAATCGGTTTATCAATCGGGATCTGTGCCAGCATTTCCCGATTTTTTCGTTTTACTAGGGGTATTACATAGGCATGTTTGTTTAAGGTTGATATGTTTTGGTAATCCATATGCTCTTGCCGTTTTCCGATAAGCTAAAGTTAAAATCGGAATGTAGCTGAAAGGTGGTCAGAATAGCGTTCAGGCTCTCCGTCTCAAACGTACCTGTAAACGGTATTTTGCCAAGGTCTTGGTCGTCATTCTCGATACGAACATTAAAATGCCGTTCAAGTTCTTTGAGGATGAGTTCAAAACTATCGTCGACAAAAAAGAGTTTTCCCTTTGTCCATGCTATATGCTTCTCAACGTTTACGGCATCCACCGAAATACTGCCGTCTTCAATGACGGCCCTTTCTCCGGGTTCTATTTCAGTAGCCTTTCCACCACCTTCGACCCTAACAGCACCCTCCACCAGAACCGTGGAGGTATTGAATTCGTTTTTGTAGCTCGACACATTGAATTTGGTGCCCAGGACCACAGTGTTCAATTCTTCGGTGTTGACCACAAAGGGTGCCCTGTCATTTTTTTTGACCTCAAAATAGGCTTCACCATCAAGAAACACCTCACGTTTGCTATTGTTCAAAAAGCGCACAGGATACTTGATTTTTGATCCAGAATTCAGGTAGACATGGGTGCCATCGGAAAGTTTGATCTGGAATTTTTTTCCATAGGGAACCGTAAGTTCATTAAATGCCAGTTCCTCTTCGTTGGCAGTTGCACTAGGAACAGAATCGGCATAAAGCAATAGGTTCTGTTGTTGGGTCACCACTTTTTTGCCTTTGGTATTCGCAATACTTCGCGAGACCCCCTGATCCAGTACCTTCACGCTACCATCTTGCAATTGAAGGGTGATTAGGTTGCGGCTGTCAATCGCCTCCTTCTTAAAAAAGTTCCCATAATACAACGCAAGTGAGCTGCTTAGCAATCCTATAAATATAGCCGCATAAACAAGTGCCCTGGCATTGGCTTTCTTCTTGCGCGCCATTCGCTTTTTGTTGATAGCATCGAGGACCTTGCCATAATCCTTGGCAATATCGATGTCTTGCAACAATAACTGAAGTTCAAAATGTTGGTTCACAAAGGCCTCAAAGATCTTTTGGTGTTCCGGTCTTAACAGACTCGTTTTCAACTGGGCGGTTTCCTTTTCTGAGATATCGCCGTCAAGGAATTTTATGATGAGTATTTCTAAGTGGTTTTTGGACATTTTGTCTTTCTATCTATTAACAAATAGTCAGAAAATCAAAAAACCCTTAAAATTTTCCAAATTTTTTTTTACTATTTTTGGACAATTCGCAATAAACTACTGCAATTTTCGTGAAAAGCACCACCGACATAGAATTGGGCATCGGTATTCGGGAAGGAAGGGAACAGGAGTTCGCCCTGCTTTTTGACCGCTATCATCCCTTGCTCATGGCCTATATGGTGACCTATACGGGAAACAGCAGTATGGCCGAGGAAATTGTACAACAGGCCTTCGTTGTTCTTTGGGAAAAAAGGGGGCTTCTAAAAGACGGGGAGTCGCCAAAACACTATTTGTTTGCCATTGCCAGGAACCTTTTTAAAAAGAAATACAAAGAGCTTCGTAAAAGGGATTTCTTTTTGGAGGAGTTAAAAGTACGTACGCTTAACAAGGCGGCAGAAGACAGCGATTACATGGAAAAACGATTGGAACGATTGCGGGAAATTATGGAGGCCTTGCCCGCCCGATGCAAGGAAATATTGGTGTTGAACAAATATGAAGGCCTCAAATACAATCAAATTTCCGAGCAATTACAGATTTCGGTAAAGACGGTCGAATCACAAATGCGGATCGCCTACCAAAAAATCCGGGAAGGTTTTGAGACGATCAATAAGGAAAGTAAGAAGCCGCAGAAAGAACCCCCACCAACAAAAGGCTCCAATTGCAAGCAAAAATCTGCTGTATTTGTTTCCAAGGTCGTTTCGTTTATCCTCTTCTTTCTGATTTCATGAGTTTAGGGGTTGGCACAACCTCCCTTGACCATATCTGTTTTCTTTGATTTTTTATGTTCACGGTGGCCCTGCTCGGCTGGAATGATCGAACCCGAGCCAAGCCAATATGGAGGTTAAAATTCATTGATCCAACATCTGAAAGTAGTCTATCGCTATCTTTCCCCCGCCAATCTCTTTTACCCGTACGGAGAAGGTATTCTTTCCCTTTTGAAAAGAAACATTTTTAAGACTAAGAACCGATTCTCCCTCCCCCTCCAATTTAAGGCCTTCAGTAATTGTTGTTCCGTTAAGCAGTAGGTCTACCGTTGGGGAATCCAATTGTTTGTGCGCAACCACTTTAAGCGTTCCCGTCCGTTTTTTGTCAGCATAAAAGGCTCCTTTGATGGCCTTTCCCTTTTGAAGATTCGAAATCAACAGCACGCTTCTATTGCTAAACTCGGATGTCGTAGGCTTGGTATAAACCACATATTCTACTTCTCCCGGATGGTTTTCAAAGGAAAGCCCTTCGGCTTCCAACCGCTCGTTAAACCGAACCGCCCGTTTGGCTCCATTCACATCGTTGAATCTCTTTGTTGTAGACCCCCTGCCCACTACAGATTCGGCATCTTCCGTACCATACCAAAAACATGTCGGAGCATAGTCAACGTTGGTGCCATTGGTCCAATGCCATAATTCCATGTCAAAATGTAATTCGCTATTAAACGGCATCGCATCAAGGGAGCGCACGCGGGAATTGACGGTTAACCCTTTACCTCGGTTGCCATGGGCCATGGGTTGGCATAGAAAGGGCTGGGAAAAGGTGGCACATCCTACCCATGCGTAGCCGTAGTAGTCTTCGGTGCCCGTGCCGAAAATAGAGGGAAAGCCTTCGCCGTCAATATAAATTTTTTCATCGCCCTCGCCCCACCACGGCTCGCGACCTCCATTTTCCACAGCATTGTATATGGAAAGGCAGTCCCCCACATATTTCCCTTTTCCTTTGATCGTAATATAGTTTAGATCGCGATGTGGTTGGGAGGCGATCTCCGGATACACCCTCCAATCTGCATGAAAATACATACTCCGATCATCCCATTTCCAATCGCTATGTGCAATGGACATTTCGTCTATGGTTACGGATTGATTGCCCAAGTTGTGTACGATGATCTCTGCTTTTTTCTGAAAAGGCATGATCCAACGGCTTAGCATACGTCCATCCAAAGAAACTTTATGGTATCTTGTCTCAAACGGTTTTGACAAGTTGTATCCTGTACAAAAGAAATCGCCTACGGGCGACCAAACCCTCGATCGGTCATCAAACTTGATCTCGACAATTGTAGACCGCAAGGCCTGCCTGAAATCCTCAGCGTCCAATTTCATTATAAACTCGCGTATTGATTGTTCACCATTAATCTCGTAAGAAACTTTTTCCCCAGCTTCAATGGTCGTAACTTCATATTCTTTGAAAGTCGTTTCCGCTCCAATGCCCGACTTATTGGTCAAAAGCTCGTTCTGGACGGCCGCCATTTTATCGGCACTTTTATCCAGATCATTCATGGAAAAAGTCTGAACCCTGGTATCTTTTGAGTACTTGCGGTAGTTGATGATAAAATAGAAAGGTGAGTCCGTACCCTCATAGGTCACCTTACAACTTTTGGCGTAGGGAATGGGCAGGTACAAATTCACCGCGCTTAAGATGTAGCCCTTGCCTTTATGATTTTCCTGAAATCCTCCCGTTTGAGTTGACAGGATGCCATCTGCCAACATATTGCCCCCCAAAATATCCAAAAACTTGCCCTCGATCTGCGGGATATCTGATCCATCGAAATAAAAGCGTAACGTCCCATTTGAAAAAAGCCAGGTGAGGTTCGTTGACCAAAACCGTACAATGGCCCCTGCTCCTTCTACGTCCATCAATACATGTTCGGTTCGACCAGAGTTGACTTCGGTCCGGACCATTCCATCCCCATCCTTATTCGCATACCAGCCATCCTCCGGAGATTTGGAGTTGCGGTCATAGCTACTGGCCTGACCAAGGATATAGGAATGAATTGGGGTTTTGGGAAGTTCGTCCCGATCAACCATTTCGTCCAATAACGAATCAAAGGTCACATCGTATCTCTGTTGCTTTTCACCACAGGAGAGCTGTATTATCAATATGAAAAATGTTGTATATCTTAACATGTTCATTGGTACGTGCGGTTTTGGGTAGGGTTTATTGGTTTATTTATCATTGGATATTCCTTTAGCTCACATTTTTGTTCATCTTACAAAAAAATCATCATCTGACCAATATAGGTTTTACATGTTCAGTAAAACCTATCTTACCTCCAAGTCGTCTTTGGAAGGTAATTCTGGAAACTTGTTATGTGGTTCCATTTGATACCAGTATGCTACAGATGATATTTTGCTGCCCTGTTTTAGGTATCGTCTCCCGTTTCTCCAGCCTAAATCTTGTATAGTGATTTTAAGGTCTTTTTCAAATCGAACGGGATCAGTAATGTGCCAACGGTACAGTCCGAAACGGGTGTTGGCACTATAAGTGCCATCTGGACGGATCACTTGGTGCAACCCTGCATAGGGGGTCGAGTATTCGGTATACTGGCCTTCTACGTCAAAATTATAGGAACCACAGAAATAATCTTCTGTTCCGGTACCGGCAATGGTAGGGAATTTTTTATCCCCATCCATATAGAACTTTATTTCACCTTCGCCCCACCAACCGTTGTTATTCACCTGCCAGGCCATGTAAGTCCCAACATATTGTCCTTTTCCCTTAATACCGTCAACAATGGTATAGGCTTCCTTGTCCTTATCTGGGTCGGGACTTCTGAACTGTGCATGAAAGTAGGCCGCATCTTCGGGCACCTCTGTAAGGGCATAGTCTATCTGATAGTACAATCGGGTGGGTTCAACATCGATGTTTTCCATGGTTATTTTGCATTTTTTTCTAAATGGCATTTGCCAGTATGAATTAAATGCCCTACCTGGGTTCACGCTAATGGCAAGGGAGTTAAGATGAGCATATTTACCCCATCCCATTCCAAAAAAGTCACCCACTGGTACTTCTACAGAAGGCTCTGCTTCGTCGTCCCAATAGAAACGAAGGATGTAAAACCGCCAATTTCCCGTTGGTGTCATCCAAATATGTTGTATGCTGCCCGGCCCCTCTATTTCCGCAAGGGTAAACGTTTCCCCTGGTTGAATAATAATATAAGGGCTAACCTTCCAGCCTTGCCCCAATTCCCTCGCCTCTTCCGACGCAGCACCTTCTCCTAATTTGGCCATGGCTCCCTTTCCTTTTTCCCCGGTAAAATTTTCAGGGCTGATGGATCTGGTCTTTGCATTCGACGTTCTATAAAGATTTGACAAATTGTTGTTCAGTCCATTAAAAAGCTGTTCTTGGGCATTGGCACCCAAAGCCAAGACCAATATGCAAGCGAATACGATTTTTTTCATTTTGTTTATTTAAGAGAATTACTATTCAATATGTTTTCTTTAATTGGTCGAGTTGTTGACAAGGGTGACCATTTTCAATTTTCCCGAATTTTTGGCAATCAAAATCCCTGTTCTATTTTCAGAAAGCTTTATTGGACTAATATCACGGATATCCCCAAAAAATTCCGAATCGCCATTATGCAATGGTTCTTCAATAAAATTGCCCGTTCCATCTCCTAACAGGACATGACCTCTTGAGGCATCAGAAGGACCACTGGAGACCTCCATATTACTATTGTTGCCCCCCATTAGTATATCTAACTTTCCGTCTTTGTTAAAGTCATCGATATGTATGGCCATTATCGGTGCAACCTGGCTTGTTTTTGGCAAAGGTGAGACCTTGAATTTTATGTCGTGCCCCTTACTAATATTTTCAATATAAGCCGTTTGAAAATAGTTGGCTCTTGCCTTGTTGGCTTCTTTTATCATGTCTTCGCCGAGAATCTGTACAATGTCGGCTTCTGAATAGCTTTTATAGTCGGTAAACTTTGCCCTGAGGAAAACGAGCTGGTTCAACAAATCGTTCCGATAATGAAAGGGTATGAACCTTTCGTTATCTTCCAAGTAGCATAAAATGGGATCCACACTTCCATTTTTATCAAAGTCTTGGGAAAAAAGTTGAATAGGTCTATCCCTATGAGTAAAGACAGTATTCAATCCAAGGTTGCCCGCCACAATGTCCATGTCTCCATCTGAATCCATGTCACTAGTTGCTATTGAGAGCCACATACCTTCAAAATCTTCTAGTCCCGTATTGTCTCGTAGAATAAATCTTTCCCCAGTATTGATATATACTTTGATGGGCGCATATTCAGCTGCGACTAACAAATCCCTACGACCATCTTCATCCAAATCAATAAAAATGGCATCGGTGGCCATGCCCAGTTCCCCCTCTTTTTCGAGCCAAACCGCGGTCCGGTCTAAAAATTTCCCGTTCTGATTTATTAGCACAGAGCTTTTGGCACGATATCCATACTTTCCCGGCCTGCAACGTCCCCCAACAAAAAGATCTTTGTCGCCATCTCCATCAATATCCTCTGCTAATACAATACTCCCTGAGACATTAATTTTTGGCAGAGCCTCCACATTCCTTTTAAAATTACCTGTTCCGTCATTAATATATAGTCTGTCCCTATAAAAAAAATGTCCGTCCAAAAATTCACTGCCGCCACTTACCACATACAAATCCATATCCATATCGCCATCTGCATCAAAAAAAGTAGCAGCAACATCTTCGTATTCGGGATCGGGAAAAATGACTTTGCTAAATGTTCCATTTTCAGTTTGCATTGACAAAACCCCGGCCGACTTATGCGCACCTCCAAAATAAAAATCATCAAGTCCATCACCGTTCACATCTCCTATCGCCAACTTTATCCCCTCTTTGTCCAAGCCATAGGGTTGTAATGGGTATTTCTTGAATTCCATATAAGAGTTCTCCCTATGCTCTAACGCAAGTTTTGAGGTATCGGTAATGTCATTGAAAATGATTTTCTTTTTGGGTTCTTTTCGTTCAATATTTGGCCCTGCCTCCTTTTGATGGACCACCACCTTCATACCAGGTACAATATTTTTCAATACTTGTGTCCCTTTAACGGACCAATGTACTACAATACTGTCGACGGCTGACCGTCCCAATCCAAAGTGAAGGATGGGATCTATCGATGATTGGTAGCCCCTATATAGACTCTGTTCTTGAACCTGTAACTTGCCATTGGTGTAAACTTTTACTTTAGCCCCTATTCCCATCGTATTTAAGGAATCACCCTTTAACTGTATTTTGAGAAAATTATAATCGGGCTTCAGTACATTTGATTTGTTCTCGTAAACAAAAGCCTTTTGGTTTATATTGTTGGCCACGATATCTAAATCACCATCATTATCCAAATCGACATAGGCAGATCCGTTCGAAACTGAATTCACATTGAGTCCCCATGATTCTGTCTTGTCATCAAAGGTGATATCGCCATTGTTCCGGTATATCTTGTTTGGGGTACCGTAATCCTGTAGTTGTAATAGCTCATCAAAAATCCTCTTGGACAATTTTTTGTCAGAAATCAATCGTTCATGGGAATACTGCCCATAATTGATAAAATCCAGGTTGCTTATTTTTTTTACATAGCCATTGGTGATATGGAGGTCTTTCAGACCATCATTGTCAAAATCGGCAAACAACGGCCCCCAACTCCAGTCCGTGGCTGCTACACCGGAAAGGTAGGCAATGTCGCCAAAGGATTCCTGTCCCATATTCAACTGCAAACTGTTCTTTAAAAATTGTTTTTGATAGTTGAACTTTTGGCTCATTATATAGAAATCCACCCCGGTTACGGAGGTCATCAACTTATCTTCTTTGCTCGTGGAAGGGCGCATGTCCACGGTGAACACATCCACCAATCCATCATTGTTGAAGTCCGAAATATCATTTCCCATTGAATTTAGGGCTGTGTGTGAAAAGAAGCTTGAACTGTCCTCAGTAAAGGTGCCATCTTGGTTGTTGATGTACAACAAATCATCGGAGATATAATCATTGGACACATAAACGTCTGGCCAACCATCATCATTAAAATCGGAAATTCCTATGCCCAGGCCATAGCCTTGGTGGACAATCCCACTTTCTTTGGAAACATCGGTAAAATGAATCTGGCCATTGGAATCGGCCCCCTCGTTGCGGTATAAAAAATCTACTCCCTCCCCATTCATTCTATGGGATTTATGTTTAAAGTTGTTGGGGGCATGGTCTTCCGGGTTGTTGGTGAGCACGTACAAATCGAGGTCACCATCAAGGTCAAAGTCAAAAAAAGCCGCGTGGGTAGTGTAATTGTAATTCCCAATACCATAGTCATCTGCCTGCTCCACAAAAGTAGGGATGGCACCACCTTGATTGATATACAATAAGTTCTTCCAAGTTCCGCCGGGAGCCTTGGGGCCGGAGGTGCATAGATAAATGTCTAGCAGGCCGTCATTGTTTATATCAACAACACTTACGCCGCTGGCCCAAATACCCTCGGTGTCGATTTTGGAAAAAGCGGTAACGTCCTCAAACTGCATTTCTCCCTTATTCAGATATAGTTTGGAGGGCACCATGTTTCCCGAGAAAAAGAGGTCCTGCAATCCGTCGTTGTTAAAATCACCTATACCTACCCCGCCGCCATTGTACATATAGGTAAAAAGGGCAATGTTAAGCGATTCCGATTCCGTGATATCGTTCGAAAAATCAATTCCGGTTTGCGTTGCAGGCAATCTTTTGAACAAAACCTTTTCTTCCTCGATGCTCTTGCAGGAAAAGATAAAAATGGTGCATACAAAAATTAGGGTCAAAAAACCGATGTTCAATTTTTTGGTTACTATGTTTGGACTCATACTATGCTTATTTATTCCCTAGGGCATTTCAACAGCCGCTTCCCATTTTTTCAATTGAAATACACCCATAGATCCATTGTTTCTGGCCACAAGCAGGAGTTTTTCCCCTGAGGCAGTGGCAATCCACTGTAGATCGCGCGTTTGCCCTTTTAGCAACAATCCAGTAGTCAAATGCCCTTGCGGAACAAAGTTTCCATTCCCATCGTTGATGCCGACAAAGCCCATAGAGGCATCCTGCCTTCCCAAGGGAGGGTTGAGGTGGTAAAAATTTCCTCCCGCAATGAGATCTTGGTATCCATCCCTGTTTATATCTACAGCGGCCATGCCCATCACAGAAGAAATATTGGCTTCTTTGGGCAATGGCCTCATTTTGAACTGTCCGTTCCCCAGATTTTCTATGTACATGGAAGCGAGCTCGGCTGTTTCAAGGATTTTGGCCCCTTCTATCCCTTCCTCAGTAAACATATCATGGATTGTGGCACCGGAAAATGATTTGTACGAGGGGAATTTCTTTTTGAGCATGGGCATCTGTTTGTCCAGCAAATCTTTCTCGGCCAGTGCGTATTCTGCATCCCCCACATAATGGGTAATCACGGCATCCTGCCTTCCATTTTGGTCAAAATCCTTAACATAGAGACGTAGCGGTTTTTCTGCAGATGCCTCGAGCTTTGTGTTTTGTCCCAAGTTCCCTACCACCAAATCCATATCGCCATCATTGTCAAAATCCTCGGCCATGATGGTGTTCCACCAACCGGTACTGTGTTCCAGGCCAGGGGTATCCATCCGCTTTTTCAGTATCCCATTATTGTTGTCAAATACGGTCACGGGCATCCATTCGCCCACCACTACCAGTTCTTTCCATCCATCTCCGTTTACATCTACCCAAATAGCATCGGTAACCATACCCATTTTATTCA
This sequence comes from Croceivirga sp., assembly GCA_028284285.1. Taxonomy (GTDB): domain Bacteria; phylum Bacteroidota; class Bacteroidia; order Flavobacteriales; family Flavobacteriaceae; genus Croceivirga. The sequence continues at coordinate 214,780 of JANQSA010000032.1, forward strand.
GGTCTTCCAGAACCACTTCTTCAAAATTTGCCCGGCCATTGTTGCGGTATAGATAACTCTTCGGGCTTGGGCCATAATTGCCTACTAGCACTCTTCCTCCAACAAACAAATCAACGTTCCCATCTTTGTCGTAGTCTTCTGCGACAACCGTGGAATTTTGCCCTGGGGCACCCTTAAAGTTTGTTGATGAACGGTATTGTCCAGTTCCAGTATTGAGATAAAAATTGTCGTAACATTCATAATCGTCCGGTTTTTTTTCGTTACCCGCCGTAACGACGTACAAATCCATATCACCGTCGTTGTCGGCATCAAAAAATACCGCATCCACCTCCTCGGATTCCCTGGCGTTCCCGAATGACAACTGGGCCTGTTGCTCAAAACCGCCTTTTGGGGATTGGATGAAAAGCTTCCCGGCATGGCCGCTGGCCGCTGTAACATAGAAATCTTGCAGACCGTCTCCATTTGCATCCGCAACGGCTATGGCAGGCCCTTCTCTGGAAACATTTTTGGGGACCAAGAAATCCACATACTGGTCATGAAAGACATTCTCTTTGTGTACATAGGGAAAGCCAACAGAACTGGCGGTAAAATATAAAGTGGTGTCCGATGGTTTTGCATCTTTATAATACTCTCCATGGGCGTTTTTTTGGTATACATCTAACGTTTGGTTGAACGGAGGGTTATCGATCCTTTCATAAGCACCCCCAGGCCAAACTACCCTTAGGGAGTTCGCATGTTTACCATACCCCAACCCAAAATGGATTTCATATCCCACAGAGGACATAAACCCACGAACGGGGTTTTGTTCATGGTATAAAGTGCCGTCATCAAACTCCAAGAACACTTTTGTGCCTACCCCTTTTGTATTGCCCCCTTTGCCATGTAGACGGATTTTCAAATGGTTGTTGTCTGGCAATTTTTCATTGGCATGGTTTTCTATGATATAGGCCTTTTGGTTGATGTTGTTGACCACCAGTTCCAAATCGCCATCATTGTCCAAATCGGCGTAGGCCGCACCATTGGAATGACTCAGGGCTTCCAATCCCCATAATTGGGTAGCATCTTCAAATCGTTGCCCTCCCCTGTTTTTGAATGCTACATTGGATACCGGATCTTGGGGCATCAATGAAACCAGTTTTTTGGTTACGGCCTCAATCTCTGAATCCATTACGGCTTGAATGGCCGTGTTGGAGGTGTAATTCAGATAATCCAAGTTATTAGGGCGACGATATATTCCGTTGGTGATATAAATATCTTTTAGACCATCATTGTCGTAATCGGCCATTAAAGGGGCCCAGCTCCAATCCGTGGCCTCGATGCCTGCAAAGGGTGCTATTTCAGAAAAATGGCCATTTTGGTTCAGCTGTAGGTTATTCCTGGCCAATTGGTTGGCATACCCGTTGCCCAAAATGAGCTCCCGTACCAGATAATTGTCTTCTGCCATGGATTTTTGCAGCACTTTGGGGTTTTTGGGAAGCATGTCCAAGGTCATAATATCTATTAAACCATCATTATTTATGTCTCCAGCATCCACCCCCATGGAGTACTTGCTGGTGTGGGCAACCATTTCGTTGAGCCTATCGGTAAAGGTGCCGTCACCATTGTTGATGTAGAGATAGTCGTTTTCATGAAAGTCGTTCGAAACATAAATGTCAGACCATCCGTCATTATTGACATCCAGACACCGTACCCCAAGGCCAAAACTTATGGGATTGGAATATATTTTTGATTCCTCGGTAACATCCACAAACTTTATCTGGCCATGCTCCATCTTGTTTTCCAACAACCGGTCACCGGCTTTTTTGTCCTTTGCATGTATAATTCGCTCTCGTACGGCATAGGAATTATGGGTGTGCAGGCCATGGTTCAATAAGTACATGTCCAGATCGCCATCATTGTCATAATCGAAAAAAGCCGCTTGGGTGGAAAAGGTTTCGAAGTCCAGGCCGTATTCAGCTGCACTTTCGGTAAAAGTGACCAATCCCGAATTTGTTGATGGTCCATTGTTGATATAGAGTTCGTTCTTCCCTTTTTTTCCCTTATATCCCCCCAGATAACATACGTAAATATCCAAAAATCCATCGGCGTTGATATCCATAATTGAAACTCCCGTGGTCCAGTCTCCCGCCCCAGCTACTTGTGCGCTTTCAGTAATATCTTCGAACCTTAAATTACCCTTGTTCAGATAAAGGCGATTCTCTTCCAAATTGGAGGCAAAATATAGGTCTTCCAATCCATCATTGTTGATGTCACCTATGGCCACCCCGCCGCCATTGTAGTAATAGAGGTAGTTGATGATGTTAAAATCACTTTCTTCAGGAAGGTGATTCTCAAAGTCAATTTGGGATTTGGATTCAGGGACAAAAGAAAAATGCGGATCGACATCATGTTTATTATTTTGACGACATGCGGTGGTCAGAGCCAAAATACCCAACAGTATTGTGAAGCTATTCTTTCCTTTCATCTAAAAAAACCTGTGCTTCTTGCATATATAATAAACGACAGGGGAAATCTACCCCTGCCGTTCTTTGAAACTAACTTAACTAAACTAACTAACTGCAAACCTGTTCTTTTGACTTAATAATCAGGGTTTTGAGTTAAAACCTGATTGCCATCTTCATCCAATGTGATTATAATCTGGTTTTCGGGAATTGGCAAATAATCTGATTTGTAACTTGCACTAGATGCGATCAGCGGACGTTTTTGACCTTCTGATGAAAAATAATCTTCCATAACCTCTCTTGCAATGCCCCATCGTATCAAATCATACCATCGATGTCCTTCCAATGCCAGTTCTAATCTACGTTCAAAACGTACCGCTTTTCTGGCGAAATCCTGATCTGGGAATGCAGTATAAGGTTCAATCACATAATTGGCCGCAGGGGTTCCATCTTCAAATTGGACTGGGGTACTATTTTTCGCCCGATTTCTTATCCTATTCACATAATCCAACGCCGTACCTAAATCCCCTTCTTCAACCGCAACTTCTGCTCTTAATAAAAGTATATCGGCATATCTGTGAAAACTATAATTTACCGTGGTCATGCCTGCTTCGGATCCATTGTTCCTTTCATGCTCCTCTGCGGTTGCCAACATTTTCTTAGCGCGGTAAGGTCCATATGTTATGGGATCAACTATCCAATCCCTGCCTGGAAAAATACCATGGTCAAGATAGGGTATTCCTCTTCTACCGACCGTATGATCCAGTCTTGGATCGAGATTATCAGTGGGCGGTGTAAAAGGTTCATCACTATCGATGCCATCATCATTTGCCAGATCTACATCGTTAAATGTATCTAAAAGAGGAAGGCCATTGATGTCCGTTTTATAGGCATTGACCAGGTTTTGGGAAGGTTGCATAAAACCGCAGCACCCATGAATTTGGGCTATTCCCACCAACAGTCTTCCCCAGTTACCGTTCCAAGGGTTCCCTACATCCCTCAAGCTACTGGCCATTTGAAAGATAGCCTCCTTATTGGTACTCTGCTGTTCGAATTCAATTGTAAAATTATCCGTGAACTCATCATGCAATATATATCTACCGCTTGAAATGATGGCATCCAAAAACGGTTTTGCATCTGCATAGCGGTTTTCATCCATATAAAGCTTTGCCAGACCTGCCCGGGCAGCGTTCACATGCGCTCTGGCCCATTGAAAAGGTTCTACCGGCAGGTTTTCCACGGCGAACAGATAATCTGCTTCTATATTCTCAAAAATATCCCTATCATTGGGTATTGCAAAATCTTCTACATTTTCATCCACATAAGGCAATCGATTGAAATACCTTCTGCCCAAATGATAGAAATGCGCCCTCAAAAACCGGGCCTCACCTGCAATACGGGCAGCATCTTCACTGGATAGGCCTTCTGTATCGGCCAAAATACTTAACACACCATTTGCCCTCGCAACTCCTTCATAAATTGAAGTCCAAGCGGCCTCCAAATAGGAATTATTGGGCTGTAAAGTACCCCATAGCTCAAAAGCGTTCATATCGGGTTGATCGGCAATGGACGAACCTTTTAACGCATTATCAGAAGAAACATCCCCATATAGCCAATTGTCATGGGAGGAAGCCCAACCCACATTTGCCGGGCCATCGGTACGGCCATCCAACGCTGAGTAGGCACCTATCAATGTAGCGTCCAAGGCATCTAAATTCCGTAAAACTTCAGGGTTGAGTCTACCTACAGGGGTCAGCTCAAGATAGTCATCCCCACACGAAACAAGTGAGATGGAAGACATAAAAAATATGGCACCCCCCCGTATTAAAGTATATCGAATTTTTGAATATATTCTCATGGCAATATTTTTAAAAATTAATATTAAATCCTAACAGCACAGAAGTTGGTACGGGAAAAGTAGTATCCCTATCCACTCCAATTTCAACCGCCGACGCTTCCTGAATCTCTGGATCGATACCGGTATAATTTGAAATGGTAAACAGGTTTTGCCCCTGTAAATAGACCCTAAAACGCTCCAAACCAATCAGTTCCTTAAAAGTATAGCCCAATTGTAGGGTCTGTAACCTGAAAAACGAACCGTCCTCCACGTAATATGATGAACTTTGGCTGTTAAAATCAGCGGTCAACACATTGTACTGGGCAAGACCGGAACCGGTATTGTCGGGCCTCCATGCATCCAAAATTCTGGTGCTTCTATTGAGGCCCGCCCGAAAAAAGAAATCGGTAAACACCTTACCCCAATGGTAGATGTCATTTCCTTGAGATCCCCTGAAAAGGGCCGAAAAATCAAAATTCTTATAGTCAAGGCTAAGGTTTAGACTATAGGTAAAGTCTGGATGGGGATCCCCGATAAAATCAAAATCCTCTCCATTTAGCACCCCATCCTCGTTAAGATCGCGAAAATTAAAGTTTCCTGCGCGTTCCGTAGCCACAATCTCACCATCACCATTCAAATCACGATCTTCTTGTAAGATACCATCCACTATAAACCCATAAAACTGTGAAAGGGGCCTACCTGCTTCGGTCCTGGTGGCGACCAAAGGTGGGTTTCCACCTCCACCTTGTCTGAACTCAGGACCAAAACTGATCACTTCGTTTTTATAAGTATTCACTATGGCCGTTACACCAAAACCTAAATCCTCAGTTATATTGCCTCTGTAGTTCAAGGTAATATCCCAACCTGTATTTTTTATGTCACCAATATTGATAAAAGGGGCATCTGCTGCTCCAGCAGCCAATGGCAGCTGATCACGTGTAAGCAAATCCTTAGTCCTTATATCGTACCATTCAACGTTGCCCGTGAATGCATTGTTGAACAGGCCAAAATCCAATCTTACATTGGTGGTCTCCGATGTTTCCCAAACCAAATCGGGGTTTCCTCTTGACAATAGTGCAAAGCCTTCGGTAATAGTGTTTTGTGTGTTGTTAATATCCACACTGGTATTTCTTGGATCAGATGAAAACTCGGCCGCAAAATCAAAATTCCCCAAACTGTTTTGGTTACCCGCCTGGCCCCAACCACCACTTAGTTTTAGATAGTTAAGAAAGTCAAGGTCTTGCACAAATGCTTCATCAGAAATCACCCATCCAGCGCCAAAGGCCACAAAAACATCATTTGTGTTGTTCGGCCCCAATGCTGAAGACCCATCCCTTCTAATTGTTCCGTTCACGAAATAACGGTCTTTAAAACCATAATCCACCTTACCAAAAAGGGAAAACAACCTTCTTTCAGAAAAACTACCTCTTACCGTAGCAGGATTACCACTTGTTGAAATTGTGGTAAAAGATGGGTCTGTAAGAAAATAGCCTGAGCCTTCTGCATTGGTAAACCTAAATCTATTTTCAATCGCCTCCGTGCCCGCTAGAACATCTATACTATGATCTTCGGCAAAACGCTTAGTGTATTGCAATGTATTGGTCCATGTAAGGGATGTACTATAACTGAAATTTTCATCCAAAGTATTTACTTGGTTATTTCCTTCCAGAAAAGTTGGGGTAAATGCCGTAAAACTTGAGTTTATATAGTCAACCGCAATATTGGTCTTGGCCGTAAGCCCTGGCATTAAATCTGCCTCTGCATACAAATTGCCCAAAACCCGTAACCTTCTATTGATGTTGTTGCGAGAATTAAATTGCGTGGCCACTGGGTTATTGAAGTTAGTCCCCAATCCTAAAGCACCATTATGTGTGCCGGCAAAGTTTCCTGCAATATCCCTAACCGGAATTAATGGATTAAAACGGTAGGCAACCTGATCCACTCCACCATTTCCTTTCCGTTCCGAATAGGTAACGGACAGATTTTCACCTATACGTACTTTATCTTTAAACAGATAAAACTGTGAATTCGCCCTAGTGGTATACCGTTGAAACTCGGTATGGATGGCAACCCCTTCCCTGTCCAAAAATCCAAAGGAAAGCCCATAATTACTATTTTCACCACCTCCGACTATACTTATGTTATGGTTTTGTACAAATGCGGTATTATAAACTTCGTCCAACCAATCCGTATCGCCAGATCTAGTAACCAATCCATCGATGGACTCCCTGTTGTAATCATCTATAGTGGTGCCGGGATCGCCTTCAAAGCCGGCGACGGGCGAGATAAAATCAGGAATAACCGGGGAAGCCCCAGACCCCAACTGTGGATGTGAAGGATCCAGACCCGCTGCAATCCGCCCATCCCATTCGGACTGCGCCCATTGTTGTACATTTAAAAATTCAGGGAGATTGTTTACAAATTCAAATCCCGAAAATCCATTATAACTTACTTTGGCCTTTTGCCCTCTCCTTCCTTTTTTGGTGGTAATCACAATAACCCCATTGGAGGCCCTGGCCCCATAAATGGAAGCAGCAGAAGCATCCTTTAACACGGAAATTGATTCAATGTCATCGGGGTTGATGTCGTTAAGGCCACTCCCGGTTGGTGTCCCATCTATGATGTACAAAGGCTCGTTGTTTCTATCGGATGAAAAACCACGAATCCTTACCTGCACACTACCGTTGGGGTTACCCGAGGCCTTTACATTCACACCTGCCACATTACCTTGCAGTGCCTGTTCCACACTTGTGGCCGGGTTTCGTTTCAATTCTTCCACGTCAGCGGTAGCAACAGATCCCGTAATGGATCTTTTAGATTGGCTGGTGTAACCGGTTATCACCACTTCATCCAATTGGGCCGTATCTTCTTGAAGGGCTACCGAAATAACCGTTTGCCCATTGAGGGGAACTTCCTGCACAGCAAAACCAATATAGGAAACCACAAGGATTGCATTGCTATCGTCCACTTCTAAGGTGAAATTACCATCAAAATCAGTCTGGGTACCGTTGGTGGTACCTTTTTCTATAACACTGGCACCCGGTAATGGGGTTCCATTAGTATCGGTGACTGTTCCTGATACCGAAAATTGCAGCTTCTTTGTTTTTGGGGCCACCGGAGTGGATTCTTCCTCCAAAGACACCTTCTTCTTTGTCAACAACACCTGTCGGTCCCTGGTGGTGTATTGGATATCCGTTCCCTGGAATAGCACATCCAGTACCTGGGAAATCCTTTTTTTCTTAACAATTACCGTAACCTTTCTATCCAGGTCAATTTGATTGCTTTCGAACAAAAACCGAAACTCCGAAACGGACTCTATCTGGTCAAAGACCTGTCCCAGGCTGGCATCCCTCATGTTAAGAGTTAATTTGGTGTTCTGGGAGTAGGTGTTGGCCTGGATTTGAAACAACGAAATTGTTACTAGCAGCGCGGTCAACTTCATCCTCAAATCAATTTTGGGAATGGGCAATGCAGGACATTTCCCTCCAATATTTTTTTTCATAATTTTGATTGGTTTAAATAATTTTTCACATACGTTATTGAGCCAGTTATACAATCGGAAGGTGTTGCACCATCTTCCGATTTTTTTAACTCATCCTCATAGTGTTTTCTGTTTGTATTGGGTGTCGTCAATTCATAGGCAAATAGAAGTTTAAAGTTTAGTTTGCGTTTGTCTTTTTTATTCAGTTCTCCATTTGTTCAGAGATTTGTATGGTTCCATCGCCCAGCTTTTTATAGGAGAGCGGACAGATGTTGTCAATGGCTTGCAATACCTCATCAATGGTCTCAATATCTACGTGGAAACTGGCATTGAACTTTTTGTTGTTCAACACACGGTGATCACTTTGGATGGAGACATCATATCTGCGCTCCAACTTTTTGGCTATACTTTGGAAGGAAGCGTTCCTAAAGATCAATTCCCCGTTGATCCATTCCGTATACAAGCGTATATCCACGTCGTGTTGGGACATTGCTTTATCCGAACGGTTCCAAGAGCCTTTTTGACCAGGGGCAAGGATGGATGACTGCCCTAGGTTATCTTTATGAAACATTTTTACCGACCCCTCTACCAAAACCGTGTTAATGTTGGCATCTTCCCTAAAGGAAGATAGGTTAAATTGGGTGCCGAGCACTTCCACGGCCACCGATTCTGCATATACCAAAAAAGGGTGAAGGGAATCTTTGGCCACATCAAAATAGGCCTCCCCATCAATAAAGACTTCCCTGCTTTTCCCCTCAATAAACTTTACGGGATACTTTAATTTGGTACCTGAGTTCAACTGTACCGACGTGCCATCCGACAAGGTAATGGCAAAAAGTTTTCCATAGGGTACGTAGAGTTCGTTGTACACCAGTTCTTCAACAGTAGTTTCGGCATCATACCTTAATCTATCTCCTTCTTGGGAGCCTACCACCTGCCCACTGCCCAATACCACATCCTGTTCTCCATTGGCTTGGATAACCTTTACCGAACCATCATCAAGAGTCAATGTTATGGCATCTTTGGGAATTTCCTTCAACGATGTATGCGGTTGTTTAAAAAAGTAAAACAGGTAAATACTCCCTATAGCTCCCACAAATAGGGCGGCATACTTTAACCAGGTTTTCCTTTTTGATCTTGTTGCTCCCTTTTGTTCAATAGGGGCAATATCTTTTTTAAGTCTTTCCAAATCCGCCTCCAGATCAAGGGAGTCCATAAATTCCAATACTCCGGAAACATCATCACCCCCACAAAATTCCTTTATAATTTGTTGCTCTTCCTCGGAAAGCCCCTCAAATGATGACTGATCAAGTTTTCCCGTTCTGGCAATAATTCTAGATACCTGTTCTATATTGTTAAGTGACCCCACTTTTTAAGTGTTTATACAAACATGTTATGAAAATGTTGATTAAGGGTGACAAAAAACTGGGAAAAATGCAAAAAACTGCTTGTTTTTTTGAAAAATAAAAAAATACAGTAACTTCCACCCACCAAATCTGATGTTTGTAGTTCAAGGATTTTACGGTATAATGCAACGATGGGAAGATTTTGAGGGGTTGTACAGGGAACACTATGTACTTTTATCGTTAGTGGCTTTTAACATTTTGAAAGACAAAGAGGCTGCAAAGGATGTGGTACATGATTTTTTCCTTTCATTCTGGAAGAAAAAGGATCAAATCATTGTCAACACGTCATTTAAATCTTATGCCTCCAAAGCCGTAAAAAACATGAGCTTACAGTATCTTGAAAAACTGAAGAAAGATATAAGACACAGGGAAAAGATACATCGTCTACAAATAGAAAATCCCCTGTTCACAGATAATTTCCTAAAGAAAAAAGGGGCAAAAATCATGGATTTATTGAGTCAATTGCCGGAGTCCAGAAAGAATATTTTCTTGGACCATGTAGTGAACGGACTCTCGTACAGGGAAATCGCAGAAGCGAACAATATTTCCATCAACACGGTCAAAACCCAAATGAAAAGGGCATACTCCTTTTTGAGAGAAGAAAAAGAGTGATCTTTATAGGAATTAAGGACTTCACCGAAACTAGAGTAGCAATTTTGAAGTCACCTATTCCAAATGGCGTTAGAAATACCCTACGCTTTTTCTAAATGCAGCCGGGGTTGTGTTTTTTATTTGACTAAACACTTTAGTTAAGTGGTAACGATCTGAAAATCCACATTTATCTGCAATTACGTCTATACTCATATTAGTGTAAAGAAGAAGGTTTCCCGCTTTTTCAATACGAATTTGACGCAAATATTCACTTGGACTTTTTCCAATATTTTTTTTAAATAGTCCAGAAAATGCAGTGGGTGACATATATAATCTATCCCCCAAAATTTCATCCGTCATTTTTGTGTTTATATTCTTCTCCATATAATCAATTATCTCGGCTATTCTGACATTGACTTTATTTGCCAACGAAATATTAGGGATAATTTTATTCACTGAGGACAGGACAAGGCTATAGACATCAAGACTATTTTTTAAAGAAAATTCTTGACGTTTCTTTATTAGCGCCTCCAAAATACTGTGGATATATTGATTTTTTTCTTCTGAAACTTTAAGAGAATATATTCCCGGTTCTACATTATCGTAATGGGTTCCTAAGGTGAAATGAACAAAAAAATGCAATATTTTTCCACTTTCCAGGGACTGTTTTTCTTCACCCCTGGAATTGACCCGACCGCACTTAAAGTAGTACTCCGATTCTTCAATCTTTCTTTGATGAAAAATCCCAGTTGAATAAGGCGTATGTGGGGGAATTAAATATATATGTGAAGGTAATAGATTTACTTTTTTCTCATAATATACATAGGCACCTTCATTTTTATTCCAATACAATCTCCAAAAGGGGAACGACATTCTTTGCCCCTTCCAAATTTCAAACCACCAATATCTGCAACATAAAATATTGAATCTTAAATGTTTGAACTTTTGACTGTCTTCTGACGGATCTCCACTTTCTGATATTTTATCCGTGATTAGCATGATCGTCTATCGTTAAAAAATACATAAATGTAGAAAAATCAAACATTTTTAGGGCACACTTGTGACACCATATTTGGCATGAACTGTTAGGCAATTAAATTCATTTTATTATATGAATAAGGATTGCATCAAAATTCTTTGAAATCGCCAATATACTCTGATGGTATAGGCCAATTTATTATCTGATGGACAACTAGAAATCTATAAGCCCCGATTGTTTGACCGGTAGGGTAGGGATGTGGGTTTGACAGAACTAAAGGAAATAATACCGTCAAAGATAAGCATAGGTTTAGTAGGTGATCGCTTAATCCAAACCCTCGGAAAAAAATGTTATCCAATATCATAAGGGTATAGCAAATAAGCTGAAATATACACTTAAACCATAAACCTAACTATTGGTTTAATTCCTTTTTTCAAATTGAATTCCAAAAATATACACAAGATTCTTCAAACTTTACATTTTAATAAAACATCCTTATGTCTAAATTTACGATAAGAATAAGTCCTCTATAAACTTGACATGAGCACAAATTGCGATTTAAAAAAAATCAACTTGAGGGGATTGGCTTCGTTATCAGGATATTCCATTTCAACGGTGTCCAAAGCACTAAATGACAATGCCGAAATAAGCAATTCAACCAAAGCTGAAATAAGAAGACTCGCACTGTTGTACAATTACTGTCCAAATCATATTGCCAGAGCTTTAAGAAGTCAGAGGACCAGTAATATAGCAATACTTTTTCCAGAGTATAATCTACACAGCTATGTGGAATTTTTGGAGGGTGCGGAAGAAGAAGCTAGATCAAATAATTATAGGCTGTTCATTCAGCAATTTGATTTAAATCAATTTAGAAGCAAAAGCTCTTTTGGACAGATTGAAGGAAGTATAGATGGTTTGATATTGTTTGTTAACGATTGCCAAACCAATATGAAAATGAGGTTAGAATTTGGGGGGCTTTTTAAAAACAATAATATGGTTTTGGTCCCTTCCCGGCGAGACAAAAAAGTTGAAAATTCACATATCTATACTAAGGATTATGGAAAACTGGCGTGTCTAGACCTTATTAAAAAAATCCGAGTTGAAGACACCAAATTGGTAGTAAGCCCCATTTTTTTTAATTAATTCAATTAAAACAATTCTATGAAGCCCGGGCTTCCCCTAATTATTGGATTTCATTTCTTTTCAGGGCCCACTAACTTTTAAATGGAACAAGAATAAAAAGAAAGTCTAATATTAATAATGATTCTTTGGTTGCTAGAATTCAATAAGCGGTTATATAGGCAGAAATTAATAGGGTTTTAGAATCCACCTAAATGGTGTCTAATGGCAAGAACACCGTTGTTACAGATCGCTTGAATACACAATATTTTCGGAAAGCAGCATTGTAGACCTACTCCATATAAAAGCGGAGTTGATCGGTTTTCTCAAGAAAATACTCATACATAGCTATTCTGGAGTTAATGATAAAAAGAAAACTTTATGCCCAAAATTCATACTTAACATGATACGTAGTACACTACAGCATCCTTTTATCTGCCTATTACTTCTTCTTGCAAATGCATGCACTCAAAAAACGGATTCGTTTGATATTTCCCTAGAAAAAGGAGAACATATTGTTTTGATAGGGAACAACCTATGTTCGCGCATGCTCAATTTTGGGCATTTCGAAACAGAAATGCACTTGCGCTACCCCAACAAGGAACTGTTCATCAGGAACATGTGCGACGGCGGCAATACCCCTGGTTTTCGACCGCATGCAGGTCGTTTTTCCCCGTGGGCGTTTCCCGGTGCGGATAAATTTCAGACCGAACTGGCCAATTTTTCCAACAGCCAAGGTCATTTTGATAGCCCGGACCAATGGCTTACGCGTTTGAAGGCCGATAAGATATTGGCGTTTTTTGGTTATAACGAATCCTTTGCAGGTCCTGAAGGTCTGGCCAACTTTGAAGGTGAGCTCGAAGGCTTTATCCTTCATACCCTAAATCAGGAATACAATGGCAAAACGTCGCCTCAGTTGATTTTGGTATCCCCAATTGCCTTTCAGGACCTTTCCGCTACTTTTGACCTCCCCGATGGGGTCAAGGAAAACGAAAACCTACGTTTGTATACCGAGGCCATGCGACGAATTGCCGATAAAAACAACATCCCTTTTGTGGATGCCTTTACACCCACCAAGGAATGGTTCGAGAACGGAGAGCCGTTGACCAATGACGGTTTTCAGTTAAACGACATGGGGTACAAAAAATTCTCAAAATTGATCATAGATAAGGTGTTTGGGGAAAAAGACGCCGAAGCCTTGGCCCATAAAGAATTGGTGATGGATGCCGTGTTGGAAAAAAATTGGATGTGGCACGAAGATTATAAGTGCCCCAACGGGGTGCATGCCTTTGGCAGCCGCTACAACCCCTTTGGGCCTGAAAATTATCCGGACGAGTTCAAGAAAAAAAGGGAAATGACCGCCCTTCGCGATCAGGCAATCTGGAAAGCCGTAAAGGGCAAAAAGATGGACCTTGCCGCCGCTGATGCCCAAACACACCGATTGCCACCAGTTGAAAGCAATTTCAAGATCGGAGATTACGGAAGGGGAATTGGAAAATACCTGTATGGAAAGGAAGCCGAGGCAAAATTAAAGACCGCCCCCGGTTATAAAATAGAGCTGTTTGCCTCTGAAGAAGATTTTCCGGATCTGGCCAACCCGGTACAGCTGTCATTTGACAACAAAGGCCGTTTATGGGTGGCCGTGATGCCCTCCTATCCGCATTATCGGCCGGGAGATGCCAAACCCAATGATAAATTGCTCATTCTTGAAGATACCGACGGGGACAACAAGGCCGACAAGCAAACCATCTTTGCCGACGGGCTGCATATTCCAACGGGTTTTGAGTTCGCACCGGAAGGTGTTTATGTGGCACAAAACACCGATTTAAAACTATATACCGATACCGATGGGGATGACAGGGCCGACAAGGTAGAAATTGTATTGAGCGGTTTTGATAATCACGACACCCACCATGTTATCAGCGCGTTCTGTACCGACCCGTCTGGCGCAATCTATATGGGCGAGGGACTGTTTTTGCACACCAACGTAGAAACTGCGTACGGTACGCTTCGGAGCACTTGGGGAGGGTTCTATCGGTACAACCCCAAGCGAAGGCACTTGGAGCGCACTTCCCAGGTTTCCATCCCAAATCCTTGGGGAATTGCCTTTGACGACTGGGGGCAGACCTTGTTCGCAGAGACCTCAAGCCCAAATATCCGGTGGATGCTTCCCGGTTCGATCCGATCACGCTACGGAATATTTAATGACCAGGCACCGACATTGCTTGAAGAGAAAGATATGGTGCGACCCACCTCAGGACTTGAATTCGTCTCAAGCCGACATTTCCCAGATGAGGTACAGGGAGATCTGTTGATCAACAATACCATCGGCTTTTTGGGAACACGGCAACATAAGGTCGCAGATAACGCTACAGGTTTCAAACTGCAAAAACGGCATGATCTGGTAACAGGTAGCGACCCCAATTTCAGACCTGTGGACATGGAGTTCGCACCAGATGGATCGCTGTATCTTGTAGATTGGCATAATGTACTTATAGGGCATATGCAGCATAATGCCCGGGATCCCTTGCGAGATCATGAGCATGGCAGAATCTACCGCATCACCTACCCTTCAAGGCCTTTGGTAGCACCTGCCAAGATAGTCGGCGCCAGCATTCCCGAACTTTTGGAAAATTTGAAACTCCCCGAATACCGAACGCGCTACCGCACACGACGCGAATTGCGGGGCAGGGATACCGATGCCGTCTGTAAAGCACTGAAAACATGGATCGCCACTCTGGATGCCTCGGACCAACGCTACGAACATCATCTACTTGAGGCGCTGTGGGTGAGTTGGGGTATGAACAAAATGGACAAAGACCTCTTGTCACAACTATTGGATGCCAAAGATTTTAGGGCAAGGGCGGCCGCCGTCCAAGTGCTGCGCTATTCCGGGCATCAGGTCAAAGATCAGGTGGAGCTGTATTTGAAAATGGCCAATGATAAAAACAGTAGGGTGAGATTGGAAGTACTGGTGGCGGCCACTTGGTTGAAGAGGGAAGATGGTCTTAAAATTATTGGGGAAGTCGCAAAACACCCCATGGATGTTTGGTTACAGACACCGTACAAGAGGGCCATCGCACATTTGAACAATGAGAACTTGAAAGAGGAAAAGGAAGAGATCACAACGCATTTGAAAGGAGAGGAACGGGAACTTTACATTAAAGGAAAGGCCATTTACGAACGGGAAGGTTTTTGTGTTACCTGTCACCAAGAACAGGGGCAGGGCCTGACGACTTCAAGTTACCCGCCGCTCAGACAATCGAGATGGGTCACCGAAAATGAAGATCGATTGATCAAACTCACCCTAAAGGGAATTATAGGGCCCATGGAGGTGCTCAACCAACGGTACGAGGGTAATGTTCCGATGACCCCTTTCGGTGGAATGTTGAACGATGAGGAAGTGGCCGCGGTACTGACCTATGTCCGTAATACGTTCACCAACAAATCTTCAGCTATCTCACCCGAAAAAGTAAAAGCCGTCAGGGAGGAAATTCAGGGGAAATCAGGTTTTTACACCGCAGAGGAACTGCTGAAAGAACATCCGCACCAGATCATTTTGGGCAAACCATTGGTAAATTAATCAACAACACTAAAATTATGAGACTTTTTCTATTAGCGGCCGTATTTCTGGCATTGGGTTGCCAGGACAAAAACCAAAAGAAAACGGCACAGACCGAAACCAAAGCCCAAAATACAGAACCTATACAATGGGTCAGCTACAAGGCTACGAAAAACCCCAATGGAAAACATATTGTTTTGGTCTCCGGCGATGAAGAATACCGATCGGAAGAGGCACTGCCACAATTGGCAAAGATCCTTACCCGGCACCACGGTTTCGATTGCACCGTACTGTTTGCCCAGAATCCGGAAGTGCCCGGAACCATAGACCCGAATTACAGCAGTAACATTCCCGGTCTGGAACAGCTTGGGCGAGCAGACCTGATGATCTTGTTCACCCGCTTTAGATCCCTTCCAGTAGAACAAATGGAGCATATTGAGAAATATTTGATGAACGGCCAGCCGTTGCTTGCCATCAGAACAGCCACACACGCTTTTAACTATGAAGATGACAAGCATCCCTTTGCCCATTATGGCTGGAAGTACGAGGGTGAAAAAACGGATTGGAAACTAGGGTTTGGCAAACGAATTTTGGGCGAGACCTGGCATGTGCATCATGGCAGCCATAAGCATCAGAGCACCAAGGGTATTATTGCACCAGGTGCGGAAACCCATCCCATTGTACGCGGTATAGAAAATGGTGCCATCTGGGGAGCCACCGATGTATATGGTATTCGAATGCCTTTGGGCGGTGATGCCCAAAGCATCGTTTTGGGGCAAACTGTTGACAGGGCTGGCGCGTATGACGAAAACGACCTATTCTATGGGATGCGGGAAACGGATAGCAACATACCTGTTGAACCCAACAAGGCCATGCCACCGATTGTCTGGACAAAGTCGTATCAGCTGCCGAATGGAAAAAAAGGAAAGTCTGTAACTTCCACCATTGGTGCCGCCACCGATATGCTGGATCAAGAGGTAAGGCGCGTATTGGTGAACGCCAGCTATTATCTGTCGGGGCTTGAGGTGCCCCAAAAGGCAGAAGTAGGACTGATCGGTGATTACCACCCACCTCAGTTTAAGTTCCATGACGATGCCCACTGGGCCAAAGAGCAACTCAAAGTTGAGGACTATTTGGAATAGGCAATAGGCCCCAGTTTGGCATCAAGCTTAAAAAGACAATGGTATAAATCATGGATATGGCAAAGGAACGCAATCTAAATGCATTGACTTTCAGAGGTGTAATTTTTCCGCCGACAGAGGCAGATATAGTTTCAACTAACGAATGAGGCCAGTGATAGACCAAGAACCCTTTCGATTGATTAAAATGGGCAAAAAAAGTAGTGTTAACATAGTGGTTTTCGTGCTAAAAACCCTTTTTTGGCTGCAAGCAAAATAGGGAAAGAACATTGCCTATTTCGGCAGTGTATACCGCAAAAATTACAACAATTTATAACGGGCTGGACGACAGCGAAAAGTTCTACTGCGAAATCGTCAACCAAGATGGAGCTGTTTTGGTGCCCAAGGAAAAAATATTTTCCATAAAATACAAAGAGACATCGATTTGGAAATAACCACGGGTTACATAAAGGGTGGTGTATTGACCATTCGCTTTGATGATGAAAAAATCGTGATGTACAATCTTCATGATGCATATTTCAATCAATAATGAATCCGAACCGTATCCCTACTCATAAGATCTTTGCCAGAATACACAATGAACATTTTCCTGGATCATGTGGTAAACGGGCTTACATAGAACGAAATTGCAGAAATGAACAATGCAAATCAAAACATTGATTTGGTATAAAACCGAAGTGCCTCGTTATTGCGAACAAATATAATTTTGTATTCTTTGTTCGCGCCCTTTAGCAGCCCAATATGCTTTACTTCGCCGGTGACCAAAATTCCACTCTGTACGGGGGTGACAGCTGTAAAGGCTTGTGTGCTTTTTTTACTGCCCGTAAGGAATAGTCCATAACCGGCATCACTCCTGGGGGTCTCCACTTCCGAGCCATAGAGATTGCCAGCGGCCAAAATTCCCAGCTTGCCGTCCCCATCGAAATCAAAGGGCAAAATTGCGTTGATGGACGAAATCTGGGCCATAGCCGGCAAAGGATGACCGATAAATTTCCCATCCTTGTTTTCAAAATACGTATTGGAAAAATTGTTGGCCTTGTAATGTACGGAGTTGTCCAGGTTCTCCTCGCCATACACTTCACCCAAGGTGGCCTTGCCAAAGGCATCGTATGATTCGAATTTCTTTTTGATAAAGGGCATTTGGTTGGAAGAGCATTCGCGCCCCCTTAACGGGAACAAATCCCCTTCGTTATAATAGCCCAGAACAATGTCCAGATTGCCCGATTCATCAAAATCCTTGGCATACACATCAAAGGTTTCCTCTTTACTGGCCCTGTATTTATAGTTTAGGCCCAGATTGCCACAAATCAGATCCATATCGCCGTCTTGGTCAAAATCGGCTGCCGCGATGCTGTTCCACCAGCCCACTTCTTGTCCTAGTTTAGAAGCACTGGAGATATCGATGAAATGATCCTTTTGGTTTTTAAAGAGTTTAATGCCCATCCACTCGCCAACCACCAACAAGTCTGCTAGGCCATCGCCATCCATATCGGCCCAAACGGCATCGGTCACCATCCCAAGTCCATCGAGTTCCGGAATCAAATCTTTGGAAACATCCACAAACCGAATGTCCCCATTTGAGCTTTGGTTCTCCAAAAGATGACTTGATGCCGGCAGTGGGTACTTGCCCGGTATTTGCCGCCCCCCCACAAAAAGGTCTATGTCGCCATCGCCATCATAATCATAAGGCTTTACGCAGGAACCACTTGAAACAAAATCAGCATATATTGCCTCATTCTTTAGGAAGACCCCCTCTTTGTTTTCATAAAATCGATCTTGATAATAGCTGGAATTTTCCTCCTGTTCATTGCCTCCGCTCACCACATATAAATCCAAATCCCCGTCATTATCGGCATCAAACAGGGCAGCACCTACATCTTCATAGTGCTTGTCTACTGTAAAGGCTGGTTGTGACCGAATAGAAAAGGTGCCATCCGAGTTTTGCAAGAACAGGTTCCCTGAATGGCCCAGGGCACCGCCCAGGTAAAAATCGTCCAGCCCATCTGCATTGACATCACCAACTGTGAATGCCGGGCCTTGTTGCGACATCTTATGAGGCAACAGGCTTTCTTTTTCAAAATCGTCGTAGGGGTTCTCCTTATGGGCAAATAATAGGGTGATATCCGTGATATCCGTGAACATTTTTTGGGAAGGTTCTTGAACCGGTTCCCCATTTTTGGCCTCAGAATAGTTTAAGACCAATGTTTGATCGGGCTTAATGTTTCGAAGTATTTGGGTTTTCCCATCCGGCCAAACCACAGTTACTTCATCTATGTTTTCCGTATTCCCCACTCCAAAATGCAATCCGGGAGCCATGGAAGACTGAAACCCTCGGGTAAGATAGTGTTCCCTTGTTTGAACTTTCGAATCGTATTTGACCAATACTTTTGCCCCGATGCCCAATTTGTTTTTTTCACCTCCTTCTAACTTCACCTTCAAAAAACGGTTTAGAGTATGTTGGGCCTGGTTCCATTGTACATATGAAATGCTATCCGTATTGTTGACCACCAGATCCAAATCCCCATCATTGTCAAAATCGGCATAGGCTGCCCCATTGGAACAGGTAAGGCTTCCTTGATCCCAGATACCGTTCATTTTTTTGAACCGCATCCCATCCAGGTTCTTGAAAAAATAATTGGGTTTGTACCTTGTAGGGATTTTTCCCATTACTTTCTGAACGTAAAGCTGTTCATCCAAATGCCCAATACTGTCCATTTCCCTTCTCAAATCTTTCATATAATTCACAAAATCGTTATTGCGAAAATCCCGTTTGATCCCGTTGGAAATAAAAAGGTCTTGATGTCCATCGTTGTCCATATCAAAGAAAAGTGGCCCCCAACTCCAATCCGTACTCGAGGTAGTGGAAAATTGGGCAATGTCTGAAAACATTGGAATTCCCCGGCCATTGGTGCCATTGTTCATTTGAAGCGTGTTGAACATATACTGGTGGTGCTGCCCCATATCCACCAATTCGTGGAAGGTTTCGGGCTGCATGGAACTCATACTGGTTTTAATGCTATAGTTGTCCTCGGACATCATATCCACGGCAATAATGTCCATCCATCCATCATTGTTAAAATCGGCCATATCATTGCCCATGGAAAAATTGGGGACATGGTTCATGGCTTCTTTTGACGATTCCAGAAACGAGTTGCCATTTTGGTTGATGTAGCAATGATCCTTACCAAAAAAGTCATGCCCCACATATATATCAGGCCAGCCATCATTGTTGAGGTCGCCAATGGCCAAGCCAAGCCCAAAACTGAGTTTATTGTCCACAATGCCCATTGCATCAGTAACATCGCTAAACTTTCCCCCATCATTTCGGAACAACTTTTCACCAGTTTCACCGCCTTTAACCGAGGCATAGTAGGCCACCTGCTCCTTTCCCTGTACGTCAATCTCATGATTGATCATAAACATATCCAGATCCCCATCCCTGTCATAATCAAAAAAGGAGGCCTGGGTAGCAAAATGGGGGAGGTCTAAATTGTAGTCTTTGGCAGCCTCCCTAAAATGGGGAATCCCAGTTTTATCCGTACCTTGATTTAGGTACAGTTCATTTCTTCTTCTATTCGGGTCTTCAATACGGCCGGAAGCACATATATAGATATCCAGCCAACCATCATTATTGATATCTACGGTGGTGACCCCGGTTTGGAAAGGGGCCTTTCCTTTTACGTTGGCCAGAGGGGTGACATTTTTAAAGGAATTGTCTTTATTGTTCAGGTATAATTGGTTGTCGCCCATGGTAGCGACAAAATAGATATCGTCAAACCCGTCATTGTTGAAATCACCCGTGGCCACCCCACTGCCATTGTAGTAGTACTCATAGAAAAGGCCGTTCATATAGGTGCTTTCGGGCAGTGCGTTTTTAAACCGAATCTTTGATTCCCGGGAAGTTGCCCGAACAAACAAGGGCAGGCTTGCGCCCGCTTTATCACGATCCAACGATCTTTCGGATGCATTTTGATGACAGTTAAACATGAGCATGGACAGCATGCCCATTAAAAGTCTCTTAAATATGTCCATTTTAATCTGTTCCATGGCAGGGTCCATAAAAGAAACACCTGTTGTTAATATAAGAATATCCAGAGAATCTTATAGACTCTCTGGATTTCTGCTGAAATAAACTAAACTAACTAAGCCAAACTACTACTTGTAGCCAAGAAAAGCTATTTCATTGTATCATTGGTACCCTTCATTTTGGGTAAGGTTGCCCCTAGAATTATCAATTGCATCAAAAGGTATGGGAAACAGCACATAGTGGGGTTGGAATCCCAATTGCTGAATAAAGGACAAAAAGTCCTGATCCTCCGAGATGCCATTTATCTTATCGCCCAAGAGTCCCCATCGCAAGAGATCCCAACGCCGATGACCTTCCATACCCAGTTCCCAAGCCCTTTCATCGATGATGGCCTCCCTGAATGAAGCTTGATCCAGGTCTGAAAGTCCCGGAAGACCGGCCCTTTCTCGTACAGCGTTAATATACGAATAGGCACCATTTGGACCATTCAACTCATTTTCGGCTTCGGCGCGCAACAACAATATATCGGCATAGCGCAGTAGGTTAATGTTAACATCGCCCCTGTTACGTATTTGGTCAACTCCGGGGTTTAAGTATTTGGTGATGTGTGGCCTGGGCTGGTCATCAGCAGTCGCAGGCTCCTCATCCGGACCGTTTTCCCGGCCAAAGTTCCATGTAGGGCCCCCATCGGCATTTTCCAAGAAAAAGCCTTTGGCCAACCGTTCATCAGCCGGATCAAAACTATTAAACCAGTCAAAAGTGGGAATTACATTGCTCCAACCCCCTTTGGGATGGGTAAACCCATTGCTCCTGGAATTGAGATCCCCAAATTGGGTATGGATACGCGGCCCTCGTAAATTGCTCTCGTACTGCACATCAAAAATCTTTTCTTGGACTTGTGCACCATCCTTATTGGGATATAGTGCAAATTCCCCAGAAGTACCGCGCCATAAGTCGGCATAATCGGCCACCAAATCGTAGCGGCCCCCAGATATCACAGCTTCCGTGGAGGAGATTACATCAGACCATTGCTGCCGTACTGCATATACCTTGGCCAACATGCCGTTTGCCGCATCCACAGTGACCCTTCCCTTCTCCGCATCGCCATAAGTGTCGGGCAAGGCGTTGGCGGCAGCGATCAGATCGGGTATGATCACGTTGTTGTACACATCGGCAACGGGCTGCCTTACCTGCCCGGTAAATATTTCGTCCAAGGAGGTGGCAGGTTCCAATACAATGGGCACATCCCCAAAATACTGGGCCAAATAAAAGTAGTAGTATCCCCTTAAAAACCGCGCCTCGGCTATCAAGGGTTCTAAAATGGATACATCCTCCGGCACGTTGGGGATGTTGACGATGGCCGAATTGGCCGTGGCAATTCCCAACCAAGCCTGGTTCCAGATGGAGTTGATCCGTCCATCACTGGAATTCAACGGAGTGTTGTAATTGGCTATGGGATTGTTTCCCCTTCGGTCAAAGGCCAAATCCGTACCCCAAATAGAGGGAAGAAACTCATTCTCGTTCACTTGCAGATAGGTATATATGGCAATCACTGCCGCCCGGGCATCCGCCTCGTTTTGAAAAAAGTTCTCTACCGTTACAAAACTGGGCGGATCCTCGGTCAAAACATCGCTGCAGGAAATGTTCAGTAGTACCATCCCGCCAAGCAGGGATAGTGCGATTTTGCGTAGTTTCTTTAGTATATACATTTTCTTGGTCATTAGATTTTTTTTATAGCTGTACATTGATGCCCAGTGTAAAGTTCTGCAAACTGGGGTTTCTGTTATTGTCATAGCCCCGCGTAACGTTTTGTTGTCTAAAGGGACCTCCATTACTGGAACCTTGATCGGTATTGACATCGGGATCAAAACCTGTATAGCCCGTAATGGTGAACAGATTGGTCGCCGTAAAATACACCCGGGCTGCAGAAATATACTTGACCTTATCCACGGGAATAGTATAGCCCAAGGTAATATTCCTTAGTCTTAAGAAGCTGCCATCCTCGATCCAATCCGTTGTAGGTTGCCAATTAATGTCATTGGACAAGACACCGGCCCTTGCGATATTACTGCTGGTGTTATCGGGGGTCCACCGATCCAAATAAGATCGATCCGTAAGTGGTACACCTCTCAAAGGATGCCCGTTCCGGGGAACGAAGTTAAGAATGTCGCCTCCCACGCTATATTGTAAAAAGGCTGTGAGGTCAAATTGCTTATAAGTAATGGTGTTGGTGATCCCCCCAAAGAAATCGGGATTGGGATCCCCGATGATTTGACGGTCGTCCAAATCCACGTCCCCATCACCATCGGTATCTACCCAACGTGGACCTCCCAGTTGTTTAGCGTCCAGCGATTCGCCAGGAAAACTGTCAATCTCTTCCTGGGTGTTCCACAAGCCATCTTGCACGAACCCATAGAACGAGCCAATGGGCTCTCCTTCCTGAACAATTCCACTAAAGGTCGTATTGCCCCCAATACCACCAAAACCTCCATTCACAAAAACGAATCCTTCTTCGGCGGCTATGTCCACCACTTCGTTTCTGTTTGTGTTGATGTTAAAATCGGTGGTCCAAGAAAAGTTGGGATTGCTGATGTTGGTTGATGAGAGGTTGATTTCCCAGCCCGTGTTTTTCATCGATCCCAAATTCAATAGGAAAGAACTTGCCCCGGAAGTCGTGGGAATAGGAATCGCCGCAATTAGATCGTTGGTGGTCTTGTTGTAATAGTCCACCGTAAGATTCAAACGGTTCTTGAAAAAACCCAAATCCGCGCCAACGTTAAACTGCGAGGTGGTTTCCCACCTTAGATCGGGATTGGGCAATTGTGACTGCCTGAACCCTACTGCTTGTGCTTGATCCACTCCCAAAATATAGTTTCGCTGTTGCACTCGAGCCAGGGAAGAATAGCGGTTTATACCTATGTTTCCTACATCGCCATAGCTAAGGCGTAACTTGGCCCTGGGCATTATTTTGGAAGAAGACAAATATTTATCCGCTTTCCATGCTAGGGCCCCTGAAGGGAAAAAGGCCCATTGGTTGCCTTCCGAAAACTGCGAAGCCGCATCGGCCCGAGCTGAAAAAGTGAACAGGAACTCATCGTTCAGTGAGTAATTGCCTCTAAACAGCCATGATTCCAGACCATCCTCTTCTTTGTTGGAGCGCACGCGGTTGAATTCGGCCCCACCGTCTAAATTGTCATAACCCGTCAAGTTGGTCACGAAATCAAATACACGGGCATCAAATGATTCGAAAGTCCGTGTCTGTCGGGTATAACCGGCCAAAAGATCCAATCGGTCGTTATCCCCGATATCTCTTGTGTAAGTCAACGTGTTCTCTATTAACACACTAAGGCTTTCCCCATCTCTAATCTCAGCCGTCCCATTATTAAGCTCCTCCTGCAAGGTGTTTGGAATGAAAATACCACGCTTTGTGTTTTCGATGTCCACTCCGGCAGAAAGCTTGTACTTCAACCCTTTCAAGAGTTCCGCTTCCAAGTAGACGGTACCCAATATTCTGGTGTTGAACCGTTCGTCAATGACCTGATCTTGTTCTGCCCTTGGGTTGTCAAAATCCCGGGTTGCGAACAAATTGTTGGTCGAATAGTTCCCGTCTGCATCAAACACGGGAACAGTGGGATTAAACCCATAGTTAAGACCCAAAAATTCTGGTCTTACCCCAATTTCATCAATATAAATCCTACTGATCTGGGACGAAAAGCCCATTTTTAACCAATCGTTTACTTGTGAGTCCATATTGGCCCTAAACTGATAGCGCTCCAACTCGTTATCCCTATAGAGCCCTTCTTGATTAAAATAGTTCCCCGAAAAGTAATAGGAAGTCGATTCACTTCCTCCGGAGACGGACAAGGTATGGCTTGTCAAGATTCCATTTCGCGTAAGTTCGTCCCACCAATCTGTAGTAGGCAGGGTGTTGATATCCACCGTATTGGGATCAAACAACGGGTCGTACACGGGGGTATCAGGATTGAGAAATTCGGCCCCCTCGTTGGATATGGCCGCAAATTCAGGACCAGTGGGCATTTGTGGTGGATTGAAAGGACGTTGCACAGCAACAAAGCTATCGTACGTAAGCCGTATTTTTTGCCCTGTCCTTCCTCTCTTTGTGGTAATTAGGATAACCCCGTTGGAACCCCGTGCTCCATAGAGTGCGGTAGCAGAGGCATCCTTTAACACCTCGATGGATTCAATGTCTGCGGTGTTGATGGTATTCAAATCCCCACCGCCAATAAAGCCATCTACAACAAAGAGCGGCTCATTATCACTATTCAAAGAGTTGCTTCCCCGGATACGGATCGTAGTTGCCCCACCGATATCGGAACCGGAAGAGGTAATCTGCACACCGGCAGCCCTACCTTGGAGTGCCTCGTCCAAACGAACCGTAGGAAATTGGGTGATTTCTTCACTTGAAACCGACGCCACGGAACCGGTAAGATCCGACTTTTTTACCGTTCCATATCCTATGACGACTACTTCTTCCAATTTTGCCGTATCCTCCTCTAACTGCACAGTTATGGATGTCTGGCCATTTAGCGCAATTTCCCGGGTGGAAAAACCAATATAGGAAACCACTAAGGTGGCGTTGGAACTGCTGACCGAAATGGTAAAATTACCATCAAAATCCGTTTGGGTTCCGTTGCTGGTCCCTCTCTCAACTACAGTAGCCCCTGGCAAAGGCCCCCCACTGGCATCGGTGACCGTTCCGCTTATCGTTTGTTGCTCATTTGCCAAAGGTTGTGGTTCGTTTCGTCTTTTAACAATGATGGTCTCGTTATCCGTGATTTCGTAGGTGCATCCTATGGGGGACAGGCCTTTTTTTAATAATCTTTTAGCCAAAATAGTCCCTTTTTTAACGGACACCCCTGGTGCCTTGGCAATCACTTCGTCGCTATAGACAAACCTATAGCCCGCTTGTTCCTGGATAAGATCAAAAATTTGTGAAACGGTTATGGTTTTGTCCTCTGCAATCTCAATCCTGGCGTTCTGGGAAAACACATCTCTAGGCGAAAAACTAAAAACAGTTGTTACACATAGAAATAAGAGCGTTCTCATAACAATCCTCATCGGTTTTTCCCAACAAAGGAAAAAACCCCTATTAGGTTCAATTTTCATAAATTAGCATTTGGTTTAGTTATACATTTTTGTAATTAAACTGTCTGAAGGAACAAGGACAAAACTCTGGAAGGTGGCGACCTTGTTCCTTGTTTTTATTCTATTATTACGGTCCTATCATATATTTCATATTTAATTTCATTGGTTTTTTGGATATAATCCAAGATCAGGCCTATTGAACTTTCACGGTCCAGGACGCCTGTAAAGGTCTTATTTTTCTGTGATTCGTTCCTAAATACATATTGAATGTCGTACCACCTTGAAAGGGTTTTCATGATCTCTTCCATAGGTTTTCCCTTAAAGCTGAAATAACCATCTTTCCAGGCAGTTTCCTCAAATATCCTTTCCACATTTTGAAGTCTGATCGCTTCATTTTCATTGGTTACTGTGGCCTGCTGCATGGGATCAAGTAGCTTGGAGGCCCTCTTGTGGCCCACGGACAGCTTCCCTTCTACCAATGTGGTCACTATTTCATTTTCATCCCGGTAGGCCCTTATGTTGAATTGGGTACCCAAAACGGTAATTTCCTGTATTCCGGTATACACCTTAAAAGAGGCCCCTTTTGGATGTGCACTTTTTGACACCTCAAAATACGCTTCCCCAAACAACAGTTCCACTTTGCGTTCCTTACCTTCTTCAAAATTGATCGGATACTTGAGTTTGGAATCGGAATTGAGCCATATTTTTGTGTCGTCCGACAGTTGCACAAAGAAGCGCCCTCCTTTGGGTACAGTCAAAAAATTGTATGCCAAGGTATTTTTATGGGTAGATGGCTCGGCGATATAATACAGTTCCCCCCCATTGAGGATTTGATCCTTCAATTGTACATTTTTCCCTTTTTCCAAAGCCACCTCGGCACCGTTTTCCAACGTCAGTAATGCTTTGTCCGTACCTGGTTTAATGGTTTCCGTTTTTGTCAAAGTGCTCTTTGGTATAAATTTCCCGCTATCGGGACCATATGTATAAAACGCAATGCCAAATCCTATGATCAATAGCAATATGACAAACAGCAATACTTCGCCAATTCTTTTTTTAATCCTGGACTTTTCGTTTTTCCGTATTTCTTCAAATACTTTTTTCTTGCCACTTTCGGTATCAAAATCAGCCATAGTTAGATCAATGAAATAATTGGTCTTTACATATTCCTTGAAAATCGACGTACTGGATTCTTCTTTAATCCATTTTGTCAAACGAGCCATCTCGTTTGTGGAAATGGATTTGGTAAAGTAATTGCCCAATATCTCTTCGATGTCTTTATCCAAAAATTGATAGATTTTCTTATTAGACACATAAAATTCATAAAACACGTATGTTTTTTTTCATTTTTTTTATTTTTCCTATATTTCCGCTTAGAATCCCTCAAAAATGCGTGGTTTGGGAATTGATTTTTTAGAAGATGAGCGATTGAAATATGCGCTTTCCGGAGGCGATGAAAAAGCCCTGTCAACACTTATGGATCTGTTCTATCAGCCCCTTTGTGCTTACGTAAGCAGTCTTTCAGGTGACCATGAGCTATCCCAGGATATTGTGCAGGGCATCTTTATTAAGATTTGGGAAGACCGGAAAAAAATCCTTGCCATAAAGTCCTTAAAAAACTATTTGTTCACATCGGCCTACAATCGGTTGACCAATGAATGGAGGAAAAACAAAAGGATGTTGGCCATAGAAGAAAGGCACCTAAGCCTCCTTAGCGAAGTCACCTTGCAAGAAGACGAAGATGTATTGGAAAGGCAGATCAAATTGATCAGGTTCGAAATTCAACAATTGCCGCCCAAATGCAAGGAGATTTTTTTGTTGAGCAAACAAGGAGGATTGACCAATATTGAGATTGCCAACTATCTGGATATTTCCAAAAGAACCGTGGAAACGCAGATTAGCAAGGCGTATAGGATATTAAGGGAAAAGCTAAGGGACAAGGTCAAGCCCATTCTTTTTATACTTATGGGATTGGATGCCCATTCTTTCCAGGGGAGAATGGGAATGAATAACCTGAACGGTATCTAGAAAAGAAGAGTTAATTCCACAAGAATTCGGTTTACCCCTCTTTTTCCAAGCTGTTTTTTTACATTGATCAATGTTGACTTAATTCTTGGCTATTTTCTCCAAAACCAGTTTGTGCAGAATAAATCCATTTTTAGCGGGTTCCCCTTGTGTCCAAAAGGTAAGGGGTGCCCTTCCTTCCCTAAATTGGAGGGTGCCTACTTTTTCTTTTTCAACAAATCGGGTTTCCTTAGCATAGATGTCAATCCATGCTGAAATTGGTTTTTGCCGCTGATAGAATCGGATTTTGTAGCTATCAGGCGACTTGAAATACGATATATAAAGTACATATTCACCTTCCACTGGTACGTCCAAAGTATTCTTTATGAACAGTTCCTTGCCCTTGGTGGTAAACTTGAAGACATCTTTCTCGGCTACCTTGGTGTAGTTTAGGCTCACCTCCTGAGGGGGAAAGGCCAGGGATTGGATATTAAAATGGTTCAATACGATTTCCAGTCGTTTAGGCGGTTCAAAGGCTATGGTATTGGTTACGCCGGGTGCCAGGCTATGCGTTGGTGGGCGGTCTCCGTAATAGAATGCTATGGCACCGTAGTCAACGGGCCATGTATTGGTACCGCCGTCATGTTCAATGGTCAGTTCGTAACTTTTGTTGAAATTGACCTTGTCTGAAGTGTAAAATCGGTAGGCGGCAGTTCGGGCCAGGGGAATGGAATAGTCCAAACAACCATGTATGGGCAAGCTATAAGCGGCATCCCAGCGGTCAGCAACCCCGTACCAGCCCCCGTTGAAGTAGTCCTCGGAGCCCGTACCGTGCATTCGGAGTGCGCCGTCTATGGTAGTATAATCATCGCCCTCAAAAAAGCCAGTGGGGAACCATACTTCCCTGTCCTCAGCGCTTTGGCAGAACAAGAGGGTACCTACATGATGGCCTTTACCTTCTTGTTTTAAAATAGTGAAGTTTTCCCCGGTCTTCGGCGCTTCACGATTCCAACTGGCATACAACCTCCCTTCTTTTTTGGGATTCCTTTTTTCATCGGAATAGTATAGGGTGACCTCAAAACTAAAAGGTGGTTGTTTGGTATTTTCACGCTTCAGATACTGGAATTCCAGTTGGGCCCGTTCATCAAAAGGCATGGGAAAATGGCTGTAATTTACCTGGCCATCGGTGCCTATGAGCATGGATTGCATCGATTTTTTTCCAAAGGCATAACCAAACATCGGGGCCATGGGGACATTGATGCCCAAAGTGCTATCGTTATCCCACCTTGCCCTAAAGAGCAGGTCGGTGTTTTTGGTTTCCAATTGTTGGGCGTTGGACACGGTGAAGCCCAAAATTCGTCCGCCGTGGCTAATTTTGGCCCATTCTACTGTTTCCCCTGGGTATATGGTCAGTTGCTTTTTGAGGGTTTTAATGTCCAAGGTTTTGGTCACGGCCCCTGTTTCCTTGCCAAGATTTATCCAGGGCTTTCCGGCCTTTTCGAGGGCCTCTTTTTCCCGTTTGGTCAATTGCATGCTGAACGAAGTAACCTTTTTGTTCTTTTTATAGGTTCGGTATTGGATCTGATGGAATTTAAGGCCTGTTCCCACATAAACGATCTTGAGGCTCCTGGCATAGGGGATAGGCAGGTAGGAGAAGTACCCACCTATCTCGTTTCCGCACAGCGGGGCCACAAAGGGATATTCCTTGCCTGTAAAAAAATCTTCGAATTTAATAGTGATGCGTGGTTTTTTCTCCCCGTCAAAATAGAATTGGATGGTATCTTGGGTAGGAATAGGCGTCCAAAACCGCTGGATGACTCCGGGTCCTTTTAGATCGGCCATCACAAAACGGTTTTCCCCTTCTTTGCGAATGTAAGAGTATTTTCCGGAAAAGCCGTCGTCATTGCCGCCGGTTCGGTCGTAAGAAGACAGCATATATGCCTCACTATCCGTTACGTATTGGGGGAGTTGGACAATATCGTTCAATTTATTTAGCTCTTCAACGAGGGTGCTGGGACTTGTTTGGCCCATGCAAAGAGTGGAAACAAAAAAGAGTAGCCTTATTAAAACCGTTTTCAAAACAGTACTTTTTTGATTATTGACTTTTAGGGTCAAAGGTGGCTTGGGCCTGGCAAGCCATTGTGGTTTAGCCGTCCCATTTGGTCGACTTACCGCATCTTGGTACCACGCCCATGCCCCTGACTCATCTTATTCTTCTTCAAACTCTCCACCCCCGCTTTTCGCTTTGGCCTTTAAGCGATCCCAGACCTTGGTCTTCATATCCTGCAAACGCACCTCAAAGGATTGCAATGGTGGTAGGGTATTCGTTGGGCTATCCAAATAGAAATAACTGGTGGCCGAAACATCGTCCCGTCTATAGTAATTGGTGGGCAGGCCATCTAGGAATTCATCACTGTCCACATCGGGTACATTTTCCATATCCAATAGATGAATATGCTCCATGGGCTTTCCATCATCATTTCCTATTTGCTGCCCGTGGGTTTGCAAGTGCCATACCGGGATAAATTCGGTGCCGGCCGCTTTCATCTGCCTTAAGAGTTTTCGGTTGGCACTGCCCATCTGCTGCAGAGTGACTTTGCAATCTTTTTGAAAGTATACTGCATCCGAGGTATGGTAGCGGTAAAAAGAATACAAATCCAATTCCTTGTTCGACACCAGTGAACCAAACTCCCGGCCATAATACACGCCCTGGCCCCATCCGGTACCAATATAATCCTCGGTGCCCGTACCTTGCAGGGTAGGGTAGGTGGTATCGCCATCGATAAACATTTTTACCTCACCTTCACCAAACCAAGTGCCCAAGTATTTTTCGCTGCCGATAACCCCTACATGGGTTCCCAGAAATCTTCCTGTTCCCTGGACTTTGGGCAGGATTTGGAAATCAACGCCTAGCTCCGTTTCAATTTCTCGTCGCCAATGGGCATGAAAATACATGGCATCATCAGGGATGCTTGTCATTTGCTGCACATTGATATCGTACCAAAACAGCACCTGCGAAGAAGCCTCGTTCACAATCTCGATTTTTGCACCCATGCGGTAGGGCATGGGAATAGTAAAGTTGAACGAGCGACTCTCCGGGTTCGAGAACAGTTCGCTGTCAAATGGCCGCATTACGCCTAGAGCGTTGCCAAAGAAATCACCAATAGGTGCCGAAACGGCAGGTTTTTCGGAACCGTCCCAATACATGTTGAGGATAACTCCCCTGCGTTGCTCTTCCACTGTGGCTATGGTGCCGCTCATCCACATACGCTGTACAATGCCGGCCCCTTCAATGTCCATAAGGGTTTGGGTGGAACCCGGTTGCACGATGAAAAAAGCGGTACCCTTGGCCCCTTTGTTGGTGAGGCCGGCCATGCCTTTTTCCCCGGTAGGATTTTCGGCACTGAACCATTTGGTGACCGTTTCCGGGTGCGGTTTGGTGTAAAGTTGATGTACAAATCCCGTGTTTTGCTCCCATGATTGGTCAGTACAGGCTGTTGCTATTAGTAATGATGCAACCATAAGGATTTTTAGTAGTCTCATTTTATTGATTTTATAAACAGATGAGTTGTAGTTTTTTATTACATGCAATATAGAAATCCGCTTTTCGACCATCCTCCTAAAAAAGGATGGGGGCTTATACTTTTTTTGCCTTTAGGGTAACGAAGAGATTTAAGCTATTATAGTAGGGGACCTATTGCTTAGGGTCTGATGGGTTAATCCTTTCCGTTCGCTTTCATTTTGTAAACCACTGCAGGAGCATTGTTTCTGGCTCCCAATAGATATTTTGCCTTGAATCCGTTGAGCCATTGCAGTTTTCTTACCTCACCTTTCAAGAGCAGTCCACTGCTAGCAGGATCTTGAAACCTAAACAGCATGCCTCCTTGATTGATACCCACAAACCCAAGGGATGCATCTTGCCTTCCCAAAGGCGGGGTAAGATGGTAAAAATTACCTGCAACAATAAGATCTTTTAGCCCATCGCCATTGGCATCGAATGCCACCATGGAATTCAGGGAGGAAAAATTCGCCACCATGGGCAAGGGATATATTTCAAATGTAAAATCACCTTTGTTTTCAACCACGACAGAAGCCAATTGTTTGGCTACTTTGATTTGGGAATCCGCCAGTTGTTCTTCATCAAAAATAGCTTCAATGGTCGTTCCTGAATAGGTGTTGTAGGAGGGGAATTTCTTTTTTATCATTGGCAATTGTTTCATCAACTGATCTTTGGTCGCCAAAGGATATTCCTTGCCGTTGGTAAAACTGGTGATGATCGGGTCAACGGTACCATTGGTATCAAAATCATTACAGTACAGTTTTATGGGATGTTCGGCCGATGCCGACAACTTAGTGTTGAGGCCAATGTTGCCCACTACGAAATCGGGATCCCCATCATTGTCAAGGTCTTCTACCAATAGAGCGTTCCACCAGCCTTCGGTATTCTCAAGCCCTTTAGGGGCCTTGATTTTTTCCAAGTTTCCTTGGTTGTTCCTAAACACGGTAATGGCCATCCATTCCCCCACTACCACCAAATCTTGCCAACCATCAGCATCAAGGTCAACCCAGGCAGCGTCGGTTACCATACCTACTTGATTAATGGCTCCATTGGTCAAAGGCTTAAAATTACCATCTCCCTTATTTAGCAGTACATGACTTTTTGGAATTTTTCCATATTCCCCGGCCATTACCCTTGCCCCTACAAAAAGGTCCAAATCGCCATCCTGGTCTATATCTGAAGCCTTGACCACCGCATGTTGTCCGGAGGGTATACCGCTGTTTTCGGCCTGGGTAAAGGTGCCGTTGCCATCGTTCAAAAAGAGTAGGTCTTGGGTCAACTGCGGCAATACAGCCCTTTCATTGCCAGCGGTGACCACATAAAGGTCTTGGTCTTGGTCCCCATCGGCATCAATGAACAGGGCGTCGACCCCTTCAGCCTCAGCAAAGGGCACAAATGCAGGTTGTTGACTTTGGGTCAAATTGCCACGGGCATCCTGTAAGAACAAAGCGTCTTCCCGCCCCGATGCCCCCGTGATAAATACATCCTCCAGGCCATCACCATTCACATCTGCTACTGCCATCCCTGGCCCTTCTCGTGATAGCAGACGGGGAATCAATTCCTCAACGTAGGTATCATGGTACTCATTTTCTTGATGTTCAAAAGAGAGGAGTCCCTTTTCTTCGGTAAAAATTTTGGGCTTTGGCTCAGTCGTTTGGGCATAGTAATCGCCCTGTGCATTTTTTTGGTAGCTGTGGTGCGTCTTTGATACGGGAATATCCTTTACAACTTCAAAGCTGCCATCGGGCCATACCACTTGCAGTTCGTTTATGGTTTCGACTTCTCCTACCCCAATATGGATCATGTGACTGACCGATGACATGAACCCACGGGAGGGTTGCTGCTCATGAAATATCCTATTGTTTTGGGTTACCACCTTTATTTTGGCCCCAATGCCCGTTGGGTTTAAGGCATTACCATAAAGCTTTACGTTAAGGGAGCGGTACTTTGGATTTTGCTGTGCATGCCGGTTTTCAATGACAAAGGCTTCTTCGTTGATGTTATTTACCACCAGGTCAAGATCACCGTCATTATCCAAATCGGCATAAGCCACACCATTGGAATGGGAGGGTCTGTTCAGTCGCCATTGGGCGTTTACCTCTTCAAAGTCCTCACCATTTTGGTTGTGGTAGGTTTTGTTTTCAATCTTCATCTGAGGCATCAACTCAATCAGCTTTTTTGTGATTACTTCGTTTTTTTGCCCCATTACGGACTGTATAGCCGCGTTGGAGGTATAGTTCAGGTAGTCCATATCATTCGGCCTTCGATAGATACCATTGGTGATGTAGAGGTCTTTGTATCCATCGTTGTCCAAATCCATAAACAGGGGTGACCAGCTCCAATCGGTGGCTTCCACGCCCATATAGGGCGCTACATCCAAGAACCTTCCGTTCTGGTTGAGTTGCATGGTATTTCTTGATAGTTGGGGGGCGTAACCTTTTTCCAATATGATTTTCCGCAGGGTATAATGGTCTTCAGCCATTGATTTTTGCAGCACTTCGGGCAGTTCGGGCATCATATCCAAGGTCATTACATCCGGTAGGCCGTCATTGTTGATATCATTGACATCGCTGCCCATGGAGTATTTACTGGTGTGCCCAAACCATTGGGCGTGTTGTTCGTCAAAACCACCCTTACCATTGTTCAGATACAGGTAGTCATTTTCATGAAAATCGTTCGAAACATAGAGGTCTGTCCATCCATCTCCATTGATGTCGGCTGCGGCCACTGCAAGTCCAAAACCTACAGGATTGGAATATAGTCCCGCTTCCTGGGTAACATCGGTAAAAGTCGTTAGCCCCTGGTCCGCATTATTGCGCAAGAGGCGGTCGCCGCTTAGGGTATCCGGAGTATGTTTGATCCTATTCCTTGGGACGTAAGCATCAATAGTATGTATGGCGTGGTTGAGCAAGTACATGTCCAAATCCCCATCCCTATCATAATCAAAAAAGCAGGATTGCGTTGAAAAGGTGCTGAAATCCAATTGGTATTCCGCCGCCGCTTCCCTAAAGGTGCCATCGCCGTTGTTCAAAAAAAGTTCGTTCCTTCCGGTCTTGCCATCAAAATTTCCCAGGTTACAGACATAAATGTCCAAATAACCATCGGCGTTGATGTCCACCATATTGCAGCCGTTGGACCAATCATATGCCCCACCCACGTGGGAATCTTCCGTTATGTCTTTAAATTTTAGGTCGCCTTGGTTGAGGTAAAGTCGGTTTTTTTCAAGGTTGGAGGTAAAATACACATCATCGAGGCCATCATTGTTGATGTCGCCAATAGAAACCCCGCCACCATTGTAGTAGTAGAGGTAGTTGAGGATGTTGAAGTCTGCGGATTCGGGTAGACTGTTGACAAAAGAGATTCCGGTATGAGTAGCTTCCTTATATATAAACAAGGCATCCTTATTGTCTTTCTCGCACGAAACAAAAAAGCAACCGGTAACAGTAAACAAGAGGAAACCGGTATTAAACAAAAGCTTTAAAAACCAGGGACTACTGATTGATTTCATATACATGACCATAAGAATCATTTATACAAAAGTAATAGGGGAGTAGTTTTTTACTACTCCCCATAAAACCTAAACTTAAAACTAATTCAAACTATTGCTCCTCTCACTATTACTCTAACTCGTTATAGAGTTTATTCATTCGATTATTCAATGCTATCAATACCCCGGGTTTTGTGTTAATGTGGGGTTGCCGTTTTCATCCCGAGTTAAATCGATTTGGCTTTCTGGAATTGGCATAAAGTTAGAAGTAAAGGTTCCATTGGCTGTTAGCAAAGGACGGTCTTCGGTTGCGAAGTATTCCAACATGGTCTGTTCGGCAATACCCCAACGCACCAAATCGTACCACCTATGGCCTTCAAGTGCTAGCTCCAATCGACGTTCAAAGCGAACCGCTTGTCTCGCAAAATCCTGACTCGGAAAACTAGTATAAGGTTCAACAATATAGTTAGCGGCAGGGCTACCGTCAGCAAATCGTACCGGTTCGCCATTTTTTGCCCGGTTTCGTATCTGGTTGACCAAATCCAGCGCCGTACCCAGATCATTCTCTTCTACAGCTACCTCAGCTCTCAACAAGAGAATATCCGCATAACGATGAATACTGTAATTTGTATTGGTAACACCGAGCCAGGAGTTTCCAGCACTAACATCCGCACTTGTAGCCTGAAATTTTTTGGCGCGATAGGGGCCATAGGTCACCTGATCGACAATATATTCCTGTCCTGGAAAAAGACTAAGGTCGCCACCTGACCCAGGAGGTAAAAGATCTATTTCCCAATCCAAGAAAGGGATACCCCTTCTAGCAACGGTATGGTCCAATCTCGGATCTAAATTATCGGTGGGCGGTGTAAACGGCTCCGCCGTTGCAATGCCCTGATCATTTCCCAAATCAACGTCATTAAAAGTATCCAATAACGGCAAGCCATTTGCATCGGTTTTATAAGCATTGACCAAATTCTGCGAAGCTTGGTAAAATCCACAGCAGCCATGCAGTTGCGCAATTCCATTCACCAACCTGCCATTTAATACACCTTCCCGTCCAATGGATTGAATTTGGAAAATAAACTCTGTGCCTGTGGTTACTGCCTCATTGGTACCTATAAAGTTGTCATTGTAATTATCAAAAAGAAGGTAGCGACCACTATTGATAATCGCATCCAACAAAGGTTTGGCATCTGCAAATCTACTGTCGTCTAAATACAGTTTGGCCAAGGAGGCCTGGGCCGCCGAACGGTGCGCTCTACCTACTTCGGTAGGCTCTAAAGGTAGTAAATCAATGGCACGTTGATAATCCGCTTCAATATCTGTGAAAATGTCCCTGTCATTTGGGATATTAAAGTTGGTCACTGTTTCATCGAAATAAGGTATTCTGTCAAAATACCTACGACCATAGTGATAAAAATGGGCACGCAAAAATAAAGCTTCGCCCTCTATTCGGTTTCTATCGGCATCGTTAAGGCCTTCGGTAGCAGCCAATACCTGAAGTATCCCATTGGCCCTAGTTACACCTTCATATACCGAAGCCCATAAAGCAGGCATATACCCGCTTGCTGGCGACATTTCTCCTTGTTCAAGAATGTTCATATCCGGCTGATCTCCAATAGATGAGCCTTTAAGTGCATTATCGGAAATAACCTCACCATATAACCAATTGGTATGGTCGTTTTGCCAGCCTATATTTGTAGCCCCCCCTGTATGGCCATCCATAGCGGAGTATCCTGCCAACAAAAGGGCATCCAAACCTTCCAGATTGTTCAGAACGTCGACACTTAAGTTTCCTTGTGGCACCAAATCCACATAATCGTCCGAGCATCCTCCAACAAAGGTTATGGCAATTGCGAAAGTAATTACCATAGTGATTCTGTATATACTATTTATTATCTTCATTTTCTTAGAATTTTTCAATTAAAGGGTTAGATCAAGTCCTAACAAAAATATTCTGGGCAAAGCATAGGCTCCACCACCATCTACACCTATTTGAATACCTGAGTTTTCACCAATCTCGGGATCCACACCGGTATAATCCGTTATTGTAAAAAGGTTCTGTCCCTGAAGGTACAATCGCAATCTGTCAACCCCCTTTATATTGGGAAGTGTATAACCTACTTGTAAGGTCTGTAACCTTAAGAAAGAACCGTCTTCTACAAAATAAGTAGATGGCTGCGTGTTTTCGGTGACCGTATTTAGATTGTATTGCGCCAAAGTATTGGAGGGATTATCCGGCGTCCAAGCATCCAAAACCCTCGTACTTCGGTTAAAGTCCCTGAGCTGGAAATCTGTAAATACCCTTAGATAGTTCCAAATATCATTCCCTTGAGAGCCTCGAAAAAATACACTAAAGTCCCAATTTTTATAATTTGCGTTAAGATTCAAGCTGTAGGTGAAATCCGGATGGGGACTACCTATAAAGGTAGCATCGTCCAAGGGGTTTATGGTACCGTCGTTGTTCAGGTCTCGGAAATTAAAATTTCCTGCATTAGGGCCCTCTTGGATGACACCATCCACAATAAGGCCATAAAATGCCCCAATCTCTTGACCCACTTGGGTACGCGAGGTAATTTGGTTCGGATTACCAAAACCGGCTGGTAAAAAGGTATCTGGATTTCCATCTATATCGATAACCTCGTTCCTGTAGGTTGAGAAAATACCTGTTACATCAAACTGAAAGTCCTCCCCGATTTGGCCATTATACGTTAAGCTCACATCAACACCCCTATTTTCTATTTCTCCGATATTTCCGAAGGGAGCGGAAGCAATACCAGCTGCTAACGGCTGTGGAATGCGTTGAAGTAGGTCTAGGGTTTTGCGATTGTACCATTCCAAAGATCCCGTCAACTTGTAATCAAAAAGAGAAAAGTCTACCCCGATGTTCAGAGATTCCGAGGTTTCCCATACCAAATCATTATTTCCTCTATCAGTGAGAGCGATACCATTGGCCGGGGGGTTTTGGTTGGTACCACCAATATCATAGCCCGTACTCCTAAAAGTGGGGTCCGATTGGAAAACTGAAGCAAAAGCAAAGTCAGGGAGTGTGTTAACATTACCTGCTTGCCCCCATGCCGCCCGTAACTTCAATTGGTTTATTAAGGCATTTTCCCTCAAGAATGATTCTTCGGAAATGACCCAAGAAGCGCCAACTGCAGGGAAGGTATCAAATCTGTTGTTTGCCCCTAATGCAGAAGCACCATCTCGCCTAATCGTAAAATCGGCATAATATCTATCCTTAAAACCATAACTCAATTTTCCAAAAACAGAGGATAACCTCCGCCCTATACCCCCATCTCCAGTAACCGTATTGATCGTACCTGCCGTAGAAACGGAAACAAAGTTGGGATCTTCGGTAAAAAAGTTGGTTCCATTAAAATTGATGTCTCTTCCAGATAGCTCAATAGCTTCCGTACCACCAAACAAAGTTACATTATGGTCACCAAACCGTTTTGAATAGTTAAGGGTATTGGTCCAAGTCAAACTAGACCCAAAGCCGGAGAACTCGCTCAGGCTGTTTCCAGGATTTCCACCTTCGGGAAATTCTGGGGTAAACCCGGTATTGAAATTTGTCGAATAATCAACAGCGATATTTGATTTTAGGGTAAGTTCTGGTAAAATATCGGCTTCTATAAAGGCGTTACCAAATATTCGCATCCTTCTTTGTATGGCATCTTTCAAGCGAACTTGCACAGCCTCAGGATTTCTAAAATTTGTCCCCAGGCCCAATATCCCATTTAAGGTACCTCCAAAATTTCCGCCTTCATCCCTTCTGGGTATTAAAGGATGGAAAGTAAACCTTTGGGCAAAAGCTCCACCGGCATTTCCGTTTCCATTAACTTCTGAATAGATAACAGCTAGGTTCTCGCCTACACGAATCCTATCGTTTAGAAAGGAAAATTGCGTGTTCGCCCTAGCGGAATAACGTTGAAAACTATTATCTATCAGTGTTCCTTGCCTATCAAGGTAACTAAATGATACTCCGTAAATTCCTTTATCTCCTCCTCCTCTTATACTTAAGTTATGACTTTGACTGAAACCTGTTCTCGTTACGGCATCATACCAATCCGTATCCGCAGATCTTAAAAGACGGTTAGTTTCCGGGTCATAGGGCACGGAAGGGTCACCATTTAGAAATTCTGGAATTACCGGATTAGCTCCGGTACCATAACTAGGGTGACTAGGTGTTGCAACCCCTGCGGCCCGCTGACCTCTCCATTCCATTTCCCCCCATTGTTGAGCATTCAACACATCCAAATTACCAGGATCGGTATCTATAGATATGTATGCATTGTAGGTAATTTTAGCGGGCTGGTTTTTCCTTCCATTTTTTGTAGTAATTACGATGACTCCATTTGCAGCACGAGACCCATAAATGGAAGATGCTGAAATATCTTTCAATACCGACACACTTTCAATATCATTGGGATTGATGTCTCTTAAAGTTCCTCCTGGTGATCCGTCAATAATGTACAGGGGATCTTTGTTGCCAAAGGTGGCAAAACCACGAATTCTTACCTGAGAGCCGGCAGCAGGATTTCCACTGGTCACAATATTTACCCCGGAAATTTTACCTTGCAGTTGCTGCTCCACACTATTGGCGGGGTTTTTCAATAGTTCCTCGGAATCAATTGTCTCTACAGCTCCCGTAATTGTACGCTTGGACTGGGCAGTATAGCCAGTCACAACAACCTCATCCAATTGAGCAGAATCTTCCTGAAGGGCAATCGAAATGGTGGAACGCCCGTTCAAGGGAATCTCCTGTGCAGCAAAACCAATGTATGAAATGATCAAGGTTGCGTTTCCATTGGCCACTTGAATGGAAAAATTTCCGTCAAAATCGGTCTGGGTGCCATTGGTAGTCCCTTGCTCCAGGATAGTAGCCCCTGGTAAAGGGGCGCCATTGGCGTCAGTAACCGAGCCCGTCACGGTTATTTGCTGGGCCGGTAACGGCGAATATCCTTTTTCATTTGGAACGACACTCGTTGCTGAGTGCGCCCTTTCGGATACATGTAAACATAGTACCGTAGCTAAAGCCAGGATATGACTTGGTACTAGCCTACCTCTAATGAAATTTAAATTTACTTGCATAATCTTGTAGTTAGTTTTTAGTTACTTTAACTTCGCTAACAAGTTAGAAACTTGATTTAACGACTTCTTCGGTTGATACTGCCAAAATTATATTGAAGGCTTATCCTCCACCTCCAAAAATTCAGCCATGTTTAATACTTTTTTTGCCTAAAAGTGTTGATGTTTTGTTAAATTCGTATTTTCGGGCAATCTTTTTTAAAAGAAATGCAACTTTTTGGTAAAAAAATATGAAGCTTCATTTTTTGGACAGGAGCAGTCACGAGGACATTTCCTTTACGGTAAAAAAAAACAGCTATCCCTATTTTTTGAGGATTTGGCATTATCACCCTGAATTAGAATTGGTGTATGTGACAAAAAGCTCTGGAACCCGTTTTATTGGGGACAGTATTGAGCGGTTTCGGGAAGGGGAAGTAATATTGATCGGAAAAAACTTGCCTCATATGTGGCTGAACGACGATGAATATTTTTCCGACTCCGGTACCCTTATGGCTGAAGCAACGGCGATTCATTTTAAGCAGGATTTTTTGGGCCATGATTTTTTGGAAGCCCCTGAGGTGAAAAATATCAAAGAATTAATTGAAAAATCGCGTTATGGTCTTAAGTTCGATAGCCTGGGAGAAAAAACCAAAAACGAAATAGAGCAGTTGGACAGAGGCTCCAGTTTTGAAAAATTGGTACGGTTCATTAACATCCTTAATGATTTGGCCAACCATCGAAGGAAAACGATTTTGAGTAGCGAAGGATACCTAAATGCCTTTAAAAGAACCAATAATAAAAATGTGGATAAGGTATATGAGTATATCTTCAATAATTTTGATAAGAAAATTGTACTGGGAGAAGTTGCTGAAATAGCCAACATGAACCCTTCTGCCTTTAGCCGATTTTTTAAAAGAGTCAACAGAAAGACCTTTAAGGAGTATGTTAATGAAATTAGGATTGGCTATGCCTGTAAATTGTTGTCAGAGCATCGGTACAATATCACCAGGATATGTTACGAATCGGGGTTTAACAACATATCCAATTTTAACAGGCAGTTCAAGAAAATAACCGGAAAATCCCCTTCACAGTATCTTCAGCATCACAAGAGAATATAAAGTGTACCGAACATTTACGGCAAAAAAAGTACAGGAACATGTAATATATTAGGAAGTGAACAACTCCCTCCTAACTATTTTTGCCTACTAAACCTGTTTTTTGATGCATGCAACCAAGATTGTAGAATTATTGGTCAAAGACATTCGCTTTCCAACCAGTGAGACTTTAGATGGTTCTGATGCCATGAACCCAGATCCCGATTACTCAGCAGCCTATGTAATTATAAAAACGGATCATCTAGAAGGTTTTGAAGGTCATGGCCTAACCTTCACCATAGGTCGCGGAAATGAGCTTTGTGTAGCCGCTATTGAAGCATTGTCCCATTTAGTCGTAGGTAAGACCCTCGAATCCTTCACCAACGATATGGGAGGGTTCTGGAAGATGATTACCGGCGACAGCCAGTTACGCTGGCTAGGACCTGAAAAAGGGGTCATTCACCTCGCCACGGGAGCGGTGGTAAATGCTGTGTGGGACTTATATGCGAAAGTCGAGGGCAAACCCTTATGGAAGCTTTTGGCAGGCATGTCCCCTGAAGAACTTGTTTCCTGTATTGATTTTACATATATCACTGATGCCCTTACCCCAGAGGAGGCATTGGCCATGTTAAAGGAAAAAGAAGTCACCAAACAAGAACGTATTGATGAACTGCTTCAGCATGGATACCCCGCCTATACCACTTCTGCCGGCTGGCTGGGCTATTCTGATGAAAAGATGCGAAGATTGTGCAGGGAAGCCAAGGAACAAGGTTTTATGCACATGAAAATAAAAGTGGGATCGGATCTAACGGATGATATCAGAAGGGCAGGGATCATTAGGGAAGAAATAGGATATGACCTTAAACTAATGATGGATGCCAACCAAAAATGGGACGTAGGTGAGGCAATAGACAACGTTAAAGAACTGGCACAGTTTAAGCCTTGGTTCATCGAAGAACCGACCAGCCCGGATGATATTTTAGGCCATGCCAAAATTGCCGAGGCCGTTGCACCCATTAAGGTGGCCACCGGTGAACATTGCCAGAACAGGGTCATCTTTAAACAGTTGCTACAGGCCAATGCCATAGGTATTTGTCAGATCGATAGTTGTCGTGTAGGTGGGGTCAATGAAATCCTGGCCATATTGCTGATGGCCGAAAAATTTGGCGTGCCCGTTTGTCCACATGCAGGGGGAGTGGGACTGTGTGAATACGTTCAGCATTTGTCCATGATTGATTACATTGCCATAAGCGGGTCGCTGGAAAATAGGGTCATTGAATATGTTGACCACCTCCATGAGCATTTTTTGGATCCTGTGGTAATCAAGAACGGGGCCTATATGCCCCCAAAACTACCCGGTTACAGTATTACCATGAAAGCAGATTCCTTAAAGAGGCACTCTTTTCCCGATGGAGAAGTTTGGCAAAAAATGGAAAAAGTCATTTGATTACACAATACAATATCCATGTTTGATTTAACAGGAAAAACGATAGTGCTCACGGGTGGTGCCAGTGGTATTGGAAGAGCCATTTCAATTACATTGGCCCTAAGTGGTGGTCATGTCCACATCTTGGAATACGACATGGAAAAGGGTAAGAAGACCGTGGATGATATTCTATCAGCTACGGGAAAAGCTACTTTGCACCAATGTGATGTTTCCGACCAAAAAGGTGTTGCGAAATCCATAGAAGGAATTGCTTCCAAGGGTTCCATTGATATACTGGTGAACAATGCAGGCATTGCCCATGTGGGCAATATTGAGGATACCAGTGGAGCTGATATGGACAGGGTGTATAATGTAAATGTCAAAGGAGTCTACAATTGCATGCAGGCCGTAATTCCACACATGAAGAAAAAAGGAGGGGTCATACTTAACATGGCCTCAATTGCTTCATCGGTTGGGATTTCGGACCGATTTGCCTAT
This sequence comes from Croceivirga sp., assembly GCA_028284285.1. Classification (GTDB taxonomy): domain Bacteria; phylum Bacteroidota; class Bacteroidia; order Flavobacteriales; family Flavobacteriaceae; genus Croceivirga. The sequence continues at coordinate 257,603 of JANQSA010000032.1, forward strand.
TCCATGTCAAAGGGGGCGGTGCTCACCATGACGTATTCCGTGGCCAAGGATTATCTGGAGCATAATATTCGCTGCAACAGTATATCACCTGCCAGGGTACATACCCCATTTGTAGATGGATTTATCAAAAAGAATTATCCTGGGAAAGAAAGGGAAATGTTTGAAAGACTATCAAAGACCCAGCCTATCGGTAGAATGGGAACACCCGAGGAGGTTGCCCATTTGGCGCTTTATCTGTGTTCGGATGAGGCTTCCTTTATAACCGGGACGGACTTTCCCATAGATGGCGGATTTATAAAATTAAACGGATAATATAAAAATGAAACTAATACGATTTGGAAATCCCGGGACAGAAAAACCCGGGATAGAGTTGGAAAATGGCCAACGACTTGACGTATCAAGTTTTTGTAATGATTACGATGAAGATTTTTTTTCCACGGGTGGAGTTGAAAAGCTGGGTTTGTGGTTGGAAAGAAATGGCCATGAGGTTCCAATCCTTACAAAGAATGAACGATTGGGCTGTCCAGTGGCCAATCCATCAAAAATAGTCTGTGTTGGCCTTAATTATGCCAAACATGCAGAGGAAAGCGGGATGCCTGTTCCGGAGGAACCCGTATTGTTCTTTAAAGCCACTACGGCCATAGTAGGACCATTTGACAATGTAATGCTTCCCAAAAACAGTCAAAAAAGCGATTGGGAAGTAGAACTGGCGGTAGTCATCGGTAAAAAAGCGTCCTATGTTGCCAAAGAGGAGGCTATGGACCACGTAGCTGGATATGTTTTGCACAACGACATCAGTGAGCGCGAATACCAACTGGAACGTCAGGGTCAATGGGTCAAAGGCAAGAGTTGTGACACCTTTGCCCCTTTGGGCCCCTATTTGGTGACTCCTAATGAGGTAGGAGATCCTCACAATCTTGATTTGTGGTTAAAGCTGAACGGCGAAACTATGCAAAGTAGTAATACCTCGGACCTGGTTTTTGACATTCCTACCTTGGTCTGTTACATCAGTGAATTTATGACCTTGCTCCCTGGGGATATTATTTCAACGGGCACCCCTTTTGGGGTGGGATTAGGTCTTACCCCCCCGGTATATTTAAAGGAAGACGATGTTATGGAATTGGGCATAGATAAATTGGGGGTTTCTCGCCAAAAAGTAATAGCATTTTCGAAATGATAATTATTGATGCCCATCAGCATTTTTGGCAATATGATCCTATACGTGATACTTGGATCGACGAAACTATGGGTGTACTCAAAAAGGACTTTTTCCCAATGGATTTAAAACCTGTTCTTGACAAGAACAGGGTGAGCGGCTGCGTGGCCGTACAGGCCGATCAGTCGGAAAACGAAACTGACTTTTTGCTCGACATCGCCCATCGGAATCCCTTCGTAAAAGGGGTGGTCGGATGGGTAGATCTTTTGTCTGAAAATGTGGATGAAAGACTATCCCATTTCTCAAATAACCCTTTGTTTAAAGGTGTTCGCCATATTGTTCAGGCCGAACCCGAAGGGTTTATGCTACGATCCGATTTTCAACGCGGCTTAGCGCAGTTGCGTACTCATAATCTGACTTATGATATCTTGATACATTCCCACCAATTACAAGAGGCAAGGGAACTTGTGGCTACTTTTGACGAACAGCCCTTTATTCTTGATCATTTGGCCAAGCCGAATATCAAAGAAGGACATTGGGATACATGGAATAAGAATATTACCGAACTGGCCAAATTCCCCAATGTATATTGTAAGCTTTCCGGAATGGTTACCGAAGCGGTGTGGAATCATTGGGCTATTGACGATTTTAAGCCCTATATTGAAACTATTTTTGAATGTTTTGGGCCGGATAGGGTCATCTTTGGCTCGGATTGGCCGGTATGCTTGCTTTCTGGCAGTTACCTTGAGACATTGACCATTGTGGATTTTTATACACGACTGCTTTCGGACTGGGAAAAGGCAAAGATTATGGGGGGAAATGCCATTCGGGTTTACAATTTAGAAGCATGAATTTATGGATTTAGAACTTAGGGATAGGGTAATTATTGTAACTGGTGGCTCCCAAGGTATAGGTAATGCCATAGCCAGGGCTTTGGCCAACGAGGGAGCTATTCCAATAATCGTAGGGAGGAATAAAGAAAATGTCCTGGAAGCAGTGGCGTTCATCAAACAAAATGGGGGTAGGGCTTCCTATGCCTTTGCAGAGTTAACGGAACCCGATCAGTGTAAAGCATCAGTTGATAAAACTTTTGAAGAATATGGAAGAATAGATGGATTGGTCAATAACGCCGGACTCAATGATGGGGTCGGTCTGGAAAAAGGTAATTATGGTGACTTTATAAAATCGCTTAGCAGAAATTTGGTCCACTATTATATGATGGCTCATTATGCATTACCACATCTGAAGACAAGTAAGGGCTCCATTGTAAATATTGGTTCCAAAACATCATTTACAGGTCAGGGAGGTACTTCGGGGTATGCCAGCGCTAATGGGGGCCGGGTAGCCCTTACTAGGGAGTGGGCGGTAGAACTGTTGCCGTATGGTATTCGTACCAATATGGTTGTTGTGGCGGAGTGTCTCACACCCCAATATAAGCGATGGATCAATATTTTTGAACATCCGGAGGAGCAGTTAAAGCATATAGAAGATAGGATACCATTAGGAAAACGTATGACATCTATGGATGAAATAGCAAATACCGTGGCCTTTTTGATTTCTGAAAAGTCCAGCCACACTACTGGACAAATCATTTTTGTAGATGGTGGCTATACCCATTTGGATCGTGCCATTACTTAAGGGATCTGGATATAGAATGATGGTTTGGATTGCTCAAATTGCAAATACAGGCGGCATTAAAGCATATACCACTTGAGACGAAAGCCTATACTTGAGTTTTATTTTGAATTTGAAAAATGACCCGACATTGCTTAGCCATTGATTTAAAGGATGATGAAAAACTCATTCAAGAATATGAGGCCTATCACCAAACGGTTTGGCCTGAAATAACGGAAAGCATAAGAGATAGTGGCATAGTGGACATGCAGATATACCGGATCCATAACCGTCTGTTTATGATCATGGAAGTGGAAGACGGCTTTTCCTTTGAACAAAAAGGGAAAATGGATGCTGAAAACCCAAAAGTCCAGGAGTGGGAAGCCTTGATGTGGAAGTACCAGCAGGCTCTGCCCAACGCCCAACCCGGTGAAAAATGGCAGCTGATGGAGAAAATATTTCAATTATAAATCCTGTTCAACATGTCCGCACCAATTGTATTCGATACTCATTACCCCTCAGTTGATGATTTAAGGGAAAAAGCCAAAAAACGTATTCCTAAATTCGCTTTCGAATATTTGGATGGGGGTTGTAATGAAGATGTGAATCTGCATAAGAATACCAAAGAGATTCGTGATGTGGAGTTGGTGCCCCGATACCTTAAACACCATATCCAAAGCAGCCAAAAAACCAAGCTGTTCGGGCATGAGTACGACGCGCCATTTGGTATTGCCCCTGTGGGCCTTCAGGGGCTCATGTGGCCCAATGCTCCCGAGATTTTGGCCCAAGCAGCCTTTGATCACAACATTCCCTTTATCTTGAGTACGGTAACCACCAGCCCTATTGAGCGTATTGGCGAACTGACCGAGGGCAAGGCTTGGTTTCAATTGTACCATCCAGCCAGGGACGAAATACGTGATGATATCATCAATAGGGCCGCTGCAGCCGGATATACAGTATTGGTTATCCTTTGTGATGTGCCCACTTTTGGTTACCGCCCCAAGGACATCCGTAACGGACTGGCCATGCCCCCAAAAATGTCCTTGACGAACATTCTTCAAATTTTGGGTAAGCCCAACTGGGCTATGAGGACCTTGGTGCACGGACAGCCCAATTTTGAAACCTTAAAGCCTTATATGCCTAAAAATCTGGACTTAAAACAGTTGGGCAAGTTCATGGATGAAACTTTCTCAGGTCGACTTTTTGAGGAAAAAATAAAGCCCATTCGCGATATGTGGAAGGGTAAACTGGTACTCAAAGGGGTGGCTAGCTTGGCTGATGCAGAACTGGCGATAAAATTGGGATTGGATGGAATTATCGTCTCCAATCATGGTGGACGCCAGTTGGATGCAGGGGAATCCTCTATAAAACCTATGTCCCGCATTGCAAAAAAATACGGTGACCAAATTACTGTAATGGTGGACAGTGGTATGCGTTCCGGTCCGGATATCGCCCGTTGTTTAGCAAGCGGTGCCCGGTTTACTTTTATGGGACGCTCTTTTATGTATGGTGTCGCTGCATTGGGTAAAAAAGGTGGAAATCACACCATTTCCATCATAAAAAGACAATTGCAACAAGTAATGGAGCAAATTTGTTGTGAGCGTATTGAAGACTTTCCCAATTATTTGGCAAAGCAGTAGTTGATTCCCAGTATGCTAATGCAATCATTCTGGAAAACACCTCATTATTGCAAAAAAAGTATTGCTTCAGGTTCAGTTTTTAGAGGCCAGATAAGAAACATTGCATTATTTTGGCATACAATCCATATTGAATAAACAAGAAAAAACGTATGGAGTGTTGAATTAGATTCTAACAAATCAACACATCATCTATCTCAGACCATGGTGAAATGCTCGGAGAACGTTATTATCGCTACAACAAATACAATCTATACGAAGCTGGTGTGCGGGTTCCTATGATAATTTCAGGGGATGTTATTTCCGAAACTATGAAGGGCACGATCAATAGTTCGCCTGTTGAGAATATTGATGTTTTACCCACTTTGCTCAAAGCTGCGAATATTAGCCCGGATGAAGCGTTGCCCGGCCAAAACCTGTTGAAACCGATAAAACGAAATGCCAGCTTTTCTGCCCTGCACGAGCGTGATGGCGAGGCCGCTTTTATGTGGCGAACAAAGGAATACAAATTAATCCTGGTTTTTGAACGTCAGGAACAGGTCAAAGACTATAAAAACGGAGCATATTCTTGCCGGCGAGTTGTATGATCTCAGTAAAGACCCTCAGGAATGGGATGACCTTTATGGAAAAGAGATCATCCAGGACGTCCGGGATAGGTTTACCAAACAGCTTATAAAACATCTAAAAGGACAATAATTGGTCAGTTCGTTGGGTATTGTATTCCTAGTAGGATGGATAAAGTACGCCCAATAGCATAGCAAGTATTTTAAACTGTAGCATTACTAAGAAATACGAGTAGAAGGGATAGTTGTTTTACGGATACTCCTATCTTTCAGAAGTATATAGGCGAGTTATCGGCAACCTAAAAAGGAGGAAGACAAAAAAACTTTGAATTTTAGTTCACACTTTCTGTTTGAATTGTGTCAAAGGTTTAAAAGAATCGATTTATCCCATTAAAAGCAATGAACAATTTCAAAGAAAACAACGAACAACTCAATAAGATGCTTGAACAAGGTGAAGCCATGGAAGCGTTTGAACGCTTTTATTCCGAAAAAGTTGTAATGCAGGAAAATGAGACCGAACCGCGAATTGGCAAAGATTTCAATCGTGAACAATGTGGCGGTTTTGTAAAAGCATTTCCGGACTTAAACTTAAGTATTTTAACTGTAGCTTACGGTGAGAATTTAAGTATGCAGGAAGTTCTATTTAGGTATACCAACCAGGAAGGTGAAAAAGTCATTTATCCCGAGGTGGCGGTAAGGCAATGGAAAAACGGTTGGGTTATCAATGAGAAATTCTATTATTCATCCTGAATTTGAGAAATTCCGATGTAATGATCACCAAATGAAAAAGATGAATTACCCTGAAATCATCACAAAGTGTCTAAACGGGGACAAAAAATCTGTAAATACCTTGATGGAAGGTATTCAAGGAAAGGTGTATAACTTATCGGTACGCTATTTATGGAATCCCATGGATGCAGAAGATGCAACACAGGAAATTCTTCTGAAGATACTCACCAATCTTTCCAAATTCAGGGGAGAAAGCAGCTTTACAACCTGGGTCTATCGTGTAGCCACAAACTATCTTCTCAATATGAAAAGAACCGAAAGTGAGAACCTTACTTTTGAAGAAGGTGAATACCATCTTAAAAAGGGGGCTACATATCCTGCTTATGAGAATGCCGATTCCTATTTGTTGGAAGAAGAGGTAAAGATTGCCTGCAGTTTAAGTGTGTTGATCTGCGTTTCCCGTCCTTTGCGGCTGGCCTATTTGGTTGGTGAAATCCTGGAATTTGACAGCAAAGAAGGCGCCTATATCCTGGACATAAAACCGGCAACATTTAGAAAAAGGTTGTCGCTTGCAAGACAGCGGATCAGAGCATTTATGGCAAGGCAATGCGGAATCTATGATCCCCAAAACTCCTGTCGTTGTTCACAACATATTACGTATTGTATCAAGGTGGATTGGTTCAAACCGGACAAGCTTAACTTTGCCGATAAAGGTCAGGTTGGACAGGTAAAACAAGAGATAGAGACCATTATGGATGATGCTGCCATATTTAAAAGCCATCCGAATTATTCGGTACCGAAAAGAGTCCTGAACAACATTAGATCTTTGGTCAACAACGGAAAATTTACTTTGTTAACCAATGATAACTAAAGGGTAACGCCTATATGGGTCATGGTGGCAAAAAAAGCTTTACATCTAAATGGAACTTTTGAAAAACTGGTCTAATCAATTAGGGAATATTCATCCATGGTTGTTTCCCTTATTCGTTCCGGAGAGAATCAATTGGATTGACATTTATGGATTTGATGATATGATACAGTAAAGTCAAACAGCTCATAAGCAAAACAAGGCTGGCAGAATAAACAAAAATCAATGGATTCATATCAATCCTGTAACTAAAGTCCCCTAGCCAATTATTCATAAAATACCACGAAATTGGGATGGCAGTACCGATAGCCAATACTACAATTATGATGTAATTTTTTGTTGCTGCATTTATGAGGTTAGCGGCACCTGCCCCTAAAACCTTTCTAATGCTCAACTCTTTGGTTTTGTGTAGTATATGTAACGAGAAGATTGCGAAAAGTCCCATGCAGCATAAGCCTAAAGACACCAGAGAAAAGAATGAGAGCAGTTTGGACAAGTAATCTTCTTTGGAATACATTGTTGCTATAAACTCATCAAAATACCTAAGCTCAAAAGGCGTATCGGGAAAGAAGTCGGCCCATAATGCTTTTATATTTTCGATATCTGACAATTGTGCTTTTACAAGCAGGTTGGACGAAAAATTCTCGTCATATAAAAAGACAATCGGTTCTATTACATTATGAAGGGATGTATTGTGGAAATTTTGAACTACCCCTATTACTTTCCTGGGTTCGCCACCGTAGTGAATTGTCTTACCCAGGGGGTCGTCCCAGTTCAACGAATTCGCCAGTGCTTGGTTTATCAATACCGCGTCTGTTTTATCACTTGCCCTATGGGTCTCAAAATTTCGCCCAGCGTCAAAATTAATGTTCAACAGATTGCAATAATTTTCATCAATACGGTAGAAGTTGTATACTTTTTCAACTTCATTACCGTCAATAGCCACCTGGAATATCTCTTTTCCATTATCCTCTCCGGGTAAAGCTCCCCCACCTATCAAAGAAGCATGTTCTATTGTGGAAAAGTCTTTGATCCGTTCTCTAAATTGAATCAGTTTACTCTTAAGTTCATCATTACCTGGTACACTAATAATCAAAACGTGTTCTTTTGAGAAACCCAAATCTTTGTTCTTCATAAAATCAATTTGCTCAGTCATGGTAATGGTGGCCATTATTATGACAGAAGCTACTGCAAATTGAAATCCCAGCAAAATCCTTTTGAAAGTACTGGTTGATTTTTTCTCCGTATTCATGGGGGCACTCGAAAACGACAAATACATTCCGGAATAGCCATTCCCAATTAGACCAAATACAAATGTTACGAACAAGACAATTATCAAAATATACCCGTTAGACATTAGGTCAAGCGCGCTAAATCCGGAATACTTGAAATAGACATTGTCAAAAGCAGCTATCAGTATTCCCGAAATAACCATGGCCAGTAAGGTCATTATGGATGATTCAGCAGCACTTTGAAAAAAGAGCTGTTTTCTTGATATCCCAAGTAGTTTTTTTAGTCGTATTTCATTTGAACGTTTTGTAGATTGGGTTAAAGACAGATTAATGTAATTAAGTCCGGCAATGAGCAGGACCAATAGCCCGGCCATTCCCAGTGCAATGATGTATCTGGGATTACCCTTTGGGATATCACTTAGCAGAGCGGGTTCAAAATAGATACCTTTTAATGGTTGGGATTGAAATGCTACATCAACTCCAGAACCTTGCAAACCAGGTACTAAATAGTCCACCCTTAACTGCCCCAGATTTTCATTTAGCTTTTTTTGGTCGGTTGATGGATCAAGAAGGACATAGGTATAGTTCTCCATATCAAACCAATCCTGTATTTCGTAATTTGATGTGGGTGACTCTGAATAGACGAGGGCGGTTGGCTTTAGGTGGGAGTTCTCGGGCCAATCCTCAAAAACCCCCTTGATCGAATACTGATTTCCACCTATCCATAGCTGTTGGTCAACGACATTTACACTATTGAAATATTTTTCTGCCAAAGATCTTGAAAGTACGATTGAATTAGGACGTGATAATGATGTACTTTCATTTCCGGAGATAAAATCAAAGTTAAAGACCTCCAGGGTTCCAGGGTTAGCAGCAAAAAAACCAGTCTCGCTAAAAAGTGCTGTGTTTATCTTAACCACCACATTTCCCCAAGAGTTTAATCTCGCAAAGGCATTTATACCAGTGTAATTTTCACTTAAAGTACTTCCCAATGGTTTTCCACTTGTGGCATAGTGCTCAGTTTCCCCTCCGGCAGTAATTTCGGTGGTTACTCTGTATATTCTTTCGGCGTTAGTCTGAAAGTTGTCGTATTCATTGGATTTTTTGACGAAGCTTGCGATAAACCAAAAAGAAGCGATTGCAATTCCCAACCCCAGGAGGCTTATCCCCGTATATAAACGATGCTTAAACAAAACACGAAGACTAATCTTAAATCCATTGTCTGTCATAGATTTCAGGTTTTTTAAAATACGGTATTGGTAGCTCAAAATTTTGAACCGGACATAGGAAGCTTCTTCAAATCATTTATTGAAACATTACCATTCATTAGTGTAAATCCTGTTGATTGTGGTATGCTTTTATCTTTTCAATCGGTTCTTTACGGTTGCTATCTGGCCCATATGATTGGCAGAATGTTCCATCACATGATACCAGATATAATGGTAGTTGATACCCTCTTCGGGAACAGAGGCGAACCACTCGTCATCTTTGGTTTTGAGCCCTTTTAGGGTTTTTTCACGAACTTCATCCCACAAGTTGAGATAATGTGTAATCGGTTTGCCTTTAAGGCTGTTTTTTATTTCTTCGTCAAGTTCACCCGCCACGCCAAATTTCGTGAACTCAGCTTCTGTCCATTGTCGCCCCTCTAATGTCTCTACCTGGTAATACGATTCCGTGGATACCAAATGCATGATCAATGCCCCTATACTGTTGGCATTGGCATCGTACAGGAAATCCGTTTGCGATTGGTCCAGGTCTTTGACTTGTTGGGTAATTCTATCTTTTAAGTCCTCCAACATATAGACCATTAATCCAATCCGGGGGGAATAGCCCTCAACCGATTTCAGTTCCCCCTGGGCGTGCAACAGCGTTATCGGTAGTAATAGTAGTAGTAATGTTGTTTTTTTCTTAAGGGATTTCATTGTACCATATTTAGATTGTTCTTTCTCGATTTCATGAACTTCAGTCCGCAAAGGACAAATTGTATGTATGTTATGTCCGGTCCTAAAATTTCGTAGCACCAATTATCTGTTTTTTTTTCATTATTGGAAATATCATTGTTCACCTCCTCCTACGAAAAGAAATTCCTTTTTAATTGAGGACTGAACGCTTTTACCGTTTGCCTGGGCAGGTATCCAATTCGGCATATTTTGAATCGTTTCTATTAAAAGACTACTCGCGTATTCATTTATGGTGTTTTCATTACCCGGTTTAGGATTTCGACTTTCTTCGCTTACTTTAATCACCCGTCCTTTGTCATCAATGACTATATTCAAAGAAAGCTGGAGATAGAAATCCTTATTTATGTTATCAAATCTATTGCCAAGTCTTTTTTGAATTACAGAATCTATATAATGTTCAAAACCCCTGGGTGAAAATTTAGGTTCAGAAAGAAGTTCTGAATTTTGGGTCCTGGCCTTTGGTAAAAAACTGGCCTTGGATAAAACCGTAGCTGTTAAAAGAAGTGTGAATGTTACCAGTAAGGTCAAATTGGACCTCAACTTATTTATTACAGGAATTTTTCGCAATCTTTTTATTCGAAGGTAAATGTTGGATGTATTGAACATTGGATAAATTCCAATTTTGCCCAGATCAGATGTGAAGGTGGAGCTTAATAAATGTTCACAATATTCATCCTTCTGAATAGTTTTGACCATATGGCCATCGGTGTCATATTCCAGATTAAGCGCCTGCTTTTTCCTAAGTAAATGGATAAACGGATCGAACCAAAAAACGATACGCAAAAGCCCCCATAGTAGCATATCAATACTGTGCATTTGACGCACATGGTAGCGTTCATGTTCATAAACAGAACTGTAAAGATCTTTCGGGATCTTTCTTGGAATTAAAATGTAATTGAAGAAGGTAAATGGCTGAAAGTTGGAAACGTGTACCCATCTCACATACTGTTGATTTCCCGGAGAAGACCTTTTTATCAATCGAATCACCTTAACAATTCCCGTCGTCATCCTGGCCAACCCAAAAAAGACAACGATCAGGTAAATTGTGATAACTATTTTTTTCAGGTGAAAAGTACGCTTTCCAGAGGGCTTTACGGAGTCAGTAAATTCCCCCAGGTTTAGCATAATCCCATTTCCTGAGAAGTTGAGCTGTGTAATAAAATGGGGCCTTGACAAGGCCAGGACAAGAAGAAAAAAGATGAAATAGAAAAATAGTCTGTTGCCCTTTGTTGATACGTGTTTCCTTATCAAGAATTCATGGATAAGAACGCTCGATCCCGAAACAACGAAAACGACAAGTATTGAATAAATGTCAAACATTATTTTTTTTCTTCAGTTCTGTTAGAATTTCATCCAGTTCGGAGATAGAGATATTGTTTGAGCGCGACATAAAGCTCACAATATCCCTGAAATCACCTTTGAAATAAGTGTTCATAATATGGGAAAGCACCCCTTTGGTATAGTCTTCCTTCCTGATCAAAGGAAAGTATCTGTGACTATTTCCAAAACTTTCATGAGAAACGTAACCTTTCCGTTCAAGGATTCTCATGATAGTGGATACGGTGGAATAGGCGGGTTTCTTACCCGGCATTTCAGCAATCACTTCCTTAATAAAGGCCTTTTCCTTTTCCCAGAGAATTTTGAGGATGGTTTCTTCCGCTTTGGTTAAACTAATATCCTTCATGAATCAAATTTAACTAATTTATTAGTTGGCAGAACTAATAAATTAAAATATCTCTTGTATTACGTAATTTTATTTTAAGAAACTTTGTTAAAGTCTGGAATGGTTTTCCCGGAATGTATTCACTTCAACAGTACTAATTGTCTCTAAAAACCGTCTGTTTTTAAGATTTGAATCGGGATAAAACTTGAGTTCATCTTACCCTTGTATCCTGGATACGGTCCTAAAAAACCTTCGTTTTACAGGACCATTAAAAAGTGATGATTCAATGTAATTATCTGGGATTATTTAGATGTTTTAAGCACGCTGGAAATGTATGGAAAGTCTTCTGCAAGGGTTTTCTTAAATAGGTTATACAGGGCAATTGTATTTAGGCAATGGTGTACATTGTTATTCTTGTTTTAATTGCATCAATATTTTCTTTCCGTTTTCATTTTCAGGATTCAATTCAATCGATCTCTCATACATTTCAATTGCTTCTGCTTTTCGATTTGATTTCAATAAAGCTTCGCCATAACTATCATATGCATTAGAACTATCCGGAAACAAAATTGTAGTTAATCTGAAAACTTCCAAAGCCTTATCTAATTCATCATTTCCCAAAAATGAATATCCTAATGTATTCAAATCTTGTTCTGAACGATTGTTCATCTTAGCTTCAATAGATAATTCTATGGCATTATCTAAAGCCTTTTGTAACAGCTCATTTTGTTGCTTTTCATCCAGTGTTTTTGAGTACGCTTTTATAATTGCATTGATGATTAACGCAGGGTTATCCTGAAATACAGCATGACCACTTCCTTTGGCGATAATGTTTGTTGTACTATCCTTACGGAGACCAAGCTCCTCGTGAAGTTTTCGCCATCTATTTGAAAGTACCTCAGGAAAACCCGGGAAGGAGTTTTCAGGAAAAATATTTATAATTGGGATGTTTTCCGGGAAATCCATGTTTCTTACATGTCGCATGGTTTCATTGAAATTTATATTTAAATAATAGTCGCCCGAAGGCTTCGGTATAGCACTTATATCTACATTTTGATCTCTCATTGTCAGTAATTCCTCATTCCAGAAATCAGGAGGAGTAGCATCGATTAAAATGACCGATTTCACTTTTTCAGGATGTTTATCCGCGTACAATAGATTATACAACCCGCCGTACGAGTGGGAAACCAGAATAATGTCATTGTCAAAACCCAATTTTGAAAGGCCTGTCTCGAGTTCTTTAATTCCATTTACGATGCCAAAATCCGATTCATTTTTCAGATTGGGGTTTAATTCACTTTTTCCAAATCCAGACCGGTCATAGGTGATTAATGTTGTACCCGTAACCTTATGTATTTTTTCCAATATGTCGTTCCAAATAGAACCATCATTGCCTCCACCGGCTTCAAAAAGAATTGGAGTTCCTGTCCCTCTAACTACGGTAAAGTGCATTTTATAACCACCAATGTCTACCAGCGTATCCAGGGTTTGAGAATGCATCGAAATAGATGAGAAGAAAACTATTGAGAATTTTAAAAAGAAATGTCGCATTTGGTCTTTGGGTTATAGTTTAAAAGCATAGGGAATTTTCATAAAAAATTGGAATATCATCCAAATTCAAAATGGTTTCATTACTACACATTTTTACCAAAAATAAAGCCAAGTGTCATAAATTGAATACAACAAATTGAACTTTAGAATTTACTCCAGGATCATCTTGCAAATGATCATAAATTACAAAGCGCTTAATTTATGAAAAAGAAAGCAGGCTATTTTGTGGCGAAATGACTAGATTTTGGGACTAGTAGATAAGTAGTTTTTGACTGAAGGATAGTACGATTTGGAAACCGGAATTGAAACATTTACATCTTTAAGAGAAATTGTGGCTTTATTGGAGTTGCCTGTTAAACTCTCCACTTTATATGGATTCACAGCGAAAGATCGATGTACTTTAAGGAGAAAAGCGAAGTCCTTTAGCACTTTCTTCAATGTACTTCGCATTAAATGTTTGGTTGGACCATCATCTTTTAAATAATGTATCTCGATATAATTATCCTGAGATTGGATATACAAAAGGTGTTTTAATTTTACGCTAAACCCAACTGATCCATTATCTTCTTTAATGCCTACTACATTTTCCTCTTCCGATACATACTCTTTAGCGATGGGTGGATAGATTTGAATAGGAAATACCGACATTTTTAAAAAATGGAAAATAAAAAGAATAATGGGGTAAAAAGGTAAAGCTATTATTAAAATATACTCTAACAGGAAGCCAAAAGTAACATGACCATCTTTTACAACGATTAAACGGTCATAAAGAAAAATAAGAACAACACTTATCAGGGCTAGAAAGACATCAAAAAGAATCAGTTTTGCATAATTGAATCTGATGTTTTTAAACCACTTAAGTAAAACTTCATAACCAATGATGTATACCACCGTACAGATGAAGCCAACACCAATTCTAACCAGTGTTATGTAGGGATGATCTATTATATTTTTTTCGTACGGCCTAAGTCCTATTAATATTATAGCGACAAAGAAGCCCAAAAAAAATGCCGCATACCAATATTTCTTTCGGTCGCCACTTAAATAAAAACTCCGTTTATGGTTTTGCAAAAGATTGGCCATTGAACATTTTAAAATAAACTATCTTTTACAGATATCCTATTTTGTTTTTCTCTTTTCCTTTAACCACTCAAAAGCAAAATTACATCACAACAGCTATTGAGATTTAGGACTGTAAGAAAGTCCATCAACCTAGCAACTAAATCCGAGATAGGTGGAGGTATCCATGAAAAGCGGTAAGTGCAGAATCTTTAAAATAAAACAGAGATTTAAGGATATGAATACATAAATTACCGGAGTATTGAAGTTATAGATTGTTCTTTTTAACTTGCGATAACCAGGGGAAATACATCTATTCTCCATAGGCAGTTCCTGGTAATTTCCCGCATTCAAGAAAAGAAACCTTACCATGCCGAACCGCCTTTCATACCCTGAGGCGAATATTTCTTTTTTCCAACATCCTTACGAATACTATGATAGCTAGCGAGAAAAGTAGTGATCTTGTGATACCTACCAAACCGTTGGAGAAAAAATCGGACCATTGGATACCCAACAAGACCATGGCGGGATATACAAAATAAGGCATAACATAGCAGGTAAGCGTACTTGTACCTGCCGCCATTATGGGTTTGGCCCATTTGTAAAGTCCTCCTTTATCAATAATGGAATAGAGTAATGCGTACGACAACAGACTTATACCAATGCAAATGGCGTTCCAGGAAGGTGTTGCCAAAATTTTGGAAATGGGAAATACAGGGCGGATCAAGAAACCGTAGATGACAAGAAGTATGCCGGCAAGCACAACGGACATCAAAAACGTATGTATACGCTTTCCCTCTTTTTTAAATTTTAGATAAAAGACGGTACACAACATACCCGCCATTACAAGTACATGATTTGAGGCACTGATGATTATTTTAAAACGGGGCATCCACTCAAAATAACCATTTTCCTGTACGTTCATAAGAAGGAGTATAAAAAAGATTGGAAGCAGATGCCAAAGTCTTTTTTTTGAAAACAGGTATACCAGGGCGTTTAGCAAATATGCCCAGCCAATGAGGCCCAATATGCCCCACCAATGCGGTTGCATCCAATGGATGTCTTCCAAGGTCCCGCCTTTATAGATCCAGGCCAAATACATTAAGATCATCAGGCCGGAGACCTTTAATACCAGCACCAACCCTTTGCCTAAATTTGGCAAGCGCTTGTAATCCATCCAAATTAAAAAGAGGGCCGTTGCCATCAGCATCTGCCAAATGTTTTTATTCAATCCTGTAGCCTCTTGGTTAATGACTTCATAATTAACCATGTAGAAACCCATCACCACCAGTGCAATGGTTCTTGTAATGACATGGCCGAGGATTACCCAATGCGACTCCTTTCTTTTGGATCTGATATCTATGGCCAGGGGGATAGACAAGCCAACAATAAAGAGAAAAAGCGGGAATATCACATCTGAGAACCCCATGCCATCTTCCTGGGCCAAAGTATGCCCGAGCCATTTGGGAACTCCGGTCAACGACCAAAGGTCGTTGACAAAAATCATCAGGAACATTGTGAGCGCACGCATTATATCAATAGTCTTAATTCTAGCACCGGATGATATTGTGCCGCTCTTTACCATTCTCAGATTTTTGTTTTGGTTTCCTTATATGAGTACATTTATTTTCAGTCTTTTACATCTAAAATACCCTCTAATGACTCAAATTCATATCCCTTTTCTTTTAAGATTGAGATCAGTTCGTCAAGTTTGGAATAAAATTTATCGGTACGATCTGACCCCGTACCGATATGTGAGAGTAGCATAAAACCGTTCAGACCTTCTTTTTGTTCATGAGAAAAGATAGATTGTATGATATCATCGGTACTTTTATAATTTTGCATTTCCGGAGTGGTATAGTCTGCATGGGATAATGTTCCCGGAGTATAATTGATCAGGGTAATATCCATTTGGTCCGCCCATTGTGTAATTATTTCGTCGTTCCATTCATAGGGGGGCAAGAAATAGGCAGCTTGACTTTTAGCGATACCGAATTTTTCCATTTCGGCGTAGTTGGCGTTTAGGTCAGCTTTGAATTCCTGCTGACTTACCAAGCGCTTTTTCTCTGTCCAATCATTATAGAGTAAGTGCCTATCAGAATGTGCACCGAGGTAGTGCCCTTGCTTTATAGTATTTCTTATAAAAGGCTCAAACTTTTCATTTCTATAGAAATTACCGGTAAAAAAGAAGGAAGCCTTGATGTCATTTTTTTCCAGTGTGCCAAGAATTTCCGCTGCCCCATCTGCGTATGTGTCTCCCGAGAACATTAGATGCATTTTCTTTTCGGATGTATCGCCCCGGATAATGGCACCGCTTTCATCGTAGGTATACTTTTTCTTGTGGCGGCCTGTTGCGAGACTTTCCTCTTCCATTGCCGAAAGATAGTAGACCAGACATGCGGTACCATCCATGGTGGGCTCATTGGTGGAATAACTTCCAATGTCGTCTTGATAGACCACCAGATCGGATTGAAATTCGGCATATTCATCCTGGTCGTGGAGTTTCACCCCGATCAGACTATTGGCTATTGAGGCATAAACCGGACCGTCCACAAGGCCACCATTGGTCTGATACTTTTTAAGTACCCAGAGGGAGGAGTGGGGATCTTGTGGGAAGTCACCATTTTCGGGAAGGCCCACAACCATAGAGGTGCCCCATATATTACAACCAAAAAGCCAGTCGCGTAAGGCGGCCTCCATTTCAAGATAAGTTTCGTCGCCCGTCAGACGATGATATAATCTACTTTGTGTAACGGCAGCTGTCACGAGATTATTTGAGCACCATACAAATGGAACTCCTATATAGAATGGGTTGTCTTTACCGCGTTCATGCAACAACTTTAACCCCATATTATAATAGGAGGCAACAAGGTTCTTTTCTTCCGATTTCAGGGCCGAGGACAATTCGTAGTGCCCCACGTTCAAAAAAGGATAGTACTGATAATGGAGCACGGTATCACGCCCTATCCAGGGCGTAATTTTTTCCTCAGCAGCGTATTGCAATGCTTTTGTCCTGTATTTTTTATCCTGGGTTAGTTGGTACAAACTGCTTGCGGCCAATTCCATATCATCCACCCAATTGTCTTCTTCATAAAAATAGGGTGCCCTTCCGGGTGCGGTTTGACTCACCCCCGGATGCTGCTCCCCGTATTGATAGGCATCTACGGCACGTTTCAACAGGTCATCGGTATATCCCGGATAAAAATCATTTAAGGTCATTGCTCCAAGCGCAAAGGCCGAGGCATATTTTCCCGCAGTTGATGCGACACCGGTAGATCGGTTCTTGTATTTAAACATTCCCTGCCTTTCGCTGCTTGCCAGATATACAGGCCTGCCTTTGCGTTCAGGGTCATATACCACGGAGTCCCTATTGGGTAAACGATACCCTGCGTGGTCACGGTCATCTGCGATTTGATTGTAATATTCATTTGGGGAAGGGTTCATTTTTTTTAGCCAGTCCATTCCCCACTTGGCTTCATCAATGACGTCCGGGATACCATTCGGGCCAGGTAATCCGTTTGCGCTGTGGGCATCGCCAAAAGCCTTCGGATTATCGCGATAGGCCAACAACAATTGCAAGACAGCATTGGCAGAGGTGGCCGTGTATTGTAGGTAGTCGCTTGCATCGTGCCACCCTCCGGTAACGTCAATTCGTTTTCCTTCTTTGGAGGGGTTATAGAGGATGTAGCCATCATCCAAATGGCATGAATCGGCTAAGTAAGGATTATACCCGCAGCGCTGCTGGCGCATATATTCCAAAAGGAAATCCGCAGTGTGGTCATAGACATCCTTGTTAATACGGAATACCGGTGATCTAACACCATTGGCCTTAAGATAGTAGGCCCCCGGAGTTGTATACTCGCTAAAGTTTAAGCGGTAGGAAGAGGTGAAAGGGCCGTAAGGCCCCTTTGATTCAGGCTGAGCCGATCGGTAAACTTCCTTATCCGAGGAGGCGTCATGTAGCGAGAACGAATCAACTGTGGAAGAACTCTTTGCTCCGAACACCGCAACTTTGATACTTTCAGGAAAATAACCAAGTTGGTTAATACGGATAACCGCAACTCCCGAAACCTCGTCGGAAACTTTGTCCGAACAGGCCCATAAAAAAAGCGTCCCAAGAAGCAATAAAGCGTTTTTCATAATCATTCCTGGTTAATCGGTAGCTAACCCCTTTGGAATATGGGAAGTTCTTAAAGTATTGAAATTAATCCGCATTATCCGATATTCTTTCAAGTTGCCATAGATGTGTTAAATATCGTCCAAATCCCATTCACCTCCCAAACTACTTCAGTCTTAGTTGTAAAACACAAAATGATCCATCCCTGAGCAGTATCTTTATAGCATCAGGAAAAGGTGCACTCGCGTCCGTAATTTGTATTTTTATTTTAAGCTTGGATACGCAATATCAAATATTATTTTTCTTTGCAGTACTTGGGGCCTTTAATGCTCTTTTTTTGAGTAGCTATTTTGCTTTCTTCCTCAAACACAGGCGCAATGCAAATTACTTTCTTTCTGCCCTTCTACTGGCAATTGGTGTCAAAATAATAACTTCGGTTTTTCTGTATTTTGATGCTGGCCTCTCCGAAGCAATAGTTGAAACAGGGTTTTCCGCAAATGCTGTGATCGGACCCTTTTTTTATTTGTATGTGAGGTCATCCATACATGACAACACGAAGGTAAAAACCTATTGGTGGCTCCATATTATCCCCGCAGCTATTGCGATTCCTGTTATAGGTTTATTCTATCCATCAACCTTCAGTTACGTGAATGGCCCTACTGTACTCTCCCAATACGTAGTGGCCTTAATATACTTCCAATGGTTTGTGTATTTGGTTCTGGCCGCTATTATTCTTAAAAGAAGTTTTGGGAAAGTATTTCAAAACAGATTCAGGTCGAATGATGAAGAAACCTGGCTGGTGAGTCTCTTTTGGGGAATTGGTGTTTTTTGGATTGGACCTATTGTAACTTCGCATACTACCTACATGGTCGGCGCCTTATCGTTTTCCATTATTTTCTATGGCTTACTCTTTCTTTGGATTTTCAAGTTCCGAAGAACATCAGGATTTTTTGAACCTCATGTTAAGTATGCCACAAAAAAAATTGATATTTCTGAAGCGGAGACCCTTTCCATACAATTGGATCAGCTATTTAAAAAAGAAGAATTGTTTAGAAATCCTGATTTGAAAATTGCTGATCTGGCATATAAACTGCATATACCTTCACAACGTTTATCCCAATTTTTAAACGATAATATGGGTAAAAGCTTTTCGCGCTTCATTAATGAATACAGAATTAATGCCGCTAAAGAAATGTTACTTCAGGAGGACCAATACACAGCGGAAACCATCGGGTATGAATGTGGTTTTAATTCAAAATCCACCTTTTTTACAACTTTCAAGAAGCTCACCGGCCATACTCCGGCAAATTTTAAAGCGCGTACAAAATAACTTTTGTGGAGTTCGGAAATACATAATAGAACTTCGGTTATATATCCTACAACCTAATTTTGAACCTTATATATCAACTTGCCTTTGAAACAAGTAAGGCGAGTAAGGTATGTTTAAAGGCAGAAGTTTTTTTGGGTTACCCCCGGTTAAAGAACTGAAAACAGTGCTATTGACTGTATTGGCCCTACTGTGTTTGGCACAGCCCAATTCTGCGCAATCCATTGAATCTATATCAGGAAATGTAGTTAATTCCAGTGGGGAGGTTTTGACGGGGAACGCACTAATACTATCTCCCCAAGACTCCACAATCATGGCCGGAACGAGTTTCTTTGAAGGAAAGTTTGAACTGGAAAACCTGAATGCACAACGTGTTCTGTTACAACTTACTTCCTTAGAATTTCGGGATACTTACTTTAATTTGGAATTTGAAGGCCAGACAGCAATTGATTTGGGTGATATAGTGGTGGAAGAAGCATCAACGGAATTGGAAGAAGTAGTTGTGGTCTCCAAAACCCCTCTGGTACAACAAAGGCCTGATGGTTCTATAGAGGTAAAAGTTGCGAATACCACCTTGGCTACCAGCACTTCCGCACAGGAAATACTTAGCAAATCACCCAGTATTTTAGTCGATGAGAATAACGGTATAAGCATTTTTGGAAAGGGTGATGCAGTCCTGTTTGTAAATGGGATTAAGGTGAGCAATGAGCGTTTGTCCACTATATCCCCCTCTACTATCGATAAGATTGAAATTATTACTAATCCTGGTCCCCGGTATGATGCCGAAGGTAATGCGGTTATCAATATTAAGACCAAACGCAACACAGAAGAGGGTTCAAAAGGGATGCTCAAAAACTATTATAGCTTCAGTGATTTTGCCGGGTATGACAATAGAACTAACCTCGATTTTAGCTTTAAAGAAGGTAGTTGGTCAGTAAATGCCACCTACGGATTGCTCATAGGAAATGATAGATGGCTAAAAACAACAACACGAACAAGGGATGAAGTAGGGGACTTTTTTAGCTCTGATATAGTGTTGGATTGGCTGTACGAGCAGCATAACTTTTCCAATTATAGCCTTGGAGGACAATATGACATTTCCGACGATTCCTATATCTCCTTAGAATACAACGGGGCTTACGAAGCTATGGGAGGAGACCAACTGAGTGACAATACCATAATTGATGATGAAACGGGTAGCTACAATAGTATTTTGAAAATGGATGATTTGAATCGTAAAAACATTTTGAATATCAACTATTCAACTCAAATAGATAGCCTGGGCACTACTCTGTTTATTGGAGGTCAGTACGCCTCGTATAAGAACGACTTTGATAACGAGATAAACGAGTCGAGTACAATCGATGGGACAGACACCTCTTCAAGGATACAAAATACCGGGGAGGGGGATATTCAGATTGTTAGCGCCCAATTGGATTACACCAAGGTTTACCATACTAGCAGTTTGGAAATGGGAGGAAAGTTCTCTTATGTAAACAATAGATCCTTTACTGATTTTTTCGATTTGGAGGATGATGGAACACCCATTATCGACACTGAGCTATCCAATAACTTTCAATATGATGAAAGGGTACCGGCAGCTTATCTAAATTTTAGCAAACGTTTAAATGAAAATACCAATTACAGTTTTGGGTTTAGAATGGAATTGACAGATTATACCTTATTCACCAGCGTGGACGGGGGTGCGGTCATAGAGGATAATTATCTAAACGTCTTTCCCAATGCTTCTTTTGACACGAAGTTATCGGACAAGACAAACATTTTCTTCACCTACTCTTCCAGAATACGAAGACCTTCCTATGAATCCTTAAATCCTTTTGTGATTTATCAGGATGAGTTTACCTCGATCAGAGGAAATCCCAATTTGCAACCTTCCAGAATACATAGCTTTGAAATAGGGGGTACTCACATCAATTGGAATCTAAAAATGGGCTATACCTACACCATTGACCGGATGACCCGAGCAGCGTTCCAGTTGGAAAACGAATCAAGGGAATACGTTTTACAAAGCATTAATTTTGATAGGGAACATGCCTTTTTTGCCACTTTGTCCAAAAACATCAATTTAAAATGGTGGCAATCCATCAATACCATTAGCGTTAGCTATAACGATTTAATTGACAATACTGGCGTTTTTGAAATCAGGGAAAATGAACCGAGTTTTTATTTCTATTCCCAAAATAGCTTTGCCCTTCGTGATGGATTCACGATTTACTTAACCGGTTGGTATTTAAGTGATCTGCAAGATGGGATCTATTTACGGAAAAACCAGTCCACCCTTAACTTAGGGATTGAAAAAAAGTTTTGGGGAGACACCTTAAAATGCAATCTTGATTTCAACGATATTTTTCAAGGTATCCGGGCCGACGGTAATTACCGGTCCGGAACAACGGATATTGTATATGGCAACAGGTTTAACACGAATTACATCAGATTTTCCGTTTCCTATAATTTTGGCCGACTCAAAAAATCAAATTACACCAATAAAAAGGTAGGGGAATCCGAAAATCAAAGAACCCAGTAAGTTGAATATGATTTCTGAAGCGGTTGGCCAGGAGGAAAAGCGATACAATGGTGGGCGGCACGCTGTGTAAGTATAGATACCATACGGAGTCATATCAAAAACATTACAGGCTTTTTGAGATCAATAGTAAGGCCGAACTTATACGAAAATCATACAACAATGAATTCTAAAATTCATGCCTAAATAAAGGCAGCAGAATGAAAGAATCATAAGAAAAATCGTTTTTCTTTTTCAAAAAGAGCTGACAAAAAAATGATCCTATCGTGATGTAAAGCATTTTCACGAATTAGACCACTTCAATGTAACCATTTTACCCCTTGATTGTAACCAATGATGGGTTAGTTCACCCCTTATTTTAAAGAACTTGGTCCTAAGTACCATTTAAGAATGAATCATGGTGCTAAATTAATTTGGGAAAGGAAACTATCTATGGGGAATTGATATAGGATATTGACTTCCCCAGGGAGTTTCCTAATCTCTAATGCGTTTCAAATCGGGGTACATGCATTACCGGCCATTTTTTTTCTTAATAGTGTTTTTTTCGATTGGTGCTCATGCACAAGAATTCCAGGTATCCGGAAGAATATTCGATGATGAACAAAACCTTCCGCTCCTGGGGGCATCTGTGATTCTTAAATCACCGGGTGGGGCTACTGTTGCCGGAGTTGTAAGTGATGAGTTCGGTTATTTTGAGATTCACACCTATGATGTGGCCAATCATTCATTGGAAATAAGTTATTTGGGGTTTGACACACAGACTTTTGAATTTTCCGATGTATATGAAAACATAGATTTGGGTACCATTAAGTTGGTCACGATCACATCTCGGCTCGATGAAATAATCGTCTCAGGAAGTCTCGAAGGAAAAACAAGGGCCTTAAATCTACAAAAGACCTCAGATAATATTAAGAATGTAGTTTCGGCCGACCTGATTGGAAGATTTCCTGATTTAAATGTGGCGGAAGCACTGCAACGTGTACCTGGGGTCAACATTTCTCGCGACAAAGGAGAAGGTTCAACGGTTAACATTAGGGGCACGCCCTTAAATTTCACAACCGTACAGATAAACGGAGAGCAACTCCCCAGTGTACAACAGAACGGCGCGAGAACAGAGTCGCTTGATCTTATACCCGCAGATCAATTGGCGTTTATGGAAGTTACCAAAGTGCCAACACCGGATATGGATGGAGATGCTGTAGGGGGCACGGTCAACTTAAAAACCCCCATTGCAAGATCAAAGGATTTTAGAATAAAGGCCGAATCCGGTTTTGGATACAACGATATTTCAGACGGGCTGAATGGGATCAATAAATTACGGTTTGGGAAACGTTTTTGGTCTACTGACAAAGTTCCTGAGGGAAAATTTGGGGTCATTGCCAGTGGTAGTGTTTTCAATTCCAATAATTCCGAGCATAGTACCGAAGCGGCCTGGCGTGGTATAGAAGATCCTGAACTAGGGGTGGTTCCCATGGACCAATATCAATATCTACTCACGGAGAATGAAAGACAACGATTGGGTGCCGTACTTACGCTGGACTACAAATTCAACAGAAATCACAGTATTGTCTTCAACTATATGTACAACGAAAGGCAAGACGTTGACACCAGAAACAGACTTCGCTTTGATATCGATAGTGACCGTGGGGCGAATTATGTTACCATAGATTCCATCATTGACGGCAGATCCCGAAGGGATATTAGTATACTGGATGAATTAAAGCAGAACCAAAGCTTCAATCTTGAGGGGTATCACAAACTCGGATCCTGGATTCTGGATTGGAGAGCTTTTTATTCCTTTTCAGAGCGAACCTTTTTTGGTGAAAGGGGTGATTTTGGAAGCCCGGACCGGGAGACAGTTATCATTGCAGACAATCCGCAGGGTATTCTTGGTGAAGACCCGAACTTCAGAACCGCCTCCTTCGAGCAAAGTATTTATGATCCCTTTCTCTATGACAATTTTAGAAGGTACGAAGAAGACAGTGAAACGACCGATGCCACCAATTTGGTGGGTAAACTCGATATAACAAAAGGCATCACCGTAGGCAATGCGGAAGGATTTATCAAATTTGGAGGAAAGTACCGTACTCAAACCAATGAAAAAAACAGGGACAATATCATATTTGTGATAAATGATCCCAATAATGCATTTGACGAAGAGAATTCATTTTTACGTTCCATTTCGGGAATAGAACCTACCCACTTTTTATACGGGGATTACAGATTTGGTCCACTTATAGGTAAGGACGAGTTTAGACAGGAAATACGAAATGCCAGAAGGTTTTTAAACAGTGAGTTCAGGGATTGGAACTCACGGCAGATTTCGCTCAACGATACCTATGAGGCGCAGGAGGATATTTATGCAGCCTATGCCATGGGAAGAATTGAATTCAACAAATGGATGGTATTGGCGGGAGTGCGCATGGAGTACAATGAGGTCAACTACGACGCTTTTGATGTATTTCGATTTGGCAATAATATTGAGGCAGAACCTATTTCAGGGGGCAACAATTATGTTTTTTGGCTTCCCAACTTGCACGTGAAGTATAGTTTAGACGACTACACCGCTTTGCGCTTTTCCACCGCCTTCAATTACGCACGACCGAATTTTGTGGATGTTGTGCCTTTTGTGGATTTGGACCAGGATGCTTTTCGCCTGAGCCTGGGTAATCCTGATCTGAGACCTGCAGAAGCACTGAATGTGGATGTAATGTTTGAGCATTATTTCAAGAATGTAGGGGTTATTTCAATAGGGGCATTTTATAAGCGCATTGACAATTTT
This sequence comes from Croceivirga sp., assembly GCA_028284285.1. GTDB lineage: Bacteria > Bacteroidota > Bacteroidia > Flavobacteriales > Flavobacteriaceae > Croceivirga. The sequence continues at coordinate 282,404 of JANQSA010000032.1, forward strand.
CAGTTTACCCGTTTCAGTCCATCATTGACAAGTGATTTTCCGGGTTTCCCCGCAACCACTGGTTTTCAGTTCAATCAGGAACAAAATGGAGATATCGCTGAAGTTGCCGGTCTGGAGTTCAACTTTTTTCGTTCGTTGGGGTTTTTACCCGGATTTTTCAGGAATTTCAATCTTGAGGGAAATTACACCTATGCCTATTCTGATGCATCCACCCAGGATCGCGAAGGGGTCGCCTTACCGGGTCAGGCAGAGCATACTTTTAATACCGCGCTGGCTTTTGATTATAAGAACTTCACGGCAAGGGTATCGGCAAACTATAATGGAAGCTTTTTGAATTCACTCGCCGATGATCCGGAAAGTTCCAATGATGAAATCCAGGAAGAACGTTTGCAAATTGATGCCAATGCCTCCTTGAGATTTGGGAAAAACTTCAGGTTTTATGTAGAAGGCATCAACTTAACCAATGAACCTACCATACGGTTCCAGGGCAATCGTAACCAGGTTTCAAGAAGGGCATTTTTTGGTTGGATTATGAGGATGGGAGTGAGCTATACACTTTAAAAAGAAAAAGAAGATGATTCGTTATTACCGGTTATTATGTGTTACGGTTACCATAGCATTTTTGGGGTGTACCCGGAACGAAATCGAATTTGAACTTCCCGGACCCTCACTGACCATTTCTACTCAACTACCTGATGAAATTCTCCAGGAGGCCGGAAATGATATCTTTCAAGACTTTAAACTGCAATCGGCCAAGGGATTACAGCGGTTTGAGGTTTTTTTGGACGATCGACCATTTGAAAGTATAAGCTATGACGGTGAGATAAATGTGGAATACAGTTTTCTGTACACCATACCCTCAGACACACCCAATGGTACCCGGTCAAAGTTTGAGTTTGTCTTGTCTGATATTACCGGAGAACAAGTAAGATATGAGATCAATTTTAGGGTCAATACTACCTTTTTTGAACAACCGGACACCATTGGAGATACCCCTGTTGTACGTCTTAAAGGAAGATTGAACCGGGATTACGTTTTGGAAGCCCAAAACACCTATGTAGTAGACAGTGTTCTTTCCGTTGAAAACAATAGTGTGCTCACGGTTGAGGCGGGAAGTACGGTGTATTTCACAGCAACCGGTGATCCCAATAACCAATCCAAGTTGGTCATAACCCGGGGCTCAAAGATCACGGCGGAGGGCACAGCAGAAAACCCGATTGTGTTTACGAGTGAAAGGATTTTGAGAAGTGAAGAACCATCACCTGCAGATTGGGACGGTCTGGTAGTATACGGTTTTGCGCCCAACAATGAGGCGGCCGTGGTACTTGATGAAGGTTTTAGATATGGTGGTGATCAGCCCAATGACAATTCCGGGGTTTTGCGTTATTTACGGATCGAATATGCCGGCAACGTCAATGACAATAGCCAGCACGCTTTGAGATTATACGGGGTAGGTGCGGCAACCCAGGTAGATCATATACACATTTTTAGAAACTACAATATCGGGATCCGCCTGCGGGGAGGACGGGTGAACCTTAAATATATAGCTGCTATCGGGCATGGAGGCTATGGCCTTTGGGCTGACCGGGGTTGGCAGGGAAAAGGCCAGTTTTGGCTTTTCCAGACGGATGTGCAGGCTACCCTGGTACCCGTTAACTACTGGAACATCGCCCGCTCGGTAGAAATGCGAAACGACGCCGATAACTTTCTGAAAAATCCGAGGACCACCTTTACGATCAGCAATGTAACCTGTATCGGCAACGGTTATCAGGAAGGTATTGACACAGGCACAAGAAGAGGCGTACGTCTTCGGACGGGTGCCATCGGTTCTTTCCAAAATGCCATCATTACCGGTTTTCCCAATGATGCCGCCCGTGTGGAGGATCTGGATATTGAGGTACTGGGTGTCGATATGATATTTGACAACATCCGGTCTTTTGACAATGCGAACAACTATGAGCAAGAAGCCAGGACCGTATTTTTTGAGGATCCCAATGATGAATACAACGTAACGGATGACCCCGTTGCAGGGATCTCGCTTACCAACTTTATAGGCTCGGAACCCTCACCTTTTGACCCGGCCACCATGGACAACTTTTTTACCAGTGCGCCCTATATAGGTGCCGTTGAGAATGCATCGAACGATTGGACAAGTGATGGGAATTGGTTCAAAGATATCGATGGCAATATTAGGTGAATGAAACTAAGTATAACTGATAAATTATAAAATGATGAAAACAATGATTGACTATTTAAGAAACAGCAAATGGCTTTTGGGCATTTTTGCACTGATACTGGTAGTCTCCTGCAGTAGTGACGATGACGGGGATGATGAGCCGACACCACCTCAGACAGCGGCCCCTACCATAAGTATTGACGGGGAAACATCTATCAACGCAAAAGCGGGAGAGACTTTTTCGGTTACCTTAAACCTGGATGCCGAAGCGGGGAACAAAGAGCTGGTGGTTTCTACCAACGGGGGCGTTTTGGAAGTGGTTACCCTGACAGCAGATGCTACCTCTTTTGAGTACAATACCCAATCCGTACCCGCTGAATCCACTGAAGGGCAAGAATACCAATATCAATTTGTTTTAGTTGACAGTGAAGATCGGGAGTCGAGTTCAGTAACGCTTACCATAAGCGCAGAATTGTACGATCAGTTGGCAGTGGGTACAGAAACCCTTTATAATGTAACCATTCCTCAAGATGGGATAGTGACAGGGGATATACTTTTTACATCAGGAAGGAACTATTTGGTCGCCGAACCTCTTTTGTTCGATATAGGAAGTTCCCTTACCATTCAGGAAGGGGTTGCTGTCTACATGGAAGTACCCACGGAAGTGGATGAGCCAAGAGTGGAAATCTCATTGGTACCTGGTGCCACATTGACTATTACCGGATCCGCCACAAGCCCGGTGGTAATGACACCCACTTCTGTACTAACCGGCGATCCTTCCCCTGGAGACTGGAATAGATTGAAAGTTGGCGAAACCAATGCGCCTCTTACAAATAGCACTATTCGATATCTTAGGACCGAATATGCAGATGACGGCCTGCGATTGGTTAATCTGGACAACAGCAATACCGTAGAGTTCATTCAGACCTTCAAATCGGATGACGAGGGATTCTATATTACCGATGGTACTGTAAATGCTAAATATCTTGTCGCGACTGATAGCAAGACAAATGGGTTTAGGTTAGGTGACGCCTATGAAGGAAAACTGCAATTTGGCATCACCCATTTGTCAGAAGTATTGGAAGCTGAAGAATACGCTATAGAAATTCGTGAAGACTCAAAGGCTCTATTGGCCAACTTCACCCTTTTAGGTGCCGGTCAGGACACGGAAGACGAAATGTACGGTCTTAGGTTAAGGGCTGCTAGCGATGCCCGAGTTTATAATACCGCTGTGGCCAGCTTTACGCGAAGAGGTGTTCGTGTTAATGAAGAAACACCTATTGGCGGTACCCTGGAGGGTCCTACCGTGTTTGCGTACAGTTATGTATTTGATATCAGAGAACAACACTACAGGGACGCGCCCTTCGGCGGTACAAGAAACCCCGATGATGGTAGTGTGGTAAACCCCTTCTTCAACAATACCACAGGTTTTAACGAAGTTGATGATGGAATGGGCGGCACCGTATTTGAACCCATATATGAAGTAATTGCAGGTATTGGAGTTAATGACTTTATCCCGGATGCTACGGTTACAGCATTGGAAAATCATGATCCTTCTTCGGTTGATGCATTCTTTGAATCGGTAACTTTTGTAGGAGCCATTGAAAATGAGGGCAGCGATTGGACCACCGGTTGGGTCAAAAACACAGATGGATCTATTAGATAAGTGGTTTGAGTTGAGTTAGTTAGTATGAAGCCGAAAAAAATCGTTTTTTTCGGCTTCATTTTTTTACCAGAAGATCTGTCCTATCGGGGGCCAAAGGACGAAAGGACAAACCCCTTAGGGTAAGTTTCGATACACCCCGGCAATTTGTATTGATTAAAACTAAAGAGCCGTAGATTTCAGGTCGGTTGGCTACTACATCCAAATTTCAAGGATCATAATACCTCCATTAGTGTAAACTTCTAATGGCAATAGCGCTCAATACGGTTTTTCCCTTTACAGCATTTAAGGAGACAAGAACACCTTTATCCCCTACAGCTTTGACTATGGTTTTTTTGCGCAAAGGATAGTTGTAGCCATATGCTTGGATCAGGTCCAGATCCTGGAGTAGTGGTTCTTCATTAATAAAAACATCAAAAACACGAATACCTCCCGGGTGTTCCGGCGATTCAATGCCTTCCACAAACCGGCGCGATTTCGGATAGGGCTCTACAAAGAGCAACGCTACCTCGTACCAACCATCGGGCACATCAAAGCGATAGGCTGCTATATCTTCCCGCATGGTTTGATACAATGGGGTAAAGGCTTCAATGGTCTGAATATCCTCTTTTGTCCCAATCTTCTTACCGACATAAAGTGGTTTTCCGCCAACATGGCCCCAACTCTGGTCTTCATAAGGTTTATCGGCAACCCAGGTCATATCTCCGGTCATATCATAAAAAGAATGATTGCTCCCAACATTGACGGCCACGGCCACGGCCACGGGTTCGTTCTTCTTAAATGTTTTTGGTACGATCTTATTTTGTATTTCAAGACGGTCAGCGGTGTTTTCGGATCGTGCCTCTACAACATTGTTTCCTGTTTTCAATACCACTTTAAAACTTGTCTTGTACGCATTTACCTTTTGGGTGGCTACTTTTACATCGTTCAGGAATAGACTTATTTTTTCTTGATTTGAATACACATCTATTGTGTTTTTGGTACTGTCGCCTACGGTAGTTCTGTGGGTATGGTTGGTTTCAGCGATTTTCACGAAAGGGCGATCCAAAAGGTTCGCCTGAAACCGGAAAAACGGATCTTTGGGTCTTCTATCTGCGGTAAGCAGCCCTTTCTGGTTCAGGTGCGGTTTGGTATCCACTCTCCGCTCTGAGCTAAAATCGATAAGGTTCCAGACCGTTGCCCCGGCAACAAAGGGCCGGGCCATGATCTGTTCAAGATAGCTTTCCAATAGCGCTTTGTGTCCTTCCATGGTAAAATCAAAGCGTTCGGGGTTTTCACTGTGCAGTCTGGGATCACTCCCTGCTCCAAATTCACTGATTACATGAATTCTGTTGGGATACTTTTTGTGTTGAGCATCCAGGAATTTTCCAAAATCCTCAAACGTATCGTAGTACCATCCATGATAGAGATTCCACCCCACCACTTGTGGTATTTCTGCTATTCCTGACGTTTCATACAAAGGATAATTATGAAGTGCCATCGCGGTATAACGTGTCGGGTCTTCCTCTCTGGCAATGGCCTCGAGCCTTTTGCTCAATCTCAGCGTCGCTTCCGTATGACGGTTTACAACAGCTTCGTCCAAAAACCGATGGGCCCAGTATATCTCGTTCATATACCCCCAAAGAATGATAGAGGGATGGTTGTAGTGCTGCCGTATCATTTCCCGAAGCATTATTTCAGAAGTGTCATCATGGGCTTCACTCACGGTTACCTCATTGACGAGCGGGGTTTCTTCCCAAACCAAGAGACCCAGACGATCTGCTTCTTCCAAAACCGCCGGATCCTGGGGGTAGTGGGCCAGACGGACAAAATTACCCCCCATTTCTTTTATGAGACGAAGATCGTTTCGATGTATATCATCTGCAAGGGCATTGCCCAGACCTTGATAGTCCTGGTGCCTGTTGGCACCTATCAACTTCAGGGGCTTACCATTAAGGAAAAAACCACTATCTGCATCAAACCTGAAGGTACGGACTCCAAAATTGCTCCAGGCTTCATCTACGATAGTACCATTCTTTTCCAGCGCCAGTTCCATGGTGTACAGATAAGGAGTATCCGGGGACCATAGCCGGGGATCCTGAAGTTGCAGGCTAAGCTCAAAGGGAATGGTTTCTTCCTTTAATCTAAGCCTGGTGCGTTGTCTGGCGACAACCTCACCGGTCCGGTCGCGTATTTCCGCTAGTAAAGCTACTGTATGGGAGGCACTTGCTTGATTGGTAAGGCTTCCCTTTATTTTGACGGTTGCCGTTTCATTTCCAATGGTGGGTGTACTGACAAAGAAGCCTTTTGACCCGTAATCCAAAAGGTTGATGTGTACGTTGCCGGTCTCTATGAGGAAAGCATCCCGATAAATACCGCCGAAAAAGGTAAAATCTGCAGAAAGCGGAGGAATGTCCGGATGGTGGGCGTTGTTCACTTTTACGGCAAGGGTATTTTGACCTTGTTTCAAAAATCCGGTAACCTCAAATGTAAATGCGGAATATCCCCCTTTATGGGTGCCCACTTCCCTTCCATTGACATAAAGCACAGCCAGTTGATTGGCTCCCTCAAAATTAAGAAAATACTTCTTTTCATTATTTGGCGTAATGCGAATTTCCTTGAAGTACCATCCGTCCCCTCTGTAGTACCCTCTTTTCCCATCTGCAAGTACGTCCCTGGCATTCCATGTGTGCGGTAGATTTACGACTGCTGTGTTCACTTCCGGGATCTTGGGGGTTTCAAGGCTTCCTTTATAAAAAACCCAATGTGCATTGATGGAGGTTTTTTTTCTCACCTGGGCAAAAGAAACCGCAAATACGGTCAGAAAAACAAATAGTAATGAAAATCGTGAAGGACAAGATTTCATAAAAATGGAGTTTATTGGTGTTCAACAAACCATCCAATGAAATCGCAGTGCTAAATTAATTTTAGGAAGTTAAATATAATATATTTTTAATGTGTAGATGCATAAATAAGTAGTATTTTCAAGGTGTTGCGACATCTTTTAAAGCTTAAATCGATTCGTTGGATGCATTGGAAATACTATTGGATAACACTCTTTTTCCTCCTTGCGGAAATCCTTACCGGACAGGAAAGGACAATAGCAACCTCAACACTGAGCTTTGATCATTTAGGAGTACAGGATGGTCTTTCTCAAAGTTCGGTGCTCAGTATCCATCAGGATAATTATGGGTTTATGTGGTTTGGGACCCGGGATGGCTTAAACCGTTATGATGGTTACTCCTTTGAAGTCTACAAACATCTGATCGCGGATTCATTATCCATAGGGGGGAATATCGTTCATGATATCGAAGAAGACCATGATGGTACGCTTTGGATGATCACGGAAAAAGGGTTGAGTGTTTTTGATAGAAATCGGAATAACTTCGTCAGTTATAATTATCTGGATCCCAAAACCCCTATAGGAAAGATCAATGCGCTTTTTATAGACAGTAAGAACAGGATATGGATCGGGGGCGTCTTTGGGTTGTACATATTCGAAAGAGAATCAAGTTCTTTTGTCAAACCCAATATTGTTTCAGGGGTTCTTTCAAAAAACAAAAATTTTAACGTCAATGCCATAGCTGAGGATGAGGCAGGAAACCTTTGGATAGGTACCGGTAATTTTGGTCTTTACCAGATGGACTCCAATTTGGAAGCCGGGAGAAAGATCCCATTCCCTGAACATGCAGCGGTCTCTTCAAGAATTGAGGTATTAGAGGTTTCAGGGAAAGAGGGTATTTGGTTGGGAACTTATGGGGATGGCCTTTTCTTTTATGATTTTTCCGGTAAGATCACGCTCCATTACAGTGCGGATGCCCGGATATCACGACAAATTGCCGATGATAACATCCGGGCGCTGCTTGAGGATAACCAAGATCGTCTTTGGGTAGGTACTTTCGAAGGATTAACAATTCTGGATAGTATTGGTAATCCCTTTATGGTTCCATTTGAAAAGGAATTCAGCAAAGGGCTTGCCCATAACAGTATACGGTCGCTGACTATGGATGACAAAAAATCCGTTTGGGTAGGCACCTATTTTGGTGGGATCAATATCTATGATAAAGACAATCAGCGCTTTCTTCATTTCCAACATTCGGTAAAAAACCCTTCTTCATTAAGCTTTGATGTTGTGGGTGCCTTTGCTGAAGACAAAAGCGGAAACCTTTTTATTGGTACGGAACGCGGGGGGGTCAATTTTGTGCGCAAAGAGGCTCAGAAACATCAGGTACTGGACGCTGAAAATCATTCAAAAAGTACCATTAAGGCCCTATACAGTGATGGCGAAGGAAGGAAATGGGCGGGGATATTCAAACAAGGACTTCATCAGTACGATCCCGAAACAGATCGATGGAGGCAGTTCCCTGGTGAACATGTCACCAAATACGCCTACCTGCGCAGAGCCATCATAAACCGTATCGCAGAAGACGATGACGGCTTTTTTTGGTTGGCAACGGATGCTATGGGAGGGCTACAACGATTTGATCCGTCAAGAGGAAAATATGTTGACTTTCCTTTCCAAGAGCAATTGGCAACCACGTTGGACCATAGCGTGGTAAAGGATGTACTACTAAAAGAAGACAGGAAGATCGTATTGGCGACAAAGGGTAACGGTATCGTGGAATTTAACACAGAAAATGGCATGTTGGCCGTTATTAAGGATTTTGATACCAAAGAGGGGAAAATAAAGATCGATCATTTCAATTCGGTTTTTTTGGACAGTCAAAACAGGCAGTGGTATTCCTCAAATGGAGGCGGACTTCTCATGCGGGAAAATGAGGGGAGTGAATATGTTCGGTTTGGTACCGAAAACGGGCTTTCAAACGATGTGGTCTATGGTTGCCTTGAATCGAAAAAAGGAGTAATATGGGCCATAACCCTTAATGGCATATCCAGGATTGACACGGAGAACAGGGCTGTTGACAAGAGCTATACCAGCTATTCGGGCTTTCCGTTGGATGAAATAAACGAAGGGGCGTATTATAAAACCAATGATAATCGATTCATCATTGGTGGAAATAATGGGTATACCATTTTTAACCCCGATAATCTTGTAGATAATGACTATGTACCCAAGATGGTGTTCACGGGGATTAAAGTGATGAACAAACCCATAAGCCCGGAAGATGGCTCAAAAGTCCTGGACACTGAGATAAATACCGTAGAACAGATAACCCTTAGGCACTTTCAATCGGTGCTCACACTGGAATTTGCCGCCCTGAGCTACCTTAAACCCGAGAACAACCAGTATCGCTATAAGCTGGAAGGATTTGATGAAGACTGGATTGATTCGGGCAACAAACAAAGTGTCACCTATACCAATCTAAAAAGTGGAGAATATACTTTTTTGGTAAAGGGATCTAATAATGATGGTATATGGACCAGTGACCCTATGGCATTGCAAATTAGCGTGCTACCTCCTCCCTGGAGAACCTGGTGGGCGTATCTCTTTTACGCATTGGCTGTTATTGGAGTTGCGTTTTTGATAAGGGGGTATACCTTGAAAAGTGAACGTTTAAAACAGAATTTGAGAATTGAACAGCTCGAAAAAGACAAGTGGAAAGAAATACATGACCTCAAACTAGAATACTTCACAGATGTCTCACACGAGTTTAGAACTCCGTTGACCCTTATCCTAAACCCACTTGAAGAGATCATGTCCGTAGAAAATAAAGAATTAAAGTTCAAGGGCCTGATCAAGAACATGTATTTGCATGCCAAAAGGCTGCAGTTACTGATTGACCAAATATTGGAAATCAGGGAAATAGAGACCGGACACTTAAAGTTGAAAAATGAAGCCCTTCATTTGAACGGGCATATTGAGGAAATTTTTAATTCTTTCACTACCATAGCTGATAAGCAACATATTAAGCTGACCTTAATTCAGAATGACATTCCCGAAATTCCAGTGCTGTTTGATCGGGACAAAATCGAAAAAATATTTTACAACCTCTTATCCAATGCATTCAAATTTACCAAAAGAGGAGGGGAGATTTCCCTTACAATCAGAGCCTTACAAAAGGGTAAATGCATGAATTATCATTTTCAACTGGAAGATACCGGCATAGGAATTCCTTCCGAAAAATTACCGCATATTTTTGAAAGGTTTCAAAAAAATCAAGATCAGTCAGGGGGTGCCGGAATAGGCCTTGCACTTACAAAATCATTGGTTGAGTTAATGAAGGGTTCAATATCCGTAAGAAGTGAAGTTGACAAAGGAACCGTATTTGACCTTTATCTCACGTTTGAAATCGTGGACGGTATTATGGAAGAGGAAATAAGCAAAAGCAACTATAACCACCCTGTCCCTTTGGAATACGGTATGCCACAGCACAAAGTGGATGAAGAGGTTCTCACAGACCGGAAAAGTGGACCATCTATACTTATTGTAGAAGATAACCATGAGATGATGGCCTATTTGAAAAATCAGCTGGGGAAAGCGTATCATGTACTTACTGCAGAGAACGGTAAAAGTGCCTATGCATTAATTGAAAAATACGGTCCCGAACTGGTAATCAGCGACGTAATGATGCCTGAGATGAACGGCTTGGAACTCTGCAATAAAGTAAAAACTTCAAAGGCATTTAGCCATATTCCAATAATACTGCTTACGGCAAGAAATGCACAGTACAACAGGATAGAGGGGCTGGAGCAGGGTGCGGATGACTATATCGCCAAGCCTTTTAGCCTGACTGAACTAAAACTGAAGGTAAAAAACCTCTTAAAAAACAAATTATCCCTGCAAAAGCGATTTCAGGAGTTATCCACACCAATGCTTCCAAAAGAAAAACTGCTGCATCCTTTTGACGAAAAACTGATGAAATCGGTAATAAACATTATTGAAAAAAATATAGACCAACCCAATTTTACAGTGGAAACCCTTGGTAAAGAAGTTGGTCTCAGTAGAGTACACCTTTTTCGAAAACTAAAATCCCTAACAGGAAGGACACCGTCAGACTTTATAAGAAATATACGGATGAAAAACGCATGTGAGTTATTGGAATTAGGGTCTTATCGTACCGCTGAGGTTGCCTATATGGTAGGTTTTCAAGACGTAAAATACTTTAGTAAATGCTTTAAAAAATTTACCAGAATGAGTCCTAAGCAGTACAGGCAAAGCATGGAAGACAAAAAAAGGTTGGAAGTGGTATCCGATCCCTCTAAGTAGAGTTTGAAGCTAAATCCTATACCTTGACTGTAGCATATTTAAAATTTTAAAACCTTGTTTTCCAGGGATTTATTATTTTAAAAATTAAAAAAACCAAGAATATTCCTTTTAGTTACCTATTCAGTTACTTTTTTTGTGATTTGACAAGGCTCATGTTCTTTGGTGCTTTAGTGATTTGGATACCGAGTAGATGGGTTGCTATAAATTTAACGTACTTTAAACTACTATGTTTAGAGCCATTTCAGAGGAGTTAAATGTAGGATTTTATCCGATTGCCATTTTTATGAGTTGTTTATAACAATTTGGGTATGATTCCTTTGTGTGAGAAAATCGATAGATTTTCGAATGAAGAAATCCGGTTAATGAAAAGGTAACATTTTTCATTTTAGGGAATAGGGGACACCACTGTTAATTGAATTGTAGAGGGTAGTCAAAGAGTCGTTATTTTTTCTTTTAAAAAATCGGACAACTTCACTTGTTGATTTAAGTTCACCCCCCATAGCGCTTCATTGGATAAAATGGTAGTCACCGTCAGTGCTATATCCTCCATATCCCATGCTGTTTTAAAGAAAGCAATAATCGCTTCATCGTCCTTGATCGGAATACTTTCGGAACCATATTCGCCCCTGTAAAAAACAATTAAATAGGCAAGAGCTGTGGCTAATCCTTCCGGGACTTTCCCATAGCGTTCCATGTAGGTCAGGATGCTGGGCAGGACCCTAACCCTGAATTTTGAAATGGAATTCAGGGCAATATCCAATAATGCATGTTTGATAAAAGGATTCCGGAACCTATCCAATACTTCATAGGCGTACCTTTCCAATGCTGCTTTGGGCATATCTATGGTGGGAATGATCTCGTCAAATAGTATTTGCTTCAGAAACGCCCCCATTTTTTCGTCTTCTACCACCTCTCTGACTTCCGTAAATCCATGTAGATACGCTATCGGTACCATAGCCGTATGGGCACCATTGAGTATTCTGACCTTTCGGGTGCGGTAAGACCTCAGATCATCAGTGAAAATAACATTGAGTCCGGTTTCTTGAAAATTCAGTCTTTTCCTGATGTCTTCCGGAGCTTCGATAACCCATAGATTAAAAGGTTCCGCTTTAACCACCAGATTATCTTCAAACCCGATCCGTTGCTGAATCTCATGAATTTGATTCTTTGGGAATCCGGGAACAATACGATCGACCAGACTATTGCAAAAAAAAACATCCCTTAGTATCCATTCTCTGAATCCCTGCGGAAGTTCCCAATGGTCAGCATATTGTAGGATACATTCTTTAAGCTTTTCTGCGTTTTTATCAATTAACTCACAGGGAATAATGGTTAATTTTCCCGGCGGAGTACCTTCAAAATATTGAAACCGGTGGAAGAGCAGGGCAGACAGCTTTCCGGGAAAAGAATTGGGAAGGATCTTAAAATCCGTATCGCTTTTGTCAAACGCTATTCCCGCTTCGGTGGTGTTCGAAAAAATAAACTCCAACTGGGGATTTTCCGCCAACCGAAGAAATCCTTCGTAATCTTCATAGGGGTTTAGCACTCCTTTGACCGAAGTAATCTGCCTGGTTTTTTGAACCTTTTTACCATTTTCTATGCCCTCCAGGAGTACATAATACAATCCGTCTTGTGCATTTATGGCTTCGCCCATTCCAAGGGGCAGGGGTTGGATTATTTGGATGTTTCCTTCAAAATCCGTTTGCTCATTCAAAATGTCTATCATCCAGTCTACAAAACCGCGAAGAAAGTTACCTTCCCCAAATTGTAAGATCTTGACAGGTCTTTCGGGTGTCTCCCGTACCGTATTTCTATTCAATGGTTTCACAATACAACGGGCTTAAAATCCAAAATAGTCTTTGGCGTTATGATAACAGATATCACTAATAATTTTGCCTAACCACTTTTCATCGGCGGGCAGTTCGCCTTTTTGCACATCGGTTCCTAAAAGGTTACACAGGATCCTGCGGAAATACTCATGGCGTGGAAAGGACAAAAAACTTCTGGAGTCGGTAAGCATGCCTATAAAACAGCTTAACAATCCAAGATTGGAGAGACTGTTCAATTGCTTTTCCATACCGTCTTTTTGATCCAAAAACCACCAGGCTGAACCAAACTGCATTTTTCCTTTGATGGTACCATCGTTGAAATTTCCTATCATGGAAGCAAATACTTCGTTATCGGAGGGGTTGAGATTATAGATAATGGTTTTGGTCAATTGGTCGGTGCTGTCCAAAAGATTAAGGAAACGGGCTAAAGGCATGGCCTGTTCAAAATCGCCAATACTATCAAACCCGGTATCCGGCCCCAGCTTTTTCAACATGCGCTCATTGGTGTTACGCAATGCGCCAAGATGAAATTGTTGCACCCAGCCCAACCGATGATAACTTCGGCACAGGTGGACCAGGGTCTCGAACTTGAAGTACCTTATTTCTTCTGACGTCAGCGGTTTGCCCTCCAAAAGCTGTTGGAAAAGACGGGATATGTCAAAATCCCCTAAATTGAAGTGATACAGTTGCTCCAGTCCGTGATCAGCACTCTTGCAACCCAGTTGGTCAAAGAACGCCATCCTTTGATTCAAGGCAAGCATCAAATCAGTATACGTGCTTATTTCGAAGTCCACAGTTTTTCCCAGGGTAATTAGGTACCGGGAGTATTCTCCGGGATTTTCTACAGCAAACGCCTTATCCGGCCGAAAAGAGGGGATAAGCTTTAAATTTTGGCCCTCCTTGTGAAATTCATCATGATATTTCAAATCGTCAGTCGGGTCATCTGTAGTGGCCACTACCTGAACCTTCATTTTCTCCAATAATCCCCGTGTTCGATATGCCTCTTCTTTCAGGAGGTCCCGGGTGGTGTTGTAAATGCGTTCGGAACTGTCCTTGTTTAAAGGCTCCGAAATATCAAAATAACGTTGAAGCTCCAGATGGGTCCAGTGGTAGAGCGGATTTCTGAGTGTATAGGGTACGGTCTCTGCCCATTTGTTGAACTTTTCTGCATCCGAGGCATTACCGGTGATGAAGGCCTCCTCTATACCAAGCGTTCGCATAGCCCGCCATTTGTAATGATCCCCTTTTAACCAGACCTCCGTGCAGTTGGCGTATTGATGATTCAACGCAATTTCTTTAGGAGGAAGATGATTGTGATAATCGATTATGGGTAAATCCTTCGCATACTCATGATACAGTATTTTGGCAAAATCGTTCTGCAAGAGAAAGTCTTCGTCCAGAAAGGAATGCTTTGATTTGTGCAATCGATTGTACGCGGTGTTCTTGTCGGTTAGTGCCATGTACTTTTATTAAAAATGCAGGGTTATGGTTTCTTTTTTAAAGAGGAAGCTCTTATGATCAACTCGGGCTGTATCACGGTCTTTTTGGGAACGATTTTCTTTTTTTCTGCGTTTAATGCATGGAAAAAGAGGTTGGCTGCCGTATGGCCCATTTCTATGGGGAACTGATTTACTGTGGTTAAAGGGGGGTCAGTGAAGGAGGTGAACGGTTCATTCAAAAAGCCTACCAATGCCACATCTTCAGGGATTTTCAATCCATTTTCCTTCAATACCTGCATGGCGCCCATAGCGGCATAATCACTGGCGGAAAAGATCCCATCAAAAGCCTCTCCTTTCCTTAACAACGCTTTGGTGTGGGCTCTTCCATCTTCCAATTGCAGGTTACCGCTAAACACCAGCGCCTCGTTAGGTTTAACCTGGTAATCCTGTAAGGCGTTTAAATAGCCCCTGTAGCGTTCTTTGTATATATCAATCTTTCGTTCCGTGGTAAAATGGGCAATCTTTCTACAACCTTGTTCTAATAAATGTGTTGTAGCAAGATACGCACCCTGATAGTCGTCAATCACCACTTGGCCGGTTTGCAGGTGGGGTGTAGTTCGGTCAAAAAGGATCAAAGGAAGGCCACGCTCCAGAACTTGCTTGTAATGGTCAAATTGCTGGGTATTCTTTCCAATTGAGGCAATGATTCCGTCCACCCGGGCATTTAGGAACGCCTTTACGGCATTTTCCTCATTGTCCAAAACCTCGTTGGATTGACTCACTATGACCCTGTAATCCAGGGAATTGGCTACTTCTTCCACTCCGCGAATGATGGAGGAAAAGAAAGACCGATTGATCGTGGGGACCAACATCCCGATAAGCTGTGTTCGCCCGCTCCGTAAGGCGGAGGCAATGTGGTTGGGTTCGTAATTCAACTCCCGGGCCGTTTTAAGAACAGCTTTCTTTGTGCTATCACTTATCCTGGGATTTCCTTTCAGCGCACGGGAAACTGTAGAGGCTGTAACATTCAGCTTCTCGGCAATATCATGTATGGTGGTCTTCTTCGTATTTTCCATGCTGTTTCAACTATCCTTTTTCAAAGATAATCGGTAAAATAAAAGGAATGGATATGTAATCGATTGCGCAATTTAGTATAATTATGTGACTGTGTAAAATTTAATCCCAGAAATGGAGATACAAAAAAAATGACCATTTTTATTGGCATAGCACTATTTTTTACACACAATATTTGCGAATTTAATATTTCTTTAGTATTTATGCAATCGATTGCACAAACTATTTTACTAACAACTCAAAAAAGGTTTATGTCCCGAAATGCAAAGGATTATAAAGTAGAGGAAAGTGAGTTGCCTGCTACAGGACCAGCTTTGCTCTCATTCCTTGTATCTCACCAGTCATAAAGCTTTGAAAACACTTTGAAATGAAAATACTAACGAAAACCGCCACGATTGCCATTTGTCTCAATATGTTTTGGTTTTGTATTGTCTCCGCATCTTCGGGTAATGAAGAATCCGGTCTTATCGCTTATCAGGAACAGACGGTGACAATATCAGGTAGGGTAAATGGCTCAGAGGGAGAGGTTCTTCCGGGGGCTTCTGTCTTTATCAGGAGCTTAAATTTAGGAGTTACCTCTGACATCAACGGACTGTTCAGTCTTTCACAGGTTCCTGTTGGAACGCATGTTTTTGAGATTTCCTACATAGGATACGAAGCCTACAGCAGGGAAATAACGGTAGATGGCATGGCCAATATAGATCTCGGACGAATTGTCTTAAATCCGAGTGCTAACCAATTGGGTGAAGTTATCATTACCGGGAGTATCGAAGGGCAGCAGCGAGCGTACAATCAGCAGAAAAATGCCGATCAAATTAAGACCATTGTGTCAGCGGATCTTATCAATCAATTTCCTGACATTAATGTTGGTGAGGCACTTCAAAGGGTGGCTGGAGTAAATATTGAACGCGATAATGGAGAAGGTGCCAATATCCGGATCCGGGGTACGCCAAATAACTTTGTCAATGTTACTTTAGACGGTGCACAGCTCCCAACAACTGATGGCGACAACAGAACAGAATCCCTTGACCTGATTCCGGCAGAACTTTTGGCAAGCATGGAAATCACCAAAGCATTGATCCCGGAACAAGACGGTGATGCAATTGGTGGATCCGTTAACTTACAAACCCCTACGGCCAGAAGCCAAAAAGGAAGATTAAGTGGAACTGTAGCCGGTGGTTATGCTGATATTTTTCAGCGGGGGAGCTTTAGAAGCAAATTGAAATACGAAAAACGGTTTGCGGATGATAAGTTTGGAATGGTGGTCAGTGGAAGTTATTATGAAACCGTAAATGGAGAAGAACGTTTTGAAGGTGATTGGCGAAAAAGACGCGTTGGGGAGGAAGATAACGTGACCGTACTTGACGAATTGACACTTCGACCGCTTTTAAATCTTAGGCAACGAATTGGGGTGGGTATCACATTTGACTATAAATTCAACCAAAATTCCATGTTTTACACCTCCGTAAAATACAATAGCCTTAATGACGAGAATGAGCGGTATCGCATCCGGTTAAGGACCAGGGGTGCTTTTAACGAAACGGGAAACCCTTTTGTTGCAGGTATAACGGACCCTGATGGGAGTATTGAAAATGGAAGCAGTACCAGGTTCCGCAGGGATATGAGAGATGATAGACAGACCCGTGAGAACATTACCTTTAATGTCGGCGGTGAGCATTTGATCGCCAATAGCCTGAAAGTAGATTATGGGTATAACCTTTCCCGTTCAGAGCGGGAAAGCTTTGAGGAAAGGGCGGTTTTCCGAGCGGAAAACTTAATTTACGATATTGACCTTTCCGATCCGGATTTCCCACAATTCATCCCCCGAAACTTTGACACCAGTGATTATTCCCAATATCAATTTGGTGCGTACCAAAGAAATTTGCCCAGTATTTTTGGCGGATTCAATCAAACGCTTTTTGCCAACGCGGCATTGCCCTTTCGATTGGGTTCAAAAGTCAACGGGGAGATTAAGTCGGGTGCCAAGCTAAGGCTGCAAGAAACTTTCAGAACTGAGAACAACATTCAATATGCTGAGTTTGACGGCCTCTACACTATGGACCAGGTGGTGGGCGATGAGCAGGGAACGATCTTTGACGGCCGGTACGATATGGGAGCCTTTCCTTCCCCTTCAAGAGCTTTGACCCATTTTAGAGACAATTTTGATCTGTATATTTTTCAACCCGGGGAATCTCTTATCAATACGGCTTCCAATACGTACGTGGCAAACGAGGACGTTAGAGCCTGGTATAGCCAGTTCAAGCTTGATTTCGGCAAATTGAGCATGGTTGGGGGAGTAAGATTTGAGGAAACCTACGCAGATTATGAAGCAAATATTATTGAACTTAGAGATGGGTCAGAAGCTGCCATACCCACTGAGGGTGAGCAGTACTATAGCTTTTGGCTGCCAAGTTTGAGCTTAAAATATGAGGTACAGCGCAATTTTAACTTAAGAGCGTCTTATTTCCGTTCCTTCGCACGTCCCAATTTTATAGATATTGTACCGCGAGAGCAACGTAATTTTGCGGATGCCGAGCTTTTTAGAGGTAATCCCAACTTGCTCCCCGCCTCCGCAGACAATTTTGACGTTCTTGGCGAATACTATTTTTCAACCGATGGTACCATAAGTCTTGGAGCGTATTACAAACGTATCGAAAATTTTATCTTCGAACAGACCTCAATTATTGAGGATGACCCTATTTTCGAGAATTTTAACCTGATTCAACCTGTCAATGGTGATGTTGCCGATGTTTTTGGAGCGGAATTTACTTTTGCCAAGAAATTTACTTTTTTACCCGGTTGGCTCTCAGGGTTTGGCTTCTATGGTAACTATACCTATACCCACAGCTCCAGCTCTTTTGTGCGCGAACGTGAAATTGACGGGGAGATCGTAGTTCAAAGAAGGGACGATGTTCCTTTGGTAGGGCAGGCAGACCATACATGGAACGCCGCCTTGTATTATGATTATAAAAAATTTACGATTCGGGGTGCCCTAAACTACAATGACCGATTTATTCAGACTTTTGATGTTGATCCGTTCTTTGACAGGTTCAGGGAAGAAAGATATCAGCTGGATGCCAACGCTTCTTACAGAATAAATGATAATCTAACGGTTTTTATTGAAGCACAAAACCTTTTAGACAATCCCGTAGTAGAGTTTCAGGAAAGACGCTCTCAAGTAACCAACAGAGAAATCTACGGTTGGACCGCACGTTTTGGAGTAAACTTTAAATTTTAAAAGATGAAAAGAGTTATAAACACGAGCTTAAAATTCTTTTTGCTTACATTACTAATTGTAATCAGCTCTTGCGAGCTAAATGATGACGAGAGTTTTCCAGGGCCTGACTACCCCGATCCCCAGGTTAGTTTTGATGGTCCTTCCGACCTATCCCTGGGTGTTGGGCAATTTCTGATTATCCCTGGTATATCCTATTCCGCTGGAGTTTCATTATCCTCTTTTGTAATCTCGGAAAGTGGCAATGAACTGTTCCGAAGAAGCTTTAATACAGATGCAGGTACCTTCAGTGAGGGAATTTTTCAGCTACGGATTCCTGAGGAGTGGTTCGACACTTCCCGTGAAATTTTGCTGTCAGCAACAGATATTAACGGAAGAGTAGGGACTACAAGCCTGAATCTGACCGTTGTGAATATTTTTCCGCAATATGAGTTTACACCCACCTCAGTTAATGGTGAAGAATTCATCTTTATAACCGGCAACATCAATTTCGATGAAACGCTAAGTTCGGATAATCGCTATGTAATTTCAGGTGAGGTGACCGTTTCGCAGCAAATCACGCTTACCATTGAACCGGGTACTACTATTTATGGAGAGAATGAAGAGGCGAGACTTGAGATCAATCAACTCGGTCAGATAGATGCCCAGGGAACTCTGGATGATCCCATAGTGTTCACCTCCTTCAACGGAGCGCCGGGACAGTCCGGTGAAGCGGAGGCCGGTGATTGGAGCGGGATTGGTATCAATGGAAACAATGATAACTCCGGGGTAATGCGATATGTACGAATTGAGTACCCGGGCAGTAATGATGATGCCTTTCAACTGACCAACGTAGGAGCCGAGACTGTTATTGAATTTATTCAAATTTTCCGCTCGCCTGATAATGCTTTCCGAATCAACGAAGGTACCGTCAATCTCAGATACCTGATTGCAACCGATTGTGAAGATTCGGGTATGAGGGTAGATGACGGATGGATTGGTGCAGGTCAGTTTTGGGTAGTGAATACCACCTTTAATGATAATGCCATCGAAGGTCGTGATATGGCGGACTTGTTGGTGAGTAATGTCACCATAACAGGGGTTGGCTTCAATGAACCGGGCGAAGCATCCGAAGGAGGTGGATTTAGAATTCGAAACAATGCCACCGCAAGAATGTACAACTGCCTTATTACAGGTGTTGACCGTTCGCTTCGTTTCAGTGATGGTTCGGAGCAGGGTGTCGCCCAGGAAGTTAGCTTTTTGGCCAATTCCATTTCTTTTGGAAACGACGAAGATGATGGAACAGGATTTCATAGTTCCGCAGATTTCTTTAATCCTACGGATAATGACTATATACCAGAGTTCAATAATTCTGTAGACCCCATCACCATAGTGAACGGATATGTGGGTGTAGGTACGGAGAATTCAAGGGCAGCGGGTGCGCTATCCCCATTTTTCGAAGACGTGAACTATGTTGGCGCCGTACCTGCGGATAATGATTGGACCCTGGGATGGGTGCTGAACATTGACGGAAGCCTGAGAGAATAGTTTAAGTTAGTTAGTTTTAATTCAAGAAATTGTAAGTGAATAGATTAGAATTCATTCAAACGATTTCATCGGCAACCCTCTCAGCAGGGTTGCCTTTTTCCATATGGGCATCCAAACCTTCGGGCAACTCCTTTTTGGCGGGTTATCAGGATATGGCCAAAGATGATGATTTTGTCATCAGGGACATTGACACTTTTATGCTTAAAAAGGCCTTGTTTGTTTCCGTTGAGCTCAATAACGGTATAAAGGGATGGGCAGAAGCTATGCCCAATGATAAGCGAAGTTCAAGGACTTTGATCGAAAAAACCCTGAAAAACTATTTTGAGGGTACTAACATTTTTGATGTAGAAAAAACCTGGGACTACTGTATTAAATCAGAATACGATCTGGGACCAGGTGGACTCCTCACATACTCCATTTCCGGTATTGATTGCGCTATTTACGATGCCATGGGAAAGGCGACACAAAAACCCGTTTATGAACTCCTGGGAGGAAAAGTCCGGGACTCAGTGGAAATCTATGCCAGTTTTACCCGGGATGTCTACCCTACACCTGAGCAAGCCGCTACCAAAGCCAAAGCCCTGGTGAAAGAGGGGTATACCACCCTGAAATTCCGAATGCGGTGGGGCCTGGAAAACCAGGATCCTCCAAATGACAACACGGTTGATTTTGCCAGGGCATTGCGAGCCGCAGTTGGCCCTGATATCCTATTAGCTATGGATGCCAATATGGGCCACTCCCAAAAGAGGGCAATTGAACTGGGCAAGGAACTCGAAGCTTTCCAGCTGGCATGGTGGGAAGAACCCACTGCACCGTATGACTATGAAGCCATTAGAGCCATTGTGGATCAGGTGGATATTCCCATAGTTTTTGGGGAACATGCCTATACCCTTGAGCAGATCCGACATTTATTGACCTATGGAGGTTCCTGGGCGGTAAATCCGGATTTACTCAAATGCGGGGGCTTTACCGGAGGAAAAAGAATTGGCGATTATATCGAAGAAAAAAATGTAAAACTCGTGGCCCATAATTCCAGACCTTCCTTAAGCACGGTCTGCATGTTACATTGGGTATGTGCCACAAAAATGGCAACGCTGCCGCAGGAATTTGCACTTCGGGAAAAAGCTCCCGGAGCTTTTGATTGTTTGACGGGTTTTCCGGAGTTTAAAAAAGGCCGTTTGTACATTAGCGACAGGCCCGGATTAGGGGTCGAGGTGGATGAAGAACAGGTAAAGGTATTTGATAAAAAGTATACCAAATGATGAAACCTTTTCAATCCATTTTGGTTCTGCTTTTACTGAGTTTAAAGATTTCATGCCACAGTTCCCAAATCAGGGAATTCAACGTTGTCAATTTCGGAGCGGTGCCGGATGGTAAAACACTTTCTACCCAGGCCATTCAAAAAGCAATTGACAAAGCCGTTGAAACAAAGGGTACCGTTGTTTTTCCCAAGGGCACATTTTACTCCGGTTCTTTGATCTTAGGACCTGATATCACGATTGTTTTGGAAGAGGGGGCTACCTTGCTTGCAAGTAATGATATGGCGGATTACAGGCAAAAAGAGTTTATTCTTGCCCCATTTGCTGATAATCTTGTAGTCAGGGGTAAGGGAACCATTGATGGCAACGGCCTAAGTTTTTTTGATGATGACTGGAATTTTAAAGAACGCCCTGAACCCTGGATAAACATTCAGGATGCCAAAAACGTACGTGTTGAAGGCATCACGTTGAAAAATAGTCCCTCCCATACGCTCAATTTTAGCTATTGCAAAGGTGTTGAAGCAAAAGACATCACCATAAAAAACCATCCCAGATCCCGAAATACGGATGGGATTGACATCCGTAACTCGGTCAACGTCCTTATCTCAGGATGCGACATCCGGACGGGTGATGATGCGATCTGTATAAAGAACGGGCGTTCCATGAAGAAACTGATAAATCCAAATGGCGGGCAGCGGTTTAAAGTAACCGAAAAAGTAAGCGTCCGCGATTGCTACCTGGAAAGTGATGATGCCGCTCTCAAACTGGGTACAAGCAGTGGCTTCCTAATACGGGATATCTCATTTGATAGCATTGTGATACGGAATACGCGGTACGCCATTGCACTTTTCAACATGGATGGCGGCACATATGAAGACATAAAGTTCAGTGATATTGATGCAATTACAGGAGGAGACAGAAATCAGGAATACGGGGTTTTTATGGACGTACACCAAAGAGAAGAGAATGGACCTTTGGGGACCTTTAGAAATATCACCATTGAGAATTCGACGATTACCACAAACGGGATCAATTATATCTCCGGCCATCCGCAAAAAGAAGCCGGCCCTGTGATTTTAAAAAACGTAATCTTCTCCTTTCCGGATAATATGAATAATTCAACCTGGAAAAAACCAAAAGGAAACCGCAAAGTGAAACATTGGCCCTCCACCTCAGATTATGTCCGGTATGATGCGGCCTTTATCCTTGCCCATCTCGAGGACCTCAAGATGAAAGATGTTCAGATCTATAAAGGCACGGTGCGGTCAGACAGTACCTTAATAAAGTCAATTGAGGCTGATATAGATACTACTAATCTTAAAATAACAATGAGATGAGGCAAAGCATAATGGGCGTATTCATCTTGTTTTTATCCATACAGGCTTGCGCCCAACCCCCAAAGTTCGAGTTGGACAAATCGTATGATAACCAAATAAAAGCATCACTGGAACAAGCCATTCAACATACGTCCAAGGCCATGTTGGACAACAAAGGCATGGCAAAGGGCAACTATCGGTGGTTAGAGGGTACATGGGAATCTTATGAAGCAGCCTGGCATACCGGGCAAGCTATTTATGGGTTGCTGGATGCCTATAAGATCACCGGGAACAAATTGGCACTCAGCGAGGCTATACGAGCCGGAGATTGGTGGATCAGCCTTCAATTTCCGAAAGGGCATCCCTTAGAAGGTTACCTCAACGCGCAACACGGCAACAAATTGGGGAATCTTATCAATACCACTACGATAACGGATGGTACCCCCGGATTATTTAATCTTACCGATGTTACGGGTGATGCAACCTATGCTGATGTAGCTACCTCTGCCGGAGCATGGATTTTGGAGAACCTGTATATCCCGGAAGAACGTTTGAGCTACAACATTGTAGATTCTCAAACCGGGGAAATTTGGAAAGACCGTAGTCCACACGATATACACCAGGGTCTTGCTTTTAGCATCAATCATGTGGCCAGGCCTAATGCCGAGGGCTACTTATGGCTGGACATGTTCTATCATACCGGTGAGGAACGCTATAAAAAAGCATTTTTAGAAATATGCGATAAGTTGGTCGATAGCCAATCCGATAGCGGTTGGTGGATGGATTTTGAACCTAACGACCACAAAACCGGAAAAGTGCACGGCCGTTTCAACACCTGGAATGCCGAAGCACTGGTGGAAGCCTATAAGCTCACTAAAAACAAGACGTATTTGGACGCTGCCGTCAAAACCGGGAAAGCCCTGGCAAAAGTGCAGGACAAAACAGGCGTCATTTGGTATAGCAGCTATTTAGATGGTAATCACGATAAGCGTAGTCCCTGCGGAAGCGCCGCCAGCTATGCGGGTATACTGTGGCTGTATTTGAGCGATTTTGGCGTAAAGGACTTTGATAAAAACATTAAAAAAGCATTGGATTTTACCTTAAAAAATCAGTATCCTATAGATCACCCTGACCCCAATCTTGCGGGGGCCTATTATGGCATAAGACAACGCAGTAAAAAAGACGGCACGTTTCAATTGTATTATCGCGATATCACCACAGCATTTGGCATGCGTTTTTTAAGTGAAGTACATCAACGCGCATTTGAATAATACCACATGAGAAAACACTTTAGCATTTTACTAATTGCCTTAGCAATAGGGTCTTCTTGTAAAAAGGAAGCAAAAAAAGACAATGGATTCTCCATAGACTATGCACAGGCCAAAATAGATTCGGCCTGGAATACCACCTATCCCGCAATCCTTAAGCAGATTGTACCGCCTGCGTTCCAACCGGATACAGTTGTGGTACAGGATAAGCAGCGTTTTCGCAATAGCCTGCACAAGGCTATGAAAAGCTTGTCCGAGAAAGGTGGCGGCGTCGTCCATGTTCCGGCCGGAACTTATGAGGTTAATGGCCCTATCGTATTTGAGTCCAACATTAACTTAAACCTTGCAGAGGGTGCGGTTTTAGAGTTTTCCAACGATCCCATGGATTATCTGCCAGTAGTAAAAGGCCGTTGGGAGGGGACCTTTGCCATGAACTATTCCCCACAGATATACGCGTATGAAAAGGAGAATCTCGCCATCACCGGTAAAGGGGAAATCGATGGGAATTGTGAGGATACCTGGGGGCAATGGAAACCCGTTCAGGATACAGACAAGAAAATCATCCGGCAGATGGGGAATGATCAGGTTCCTATTGAAGAACGGGTCTTTGGCGAAGGGCACTATCTGCGTCCTACAGGAATTGAATTCATAAAATGCAGGAACATTTTGCTGGAGGACTTTACCATTCATCATACCCCGTTCTGGACCATTCACCCGGTACTATCGGAAAACATTACGGGACGGCGCCTTAACATTCAGATCGGTGTGCGCAATGACGATGGTTTTGATCCGGAAAACTGCAAAAATGTCCTGATTGAAAATTGTGTCATCAATACCTGGGATGACTGTATAGCTATAAAAGCAGGTCGCGACCAGGACGGATGGGACTACCCGCCTTCAGAAAATATTATTGTACGCCATAATGATTTTAACAATGTGGTGGGAAGTGGCTTCTGTATCGGTTCGGAGATGAGTGGTGGCGTACGTAATGTATTTGTGCACGATAACACCTTACGCGGAAGTGATAAGCACGCCTTTCAGTTTAAATCCAACCCTGACAGAGGCGGTTTTATTGAAGAGGTGTATATGAAGGATATGAAAGTGCTTCATCCGGTAGCTTTTGCATTCGAGTTTACCACGGACTACAAGGGATGGCGGGGTAACGAATATTTTGTAAAGTATACTGATTTTTATTTTCAAAATATCGAAGTGGCCAAAGCCACCGATATTTCCATAAAGATCAATGGCCGCCCGGAGGAAAATATTCAAAAGGTATATCTTGAAAATATTAGTATTGAGGACTCACCGGCCCCTTTTATTGCAAACCATACCCAGGATATATTATTGAATAATGTAGTCATAAACGGTAAGGAAATCACTAAAGCTGAAGTGACCACGACCACAGATAAAAAGAAGTAACCTCCATGTTTGACCGGAAGATTCCTCATAGCAACCATAGCCGCTGGTGCAGGTTTGGGACCTTGACCATTTTTGAAAAACCTGAGTTAGGGATTGTGTACGATCCGGACCTGTGGAAAAAAGAAACCTTGTATTGGACCTCAAAAAAAAATAGCTAACATGAAAAAGAACCATAAATCCCCCCTTGAGGGGGGAGTAAGGGGGGTGTTTTTACTAACTATAGCATTAACTTTAATTAGTAACGTAAACCTTACCGCCCAAAGTTTACCTGCCGAAAAGACAGGCACCCCTCTGCTTCAAAACGCATATAACCGGGAAGCCACCTTGCTCAACGGCAACTGGAAATATGTGGTAGACCCTTACGAAACAGGCTATCGCAATCACCGTAACTGGATACCCTTTGACCAAAAGGAGAGCACAAAGAAATCGGCTAAACCTTACTACACGGACAAACAAATGGAAAACCGTTGGGACAGGGTAGAATACAATTTTGAGTTATCTGATGAAATAAAAGTCCCGGGAGATTGGAATAGCCAGTACGATAAGCTGTTGTATTATGAAGGCAGTATCTGGTATCGCACCCTTTTTGATTATAAGCTTACTGCAGGTAATAGGTTACTGCTCTACTTTGGTGCGGCCAACTACCAGACCGATGTGTATTTGAATGGCGAAAAAGTAGGCCAGCATCTGGGTGGATTTGACCCGTTTAATTTTGATATCACCGCAAAGCTAAAACCAACAGGCAATTCACTGGTCGTACGTGTGGATAATCGCAGGGAAAAGGACCGCGTTCCCAATAATACTACAGACTGGTGGAACTATGGCGGTATCACCCGTGATGTAAAGCTTATTGAGCTTCCCACCACTTATGTGCAGGACTATAGGATCCAATTGGATAAAAACAATCCCGATAGGATCAAAGGATATGTACAACTTTCTTCAGCTTCGGAAGGGCAAACCATTCATGTTACTATTCCGGAAGCGAGATTGGATTTTTCCGGGAAGACCGATGGAACCGGTAGGATTTCTTTTTCGTTTCCCTCGAAAAAAATTAAAAGATGGTACCCCAGGCGCCCCAAGTTGTATGAAGTTGTGATTTCAACTGAAGAAGACAAAATCAAAGACCAGGTGGGTTTTAGAACAATTGAGGCCAAAGGAGATGATATCCTGCTCAACGGAAAGTCTGTTTTTTTAAGGGGCATCAGCTTACATGAAGAAAATCCGATGCGGGGCGGAAGAGCCCGCACCGTGGAAGACGCCAAAGTACTTATGGGATGGGCACAGGAATTGAACTGTAATTTTATCCGTTTAGCACACTATCCGCACAATGAAAGTATGCCGCGATTAGCAGATAAACTTGGTATTTTACTTTGGGAAGAAATCCCTGTGTATTGGGGTATTGACTATGAAAACCCCGTGGCCTATGCCCAGGCGGAAAACCAGTTAAAAGCTTTGATACATCGCGATAAAAACAGGGCAAGTGTTATCGTGTGGAGTGTGGCAAATGAAACGCCGGACACGCCATCACGATTAACATTTCTTAAAAAACTGAAAGCGGTAGCCACTGCCATAGACGATACCAGATTCATCAGTGCAGCTTTAGAGCGCGATGAAAAAAGCAAAGCGCTGGCGGTACAAATTCCCGACCCTTTTGCTCAGGAGGTGGACATGTTGGCCTGTAACGAATACATAGGGTGGTATTCGGGCTTACCGGAACGTTGCGCAAAAACCACCTGGATATTACCCGATGACAAGCCCTTTTTTGTAAGTGAATTTGGTGGTGGCGCCCTGTACAATTACCACGGAGATAAACTCACCCGTTGGACGGAAGAATACCAGGAGGATCTGTATAAAGAGCAGATTGCCATGCTCAGGAAGATTCCAACACTGCGTGGCATGACCCCCTGGATTTTAGTCGATTTCCGTTCCCCAAGACGTAATTTGCCTATCATTCAAGAGGGTTGGAACAGAAAGGGGCTGATTGCTGACGGTGGCGAAAAAAAGAAAGCGTTTTATGTGCTCAAAGCGTATTACGATGAGATGGAAAAGAAATATGACTACAAAATAAAGGATTGATGCGTTCAATTTGCTTTGTTATTATATTGGTGTTGTCGGTGCTTTCCTGTAAGAAAAAAAGCAATGATCAAGCGTCTGTTTTAGCAACAAATCCTCCCAATATCATTCTTATTCTTGCAGACGATTTGGGCTTTAGCGACCTGGGATGTTATGGCAGCAGTATTGACACTCCTGTCCTGGATAGTCTGGCATCAACCGGAATCCGGTTTACGCAATTTTACAATACTTCAAAATGTTTTCCTTCGCGCGCAGCCTTGCTAACAGGATTGTATGCACAGCAGGTAGGTGCGGGAAGTACCTGGAAGAATTCCTGGCAAAACAGCACCACTATTGCCAGGCAACTAAAAGCCAAAGGCTACACCACCCTAATGAGCGGGAAACATCATGGCGTAGACATTCCTACGGATACCATATTAGGATTTGACCGCTATTACGGATTACTCAGCGGGGCAGCCAATCATTTTAACCCGGGAAATCAAAGGGAGGGAGAGATCGCACCGGCCAGGAAGAGAATCCGGCCATGGTATATTGATGGAAAGCGTTATGAACCCTATACACCGCAGGATCCCGGCTTTTATTCAACCATTGCGTTTACCGATGCTGCGATAACCTGGTTAAAAGAAGACAGTAAAACGCCTTTCTTCTTGTATCTAAGCTACACCGCTCCGCATGACCCCTTAATGGCGTTCCCTGAGGATATCGTCAAGTACAGAGGTAAATACAAAGATGGGTACGAGGCCGAACGCCAGCGGCGCTTTACCAAACAAAAGGAATTGGGCATCATTCCGGCAGATTTTAAAATGGCAGCGCCTACCTATCAGGACTGGGATAAACTTTCAGAACAAGAAAAAGATGATGAAGACCTAAAAATGGCAATTTATTCCGCCATGGTAGACCGTATGGATACCGAAATAGGGCGTGTGATGCATCTGTTAAGAGCTCAAAACCGACTGGAGAATACTATTGTACTATTTGTATCCGACAATGGTTCCAGTGCTGAAACCGTGAATGTACAGGGCGATGGCAAAGTGGGTAGTATGGGTAATTGGACCATGCTGGGACACAGCTGGGCCAACGTAAACAATACCCCGTTTCGACTGTATAAAAATTATAGCTATGAGGGCGGTATTAAAACACCTGCAATTGTGAGTTGGGCAAAAATGAACCGGAAAAATGAGATTAATACTCAGCTGTACGCTCACTTTATAGATGTTTTTCCCACGCTGTTATCGCTGGCAGGGTATTCGTATGAAGTACCGGAAGGGGTATATGATGCCGAAGGCATTTCGCTGGTTGGGAATAGGAGCCAGGGACAAGATACATTGGTAAGTATCCTGGAGGAATCGTCAGACCGCCCGCTGTTTTTTCAATGGAAGGATGGTGCCGCGGTGAGGGAGGGGGATTGGAAACTGGTAAGGGATGGCAAAGAATGGGAGCTATATCATCTGGGGAATGACCCTGGGGAAACCACTGACCTCAGTGATGTTCAGGAAGACAAAGCCCTGGCCTTACAACAAAAGTTTGAGCAATGGCAGGGACGCGTAGGGGCAAATAATTAACATCCATTCATTGGATAAGGCAAAAAATACGATAAAAATGAACAACCTTTCTAAATACATCATCACGGTTTGCCTCATTAGCTGCGGCTCGCTATTAGCACAAAACAAGAGCACACCGACTTTTAAGACCAAAGCGGAGACGGCGTATTTTTCTACCCTGGAAGTACTGTCAGAAGCCTTGCTCAAACAACAAAACATCGACAAGAAAAGCGAGGAATACGGTGGTTTGTTGGATCCTGAGAACGCTATTTATTATACCCGTGCTGCAGAAGCTTTGTATCCTTTTACGGTGATGTATCGCTACACGAAAGACAGGACATACTTAAAAGCAGCTATACATTTGGGCAATTGGCTCATCACCAAGCAGGAACCAACGGGTGAATGGATCGAAAACCCCTGGAGTTGGACCGGTACTACTGCCGACCAACTGTTGATGATGGCGGCAGCCTACCCGGAATTGAAATCGCACTTGAGCAAAAAAGAACGTAACACCTGGGAACAATCCATGTACGATGCCGGAATTTACCTCGTGCGTAACATGGAACCTGACTTTGCCAGTATCAATTACGTACCGACCACGGCAGGAACCATGGCGATGCTTTGGCAAAATGTGCATCAGGATGAGGTGTTCCAACAAAAGGCAAAAGAATTAGCCTGGCAGACCATTGCCAAGATGGACGATGACCAGTTTATCCATGGGGAAGCCGCCAGGGTGCATGGTGTAAAATATGGGGTGGATTTGAGCTACCAGATGGATATGTCGTTGTGGGGATTAACCCTTTATGCCAGGATCACAGGTGATAAAGCGGTGGAAGATTACGTGCGAAAATCATTGGCCCATGTCCTGCACTTTGTCTATCCCAACGGCATCATTGATGGTTCCTGGGGAGCGCGTTCTTATAAGTGGACAGGCTATGGTACCAAAACAGCAGATGGTTCACAGATTTTATTCAGTTTGTTTGCTGATGAAAATTCGGCTTACCAAACGGCTGCGTTACGTAATTTGGACTACCTGCAAACCGCTATAAAAGACGGTTTGGTAGGGTATGGGCGCGATGTCTGGGCGTTTGGCAGCAAAACCGGAAAGCCCAATTTGTATCCCACTTTTGCACGGGCCAAGAATTTGGCTTTGGCACTATCCTTTGGAAAGCACCAGGCAGGTGATACGAAACCCATCCCTGCGGATAAGGGCGATTGGGTAAAAGAGTTTCCGACCCTGCAAGTGGCAACCGTGCGAAAAGGCCCTTGGATGGCCACGGTTTCAAGCTATGATTATCATGACTATACCAGTTGGGGAAAAGACAAGTACAGACATTTTCCTCGGGGCGGCGCGATGCTGAATGTATGGGCAGAAGGTTTTGGGATGTTGCACGCTGCTTCACAAGTCAAATATGAACGCGGTGAGATCATTCACATGCCACCCATTACCGATAGTATTGCTTCTTTAACACCGCGAATTGAATTTAGAAACGCCAACGGCTATTTTACCAATCTGTACGATGTGAAGTCGCACCTGCAGCTTGAAGAAGGTGAAAACATCGTAAAAATTACGACCAATGGCGAATTAAGTGATGAACAGTTTTTACCAGGGGGAGTGGCTTACCGATACGATTATCACATGACTAAAAACAGCTTAAAGAAAATCGTAACCCTTCGCTATCACGACCGCAAACCTGATGTCGCCATCGTAGAACCCATTGTTT
The DNA here is from genome assembly GCA_028284285.1 of Croceivirga sp. Classification (GTDB taxonomy): domain Bacteria; phylum Bacteroidota; class Bacteroidia; order Flavobacteriales; family Flavobacteriaceae; genus Croceivirga. The sequence continues at coordinate 313,094 of JANQSA010000032.1, forward strand.
TGAGTGAAGCCGTTGCGATAAAAAAGCAGTCTGACACCGAAGTTCAAATCACTTCGCCCAAAAAAACTATTACCCTAACAGTGGAAGCTGAAAATGCTGAGTTAGTTGTTGGCGAAGATGCCGAACGCTTTTGGTTTCCGTTTCCCGGTTTAAAGGCGTATCCCGTAAAGATCAAGATAAAAACACCAAAAGATGGTTTTCAGGAGCAGGTAACATTAACCTATGAAATCGATTAATATATATCGTATGAAAATAAAAGATCACTGTGCCTGGGTGGGGAGCTGCCGGCTGGACAACTGTTGCCACAGGAGTGAATAGGATAGCCCATATCCAACCTATACCCATGAATGAAGGCGCTACCGATAGTAAAATCGGGTATCCAGGTTCCTGGTAAAGGGTATCCTGATTTAAAAATTCAATAAAAGCATTTCGATGAGACTTTCCACACCAAAATTGATTGGTTTGATCCTGGGACCTTTGCTATTCTTTATCACGTACTATTTTTTTGAACCCGTAGGTCTCAGCAAAGAGGGAAATGCCATACTGGCCAGTACGCTTTGGATTGCCACATGGTGGACATTGGAAGTGGTACCCATAGCCGTTACGGCCTTATTGCCTATCGTTTTGTTTCCATTGACAGGGGCTCTTGACCTTGTGACCACTACCCAAAGCTACGGTCATAAATACATCTTTCTTTTTATTGGAGGCTTTATTTTAGCGATAGCAATTGAAAAGTGGAACCTGCATCGTCGCATTGCCCTTCACATTATCAATAATATCGGAACAGACCTTACCAAAATTATTTTGGGTTTTATGGTCTCCACAGCGTTTCTGTCCATGTGGATATCCAATACGGCAACGGCTGTCATGATGTTGCCTATTGGTATGGCAATTGTACTTCAATTAAAGGACAACCCTGCCACAGAAGAGAACGAGACGCTGATATTTGGTAAGGCACTGATGCTGGCGATAGGGTATGCTGCTTCTATTGGAGGAGTGGCCACTTTGATTGGAACGCCACCCAATCTTGTATTAATTGGCATTCTTGAAAAAGCCTATGGGATAGAAATATCATTCATGGAATGGATGACATTTGGCTTGCCCATCTCAGTTCTGCTTTTGATCCTTTGCTGGATATATCTCACTCGGTTTGCTTTCAGCTTTAAACAGAAGGGTTTTCCGGGGGGTAAAAATGAAATTCGCAAATTGCTCAAAGGTCTGGGAAAAATAACCTTTGAAGAACGCTCTGTGCTGGTAGTATTTGTGCTTGCCGCTGCTTGCTGGATGCTTAGGGATTATATGATCAAACCTTTTATTCCTGCCATAGACGATAGTATTATTGCCATGTTTTTTGGGATTCTTCTTTTTATTCTCCCTTCGAAACAGCCAAAGGATAAACGTATTTTGAATTGGGAAGAAGCGGTAAAATTGCCCTGGGGTATTTTACTGCTCTACGGAGGAGGGCTGTCCCTCGCTGCCGGATTTACCGAAACGGGCCTGGCGGAGTGGATTGGAGCCCAGTTGCAAGGCCTTGAAGGCATATCGTTGTTACTATTGGTAGTGATTTTGGTATCGGCCGTCAACTTTTTAACGGAGGTCACCTCTAACCTGGCCACCATATCCATGCTTTTACCGGTGATAGTGCCCATAGCAGTGATCTTTGATACCCACCCCTATGTATTGATGGTAGGGGTAACCGTGGCGGCCTCTTGCGCTTTTATGCTCCCCGTTGCCACACCACCCAATACCATCATTTTTGGATCCGGGTATCTCCGCATTCCCGATATGATGAGGGCAGGGGTATGGATGAACCTTATCTCCATCATCATAATAGTAATTATGGTCTATTTTCTACTTCCTGTTTTATGGAATTTTGAAGTGTCAAAGTTTCCGGAGGATCTCATTAATGCCGTGTCAAAATAACCCGTTGTGCATTTTGAATGTGAAATGACCAGGGGCTGTCAGCCCGCCTTGACCATCGGGCAGGTTCGAGTGATCCCGAGTGCTCGGGATCGTATCGAGAACCCATGTGAAGGATTAAACTCTTACCTGTCTGCATACCAAAGGCATGTAAACCAGCAGGTAGATTTTCGATACAAATTTTACGCATTTCAATTGTAAAATTTACTCAAAATGATGCGTTTATGCCAAAATGCACAACGGGTTAAAAACAATTGATGTCTATATGGAATGCCATAGGCACTTCAATGCTCAAAATAGCTACTTACCCTTTTTAGACTGCTCGGCACTTATTTGTTCTTTTTTGACGCCTTTGTGTCTGCGTTCGTTCAGCTTAGGATCTTCTCCCATCCAGGCCCACAATTTTATCAGCCCGTTTTGGTGAGCACTTACAAGGAAACTACCATCTTTATTGAAATCAATGTACTCCGCATGATCACCAGCCCAGATCTGCGCTGCAGTACGTATCTGGTCATGTTTATGGCCAATTATGTCGTTGATTCTGTAAATAAATATATAAGGCGAATGTCCCGTAAAAGCAATGTAGTTTCCATTAGGGTGAAAGGTTATCGTCTCAATCTTTCGACCCATATGGGCAAAAGATTTTTTTACTTTTCTTTTCTCCCAGTTAATCAGATGCACAGTGCCCCAGATGGGCTTGTTTTGTGCGGCTATGATCCATTTTCCATCATCGGAAAAGCCACCGGCTGTAAAAACGGCCTTAGGGTCTTCCGTAAAGAACTCCTTTTCCAACGCCCAGGTTGTGGTATTATACACCTTAACACCAGCGTGTCCAAAGGCTGCCAGATAGTTGTCATCCTGGGAGAAGAAAAGCTCATTGATGGTACTTCCATAGTTAATATGCGCTATATTTTTACGGGTTTTCATGTCAAAAACATCAATGAATCCCTGTTTGTTATCATTTGAATCGTAACTAAATTCCTCGCCTGTGGCTAAAAGCATGCCGTTATTGGACCAGGTGAGCCCGTCAACTCCCTGATTATGGGATAAGGTTTCAACCGCTTTACCTGTTTCAGCTTCGTAAATTGTGGTCTTAAAATCCTCACTACAGGCCGCTACGTATTTGTTGTCGCTGCTCCAGCCGGCCCGCTCAATCTCCGCAGGATGATAGGCCCGCCATAGCTCCTTACCATCGCTGGTACGCCACATCACCACACTATAGTCAAATTTTGTACCGCTGATGATGTATTTGCCATCCGGCGAGAATTCTGCACTTTCCACGGAGCCGGGTTCACCCAGGGCATCGGCCACACGGGACCAAACGGGCTCTAATCGTAACTGGTGGTCTAAAAAAGGTTGTTGGGCAAATGTTGTTGCCGAAACGAATAAAAGAAAAATGGTCTTCTTCATGATTAAATTGAGTTATGGTGTTCTTCTAAAACTGTTCTATGTTCTTTTACAATATTTTGATCATCTTCCGGATGCACTACATTTTTATTTTACTCCGGGTCAAGTGGTGGCCAGGTGACCACCTACCCAAAGTGTTCTGATTTCAATGTCCCTGATTTTGATATGCTGCAAGGCGTCTTTTGTGCTGCTTCTAAGCCTGGGTAGTACCTGGTTGAGTTTCTGTTCTCCGGCAGTGGCAGGTGCGACAGTCATTGCTCCGGCAGCCATCAGCGTATTTCTTAAAAAATTCCTTCTCATATTCATGATTAGATCACTTTAAAATCCAGTAAACAGGATTGATTAATATAGCCGTTGCAGACATCTCCATGCACTACAGGTCCGGGACTGGGTGGCGCACCGGTCATAATAAGGTCGCCAGGATGTAGGGTCATCCATCGGGAGGCAAATTGAATAATATGTGGAATCGGGATTTTTAAGTCCCTGGTGTTCCCTGCTTCGGCAACCGTGCCGTTGATTTCAAAACGCAAGTCCAATTCTTCAGGATTGCCGAAATGGTTCCGGGGATAAAAGTCGGAGAGCATCGTCGCCTGGTCAAACCCTTTGGCAATTGCCCAGGACCATCCTTTCGATTTATAATCATTTTGAACATCTTTTGCCGTCCAGTCCATCCCCAGCGCAATTTCATTGTAGGCTTCATCCGCTTCTTCCAAAGATGCATTCTTTAGTTTTTGCGAAAGCCTGACCACAAGCTCCATTTCATGCCAAACCTCGTTTGAAAATTCAGGATAGCGAAACGTATTGCCTTTGTGCAGGGACGAACCTGCTTTCACAAACAGGTTCTGCCACTCCGGAATACACTGCCTGGCCTCGCCAGGGTTTAAAAAATTTGCTGCAATACCTAGAATTTTCATACCTAAAATTGTGCTAATAAATAGTTAGCAATTCTGGCGTCGTAGGGGCGTTTGCGGCCTTCTTGTTGGGCACCTATCTCTTTCAGTTTTTCCTTCAACTCTTTTGGCACTGCTGAAAACCTGCTTATGGCATTTAAAGCCTGGACACGGTTCATCAATTTTTCATCGTTCAACATGTCATTTAGAAAAGCTATGGCATGATCTTGCTCATCATTCTGAAAGAGGACCTCTGCAAGTACCATCCCAATTTCTGGTCGCGCATCACCCATCCTTTTTTTTAAGGTTATTGTTTCCTTAGCGGAAAGGGGGTTGACATTCAGGAATCCCTGTGCTGCCCAGAATTGAATAACGGTATTATCCGATGCCAAAGCCTCTAAAAACGCTTCTCTGTGTGTATTAGGGGTAGTATTGACCTTTTCCACCAGGGCCATAATGGTTGTAATCGGGTAATCTTCAGACTGGGAATAGCTGTAAGCATGGCCTGTTTCGTCGGCATCTTGCAGCATCAGCTCTGGAATGAAGCCGGTATCCCCGATATCAAGTTGCCACTGCGTCAAAGCCTGTGAGAGTTGTCCTTTTACTTTGGAAAATTGGGTATCTGAAACCAGATTATTGATTTGATATTGGTCATTTTCAATATCATATAGTTCTTCGTAGGGTCTGGCCTCAAAAAAGGCCGACTGTGCCGCATTGGTTTTCCCTGCTAAAAATGCGTCATGCCAACTGCGCATGCCGGGGGCTTTCCACAATGTTTGAATATGCGTCCCATAGGGTTGCTTCGGGAAATAATTGCGTGTGTAGCGGTACTTTCCATCGGTTACCGTGCGTACCATATTCATACTTTCATCCATACGCCCGGCAAAACCGAATACAAGGTCTTGGTGATCATCGGGTTGTAAAAACGGCTTCCCCTGAAATTGTTTGGGAATCTCAATATTGGCTATTTGCATCAAGGTTGGGGGAAAATCGATAAAGCTTAACGGACGATTTACCCGCTGACCAGACTCATAAGCAGTAAGATGCCGGTACTTTTCCGGGATACGAACGATAAGCGGCACTTGTAATCCTTGTTGAGTGGCAAAACGTTTGGTTCCTGCAATAGGGCCACCATGATCGGCGTAATAGAATACAATGGTTTCGTCGGCAAGGCCTTCTTTTTCAAGTTCGTTGAGTATTTCACCGATTTGCATGTCCAAATCCTGCATACGGTCATAGTACACCGCATAGTCCTTGCGCATTTCCGGAGTGTCGGGATGATACGGATAGAGTTTCACCCTTTCGGTGGGGGTCTTCGGGATGCTATCGAAATGCAATCGGCTTTCATGCGAAATGGTCAAATTTTGAATATGAAAAAACGGCTGACCTTTTTTTCGGCTTTTGTAAGTGGCTGTTTTGCTGCTTTCGTCCCAGGCCTGGGGCCTATCGATGGTGTTATAATCTTTTTTGACGTTGTTTGTGGTGTAATACCCGGCCTTACGTAAAAATTCAGGATAAAACCGGATGCTATCCGGAATACTGTAGGTGCTTCGCATGTGCTGGGTACCAAGGCCGTTGGCGTACATCCCTGTAATGAGTGTACAACGGGATGGGGCACAGACCGGGGCGTTGCTATAGGCATTGGTAAACAAAATGCCGTTCGCTGCCAACTTATCCAGATTTGGTGTTTGTGCAAGAGAATCGCAGTAAGCACCGATCCATGGACTGTTATCCTCTGAGACGATCCAAAGAATGTTGGGTTTTTGATCCCGTTCAACAGCTTTATCATGTTTTTGCTTACAGGCTGTAAAAAGAACAAGTACTACAACTGAAATGCCTATGTCTGTGATTTTCACTTTTATCATTTTATTTCATTACAACCCAATGTGGACAAGTATTGCCGGTTTTTTGGTCTAAAAGGGTCCTACTCAATTTTTCAGCATCCGTTACATAGGCTGTTTCGTTTACAAGACTTCAAATTGCAGCTGTTTTTCAGGTTCCTTGAAACGGGAGAGCAAACCGGGAGATAGTACTAAAATCAGGTACACGTATTTACAATTCATGCTGGTGCAGTAATCCTATTTCCAATCCTCGTAATTCTGCCAATCCTTTAAGTCGTCCTATTCCTGTATACCCGGGATTTGTTTTCTTGTTGAGGTCATCCAGCATTTGATGGCCATGGTCCGGCCGCATGGGTACCGGATCTTCTTTTTCCTGTTGCATGACAATAAGCTCATGCATGACTTCCGCCATAGGTACGTCGCCATGCAAATGGTCCGCCTCATGAAAATTTCCTTCCTCGTCGCGTTTGGTGCTGCGCAAATGAATAAAATGAATACGCTCTTTAAACCGGCGCACCATGTTGGGAAGGTTATTATCGGCTCTTACGCCAAAAGAACCTGTACAAAAGGTTAAGCCATTATGGGTGCTGTTCGTCTGCGTAAAAATGCGTTCAACATCAGCAGCAGTACTCACTACTCTGGGCAATCCAAAAATGTCAAACGGCGGGTCATCCGGGTGAATGGCCATATTGACCCCTACTTCTTCACATACCGGGATGATCTCATCCAGGAAAAGCTTCAGGTGCAGTCCCAACTTTTCGTGGTCAATGTCTTTATACTTATCAAGTTGCTGCTGAAATTGCTCTACTGTGTAGCCCTCCTCGGCACCAGGCAATCCTGCAATAATGTTTCGGGTTAGTTCCGTTTTTTCGGAAGCTTCCATTTGTTCAAACCTCGCTTTTCCTTTGGCAAGCTGCTCTTTTGTATAGTTTCTTTCTGCATGCGGACGTTTTAGAATAAACACATCAAAGGCTACCAGGGCTGCGGTTTCAAACCGCAAGGCTTTTGCACCATTGGGAAGTTCATAGGCAAGGGCTGTACGTGTCCAATCCAGAATGGGCATAAAATTGTAACAAACCGTTTGGATATTCGCTTCCGCCAGGTTGCGAATACATTGCTTGTACACTTCAATATAATGCGCATATTGGCCACTGCGTGTTTTGATGTCTTCATGAATAGGTATGCTTTCCACCACACTCCACCTGAGTCCGGCTGATGTGATCAACGCTTTTCTACGTTCAATTTCTTCAAGTGGCCATACCTCCCCGTTGGGAATATGATGTAAAGCGGTCACAATACCTGTGGCACCCGCTTGCCGAATATCGGAAAGGCGCACAGTGTCATTGGGCCCGTACCAGCGCATGGTTTGTTCTAGTTTTTTCATAGGTCTATCCCGGGTTCTTACCTTTTTTTCTTTCCTCTTTCCTCTTTTCTCTTTATTCTTTCCTCTTGCTTCTTTATTCTTTCCTCTTGCTTCTTTAGTCTTACCTCTTGTTCCTTTAGTCTTTTGTCCGTCCTCAAAATCACACTCCCGAGTAAGCACTGAAGCCACCATCTATCGCCATAACTGTGCCTGTTACAAATTCTGATGCCTCACTGCACAGGTAATGCATTGCACCGAGTAACTCATGGGGTTGTCCAAAGCGATACATGGGGGTATTGGAAATGATTTTATTCGCACGTTCGGTGTAGCTACCATCGTCATTGGTCAAAAGTTCTTTGTTCTGTTTGGTCAGGAAGAACCCTGGCGCTACTGCGTTAACACGCATCTGAGGGCCATACTTCTGCGCAAACTCCACAGCAAGCCATTTGGTAAGGTTATCAATAGCTGCTTTGGAGGAAGAATATCCCATAACCCTGGTTAACGGGCGTTCTGCGGACATGCTGGAGATGTTAATGATGCTTCCTTTTTTAGTATCGAGAAAAAGTGGCAGAAATGACTTGACAGACAGATACGTTCCTATATAATTGAGATCTACGATTTTCCTCAAGGCGTCAACATCACTGTCCAATACACTTTTTTCGGGGCCTATGGTCGCACCTGCCATATTTCCTCCGGCTGCGTTGATGAGCACATCCAACGATCCAATTTGGGATTTGACCAGTGCTGCGATCCGTTTTAAGTCCTCCTCATTGGTTACATCACAACCAAAACCAATGGCCTGATTCCCATTAGATTTTATCTGTTCAACGACGTCTTCAGCGTCTGCCAACTCCCTCCCTAATACAATGAGATACGCGCCTTGCGCCGCGAGGTATTTGGACCATTCCGAACCTAAAACCCCGGTTCCACCTGTAATAAGAATTTTTTTTCCCTTGATGTCAAATAAGCTATTCATTTATAGTTGTTTAAAGAGAGATACCTCGTTTCCATGGTATAAAATCGTCCTGGTTCAAAAGCTGAGCCTTGGTTTTCCTTTTTCCGCTGGCTACATCGATAATGAATTCCATAAGTTCCTCACCCATTTGGGGGATGGACTTCTCGCCGGTAATTATAACTCCCGTATCTACATCTATAATATCCGGCATTCGTTTAGCCAATTTGCTATTGGATGCAATTTTGATAACCGGGGCTACAGGATTTCCTGTTGGGGTGCCCAGGCCCGTGGTGAACAAAATGATGTTAGCCCCTGAACCTGCAAGGGCTGTTGTACTTTCCACATCGTTTCCTGGAGTGCATAGCAGATGCAGACCCGGTTTTCGGGCGTACTCTGCATAGTCAAGCACATCGGTTATGGGAGAAGAGCCCCCTTTTTTGGCCGCCCCGGCACTCTTCATGGCATCCGTTATTAAACCATCCTTAATATTACCGGGACTGGGATTCATTTCAAATCCCGAACCTACGGCTACCGCAGCTGCGGAATACGTCTTCATAAGGTGTATAAACTTGTTTGCGATGGTATCGTTAGTACAACGATTGATAAGTTGTTGTTCCACACCACAGAGTTCGGGAAATTCTGCCAGGATCGTTTTCCCTCCCAAAGTAGCCAAGATATCCGAAACGTGACCTACTGCCGGATTGGCCGAAATTCCTGAAAACCCGTCGGAACCCCCACATTCCAAACCTATGGTCAGCTTATCCAAAGGGGCAGGTTGGCGTGTGGCTTTGTTTGCTTCCATCAATCCTTCAAAGGTCTGATGGATCGCTTTTACCAAAAGAGCTTCTTCCGTTCCCTCGCGTTGTTGTTCCAAAATGTACAGGGGCTTATCAAAATCGGGATTTAGAGTGTTCAAAGCATCCTCTAAAACAGCGATTTGTGCATTTTGGCATCCTAAACTCAGAATAGTGCCCCCGGCAACGTTCGGGTTGTTCAAATACCCCGCGATCAAAGCACAAAGTGCTTCGGAATCTTGTCGTATTCCGCCGCAACCCCCTTGATGGGTCAGGAACTTGATACCATCTACCTGCTCAAAAATCGGAGATACGTTGATTTGTTCTTCTTCTAATGCTATGGAATCCTGCTCAGTGCCTTCACGTTGATAGCGGGTCACTAACTTCCTAACATAGTTTTTGTATTTATTGGGAGCTACAAAACCCAATTCCTCCAAAAAGGCGTCCTTCAAAACGCTGACGTTACGGTTTTCGCAAAACACCAGGGGAATCACCACCCAGTAGTTGGCGGTACCCACCTGACCGTCGGAACGGTGATAGCCTTTGAAAGTACGTCCTTTAAATTGGGAAACATCTGGTTTTTCCCACAATAGATCTTGGTTCCGATTTCCGAAATCCTCAGTTTCATGGGAAACGTTGTCCACCGTAAGGGCTTCACCCCGGGTTATGGATTGGTTTGCCTTTCCTACCACCCCACCATACATGAAAATCCTATCCCCCTGCATCAAATCTTGCTGAGCAAATTTGTGTTTGGCCTTTACAGACTCCTTCAAAAGAAAAGCAGTGCCATTCCACTGTATCTCAGTGCCGGATTCCAATTTTTCCAAAGCCACCAGGACGTTATCTGAGGGATGAATTTTAATGAATTTTTGTTTCATTTCAAATTAAATTGCTAATATTGTGCAATCGATTGCGCAAAATAGTTAAAAATCTTGTACTTTTTCCCAAGTAATTCAAAAATTGTCGGTTTTAATCCTTAATATCAACAATTAAATTTAGTGCTATAATGAACAAAGTGATCACCTTTGGTGAAATTATGTTGCGTTTGGCCCCACCGGGTCACCTTCGTTTTTCTCAAACCAACTCATTTGATATTGTTTATGGAGGCGGGGAATCCAATGTTGCTGTTTCATTGGCGAACTACGGGATACCTGTTGATTTTGTAACCAGACTTCCCGAAAATGATTTGGGTAAATGCGCCATGATGGAACTCCGTAAACGGGGCGTCAATGTGGACCATATCCTATGGGGAGGCGAGCGTTTGGGCATCTATTTTTTGGAAACCGGTGCCGTGGCTCGCGGAAGTAAAGTGGTGTATGACCGGGCCTATTCGGCCATGTCACAAATTGAAAAAGGCATGATAGATTGGGAAAGTGTGTTTACAGAGGCCACTTGGTTCCACTGGACGGGTATTACACCGGCTATTTCCCAGGGTGCTGCTGATGCCTGTTTGGAGGCATGCGAAGTGGCCGGTAAAATGGGGGTGACCATTTCAACCGATTTGAATTATAGAAAAAAGCTTTGGAAATACGGAGTAGCACCTGAGAAAATCATGACCCCCCTGGTAGAACATTGCGATGTTATCTTGGGCAACGAGGAAGATGCTGAAAAACATTTTGGAATTCATCCGGAAGGTGTGGATGTAACCCAGGGGCATTCGGTGAGTACAAAAGCTTTTGAGTCGGTCTGTAAACAAATGATGGATAAATTCCCAAAAGCCAAAAAAGTAATTACTACTTTAAGGGGCTCGATCAGTGCCTCCCACAACACCTGGGCCGGAGTGCTGTATGATGGGAAAACCCTTTACGAATCCAACACCTACCAAATAACGCATATCGTTGATCGTGTAGGGGGAGGGGATTCTTTTATGGGTGGATTGATTTACGGACTTTTGACCTATGGAGCAGATGACCAAAAAGCCCTGGATTTTGCGGTAGCTGCTTCCTGTTTAAAGCATACTATTAAGGGAGATGCCAATCAGGTAACCGTTGAGGAAGTTGAAAAACTCATGAGCGGGGACGCTTCGGGCAGGGTATCGAGATAAATAGCCACATTGCACATGGATACAACCAATCATCAAACGTTATTGGATGGCATGCAGGAAACCGGATTAATTCCGGTGTTTAACCATGCCCGGATTGAGGTGGCTAAGAAGGTGCTTGACGCCTGTTACGAAGGCGGGGTTCGCGTTTTTGAGTTTACCAACCGCGGTGAAAATGCATTAGATGTTTTTGGGGAACTCGCGGCCTATGCCCGCCAATACGATGATCTTTATTTGGGTATTGGGACGATTTTTTCCAAAGATGATGCCCACCGATTTTTGGATAAAGGGGCCAAATTCATAGTTTCACCGGCATTGATCCCTGAAATTGCTCATTTTGCCAATCAAAACGATGTCCTTTGGGTACCGGGCTGCGGCACGGTTACCGAGATCTATCAGGCCCTTCAACTTCAAGCAAAGTTGATCAAAGTATTTCCGGGGAATGTGCTGGGTCCGGGATTCATAAAATCGGTGAAAGCGGTGTATCCTAAGGTACCCATCATGCCCACGGGAGGGGTAAAACCTACTGAAGAGAATCTATCGGCCTGGTTCAGCTCAGGGGTATGTTGTGTAGGTATGGGTAGCCAGCTGTTCAGGAAGGATTTGCTTGACACCGGAAACTTTGAGAGGGTAACCCAATCCGTGGCTGAGGCTTTGGCAATCATCAAAAAAATAAGGGAATAGTTTGAAACTCAGGTTGCTCTTTTTCATCTTTACAGGAATGCTCTTCTTTGGTTGCAGCTCCGGAGAAAAGTCTAAAATACTTCGATTGGCCCATGGATTGGATACCAACCATCCTGTACACAGGGCCATGGTCAACTTAGGAGAACGCCTGAAAACCAATTCTAAAGGAAAGTTAACGGTAAAAATATATCCCAGTGGGCAATTGGGGGCAGAACGGGAATGTCTGGAATTACTTCAAATAGGCAGTTTGGACATTACCAAAGTCTCGGCTGCAGTTCTCGAAAACTTTGTGCCGGAATACAAGGTGTTGAGTGTTCCCTACCTCTTTCGGGACAAAGCACATTCACATCAGGTCTATGATAGCCCCGTGGGGCGTCAGTTTTTAATTAAAGGTGAGGACTATCGTTTACGAGGACTTTGCTTTTACGATGCAGGTAGTCGGAGTTTTTACACCAAAGAGAAGGCCATTGAAACTCCTGAGGATTTAAAGGGCATGAAGATTCGGGTACAGAAAAGCAATATGGCGGTAAGCATGGTGCAACAATTGGGAGGTTCCCCAACCCCGATTTCGTGGGGTGAACTGTATACAGCCCTGCAACAGGGGGTAGTAGATGGGGCCGAAAACAATCTCCCCAGTTTTCATACTTCAAAACACTATGAAGTTTGTAGATTTTACAGTTTTGATGAACACACGGCAGTACCCGATGTGCTACTTATAGGCACGGAAACCTGGCAACGATTGAACAAAGAAGAAAAGAAGTGGTTGCAAGATGCCGCAGATGCCTCGGCTATCTATCAACGTCAACTATGGGCTAAAGCCGAAGAAAGGGCACTTGCTGAAATAAAGGAAGCGGGAGTGAAGGTAAACTATCCGGACAAATCGTTGTTCGCGGAAAAAACAAAGGCTTTTGATGATCTTTTTGAAAAAGGGTCTGAATCACTATTCCTCATGGAATCCATAAGAGAAATACAATAAATGAGAAAGCAGGTGAACCTACTTCTGGAAAAGCTTTTGTTGGTCATTATGACCCTCATGCTGTTCTCTGTGATTTGGCAGGTAGTGTCCCGGTATGTGTTGGGGAGCCCCAGCACGCTAACCGATGAAATAGCAAGTTTTTCCCTGATCTGGTTGGGTTTATACGGGGCAGCTTACGCTACAGGTAAGGAATTGCATCTGGCCATTGATCTGATTCCGGAGTCCGTAATCAACAAGGCTCCTGTCTTTTATTCAGGGGTTGTGGCCTTCGCCATTGTTTTGTTTGCGGTTGGCGTAATGGTGGTAGGCGGTCTCAATTTGTGTTATCTCACCTTTCAGTTACAGCAAAAATCGGCTGCCCTGGAAATCCCTTTGGGATGGATTTACAGTGCGGTTCCCCTTTCCGGTCTTTTGATCACGTATTTCAGCTTGGATACCTTTTTCAAACGTAGGCGTGCCTACTTAAAAAACAAAAATGGAGTATACGGAAGCACTGATATTGGTAATTAGTTTTGTCATTTTATTGGCAGTTCGTGTACCCATTGCGTATAGTATTGGGCTTTCTGCATTTTTCACACTGGTGGTTTCCATGCCTTCCCTGCCCGCAGTGACCACATTGGCACAGCGGATGGCCACTTCATTGGACAGTTTTGCCTTATTGGCCATCCCTTTTTTCATTTTGGCAGGACAAGTGATGAACCAGGGCGGGATTGCCCGCAGATTGATTGATTTTGCAAAGGCGATTGTAGGTCCTTTACCGGGGGGATTGGCCTTTGTAAACATCATTGCCTGTATGCTATTCGGAGCCATTTCGGGCTCTGCAGTTGCTGCGGCTTCTGCCATTGGTGGGTTTATGAATCCCATGATGGAAAAAGAAGGCTATGATAAATCATTCAGTGCTGCCGTGAACATTACCAGTGCTACCACAGGACTTATTATTCCCCCAAGCAATATTTTGATCATTTATTCGCTCGCCAGTGGGGGAGTTAGCATAGCTGCACTGTTTTTGGCAGGTTATGTTCCCGGCATACTTATTGGCCTGGCGTTGATGTTGGTGGCAGGGGTTTACGCCTGGATAAAAAAGTATCCCACCGCTAAAGCTGTTGGATTAGGTGTTTTTTTTAAACGCTTTCTGGATGCCTTCCCCAGTTTGCTTCTGTTGGTAGTGGTTATCGGGGGAATTGTAGCGGGCATTTTTACCGCTACCGAAGCTTCCGCAGTAGCGGTTGTTTATACGTTTGTTCTTGCCTTTGTTTACAAGGAAATTGAATTAAAAGACGTTCCCACTATTCTTTTGGAAACCACCAAGACCACGGCCATTGTGATGTTGTTGATCGCCACTTCGGTGGCTATGAGTTGGGTGATGAGTTATGAGAGCATTCCACAGGAAATCAGTACGGGACTATTGAGCATTAGTAATAATCCCATAGTCATTTTGATTATCATCAACTTAATTTTGCTCTTTGTTGGTATTTTTATGGACATGACCCCGGCGGTGTTGATTTTCACACCTATTTTTCTGCCTATCGTCACCGAAATGGGAATTGACCCCATCCATTTTGGGATCATCATGATCTTGAACCTTTGTATCGGCTTATGCACTCCGCCGGTAGGATCAGTACTTTTTGTGGGTTGTGGGGTAGCGAATCTAAAAATCCAACAGGTAGTGCGTCCGTTATTGCCTTTGTTCCTGATTATGTTGGTGGTTTTGATGGTAGTTACCTATATACCGGAATTGAGTCTTTGGGTGCCGGAGTTGTTTGGATTTTGATATTTTGTAGTCCAGCCCGGATCAGCACTGCCTGTTTTCCGTAATTATTAGCCGTCTACTGTATTGCTTTCTTCATGGTCCATGCCGTTTTTGTTTCTTCTACGATTTCGAAGCCCAATCGTTGGTACAGTTGAGAAGCCTTGTTCGCTTTATCAACACTTAACGATAGACAGGCAACACCAAGCTTCTGGTATGCAGCAACTATTGCCCGTATCAATTCCGTTCCAATTCCCCTACTGCGAAATTCAGGTTGTATGGCCATACTTAATTCCGGAGTGGTAGTATCTACAAAACCAAACCCCTGGTTTTCTTCGGGGAAAAGCCTGCCCCAAATTGCGCCAACCAGTTGTTGGCCACTTTCAGCTACCAGGGCAATATCGTATTTATCCTTGCCCCAGTGATCGATGTATTTGGCCAATGATTTGTCTTTTACAATGTCTTTAGGCAAAGGGTCGTGTCCTTCAGGTATAAAAATGGCCATATGGAGCATGTCCGCTAAGAAGTATGATTCGTCATTTCTCATTTCCCTGATCTTCATCATCCTTTTGGTTGTTTTTCTTTTGGGTAAAGTTACACACCATTACCATCGTACGGCAAATGCCAGGGACAGCTTTATCAGGAAAAGTAGCAAAAACAGGTGAACCGCCGCATGGATTTCATCGAATAGAAAACAACAGGGAATTCCCAAAGCCGTAAAAAATGCCGCAAGCACGCGTTGATTAACGGGCTGTTGAATACTGTTCACGATTAGTAAGGCCAATAATGTATAGAGAGAAAGTGTAGCGATTACGAGGGTAGTTTCAGGAAATAGCCAAATCATTAAAAGGGGTTGAATTACATGCAATGCGATGAAAACAGTTCGTGCCTTAGGATTTTCACGGTAATAGGCAGTGGTGCCCTTTGTAAAGTTTGAGACAATCCCTCCAGATAAGTCAAAAGCAAGAATACCAAGAACTAGAAATTTATATACTTCCGAGAATGCATTACCGGCTAAATGCAGCATAACGATAGTGGTAAAAATCGCAATGCTATAAGTGAGTAGTAAATCGAGGACACTTGCCTGTTTACCATGGAATTCATGTAAAGGGGAAGGGATAGATACTTTAGAATTAAGTGTTTTCATATGTAGTAGTTTTTTATCGAGCATTACCCGTTGTGCATTTTGAATGTGAAATGACCAAAGGCTGTCAGTTCGAGTGATTTTGAGTGGTTACTGAGCTTGTCGAAGTAATACGAAAAATCGTATCGAGAACCAATCTAAAAGATAAAACTCTTGTTTTCGATACAAA
>JANQSA010000013.1 GCA_028284285.1 Croceivirga sp.
AAATAACTTAGGGAATGCAGTAATTTGAGTGTTCATATCTTAAGTTTTTTGTCAATCTTTAAGATACTCGACTTACTGCTTTTTCATTGATGCTATAGCTCTTTGCGGTCTGAATTTCCATGCTTTGACAAGCTCAGCACAGACTCGGAAAATCCAGCCTGATTCGCTAATTTCGGGCTACAGCGGAAAAGTCCGGCGGACATTTTCCGCAACAAGCCATACACAAGACCGTTGGGCGTAATTTGATCAGAACTTAAAGAAATCAGAAAGTGAAATCTCCAAAACCTTGCATATTTCCAAAACGGTATAAATTGTGGGATTGACTTTGCCATTTTCAATCTTTTCAATCGCCTGCCGATCCTTAGTACAAGCACGTGCCAAATCTGACTGGCTCCAGCCCTTCCCTTTTCGGAGTTCGACAATTCTTTGACCAAGCCTTTTTTTGAGATCCCCTTTATCCATAAAACAAATGTCAGCCAACAATATGACAATTTTGTCATACAAATGTTTGACAAATGAGATTTGATTCGTATTATTGTCATTTAATTATATGACAGTTGAGCAAAAAACGATCTCTTAAAATCCACTCCAAATTTCGACGTAGGACTTGGGATAATATCACGGTTCCCGAGATACGACTTGAAGGACGCTGGCTGGAGGAGCTCGGTTTTGAAAAGGGAAAAACAATAACGGTCATTTCAGAAAATAAAAAACTGACTATCCAAATAGTTGAATAAAAGAAAAATAACTAAGCCCAACATTTGCTATAATTCAGCAACCCGAAAGTAGTCTGGCGGGGCTTTTGTTTTTTTAAATGGGCACTTACATAAGAATATCAAAGTAGGTAACGAATTCCGGTGTTATGACCAGCATCTAATCTCGAGATAAGGTCAGAAATAACCATGGAATTGATACCTTTATTACATTAATCATTCTATTAAAAAAACATGCATACACTTACGTTTTCAAATAACGATAAAATGCCCGCCTTAGGCCTGGGCACCTGGAAATCTGCCCCTGGCGAGGTAAAACAAGCCGTTATTCATGCCATAGAAATAGGCTACCGGCACATTGATTGTGCTGCCATCTATCAAAATGAGGCGGAAATAGGCGACGCTATTGCGGAATGTATTGAAAAGGGTTTAGTAAAGAGGGAGGATCTATGGATCACCTCCAAACTCTGGAATGATGCCCACAAGCAAAACGAAGTGGAAGTTGCTTTGAAGAAAACCCTGAAAGACCTTAGATTAGACTACCTGGACCTTTACTTAATACACTGGCCGGTTGTTTTCAAAAATGGAATTGATTTTCCTGAGAATTCAGAGGGCTACCTGCGGTTGTCAGAAGTTCCCCTTTCGGAAACCTGGAGCGCTATGCAGCAACTGCAAAAAGGAGGAGTGATACAACACATAGGGACTTCGAATTTTAGCCGGAAGAAATTACAGCACCTCATTGATCTTGAGGGTCAACAACCGGAAATGAATCAGGTAGAGCTACATCCGTATTTGCAGCAACAAGATTTACTTGAGTATTGCCATGAAAATGGCATTCATGTAACGGCATATTCCCCGTTGGGTTCTATGGATCGCCCAGAGGTATTCAAAAAGCAAGGAGAACCCATCCCTTTGGAAAACGAAACCATAGTAGCCATCGCAGAAAAAAACCAAATCTCCCCGGCCCAGGTGCTGATTAGATGGCAATTGCAGCGTAACATTTCAGTAATACCGAAATCTACCAATCCAAAGCGCTTGAAAGAAAACTTTGATACCTTAAAAATTGAGTTAAACGATGCTGAAATGGATGAAATTGCTGCCCTGGATCAACATAAAAGGATCATTGATGGCGCTTTCTTTGTTGCTCCTGATAAAGGCTATACCCTTGAAAGTCTTTGGGATGAATAGTAGGTCGGTGTTGTAGACCGTTCAACTATTGAGTGGGGTATTTGTCGGTCATCTTGCCATAAACAGAGGGAGAATGGGAAAGCAGGTAGCGAATGAAGCGTTAAGGAGGGTTTTTATGGGTTAAATTAGCCCAGCTGAACCATAAAACTACCGCCAAAGTGGCTCCTATGATCCATTGCTCACCTCTTCTTAATAACTTTAGCTAAATTCAATAGCCAATACAAAACACAGGGAATCCTTTAAAAAGTGCCTTCCTCCCCCCTTCTACAAGCTCAGGGTGGTAGGAGGTTGGGATGTGACCGTTAGCAATATTCAAAAAAATCAAATATGAAAACATCAATATTTTTAGTCTGGATATTTGTTTTCTGTTCTTGTGTCCGGACTTCTTCAAAACAAGTACCCGATACGCTACTTTCAAGTAGTAGCGGTAATACCCATTCCAACACATCGGAATGCCCAATTGCTGCCGATTATATAGTACGATTATTTGATAAATTCAATATCGTTGCAATTGATGAAGGTCCTCATGGCACGCTTCAAACACATCTTCTTTTGAGAGGGCTATTCGAAAACAAAAAACTTTCCCAAAGATTACAATATGTAATTCTGGAATTTGCAAATAGCGATTATCAAAAAATACTTGATAGTTATATTAATGGCGACCCTGTAGATTTAAAAGAATTACAGAATGTGTGGAGAGAAAGCACACAAGCTCATAGTGTTACATTTCAAAAACCGATTTTCTTACAACTTTTGGAGGCCATACGAAACGCTAATAAGGGTCTGCCATTAGAGGACAAAATACGAGTAATAGCCGGAGACCCTTCCATTAATTGGGATACTATAAATACCATGAACAACTATTTTTCTGCCATTACACAGAGAGATGTTTTTCCAAGTGAGCTAGCGATAAAATATGGAATAGATTCTGCAAAAAACGTACTATTGATCTATGGCGGGGAACATCTGAAAAAAACCAGTGATAGAAAAAGGGATTCGACATACTGGACAATTCCGTTTTATATAAACCACAGGCATCCCGGAACAATTTTTACCATTGGTGCCTTTATTTCTGAAGATTATCCTGAAACTAAAATTGACTGCCCCATAAATTCAATAATAGATTTGGAAAAAGACGCATTGGGTTTATTGAACGTAAATGGCAATTCGTTTGATACCTCCAATATGGTCTTGAAAAATGTCTTTGACGCAGTATACTATGCCGGGCCCTCAAATGAATGGGTGCAAGATGATGCTACCAAAATTGATGCTATATTCTGGAAAGAACTAAATAGAAGATCAACAATAATCTGGGGTAATGGAATTGACACGAATTTGAAAGATAATTGAGAGCTACCGCTAACATTGTATCCATAAAATTGGCTTAGCAGTAATTTCAAGTCCTGCCTCCTGCTTTAGATCGTCTCAGTTTGGTAAGTTTGAAACCTACAAACGCCTATTTTGAATATACTCACCGGGGTGTTATGGCGTACTACTACTTACTTGCAGCAGCTTTCCGTTATAAAATCGATGACCGGATACCGCAAAGTCTTTGATATAGGTCGCCATTTCCAAAGCGGTGAGCGGGGCCTCATAGCCCGGGAAGGCCTCGGCGAGCATTTCGGTCTGTACCGCCCCGATAGCCAACACATTAAAGGAAGGTCCGGTATCTTTAAATTCCTCCGCCCAAAGCTCCGTTAAAGTGATCACGGCTGCCTTGCTGGAACTGTAGGCGGCCAAACCCGGAAACTTTGCACTTCCCTGGACACCTCCCATAGAGCTAATTGTCACCACATGTCCGTCCTTAGGCATTTTGGGGAGTACCACCCGTGTCAGTTCCGCTACCGCAAAGACATTTACCCTGTAAATGGCCTCAAAATCTTTAATGGTAGTTTCCAAAAAAGGTTGGTTCAGCAAAGCTCCGGCATTGTTGATCAGGAGGTCCACCTGATCCCATTCCTCAATAAACTCGGCCACTTTCCGGTAATCTTCCGGAACAGATAGATCACAGGAAAAGGTGGCAATATTACTATGGTTTACCTCCAATATGGGCCTTGGATTGCGGGACAATGCCAATACTTTATGGCCCTGGTCTGCAAAAAGCTTTGCCAGTTCAAAACCAATCCCCCTGCTGGTCCCTGTGATGATTACGTTTTTGTACATTTTTGAGTATTCCTGCCTCACCCTGAACTCGCGCTTTCTGGTCAGGCCTACTGCCCAACAGAAGCCGGGAAGCTATTTCTTTTTTAGATTATCAATTCATTTTCACTTCTTGAACCGGACTATTCGCTATACCTTCCACCATCGGGATCATTTTGTTGATCAGCCGGGCCATATGTTCCAAATCCAGTTGGGCCACCTCATCATCCACTTTGTGGTAATACGCAAAATTGGTAAAATCAAAAGTGCAATACGTATGCGAGGGTATACCAAATGCTTGATAAAAAGGGTAATTATCCGATCGTTGAAAAAGATTGTACTCCCGGGCCGTAGCAGAGTACCCAATAAAGTTTTCACCGGCATATTTGTTGCTTACCTCCGCCAGATTGGATTTATAATAGCCGGTTACAAACAGATCATAGTTTTTACTGCGCAATGGGACCCCTATCATTTCAAAATTGAGCATGGTGTACAGGTTTACCTCAGACGCCTTCATGTTCTTTGCCATATGTTTTGATCCTAACAACCCTCTTTCCTCCCCACTGAATAAGGCAAAAATGAGACTTCTTTTGTTGGACTTTTTCCTTCCAAAGTGTTTGGCAATTTCCATTACGGCGGTTGTCCCGGAAGCATTGTCATTCGCACCGTTGGCGATATAGTCCCCATTCAGCGGTCGTATCGTGCCAATATGGTCGTAATGGGCCCCCAGAAGAATGTATTCTCCTTTTAGGTCCGGATCGTTGCCTTCCAACCAACCCACAACATTGTAGGCCGGTTTTTTAAAATTGGACAGTGTATCCCGATAACCCGGATAATACGGTGCAATACCATGCCTTTGAAAATACTCTTCAATATACTGTGCCGCCAGTTCAATCCCTTCACTTCCGGTATCCCGTCCTTTTAACTCATCTGAGGCCAGGTAGTTCATAATATCCTCCACAGCAGCGGGAGACGTTGGCCCTGGTCCCTCCCCTGCATCCGGCATTTCGGCCTTTAGCCCATCGGGACCGGAAGCGGGAGCTACACCCGCATCCTTGGCGGGCACACAAGTGGCAAGAAACGCGGCTATAAAAAAGATGATACCTTTTTTCATTGCAATAGCGGACATAAGGATGTTAAAGATAAAAAAAGCATCCCGATGGAATGCTTCATTTTTTGCTTTGTTATCCGTGGTGGACGCCCCGAAAAATACTTATGCCAACATGGTGACCGGATTTTCCAGATAGGCTCTCAACGTCTGCAGGAACTGTGCTCCGGTAGCCCCGTCAACGGTTCTGTGATCACAGGCCAGGGTAACTTTCATGGTACTTCCCGGAACAATCTCACCGTTTCTTACCACCGGTTTGTCTACAATAGCCCCTACGGACAAAATGGCCGAATTGGGTTGATTAATTATTGAGGTAAATTCCAAAATACCAAACATTCCCAGATTGGAAACCGTAAAGGTGCTCCCCTCCATTTCATCCGGTTTTATTTTTTTGGTGCGTGCCCGTCCTGCCAGGTCTTTTACTGCAGCCCCTATTTGGGTAAGACTCATTTGGTCTGCGAACTTCAACACAGGTACTACCAAACCTTCATCCACTGCTACAGCCACTCCCATATGGATATGATGGTTGTACCTCGTTGTGTCTCCATTCCAGCTGGTGTTCACTTGTGGATGCTTCTTCAAGGCCATGGCACAGGCTTTCAGGACCATATCATTAAACGATACTTTGATATCCGGCAAATTATTGATCTGTGCCCTGGAAGCTTTCGCATTATCCATATCCACCTCAATGGTTAAATAGTAATGCGGAGCAGAAAATTTAGATTCGCCCAGGCGTTTGGCAATAACCTTACGCATGGTAGAATTCTTCACCTCTTCCGAATGTTCTTGCCCTACGGGAAGCTGAATGGGTGCTACCGCAGGTGTGGGAGAGGCGGTTTCGGCAACTGCGGGGGCCGAAGCTTGCTCCGGTGCTGCTGCCGGTTGATAATTTTCGATATCACGTTTAATAATACGCCCATTATTCCCGGTTCCTTTGACTTTGGATAGATCGATTCCCTTGTCACCAGCGATCTTTCTGGCAAGCGGAGAGACAAAAATGCGGTTACCATTTACCGACATTACCGGGATTTCTTTGTTTTCTGTAGCAGTTGTAGCTACTTCTTCGTTCCGCTCCGCCTCATTATCACCCGTTGCAACTTCCGCAACAGGAGCAGATCTTGCTTTGAGAACTGCATCTACATCCGTACCCTCAGGCCCGATAACAGCCAATAGAGCATCCACAGGAGCACCTTCTCCTTCCTGTATCCCGACATACAACAAAGTGCCGGAATGGAAAGATTCGAACTCCATGGTTGCCTTATCCGTTTCAATTTCCGCAAGGATATCGCCTTCTTCTACAGTATCCCCTACTTTTTTTAACCAGGAGGCCACCGTTCCCTCCTCCATGGTATCACTCAACCTTGGCATGGTAACAATTTCAACACCTTCCGGGATAGTTCCTCCGGCAGCCGGATCAGCCTGTGGGGCAGGAACTTCCGCTTTGACCTCTTGTTCCGGTGCCCCGGTCTTTTCTTCTTGTGGTGCTGTGTTGCCATTCAATAAAGTAGAGATATCTTCGCCTTCCTCTCCAACAATAGCCAGCAATGCATCAACAGGCGCTCCCTCACCTTCCGGGATACCAATATGCAAAAGGGTTCCCGAATAAAAGGACTCAAACTCCATGGTAGCCTTATCCGTTTCAATTTCGGCCAGGATATCCCCCTCTTCAATTTTGTCTCCTACTTTTTTCAACCATTTGGCCACGGTACCCTCCTCCATAGTATCGCTTAGCCTCGGCATGTTAATTACTTCTGCCATTTACCTAAAGTTTGTGTTTTAAGAATGGATAATCTTCCTGTTCGTAAACGGTATCATAGAGTTGTTGCACCGGAGGAAAGTCTGATTCCTCGGCAAATTTTTCGCACTCTGCCACCAGTTCCTTTACGCGTTTGTCTATTGCCTTAAGCTCTTCTTCAGTGGCATAGCCTTTCTCCATGATCACATCTTTCACCTGGGTGATCGGATCAATTTTCTTGTATTCTTCTACCTCTGCCTTGGTGCGGTAGTGTTGTGCATCAGACATAGAGTGCCCGCGATAACGATAGGTCTTCATCTCCAGGAAAGTAGGGCCTCCTCCAGTCCTGGCCCTTTCGATAGCTTTGTCCACTTCTTTGGCTACTATGGCGGGGTCCATACCGTCTACCGGGGCGCTGGGCATTTCATAGCCCAAGCCCAGTTTCCAAATATCGGTAGTAAATGCAGTACGCTCCACTGAGGTACCCATGGCATACCCGTTATTCTCGCAAATAAAAACCACCGGTAATTGCCAAAGCATGGCCAAATTGAAGGTTTCGTGCAATGATCCCTGACGTACCGCCCCATCCCCCATATAACACAGGGTAACCGAATCCCGGTTAAAATATTTATCTCCGAAAGCAATACCGGCGCCCAGTGGAATTTGTCCCCCTACTATGCCATGCCCTCCATAAAACCGGTGTTCTTTGGAAAATATGTGCATGGAGCCTCCCATCCCTTTTGAGGTTCCGGTGACTTTCCCATAGAGTTCAGCCATAACCTTTCTTGGATCTACCCCCATACCAATGGGCTGAACGTGATTCCGATAGGCAGTGATCATACGGTCCTTGGTGAGGTCCATAGCATGCAAGGACCCTGCCAGAACAGCCTCCTGGCCGTTGTACAGATGAAGAAATCCCCTCACTTTCTGTTGAATGTAAACTGCGGCCAGTTTATCTTCAAACTTGCGCCAAAAAAACATGTCTTCATACCATTTAAGGTAAACCTCTTTTGTGATTTTTTTCATCAATACACTTTGTTAGAAAGATCGCCCGATTAAGCGAAAAACAAAAATACATATATATCTGTTTCGAGGAAAAAATGATTCAAGAATCCCCCAAAAAAGTGTGGTCAAAAGAGAGCGGCAACAAATCAGCAATGGAACCGCATTTATAGATGGGGCCGGATTGCCCCTTCATAAGTATCGTAATAGGGCTGTTTTGTTTTACCTCGTACTCCAAAATGGCTTGCCTGCAACTGCCACAGGGGCCGGCAGGTTTCTTCACCTCAACCTTTGCAGCAGCTGCACTTATGGCAATGGTTTTAATGGTTTGATTAGGGAAATTAGCCCCCGCATAAAAAAGAGCCACACGTTCCGCACAGAGGCCGGCCGGAAAGGAGGCATTCTCCTGATTGCTACCCTGTATAACGGTTCCATCTTTCAAAAGGATTGCTGCGCCCACCCTGAAATTGGAGTAGGGGGAGTAGGAACCCTTTTGCGCAATGTCCGCCTGTTCCAATAGCATCTGATCTTCTTGTTCCATATCCCGGACATCATTAAAGATCAAAAGTTCAAAGGCAATGCTTCTTTTCTTCATAGGCAGCAGTTCACAAATTGAAGTGGTTTAAACTTTTTGAATTGAAGCGAAAATTAGCAATTTTGTGGCCTTATGAAGGCTTTTTTGATCTGCATAGCAGCGCTACGGAGTGATAAAAAGACAAAATATGGCCGCAAAACAGCAATTTTTTAGCCAATTATGAAAAGTTTAAACCACTTCATTGCTTAAAAATAAAAAACCCCGGTTAATGCCGGGGTTTTTATGCTGAATATCTTATTGGTTTAGTCGTTATAAAACTCTTCGCCTAAATTAAAAGTCAGCGAAAAGCGTAATGTATTTTCAAGAGGATTTCTCACCTGGGAGGTAGAGAAAAGATAGGACAGGTCTATTTGGGCCGACCTGAACTTAAATCCGGCACCTAACGTAAAAAACTGCCGTGCTCCTTTGTTTTCGTTCTCATTAAAATATCCGGTTCGCAGCATAAAGGCTTCCTGAAATCTGTATTCCGCTCCTAGCGCCCAGGTAAATTCCTGCAATTCTTCGCTAAATCCGTCCGGGGCATCTCCAAAAGATTCAAAAACACCATTAAAGAAACTGATCTGCTGGTACTCATCGTTATCTTCAGCAGTAATCTCACCATCACCTGTGAAATCTCTAGGTGTGGGTACCAGAAGTTTGTTGAATTCAGTGTAGACACCTAGTACATTATCCGCATCAAAGATAAAATCGAACCCACCACCGAATCTTAAGTTAGTAGGCAGGAAATTTTCTTGTCCGCCTTCGTCATATTGAATTTTTCCCCCAAGGTTGGAGATATTAAATCCTGCTCTCCATCGCCCGTCAAAGGAATTATAGGCAATTTCCCGGGAACGGTAAAATCCCGCCACATCCACTGCAAAGGAATTGGCAGCCTGGGAATCCTGGGTAGCATCCTGGAAGCGAAGATTTGAACTAATGAATCGGCCTGCTACTGCCATAGAAAACGTTGGGCTTAATTTCAGGGAATACGATGCATCAATGGCAAATTCATTGGGGCTTACCACGGTACCCTGATCATCAATGGACTGCCGCAATTCAATATCACCCAGACTAAAATAACGTAGCCCAAAGGCAAAAGCGCTTTGTTCATCTATTTTGTTGTAAACATTAGCCGACAATAAACCAATGTCTGAAACAATACTTTCAAGAAATGGTGTGTAGCTTGCCCCTATTCCAAGTTTCTGTGTGGCAAAAGCGTATTTTGCGGGGTTCCACTGTTGCGAAAACGCGTCAACCGGAGTAGCTACCCCCATATCCCCCATACCAGAAGCCCGCGCATCTCCGGAAATATTCAAAAAAGGTACTGCAGTAGTAATGGCACGTTCCTGCTGGGAAAATATCTCGGCAACACAAACCAATGCTACCAAAAGAAGCGTTTTTTTCATTGTTTTCATTTAATGTTACGCCCGTCAAAAGTTAAAAACAAGCACCTATCGCTCAGCAATTTTAGACGTATTACTGATAAACGGGCTTTTTGGACATTTCTTATACCTCGTAATTATTTTTTCGACGAAAAGGTAAATTCTCTTTCTATGTTAATATGGTAGCTGGGGATACTATAACGCATTTCATTTCGTTATGGAGATGTTGGTAGACGGAAATATCAAAGGACAGAATTATTAGCATTCTGCAAAATATTATGTCCAGATTTCCGTTCTATTGCCGAAACTGATTTAAATCAAATTGAAACTATAGTGCCGGTCGCAAACCAAATCGGCTTTGAACTCAAGTCTTATGAAAAAATACTTTGTTAAAGTTGTACTTTCTTCTGCCTTGGTCGTGGGAAGTTTATCCAGCTGTAAAAACTCCTCCTCGTCCTCGTCATCCAAAAATATTTCCAGGGCGACAGGTTGGAAAATTAACGCAAAAGAAGGTGGTTTTCAATACAATTCTGATTTTAAAGAACAGGAAACTCCTCCGGGAACAGTATTTATTGAAGGAGGTACGTTCACCAAGGGAAAAGTTCAGGACGATATCATGCATGATTGGAATAATAGCCCAACGCAACAGCATGTGCAGTCCTTTTATATGGATGAAACCGAGGTAACCAATAAAATGTATATGGAGTACCTGGATTATTTGAAAAAGGTTTATCCTCCGGAAAATCCAATGTACGAGAATATTTATAAGGGCGCCTTGCCGGATACCCTGGTTTGGCGAAACCGCCTTGGTTTTAATGAAACCATGACCAACAACTACCTAAGGCATCCCGCCTATGCAGAATATCCTGTGGTAGGTGTAAACTGGGTACAAGCCACCCAGTATGCGGAATGGAGAACCGACAGGGTGAACGAGCTAATGCTGGTTCGTGAAGGTTACCTTACGGAAGATGCCATGTACGGGGCATTAAACGGAGAAGTAGAAGGTACCTTTAGTACAGAGGCTTACCTGAACAATCCGGAATCTGTGTATAGCGGGCAAATAGATTCCCTTCAAGGAAAGCAAAAGCAAGATTCTATTAGTGTTTTTGCCAAACGCAGCAGTGGCATAATATCACCGGAATACCGTTTACCTACGGAAACCGAATGGGAGTACGCCGCACAAGCATTAATTGGCTCCAGAGAGTACAACAACTATCGTGGTAGGAAAAAATATCCCTGGGAAGGGGATTACACCCGAAATGGCCAGCGTATTGGACGTGGCGACCAGTTGGCCAATTTTAAACAAGGTAAGGGAGATTACGGAGGTATTGCCGGATGGTCCGATGATGGTGCCGATATTACTGCCGAAGTGAAGTCTTACAAGCCTAACGATTTTGGTTTGTACGATATGGCCGGTAATGTTGGTGAATGGGTAGCCGATGTATACCGTCCGATTGTAGATGATGAAATCAGTGATTTCAATTATTACAGAGGTAATATTTATTTAAAAAAGGCTATTGGCGAGGACGGCAAGGTGGAAGTGCTACGGGAAGATATTGTGTACGATACCCTTCCTAACGGTAGAATTGTGGCGGTTAACCTTCCGGGAGAAATCAAGGAAGTTCCTATAGGTGAAGAAGAAACTTATTTGCGAACCAATTTCTCCTCCAGTGATAATAGGGGATACCGGGATGGTGACCCAGGTTCTTCGCGATTCTATGAAAGATTTAGCGACGATGAATCCGATAACCGTAAAATGTACGATTCCCCTAAGCATAAAGTAGAGCGGGATTCTACAGGAAAGTTGTTACGACAATATGATACTTCCAACTACCGCACATCGTTAATTAATGATGAAGTACGGGTATACAAAGGAGGTTCCTGGAGAGACCGGGCCTTTTGGTTAGATCCCGCGCAACGGCGTTATCTTCCACAATATATGGCCACAGATGATATTGGTTTCAGATGCGCCATGTCCAGAGTAGGTAGCAAGTCCAAAAACAAGAACAAAACCGTGCGTCACAAAAAAGCACGCTAAAAAGATTGCTTGAGAAAATAACAGCCCTTGATGCTACATCAAGGGCTTTTTTTATCTTCGATCCATGGATTTAGCACAGTTGCACGGATTGTTTTTACGCTTCCCAAAAGTAGCCACAGATACCCGAAAGATTGAGGAAGACAGTATTTTCTTTGCCCTTAAAGGCCCCAACTTTAACGGGAATACCTTTGCCGCCGAGGCGTTGCGCAAAGGGGCAGCCTTTGCCGTTGTAGATGAGCCGGAATATGCTACAGAAGCAAACATTCTTCTTGTGGATGACGTATTGGAAACACTACAGCAACTGGCTGTTTATCACAGAAACTATTCCAAAGCAAAAATCATTTCTCTGACCGGCAGTAATGGAAAAACCACTACCAAGGAGTTAATACACGCCGTACTATCAAAAAAGTACAGGACCATAGCCACTAAAGGCAACCTGAATAACCATATTGGCGTGCCATTAACATTATTGCGGATCGCGGCGGACACGGAAATAGCCATTATAGAGATGGGAGCCAACCACCAAAAGGAGATTGCTTTATTGTCCGGTATATCACAACCGGATTTTGGATATATCACCAATTTTGGAAAAGCGCACCTCGAAGGATTTGGCGGTGTGGAAGGAGTGATCAAAGGGAAAAGCGAGTTGTATGACTATTTGCTGCACCATGATAAGCATGTTTTTTTAAACGCGGATGATCCCATTCAAAAAGAAAAGCTTTCCCATTATGTGAGGAAGATCGGTTTTAGCCAGGATGACCCTGAATATTTCAACATCCGGCTGTTAGACACCGATCCCTTTATACAATTGGAATTTGAAAAGACGCGAATAAGCACTCAACTCGTAGGAAAGTACAATTTTCCCAATTGTTGTGCTGCAATAGTAATGGGAAAATACTTCAACGTAGCCCCGAAAGACATTGCAGCAGCTATAGCCGCCTATGTCCCGGCGGACAACCGTTCTCAGTTAATGAAAAAAGGGGGGCATCATATTGTCCTGGACGCCTATAATGCCAATCCCACCAGCATGAAGGCTGCCCTGGAAAGCTTCGCCGGCACCAAGGGCCATCCCAAAGTGCTTTTTCTGGGCGATATGTTTGAGTTGGGAGCATCCAGCCGGGAAGAACACCAGGGCATAGCGGATCTTGCGAAAGCACTGGGGTTTGAAAATGTGTATTTGGTCGGAGAGCATTTTTATGCTACTCAATCCGGATTTTGGCGGTTCCGCGATTTTCAAGCCTTACAGGACCAACTTCAACAATACCCTATTTCCCCAAGCCATGTTTTGATCAAAGGGTCCAGAGGAATGGCAATGGAACGCATCCTTGATCTTTTGTAGTGCTCTTAAACTTTTCTTAAATACCAAGGATCCCTGAAATGATGCATCCGGCCGCCCGACCAAAAGGCAATACAACCGATCATCATGGAAAAGAACATCATAATTTTTGACGGCGAATGTAATTTATGCAATGGGGTGGTAGGCTGGCTCATGCAATTTGCTCCTGAGGATGTGTTTCAGTTTGTTCCGTTTCAATCCCCGCGAGGACAGGAGCTCCTTTTGGCATACGGTTTCCCAACCCGTGAACTTACCACAGTTATCCTGATAGATGACAAGGGTGCGCATACCCATTCCGATGGTTTTTTGGAAATCGTCTCTAAAATTCCGAAATGGCGATTGGTTGCTGCTTTATTGGCCTATATACCAAGAATTATCCGGGATACGATCTATAATCTGGCCTCCAGGAACAGAGTACGTTGGTTTGGAAAATCCAATGCGTGTAGTATTTCTTTTTAGGACTGCGGGGTACAATTTCTTCGGAGATAACGAATGAAAGAATAGGGTTTAAGACGGTTTGAGGGGGTATTTACCGCCATTATCCCTCCAATTTCTGGCAATTTTTAATGCCCGGGCAAAGGCTTCCTCTTTGTCATAACCGTGGACATCTATCATGCCGTTCGCCAAAAGGAAGACTTTTTCCCGTATCTCCTTTTCTTCTTTATCGACCTTTTTCTTGATCTCTTTCTCGGTAAACTTTTTCAAAAGGGGAACTATTTTGCGTCAGGTAGCAAAGTTAATTTAATGTAAACAAATTGCAATGTTAAGTTTTTCCGGGCAAGGAAGATTTAACATTGAACACTTTACCTGTTGTGCATTTTGAATGTGAAATGATCAAAGGCGGTCAGTTCGAGTGATTTTGAGTGGTTACTGAGCTTGTCGAAGTAGTACGAAAAATCGTATCGAGAACCGATCTAAAAGATAAAACTCTTGCCTGTCTGCCGACAGGTAGATTTTCGATACAAATTTTACTCATTTCAATCGTAAAATTCACTCAAACTGACGAGTTTATCTCA
>JANQSA010000071.1 GCA_028284285.1 Croceivirga sp.
CTTTACTAAATCCTTAGTTACGTTTCAGTTTGTTTTGTCGATTGCTCTTGGTGTTTCCACGTATATCATCCTTCAGCAATTGAATTTTATGCAATCGAAAGACCTTGGCTTTGAAAAAGAAAACGTTTTGGTAGTCGACGCAACCGGAACCGATGCCAGACGTATTTACCCGTTATTAAAACAAGAGTTGGCAACCGCTAATTACATTAAAGGAATTACCGCTTCCGAAATGGGAATGGGTGCGCAACAGGGTATAATGCGTTTGTTCTTCGAATATGGTGATAAAAGTGGGCCTGTTGTGACTTATCCTATTGATACGGATTTTGTAGACGTATTGGGTATGCAAATGGTCTCGGGTAGAAGTTTCAATCCACGATTTGCGTCCGACTCCCTTAATTCTGTTATTGTAAATGAGGCATTTTTAAGGGAATATAATATCCCTCCGCAAGAGGCTATTGGAAAACTGGTTCTGGATAGAGTTCCGATTCCGAATGGGGAAATTAAGACACGTGCTATTATTGGGGTCATTAAGGATTTCAACTTTGGGGCATTGAGCAAAGGGGTGGAACCACAGATTTTTATCCAGCCGGCATCTTTAAATGCCCGGAAAATATATATCAGGTTGAATTCCAAGAATATTTCAGAATCAATTTCATTGATTGGCTCAAAATGGAGAGACGTTTCTGGTAATTTACCTTTTCAATACGCTTTTCTTGATAAGAATTTTGACAGTTTTTATAAAAACGAAGAACGGTGGGGTCGAATTTCGGGTAGTGCCGGATTAATTGCAATTTTTCTAGCATGCCTTGGCTTGTTTGGTCTTGCTGCTCTTTCCGCGGTAAAACGGACAAAGGAAATCGGAATACGAAAAGTGTTGGGAGCCTCGTCATCGTCTGTCGCAAAATTATTATCCAAAGAATTCACAAAACTGGTGCTATTTGCAATAGTAATTGCTTCGCCCATCGTCTGGTATGTCATGGATAAATGGCTTCAGGATTACGCCTACAGGATTATCATAGATTGGTGGGTGTTTATTGGGGCGGGTGCTTTAGCGATTGGCATAGCATTATTTACAGTAAGCTTTCAGGCAATTAAAGCTGCTAATACCAGCCCTATAAAAAGTTTAATGTCTGAGTAGTACCATAAAAAGGCCGAATTAAAGAACAGAATTGACAAAACTTTTTCCATTTTCCGAAGTGTCTCATTGAATAGTTTCGTAAATAGACGTTTTAAGAGATAGAATGTATAAAAAGTCTAGTGAATGCTTTGTTTGTAATAGTGAGATAATCGCTTCCGCATTTCGAAAATGGTTTGGTTGAGCAAGAGGACAACATGCTAAAGCGGTGTTGTGAATTTATTTTATTGTTAATCAGTTAATTGTGTGAATTCCTAAAAGAGTTTACTAGGACGGTAAGGGCTTGGGAAGCCCTATAAACACTGGATTCCATTATCATAACACTAGGCGGTGGATGAAAATTAATGTTCTATGATTATTTTAAGTCGAACGCTGTAGAAGTCATTCAAAAAACAAAAGCCCGATTTTCTGCTGAAAATCGAGCTTTGCTCTAAGCGGAGGAAGAGGGTCTTATTGAAATAGGATGAATGGGCTGTTTTTAGGGCTTCTAAGAAGCTCAAAATTTGGGTGACTCCGAAAGGGACACCTATCTAACTATACTTTGACACTTCTGCCTTCTTTGACTTTCATTTGATAGCAAATCAAAGCAGTATACATAAAACTATATCTAGAAGTTCTGTAAATGGTTCCATTTAAGACACTAAGAAATATCAGAATTGTTACATTTAATCGAACATATATTTTAATGATTCTTGTTTTGCTTTAGGACAGAATATTGTTCAAAATGCCTTTTTTGAATGGATAAGTTTAAAAGAGTAAATTTTGTTACTAACCATAATTACGCTAAACCGAAGTAAAAACTCAGTAGGCCAAGCGTGTTAAAAAATCCGTGTACCATGATATTAAACCACAAATCGTATTTACGCAAGTAGAATATGATTGATAAAAGTGCACCGGTAGTTCCAGCAACAATTTGTCCAGTAATTCCTTGTTGCATATGCATGTAACCAAAAAAGCCACAAAAAATGAGAATGTTAACTATGAGACTGATTTTGCCGTCTCCAAAAAATTTGACAAATTGTCTCATAAAATACCCTCGAAAAATAATTTCTTCTCCAAATCCCGCGGTTATCCATACAATTAATAACCATATAATAGTAGTTGAAAGGTTTCCTCTCAAATGGGTCATACTTGAATAATCAATAGGAATTCCCGTTAACTTCTCTATTCCAGGAACTATAGCAACTACATACAGAACAAAAAGTCCGAATGCTACTAGTGGGGCGAAGACTAATATGTTTTTCGCAGTAAGTTTATCACGATAAAATCCAAGTGCTGAAAATGGTTTTCCCTTGTATTCAAAATAATTAGCTAGGACTATGATTATAGAGATAATTATATTTTCAAAAACTGTTCTGGTGATTGGCCCAAAGTACATGAAAAGAATAATGGCTAAGGTTACCAGTGGAATTACAATTTGACGTAAGGTAGGTTTGGTCATTTTTATTTGTTTTTAGTTCTCCACGAATTAATGACCAAAATCTCTTCAAACCCCTTGAAAATTTGATGTTTTTACTGAATGGTATAAAATTCATTACTGAATAGTCGGAAATGTTTGGCCACGTTTATTGATACCAGGCCATAAACGCTTTTCGCTTGTATCGACTTATGTTTATTTCAGCAATCACATCATTTTCGACCGGAACTTTTAAACAAATACGCAACTTGCCATTTTCAATCTTTTCAATTTGGTCAACCGCATCTTTGTGAATGATGATTTGACGATTGGCCCTAAAAAATAATTGGTCGTTTATTTTTTTTTCGAGATCATTTAATGTAAAATCAGTGGGAATTGTTGTGCCATCATTTTGAACCGCGTATACAATTTTATTTTCGCTATAAAAGCATGCAATATTTTTGTAGGTAAGCTTCCTCATTTTCGCACCGCTTTCAACAGCAATTTCCGCATCTTTTATGGATAGCCTATATAAATAATACATGTCTTTCGAGTATAATAAACCTATGAGAACAAAACTTAATAATAAGGTAATTAGCAAACCAATCAATAAATAATAAAAATCTGTCTGACCGCCTACCACAACGTTTCCAATAATATTTAAAGGGATATACATAATTGTAACGTACCCTAGGGTAGAAGTCATAAACCACATGATTTTGGCGATTTCTATCTTTTTGGAAAAATATTTCTTCTTGTAATATTTAAAATTGAGATGTGCGATGGTTCCTATGAGAATGCATAAAGTAATGGACGAAAGAAAACCTTCTATGGGAAATCGATACGATTCACCATCTGGAAAACTCTCTCGCGTTGCCAAATGATTCACAACCAAAGAGAAGATGGTCAATAAAATTGCTTTCTGAAACCAATGCCATGCAGAACTGTTAGCAAATGTGTGCCATACTTTTTTTACTGGATTCTTAATTGGCTGTCTGGCATTCATGAATTAGCAGCTGTTGTTTTGTCAGATTCCAAATTAAAGAATAATTTCCACAGCGGAGTCCTGTCAAGAATAATGCCCATCATCCATAAAATCCATTCAGATTTCGGTGCAAAATTTGAAAAGGGTAATACTTGATAGGGCAAAAATTGCTATGGACAACATCCCTCAAGCATTTTAAGAAACAAATGAATCCGGGTTATTGCATTAATTTAGGAGTAGATAGCAATTAAACGTGTCAAACTTCCACAAATCACGGTCTCCATTTGACATTCCTTTATTATAACCCAAACAAAATCAGGTATTAAACTGCATTAAAAAATTCGAAATGCAGTGATATAGTTTTGAAAAATATTGTCCCTTTAGCCGGCCGATTTAAAGGACAGAATTGATAAAACTTTTTCTATTTTCTGAAGTGTCTTATTTCTGGTCTCATTTAATAGTTTCGTAAATAGACGTTTTACGGGATAGAGTGTATATCAAGTTTAGTGAATTCTTTGTTTATAATAGTGAGATAATCGCTTTCGCATTTCGAAAATGGTTTGGTTGAGCAAGAGGACAACAAGCTAAAGCCGTGTTGTGAAATTATTTTATTGTCAATCAGTCAGTTGTGTGAATTCCAGTAAGCAATCACTAGGACAGTCAGTGCTGGAAAGGCCTATAAACAGCGGATTTTACTGTCCTAGTCAACATATTTGGTGATACCGAAATAGAACCAACAGCCTATTTAAAAATGAAGCGAGCGAAATAAGATTTCGCGCTGCAAGCGTCCCAAAACTTACCCTTAACTAATACTACTGAGCGAGGTGAATTTTCACTTTTCCGTGATTTTTTAGTAAAAAAATCCCCATAAATAGGGGCTTCCCAGAGTTTTTTAGTAAAAATCATGGAAAAACAGTCAGGCTCTATTATTTTAAATATTTGATTATCAAATATTTAAACAATCATAACGTGGCGTAGCCCGTTATCCTCTTGCTTCTCTTCCATTCTTTTGCGGAGCAAAACAATTCTAGAGAACAACGTTTCAAATTTTTGCAGAGTAGAATGCGCCCTATTTCGATTTTATTTACCCGCCTTTGGCAGGCTTACGCTTATCTGTCGGAACACTACAAAATCCCGACGGAATCCATGTGTTCTAGCCATTTTCGAAATTTAAAAGAGATGTGTGCCAGCGAACTATATCTGACCCAAAAATATTTCTATATTGTAGGAAAATTATTAACTAAAAAATCAAACCATGATGAAAAAAATTCTGTTCTTATTTTTTACGATCACAGCTCTGATAACTTTTCAAAATCAAGCGTATTCTCAAGTATTAGCCGAAGCAGGATCCGAAACTGGTTATGGTGGCGGAGGAAGTGGAGGTGGAGGTTGTTTAATATGTGAGTTAGAAAAGTATTTTGCTAAATACATGGGTTGGGGCTCGTCAAGTGCCAAAGGTTCCTGGACGAAGGAAAAAGATTCAAGAACCGTGTATTCAGGTGGTGGTTGGTATACGCGAGCAATCGATGCAAAAGGAAATCAAGTTGCTTTCGGAAGAGATACTCATGGACGACCCACTGTTTCAAAAGCGTATCTAGACAATTTAAAAGACACAAACCGATCGGAATATTATAGGATAAAGGACGGAATAAAAAAGGAAGAGCAAAAATGTAATTGTATCCTTATTTTATATTAAAAAGTATTTTTTGACAATTATTTCCAAAGGTTTTTCTTTCCACACATAAGTAGAATAAGGTCAGACTATTAAATATCTGACCTTATTCAATGAAAGCTACTCAGCGGAGGAAGAGGGTCTTTTTTAGATTGGAAAAATCCAATGTTTTTAGGGCTTTTTTTAAGGTGAAAATGTAAGTGACACCGAAAGGGACACCGTATTAACTAAACTTTAACACTTCTGCCTTTTTTGACTTTCCTTTGATAGCGAACTCATTTAAACTTTTTGGAATGAATTCTATATAATTTTCACATTACCAAAGCGCATACGGGTGCTCCATCGAAGTATTGGAATCCCTGAACACCCAAGGCTTGAATCCCTCTAAATGGGTTTCCCATTCTTCAAGTGTACGGGTGGGATAATCCGCAGACCAGCCTCCTTTTCTGAACGCTTCGCTTACCCCTTGGTCATTTATGGCTGACCGCCATTTCTGTAATTCATTGAACAATACATTCTTTATGGAATCATAGGCTTGGTTTTTTGCAAGGTTGTTGACCTCCCACGGGTCTGCGGTCAAATCATAGAGTTCAAGTTCAGGTTTGGTAGCGCCCATAAACTGGCTTTGATCCCTATTGAGCTCGCCATTCAGGTATTTGACATTCAATTCTGCCAAAACAGGATAGTAAGCCTCCTTATATTTATTGTACTGGCAATAGGGTCGCTCTGACATTAAATTTTGGATGAGCTTAAACTTTTTTGAACGAACGGTGCGCATGGCATCGTAAGTACTGTCCATCTTGTCACGGGCGGCAAAGATGTACTGCCGCTCTTTGATCGCATTGTTGAAAAGGTTTCTCCCATGAAGGGGTAGCGAGCTTTTGGCCCCCGACACCTCCAAAATGGTCTTGGTAATGTCCAAGGTGGTGATAAGGTCCTCCTTCACTTGGGCCGGTTTAATTTTTTGTGGCCATCGAACGATAAGGGGTACATGAATGCCACCATCGTACAAAAACTGTTTTCCCCTAGGCATGCAGCGACCGTTGTCGCCCATAATGAACACCAAGGTATTGTCATACAAATTTTCCGCTTTCAATCTATTAAGAACGGTCTTAACCTGGCGATCAACTATTTGCATGGCCTCCAGCCCGTTTGCCCAATCACGTTTGGCCAAATCGCTCTGTGGATAATATGGTGGCAGCCTTACCTCATCGATTTCTATGGGATTGATGGAATCGCGCGACCATGGGCGGTGGGTCTTTTGAAAGGTAATCTGCGCAAAAAAGGGCTGGTCTTTGCCCCTTTGGTTCCAATCGGTCCCCTCGAACAAATCTCCTTCATATAAAAAATTGAGGTCTGTTTTTTTATCTACCATCAAACAGGTAAAATAGCCCTTTTCGGACAAAAGCTGGGTAATGGGCCTGATGCCATTGGGCAGTGGTCGCTTGGCAAAACCAAACTTTTCATCGGTTCTGTGTTGTTCGGCTCCGATAAAGTTCTGGTGAAAACCGGTCATCATGGCCGATCTTGAGGGCGAGCATACCGGAGCGGTGGTAAAACAATGGGTGTAACGAATACCCTCGCTGGCGACTTGGTCGATATGTGGCGTTTCGATACCGGGTTCGCCATAGCAGGAAAGTTGTGGCCCCCAGTCTTCAAGCATAATCCAAACAATGTTGGGCGGGGACACTTGAGTGGATTGCTTCTTTGTTTCCGTACAGGAAAGCATAAAAATGCACGAAAGAATACAGGCTGTACTTATGTAAAAGGCGGTTGGTCTTTTTGTTACCATAAAAAATTTGTTTTCAATCTTGTAATGACTTTGAGCGCAATCTGCCCATGCCCATAAAATGATATTGAATATTCCTTACTATGACACCACTAATTAGGGCACCCCCTACATTTTTATCATGAAAAGATTAGTAGAGACCCAAGTAACTTAACGTTCGGAGAATAACTTTTGAACGAGGACCATAAAAATATGGGGAGTCTCTTCAAAAACTTCTTTTAGGCGTTTGATGGCACGGCTTATGTGCTTCTCGACCGCTTTTTCAGAAATATCGAGCTGAGTGGCAATTTCACGGTACTTATAGCCCTGCTTTTTACTCAATAAGAACACTCTCTTACATTTTTTTGGCAATTGTTCAATGGCGGCATCCAACAATCGTATCTTTTTTTCCAAAAGCTCTCTGTCCATTTCCACCATTTGGTTGAGCACTTGCGCCTTAAACTCCAATAGGGCTTTTTCCTTTCGCTTCTTTCGATGGTGTTCTTTGGAAAAGTCGTTGAAAACGCTCCGGTAGAGGTAACTTTTCAACGAAGTGGTGATGACAAGGTTCTTTCTGTTCGACCAAATCTTAACGAAGACGTTCTGCACAATATCTTCGGCCGGGGCAAGGTCTTTGGTAAGGGTATGGCAATACTGCACCAAGCTTTCATAGTAAACCTCATAGAGCGCTGCATAGGCATTTTCTTCGCCATTTCGCAATTCTTCTACCGATATTTTGCCCTTTTCCAACATTTTTCCCCTTTCATTTGCGATATTGAAAATATCGAAATCTAAACAAAGATTAAAAAAAGTTTAAAACAATGTAGGGTTTGGGTAAACTTCGGGGTCATATAAATATAACCCAAGGTCAAATGACATCCAACAAATTAGAAATCATCATCCAAAAGTACAATAGGGGTACACTGACTACGGATGAATTGGATATGCTCTTCGAGGCCCTTTCAGAAGACTGGTCAAGAAAACAGATTGAAAAATCAATTGAAATAGAGTACCTGCTTTCGTTAAAGTACCAAAAGGTAAATGCCGAAGAAGCCTACGAAGCATTTCTTTCCAAAACACGGCAAGACCGTAACCGAAACATCGTAAAAAAGAAGAAAAAGTACGTTGCCTTTTACCGGTATGCGGCCGTTTTCGTGGGACTTTTTGCCCTTTCGTACTATTTTTTGACACGTGAGTCGGTAGAACCACCCTTATTGAAAATCGAGGATAAGAACATTACGTTGCAATTGGGCGATGGCAAGATAAGAGTTGTTGATGCCGAAGGCAATGCCCAGGTACTAGATAAGAATGGGAAAGCCATTGCCACACAGACCGGTGATAAAATCACATACACAAGCAAAGAAGATGACAATGAGCTTGTCTACAACGAACTGAACATTCCCTACGGGAAAAAATTCCAACTTGAACTGTCTGACGGTACCGTTGTACACTTGAATTCCGGTTCTTCCCTGAGATACCCCGTCAATTTCTTGGAAGGAAAAAACAGGAAGGTCTTTCTGAACGGCGAGGCCTATTTTAAGGTTACCGAAGATGAGGCTCACCCATTTATCATTAACACGCAACAAGTGAATGTAAGGGTTTTGGGCACCGAGTTCAACGTCTCTTCATACAATGATGACGAACACGTAAATACCGTGTTGGTATCGGGCAGTGTGGAACTCTATGAAGACAGTGAAGCCAATATTGACAATGCATTACAACTGGCCCCCACCCAAAAAGGCACTTGGAACAAAGCTGAAAAGACTTTTGGGGTCGAACAAGTCGATACGAACCTCTACACCGCATGGGTCGATGGTAGGCTTGTCTTTAGGGATACCCCCTTCAAGACCATTCGAAAAAAATTGGAAAGAAACTACAATGTTACCATCAACAACAACAATAAGCTTTTGGATGAGAATACCTTCAATGCCGTTTTTGACATTGAGACCATAGAAGAGGTGCTAGAGGTTTTTGACCGAAACTTTGGCATCAAGTACAGAATAGAAGACAATCAAATCATCATATATCAACAATAAAAGTTTGCCTATGAATGACCGATAATTGAGAGCCAAAACACCAAAAAACGGGAAGTGCTCGCAACACCTCCCGTCAGGTGTGATTAAAATTAATTAACCACTTGAAAACTTTACAAAATTATGAAAAAACCAAACAAGCTTTGGCGCATTTCAATTTCGACAAAGTTCGATTTAAAGATGAAACTGACGACCTTATTACTTCTGGCGGTTTTGATACAGTTGAATGCGAACACTACGTATTCACAGAACACGAGAATCACGTTGAACATGACCGGGGCCACTGTGGAAGATGTGCTCACGGAAATAGAATCTATGACCGAATTCAAATTCTTTGTTGACACAAAACGAATAGATGTCAAACGAAGGGTCAG
The DNA here is from genome assembly GCA_028284285.1 of Croceivirga sp. Classification (GTDB taxonomy): domain Bacteria; phylum Bacteroidota; class Bacteroidia; order Flavobacteriales; family Flavobacteriaceae; genus Croceivirga. The sequence goes on from JANQSA010000071.1 coordinate 9,364, forward strand.
CATCAATGAAAAACGGAAACGCGTTTCAAAAATATTGGAGAAGATGTTCTCAGGTACTGCTGTGACCTACGAAGTGTTCAAAAAACAAATCATACTAAAAAAGGAAACGGTCAACAACGTTACACCTGTTCCCACAAAAAAAGTTCCCAAAGAAGAACCGGAAATGGTGCAACAGACCATTTCGGGTACGGTAACCGATACCGAAGGCGTTCCCTTACCGGGAGCGACGGTCCTTGAAAAAGGTACCACTAACGGTACGGTGGCCGATTTTGATGGTAACTTCAGCCTAACCACGGTGAGCGACGAGCCTGTGTTGGTAGTTTCGTATGTTGGGTTCACTTCCACTGAAGTGACCGTGGGTGATCAAACCACCTTAAACATTCAACTGAGACCGGATATAGCCTCATTGGATGAGGTGGTCATATTGGGGTATGCTGAGCAAAAGAAAGCCAACCTCACCGGGGCGGTCAGTACCATATCAAACGAATTAATACAAGAACGTCCCGCATCAAATACAGCTGACCTCTTGTCCGGTCTGGCAGCAGGTCTTTCAGTGAACCAGGCTTCGGGTGGTAACGCAGGCGGCGACGATCCTGTGATCAGGATAAGGGGGTTGGGGACCTTGAACAACTCAAACCCATTGATATTGGTAGACGGTACCCCTGCATCCATCAGTGATATCAATCCGGCCGATATTGAGAACATCTCTGTTTTAAAAGATGCGGCGGCGGCGGCAATCTACGGTTCCAGGGCAGCTAACGGTGTTATTTTGGTAACTACCAAAAGAGCCAAAGATGGTTTGCAGGTACAGTATGAGTCGTTTGTTGGCTTTCAGCAAGTAGGTACAAGACCTGACCTTATCACCGATCCCATATTATGGATGGAACTAAAGAACGAAGGGCTGACCAACGGAGGCCAATCAGTGATATTCAGCGAATCGGCCATTGAGGATTATCGGCAGGGTTTGGGAACAGACCCCTATCTCTACCCGGCAACTGACTGGTTTGACGAATTAGTTGGCGGGGCGGCACTGATGACATCGCACACCTTTACCGTAAACAGTGGCAATGAAAAAAGCAGGTTCCGAACTTCATTGAATTATTTGGACCAGGACGGTATTGGACTCAACAACGAGTTCAAACGATACAGCATAAGAATCAACCAAGAGAATAACTTGACGGACAACCTCACTTTTGGTGTCAATTTCTTTGGAGCATGGTCGGATATTACCCCAATAGTGGACGGCCGCCCAGGCCTATCCAACGCGCAAAGGGAGTTTTTGCACATGGGCATGCAAGAAGCACCCATCATTCCTTTTGAACAAGCTCCTGACGGCCGCTGGGGTGGGGCACAGGTTGACGGTGCTGGAACGGTAACAAATTGGAATGCCCTGGCCTCTGTAACCCAGGACAATGTGACCCGACAGCGGGTACAAGGCCAGTTATATGCCGCTTGGAATATCTTTGATGATTTAAGATTTGATGCCAGAGCCGCCATCAATTATGAAAACATCCAGCAAGACCAGTTTATAGGGTTGATTCCCACTGGTACCCTCTGGAATTTTAATGATGAGACCGGATCCCCAACAGATAGGGGAGAATCGGCATTCGCCAGCCACAACACCTCATTGTTGTACACGCAATATTTTACCCTCACTTATGATAAAACCTTTGGTGATGCCCACCGATTTACCCTTTTGGCCGGTAACCAGTTGGACGATTTTAGGCGTGAGACCTCAGAGGCCTCTCGATTGGAATTTCCCAGCAATGCAACTACAGCGGTAAGTGCTGGACAAGAAAACCCAGGGGCATCGGGCGACTTGACCGAATGGGCACTGCTCTCCTACTTTGGACGTTTCAACTACAATTTCAAAGAAAGGTATCTTTTGGAAGCTAATGTAAGGGTCGATGGCTCGTCGCGTTTCAGTGATGGAAACAAATACGGTACTTTCCCCTCTTTCTCTGCAGGTTGGCGTGTTTCCGAAGAACCTTTCATGAAAGACAAGACCTTTATAGACAATTTGAAGTTTAGGGGCTCATGGGGTGTTTTGGGTAACCAGCAGATAAACGCTTATCCCTACCAAGCGGTCTATTCCGTGAACGAAAGCTACAGTTTTGGGGGAGATGTCGCTACCGGCATCGCCCAAAACGAATTGGCCAATAACGATATTCAATGGGAAGAAACCACCACTTGGAACATCGGTATGGATTTGACGGCCTTTAAAGGAAAACTTAGCGTAAACGCAGAATATTTCAATAGGGAAACCGACGGTATTCTGGTGAGGCAGGAGATTCCTGACTATTTAGGAGGAAAAAGTGCCCCATTTGAAAACTTGGCCGTAGTGGTCAACGAGGGCTTTGAATTCAATGTCCTACACCGGAACAGAATTGGTGGTTTTGGATACAATGTGGGTTTCAACCTTACGGTACAGGAAAATGAGCTCACCGATTATTTGAGCGACCTGCCATTCTTTGATGTGGAGAATACCGTATCCTTTGTGCTACAAGAAGGACAGCCCATAAATGCGTTTTATGGGTTCCAGAATACGGGCATATTCCAATCGGAAGAAGAAATAGCCAATGCACCTACCTATCCGAACACACCATCACCAGGAGACCTAAGGTTCGCCGATGTCAATGGAAGGGATGAAGAGGGCAACCTTACAGGACAACCAGATGGGATGATCGATGAAGACGATAGAACGGTGATTGGCAACCAAATTCCCAAATATTTGTTCGGAGCCAATCTAGGGTTCGATTATAAAGGTTTTGACCTCTCATTTGTTTTACAAGGGGTATTTGATGTGGATACCTGGACAGGGGTTTCATCAGCTTTCTGGCCCAACGACAAAGATGACAGGGGTCAGATACATTCCTTATGGGTAAATAGATGGACTCCGGAAAATCCCAGTACCACCTTACCCAGGATCGTATCTGCAGGAGCTTATGATCAAAATGTCCTGCCCAACTCCTACTTTGTTGAGGACAACTCGTTCCTTAGAGTAAAGAACATGACCTTCGGGTACAATTTTGGCACTGAAGTACTTGATGCCATTAAATTGGATAGGCTTCGTTTATACATCAGTGTTGACAACCTAATCACCTTTTCAAAGTTTCAGGATAAATGGGGCTGGGACCCTGAACGTAGCTTCGGTCAGTTTGATGTGAGGATTCCAAATGTGCGTACTGCCGTTCTTGGCATTAATGTTACTTTTTAAACCAGTAAATACAAAGAAAATGAAAACAAGAATATATATAACGATACTGGGATTGTTTGTAGGTCTGGTTTCATGTGAAGATGTACTAGACAAACAGCCCACCGATGTAGTTGCTGAAACCAATTTTTGGGTGACAGAGGGAGATGCCGAAGCAGGCCTTGTTGCCTGTTATGATGCCATGCGGATTCCAGAGGATAGGTCGGCCTTTTCTTGGGAAAGATGGGGTTCCTTTGATATGATGTGTCAGGTAGGGGTACACCGCAATGGTGGGCTCAGGGCCATTTCAACCAGTACCCAGAATCCTACATGGAGGGATTTTGAACGTGCATGGCGCGGCCATTATCGAGGTTTGGTTAGAACCAATGATTTTTTGACCAATGTGGAGGACATTCCTTTCACAGATGAGGGCCGCAAGCAACGGGCCATTGGCGAAGCAAGATTTTTAAGGGCTCTGTACTCCTATGCGCTGACCATGATTTGGAGGGACGTTCCTTATTTTGAAAACGTACCGACTTTGGAAGACATTGGGCCGGATAAAACGCCACAGTCAGAAATTATTGCTGCTATAAAGGCAGATTTGAATGATGCGATCACTTTATTGCCAGATACCCCCGATGAGATTGGCCGGGCCGGTAAAGGGGCGGCCTACATGCTACGGCTCAAACTGGCACTCTTTGAAGAAGATTGGGATGCCGCAGTGACTGCCGCAGAAGATGTCATGAACTTGGGTATTTACTCGTTGGAACCCAATTTTGCTGAAGTTTTTTCCTTGGATAACGAAAACAACCCTGAAGTCATATTCGATGTCCAGGGCATTGCCGACAGCGATATTGAACCTGGCAACAGTTTTGAGGACATGTACTCGGGCAGATTCTCCTCCAACAGGGGGTTGTCCTGGGTAGGGCCAAGCCTATGGTTGGTGGATAAATATGAGGTGGTTGATGATAATCCTGTCTACACCCAAGAAGATGAGCGCATTCCAACAGAGATTTATGATTATTTTGAGGGCAGGGATCCGCGTTTGGATGCCACCATTGTACGTCCCGGAGCGCGTTTTTTCGGTATAGGAAACACCGATTTCCTATATCCTTTTGTACCCAATTACACCCACTCTAGAAGCGGTCTACATTCCCGAAAATATGTAGTGCCCGGCGAGGGCAGCAGGGATGGCAGTGGTGCGTCGCCGCTGAATTTTATTATTTTCCGTTACGCCGATGCCATTTTACATTATGCGGAGGCTAGGGCAAGACAAAATCCGGGAGGCGCAACAAATGATGCACTCGTTATAGATGCCTTAAACCAAATACGCTCAAGAGCCTCGGATCAATTGCCATTATATACCACAAGCTCTTTCGGTTCCTCTGACGAATTACTCAACGCCATCTACGATGAGCGCATCAGGGAGATGGCATTGGAGGGTTGGCTGTATTGGGATTTTAAGCGATGGGGCTTAATTGAACAGCGTAATGGTTTTGAATCTATGGGTATGTTCATAGATAATGATGTGGTAGCTTTTGACCCCAACCCCAAAGTTATTATGGCCTGGACACCAAACAAGGATGAGTACTTCCCCATACCCCAAGCAGAAATTGACTTGACGGGTATGGAACAGAACCCAGGGTGGTAAAGATTAAGTCAAGTTAGTTTGAGTTAGTTTGAAAAGGGCTGTTTGCCGTAGTAGGAACAACAAACAGCCCTTTCTTTTTTAATGAGTGCATAAGCAACATAGGAGATTTTTATGTCTGGAACAGCAATACACTTGAATTATACTTTAATCGTAAGGTACAAAAGGATGTGCCAGTTTTAATATTTAAATAGTGATTTTACATTCCTTAAATATAATATCTAGAATGTCTACACTTGCGTTTCCACTGAGAATGGATAAAAAAGATTTCTTGGGCCTCATGCTTTTATCAATTAACGCATGGTACATGGGCCAAGCCCAGAGAGCAGAATGGCAGAATCCCCAGATTGTGGATGTAAACACCGAACCCGTCCATGCCACACTAATGCCCTACGCTTCCGTTAATCAAGCCTTGGCATTGAATGATAAGGAATCACCCTATTTTAAGTCCCTAAATGGTGTCTGGAAGTTTCAGTTGTCCAAAAATCCCGCAAGCCGCCCGGTGGATTTTTATCAGTCAGAATTTGACGATACTGGTTGGCATGACATCCCGGTTCCCTCCAACTGGCAAATGAAAGGTTATGGCCAACCAATATATTTCAACAACGGATTCCCTTTCCGCTTTTTGTTTGATCCCGTGTTGCTCCCTACCGAAGTTCCAGTTGATTACAACCCTGTTGGTTCATACCGCACAGATTTCATAGTTCCGGAAGACTGGGAAGATAGGCAGGTGTTCATGCACTTTGAAGGAGTTCAGTCGGCATTTTACCTGTGGATAAATGGCAAAAAAGTGGGGTATAGTGAAGATAGCATGACTTCTGCCGAGTTTAATGTTACACCCTATCTAAGGGAAGGAAAGAACATACTGGCCGCCGAGGTATACCGATGGTCAGATGGTAGCTATTTGGAAGACCAAGATTTCTGGCGGCTCAGTGGAATCTACCGCGATGTATATCTTTTTTCAACACCCAATCTCCATATTAGGGATTTTTACATACGTCCCGACTTCGATGCAGAATATAAGGATGCTACCCTCAATGTGACTGCAAGATTGAGGAACTACAAGCAAAACATCACCGATTTGGGCCATACGCTTGAATTGCATCTCTACGACCAACAGCTAAAGGGGGTGGGACCACAACCGACCCAAACCACGGTGTTGTCAAACATGGGCCACAATCCAAAGCTGGCAGAAGGTGCAGAGGGTATTTTTGAATTGGCCGTTAAAGTTGAACAACCTAAGCAATGGTCGGCCGAAAACCCATATCTCTACACAGCTTTGTTGGTGTTAAAAGATGCTCAGGGAAAGGTGGTTGAGGTCCAAAAGTCCCGTGTGGGCTTCAGGGAAATTGAGGTGCTAAAGGGTCAGCTTTGTCTTAATGGTAAACCACTGTTGATCAATGGCGTGAACCGCCATGAATTTGATCCTGATCACGGCAGGACAATTTCTCGCGAAAGCATGATAGCGGACATTTTGATAATGAAGAGGTTTAACATCAATGCGGTGAGAGCCAGCCATTATCCCAATGATCCAGACTGGTACGCCTTATGCGATGAATATGGCCTTTATTTGGTTGATGAAGCCAATATGGAATCTTGCGGCCATGATTTCAGTTTTGCAAGTATGATGCCGGAGTGGCGTGAAGCTGTGGTGGATAGAATGGTAGGTATGGTGGAAAGGAACAAAAATTATCCTTCCATCATCAGTTGGTCATTGGGTAACGAGGCAGGTTTTGGGCCCAATTACCAACATATGGCGGCTTATACTCGATTGACGGATCCCAGTCGTCCGGTGCAATATCTTGTGAAGCGGGATGAGTTGCACCCCATCAGCGATATCATTTCTCCCATGTATCCCACCATTGACCAAATTGTGGCCTATGCAGAAAGCGGCAATGACCGACCACTTATTATGTGCGAGTACGCCCATTCTATGGGAAACAGCACCGGGAACCTTAAAGAGTATTGGGATGCAGTAAAAAAATACCCGCTACTGCAGGGAGGGTTTATTTGGGACTTTGTGGACCAAGGAATCCGGAAGAAAGCCGAAAATGGACAGGAATTCTTTGCCTACGGAGGGGATTTTGGAGACAACCCCAATGATACCAATTTCTGCATGAATGGTCTTGTGTTTGCAGACCGGGAAGTACAGCCTGAACTGTATGAGGTAAAAAAAATTTACCAGATGGCACACTTTGAAGCTGAAGATCTTGCAAAGGGCAAAATCCGAATCACCAATAACTTTTCCTTTACCAACCTTAAAAATTTTGACTTTTTCTGGACCCTCATGAAAGACGGCACCCCTATTCAGGAGGGCGCATTGCCGGTGGAAGTAGCTCCGACCCAATCTAGATTGGCAACCATCGGATTTATTGAAGCCGTACCCACCCCCGGTGCGGAATACTGGCTAGCCATCACCATGAAATTAAGAGATGACACGTCTTGGGCAAAAAAAGGGCATGTCATGGCATGGGAGCAATTCAAACTCCCCTATGAAGTTGATGCCAAACCTAGATTCTCCCACACTATGGAAGGAACAATGGAAATAGAAGAAAATGACAGTATCCTGTCGGTATATAATCCGAAAATTCGATTGACATTTGACAGGACCAGAGGTGTTATAAAACAATTGGAGTATCAAAGCAAAAAGGTAATGCAAGGGGGTATCCCCCCTTCATTGAATGCGTACAGGGCGCCCACTGACAATGACATCAACTTGGTAGCTGATTGGAAACGCTTTGATCGCTGGAAAGAAGCGGGCATTCATGCCATGGGAGCGGAAGTAGTGGATGTTAAATGGAAAAAAAAAGGCAATACTATTATTGTTAGCTCGAACATAAGGCATTGGGCAAAAAATAACTCAGGATTCGACCAACAGGCAACCTATACCATATTCCCAGATGGTACGATTGATTTTAATCAACGGATTACCCCATTTGGCACCTTACCCCCATTGCCCAAGCTTGGGCTATTGATGTCACTCAATGAAAATTTAGAACAGGTACAATGGTATGGTAGGGGACCGCACGAAAATTATGTCGATCGAAAAGAAAGTGCCGCTTTGGGATTTTACTCCGCAAAAGTGTCTGATTTTTATGTGCCATACCCGAAGCCACAAGAAACTGGCAACAGGGAGGACTGCCGTTGGGTACTGCTCACAGATGAAACCAACAACGGCATTCTAATAGTTGCTGACAATACGTTTTCTTTCTCGGCATTGCATTTTACCCCATTGGACTTGGCCAATGCCAGTCACACCTATAAGCTTAAACCACGTAAAGAAGTGATTTTGAGCATAGATGCACAACAACGTGGCCTTGGTAATAGCAGTTGCGGCCCTATGACACTACCACAATACTGTTTGAATGACAAGCAATATCACATTAAGTTTTCGGTGAGGCCTTTTACGGCTACATCCAAGCCAGTACAGGAAGCAGCCAGAATAAAATACCAGACGAATAATGAACCTCTAGAATAGCGCACCAATGAGCATACATAAAACATCAACCTGTTCTATTTCATACTACTTTATGCCCTTTGCTTCATTATTCTTTTTTTCGTGTGCTGAGATCAACAATGAGCATGTGGCAGAAAAACCCAACATCATCATCATCTATGCCGATGATTTAGGCTATGGAGATTTGGGAAGCTATGGTGCCATAGGGGTCAACACCCCGGCATTGGACAGTTTGGCACAACATGGCATCAAATTTACCGATGCCCATTGTACGGCGGCCACCTGTACGCCATCACGATATTCATTGCTTACGGGCAGTTATGCCTTCAGGAACAATGCCGAGGTGTTGCCTGGCAACTCCCCTTTGCTCATAGACCCGGATAAGGGCACCTTGCCTGCCATGCTGAAAGAAGCAGGCTACAAAACGGCCGTGGTCGGCAAATGGCATCTGGGGCTCGGCAACAGAGAATTGGACTGGAACGAGGCCATTAAACCAGGCCCCTTGGAAGTAGGTTTTGATTACTCCTTCATCATCCCCGCTACGGGCGATAGGGTACCCTGTGTTTTTGTCGAAAATTACCACGTGGTAAGCCTATCGAAAGATGATCCCATTCAGGTAAGTTATGACGGACCCATTGGGGATGGCCCCACGGGCACCTCGAACCCTGAACTCTTGAAACAGCAGGCAGACCCCCAGCACAGTGAAACCATTATCAATGGGGTAAGCCGTATCGGATATATGACAGGCGGGCATTCAGCATGGTGGAAAGATGAGGATTTTGCCGACATCCTGACCGAAAAAGCAGAAAGCTTTATTGCCGGAAACAAAGACAATCCTTTTTTTCTGTTTTTTTCCTTTCACGATATACACGTGCCCAGAATTCCACATGAGCGATTTGTGGGCCAGAGCAAAATGGGGCCAAGGGGCGATGCCATAGTACAAATGGATTGGTGTGTTAAACAGATAATGAAATCGCTGGATACCTTTAAGTTAAGTAGCAACACTTTAGTAATCTTCACCAGTGATAACGGCCCGGTGCTCGATGATGGGTATGCAGACCGATCGGTAGAGTTGCTGGGCCAACACCAACCTGGAGGGCCTTTTCGTGGGGGCAAATACAGTGCTTTTGAGGCCGGAACCCGTGTGCCGACCATCGTTCATTGGCCGGAAAAAGTCAAGGCCAAGGTCAGCGATGCCCTGTTGAGCCAAGTGGACCTCTATGCTAGCATTGCTTCCATAGTGGATGGAAAAATTGGTGCCGAAGATGCGCCCGACAGCTTTGATTTTTCAAAAGCTTGGTTGGGAAAGAGCGATACAGGGCGTAGCACTATGTTGGAAGAATCAGTGGCCACATTGGCCTTACGGGATGGCCAATGGAAGTACATTCGAGAAGTGCCCAATGTGGAAAATTATCCCGTATGGGTAAAAGATATCAAGGCTATTGAACATGGGGTAAGCACCGAGGCACAACTGTACAATCTGACCAACGATCCCCATGAACAGCATAACCTGGCCGAAAAATATCCCGAAAGGGCAAAAGAAATGCGGGCAACGATTCAAGAAATCGAAAAAAGAGCCACCAGACCGGGGTGGGCCAATGAGTGAAACATCCCAAGACGTATTGTGAAATATAAGTATTAATGACAACGAAATTGAAAGAACACTGCATTAAGAATATCACTTTTTACCAAACGAGCACTGATTTGAAGAAGCCCATTTCAGACGCTACGCATACGTTGACCGAAATATCTTTCTTGGTCATGCGGATACAGCTTGAAAACGGTGTTGTCGGAGAGTCATACCTTTTGGCCTTTCAGTATTCGCGCAATGCCATCATCGGCGCATTAAGAGATGTCAAAGAAGCGGTTATCGGCCATACGGCCAATGAAATGGGCGTAATCCATAAAAAATTGAATGGCCTCTTCGAATACTTTGGCAATCAAGGCCTGTTACGATGGGCCCAGGCCGCCGTTAATATTGCCATGTGGGATGCATGGGGCAAATGCTTGGGCTTTCCAGTACACAAAATTTTGGGGGTGCACCAAAACAAAGTGCCGATTTATGGCAGTGGAGGCTGGCTTTCGTACACGATGGATGAGCTGTTGCAAGAAGTGACCGATTACGCGCAAAGGGGATTTAAAGCGGTCAAAATCAAGGTGGGGTCACAAAAAATCAGCACCGACATCGAACGCTTGAAAAATGTTAGGGAAGTCGTAGGCGACGATGTGGATATTATGATGGATGCCAACCAAGGTATGGATTTGCCATCGGCAATGAAGTTGGCAATGGCGGCCAGGGAGCTGAACATACAATGGTTTGAAGAGCCCGTGGACCACCAATACTTTCAGGCCTACGAATTGCTCAAAAAAACGGGGGTCGCTTTAGCCATGGGAGAACGTGAATTTGGCACCATGCCCTTAAAAATACTGGCCGCACATAATGCCCTGGATATTTGGCAACCTGACATACTCCGAATAGGTGGCGTAGAGGCTTGGAGGGAAAGTGCTGCATTGGCCAAAAGTTTTCATTTGCCGGTATTGCCGCATTATTACAAAGACTATGACGTACCCCTGCTCTGCACAATTTCCAATGGTGCGGGTGCAGAGTCCTTTGATTGGATCGACCCCTTGATTGACAATCCCATGACTGTAAAGAATGGGTATGCCATGCCCCATGACCGACCTGGTTGGGGTTTCAATTTTTTGGATGAACACCTAACAGAAATTAAATAACCATGGAAGAAAAAACATTTTCATTACAAAACAAACATGCACTCATCACTGGTGGGGGAACAGGTATCGGTTTTGGTATCGCCGAGGCTTTTGTAAGGGCAGGAGCAAAAGTGGTCATTACCGGCAGGCGTGAAGAAGTATTGAAATCCGCCACGGCGACTCTCGGTAACCATTCTCAATATGTCGTGAATGATATCAGTGAATTGGAAACACTCCCAGGGCTTATCCAGTACATTGAAAATAGCATGGGGCCACTGGATGTTTTGGTGAACAATGCGGGCATCCACCACAAGGCGTGGGCTGAAGATACCACCGACGCCGCTTTTGAGCGTATTCTGCAGACCAACCTAATGAGCGTGTTCTCAATCACCCGTGAGTGCATCAAATACATGAAACCACGCCAAGAAGGGGTCATACTCATGATAAGTTCAATGGCCGCCCTGTTCGGTCTTGACAGGGTGATAGCCTACAGTGCTTCGAAGACCGCACTGACAGGTTTGGTGAATTCCCTGACCACCGAATATGCAAAACACGGTATAAGAACCAATGCCATTGCTCCAGGATGGATTGCTTCGGAAATGTTTCACAAAGCCGTGGAAAAGGACTTGAATCGAAAACAACAAATTGAGAATCGAATTGCCATGGATCATTTTGGCGAACCAAAGGACATTGGCAATGCGGCCGTTTTTCTGGCCTCAGATGCAGCCCGATACATTTCGGGAGTTGTACTGCCAGTGGATGGGGGTGCCACCGTGAATTTTTAAACTTAAAGGACAAAGGAATGCGAACACCACTTTACATGATTTTGATGCTCTGCTTTTTAAGCGTTGCCGCCAAAGATGTCGTGATAACCGACTATGGTGCTGTTGGGGATGGAACGACCCTGAACACCCAAGCCATACAAAAGGCCATCGATGCCTGTTTTGAAACAGGGGGCGGTAGGGTTACGGTACCCATCGGGAGGTTTCTGACAGGCACCATCGTATTGAAAGACAATATAGAACTCCACCTTGTGCACAATGCCGTTTTGTTGGGCACTACCAACAATCCTGATGGGTATGACGGTCCCGCATTGGTTCTCATCGATGGGGTTGAAAACGTATCCGTCAGTGGCACAGGTACCATCGACGGGCAAGGTTGGCACCAAAACTTCAACAACCGCGGGCGGGAAGTCAAAGTGAGTCGCCCCCAAGAGATTTTCGTCAATGACTCAAAGTTCGTGCGCATAACCGGCATAAAACTGCGCAATGCGCCACAATGGGTCATTCGCCTGAAAAAATCGGAATGGATCATCATCGATAACATCGATATCTATTCCCACGCCAACACGAACAACGATGGAATCGATATTGATGCCAGTAATGTGGTGATCAGTAACTGTACTATCGATACGGATGACGATGCCATTGTCTTTAAAAGTTGGACGGAGGATTTTGTAGTCGAGAACGTGGCCATTAGCAATTGCCGTATCGCTTCCAACTGTAATGCCATCAAATTTGGTACCTGGAGTGCCGTTGGCTTTCGAAACATTTCTATTTCCAATTGTACCATCACTTCCGCAGGGGAAGATAACGTGAGAACACCATGGTATGAACAATATGACGGAATTTCCAAACAGCCCACGGTCATATCGGGCTTGGCACTCGAAGTGGTCGATGGTGGATTTATGGACCAAGTGGCCATTTCAAACATAACCATGCAGGGCGTACAGACACCCATATTCATACGATTGGGAGACCGTGATGGTGTTGGAAGCCTAAAAAATGTACTCATCAACAATATCATCGCCACCAACGAGAGCCGAATCACAAGCTCCATTACGGGCATCCCGGGCAGTTATGTAGAAAACGTGACCATCAGGGACATTATTTTTAACAGCAAGGGCACGGGCACCCTTGAGCATACTGACAAGAACGTACCGGAAAAGAACAAGAGCTATCCCGAAAACAGAATGTACGGAGCAAGCCTGCCCGCCCATGGTTTTTATGTACGGCATGCCAAAGGCATACAGTTCGAGAATTTCCGTCTGAACCTGTTGAATCCTGATGCGCGGGCGGCCATCATTTTTGACGATGTATTGAACTCCTCCCTAAAGAACATACAAGCGGATGTGCCCACAAACGACCAGCCCCTTTTTCGGGTCATCGAGTCGCAGAACATCAGGTTTTCCAATTATCACAGCACAAAAGAATCGGTCGGTACGTTGCTGTCCGTGGAGGGCGAAAATACCCAGAGAATCATCATGGACAACAACGATTTGTCAAAGGTCAAATCCACTTTTGTCGCCAAAGATGGCGCATCAGAAAGTGAAGTTTTAATGTTGAACAATCTAAAGGACTAGATACATGAAGAAACAATTGTTGATAGGAAGCATACTATTGGGCCTACTCATTTTGGGAAGCTGCAATGAGGTGGAAAAAAAGGAGGAAACATCCAAAAAATCGCCCAATCTGTTGGTCATCATGACCGACGAGCACAATTTTCGAACGTTGGGCTGTTACCGAGATTTGTTGTCCGCTGAACAGGCATTTGTTTGGGGTGATAGGCTCGCTGTAAAAACCCCGAACATCGATTTTCTGGCCGATAATGGCACGCTTTTTTCAAAGTTCTATGCCGTGGCCCCGTTGTGCTCCCCAGCCAGGAGTTCGTTCGTCTCCGGTCTGTACCCACAGCACACGGGCGTAACCGAAAATGACCTACCCATGCGCGATACCGTTGTGACCTTTGCCGAAATCTTGAAAGAAAATGGGTATGCAACGGGCTTTGCCGGCAAATGGCATCTGGACGGGATGGGCAAACCGCAATGGGCGCCCGAACGGCGATTCGGTTTTTCCGACAACAGGTACATGTTCAATCGGGGCCACTGGAAAAAGATCATCGATAGCCCTGATGGTCCCTTGATTGATGCAGTGAATGCCAAGGGCGATTTCACCTATGCCCTCAACGGTGCGGATGAGACCTCGTATATGACCGATTTTCTAACGGACAAGACCTTGGAATTTATCAAGGAAAACAAGGAAGCACCCTTTTGCTATATGGTCAGTTATCCTGACCCGCATGGGCCCGATGAGGTTCGTGCGCCCTACGACACCCTGTACAACCACATGGCGTTCGCTCCTCCGAAGACCTCTTTGAAAGAGGGTAATAATATTCCTTCTTGGGCCAGCAAGCAAGAACCAGAGGTTGACCAATCGCAATATTTCGGTATGGTCAAATGCATTGATGACAATGTCGGTAGGCTTATTGATTATCTGAAGGAAAGTGAGTTGCTACAAAATACCATCATTGTCTTTACCGCAGACCATGGCGACCTCAGGGGCGAACACCAACGGCGCAACAAGGGTGTTCCCATGGAAGGTTCCGCAAAGGTTCCCTTTATTGTTTATTCCCAAGACTTGGTACAAAAAGGAGCGACCATAAAGAATGTGTTCAATTCCGTTGACTTTGCCCCCAGCATATTAAACATGATGGGTTTTTCTTCGGATGAGGACATGCAGGGCATTGATTTTTCATCACTTTTGACAGCTCCCGATTTGGAAGAAGGCTTTGAGGATTTTACGGTCACCAGAAGTTCCAGCAAAAAAGAAAAATGGATTTCGGGAATGACCAGTCGTTATAAATTGGTGCTTTCAGAGCTAGACCCGCCCTGGTTATTGGATTTGGAGGTAAATCCCGACGAGACCATCAACTATATTGAAATGCCCGAAAAAGAGGAAATCGTCAAGAATCTGGCCGTGATGCTGTCCGATTACGGGCACCAATTTGAAGACCCATATCTAAAGCATCCCAAAATCGCCGAAGACCTTTCCATACTGCACAACCAATAAAATGACCATGAAGAATTTTACAAGTACCCTATTCCTGATGGCCCTCTTATGGGGTTGCCAACCGAAGGCACAAAATGATGGCATTTTGCAGGTTATCCCACCAAAACAAGTGGGCATGTCCGCAGAAAAGCTTTCCTATATCGACTCCCTTGTAGAAAGGTACAGTACGGAAAGAAAATTTCCGGGAGGCGTGTTTTTGGTTTCCCGAAAGGGAAAATTGGTCTATTACAAAAACTTGGGCAACAAGACGTTGGAAGCTGATAAACCTTATCAAAAAGACGATATTTTTAGGATAGCCTCGATGACCAAAGCGATAACCACCGTGGCTATCATGCAATTATATGAGCGGGGCATGCTTGGGCTGGATGACCCAATATCGAAATACCTGCCTGCTTTTGAAAATCCTGAGGTGTTGGGGCATTTCAACGAAAAAGATTCCAGTTACACCACGGTTCCCGCAAAAAACAGCATTACCATACGCCGCCTTTTGACCCATACCTCGGGTATCGGCAGCATCCGTTCAAAAACCCGAAACCTATCGGCGATTTATGGCAAGCACTACGCAAATATCAGCAGCATGAGTGCAGAACCACCGCTTTGGAACACCGAACAGCTTGTTGATAATTTGGCCAAATTGCCCCTTGCCTTTGAGCCGGGTGAGCAGTACCTCTACGGGTACAGCATGGATGTGCTCGGAAGGATCATCGAAGTGGTGTCCGGCAAACCGCTTGATGCATATCTGAACGAAAACATATTTGACTCTTTGGGGATGGTCGATACGCATTTTTATCCCCCCGAAGAAAAATCGGACAGGCTCGTGCCCATTCATGATTATAAAGATGGAAAAATGGTTATGCGGGAAGGAATGGATCCCTTGGCGGCCAAAATTGCCGACCCGAACCATAAAATTCCCACCTACCATCGTGGTGGGGGTGGACTCACATCCACAACCATTGATTACGCAAGATTTCTTCAAGCCCTGCTAAAAGCAAGCCACGGTGTGGAAAATGGGTATAGCAATGCAGCTGAAGATTATCGCATCTTGGGGCGAAAGACCATCGAACTCATGACCTCTGACCAGTTTGAAAAATTGAACGAAAAGGGCAAGGGCCGCAACAACAATATCGGATTGTCCCACTGCTTGGGCTTTGCCCTGACCACAGCAACTGCCATGGACTCCCGAAGTCCGGGAACCTACGAATGGGGCGGTTCGGTAAGTACAAAATTTATCGTTGACCCTAAAGAAGAACTGGTTTTTGTCGGGATGTCACAGGCAGTACCCGTTTACCACCAAGAGTTCTACGGAAAAATGATTTCGATAATCTATGGTGCCATCGTTGAGTAGAACCCCATTTTTTCATAAAACCTACAATGGCACATCTTTTATGGTTTTATCTGCAAAACATCCATTATGGACTTTTTGACCGAACATTGGATTGAGTTTGGCTTTGTCATTGTTTATCTCGTTATCTTGGCGCACCATGCTTGGGCGAACAAGGGAACGCGGTTTGATGCCGCCAGCAATCCCTATTGGATTATCGCCATCTCGTTTTTTGCAACCTTTGTCAGCACCAATACCTTTATAGGCCATGCGGGCAAAAGTTGGGATGCGGGTCTTTTATGGTACCTAAAACTGGCCGCCTACATCTTGTTCACTTGCCTCAGTTGGTTTGTGATTGCCCCAAAGTTCTTTGCCATGGGCAAGAAATACGGCTCTCGAACCATCGCCGATTTTTTGGGGTATCATTATCGTTCTACGTTGGTAAGAAGGGTAGCCGCCATAATCATTGTATTGGCGACCTCTCTGTATTTGGTGGCCGTGTATAAAGCGGCATCGCTTGGCCTTCAAGAATTTTTCAATATTGATTATGTGACCTCATTGGTCATCATCTTCGTCATCGTCACGATTTACACCAGTACCGGTGGTTTCAGTGCCGTGGTAAAGACCGATGCTTGGCAGGGCGTTTTTTTGGCCATAGGTGCCGTTGCCGTTTTTACGGCCTTAACGGTTGAAGGCGGTGGACTACCGAACATCATTGGCAAGCTGCGCATTGCAAATCCTGAAATGGTTTCATGGAAAGGGGGCATACCCATTGCCGAAATCATCGGCCTTTCCTTGGCCGGGGGCATCAAGATGATGGTTGACCCCAGGCAGGTTTCCCGTTTTTACGGCTTGGACGACCAAAAACACATTTTAAAAGCGGGATTGATAGCCACTTCGCTCTTCATCATGATTTACGTGCTCATGTTGCCCATAGGCGCATTTGCCCGAACGGTAATCCCTGCCGAAGCCATTACCGATTCTGACCAAGTAATGCCCTATCTGCTGGGCGAAGCAAAGATTTTGGGCATCTTTGGGTCGTTGTTGCTTTTGGTGTTGATTTCAGCCGCCATGTCAACACTTGATTCCGCCCTACTTGTGGCGGCATCGGCAGCAGACCAAGATTTGTTCATGAAAGGGGAAAGCTTAAAAACAAAGGCCCTTAAAAAATGGACCCAATCAAAACGGAAACCCCACATTCCTGATACCGTGGTGAAAAAAGTAGCCGAATGCCTTGATGCGAAGCACAAAAATCTTTTGGAAATTGAAAACCGGTTGAAGAAAAGGTTGACCGATGAAGAATGGAACCATCACAAAGATTCGCTCATGGCTGTCGTGAACAGTTCGGCAACGGCCAGGCAACGGCCATGGTTGACTGTTATTTCGCTGTTGAGCATGCTGTTGGCCCTGAATCCCATTGCGGGCATTGTGGAGATGACGGCTTTTGCAGGCTCCATTTATGCCGCCTGCTTTTTGCCCACATTGGTCATTGGTATTTTTTGGCGTGGCTCCACTTTTGCAACAATGGCAAGCCTTGTTCTGGGGGCAATAAGCGTATTGTTCTGGTTTTTTCTAAAAAAGCAGGGATTGGTGGAAATACATGAGATATATGTGGGAGCCGTGGTCGGAATCGCCATTTACATCCTATTTTCACTCCAATCAAAATTGAAAAATTCAAATGGGGTTTACTAGAAGAAATTTTATAAAGACGACAACGGCAGCATCTTTCTCCTTGGTGATGATGCCCAATACCCTAGTTTCCAAAAAAGCCAAAAAGAGATATATCATGACCGTAAACGGAAAGATGGAGCCTTCAAAAATGGGACTGTCCCTGACCCATGAACATATTTTGGTCGATATGGAAAAAGGGGCCACCGGAGAAATATGGTGGGAAAGGGAAACAGTAAAAAAAGTGGTGCTTCCTTATCTAAAGGAGATAAAATCGCATGGATGTAAGACTTTCTTTGATTTTACACCCAGCTATATCGGAAAGGACGTTAGGTTACTAAAGGAATTGGCTGATGAAACCGGACTGCATATCATCACCAACACAGGTTATTACGGAGCCAATAATAACAGACACATTCCTGAACATGTGTACAGGGAATCCCCAGTAGAACTGGCGGGACGTTATATCAGGGATTTCAAAAAAGGCATGCAGGGCACCAAGATAAAACCGGGTTTTATCAAGACAGCGGTAAACAGGGGGCCGTTGTCCAATCTTCATCAAAAACTGATTAAGGCGGCAGCTTTGGCCCACCTCAAGACTGGCTTGACCATTGCCTCACATACCGGGCCGGCAGAACCTGCATTGGAACAAATAGCATTGTTAAAGGAAAATGGGGTTAGTCCCACAGCTTTCATTTGGACCCATGCGCAGGCAGAAAAGAATCTTTCGATGCACCTAAAAGCTGCAAAAGAGGGGGCTTGGATCAGCTTGGACGGTATCCGTGAAAAAAATAGTAACCGCTATGTTTCGATGATACGATTTCTAAAAAAGCAAGGTTACTTGAACAAGATATTGTTATCGCATGATGCAGGATGGTACACTCCGGGCGAGAAAAACGGTGGAAGATTCAGGGGCTATACTGCCCTATTTACCCACTTGCTTCCAGAGTTGAGAAAAAACGGGTTTATCCAAAAAGATATCGACACCATGCTGATTCAAAATCCTATGGACGCCTTTGTGATAAAAACTAGAATGATTTGACCAAAATGGCAATTTTTAATAAACGAAGTTAAGAGCATGCCTTGTAAGGTATATCCATTGTATTTGTGCTTAAGATTCGATAATCCAAGGGGGAATTGTAAAAGGATTGGTACAGCATATACTGTGATTTATAGGGTTAGATACATCACTATTGAGGATGGTCCATGTCAAGGAATAAGTATTTCGGGGAGTGGAAGAAAGCAATTTGGATTTTTAAAGTTACACAGAACATGTGGGTAAAAATGAGGGTTTTCAGCATCTTTTTCATTGGGATTGCCTTTTTGTTGGGATGTAAGAATTCCGAAGGGGCCAAAACCATCCGGTTGGCACACACACTTGATGTGAACCATTCGGTACATCAGGCAATGGTAAAAATGGGGGAGGACTTACGTGAGCTTTCCGATGATAGGCTGCACATTGAGATTTATGCCAACCAACAATTGGGAACGGAACGTGAATGCCTGGAACTCTTACAGATCGGAAGTTTGGACATGGCCAAGGTTTCCGTAGGCATTTTGGAAAACTTTGCGCCCAAGATGAAAGTATTGGGGCTGCCATTTCTGTTTAGGAGCAAGGAGCATTCATTTAAGGTAATGGATGGCCCCATAGGACAGCAATTATTGGACAGTGGCCAAAAATATTGGCTAAAAGGTCTGGGATTCTACGACGCTGGCAGCCGTAGTTTTTATTCCAAAGAGCGACCGATCGAACACCCAGATGATTTGGAGGGATTAAAGATTCGTGTGATGGAAAGCAAGACCGCCATGGATATGGTACGCAGTATGGGTGGTTCGCCAACGCCCATCTCTTGGGGCGAGTTGTATACCTCATTGCAACAGGGGGTGGTTGATGGAGCAGAGAACAATCCACCCAGTTTTTACCTTTCACGGCATTACGAAGTCTGTAAATATTACTCATTGAGTGAGCACACTTTTTTGCCCGATGTACTGATTGCTGGAACCCATTTTTGGAATAGGCTTTCAGAACAGGAACGGGTTTGGTTGAAGGAAGCAGTAAAAAATTCAATGGTCTATCAACGAAAATTATGGACAGAGGCAGAGACCAAGGCCTTAAAAGAAGTACAGAAGGCAGGAGTAGCGGTTATTAGGCCCAACAAGCAACCATTTGAGCAAAGGGTGGAAAAGATTTATCGGCAATACGAGGATGAAGCCGAGTTATACGCAATAATCCAAGAAATAAAGGCAATGGAACAATGAGGCATTTTAGACAGGGACTGGATAAATTCTTGGGCCGTTCACTGGCTTTAATCATGGCCATTATGGCGCTCAATGTGCTTTGGCAGGTGTTTAGCCGATATGCATTGGGTGAACCAAGTTCTTTCACGGATGAACTGGCCCGTTTCCTGATGATTTGGATAGGTGTTTTGGGTGCAGCATATGTTGAGGGTCAGCATGGTCACGTCGCCATAGATGTACTGGTGCGTCGTGCGGACAAACACAACCAAAAAAGGCTTAAGCAACTCGTGCGATTGGTAATCGTCCTGTTCTGCCTTTTTGCGATGGTGATGGGAGGTCTCAGGTTGGTTTATATCACTTATTTGCTCGAACAGCATTCGCCCGCATTGGGATTGCCTTTGGCGGTGGTGTATATGGTCATACCCATTAGTGGACTGCTTATCATTTATTATAAGATTTCCGATATGTTAAGCAATTAAGCCTATGGAATATGTACCAATACTTGTTTTGATCATCAGTTTTGTTGGATTGCTTGCTATCGGTACTCCTGTGGCCTGGAGTATAGCCATCTCATCGTTATTGACCATACTGGTGAGCATTCCCTTCCTACCGGCTTTCACTACTATTTCGCAGCGAATGGCAACAGGGTTGGACAGTTTTGCGCTTCTTGCCATTCCGTTTTTCATTCTATCTGGGGAGTTGATGAACAATGGGGGCATTGCGCACCGCCTGATTGCCTTTGCCAAGACCTTGGTAGGGGCTTTGCCTGGTGGTTTGGCCCTAATCAATATCATATCGGCCATGCTGATGGGGGCCATTGCAGGTTCAGCGATGGCCTCGGCCTCTGCAATGGGTAGCATTCTTGCTCCAGAAATGGAAAGGGAGGGGTACGACAAGGAATTTGGTGCTGCTGTCAACATCACTTCGGCCACAACGGGTTTGGTTATCCCACCCAGCAATATACTGATTGTGTATTCACTTGCGAGTGGTGGTGCGTCGGTTGCCGCGCTTTTTTTGGCAGGGTATTTACCTGGTATTCTGACAGGGCTCTTCCTGATAATCGTAGCATCGTTTTGGGCGAAGAAAAAGGCTTACCCATTAGGTAAAAAAAGCTCTTTGAAAGAAGTGCTCAAGACCTTTATCGATGCAATACCTTCACTGTTTTTACTGGTATTGGTGATTGGAGGCATTATTGTTGGAATATTTACCGCTACTGAAGCTTCGGCCATTGCAGTATTGTATAGTTTAATATGTGGATTCCTTTATAGGGAAATCAGCTTACAAAAGCTTCCAAAAGTTTTTCGGGATTCCGCTGTTACCACCGCCATAGTCATGCTTTTGATCGGGGCATCGATGGCAATGTCATGGGTGCTATCGTATGAACATATTCCACAGGAAATTAGCACAGGTTTGTTAAGTCTTACCAATAACAAGATTATAATCTTGTTGCTCATCAATATCATTCTCTTAATGGTGGGAATTTTTATGGATATGACACCTGCAGTACTCATTTTCACTCCTATTTTTTTGCCAGTGGTAATTGAATTTGGCATCGACCCTATCCACTTTGGAATTATGATGATATTGAACTTGTGTATTGGGTTGTGTACACCCCCAGTGGGATCTGTACTCTTCGTAGGTGTGGGTATTGCCAAAACATCCATCGAAAAAGTAGTTAAACCTTTATTGCCCCTGTTTGTTGCTATGATTGTGGCCTTGTTCATGATAACATATATACCCCAGTTGACATTATGGTTGCCAAGATTGTTCAATCTACAATAGCAGATTATACAAGCACAGTTGTAGCTGGTTAAGGGGCACTTACACATAAGTTACCGATTTCCGAACACTTATGGAAGCGAGAGCTGATGTAAATCAGAGTTGTACAACAGCCACGGCTGTTTTAGGGCACAGAACTGACAAGACTTTTTTCCATTTGCTAGATTGTCCCATTTCTGGTCTCATTTAATAGTTTCGTAAATAGACCTTTTATGGGATAGAATGCATATAATGTCCAATAAGTTCTTTGTTTGTATTAGCAGGTAATTGCTTCCGCATTTCGAAAATGGTTTGGTTGAGCAAGAGGACAACACGCTAAAGAGATGTTGTAATTTTAAATACCTGTAATTGAGGTTATTGTGATTTACAAAGGAAGAGGCACTAAGACAATTTTATTATAGAGGCCTTGGGGAACCCCATAAACACTGGATTCCATTATCATAACACTGGGCAGTGGATGAAAATTAAGGTTCTATGATTATTTTAAGTCGAAGACTGTAGAAGTCATTCAAAAAACAAAAGCCCGATTTTCTGCTGGAAATCGAGCTCTGCTTTAAGCGGAGGAAGAGGGATTCACAGCGCTTCGCTCGTGCGTCCCAAAAGGGGATCCAATACAAAGAAAAGCTACCAGAGGCAGCAATTTTTATTTCCTTCGCGAATCTTAAGCAAGCTTGTTCCGCTTTGGAAATGAAAAAGCTTCACATTTGTGAAGCTTTTCTTTGCGGAGGAAGAGGGATTCGAACCCCCGGAGGTGTGACCCTCAACAGTTTTCAAGACTGCCGCATTCGACCACTCTGCCATTCCTCCAAAATCGACTTGA